>JAZNXW010000009.1:0-337959 GCA_045594085.1 Eubacteriales bacterium | reverse complement strand
GGGCGTGACCTCGCCCGACGCGAGCCGTGCCGTGCTCGTTGACAAAATCGAAGAAACTCCCGTCATCGGAATCGCGGACGGCGCGTTCGATTCCGTCGCCGATCCGCTCAATTTCCGCATCTTCGGCTACGAAGACACGTTCGCACGCGAATATGCCGTCGAGCACGGGCATATTTTCATTGAATATTACAACGGAAAGCTGCCGGATCATTATTATCCCTACAGCGGTTATCCGTACAAAGGCGATGAATCCATATGGAGAAAAAATCCCGACGCAGATGAAAATTTCTACGGAAACATACTGTACGTTGAGGATGATGACGAAATCATAAGCGATCTCGTTACGCAATATCTCACTGATGGAACGGGATATAACGAGCTTATGGCTCGCGTGATGTACCGCATCGTATGTGCATCGGAAATTAATTATGAGTTTGCGGACGTTCTCCCCGAATTTTACATACGCAAATATACATCAGATACAGTAGATGATTACGACAAATACGCGATATATTTCGCTGATGATCCATATTATCCCCATTATATGGTAAAATACGGCAAGCTCGAAACGTACGATGAATTCTTGGCCGAGATAGAAAAGCTGTTTTTACCGTACGAGAAAAACGCCTTTAAGAAGGATTTGACTTGTGTCGAAGGCTATATGTTCCAAGCTCCTATGGGCGGTCCCGGCGGTCAGGAATACGGCGAAGCCGAATATGAAATGGTCGTTTATCAAAGCGGTATTATTCTTACTGCATATCACAGAAATATAACGTTTGAAGAAGATGAATACGACACATACGAGCTCATCTTAAAAGACGGAAAGTGGATATTTGAACATGCGTTTTATGCGCCCTGGGCACGCAGGGACTACCTCGATCATATCGTATCGTATTGATGTGTTTGATAAATAATTTTATTCAAAGGAGAAAAACTATGCCGGTTGTTAAGATCAAGAATTACCACACTAACAGATATCTGGACTGCCAGACTGAAACATGGTCAACATTGACCGCTATCCCCACGCAACAAGTTGTCACAAATCTGAGTGACGACAGCCTTTCACAACGTTGGTATATCGAAAGCTATTCGGGTACCATTCATATACGAACGTGTCTTGATGCAAATTATGGTATAACCCGATTCGAAAACTCAGTTACTCACCAGTGCGGAATTACAAAAGTTGATTCTTACGAAGATATGAGTAATAATCCGTTTGCACCGGAAATAGTACTGGAACCTGCCTATTCCGGTCACTACAGAATCAAGCTTGCAGGATCAAATATGTATTTGACCGAGCTAACATATCCTTCCGATGCGCCGTATGCATCGTGGGGAGGATATTCTGATGTTGGAGAAACTAAAAACCGTCAGATTTGGCTGATACAAACCGTAACCGATTGCAACACACTTACAATGCCGCAGAATATGAATCAAAAATATAATGAATATGCAACAGAATTTCAAGAATGGGGATGTTTCTGCTGTTCGGCAGTTGATATCAGCACATATTACGACGGGGAACCATACACTTATGGCACACTTATTGAAAAAGGCGTAGTTGTTATTCCACAAACGAACGATTATGAGTTTTATTATTCTAAAATCAAAGGCGCCTCTTTCACTAAAAAAAGCTCCTCCTTTCTGTCAATTATAAAATCAGAATTAGATACGGGCAGACCTCTTATTATCACATTTTCGCACTCAACGGACAGCAAACATCGTGTTGTTGCGTATGGCTATGTCGGATCATGCGCTTCGTATTCGGACGTTTTGATTATGGATCCTGTCGGTGCAGATCCGTTGATCGATATGGGAACGTATAAAACATTACAAAATGCAATGAATGAATATAGCAATTCAACTGTTATAGAAGTATACACATCACAAGCCAAATAAAAAAAGCCACCCACAGGGTGGCTTTTTTCATATCAATTTCTAAATTCCCAACACCGCGGAGGCGAACACGAAATAAAGCAGAAGCGACAGCGCATCGACTGCGGTCGTGATGAACGGGCTCGCCATGACAGCGGGATCGACGCCGAGCTTTTTCGCGAAAAGAGGCATCATCGCGCCGATCAGCTTTGCCGCGATGACGGTGAACAGCAGCGTGACGGAAACGACAATCGCAACGGGCACGGAAACTCCGCTTCCGAGCAGCATATTGTCGATGAGCAGAATCTTCACGAACGACGCGGCGGCGAGAGTCGCACCGCAGAGCACGGATATGCGAAGCTCCTTCCACATAACGACGAAAAAGTCGGAAAAATCGACCTCGTCGAGCGATATTCCGCGGATGACTGTTGCCGACGACTGGCTTCCGGAATTACCGCCCGTGCCCATCAGCATGGGAATGAACGCGGTCAGCGTGACCTCTGCGGCAAGCGCCCCCTCAAACGAGGAGATTATCATGCTCGTGAACGTCGCGGAGATCATAAGGATCAAAAGCCACGGTATGCGGCGGAGCCATATACCGATGACGGACTCACGCAGATACGGCTTGTCAGCCGGTGTGATAGCCGCCATTATGTCCATATCCTCGCTGTATTCCTCGGTAATGACGTCGATAGCGTCATCGACGGTGACGATACCGATCATACGGTCCTCGGAATCGACAACGGGAAGTGCGAGGAAGTCATATTTTGAAAGCTGATTTGCAACGAACTCCTTGTCGTCCGTCGTTTTTACGGAGATCACGTTTTCTTCCATGATCTCGCCGATGGTCTTGTCCGGTGCGGACGTGAGCAGCATCAAAACGGATACGACGCCGATGAGGATGCGCTTTCTGTCAGTTACGTAGCAGGTGTAGACTGTTTCCTTGTCAATACCTGCGGCGCGGATGATTTCAAACGCTTCGGCAACCGTCGTGTCGGGGTAGAAACGGACGAATTCCGTCGTAAGTATGCTGCCTGCGCTGTCGGAGGGGTATTTGAGAAGTGCGTTGATCGCACGTCTCGTCTTTTCGGACGCACGCTTGAGGAGTCTGTTTGCGATGCTTGCGGGCATCTCCTCGATGACGTCAACTGCGTCGTCAAGATACATATCTTCAATCAAAAACGTGAGCTCGTTGTCGGAAAACGCGGTCAGCAGCTCCTCCATCCTGTCGGAGTCCATCTCGATAAACGTGTCCGACGCAAGCAGCTTCGGAAGAAGACGGAAGAGCAGAAGGAGCATTCTTTCGTCTTCGACCTCGTCGAGAATTTCGGCGATGTCGGCGGGCATCATTTTGTTGAATTCTTCTCGGATCTCACCGAAACGCTTTTCTTCGGCAAGGGCAATTATCTCTTTTGCGGTCATTTTAGTTAGCAGGGTATAAAAATACCGTGCGCCTCCTTTCTTTTTTTACGGCACAGCCGGATATAAGTCGGAAGTCACACGGTCACGGGATCAAAAAATGATATATGCGCGGCAAACGTATGACTTCATCTCAGTACTTCGATATGTACTGCTACTGTCTGTACTCATACGTTCACCTCCGTTAAATCTGCAAAGAAAGATCAGTCAAGCTCCGGGAAATAAAGCTCGGGCAGACGGGGAAGCGGCTTGATTTTGCGCTTGAGCGGATCATCGGAAAACTTGCGGCAGGTGGCCGTAGGCTTCATAAGTCCGCGCTTTTTGCAAAGTACGGCATCACCGTCATAAAGCGGTGTTCCGTGCTTACAGTATACGCATATATTATCGCCGTCGTCGCACTTTGAATGCATATCTTTCTCCTCAAAATGTGTTGTAACTTAATAATTATAAATCCGTTTTGATGATTTTTCAAGCGGATTTTTGATTTTTTATCAAAGTAAGAACAAAAATCAGTACGATTACAGCGGATGGGATGAGCGCGACGGGCGAAAATGACGCTGTGTCGAAGTCAACGGACGCGTTTATTCCCGAATCAATACGTGAGGAAAGAAAATATACGACCGCACATGAGAGAAGTCCCGTGATAAATTTCGATACTATATGCGGCAACAGCGCGATCCCTGTATGCGGCAATACGGAGGCGTTCTGACAAATTACGGAGAGCCCCGAAAATCCTATTGCGAATGTGGAAATCGCCAGCGCGTCAGAGCGGTTGACGAGCCCTGAGGAGTATGCCTCCGCGCTGTGCGCGCATCCGCTCGCAAATTCAAAAACGGACGAGACGAAAAGCGCAGCGTACGGTGATTCGGTAATGGCAGAGATCATTTCGGACGTCACCCGACCGATCAGTGAAAAAAACGTTACGGATCCGCATACGTTCAACATGATGCGTGAAGCGTCCGCAACAGAGGCGGTTACAGCCTCCGGCAGTCGTAACGTGCGCGTGCAAGCCGCCACGGACTGTTTGTACGGACGTCCGATCGGTCGGAGAATATTCAACGAAAAACCGATCGCCACCGATACTGCAGAGGTGACGCACCAGATCATAATTCCCGTCCCGACGCTGCCGAACATTCCTTTTCCGACGGCGAATACGGGGTAAGTGGGAGATGCGCAGGCGCAAAAAGTCAGAAGACGTGCCGCTTCGGACTTGTCTATCTTGCCTGACGAGTGAAGTGATCCTACGCACATAGCGCCGAGCGGAAATCCGAAGAAAAGACCGCAAAAAAGAGCGGACGCACCGCACGAAAGTCCGAATATCGCATGAAACGGACGGGATAACAGCGCGTCGATCCTGTCAGCGCCGCCCGATTTAATAAAAAATGATGAAATTACAGTGAACGGGAAGACTGCGGGGATCACTCGAAGCGCGCATACGGACAGCGCACGGCTTACGGCATCCGTAACCGTATCGGGCATTATGTAAAACAAAAACGACAAAAATACAGCCGCCGCCGAATAAACGGCGGTGCGGGCGTTCGTACGCATTTTTTATTCCTCCGTTTGCATATCATATAATGCATTTATATGATGATCGGGGGAGATAATGCGTTGAAACGTAAACGTAAATTTGCTGTTCGTATGGCACAGCTTGCGGGAGATCTTTTTGAGGTACCGAGCGGGGGCGTTCCCGGTGGGATGATGCTAACCGTCGCGGACGGACGCGAGGTGTATATGACGGGGTGCCGCGAGATACTTGCATACGGACCCGAGCTTGTTAAGGTAAATACGTCGATCGGTGTTGTCTTTGTCAGGGGAGAGGGACTTGACATACCCAAATATGCCGATGGAGAGGTAACGGTGCGCGGCAATATAGCGGCCGTTGAGCTTTCGGAGGAAGACTTGTGATGATAAGAATATTTCTCTTTTTCATCGGATACGTTACTGCCGTTGTGCCTACCGAGAGGATAGAGGCGCTTACGTCCGCCGTCTTTGCGTCAAAAATATCCGTAAAGTTAGGCAAACGACGCAAAAACGGACGCAGGATAACGCTGTCCGAGTCTGCGTACAGCGAGCTTTTGCCCGTGCTTGAGGCGACGGAAACGGAGCTTTTGCGCATCAGACATCACGGAGTGCCGCATATATGGCGTCTGTACGGCAAGCGTTACGGTATATTCATCGGCTCCGCCGTTATGGCGGCGATGCTTCTTATATCGGATGAATTCGTGTGGCGCATTGAGGTGTCGGGAAACGAAAATGTGAGCGAAACCGAAATAGAGAAAGCGCTTGCAAAACTCGGATTTTCGCTCGGGACCTACGTTGACGGAGTTGACTTTGACGTTCTGCATAACAGATTTCTCGCAGAATCGGATGATATCGCGTGGATATCGGTCAATATGCACGGAAGCGTCGCCTATGCCGAGGTGCGCGAGTACTTGCCGTCCGATGACGGAGTGAAGGAGGGCGCGGCAAATATCGTTGCCGCCAAGGACGGCGTCATAACGCAGGTCTCCGTCAAAAACGGCAAACGCGAGGCAGTGATCGGTGACGTAGTGAAAAAAGGTCAGCTTCTCATCTCCGGGGTTATGGAATACGAGGGCAAAGATACGCGTTACGTCTATGCCGAAGGCGAGGTCTATGCAGTATGTGAACGCAGGATCTTGGTTAATATACCGCTATCCTTTGACGTGAAGACGAAAACAGAGCCTAAAACGACGCGTTACGGCATAAAATTCTTCTCACGTGAGATATTTTTTGGCGGAAAGGGTAGAATTGATGAGGCTGTTTGTGATACAATAACTATGTATAAAGATGTAACTGTATTTGGAGAAACAGTGCTTCCGATAGCGCTTGTCACGGTGGAGCATTCGGAATATGAAGTGCGCAAGGAACAGCTCACTCCCGAACGTGCATCGGCGATCGCTTATGCCGAATACAAAAAAGCCTTTATCAAAGAAACGGAAGGGGTAACGCTTCTTTCGTATGACACGGAAAGCGGACTTTCCCCCGACGGATCCGCATACGTCATCGAATGTGTGTTGAGCGTTATAGAAAACATAGCCGAAACAAAGGAATTCACGGTAAATGAGTGAAAGAATCGTAAAAACAAAATCAACCGAAATAACGAGCCGACTTTTCGGCAGCTTCGATATAAATTGCCGACGTCTTGAGGAAGCCTTCGACGTCAAGATCCGCAACAGACAAAATGTGGACGGAGACGGTGACTCAATCGTCATCTCGGGCGAAGATGAAAACGTGCGTCTTGCCGCGGAAGCAACGGAATATCTGCGCGGTATGGCGGAGTATAACGAAACGCTCTCCGAGCAGACGGTGGATTACGTTATCGGTATGGCGTCCGACGGTAAGATCAGTGAGCTTGAAGCGCTCGACGACTGTGTATGCGTCACAACTCGCGGTAAGCCGATCAAGGCAAAAACGGTGGGACAGAAGAAGTATGTCGAGGCGATAAAGAAAAACACCGTCATTCTCGGTGTAGGCCCCGCAGGTACGGGTAAGACCTTCCTTGCCGTTGCGATGGCGTGCAAAGCGCTCCGCGAGCGCGAGGTGCAGAGGATCATATTGACGCGTCCCGCTGTCGAAGCAGGCGAAAAGCTCGGATTTTTGCCGGGTGACCTGCAGAATAAGATAGATCCGTATCTGCGTCCGCTTCACGATGCGCTTTACGAGATGCTCGGCGCTGAAAATTACTCGCGTCATATCGAGCGTCAGACGATAGAGATCGCGCCGCTTGCATATATGCGCGGACGAACGCTCGACGATTCGTTCATTATCCTTGATGAGGCGCAGAACACCACTCCCGAGCAGATGAAGATGTTTCTGACGCGTCTCGGATTTAATTCCAAAGCCGTTGTTACCGGTGACCTGACGCAAACGGACCTTCCGTCAGGCAAGCGAAGCGGACTTGCCGAGGCTGTCAAGATACTCGGAGGCATCGACGACATCGCGATCCATCGCTTCACGGAGCGCGACGTAGTCAGACATAAGCTCGTTCAGAAGATAATCCTCGCGTACGATAAATTCGAACGTGAAAGAGAAACACGCAAGGTGGAAGGGAAGTATAAGGTGAGAAGAAATGATAGGCAAGCCTAAATTAAGAGCGCTCATCGAGGATGAGCAGGACATAAAAAGCATCAGCTTCCGTCAGCTCAGATTGATCAGACGTGCGGTCAAGGAAACTCTCGCATACGAGGGCTTCAAACGCAATGCGGAGGTGTCGATCGTCATCTGTGATAACGATACGATACAATCGATCAACAACGAATACAGAGGCATCGACGCGCCGACAGACGTGCTTTCGTTCCCACAGTTTGATTCGGAGGACGAATATCCCGCCCTCGGCTACGTTCCGATAGGTGACATAATCATCTCTGCCGAAAGAGCAGACCTGCAGGCACAGACCTTCGGTCACAGCTTTGAACGCGAGCTCGCGTTCCTTGCAGTACATTCAACCCTTCATCTTCTCGGTTATGATCACGTCAACAGCATAGAAGAAGAAAACGTAATGCGCCAAAAACAGCGCGACGTAATGAAACGCCTCGGTCTTACGGTAAACGAAGACCGAAAGGATTCGTAAAAATAAAAAATGACGCCGCATACGGCGGTAAAACGGAGTGAAAAATATGAAAAGAACAGCATTTATAGCAATCGTAGGCAGACCCAACGTGGGCAAATCCACCCTCCTCAACGCGATTCTCGGCGAAAAGGTAGCTATCGTGTCAAGTAAGCCTCAGACAACGAGAAACAGGATCACCGGTATCCTCACCGAAGGCGAGGATCAGTTTGTGTTCCTTGATACTCCCGGTATCCATAACCCAAGAACAAAGCTCGGTGACTATATGGTGAAGAGCGCGGAGACCTCCATCGGAGATTGCGATGCCGCCATCCTCATCGCGGACTCGGACAAGCCTGCGGGAAACGTAGAGATCGCGGTCATCGAACGTATCAAAAAGGAAAAGATCCCCGCGATCCTCGTGCTCAATAAGATTGACCAGTCCGATCCCGTAAAGCTCGCGGAAACGATCACTAATTACGCATCGCTTCATGATTTCGATGCAGTCGTTCCCACGTCCGCGCTCAAGGGGAAGGGCGTTGCAGACGTGCTCGACGAAGCGAAGGCGTTCCTCCGCGAGGAGGAGTGGTACTTCTCCGGCGATGAGATCACGGACCAGACGGAACGCCGCTACGCCGCCGAGGTCATCAGAGAAAAAATGCTCCGTCTTCTCTCGAAGGAGATCCCCCACGGCACAGCCGTCGTCGTTGAAGAATTTGTCGACGAAAATACGCTTATCCGCATCAGAGCAGAAATATTCTGCGAAAAGAGCACGCATAAGGGCATCATACTCGGCAAAAACGGCGAGATGCTCAAAAAGATCGGTACGTACGCACGCGAGGATCTTGAGCGCTTCTTCGGCTGCAAGGTCTTCCTCGATCTTTGGGTAAAGGTCAAGGACGGCTGGCGCGACAGAGGCGGCTACCTCCGTGACTTCGGATACGACATAAAAACACTTAAATAATGGAAAAGTTGTCCGTTCACGGACTCGTGCTCCGTGAAAAACCTCTCGGAGATAATGATAAGCTGCTCACATTGCTTACCGCAGAGCACGGCAAAATGTTCGTTACGGGGAAGGGCGTTCGTTCATTGAAAAATAAGAATATGACCTCCTCACAGCCGTTTGCATACTCAACTTTTGTCCTTACGAAGAACAAAAGCGGATTTTATCACATATCCGAGTCCGATCTGCATGAGCTTTTCTTCGGCATACGTACAGATCTCAACCGAATCGCGCTTGCGTCGTATATATGCGACGTTGCCGATCATTGCTCTGTTGAAGAAAACGACGAAACGGCGCTTCTTCGCCTGACTCTCAACACTCTGTATGCGATATCGCAGGATAAACGCCCTCTTCCGCAGATAAAAGGGGCGTTTGAGCTCCGATGTGCCGCCGTTTCCGGTATGGCACCGGATCTTTCCGCTTGCTGTATGTGCGATTCGGACGAGGCCCCGCTTTATTATCTCGATATACTTGAGGGTGAGCTTCTGTGCTCCGATTGTATATCGCGCCGACGCGCAGATAAATACGCGGACAGGGAAGGAGAATGGACAAGACCGTTTATTGCAGTCTCGCCGATGCTTCTCGGTGCGTTTAGATATACAATCGAGGCAGATGCGTCGAAGTTTCTGTCGTTTTCACTACCCGAAGCAGAGCTTTCGAACTATTCCGCCGCCTGCGAAAGATACCTTTTGCATCATCTCGGACGCGGATTTCCGACGCTCGAATATTATAAGCATTGCCTGACACTTTAAAACTATGAGTTACACAGAAAAAACAATAAAAACACTTGAGCTTGACAAGATCCTCTCGATGCTTGCGGAGTGCGCGCCGACTGAAGGCGCAAAGCGCAAGGCACTTGCGCTTATGCCGTCCGATGACGAGGTTATCGTGCTTCGCCGTCAGCGCCGCACGAGCGACGCAAAGCGTCTGATGGGCATCAAGGGAATGCCGTCGTTCGGTCTTGTCACTGATATCGGCGATACTGTAGAACGCGCCGAAAAGGGAGCTACGCTCTCACAGCGCGAGCTTTTGGCTTGCGCGAACGTTTTGCGTACCGCACGCAGATTGACAGACTACCTGCGCGGAGACAAAACCTTCGAAACAGTCCTCGATGAGATTTTCGACCGTCTTTCCGGCAACAGATTCCTCGAGGATAAGATCACAAAAGCGATCATTTCCGAGGATATGATCGCAGATGAGGCGTCGCACGAGCTTGCGGATATCAGACGTAAGATGCGCGCCGCCAACTCCAAGATCCGCGACGTGCTTCAAAAGTACGTTACGGGCGGTACTTACGCACGTTATTTGCAGGAGAATATAGTCACTCAGCGAGGTGGAAGATTCGTTATCCCCGTCAAAGCGGAGTACAAAAACGAAGTCAGCGGACTTGTTCACGATATATCTGCGTCGGGCGCGACAGTGTTTATCGAGCCGCTCGCGGTCGTTGACGCAAACAACGAGCTCCGTCTGCTCGAGGGCAAGGAGCAACGCGAGATCGAGCGTATCCTCGCAGAGCTTTCCGCAGACGTTGCCGCGTCTGCGTACAGCCTGCGCCTTGACTATATGAATATCACCGAACTCGCATTTATCTTCGCCTGCGCGGAGCTTTCCTACAGGATGGATGCCGTCCAGCCGAAGATCAACGAGCCATCGCGCCGCGTCATATCGCTTATTAAGGCGCGTCACCCTCTGATCGATAAAAAATCCTGTGTTCCGATCACCGTTTCCCTCGGAGACGGATTCGATACACTCGTTGTAACGGGTCCGAATACGGGTGGTAAAACGGTTGCACTCAAAACCCTTGGACTTTTCGCGCTTATGGCGCAGTCGGGACTTCATATTCCCGCCGCAGAAAGCTCCGAGATCTGCGTTTTTGATGACGTCCTTGCAGACATCGGTGACGAACAGAGCATCGAAATGTCACTTTCGACATTCTCTTCAAGTATGTCGAATATTATAAGCATACTTGAAAAAGTCAATGAACGCTCGCTCGTTCTTTTCGATGAGCTCGGTGCCGGTACAGACCCGATCGAGGGCGCTGCACTCGCCATCGCAATTATCGAGGACGTGCGTTCCTCGCGCGCACTTTGTGCGGCAACAACGCACTACGCCGAACTGAAGGTCTATGCGCTCAATACCGACGGCGTTTCGAACGCCGCTTGCGAATTTGACGTCGAGACCCTGCGCCCGACGTATAAGTTCATCATCGGTGCGCCGGGCAAGTCCAATGCGTTTGCAATTTCTTCGCGTCTCGGTTTGTCTGAGCGTATCATCGACCGTGCAGGTGAGCTTGTCAGCGGCGAAAACAAGAGCTTTGAGGACGTTATCGAAAAGCTCGAGGCAGAGCGTCTTGCGATGGAACGTGAAAAGGAAGAGCAAAGACGCCTCAGGATCGAATACGAACGCTTCAAGACAAGCGCCGAGGCAAAGCTCAAATCGGAGCTTGATGGTGCCAAAGCGGAAGCGGAACGCGCCGAGAAGCGTGCACGTGACATCGTCGCGTCCGCAAAGGCGTCGAGTGAGTTCATTATGGCACAGATGGAAAAGGTCAAGCGCGAGCGGGAGAGCGAAAATCTCGGACGCACGATGATCGACGCCAAGCGCGCGATCAAGGCTCATCTCCGCGAAACGGAGTCGCTGTATGAGGAAAAAATGCCCGAGCTTGACGAATATACGCCGCCTCGCGAGTACAGACGCGGCGACGACGTCATTATCGCGGGAACGGGCGTGCGCGGAATCATCACGGACGGCCCCGATAAATCCGGCAACGTCACCATCAAGTCAAATAATATTACAACACGCACAAAAACGTCCAAGATCCGCTTCGCTCCGACGGAAAACACCGTCACCTCTTCAGGCAAAACGGAGTCGGTGTCCACGTTCCGCGTGGAGCGCTCCGGAAGCTTCAAATCAGAACTCGACATCCGCGGATATACGACCGATGACGGATGGTTCGCAGTCGATAAATATATCGACGAGGCGATCGTCTCGGGAATGCATACTGTCCGTATCATACACGGAAAGGGAACGGGTGCGCTCAGAAACGCGCTGCACTCGTTTTTGCGAACGGATCCGCGAGTTTCATCCTTCCGCATAGGTGCATATGGTGAAGGCGACGCGGGCGTAACAGTGGCAGAACTTAAATAAACCTGACAATACTATAAAAACGGAGAAGAATTATGGAAAACAAGCTTTACCTTGGCGCACAGCTCTACACGGTCCGCCAGATGACCAAGACAAAAAAGGATTTTCTTGAAACTATCGAAAAGCTTTCCGAGATCGGCTACCGCTATATGCAGGTGTCCGGTGTCGGTCCCGAGGTGACTCCCGAGGTCATCAAGGAGGCTGTCGATACATGCGGAGTTAAGTGCATTCTCACGCATATTTCCCTTGACCGTATCATCAACGAAACGGATGCCGTCATCGCTGAGCATAAGCTCTTCGGATGCGACTCGATCGGTATCGGAGGTGTTGCTAACAGATATCCTCATACAGCCGACGGATACGCTGCGTTCGCGCTTGACATCGCGGAAGCTGTTGAGAAGATCAAGGCTGCCGGAATGAGATTCCTTTACCACAATCATCGCTTTGAATTCGAGCACTACGGCGACAAGACGGGACTTGATATCCTTATGTCCATGACTGATCCCGAGGGCGTTATGTTCACGTTCGATACGTATTGGGCACACGTTGCGGGTGTCGATCCGGCTGATTATATCAGACGTCACGGCGACAGGATATATTGCCTGCATCTCAAGGATATGACAGTCCGCGGAGATAAGCTTGTTATGACGGAATGCCTCACGGGCAACCTCAATTTCGGCGCGATCGTTGACGCGGCGAAGGAAGTGGGCGTGCGTTATCATATGATCGAGCAGGATGACGTTTATATCGACCTTTTCGACAGTATGAAGATCAGCCACGACAACCTCAAGGAAAGATTCCCCGAATTCCGCGATTGAAAATATAACTAAAAGGGTAAATAATTATGGCAAATTTCATTTTAAGCGCATTCGCTGACGAGTATTCTCCCGAATTTGCACGTCAGCTTGAAGGACTCGCAAAATTCGGCATAAGCAAGATCGAGATCAGAGGTGTTGACGGAAAAAACGTGTCCGTTCTCACTGCAGATGAAGCGAAAAACTGCAAAAAAATGCTCGACGGCGCGGGAATGACCCTCTCCGCAGTCGGCTCTCCGCTCGGTAAAATATCTCTTGACGGCGATCTTGACGTTCACTATGAGCTCACGAGACGCGTTTGCGAGACTGCCAATATTATGGACTGCACCCGTATCCGTGCGTTCTCCTTCTATGATACGAACGGACGCCGCGATGAGGTCATCGACCGCCTCGGCAAGCTGATAGATATCTGTAAGTCCGAGGGCGTGCTTCTGTGTCACGAGAATGAAAAGGGCATCTACGGCGATACTGCCGAAAAATGCCTTGACCTCAAAAACGTATACGGCGACGATCTCGGTGTCGTCTTTGACCACGCAAACTTTATTCAGTGCGGATGTGAGCCTTATCCTCACGCGTTTGATCTGCTCGGCGGATGCGTAACGTATATGCATATCAAGGATGCGACGGTGGAAGGAACTGTCGTTCCCGCAGGTGAGGGCATCGGACGTATCGCAGAAACGCTCCGTGAGCTTGATAAGCGCGACGGAGACCTTATCCTCACGCTTGAGCCCCATCTTCGTGTATTCGGTGGACTCGACGAACTCGAGCACGGCGAAAAGACAAAGGTAAAGGGCACCTACGCAACAGCAGAGGAGGCGTTTGCGGCATCCGTTGAGGCGGCACGAAACGCAATTCTTTGGGCTAAATCAAACTGAAACGATCATTCGAAAGGCTGAACACCAATGAAAAACTACAATGTGCTCGCTATGGATTTCGGTGCATCAAGCGGAAGAGGTATCGTCGGCGGATTTGACGGAGAAAAAATCTCCCTGACCGAACTTCACAGATTTGAAAACAGACCAGCTATGCTTGCGGGACGCTATACGTGGGATTTTCCGTCGCTTTATTCGGAGATCCTTGCGTCTCTCGGCAAAGCCTCGCAAAACGGCGGTGTATCCTCGCTCGGTATCGACACCTGGGGCGTAGATTACGGCTACATAGACAAAAACGGTCATTTGCTTGCCAATCCCGCTCATTATCGTGACCTCAGAACACAGGATGTGCGTGAGAAACTGTTTTCTCGCCTGCCGTGGGAGGAGCTTTACGGCATAACGGGCATACAGGATCTTTCGTTCAATACCGTTTATCAGCTTTATGCTGACGTAACGAAGGATCCGCATATAGTTGCGTCGGCTGATAAAATGTTGTTCATGCCTGATCTTTTTAATTATTTTCTGACAGGTGAGCTTGCGACCGAATATACGATCGCATCTACAGGTGCTATCCTTGATGCGGAAAAACGCGAGATATCGCGCACGATCCTTGAAAGGATCGGAATTCCCGAGTCAATGTTCACTCCCGTAAAGCAGCCGTCAACTTACCTCGGAAAGCTTCTGCCCGAGGTAAAGGATGCGTCGGGCTCGACGGATCTTGATGTTATCAACGTCGCATCTCACGATACGGCATCAGCGGTTATCGCCGTGCCCGCTGAGGGAGACGATTTCGTTTATATCAGCTCCGGTACGTGGAGTCTGCTCGGAACAGAGATGAGATCTCCCGTTATCACGTCCGAATCACGTAAGTACGGATTCACAAACGAGGGAGGTGCCGACGGCACGGTGCGCGTGCTCAAGAATATAGCGGGACTTTGGCTCTCGCAGGAATCAAGACGTCAGTGGATGCGAGAGGGCGTGAAATATTCCTTCGATGAGCTTGCCTCAATGGCTAACTCAGCCGAGCCGCGCAAATTCCTCATCAATCCCGACGATGAGCTGTTTACGCCTGCGGGCAATATGCCGAGACGTATCGCGGATTATTGTGAAAAAACAGGTCAGGGAAGACCGGAAACTCCCGGTCAGATTATCAGATGTATCTTCGATTCGCTTGCGCTCCGCTACAGATGGGGCATTCTGAAGATCAACGAGATCAGAGGCACAAAAGCGGGATCGATCAATATCGTCGGCGGCGGCACAAAGGAAAAGGATCTCTGCCGACTCGCCGCAGATGCATGCGGCATCCCCGTTTACGCAGGTCCGACAGAGGCGACAGCTCTCGGTAATATTTCGTCTCAGCTTATTGCATCGGGACAGCTTGCAGGCGTTTCCGAGGCGAGAGCCGCAATACGCGCGTCGTTCCCGCTTACGGAATATCTCCCCGATACCTCCGAGCGTGATGCGTGGGACGAAGCATACGGACGCTTCCTTTCGCTTGTCGAAACAAAATAAACCGAACAAAGGATGGATTCAATATGAGCTATAATTCCGCAATCGAAATCTATGCAAAATACGGCGTTGACGTGGAAGCAGCCATAGAGCGTGTCAAAAAGATCCCCGTGTCGATGCACTGCTGGCAGGGCGACGACGTAAGAGGTTTTGAAAATCCGAACGGCGACCTCACCGGCGGCATCCAGACAACGGGAAATTACCCCGGCCGTGCCGTAAATATATCGCAGCTTCGCGCTGATTTTGACAAAGCCGTATCTCTCATCCCGGGTAAAAAGCGCATCAATCTGCACGCAATCTACCTCGATAACGGTGGTGAAGACGTCGGCAGATGCGATATTGAGCCCAAGCATTTTGCGTCGTGGGTCGAGTGGGCGAAGCAAAGAGATCTCGGCGTTGATTTCAACCCCACTTGCTTTTCTCATCCGATGAGCGATTCCGGACTCACGCTCTCCTCTCCCGATCGCGAGGTGCGCGAATTCTGGATCGAACACTGCCGCCGCAGCCGTAAGATCGCGGAATATATAGGCAAAGAGCTCGATAATACTGTCATCACCAATTATTGGGTGCCCGACGGATATAAGGATACCCCCGCAGACCGTTACGGCACAAGAAAACGCCTCGCTGATTCGCTTGACGCAGTATTTGCCGATGACGTTGACGAAAAATATAACAAGGATGCAGTCGAGGGCAAGGTGTTCGGCATCGGTGCCGAGAGCTTTACCTCGGGCTCAAACGATTTTTACCTCGGATATGCAGTTTCGCGTAAAAAGCTCCTCACACTTGACGCAGGACATTTCCATCCGACGGAGTTCATCTCTGATAAGATCAGCACCGCGCTGCTCTTTATGCCCGAAATACTCCTTCACGTCTCGCGTCCCGTCCGTTGGGATAGCGACCACGTCGTAACCTATGACGATGAACTGCGCGCAATTGCATGTGAGATCCTCCGTGCGGGCGAAGAAAAGGTCCATATCGGACTCGATTTCTTCGATGCGTCCATCAACCGTATCGCCGCGTGGGTTATCGGCACCCGCAATATGCAGAAGGCGCTTCTTTATGCGGCGCTTGAGCCGTCCGCGCTCCTTCGCGAATACGAGGAAAAGGGCGACTTTACATCGCGCCTTGCGCTGATGGAGGAGATCAAGACGTTCCCGTTTGCGGACGTGTGGGCACATTACTGTGAAACCGAAAACGTTCCCGCAGGCTGCGAATGGCTCGATGACGTCCGTGCATACGAGCATAAGATCCTCACCGAACGCAATTGACCACCACAAATTGACCTTTAAGGAGGGACAAAATGCTTGATAATTTAATATTCAGCGTGAACACGGTCCTTCCGCTGTGCTTTTTCGTGTTTCTCGGAGCGTTTTTACGTCACAAAAAAATGTTTTCGCTTGAGTTTTTCTCCGAGGTGGATAGATTTGTGTTCAAGATCGCTCTTCCGTGCATGGTCTTTCTTGACGTTCTTGAATGCGACGTCTCACAACTCACGGATTTTTCGCTCATCGGATTCTCCGTCATAGGAGTTACGCTGTCCGTCCTCGTTTTGTTTTTGACGGTGCCGCTTTTTATCAAGGATAAAGCGCGGCAGGGCGCGTTTATACAGGGCGTTTACAGATCGAATTTCGCCGTCCTCGGCGTGTCGCTTGCGGGCGGACTTACGGGAGACGCGGGACTCGCCGCAATGGCTGTCGTTATGCCGTTTGCGATAGTTCTTTTCAACGGATACGCAGTTATAACGCTCTCAGTGTTCACGGAACGCGAAAACAAAAAAGGCGCACGCGAGGTCGCCTTCACGGTCGCAAAAAATATAGTTACCAATCCGCTCATCATAGCAACAGCGATTGCACTTGTTTTCGTCCTTGTGCGCGAAACGCTCTCGTTTGAGCTTCCCACCGTCGTGACAACAGTTACGGAACGTCTGTCAGATACGGTTTATGCGCTCGCGCTTGTCAGCCTCGGCGCATCGATGACTAAGGAAAGCTTCGGTGACGGTAAGCTCAAGACCGCGCTTGTCGCGTCTGTGCTTAAAACTGTCGTGCTGCCCGTTGTCGCGGTGACAATAGCGGCGCTTATGGGCTTCACCGGCGCAAGAATATGCGTAGTATTTGTGCTTTTCGGCGCTCCGTCTGCGATATCGAGTTACATTATGGCGAAAAATATGAAAAGCGACGCGGAATTGGCAGGTCAGATTTTGCTTGTCTCCACAGTGATGAGCCTTCTTACGATTTTCGTCGGTGTATTCGTTATGCGCACGCTCTCATTGATATGAAATGATATAAATGATTTGACGCTTGCTGAAATTTTTGCCGATTAATCAACATTATAGCAAAACCGAGGGAGCAGCTCCGTAACGCTTTTTTCAAAATTAGAAAAATCCAGAGCCCTTAACGGGCGCTGGGTAACTCTCTTGGTTCGTCAAGAACCTGCAAGGTGACGTTGTAGCGATCCTCGATTCCACCGGAACCGCTGTAGTTGAGTACACCTACAATGCGTGGGGCGTGCTGCTAAGCACGACCGGCTCAATGGCGAGCACGCTTGGACTCCATAATCCGTTGAGATACCGCGGATATGTGTACGATAACGAGACGGCGCTGTATTATTTGCAAAGCAGATACTATGATCCCGATGTGGGCAGATTCATCAATGCGGTTAGCCTTGTTGATACTGAGACTATCATTGGTCACAATTTGTTTGTGTATTGTTGGAACAATCCTGTAAATGTGGAAGATTCTTCTGGCAAATCTCCGTATACTATATTAAACATAAATGATTACCGAACTATTCATAATAGAGTTCATAGGAGGATAATATGAATAAATATATTCCAATGCTGACATATAAAGGGCAGGTTGTGGATTGTCGTATGATACGCATGGAACTTGAATTTCACGAAATGACGCACGATCAATTAAAACAACTTGCGATTTTATGGTACAATGAACTCCAAAATATAACGCAAGACGCTTTTTATGTCGATTGGGATATTGACGGACGAAAGACAAAAACGAAAAATATTGTTTCGAAAATTGAATCCGCATCGTCCTATGTTGAGTTCAGTTTTTCTGGAGATGTATTGAGTGACACGGTATATGATTCAAAAACGTATAAAAAGTATGATCACGATTTGCTTTATCCGGAGCTCTTCGCCCCTAGTGCGCCAACGTTATCAAATTTTAGATCTGCGGATTACGATGAAGTATTTGCAGAATATTTTTCCGACGCTAAAAATCCCGAAGAGATCAAAAATGCTATTTTAAAAATTTTCGGCGAAAAAGGACGCAAAAAACTCTCTGTTTGGCACGGACATGATATTGCAGGAGGATTCTCTTCTGTTCCATATGATATCGACACCGGTCTTTATTTCGGAGATCTCAATATTAAAATTCCAATCCTATGTTTGTCAGATGATGCTGTCGAATTTGTGCGTGAACTTGAAAATTTTGCAATTAAAGCCGCAAGCATTTGGTCAAACATAAGCGGCCGTATCGCTTTAACTCCTATGGATTATCCGGGATCTGCCAGCGCTCATATGGAATACTTTGACGGTTATCACATAGATAACCCAAGAAATATCAAAAAAGAGGGCTATCAGGAAAACGAATGGAAACCATATCATTATTTGTGTGGTGCTGAATGGTTTAATATTGTATCACCGCTACAAAGAACACATCTTCCTAATATCATAGATAAAGCAAAATCATTTGAAAATGTCATTACAAGGGAACTCCCGACTGGAAGTCTTGTTGTGCGTTCAGCAAAGGAAATCATCTTTACCGATATAGATGAGCTATCTGATATAAAAAGACTTTTATATCGTGCGCTATATCCGGGAGAATTGGTTAGGACACTTAAAGATGTGCTGAATCCTTGTGTATATGGGTTAGGGGTAAAGCCTCGTTCAAAGTGGGAGCTTCTGCCGATGTTCCCAGAAGAGATCACCGTATACGAAGATAAGGTTATCTATCATCATGATATAGACCAAAGTTTTTGTTAAAGTTCGCTCAAAAACACAAAAACAGCACCCGTTTAGGGTGCTGTTTTTGAAGTGAGAACCATTTTCATCTCTTTCTCCTCAATTTTGCCACACTCTCCGTCGGATCGACGCGAGACAACGGACCTCGGCACAAGTATGCTCGCGAGCATACGCTACGGCAACACAACTTGGACGCACGAGTAACCCCGAAAGAATTTTGGAAAGTTGTGACACAGCAAAGAAAACAACATCCGTCGAAAAAACAATCCGCCTTCCCGGTGTCACTGCGTTTAATATTTCATCTAATGATAAAAGCGATTGTATAATATCCATGTCCGCCGGTGCTCACTTTATTCTTGGAGCAACCGCATCTGTCTCTTTTAGTTTTAATGAATTTATCGAAAGGTTCTATTCAAATTAAAGTTTGTCGAACAGAACAAACTAACCCCGACAGACTTTCAAGCGTCTGTCGGGGTTTTAACATCATAAAAAAGCACCGCTTGCGCGGTGCTTTTTATTTATCGTTAGTCGATCTTGCTGCCCCAGATGGAGTGGTTGTTCTCGCCTATGAGGGAGAAGGTCATTGTTTCGGTGTGCTTTCTGCTTTCGTCGTACTGCTTGAAGAAGATTCCCTTGTAGGTCACACCCTTGATGATGAACGTTGCGTAGTATCCCTTACCGTCTTCACCTGTTACCTGCTCCCAGGAGCCCTTTGCGCTTCCGGAGATCGTGCCGTCTGCGTTGAGCTGAACTGTGAGGGTGGGAAGCATATCGGTAAATGTGGTCGCGGATGCAAGTCCGTGGTCGATGTACTCGTATGTGCCTACGATCTCGTCAACGTCGTATCCTGCCTCGGAGATGACGCTGCCCTGATGCTCGTAAACAGCCGTTACGGGCCATCCGTCCTCATTCATAAACTGCTGATGTACGCGAACTGCGTGCCATTCGTTGCCGAGATTGAAGCGTGTGTGATATACGAGATAGTGCTGACCGTCCGAGTCAATAAACGCGGAGTTGTGACCGGGAGACATATAACCGCTGTGGCTGTTGTCTCCGTTGCCCTTGAGAGAAGAGAAGTAGTAGTTACCAAAGAGCTTAATGCCCTTGTTGGACTGATTTACTCCTGCAGAGGAGCAGATCGCGCCGTTGCCCGCCGCGTCAACATACGGTCCCTCAACGTTCTTGGAACGGAACAGACGTATGTGATAACCGGAGAAGTTATCGGTAGCGTTCAGACCGCAGTAGGAGAGATACATATAGTAGTAACCGGTGTCCTTGTCCCAAACGATGTAGGAGCCCTCACCGGTAGCGCCGTAGCCGCCGGAGAGCTTGTAGCCGAAATACTTTTCAGATTTGTTGTTCGAGGTCTTGTATGTGTAATCGTAGTCGCGAAGACCTGTTTCGTTGTCAAGCTTAAGAAGGAAAATTCCGCCGAACCAGGAGCCGTAGGACATCCAAAGATCACCGTTTTCGTCGTAGAATACGCAGGGGTCAATGGCGTTGGGACCTATACCGGAGTTCCATTTGCCGCCCGAAGCGTAACGGGAAATGTTTGTTGAGCCCGTAACCTTTTCGTAGTCTGTTTCCTTGACCTGCTTTGCGTTTGTGAAGCCCGAATAAACGACTACGCCCTGGCGCTCGTATTTGCCGTTGATCTTGTCAGCGGTCAGAAGAACGATCGAGGAATACCAATTGTCGCCGTTGATGGACATATACATGCACCATTTGCCCATCTGCTCGTTGTAGATAACGTCGGGAGCCCACATGTTGCCGGAAACATCATAATTGGAACTGCCGTTCTTGGACCATTCAGCATCTTCCTTGAAGATGTTTTTGTACTGAGTGTCCATAGGGAGAGACATAGACTTCCAGTTTGCGAGATTGGAGGAGTATGCCCAGCCTCTGTGAGAGCCGAATATGTAATATTTGCCGGAGTTGTGATCGTAAACGATGCTCGGGTCGTGAGAAGAGACTCTGCTGATCGTGAGACGGTTTTTGCCGTATTTGAGAGCCTCGTAGCCGTCATCCTCAACGGGGGCTGTTTCCGGAACGGTATCTGATGCGGTGCCGGTGCCTGTTTCTGTGTTTGCGGGATCGTCCGGTGTTTCTCCGCAAGCAGCGAGAAGAGACGATGCGAGCATTATGAGCGTGAGCAATAATGCGGTCAAACGTGTTTTCATGGATCGATTTTCCTTTATTGATGTGGATTTATTACAGTATAACACAGCTTTGGCGATTCTGTCAAACGATAAGAAGATAAATATCAAAAAAGCCGCGTATTTTCGCGGCTTTTTTGCATTATTCTGCTGGGAGTTCTTCTGTGTCAAGCACGGGAAGTTTCTTTTTCCATCTTCCGATGAGGAATGCGACTGATGTTATCAGCATTCCCGCAACCCAAGAGGTAAGAAGCGAAATGGGAAGAGCGAGATAGTTACCGTTGGGCATAGTCTCGGAAACGGTGAAGTGTGCGATGAGATAAGCAACGGGAACTCGGAGCGCAACGGTCGTGCAAAGCGAGATCCACATGGGAGTCATCGTGTCTCCCGCACCGCGCATAACGCCGGAAAGCGACTGCGTGATGCCCATTGCGACATAACCGACCGCAAGAATTCTGATGAATGTGGTGCTTATGCCGATAAGAGACTCGGTTTCTGTGAACATACGGATCAGCGGATCTGAGAAAATGAGAATGAGTCCAAGGAAGAAGGCGGAAACGGATACAGCCATGATCGTACCCTGAAGCGCACCTTTTTTGATTCGGTCGTATTTCCTTGCACCGACGTTCTGACCTGTGAACATTGTCATTGCTTGACCGAAGGAGAAGTTTGGCATCATTGCGAAGCCGTCAACGCGCATAACAACGACGTTTGCGGCGATAACGGTCTTGCCGAAGCTGTTGGTAAGGTTCTGGACGACGAGCATAGCCATAGCAAAGATCGCCTGCGTGATTCCGGACGGGATACCGAGACGGATAATTCGCATTGTGATGGATTTGTCGAGCTTGAGGCGCTCTTTTTTGATATCGAAAATATCGCGCATTTTCATCAGCTTGAGAAGACAGCAGACAGAGGAAATTCCCTGAGCGATGACGGTCGCAAGCGCAACGCCGCCTACCTCCATGCCGAGCTCCGCAACGAAATATACGTCAAGTCCGATGTTGAGTACAGTAGCAACAAGCAGATAAACAAGAGCGGAAACGGAGTCTCCGAGTCCGCGCAGGACGCCGGAAAGTATGTTGTAGAAAAAATTTCCCGAAATACCGACAAAATAAATGATGAGGTAATCCTCGCACCAACCGAGGATGTCTTTCGGCGTACCGAGCATGTTAAGCATGGGACCTGTAAGAAGCGGTCCGATTATCATTATGAATCCGGATGCGATAAATGTGAGAGTGATGCAGTTACCGATGGTTTTGGAAAGATTTTCACGATCACGCGCACCGAAATACTGCGCGACAAGTATTCCCGCACCGGTAGAAATACCGATAAGAAGAGCCAAAAGCAGATTGAGAATGGGAGATGCGCTTCCTACGGCAGAAAGTGCGTCATCACCGACGTATTTACCTACAACGATCGAGTCTGCGGTGTTGTATAGCTGCTGAGCCATGTTACCGATGAGCATCGGGATCGAAAACTCCGCGATTCTCACCCAAGGAGAACCGACCGACATATCCTTAGGCGCGAAAAACGATTTAAGCGACATTGGTTTGTGCCTCCGATTATGATAAAACAATTACATCAATTTTATCATATTTATGCTTATATGTCAAACGCAGATTCGACAATAAATGATGTGCCCGCAAACTTTGATTTATTCATTTTGCGCCTCCTTTTTCCTGAGCAATCCGCAAAAAAACAAGATTATGTGAACAATGACCGAAATGTTAATAAAATATACAAGAATTCGGCAGGTCAGAAATGATACAATAATTAAAATATCATTGTTTTATCATAAGGGTCGGCATGGAAAAAGTTAAAGCTACGGCAAAAAAAGTCGCGATTGTCGTGTTGAAAAGCATACCCGTTATCGCGGAGCTTTTCATTCTTTCGCTCGCGCATAAAACAGCCGCTGTTGACAGAAGCTCCTTTGTATTTTATCTTTTGAATATACTCACAGTTGCACTGACTGTTACTTTCGTATGCATAAAAACGGATAAGCTCGCGTCTGTGGCGTGGACGATCTTTGCGCTTGCACCCGCCGCTTCGTTTTTGCTTCTTGAAAGTATGATCCGCAATCCGTTTGAGATCAAGCCGCAGATCATATTCCTCAATATGGCTATACTGTATCTCGTTTCGTTTTTGCTGTTCTTCGCGACCGGAAGGACAGCGCCTGCTGTGTTCTTCGTCTCACTGTACGGATTTGTCGCGGGACTGACGGAGCACTTCGTGCTGATCTTCCGTGACGCTCCGCTTTTTCCTTGGGACCTTGCGAGCTTCACAACTGCAGCATCCGTAGTCGATAACTATGAATTCGACGTGCCGTATTCACTTGCCGCCTCTGCGTGCGCACTCATATTGATGATGACGCTCGCGCTGACCGTAAAGGCAAAATTTTCACTCGGAGATACCTCCAAGCAACGCCGATTCAAAACAAAGGAGACAAATGCCGAGCGCCGAACATCCTTCATCGTGCGTTCCGTTGCGAGCTTCCTTGTCGCGGCGATCCTTGGCGGAACGGTCTGGTACGTTAATCTTGACAGATCCTATACCGATTTCAAAATGTATCCGTATCTGTTCACGCCTAAGGTCGTGTATTCGCGTAACGGCTTTACCGTCGCATTCCTTTCGATGCTTCGATACGTGACAGTCTCGAAGCCTGACGGTTACTCTGACGAGCTGCTTGAGTCTGTCAAAGCCGAAAGCTCGGAGGCTGCGGATGCCATAAATGAAAGCGTTGACCTCGGCTCCGTCACCCCGACGGGAGAACTCCCCGACATTATCGTTATTATGAACGAGGCATTCTCCGACCTCTCTGTTTTGACGGAGTTTGAAACCAATGAGGATTATATGCCGTTCCTTCACTCGCTTTCGGAAAATACGGTGAAGGGCAATCTGCACGTTTCTGTGCTTGGCGGCAATACCGCGAATACGGAATTTGAATTCCTCACCGGATGCAGTATGGCGTTTCTGCCGACAGGCTCGATCCCGTATCAGCAGTACATAAAAAGCGAGACGCCCTCTCTTGCGTCTCAGCTCAAGACGCTCGGCTACGAGACCTTCGCGCTTCATCCGTATAACACAAAGGGCTGGAACAGAAATACCGTCTACCCCGATTTTGGATTTGACGAGTCAGTTTTCAAGATCAATATGGGCGGTCAATATACCCTCGCAAGACAGTACGTAACGGATCAGTCCTGTTACAGATATTTCCTGCGTCATATCAGACAAAGCTCCACCGACGCACCCAAATTTATCTTCAACGTCACGATGCAGAATCACGGAAGCTATACCAACGTCTATGATAATTTCGATCATACGGCGATCACCGCAAAAGGACTCGAGACAGACGTAAAGCTGTCCACGTATCTGTCCCTCATTAAAAAATCAGACGATGCAATGAAGTATCTGCTCGACCGGCTCGATGACTCCGAGAGTCCTACAATAGTTTGCATGTTCGGTGACCATCAGCCTGCGGCGACTGTTTCAAAAAAGCTCCTAAAAAAATACGGCGTCACAATCGACGATGAGGATATTACACAGCTTGAGCAAAGATACGTCGTGCCGTTTTACATCTGGGCAAACTATGACATAGAGGAAGCGGAATACGACGCGATCAGTATCAATTATCTTTCGACTCTGCTTATGGAAACAGCGGGACTTCCGCTCACCGATTCGCAAGCGTTCCTATCCGAGCTTTATAAGAAATATCCCGTTATCACGGCGAATGCGTTTATGACTGCGGACGGCGTTCTTCATTCCTCCGACGAGATGGATGGGGAAGAGCTCCTGCGGAAATATGCATCCGTTCAGTATAATTATCTTTTCGACGGCGATGAATACGGAATGTTCGCTTATGATCCCGCGTCGAGATATCTCTCCTATCTTAACAATGACGACTCTGAATAAGGAAACGTAACAGTATGAGTAAAAAATCAAAGAAATCGAAGAAATTCTCAGTAAAATTCAGGCATAAGGCGGTGTTTTTCATCCTCAAGCCGCTTGCAAGGATATGGATATGGCTTGTGTACCGCTTCAAGCCCGAAATATACGGCAAGCTGCCGTCACCGTGCTTTGTCGTTTCAAATCATGTCACCGACTGCGATATGATAATGGTGCCTCTCAGCTTCACGGGCACCTCTCATATGTATTTTGTCGCCGGCGAGCACGCGATGCGTGCAGGCTTTGCGTCAAAGCTTCTCCAATATTTCCTTGATCCAATCGCACGCTTCAAGGGCACGACCGCCACGTCCACGGTGCTTGAAATGCTGCGCCGTATGCGCGCGGGCGCGTCTGTGGCGCTGTTTCCCGAGGGCGCACGCAGCTTTTCGGGCGAAACGGGATATATTTTCCCCGCGACAGCGTCACTTGCACGTAAATCGGGCGTCAATTTGGTGACGTACCGCATCGAGGGCGGATATCTGACCGCACCGAGATGGGCAAAGGGGCTTCGCAAAGGCAAAATGACGGGACGTGTCGTTGGGGTTTATACACCCGAACAGCTCAAGGCAATGACCGACGACGAGGTATTTGAGCTCATCACACGTGATATTCACGAAAACGCATTCGACCGTCAAAGATCGTATGCGGAGCCGATCAAATATAAATGCGCGGAAACTGCAAAGTATATCGAGCGCGCCGCTATCGTTTGCCCGAGGTGTAAGTCCGTCGGCACAGTCAAAGGCGAGGGAAGCACCGTTACCTGCACCTGCGGAATGACGGCGGAGCTTGACGAATACGGATTTTTCCACGGCGATCTTCCGTTTGAAACGATGGCGGAATGGTTCTCGTGGCAGAGCGAATATATGATGAGCCTGCCCGAATGTGAAACCGAAACGGAGCTCTGCCGCAACAGCGCGCTTTCGCTCAATTTGATCGATTCCGATCACAATAAAGTCTCCGTTTCCACCGGCGATCTTGTACTTACGACGGAAAAGATCACAGTCGGTGACTTTTCCGTTCCGCTTGCCGACATAGTCTCACTCGATACTTACCGTCACGGCTACCTGCTCTTCACTACGGCAGACGGCAAATATTACGAGATCAAGGGCGATGGCGACTACGAAGGATATAAATATTATCTTTTCATTAAGCGCTATGGCAAACAGACCGCCGCAAAACAGTAAAAAAAGCACCCGAAAGGGTGCTTTTTTGATGTGAAAGCGTCAGACGATTCCTTTTTTTCTCGAAAAACGCTATAATATACGTGACTTTGGCGGCGCAAAACCGTAGTTAATAGATGAAAGGCAAATCAAACGGAGGTAAACGTATGGATGATAGTATGATCGTTGAGCTGTATTGGCAACGCGATCCGTCTGCATTGACGGAAACGAAAACAAAATACGGCGCGTTTTGCCGAGCTGTGGCGTATAATATCCTTCGTTCCGATGAGGACGCGGAGGAGTGCGAAAACGATACGTATCTTGCCGCGTGGCGTGCGATCCCGCCGTCAAGACCTGAAAAGCTGCGCCCGTTTCTCGGACGCATTACGCGTAACATAGCGGTCAAACGTCTTGATCAAAAAACAGCCGACAAACGCGGCGGCGGACAGGCGCCCACGCTTTTCGATGAGCTTGCGGAATGTCTCCCCGACGGCGACGGACTCGAATCTGTCATCGAAATGCGCGAGCTTGCCGACGCGTTGAACAGCTTTCTACGCTCGCTTCGCGAAAACGAACGAAAAATGTTTGTTCTGCGGTATTGGTACTCCTTCAGCATCGCAGAGATCGCTAAAAAATGCGCTTGCGGCGAAAGCAAAGTGAAAATGTCCCTCAAACGGACGAGAGACAAACTCAAAAAATATCTTTACCAAAGCGGGGTGATCGTGTGACGAACGCAAGATTTCTTTTCGAAGCCATCGGTATGATCGACGATGAGATCATCGAGGCATACGCATCGAACAAACAAAGCACAAAAATGCTCACGTTTGCGCAGAAATGGGGCGCGGTAGCGGCGTGCTTGCTCATTGTAGCGGTCATCAACGTCGCTTTTGCGTATAGATTCGTGTGGGATAACGGCAGTCATGGCGGAAACGTCACGCCCGGTGATTCGGTCACAGACACAACCACCGATGCGCTCACCATTGAAGATTACGTGGACCGATGCTACGTCAGAGTGACCAACGAGGGGCTTCCGTGGGATATGTCCGTCAGCATTTATTCAAACGGTACGTTTCAGTATAATCCGCCGCCTATTTCGAGTATTATTTTTCGGCCCGGTACGTGGACGGTCGAGGGCGACGTGTTCGTTCTTTATTCGGAGCAGCTCGGCACGAATTATTTGCGTATGGAGGACGGTAACCTCGTCTTCATCGAGGAAGGCTCGAGTAACTTCACCTATGCAAATCTTGGGGACGGCGAAGTGCTCGAAAGAGGCGAGGTTGACGTGCCTTTAAGCGATATTGTAGCGCATACGTCTCACTGCCTGTGCTCACATATAAATACCGATACGGGAAAAACGGATCCGAAGCATACCATAACCGAATTATATTCCGATTACTTCACCGCCGGAAGTTATAATATGAACTTTTATGTGGAGAACGGCGCGTTCGGCATCCGATATGATATGATGGGCAAATATTACGGCGACGACAAGAGGGAAGTGCTTGACAGTGTGACATTCCTCGGTAAAACTTATGATGTCACTTACAGTGAAATAGTATATCACAGCGACATAAAGGCAAATGAACGCAGTATGTATGATGAGCTTGATTCGTACCGCACGTCTGACGGCGAAACGATATATGTACGTGCCGACGGAGAAGTTGTTTTCTTATACAACTCCATAAGAGAACACGAAAAATTGACGTTAAGTGAAGAAGAGTATAAAAATCTTGCCGACGAATATCTGAAGCAGCTTCGCGGAGATAAAGCTAAAAGCTATGTGGTTGAATATCAAGACTATTCTCTGATGTATAATTTTTATGCAGTTAATTACCGCTACGTGATCGACGGCATACGTACGACGGACGTTGTAAAGATATGGCTCAAGGGTGACGGCGATATTCATATGTTCGACGGCGCGGATATGGGCAGATACGACGGTGTGCGGATGAATGAAGAGCTGCTTTTGGCATATAAGAAGAATTTGAAAAGCCGGATAAAATCCTTTGTACCGACCGAATACGTGTCTGTGTCAAATCTGACAGATTATCTGCTGTGTCAGTATAACGGCAAATATTACCTTAAAGCCACGGCGGAAAGCAATTTCGGCGGAAGCTGCGAGGAAAGCACGAGCTTTTACATCGAAATAGCCCAGTAAAACAAAAAAGGAGGCGGTTGCCTCCTTTTTTACTTGATTTCGACGTTTACTTTCTTGCCGACTGTGTTTGCCGCCGCCTTCATAACGGAGCGGATCGCCTTTGCGATTCTACCGTGACGTCCGATTACCATACCCATATCGGACTCGGCTACCGTAAGCGTTAAGTTAACGGTATTGTCGTTTTCCTGTTCCGTTACCGAAACTTCATCGGGGTGATCGACAATAGCTTTTGCAATATCAGACAAAACTTTGGAAAGTTCGATCATTATATGCACCTCGATTCGTCCCGGCATCCCGAGAGAATCTGTCCTTTCTGTGAGATTGTGAAGAAAAGTTTACTCGATGATACCGCTCTTTTTGAGAAGTGCCTTAACGGTATCGGTCGGCTGTGCGCCGTTGGAGATCCACTTCTTAGCCTTTTCTTCGTCAACCTTGATGGTGGAAGGCTCAGTTCTGGGATTGTAGTGTCCGATTTCGTCGATGAATCTGCCGTCGCGGGGGAAGCGGGAGTCCGCTACTACGATACGGTAAGTGGGCTGCTTCTTAGCGCCTGTTCTCTTGAGTCTGATTTTAACTGCCATGATTTCCTCCAAGAAATATGTTTTATATTTTTTATTTTATTAAACCGCCCGGTTAAAAACCGAAGGGAAGTTTACCTTTTTTGCCGGCACGGCGCATCATTCGCGATGCTTCCTTGCCTGTCATCTGCTTCATCATCTTTTTCATCGCCTCAAACTGCTTCAAAAGACGGTTCAGCTCTTCAACCTTTGTGCCGCTTCCGGCACAGATGCGCTTTTTGCGCGATGCATTGATGATGTCGGGACGTCTGCGTTCCGCCTCCGTCATCGAAAGGATCATCGCCTCTGTGTGCGCGAGCGCTTTTTCGTCAACCTTGACGTCCTTGAGCTGTGACTGATTCATACCCGGAATCATACCGAGTAGGGATTCGATCGAGCCCATACCCTTGATCTGATTGAGCTGTTCAAGGTAATCCGAAAGAGTGAAGGTCTGAGTTCTCATCTTCTGCTCAAGCTCCGCCGCTTGCTTTTCGTCAAACTGCTGCTGAGCCTTTTCGATGAGAGTGAGCACGTCGCCCATGCCGAGAATTCGCTGTGCCATTCTGTCCGGATGGAACGGCTCGATGAGATCGAGCTTTTCGCCCGTGCCGATGAATTTGATCGGCTTGCCCGTGATGTGACGCACAGAAAGCGCCGCACCGCCGCGCGTGTCGCCGTCGAGCTTCGTCAGGATCACGCCCGTGATGTCGAGCAGATCGTTGAACGACTTTGCGACGTTGACTGCATCCTGACCTGTCATCGAGTCGATGACGAGCAGAATTTCAACGGGATTCGTTGCTTCCTTAATAAGTCGGAGCTCTTCCATAAGCTCCTCGTCAATGTGAAGACGGCCTGCAGTATCGAGGAAGAGCATATCGTTGCCGTGGCGTTCGGCTTCGCGGAGTGCAGCCTTGGCGATCTCTACGGGAGATACGCTGTCACCGAGCGTAAATACGGGAACGTCGATCTGCTCACCGAGCACCTGAAGCTGTTTGATAGCCGCAGGACGGTAAACGTCGCACGCCGCAAGCAGAGGACGCTTGCCCTCGCGCTTTTTGTACATCGCGGCGAGCTTTGCGCAGTGTGTGGTCTTACCCGCACCCTGCAGACCGCAGACCATAACGACTGTCGGAGGCTTGGGCGCAATGTTGAGCTTTGAAACGGTGCCGCCCATGATGGACGTCAGCTCTTCGTTGACTATTTTGATGATCTGTTGTGCGGGAACGAGAGATTCCAGCACCTCCGCACCTACGGCGCGTTCGGATACCGACGCAACAAAATCCTTGACAACGCGATAGTTAACGTCGGCTTCGAGAAGTGCAAGCTTGACCTCGCGCATTCCGTCCTTGACGTCTGCGGCGGTGAGCTTACCCTTGTTCTTGAATTTTGAGAGAGCTTTTGAAAGCTTATCTGAAAGGTTTGAAAACATCGGTTATGTCCTTTGTGCGGCTCAGTTTTCAGCCGCTTTTTTGATCTGCTCCGCTATGGAAGCTATCTTCTCGGCGTCGGAACCGTCAAGTCTCGATGCGATCTCGCAAAGCTCGCGGACGATGCGTTCCGCATCAGCCTTCATCTGAGTTTGCGTTCTGTATATGCCGAGCGCGGCCTCGAGCTCAGTGAGCTCAGCCTCTCCGCGCTTTATTGCATCTCTGACTCCTTGACGGGAGATACCCATTTCGTCTGCGATCTCTGCGAGGGAAAGATCATCGTTATAGTATAAGCCGAGCGCATCGCGCTGACGTTCGGGCAAAAGCGCTCCGTAGTAGTCGAGCAATGTGCCGTAGCGCAGATCCTTTTCAAACATATCGCACTCCGAAAATGAGGTGTAAAGCAAAACGCTTTACACAGTATAACAGCACTTGCCGCTCTTGTCAAGAGGAAAAATAAAAATATTCTCATATTTTTTTGTTTTTTTTACAGTTAAGTTGCCTTATGGACGATTGACATCTGCGAAGGAATTTTATATAATATAAAAGTGGTGCAAAATACACTCTCTATTTAATCGGAGGCAATTATGACAAGCGGCAGTAACTTTTGGGATTATGAGCTTTGGAGTCTGCTTATTACTTTGACAGTTCTCCTCGGCGGAATGCTCCTTGCGAACGTTTTGAGAAGAAAAGTATCCTTTATCCGTAAATCGCTCATTCCGAGCTCTGTTCTCGGCGGATTTATCGTACTTATTTTGAGCGTGGTTTATCAGAAAATAACGAACCGTCCTCTCATTGAAACCTCGATGCTTGAAACGCTCACGTATCACGGTCTCGGTCTCGGTTTTGTTGCGATCACACTTGTTGAAAACGAAAAAAACAAGGACAAGAACCGTCAGCGAGACATATTTAACACAGGTGTGACAACAGTGCTTACATATCTCATTCAGGCTGTTCTGGGCCTTGTCGTCACCGTTATTCTTTACTATGCGATCGGCAGCTTCTTTGCATCCGGTGTCATTCTTCCTCTCGGCTTCGGTCAGGGACCCGGTCAGGCGTTCAACTGGGGAAGCAATTACGAAAAGCTCTACGGATTTGAAAACGGTACCAGCTTCGGACTTACCATTGCGGCGCTCGGTTTCATTTCGGCGTCTGTCGGCGGTGTTTTCTATCTCAATATTCTTCGCAGAAAGGGCATAATACAGGTTGCGGAATGTGAAGTTGACTCGGCAGATGATACCGTCGTTTGCGGTGAAAACGAGATCCCCTCCTCCGAATCCATGGATAAACTCACTGTGCAGATCGCCCTTGTTTTCGTCGCATATATGGCGGCATACGGAATTATGATGGCGTTCAATGTGCTCATCAATACGGGTATCCTCGGCAATTTCGGTGTAAATACGCTTCAGCCGCTCATTTGGGGATTTAACTTCCTCTTCGGCGTGCTGACAGCTATCCTTCTTAAAGCAGTTCTCAAAGTCCTCCGCAAGAGCGGACTTATGAAGCGCGACTACACAAACAGCTTCCTGCAGACGCGCCTTTCCGGCTTCTTCTTCGATATTATGGTCGTTGCATCTATTGCCGCAATTGACCTTTCCGCGTTCACTACCCGCGAATTCATCGTTCCGCTTATTGCGGTATCCGTCGTCGGAACTGTGTCCACATATTTGTTCTTGGGCAGAGTCGCAAAGGATAAATTTGCCGCATATCAGCATGAATTCTGGCTTTCTATGTACGGTATGCTCACGGGTACGGCGTCCACCGGTATTATCCTTCTCCGTGAGGCAGATCCTAAGTTTAAGACACCCGCGGCAACAAATCTCGTGTATCAGAATCTTTACGCGATGCTGTTCGGATTCCCGATCATGCTTCTGCTGTCGTTTGTTCCGCAGAGCGTGACGAATACGTTCATTACGATCGGTATATTTGCGGCGCTTTTTGCTGTGCTTCTCGTACTGCTTTACCGAGACAATATCTTCAAAAAGAAACAGAAGTAAAAAAAGAGGCGAAAGCCTCTTTTTTTGTGTCATTTTTCCATTATCGTAAGATTTACGGGAAGTATTCCCGACTGATCGTAAACAATTTTTGTTATTTGTGCTATCTCACTCGGAAGAAGACCGTCGCTTTTGACGATCACGCTTGCAAGATCACCGTTAATGACCGCAACGCAATCCTCAAATCCCTTTGCCTTGACAAGCTCCTCAATGTTCGCCTCGATCTCGATCGCCGCCGCGATCGCAGCAATGTCGGATTCTGCCTGCTGCTTCACCTCGTCGATTGCGGAATCGCTCGATGCAACGGCGGAAAGCACCTCGATAGCCTCGTCGCGGGCCTTGTCTCTGTTAAGTACGGCGGAATCAAAATAGTTGTCGGACGATGTTTTCTCTCCGTCATTATCTGCGTCGGAGGATGCCTCGCCGCTCGCCCCCTCCTCGAGCTTTGATGCAAGCTCAGACGCATCGATCTTGTAGTCGCCGTTTCCTGATGTGGGAGTGCCGGGTGATGCGAGAATGAAGTTGAGCAAGACCGCAACTCCGCAGACAAGAACCGCGCAAATGATTATGAGGTTTTTCGCCCCCGCTTTTCTTGCCAGAATCAGTGTTTTTTCCTTGAATGCCGAAAGCCCGGCCTTCAGCTTTTCTGATTTCATTAGATGTACCTCCGAATATGCTTTTTGTAAATCTATATGCGTGCGGATGACGTTCTATTCCGCACCCGCAACCGATATTTTTGTGTGCGGCAGGTCAAATGCCGAAGCAAGCAGCTCCGTCACTGTGCGCTGCACTGATGCGTCGTTTCCGCCTTTGCAAACGACTGCAATTCCGCGCACGGATGAATAGATCTCCCGTATAAGCACGGGCTCCTCGCCTCCGTCACTGTTTATAATAAGGTAATCGACGGAGCCTGACGATGAATTTTCGGCATATATGAGCTCGCTGCCTCCGTCGAGGGTCAAAAGCACCGTCACATCGGTCACTCCCTCCAGCTCCGATATTAAAGCTCGGATCTTATCCTCGAGATACTCCGTGTATATCTTGGTGCTGTTTGAATAAACGTCTGAGTCCTCGGACTTTTCGCTCTTGTACGATGAAGAAGCAAGCTCCTCTCCGAAAATGAGCACGATCAAACCGACCGCAAATAAAAGCGCAGCGAGCTTGTGATGTAACAAAAATGCTTTTATACTGCCAAACGTACCGTTATTCATAAGCGATATTTACCTCGCAATCGTATTTGTCGGAAAAATAGTTCTCGATCGACTTTGCATCAGCCCACGAGCCGTAGCTTTTCAGCGTGACGATCAACTCTGCCACCTTCACATCGGAGGTGTCAGCGGCATCAAGCCTTACGTAAACGTCAACGTACCGCTCCGAGATGCGGTATAGAGTGAACAGCTCCTCCGTGATGTCAGCGGCGATCACGGATTCTGCGTTTTTTATCACTGCGTCAAGATAATCGTTGTCCGTCTCCGACGGAACTGAGACGGGCGGCGGGATCCAAATGCCTTCGGATGCGTCGAGGAGCCCGCATAACGGCTCGAAAATTATGAGCAGTGCGACGGTACCGATGACGAATTTCAAGTGCTTTTTTGACGGCTTTCCGTCCGGTAAAAGCAAAGATGTGACCGCGGAAACGATTGATATCGCCATCACGGACGCAAGATATTCCTTCATACCCCGACCGCAGGTGCCGTTTTGATAAATATCGCTGATGCGATGATGAATACGACGGCGATGACAGATACGGTGGCGAGCGCAAAGCCGACTGCATCACGCAGCTCGGCAAAAAGCGCGCCCTCGCGCTCGCATCCGATCAGATCTGCCGCAAATGATGCGGCGGAATAAACGGCCGACGAGAGCAGCAGCCTTACTGCCACGGGCGCCGCGAGAAGGATCATAACGGCGATCCCAAGCGCGCCTGACGCACTTTTGATGACTCCGATGCCCGCCGCAGTCGTGCGTACCGCATCTCCGAGCGCACCGCCTACGATCGGAACAGAGCTTGAAAGAACAAATTTGACGCTTCGTGACGCCAATGTGTCCGTTGCGGCGGCAAGGCTCGTCTGATATGAAAGCACGGTGATGTATATGAGTGCCAGCGCTGAGATTGCGAGCGTAAAGATGCGCTTTATTATGTCGAAAACACGCGCCGATACGCCTCCGGAAACAGCATTGATGACGGAAAATCCGAGACACGCCTTGTAGATCGGAATGAAAATGTACGTGGAAATAAACTCTGTCACGGCAGAGAAAAAGAGAAATCCCGCGGACGTAACGGCGGCGGATGCTGTGTTTGCCGTCGCAGTATGAAGAGAGAAGAGAAGAGGAGTCAGCGACGTTACGAAGGTCGATGTGACGGCAGCGAAGTTCTCGACTGCGGAGGCTGTCGTTATCTCGGTTGTTATGACGTACACACCGATGACAGCAGAGGATATTACCGATACCGCATCGGACCTGTCGGGGCAAAAAAGCTTTGCCGATGAGGATAAGATCAGCATGCCGAGGAGAGTCGAAAGCGAGGAAACGGCAGGGACGAGCGCGGACGAAAATTCGTCCGTCAGCTCGCCGAAGACATATTCAAGACCGAACGATTCGGGCGTGATCTCGTCACCTGCGAGAATTTCTTCGGGGAGTCTGTCCTTGACGGACGGTGGAACAGCGTCCGTCAGATCCTTCTTTGTGATGTCCGCGCCCGATGCACACACGGCAAAAGCAATGCTGAAGCAGACGCAAAATGTGAGTGAAATGAAGGTTTTAATTTTCATAAAATTGAGAGTGAAAGCGAAAAAAGTCGCCTTAAAACGGGTAAAACGAGTACAAAAAGCTCCGCACGGCAGGCAAGATCGATCCCTGTCGCGCAAGCGTCCGCACCTAGTGATCGACACGTTTCAGATGCCGCCTCGGATGCATATACGATGCCGATCGCACGTAAAATCAGAGACGCATACTCGGAAATTCCCCCGTCTGCGATAAGATCAAAGAGTGGAGATGCAGACGTAACGGCGGACGATATTGCGTGCGTGAGGATCAGAATGAACGAGGCTGCGCATAATGTCTTAGCTCCGCGCCATCCCGATTCGCTCAGAATGAAATAAGACGCCCCTGCGATGAGGGCAAGTCCGCAGATACGGATCATAAGCCGAATATCTCGGTCAGTGTCGAGAAAAGCTCGGAGAGCTGATCCGTCATCATAAGTATCACGATGATTATTCCCGCAACGGAGACGAGCGTTGCCTGCTCGTCCCGTCCCGATTTAGAAAGTATTTGACAGCAAACGGCGGCAATGAAGCCGATGCCGGCTATTTTGAGTAAAAGTGCAGTATCCAAATCAGAATCTCCCGATCAAAAAAGTAAAAGGATCAAGGACGCGGAAATAAAAGCGACGGCGGCTCCGAAAACAGAGCTTTTTTGACGCGAAGCGTCCTCGAGCGTGCGGCAGTGCGCGGCGAGCCGTGCGGCTGTGTCTTCGCAAAGCAACAGCTCCGCGTCTGTGAGACCTCGTCCGAGCTCGCGTGCAAATCCCGCAAGAATAGCACGCGTCTTTTCGTCAAATTCCGTTGACGTATCGAGCGCTTGCGCAAGAGACGTTTTTGCAGCGTGAAGATAAAAAACGTCAAATTCCGGCGATTCGGATGCGTATTCGGTCAGTATTCGCGAGACGGGAAGCGACCGCAGACGTATCGCGTCGTGCGCGAAGCGCACAAATCTCAATGCATCCTCGGCGGCAAGAAGAGTGCGCTCTAGACCGCTTTTGTGTGCACAGATCAAATGCACGGAAGCGGCGAGTATCATTGCCGCGCCGCAAAGCTTGATGAATGATATGCTCACGTCGGCTCGTTTATGTCAAGCGTGAAGTCCGTCGAGTAATCGGCGCGCGAGATCCCGACGGTTACGGAAAAAACGCGTTCTGATATGAGAACCTTCACATCGGGACGCATAGCGAGCTCATCATAGCTGCCTGCGTGCGTCGTCGCAATGAGAGGCACGCCCGATGAAAGCGCATACAGCGCCGCCTCCGCGTCGCGCCCTCCTGACAACTCGTCGCAGATAATAAGCTCGGGCGAAAGCGAACGTACTGCAAGGCGTATTCCCTCATCTTTGGGATAAGATAGGAAAATGTCCGCTCCCGCAGGACGCGCCGCGCTTTCAAGCTCGCCGCGAGAGTCAATGACTGCAAACTGATGACCGTCGAGCGAGAGTAAACGTATCATATCGCGCAAAATCGTTGTCTTACCGACGCCCGGCGGCGAATAGATCATCATGCCGCGATACGGCGATGCGGCGAAAACAGAGTACAGCTTTGCCGCGCATCCGATGACGTCGTGAGGTATGCGTACGGTGACGGACGAGCATTCGCACACGGAGGTGAGCTTTCCGTCCGACGTGAGCGCACGTCCGCATACGCCGATACGTATGCCTCCGCAATTGATGTAGCCGTCGCGTATCGTTTCGGCGTGCGCGTAAACGGAGCCGTCGCAGAGCGAGAAGATCAGCTCGTCCATTTTCCTCGCGGAGAGGGAAATGCCGATCGGATACGACCGTCTACCGACGGAGAGGGCGCATATTCCGTCGCGGCGCAGACGGATGTCGGTAACGTCGGATTCACGTAGCGAGTGCTCCGCAATCGTTTTGAATATCGCAGATTTGACGTAATGAGGTAAAAGATCTGTCGCGCGGATGAACCCGTCGGCGCGAAGACCCGGAGATGTTTTTGTTTTCATGCTACACTATATTGCCGATGGGGAGAAAATATGACGCAAAAAAAGACCGATGCACGAAGGCATCGGTCTTTTGAAGCTTTATTTGGCGGATCCTTTTTTGAATAAAATTATCAAGCGCAGGACGGAGAGGACGAAAAATCCGAATACAGCACCGGAAAAATCGAGAAAAATGTCCGAAACCATGCTGCCTCTGTCAGCGAAAAGCTGTATAGTCTCGTCCGTGGACGCGACGAAAAGGCAGAGCATCAATGCGACGGGCGAAGCAGGGAAGAAGTCGGCGCTCCGTCCCCGTGCGGAGGTATGATCCCAAAGCGCAAGCGCTGACAGCACGCCGAGTGAAGCAAATTCCGCAAAATGAGCGAGCTTTCGGACGATTATTTCAATCAGCTTTGCAGGGAGTCGCTCGAGGAAGGGCAACAGAGTGCCCAAAAGTCCGATAACGCCGTCGCTTTGCTCCGTTGACGCTTCTCGCGAAAAGATCGACATCGACCATATGAACGCTACGTTCAGTGCGATCAAAACGTATATCGCCGCGCGAAAAACAGTTCTTTTAGACATTGTTCGCCTCCTTTCTGCTTTTTTTCGATTTTATCATAAAGATCGCCTGCGGTCAAGACAAAGACGAAGCCGATAAATTTAAGTTTCGGTTGTGTCGGGAGCTTGTTTGTGATATAATCATTATAATAACGTATGTAAATATGGAGAAAATTATGTTTGATGTGAATAAAAAGACAGAAGAGCTCGTTTCGTGGGTCAAGGATTGGTTCGACAGAAACGGCAGAGGCTGTAAGGCAGTCATCGGTATTTCCGGAGGCAAGGACAGCTCCGTTGCCGCCGCCGTATGCGCGCGTGCGCTCGGACGCGACCGCGTTATCGGCGTTTTGATGCCGAACGGCGAGCAGTACGACATCAGCGCATCGTATGAGCTTGTAAATCATCTCGGCATCGAATACCACGTCGTCAATATCAAGGATGCATACGACGGCATAATCGGTGCTATCAGGGATGCCGTGCCGAACATCAGCGATCAGAGCCTTATAAATCTCGCGCCGCGCCTGCGAATGTCCGCGCTTTACTGCGTGTCGCAATCCAATAACGGCCGTGTTATCAATACCTGCAATCTCTCCGAGGATTGGATCGGTTACAGCACACGCTACGGCGACGCCGCAGGCGACGTGTCTCCTCTGGCGCTTCTGACCGTTGACGAGGTCAAGGCGATAGGCCGTGAGCTCGGTCTGCCGCCGTCCTTGGTCGATAAAGTCCCCTCAGACGGGCTTTGCGGTAAAACCGACGAGGATAATATCGGATTTACGTACGCGTCACTCGACAAATACATCAGAAGCGGTGTTTGCGAAGATCCGGAACTCAAGGAAAAGATCGACCGCCGCCATTTCGCCAACAAATTCAAGCTTGAGCTGATGGAGCATTACGATCCCGCGCTTCCCGTGCTCGCTAATGACTGAAAAGAGGTAACTATGGACATCAAAACAGCACTTGAAACCTATAAAAGAATACAAAAAACTCTCTCCGCGTACGGATTTGCAACAACGGCAGTGCATTACGATGCGGAAACAGTAGCCCCCGAGGGCGGAGCAAAAGAACGTAACGAGGCGATGGAGATACTTTCAAACATCACCTATGAGATCGAGACCTCTTCCGAAATGCTTGAGGCTGTCGAGTATCTCGCATCGCATAAGGACGAGCTTGACGAAAAGATGCGCCGTGAGATCACGGAGTATCAAAGACAGAGCGAGTACATAAAGAGCATACCGCAGGAGGAATACGTAGCGTTTTCCGTGCTGCTTCACGAGGCGGCGTCCGTTTGGAAGCGCGCGAAAAACGAAAACGATTACGCGTCCTTTGCGCCGTATCTGCAGAAGATATTTGACACAAACAAGAAATTTGCCCTTTATTATAAGCCCGAAAACGATCCGTACGATACGCTTCTCGACTCCTATGAAAGAGGACTCACGCGCGAAAAATGCGATGCGTTTTTCGGTAAGCTCCGCGAATCCATAGTGCCGCTCGTTCATAAGATCGGCGAAAAACAGCAGATCGAAAACGGATTTGTGTTCCGCTCGTATCCGCATCATCTTCAGGAGAAATTCTCGGATTTCCTGATGGAAAAGATGGCGATCGACCGCAATTTCTGCACGATCGGTGAGACTGAGCACCCCTTCACACTCAATTTCAATAAGCACGACGTCCGCATCACGACGCATTATTACGAAAACGATCTTCTGAATTCGCTTTATTCCGTCGTTCACGAGGGAGGTCACGCTCTTTACGAGCTCGGATCAGGCGACGAATACGAGGGTACGGGACTTTCGGGCGGCGCATCTATGGCTATGCATGAAACGATCTCCCGTTTTTATGAAAACATCATCGGCAGAAGTGAGACCTTCACATCGCTGATCTATCCTGAGCTGTGCAAGCTGTTCCCGGAAAGCTTCAAGGACGTGACGGAGGAAATGCTGTACCTTGCCGCAAATCGCAGCGAGCCGTCATTGATCCGCACCGAGTCCGACGATCTTACATATTCTCTTCACGTTATGATCCGCTATGAGATCGAGCGCGGTATGATCTCGGGCGAGTACAAGGCGGAGGAGCTTCCCGCCGTATGGAACGAAAAATACAAGCATTATCTCGGCGTTGACGTGCCCGATGACAGCCGCGGCGTGCTTCAGGATTCTCATTGGTCGGGCGGCGCCGTCGGTTATTTCCCGTCGTATGCACTCGGATCCGCATACGGCGCACAGATCTACAACACGATGAAAAAAGAATTCGACGTCGATGCCGCCATCCGTGAGGCGGGCGATCTCTCGCCCATAAATAAATGGCTCGAGGAGCACATCTTCCGTCACGGATGTATGTACGATTCCGACGTGCTTTTGAAGAATACAACGGGCGAGGAATTCAATCCGTCGTATTATACCGAATACCTTGAAGAAAAATATACAAGGATCTACTCTCTTTGATGATTGAAGATCCGAAAGGAGGACGCTGTGAAAAAACGAAGGCTTGTAAAAGCATTGTTGATTGCTACTGCCGTCCTCCTTTTTGTCATAGCGGCGGTGCTGATATTCATATATTTCACTCCGCAGGGGTACAGGATGACGGTCTTTATGCACGGATATCACGAAATACTTGACGGAGTGTGGCTTGACGATGATTTTTCAGGTGACATAGACGAGGTATGCGATATAGTTTTTGATTCCCGAGACCGGGTCAATACCTTTTTCGGTGAGATCACATCAAAACCGTGCCTCATTATAACCGAAAACGAAAGAAAGCTCCGCCGAATCGGAGGCGAGCACGATATCGTCACCTTCGCCGTCGGAGAGGTGTATTCGTACATATCCGTCGCCACGGACAGCTTGAACGTTGACGTGACCGCGCACGAGCTGATGCACGCAGAGACTCATAAACGGCTTTACGACGGTAAAGTGACTTTCAAGCGTGGCGTTCCTGCGTGGTTTGATGAGGGAATAGCACTGCAGGCGGACTACGATGTGCAGTACCGCTGGAGCGTGATGCTCGAATATACGGAGGATCTTTCGGTTTTGCCGGAATTCTCCGATTTTGCTGACGAGGATGATTTTTACGCCGAAGATACGGAAACGCGCCTTTATCATTACGTTATGAGCAAGCACGAGATCGGATGTTGGCTTTTGACATACGGCGGCGAGCAGGCTATGGTGGAGCTGATCGAGAAGCTCAACGCAGGCGGTGACTTTGATGAGCTTTACGGCAAGCCGATACTCAACAAAGGTAACGAGCGCAACCAATGACGGTTGCGAAAATGCAAATGTCGCGGAGTGCTTTGCCGATAAACACAACGCAATCGGTACAAAAAAGCGCCGATTGCGCGAAATGCACCTGCAGGTTGCGAAGAATATTCACAAAAATTGGTGGCAATATTCATATTCTCATATTATAATACCTATGATAGGGTAGGAGAGTATGTTTTTGTCACCCCTTTTGTTATCTCACGTACCCGAAAAAAACTCTTACATAAAGGAGCACCGCTATGAAATTAGCAGACAAGATCGTATACCTCAGAAATAAACTCAATATGTCCCAGGAGGAGCTTGCCGATTACCTCGACGTGTCGCGTCAGTCTGTTTCCAAATGGGAGATCGGTCAGTCAGACCCGAGAATCGATAAGATACTTCAGCTCTGCACGCTTTTCGGCGTGTCTACAGACGAGCTCATCCGCGATGAGATCGAGCTTTCCGTCAAGAATGACGAACAGTCAGATAAGCTCGTTTCGGGAAAATACTTTGGTACGGACGGCTTCCGCGGAGAAGCAAACGTCGAGCTTACTGCAGAGCAGGCGTTCAAAATCGGACGTTTCCTCGGTTGGTATTATGCAAGCTCGCTTTCCGGATGCCGCGATAGAAACTACCGCCCGCGTATTGCGATCGGTAAGGACACGCGCCGTTCGAGCTATATGCTCGAGTATGCGATCGCGTCGGGCATTACGTCCTCCGGTGCGGATGCGTATATGCTCCACGTAACGACCACGCCCAGCGTTTCCTATGTCACACGTCTTGACGAATTCGATTGCGGCGTTATGATCTCCGCATCTCATAACGCGTACTACGATAACGGAATAAAGCTCATCAATCGCTACGGCGAAAAGATGGACGATTCCACGCTCGCGCTCGTTGAGGCATACCTCGACGGTAAGCTCAATCTTTTGGGAGTGGAAGGTGACCTTCCGCTTGCTCATAAGGAGCGCGTGGGCGCGATTATAGACTTTGTCGCAGGCAGAAACCGTTACGTCGGTTACCTTATCTCTGTCGTGACGCAGTCCTTCAGAAACAAGAAAATCGCCCTTGACTGCGCCAACGGCGCATCATGGATGATCGCGCCTGCCGTTTTTGAGGCGCTCGGCGCGCAGGTTTCCGTAATCAACGGACAGCCCGACGGGCAGAATATCAACCGAAACGCAGGCTCGACTCATATTGAATATCTCTCCGCTTACGTAAAGGAAAATCATTATGACATCGGCTTTGCCTTCGACGGTGACGCTGACAGATGCATCGCGGTGGACGAAAACGGCAACGTCGTTGACGGCGATAAGATCATGTACGTGCTTGCCAATATGCTCAAGCGTCGAGGCGGGCTCGAGGATGATACTCTCGTTACAACAGTTATGTCCAATGCGGGACTTTATAAAGCGTGCCGCGAGGTGGGAATCAATACTATCCAAACGGCAGTCGGTGATAAATACGTCTACGAGGCTATGCTCAAGCACGGATATTCGCTCGGCGGCGAGCAGTCCGGTCATATCATCGTGCAGAAGTATGCCACAACGGGCGACGGTATCCTCACAGCACTTATGGTGATGGAGGAGGTCCTCGACCGCAAGACCACACTCGGCAAACTTGCATCTGCCGTTACCATTTATCCGCAGGTGCTCCGCAACGTCCGTGTTTCCGATAAGGCCGCAGTCCTTGCGGATGCTGATATCAAGGCACGTATCGAAAAGATTACGGAGGATTTCGGTGATACGGGACGTATACTTCTCCGCAAGAGCGGAACGGAGCCCCTTATCCGCGTTATGGCTGAGGGCGAGGATCTCGATCTTTGCGAGCATTACGTCAACTCCATGATCGAAATGATCAAGTCCAAGGGATATGCCGCAAAAAATTGAGGTGACTGACATGAAGCTTAAATATCTGTCTCCCGAAGCGCTTTTTGATATGACTCATACGATCGCATCCGATATTTTTGACGGATGTGATTACGCGTGGGACGCACTTTCAAAAATAAGCGATTGGATCATCGAAAAAGGAAAGAGCCTTTCGTCCGATGAGTACGACTGTCCGTCCGAAAACGTGTGGATCGCAAAGTCTGCAAAGGTGGCACCCACTGCGTATATCGGCGCACCGTGCATCATCTGCGCGGATGCGGAGGTTCGTCACTGTGCATTCATACGCGGCTCCGCCATCGTAGGAGAGGGCGCCGTAGTGGGCAACTCCACGGAGCTGAAAAACGTTGTCCTCTTCGATAAGGTGCAGGTCCCGCACTACAATTACGTAGGCGATTCTATCCTCGGATATAAGGCACATATGGGCGCAGGTTCCATAACGTCCAACGTAAAGAGCGACAAAAAGCTCGTTTCGATCCATACTCCCGACGGAGACGTCGAAACGGGACGCAAAAAGGTCGGTGCGATGCTTGGAGATAACGTCGAGATCGGATGCGGAAGCGTCCTCAATCCCGGCACCGTCATCGGACGCGACGCGCGCGTTTATCCGCTTTCGAGCGTTCGAGGTGTCGTCCCCGCAAACCATATCTATAAAAAACGCGGCGAAATCGCTGAAATTAAAGAATAAAAAAGCACGGGAATCAAAGGGAGATGTCCTTAGCGGAGAAATCACCTAACCCACGGTAGGGGCGAACTGTGTTCGCCCGCGGGACCCCTACGGATAATCGAAATTTGATACGCAGAAAACAAAGAATAAGCCCCGACAGACTTCAAAATCTGTCGGGGTTGTTTTGTTATGTTAGATAAATTGTAATTGGTGCGCTGTTTGTCAGCTTGATTTATCAATTTCGTTATATGTCTTCATCTACCGAAAAAACACAATGAAAATAGGGGCACTCTTTTGCCTGTTCAAATTTTTCCCAATCGGTAATATCATTATAAAAAATCAAGAACTTTGCAGGTAGACACTTGTGTTCTGTCTTTAATAAATTCTTCTCGTTGCCGATTGTTTCTTCCATTGGCATTTTTGTATCACATTCACCATCTAAAATAAAAAACCATTCGCCATCTACTTGTTCAAATTCTTCATAACCCCAATCACACAAAAGAACTTGACCATCTTTTACAAAGTATTCGAAATCATTGTTTTTGATATATTCAATAGGCAACTGCTCTTTTACAGTGCGATTATAAATTTTCACAACATCGCGGGATGTAATAAAAAAGCGGTACTTATTTTTGAAATCTTTATAATACGGCATTCTATGATAACGAATGATGTCAAACGGAACAAAAAACAAATATCCAATACACACAACAATCGTTATAGGCACACCCACAATTATGCCTAACACTATTCCAACGACATTCAAAAATTTTTTCATCAAACCACCACCGATATATGTAGATGTACTTTGTCAAATTCCTATTTATCGTTTTATTTTATCGCCAGTTTCGCATTTGTATTACAAACGCATCGGGCAAAGCCCATACCCCTAAGGTTACGCGCATCCTAAGGCTCCCTCCGGGAGGGAGCTGTCACCGAAGGTGACTGAGGGAGAGTGCGCTACAATGAAGTTAATTCAAACCTAAAGTCACGCAGGCTCCTTCCACCGCTAACGCGGTCCCCCTCCCTCTCGGAGGGAGGCTTTTCGTTAGCCTCATTATAACACAAATCGGCAGAGGAAACAAGTTCTCTGCCGAAATTTTGTGCCGCCTATTTCTCCGCTAAGAATGCAGAGAGAACCGATTCCCGTGTTTTTTTATCTTTTACTGTTGCGTGAGTAACACTTCAAGCCGCGTCATTTCAGCCTTGGAGGGCTCGGGAATGTGCGCGAAAGGAAAATCAATGCCGAGACTGTCGTATTTTACTTGACATATCTTCTTGAACGGCAAAAGCTCGATCTTGTCGATGTTTTTGTGTTCGTCCGCAAGGCGCTTGAGCGCCGAAATATTCTCCTCGTCATCGTTTACCGTCGGGATGATGACCTGACGAAGCGTGACGGGGATGTTTTTCTCGGCAAGGTAGCCGAGAAAGTCGATCGGAGCCTTCAGTGAGCATCCGACGTTTTGGCGGTATAGCTCGTCGTTGGTGTATTTTACGTCAAGAAGCACGCGGTCTGTCACGTCCAAAAGAGATTTGACCTCGTCCGTCAAAATGCAGCCCGATGTGTCAAGACAGGTGTTGATCCCTTCGTTGTGACAGAGCGAAAACAGCTCGCGTATGAATTCCGCCTGCATAAGCGGTTCGCCGCCGGAGACGGTGACGCCGCCCTCGCGTCCGAAATATTCGCGGAAACGCACGGCGCGTCGCAGAAGCTCTTCCGCGGTGTATTCCGTGCCGCCGTCAAGCGCCCATGTGTCGGGATTGTGACAGCATTTGCATCGAAGCGGACACCCCTGCGTAAAGATCACGAAGCGCACGCCCGGACCGTCGAGCGTGCCCATGCTTTGAATCGAGTGGACCCGTCCTGTCATGGAACTTTTCGTCATATTCTTTCGTGGAACGTGCGACTGATGACCTCACGCTGCTGTTCGCGCGAGAGCTTGTTGAAATTGACGGCGTATCCGGAAACGCGGATCGTCAGATTGGGATATGCCTCGGGATTTTCGTACGCTTTCATCAGGGTTTCGCGGTTCAGTACGTTTACGTTTATGTGATGCGCCCTCTTGGTGAAGTATCCGTCGAGGATCTGCACGAGATTGTCAATCCTTTCGTCCTCCGTCCTGCCGAGAGTCTCGGGAGTGATCGAGAACGTGTTGGAGACACCGTCGCGGCAGTCGTCATAGCTGATCTTGGCGACGGAGTTGAGGGACGCGAGAGCGCCGTTTTCCTCGCGGTTGTGCATCGGATTCGCGCCGGGAGCGAATGGAGCAAACGCAGATCTTCCGTCGGGAGTTGCGCCCGTGTTTTTACCGTACATTACGTTTGATGTGATCGTCAGGATAGACAGGGTGTGGATAGCCTTGCGGTATGCGGGAGTTTTGCGCAGCTCAACGATCATACGGTGAGCCATATCCTTTGCGATGAGGTCAACTCTGTCGTCATCATTGCCGTACTTGGGGAAGTTGCCCGTCGTCTCAAAATCGACGATATATCCGTTTTCATCCTTGATCGGCTTGACGTTTGCGTACTTGATCGCGCTGAGTGAATCTGCAACAACGGAAAGTCCCGCGATACCGAACGCCATAAAGCGATCGATGTACGTGTCGTGAAGCGCCATCTGGCTTTTTTCGTATGCATATTTGTCGTGCATATAATGGATGACGTTCATGGTGTTGACGTACAGATGGCAGAGCCAGGACATGTATATCTCTATGCGTGCCATAACTGCGTCGTAATCAAGCTTGTCACCCTCCATTACGGGCATCTGAGGACCGATCTTCATCGCACTTGTGGTGTCGTAGCCTCCGTTGATGGCAATGAGAAGCAGCTTCGCGAGATTGCTTCTCGCACCGAAGAACTGCATCTGTTTGCCAACCTTCATCGCGGAAACACAGCACGCGATCGCGTAGTCGTCACCGTAAATGGGACGCATAATATCATCGTTTTCGTATTGGATCGAGTCCGTGTCGGAGGAGACCTTCGCGCAGAATCGCTTGAAATTCTCGGGAAGGGAAGTAGACCACAGGATCGTGAGATTGGGCTCGGGTGCGGATCCGAGCGTGTAGAGCGTGTTGAGCATACGGTAGCAGCTCTTCGTGACAAGCGTTCTTCCGTCAGTGCCCATACCGCCGATAGCCTCGGTGATCCACATAGGATCGCCGCCGAAAAGCTCGTTATATTCGGGAGTGCGCAGATGACGTGCGATTCGAAGCTTCATAACAAAATCGTCCATAAGCTCCTGCGCGCCCTCCTCGGTAAGAACACCGTTTTCGATGTCGCGCTCAATGTAGATGTCGAAGAACGTGCTCACACGTCCGAGCGACATTGCGGCGCCGTTCTGTTCCTTGATCGCGGCGAGATAGCCGAAGTACGTCCATTGGATCGCTTCACGCGCATTCTTCGCGGGCTGACTGATGTCAAAACCGTACATCGCCGCCATCTCCTTCATATATCCGAGGAACAGGATCTGACGGTAAAGCTCCTCGTCAAGACGGATGGTTTCCGTGTCGAATGCATATTCGGACAGCTTTGCCTTATCCTTCTTCTTTTCCTCGATGAGACGGTCGATGCCGTAGAGCGCCACGCGGCGGTAGTCACCGATGATGCGTCCTCTGCCGTAAGCGTCGGGCAGACCTGTGATGAGGTGGCATTTTCTTGCGGCGCGCATCTCGTCCGTGTATGCACGGAAAACGCCGTCATTGTGCGTCGTGCGGAAACGGAACTCCTCTTCGACCTTGCTGCTGAGCTTGTATCCGTAAGCCTCGCAAGCCTGACGCACCATTCTCATACCGCCGAAGGGGTTGACAGCACGCTTGAGCGGACGGTTTGTCTGCATTCCCACGATTATCTCGTTATCCTTGTCGATGTATCCGGGGGAGAAGCTTGTGAGCGAGGAAACGGTGGCGGTGTCAATGTCAAGAACGCCGCCGAATTGTCTTTCAAGCTCAAAAAGCGCGTTGATTTTCTTCATAAGGGCGTTTGTGCGTTCGGTCGCACCTGCAAGGAAGTCCGCATCACCTACGTATTCTTTATAATTGGTCTGAATAAAATCGCGGACGTTGATCTCGTCCTGCCAAGCTCCGGGATTAAATCCCGTCCAGCATTCGTGTTTCATATGATCCTCCATAATTGTAAATCAAAAAGGCGAACCTATTGCAAAACAGGTTCGCCCAGACGGTCGGCATTAATTAATCTCTTCTGAGATTATCAAATCTGCACTCCTCCGCGGTGCTCCGCATTATCCGTCAGTCGTGCAGACGTAATATAAAATTGTGATTTGCTCATCACGATTACATTATGTCATAAAAGCGTGATTTTTGTCAATAGGGAATAGGGAGAAATTAATGAAAAGAAATCTGCGCTTTTTGGACGAAACATCAGTTTTTTCATAACCCGAAGGTCGACACAAACTCTTTTTTGGCTCGTAGCACCGAAAAAGATATCCAGGCTGAAACTAACCAGCAAATTTGAATTTATCGGCTTTTGCTTTTGGAAATTCTATAAACACCAATACCGATAAAGACAGCGCTCACAAGAATAAGTGATACTACAATGACAAAGATAACATTTCCACTTGAACATTGTTCCCAATTGTAAAAATCGACTTCATAATGATTTTCGGTTAGGTCAAATAGCTGGTTTACGACATGCCCGGCAAAATAGTAAATCGAGGCGCTAAGTAATGAGCAGATACCCGTCTTAATACAGAAATCAAAGCGGAACATACATATGGTAGCGCAAAGGAATACCGGCATGAATCCATAACAGGTGACTTTTATTGCAGAGGTAAGCATAAACGGTTGCCATACATTGATACTCTGCAGTAGTAAAATCGCAAAAAAGAATGTTAGCGCAAAGGAAATAACAAATCTAAGAATTCTGATTCTTGTTTTAGATAATAGCATAGGGAGAAATAACAATGTGTATCCCATTAAAATTCCTATGCATGCTGTTGGAAACCAAAACAAAGTATTTGTATATGTCGCACAGGTATATAAGAGCAGACAGATTGAAAACAGACTTGTAGCGGTAAAAACAAGCAGTTTCTTCGACTTGAAAAATAATGTAAAGGTCGGTATAAATGAGTAGGCACAAAGAAGTGCGGTCAGTACGATGAAGAACCAAGACAAAGTATGGTTTACAGCAAGGTTGCAAATAAAGCAAATCAAGAGTGCAACGGCATAGGATATTGTCGGAACCCAAAACCATGTGCCACGAATTACACGGAATTTCCGTGCTTCGTGTTTCATTTTCCTTGTATCCGTGTCAGTTGAGGCGGTAATCAATTCGTGTTCGCTTATATCAAGGACACGGCAAATATCGGCAAGTAAAGTAATGTCTGGATAGGATACACCGCGCTCCCATTTGCTTACTGCGCCTTCAGTAACAAACAGCTTTTCTGCCAAGTCTTTTTGTGAATAGTTTTTCTCGGTTCGTTTGAGTTTTATAAACGAACCGAATGTTTTTTTATCAGTCATATCGGTTCACCTCTGTATATCATTCTACTGCAAGCAAGGGTAGCTGTCAATGGACTGTCAAGCCACCCCGTATTTTTGTGGGATGGCATCAACTTCTTATTCATCGAACTGATTATATCATATGATTATGGCATTTCCGCCCAATATTGCTCTGACATATCGTTCAACTCCTCCCCAAAAGTCGTTTTGGGCGAATGATATCTTTTGAATTCAACTTTAGAGACAAGAAAAAATCCCGAAACCGTTTACTTCCCAAAAGATTCTCGGACGGATTTAGTAAAAAAGTAAAACCTTCCCGAACTTCGTCCGAGAAGGTTTCTGGCTCGTAGCACCGAAAAAGATATCATTCATAAGAAATATACTTTGTGGTGTATCCCAGTCCGGCAAAATAAGTATTGATCAATGTTTTTATTTCTTTTATAGTAGCTTTGGCAATTTTATGGGATTTGGGATAATCCCAAGAATCAATAGGATCGATTTCAGCCATTCTCAGTTCTTCATTTAATTCAACTGAAATCCAAAGGCCGTGGTCTTCCCATTTTAAATAAATATAGCCATCTTCAAAAATAATGTCCCTATGCTTCATTTTTTCGAAGCGCTTTTTCATATTCTTATCATCTGACACGAGTTCTTTCTTCATGGTTTTCCAAAAATCCCACAGGCTCTGTTCAGGATCCATGTCTTTGATGGTATCAAGCGTATCCGGTGAATCGGCAAACGGAAACTTTTTGTTAAACAGATATTTTCGAATGATTTTTATACCGCGGTTCTTCACCGGATATTGAAATCCCGTGTAGGGCATTCGCATACTGTCGAATGTACAGATTTGTTTTTCTAAATCCACCACACACGGAAGTATCGCAGTATCGAACCCGTCTCCACCATTTTTACAAACCACATCAAATAAACTATTTCTCAATTTTTCATCTACTTGTTTGGCATATATCACAATTACTGTAGTACGGTTTAATGGAGAACTCTTTTGAGATTTATCAAGAAACCGATGCTTCTTTTTCCCTTTTAATGCCTTTGAGTTCGCCGTGGCAGAATTAACGATCAGCTGGTATTGGTTTTTATCCAAGAAATCAATATGGTATGTCGCAATAATCTTCTCGATACCGCTTGAATAAATCGTCATGGGAGCATGGCTCTTGTATCGAAGTGTTTCAGGGCGCGGCGAGATCGCTATTGGCTCACACTTTTGACTAAATCGAGAAATTCTCTTTTCGACCTTTTTGGCAGAAAAAGACTGGGGTAATACAAACTGTTTTCTTGCAGTGTTATGACAATGCAACATGGCCAATCCAACATCCATTGCCATCAACAAAACAAAGTTCTTAATTAGATATACCAAAAGGCCGACCGCCAAGCTTATCCCGACAATAACCTTAATCGCTTCGGGAACAAATTTTAAATTCGCCACGATAATAATGGGAGCGATAAATCCACCAAGCACTACTACATAAACAAGAATCCTGCATAGCAGGGCATTTTTTAATTTTGGAGATTTCAAAAAACTCACCTCGGTTCGACAAAACTTACGATTTAAGTATAACATAAAACCGCCATAATTTCAATTATCATAGTTCAAGTCCTCCCCAAAGGTCTTTTTCGGGAAATGATATCTTTTGAATATCGCCTTGAAAATTGTCACAAAAAACCCCGAAACCGCTGTGGTTTCGGGGTTTTTCGAACCGATATCTTTTTCGGTTCGCAATGTTGATTGCGGAGGAAGGATTTGAACCAACGACCTTCGGGTTATGAGCCCAACGAGCTACCAGACTGCTCCACTCCGCGATATTTGGTGATGCCGCTGACCGGACTTGAACCGGTACGGATTTTACTCCGGCGGATTTTAAGTCCGCTGCGTCTGCCGATTACGCCACAGCGGCAAGGTTTTTTATCAGCGTATGATATTATACCACCGGCAGTTCTGTTTGTCAATACCCAAATTGAATTTTTTTGCTACTTGATATATTTCACGGAATTTGATATAATTTGTCGCGGATACCAAGCAATTCCGAAAGCAAAGGACAAAATGATGGAAAGCCACAATATCAACACAAAAAAACACATACTTCTCATAGCTACGGGCGGTACTATCGCCTCCGCAATGGGTGATTGCGGTCTGTCGCCGACGCTCGCCTCTGATGAGCTTTTGCGTCATGTTCCCGAAGTCACGGAAATATGCGACATTTCAACAGTCCAGCTTTATAATCTTGACAGCACGAATATGAAGCCCGCTCATTGGCTGCATCTTGCCGAATACATCCGCGACGTATACGATTCATACGACGGATTTGTTATCACGCACGGCACCGACACCATGGCTTACGCATCTGCGATGCTTCATTATCTGATTCAAAACAGCCCGAAGCCCATAGTCCTGACGGGCGCGCAGATTCCGATCACAAACCGCGATACAGACGCACGTGAGAACCTCACAGGTGCGTTCACATTTGCTGCAGACGGCGGCGCGTGCGGGGTGCACATTGTCTTCAACGGCAAGATCATCGCGGCTACACGTGCAAGAAAAACGCGCACAAAGAGCTTCAATGCGTTTTCCAGCATAGACTATCCCGAGATCGGATTTGTCAGAGGCCGCGCCGTCAAATACTATATAAATGAGAAAAACACAGGTCCTGTGCGTTTTTATACGGAGATAGATCCCGCTGTTATGGTGGTTAAGCTCATTCCCGGAATGCGATCCGACATTTTCGATTACGTCGCGGACAGATACCACGCAGTTATCATCGAAAGCTTCGGAGTCGGCGGCATACCGTACTACGAAAACGATGAATTTGCGGAAAAGATCGAAAAGCTCGTCCGCGCAGGTGTACGCATCGTTATCACGACGCAGGTTCCGCACGAGGGAAGCGATATGTCCGTTTATCAGGTCGGACTTTCAATCAAGCAGACGTATAAGCTTCCCGAAGCATATGATCTAACGACCGAAGCGGTCGTGGCGAAGGTGATGTGGGCGCTTCCGCAGACCAAAACGGCGGAAGAGTTCGAATCTCTCTTTCTCACTCCCGTCGGGAACGATATGATTTGACGGTATGGCAATGAAAAAGAAAACCAAACGCAAAAGCCCGACGTATACGGTGGTGCTTACCTCGGTGGCGATCCTTTTTGCAATCGTTTTGATTGCGGACTCCGTCATAGGCGGTGACAGCGGCGATACTGCTCCTGTGACAGATGCGGATACGAGTGCGGATACAATTGTATTGACAGAGAGCGCGAAGGAAACCGAGACCGAGGCGGAATCAGTCACGGATATCGTTACCGAAACGGAAACGGAAACCGAAGCCGAAACGGAGGCTCCCGCGCCCGAACAGACCGTGCCGGTTGGAATCTACGTGGAAACGTCTCGCAAAAAATACGAGTCCGTGACCGAATATGCATCCAAATGGCCCGAAAATGACAGCGATCCCTTGTGGACGCTCGATACGTGGACGTATGCGGACAGAGACAACCTCATTTGTGACGTCGATTATTTCGCAGTTTTTGCCTCTGATGAGCCCGAGATCAAGGTATCTTATTGGGACGAAACGTGGACGGAAAGATGGGATGCAAACGGACTTTATGAGCACAAGATCGGATTTGAGTTTACGGTGCTTCTCAAAAACGGAGAGAGCGTAACGGGTACAGTTCTCGGACCTGCCGATACGTTTGATCTTAAGGAATATTTTGAGCTGTATCTGTACGATTGTGTCGCGCACGCTCACGACTCGTGGTACAGCCATATCACGGAAAAGACAAATTACGCCGATACGCAAAACGTAATGGTGAAGATCACGCTCCGCGATGGCTGCTATGACATCGAAAGCATACTTATGACCGCGTTCATCTATACTCCCGACGAAATAGATGAAAACGGACGTTACACCGGAGCAAATAAGGCAACGTGTACGGTGAAAAGAGCAGAATAACGAGTAAAAAAGAAAGACTTTCGCATTAATGCGAAAGTCTTTTTCGTTATACTGTCAGATCTGCTGTTTTTGCGTCTGTGAAGGAGAGAAGCTTCGAAACCGAGACCTTCATCTGCATGCCGCGGACGCCCGCACTGCAGTAGATCTCGTCGAAAAGCTCTGCGATCTCGTCGAAATACGTCGGGAACTTCTTTTTCATACCGACGGGAGAACAACCGCCACGGATGTATCCCGTCAGCGCGAGCAGCTCCTTGACGGGAACCATAGAAACGCTCTTCGCGCCTGCGGCGCGTGCACATTTCTTCAGATCAAGCTCGGCGGTAACGGGGATGCAGAATACGACAGGTTCCGCTTTTTCGTTTCTGCATACGAGCGTCTTGAACGTCATATCGGGATCGATACCTGCCGCTTCTGCGACATGAGTACCCGAAAGATCGTCCTCGTCCACCTCGTATTCAACCGTTTCATATGCGATTTTTGCCGTATCAAGCTGACGGAGCGCGTTTGTTTTTACCTTTGCCATACGCTTATTTTACGCTGTAGAGGATGTCGTCGTAGGTAGGGAGCGTCCAGTGCTTCTTAGCAACGATCAGCTCAAGGGCGTCGATCTTTTCGCGGACGGACTCCATTTTCGGCAGAATGTCGTTCATAAACGCATCTGCGAGGGCGACGTGATCGTTTTTGATAGCCTTTGTCTTGTCTGCGGCTTCGGTGAGCGATTCAAGACGCTCGTAAAGCTCGTCGGAAAGCGCGCCGATTTTCTCTGTAAGCTTTCTTTCGGCGTTGATGTAAGTGCAGCCTGCCTCAAGCTTCTCCTTGATCGATCTTGCAAGTTCAGCCTCGTATGCAACCGATGCGGGAACGATGTACTTGTTTGTTATGTCAATAAGAGTGAGTGCCTCGATGTTGACTGTCTTGCAGTAGTTTTCGAGCATTATGTCGTATCTGGAGAGCAGCTCTGCCTTTGACAAAACGTGATGGCGCTCAAATACCTCAACTGTGTCCTCAGAGATGAGCGCGCGGAGCGCGTCGGGAGTGGAGCGCACGTCGGAAAGACCGCGAGCCTTTGCCTCCTGTGCCCATGCATCATCGTAGCCGTTGCCGTTGAAGATGATACGTCTGTGATCCTTGATCGTTTCCTTGATGATCGTGTTGAGCGTGCCGGAGAAATCTACGGTGCCCTCGAGTATGTCAGCAAATTCGGAGAGAATTTCAGCCGCGATAGTGTTCAAAACGATGTTCGGTTCAGCAACGGAAAGGGAAGAACCGGGCATACGGAACTCGAACTTGTTTCCCGTGAACGCGAACGGACTTGTACGGTTGCGGTCGGTTGTATCCTTGGCGAAATTGGGAAGCACGGAAACTCCGATCTCAATGGCGGAGGCTCTGTGGTCCTCGTATCTGGTGCCGTTTTCGATGGAATCGAGAACGGCGGTAAGCTCATCGCCGAGGAAGATGGAGATGATTGCGGGCGGAGCCTCGCCTCCGCCGAGACGGTGATCGTTTGATGCGGTTGCAACGGATGCGCGCAAAAGCTTCTGATATTTGTCAACAGCCTTGATAACGGCACAAAGGAAGAGCAGGAACTGCGCGTTTTCACGCGGAGTTGCACCGGGATCAAAGAGATTAACTCCCGTGTCCGTGGAAAGCGACCAGTTGTTGTGCTTGCCCGAGCCTGCGATATACGAGAAAGGCTTTTCGTGAAGCAGACAAACAAGACCGTGACGTGCGGCAACGGCTCTCATTCTGTCCATTACGAGCTGATTTGCATCGGTTGCAACGTTTGCGGAGCTGTAGATGACTGCAAGCTCGTGCTGACCGGGCGCGGCTTCGTTATGCTCCGTCTTTGCGTACACGCCGAGCGCCCAAAGCTCACGGTCAAGATCGGTCATAAAGTCCTTGACTCTCTTTTTGATCGCACCGAAATAGTGATCGTCAAGCTCCTGCCCTTTCGGCGGACGCGCACCGAAAAGAGTGCGTCCCGTATGCATCAGATCCGGACGGCGCAGATATACCTCGCGATCGATGAGGAAATATTCCTGCTCGGCACCGACCTCTGCGATGACGCGCTTTGCTGTCGTGTCACCGAAAAGACGGAGAATACGGAGCGACTGACGCTCAATAGCCTCCATCGAGCGGAGAAGGGGAGTTTTTTTGTCAAGCGCGGCGCCCGAATATGAGCAGAACGCAGTGGGAATGCACAGGACTCCGTCCTTGATGAACGCGTAAGAGGTCGGATCCCACGCGGTGTATCCGCGTGCTTCAAACGTCGCACGCAGACCGCCTGACGGGAAACTGGATGCGTCGGGCTCGCCCTTGATAAGATTCTTTCCCGAGAATTTCATAATGGCGCGATCCTTGCCGTCGGGCTTAATGAAGGAGTCGTGCTTTTCTGCGGTGATGCCCGTCATCGGTTGGAACCAATGCGTGAAATGAGTGACTCCGTGCTCGATAGCCCACGATTTCATGGACGACGCAACGACGTTTGCTACCTCAAGGGAGAGGGGAGTGCCATCGGAAATTGTCTTTTTTAGCGAGGAATATGTGTCGGAAGGGAGACGTGATCTCATCACGGTGTCTCCGAATACCAAGGATCCGAAATTTTCGGGAAGATAATTCATATCAGTGCCTCTTTTTACTTAGTTGTGTTCGCGTAGTTGTGTTTTGATTGTCAGTTTGTTTCGGTATTGCTTTCGTGCAGATATACCGATATCGCGTTTGCGATTGCGTATGCCATATCGGCTCGCCAATCCTCGTCAAGCATTCTTGCGGCGTCATCCTCATTTGAGATGAATCCGAGCTCGATGAGAACGGCGGGGGCGTTTGTTTCATATGTAACGTAATAAGCCTCTGCCATAGTTTTTCCGAACGTGCGAGCCTCCTTGTAATCGGGGAACGCCTCGTTGACGGCACGCTTCATCGTTTCAGCGAGGGCTGTGGCTTCATCCGTATGCTTGTAATTTGCGCAGTAATAGATTCTCGTTCCGTAAACACTCTGATCAGAACCAAATGAATCGCAGTGGACGGAAACGAAAAGGTCAACCTTTTTCGCATTGACGTAGGCAACGCGCTCGTCTATGTAGAAAAGATTGTCACCGTCGTCGATGGGAGAGACGGGGAGAGTTTCTCCGTCGTGCGAGAGAATGACGTTATATCCCGCCTTTTTGAGAAGCTCGTAAGCTTCTTTTGCCACGTAAAGATTGATGTCCTTTTCCGTGATGTCACCGAGAAGCTCGGATGATGCTCCGACGTCTCCGAATCCGTGACCGGGATCAATGCAGATGAGAAATTCATCATCCTCGGGCGGAAGAACCGTTTCCTCTTCCGTTACGGGCCCCGTGATTTCTTCGGTTTCTGTTATTTCTTCCGTTTCGGTGACCTCTTCCGTCTCGGTGTCTGTCTCTTCCTTGCCGAATCCGCCGATGAAATTCTTAAAGCTCTTGCTTGTGAGGATAACGATTAAAAGAATGATGAGGAAAACGATCAAAATGATAAGAAACGGTGTTGGGCGGCGACGGCGGCGCGGCTTTTGCGCGCCGTAATATCCCGAAGGACGGCGCGACGGCGCCTGTCTGATGGGCATCTGCGGATGTTGACCTGCGGGACGCCGCTGCGGCACGTTTCCTTGAGGTGACGGTCTGTAGTTCGGATTCTGTTGTCGAACGGGGCGGTTTTGCCCCTGAGGCTGATGGCCTTGACTGTTTCTGTATTCGGGCATAATATTTCTCCTTGCCGATGAAAAACGGCAAACTTCAGGGGATGACTTTACTTTTTGTTGCTTTTGAGCTTGCGTGCGTTTCCGTTAGAGTCAACGATGGTGACCGATTCAAGCTGCGCTCTTAATCTTTTTCTGAAAAGCGCGATATATTCGGCGCGAAGTGATGCCTGCTCGTCCTTTTCCTCGGGGGTGAGCGTGCCTGCCTTTTGCTTTGCGGCAAGCTCGTTTATTCTTGTTAAAAGCATTTCTTCTGTCATGTTAATTATCCTTGTGAGCCTTGAGTAATTCGACCTCGTCGCGTGAGAGATGCCTCCACTTTCCGCGCGGAAGCACCCCGAGAGTGAGTCCGCCCTCGCTGATGCGAACAAGACGCTTGATCTTCAATCCGAGTGACTCACACATACGGCGGATCTGTCTGTTTCTGCCCTCGCGAAGTGTCATTTCGATACGGGTTTCTCCGTTTTCACGCGAAATAAGACTTACGGGACACGCGCGAAGCGCGTATGGCTTGCCGTTGGCCTCCGTTATCGTCATCGGACGGGAGAGGGCGGCGAGCTTTTCGTCATCGACCTCGCCTACGAGGGTGACGGTATAGATCTTTTCCTTTTGCGATGACGGGTGAGAGAGCCTACGGCACAGATCGCCGTCATCTGTGAGCAACAGCAACCCCTCGGAGTACATATCAAGACGTCCGATCGGGTATACGCGTACACCGAGATCGGATATGAGATCGGCAACGGTGGGCCTGCCTTCCTCGTCCTTCATTGTCGTGACGGTGCCCGCGGGCTTGTTGAGCATAATATATGTGTGACCTGTAGCGGAGGGAAGAACCCGCTTTCCGCGATAGGTGATAACGTCCGTTTCGGGATCGATCCTGTCACCGAGAGAGGCGGGGGAGCCGTTTACGAACACCTTGCCGAGCGAGATCTCGGATTCCGCCGCACGACGCGACATAAGTCCGCATGCCGCAATGTATTTTTGAAGCTTTATTGTTTCCATTATAAAGTCAGCCTTCCTTTGACCTCGCGACAGAGCCAAGAAAGCGTTCTCTCAAGCTCGTCCGAGTCGAGTCCCGTTTCATACATAACGGGAGATTCCAGCGTAAAAGTGCCGTTGTAGCCGCTTTCCTTGAGTCCGTCGAAGACAGAAGGGAAGTCCACCTTTCCCTCACCGGGATGAAGTATCGGACGTATCTTTGAAAAATCGAGACGTTCTCCGCCGAAATCGCTTATGTGAACGTGTGAGATCCTGCCGTTTTTGACGTAATCGGAGCGCGGGATCGAGTCGTTTTGACCGTGAAGCTGACCGAAACGCACGTCGTATGTGAAATTGCAAGCGAAGTCCTCAAGCTCGTGCCAACGGCTCACGGGATCGGACGCAAGCGACGGAATGTTTTCGATCATAAGCTCAAGTCCGTGCTCCTCTGCAATCTCGATGATGCGCGGCATCGCGGCGAGATTTGCATCGAAGTTCCGGTCCGAATCGGGCATGCCCCAAAGATGCAAAACAACGCGCGCAGCCTCGAGCCTTACCGCCTCAACGCAGTTGATCCTCCAAAGACGGATAGCCTCTGCGGCGTCCTCATCCTTGCGGGTCGAAAGCAGGGAGCCTATGTTTTTGTCAGCGTGAAGGATGGCGCACTTGAGTCCTGACTTGGATACAGTGCGTCTCACCTCATCAAGCTTTTCGTAATAAGGAGGTATAAAGACGTGCTCGATGCCGTCCGCGCCCGCATTTTTGCAGACTGACGGCAAAAGTGTTTTTATTACGGAATGGTCAAAGCCTGTTGCGCGTCCGATGACGGTGCCCGTTGAGCAGTAAACTTCGTTTTTCATAGCTGTCAAAGCGTTTTTATAAACTTTCCTATTTTGTCCAGTGCCGTCATAATGTGCTTGACGGAATATGCATACGAAATGCGCGCGTAGCCTTCGCCGCACTTGCCGAAAGCGGTTCCGGGAACTATGGCAACGCCCGCTTCATTCATAAGTCTTTCGCAAAAACGCTCGCTTGACATACCGAATCCGCCGACGTATGGCCAAACGTAAAACGCGCCTTCGGGCATAAAGCATTCGATTCCGAGGTCGCGCAGACCCGAAACGATGAAGCGGCGTCTGCGATTGTATTCGTCCGCCATCATTTCGATGTCGGAGTCTCCGTTTCGGAGAGCCTCTATTGCGGCGTACTGCGAAGCGGTGGGCGCGCACATAATGGCGTACTGATGTATCTTGAATATCTGCTCCGTGATCTCCTTCGGCGCACAGACGTAGCCTAGGCGCCAGCCTGTCATAGCGTATGCCTTAGAGAATCCCGAAACAAGGATAGTGCGCTCGCGCATATCGGGGAGAGAGGCGATCGATACGTGACGTCTGCCGTATGTCAGCTCGGCGTAGATCTCGTCGGAGAGAACGAAAACGTCGGTTCCGCGCAAAACCTCTGCGATTGCCTCAAGATCCTCGCGCGTCATAATCGCGCCTGTGGGATTGTTCGGGAAGGGGAGAATAAGAAGCTTTGTTTTGTCTGTTATTGCCGATCTGAGCGCGGATGCAGTCAGCTTGAAGCCGTCCTCCGCTTTCGTTTCGAGAGAAACGGCATTTGCTCCCGCAAGCTTTACGAGCGGATCATAGCAGACGAAGCACGGCTCGCAGACGATCACCTCGTCTCCGGGATTGCATACGGCACGGATAGCCGCGTCGATGCCCTCACTGCCGCCTACCGTGACGGTGATTTCCGACTTTGCGTCGTAGTGAAGACCGAATCTGCGCGACATATACGAGGAAATCTCCTGTCTGAGCTCGAGAATACCCGAGTTGGAGGTGTAATACGTTCTTCCTTCCTCAAGACTGGCGACACCCGCCTCGCGGATGTGCCATGGAGTGACGAAATCGGGCTGACCTACCGTCAGCGCGATGACATCCTTTTTGTCGTCAAGCAGATCGAAAAACTTGCGTATTCCCGACGGCTCAATACCCGATGCCGCGCGTGAAATAAGCTCGCTGTAGGGTTTCATATGAAGTCATTACCTCTCAGATCGGTCTCGGGCTCGCCGTATATGAGGCTGTTGTCCTTGTATTTGCGGAGGACGAAATGAGTCGCCGTCGAAACAACGTCCTCGATCGGAGCGAGCTTCTGCGCGACAAAATAAGCGACCTCCTTCATCGTCTTGCCCTCGATCGTGCAGGCAAGATCAAATCCGCCCGACATAAGGTAAAGATTCTTGACCTCGGGATACTTATAGATGCGCTCCGCGATCTTGTCAAAGCCGCGGTCGCGCTGGGGCGTGATCTTGATCTCGATAAACGCGCTTACGTATTCACGGTCCGTTTTGTCCCAGTCGATGACCGTTTTGTAGCCGACGATCGTGCCGTCGTGCTCGCATTTTTCTATCATATCCGCGATCTCGCCCGTTTCTTTGCCGAGCATTACTGCGATTTCTTCGTTTGTGAGACGCGGATTGTTTTCGATAAGATTAAGCAGATCCTTCATGGTAGGAAGCTTCCTTTCGCTTATTTTGAGACCTTTTTCATTATTTGGTCAAATGAAAGATTGTATTTTTCGGCGATGTCGCGTGCGTAGCTCTTTCCGTCGGGACGCGCGCGCTCGATCTTGAAGCTGCGCTTGCCTTCGTAAATGCCCGCAACGAGATTGTCGATCTTGACTCCGCCCTTGGCGGCGGATTCGGCGTTGATCTCGTCAACCTTGGATGCGAGCTCGTGCAGATGAGTTGAGAAGAGTGCGCGGCAGCCGAGCACGGCGAAGCCCGTGAGGACCTCGGCGGCGATATAGGATGCCTCGTATGAGCCCGTGGACGAAAGTGATTCGTCAAGGAGCACAAGGCTGTATTCGGTGACCTGATCGAAGATCTCCTCAAGACGCGCACATTCTTCACCGAGACGGCCCTTGTCGATTGTGTCCTCGCTGCCGGTCGGGAAGTGAGCGAAGATGCCCTCCGCGGGGGAAATGACAGCCTCCTCTGCGGCTACAGGCATACCGAGCATACAGAATGCAACCGCCTGACCAAGTGCGCAGGTGATGACGGATTTACCTCCTCTGTTCGGTCCGGTGAGCACGTAGATCATTGCGTTTTCGTCGAAAACGAGATCGTTTGCAACTATTTCATCGTCAATGCGGAGCGCAACAACGGGATTGCAGAGCGATTTGAACGAAACAGCCTTTTCCTCCATCGGTCTGACGTCGGGACGGCAAAGCGGAATGTTGCGATCGGAAAGGGCTGCGATGATCTTCGAGCTCTTGACGACGAACTCGATTTCGGGGAGAAGTCTCAGAAGGAAATCGGTGTTTTCGAGAACGTAATCGGAAACGACTCGCTTCCACGAGTGAACGGAGCTCTTGAAAACGTCGTTGATTGCGCCGTAGAATGCGTGAGTCGTTGCGTACTGCTGATTTTCGGATTGTCCCTTAAGGAAGGGAGAAAGCTGTGCGATGCAGGTCTCATCGTCAGATTTGAAGCTCAGACGGAGGATCTTATCGAGCACCTCACCGCTCTTGAACGGACGGGGATTGATGGAAAGCACGCCCGCGTAAACGGGGCGGAGCTGCGAGTCGAGATTGACGCCGACAGTGATGCTCTTGATGTCTCTGACTCGCTGCGTCAGGTCGTTCAGCTTTTTGTTGAGGTTTGAGTAATATTCGCTTTCGGTGAGCTCAACGATCTTTTCGGAAAGCGCCTTCATTGCGTCGCTCTTGAGTCTGTCGCGGCAGGAGTCAAAGCCTTTTTTCATGATAGAAAGGCAGGAGGTATAAAGCTCTATTTCTGTCAACGAGAAAAGATAAGACTGCGCGTTGTTTCCGCCTGCGGATGAAAGACTTGATTCGAGTCTGCGAAGCTCCTCAATGTCGAGAAGAACGGGCGTGACCTTCGAAAGTGTCTCCGCGATCTCGGGACACTCGAGCATATCGTAAAAAATATCCTGACGGTAACGGATGACCTCGGGGGACGTGGTGAAGTATTCCTCGAGAGAGGAGTTTTTCAGATCAAAAAGCAGATCGAGCTCTAGCTGTTCGATCGTTTCTGCGGAAATATTGGGAGTGGGGGCCACGTATGCGGTACCCGAGGGGTAAAGAAGGGAAAAATCATTGAAATCCATTTGTCGGAGCCTCCGTGCCGTTTATGTTAATGCGTAAAAAATCAAATTGCACTATTATAATCATAATATATAATAACATAAATTTATCCCGAAAAAAAGCCTTATTTTAAAAATTAATATTTATGCACGGAATATTGTGATATTTGCTCATTTGTGATAGAATTTAATAAACAAATATGCAAAACTACTCAAAAAATCGGAGGAAAACGTGAATATCAACGTAAAAAATCCCGACAGATATATAAAAATAAACGGTTACAGCGTTCCGGTGCGCGCTTGTTCCGCTGTCGTTGTGGGCTCGGGCGCCGCAGGATTCGGATGCGCGTACGCGCTTTATGAATCCGGCGTGCCTGTCGAAAATACAGCCATGATAAGCGAAGGCAGAAAAATGGGAACGTCGCGCAACACGGGAAGCGACAAGCAGACCTACTATAAGCTCGCCGCCGATGACAGCGCCGTTGCTATGGCAAAGGATATGGCTGAGGCGGGCTCAATGCACGGCGATCTTGCCTACGTCGAGGCAGTGAATTCGCTCCGCGGATTTCACAGACTCACCGCGATCGGCGTTCCGTTTCCTCACGACGAGTACGGCGCATACACGGGCTACCGAACCGATCACGATACGGCGGGACGTGCCACATCCTGCGGTCCGCTCACGTCAAAGTATATGACGGAGGCTCTTGAGCGTGAGGTCACGTCGAAAAATATTCCGTTTTACGACAGAACGCGCGCGGTGCGCATCATAACGGAAAACGGAGCGGTCAAGGGGCTGATTGCGCTGTCTGAATATGACGTTACCAGTGAAAACGAGCATGGATACGCAATATTTGAAACACAAAATATTGTCCTTGCTGTCGGCGGCCCGTCCGTTATATACGAATCGACGGTTTATCCCGAAAGCCAGACCTGCGCGCTCGGTCTTGCGTTTGAGGCGGGCGCTGAAGGCGCCAATCTTACGGAAAGCCAATACGGACTTGCATCTGTAAGTCCGCGATGGAATGTGTCGGGAAGCTATCAGCAGGTGCTTCCGCGATATATCTCGACAAACGAGGACGGAAGCGACGCCCGCGAATTCCTCGCGGATTACATCGATTCGCCCGAATCGATCCTCGGAGCGATCTTCAGAAAAGGCTATGAATGGCCCTTCTCACCCGCACGCGTGAAGTCGGAGGACGGATATCTTTCCTCTGCCGCAGACCTCGCCGTATTCTCGGAAAAATGCAAGGGAAGACGTGTGTTTCTTGACTTTTTGCATAACCCGTCCGAGCTTCTCGTGAACGGCAGATCCGACCTTTCCGCAGCAGGCGAGGAGGCGTATTCCTATCTTGTCAACTGTGGCTCGCTCGGTGAAACTCCTATCGAGCGTCTCGCTGAAATGAACACGCCCGCGATCGAGCTTTATGCCTCGTTCGGCGTAGATCTTTATTCCGAGCCGCTTGAGATCGCTGTCTCCGCACAGCACTGCAACGGCGGTGTTGCAGTTGATAAATGGTATGAAAGCGACACTCACGGACTCTTCGTTATCGGTGAGGCGGCGGGAGTCTTCGGAGTTCAACGTCCCGGCGGATCCGCGTTGAATTCGACTCAGGTCGGAAGCATCCGCGCCGCCGAAGCAATCGCACACAGACTCAAACAAAAACAAAATAATGACCATTTGATCGTGTCGGAAAGCGACGTCGCTCTTCTCGGCATCGGCACCGATACCTTAACGTTCGATGACGTTTACGCGAAGCGGATGAGCTTTGCACGGCGCATGACGGAGTCCTGCTCCTTCCTTCGCCGCCCGTCCGAGATCAACGCACTTATCGATTCGGTCAAGGCAGAACTTGACGGATTTTACCGTTACTCCGCCGCCGATACACGCGCGCTTCGTGAGCTTTATATTTACCGCGACGTGCTCGTTACGCAGCTTATGATGCTGTCATCTGTCAGCGCATATATAGCTGAGGGCGGACTGTCGCGCGGATCCTATCTCATCACGGATAGCTCGACGGAGTCGATCCTCGCATCCGACGCGCCTGTGACCGACACTGCATTTGCGGATAAGGTCGGTAAGGTCAGACTTATAACGAACGGCGGATTTAATACGGAAACTTACTTTGAGCCCGTGCGTCCCGTCCCGGAAACGGCACATTGGTTTGAAAAGGTCTATAACGCATACAGAAACGGCGAGATCTTCTCGAAATGACGAACGTTTGTTACTTTTGTTAACACCAAGTACATAAAAAAGTGTTAATATTTATCTATTACTACAAGTCGCGGAGATAAAAACAATGACAAGTACCGAAAATACAGTAAACGTAAATGAAGAAATGACCTTTGAAGCGGCGCATGAGTTGTTCAAGGCAACCGTAGCTGAAATTGAAAAAGTCATCGTCGGTAAGCACACGGAAACGGTGCTTTTGACTGCTGCGATGATTGCGGGAGGTCATGTCCTGATCGAAGACGTGCCGGGTGTAGGCAAGACCACGCTTGCTTCCGCGATCGCGCGTGCCGCAGGACTTACCTTCAACAGAGTGCAGTTTACTCCCGACGTGCTCGCGTCAGATATCACCGGCTTCAATATCTACAACAGAAAAACCGAAAGCTTTGATATGCGCGAAGGTCTTGTTATGTGCAACCTTCTCCTTGCAGACGAGATTAACCGTGCCTCGCCCAAAACGCAGTCCGCACTTCTTGAGGCGATGGAGGAGGGAAGAGTTACCGTTGACGGCGTGACGTATGAGATCCCTGATCCGTTCACCGTCATCGCTACGCAGAACCCTACGGGCTACGTCGGCACGTATCCGCTTCCCGAGGCACAGCTCGACAGATTTATGATGAAGATCACAATGGGCTATCCCTCGCTTTCGGAGGAGATCGCCATTATTGAGAACAGAAAAACGGAAAATCCGCTTGATTTCGTTCAAACTGTTGCAGACGCAGATAAGCTTCGCGAGATCAGACGCATAGTAAGTGAGATCAAGATAGACCCGAAGATCTACAAGTACATAGTCACTCTTGTTGCTGCCACAAGAACGCATCAGTCTGTTATGCTCGGTGCGAGCCCCCGTGCTTCTGTTGCAATGATGAAGCTTTCGCAGGCCTTCGCGTTCACCCGCGGACGTAACTACGTAATTCCCGATGACGTTGCCGCCGTTTACACTCACGTCATTGCTCACCGTCTCGTACTCAGACAGGATGCAAGACTCAACCGCGTCTCCGCTCAGGACGTACTCACAGAGATCAGACGCACCGTTGAGGTTCCGTACGTCAGTGAACGCGAGCTCAAAGAATCCGCAAACGCGTAAACGGTCAAATTTATGAACAGCATCGATAAGAAACCGCGCCGTGCGTTTTCGTTCAGTAAGGGCTTTGTCGTTTATCTGATACTTCTCGTATTCGCCGTCATTTTTACGCAGGCGCTTGAATCTCCCGTTTCAATCGTGTTTTTGTGGTTTACGATAATTTTGCCGTTTGTTATGCTTATTGTTGCGTTCACCTCGCGAAACGCGGTCACGGTCTTTTTGCGTGCTGATGAGAAAACAGCAGAAAAGCACGAGGAGGTTCCGTACGAGTTCATTATTATAAACAACTCTATCTTGCCGCTTCCTTACGTTGAGGCGTACGTGTCCGTTCCGTCATCGACGGGCGTCAGATCGGATGAAAAACGCCTTATGATCCCGATCCTTCCCAAAGGACGCTATCATTTTTCTGATAAGGTCACCTTCAAGTACCGCGGAAAATACAATATCGGCGTCGGGAACGTGTACGTTACCGATTTCCTCGGATTTTACTGCATAAAAAAGGAGATCAACATCTACGAGGAGATCTTCATTATGCCGCGTAAAAGATTTCTCGACCGCGACAATGTGAACGCTCCGTCCGATCTTCCTTCGGACAGTAACGTGACGGTCAAGGGCATCGAATCGAGCGAATCGAATAGAATCCGCGAATATCGCGCAGGCGACTCGCTCAAGCACGTTCATTGGAAGCTGTCGTCCAAGATGTCGGAGCTTCAGGTAAACGAATATAAGCCGAACGCGGGCAAAAACGTGTACGTGTTCTGCGATTATTCCGTTTTGCCCTCGGAAGTCGAAGATTATACGCCGACCAAGACAAAAAAAGTCAAGAAAACAAAGAAAAAACGTCCTGTCAAGCTGAAGCTTGCAAGACGTGCAGATTCTAATAAAATGTCAACGGATGACAAAATGGATGCCGCACGTGCGTCAGCGGCGTCCCGCGCTGAGGCTGTCGCGGCGCTCGAGGCGGCAAGGCGCGAGCTTGTTGAAGACGCCGATAACGATGTGCCCGTAGTTGAAGCGGTTGAATCCGTGATTTCCGTCGAGGAAATGCCCGAGATGTCCGTTTCCTTTGAAAATGAGCTTCCGAGTGAGGAGTATTACCGTACCGCGACACAGCTCCGTCCCGCATATGCAGATGATATGAATGCGTTTATCGCGGACGGCACCTCTGAGATCGCGATCGGCTCCGTTATGCGCGAGCTTGAAGCGGGCAGCTCCGTTACTCTTATGTGGTTTGATTCGCGTACCGAAATGGGATTTGCAAGCTATCCGATAGCGACATATTCGGATTTTGAGCTCGTCTTCAAGACGTTTGCGACAGCTCCGTTTGCCGACGCGGAGCTCAAGGTCACGCGGCTGCCCGATCTGATCGAAAACGTGGAAAATCCCACGTTCATTTTTGCCACTGCGAAAGCGGATCTCGGTAACGTCTCCGAATTTGTCGAGGCGAGCAACCGTATGGGCGCAGACTCAGTTGAGATACTCTTCTTCAACCCCAAGGAACGCTACGTCGATCCCGTATTGCGTGCGGAATATACGGAATCTCTCCGCGCAAGATTTGCGGAAAATAACATAATGCTTACCGAATCGAGAATTAATTGAATGTTTCAAAACAAACGGGATAAGGAGGATCAAAAGTGAATACCAAAAATGCTGGATCGTCCCGCACCCGTAAAGAACCTCTGAAGATCAGACGAATGCGAAAAAAGCACGAGAAGCGCTCGCAAATACTTTTGACGCCGAACAATCAGGAGCGCACGTTTGTGTCGCTTATCGTCGGTATTGCCTGCCGCGGTATCGTTGCCGCATCACTTGTTTTCGGACTTGTGCTGCTGCTTGCGGACGCGATGGTAATGGTGGAGGAGATCGTGCCGTTTACCGCGATTCTTTGGCCCGCCCTCCTGTTTACGGCGATATTGACGGCGATGTGCGTCCGCGCATCAGCGTTCGTCGCGGGATTCGTTCTGATCCCGGCGGGACTCTTTGTGTGGATCTCAGTCATACTCGGTCACGATCCCGTATCGTATATCGGATACGCTTTGCGCTATTTCGTCAATACTGTCATTGACAGAATCGCATTCGCGGGACTTGCCGAGCTGAAGCTTTATAAGCTGTCTGCGGATTATCTTTATTATGATAGCGCCGAGCTTATGACTGTTGCGCTTGCGCTTCTGACGCTTGCCGTCGCTGTGCTTGTAGTCCCCGCCGTTATAAAAAAAGTACGAATATTCTATCTTGCCGCTGTAGGAGCGCTTTTTGTGATGCCCGTCACGGCGTATAATATCATACGCGACAACTGGGGCTTTTCGATGTTCGTCATTGCGTACGTCTCCGTCACAGCGCTGTGGGCGTATGACAGAAAATATCTCAATATGACGGACGATAAAACGGTTTGCTCCGAAATGTCCGAGCTGTCGGGAATCTTCGCAGAGACGGATCAGCCGTTGGTAATTCCCGATTATCTCCTCGCTCCGCATAAAAAGAAAAAGCGCACGACGGGGAAGGATAAGGATATAGATGATGCGCTGAGGCTTGAGGCTCCGCGCGACAGAAGACGAAGAATTAAAGAAGAGCGCAGAGCCGCTGCCGAATCAAAGCGCAATGAAAAAGCGCTCATGCGCGAAGCGAAGCATAAAAGACGTGCACGTCTTTCACGAAGGGAAGCATTTGAAGCCGCCGCACTCGGCGGTCCTGTCGGCGCCGCAGTGCTTGCCGTTATGCTGATCGTCATAATCCTGCCGACCGCCGCGGTTTCATCAACAGCGACGGGAATACCTTATATCGACGATATCGTCGGTCAGGCGCGAGTCTACGTTACGGCATTTTTGTCCGGATCCGAGGTGGATCTCAACGACGCCGGTACCGTCGGTGGAATTGATACCGGTATGCGTGATATAGCGGTCAAATATCCGGAATATCATGAAATAATCATCGCTACAGTCGAGGCACCGTATAATACGCCTGTGTATTTGCGCGCGTGGATCGGTCAGAATTATGCAAATGACGAATGGTCGGCGGCAGAGGTGTCCGAGATCCTCGAGTACCGTGAAGCGTTCGGTGACGAGTTCACGCCCGAGATGATAACGGAGCACTTCTACGAAGCGATATACCCCGATTTTAATGATTTTTACGATTTGGCAGGCTACAGGAACAACCTCAAATACGGATTCATAACCGAAAAGGTCAACGTAACCCGCGTTTATGACAACGGCGTGCTTCTTTATATGCCGTCGTTTGCACTCCCGTCGAAGGGACTTATGCGTTACAATGAATACGAAGCCTCGCTTCTGCCGCACGACGCATATTTTGACGGTGTATGGACGTCAAAATTCTTCGTGGAAGGAACTCAGTATTCAACGGTTTCCAACGTCACAAGTATGAAGATTCCGGGCATAGGAAACGTATTCTATAACGGCATCCTATACTATCAACTCACGATGGAGTACATAAAGGACGATATTGATGAAGCCATCGCGGACGGCGATGCCGAATCTGTAGTTGCAGAATATGAGGCAGAGCTTGAGCGACACGGCATCGTGTACAACGGCGACTCACTTCTCAGACGTTATTGCTTTGAAATGACGGAAGAGGAGCGTACCGCTTTTTGCGAGATGTACGCTCTTGAAAAGCGCTACAACCGCTACGTCGATGATGTCTATACAGAAACGAACCCCGAGGACAATGAAGAGATCAAATCCCTCACCATCGGTGTCCTTCAGTCAGCTGCCTACGACGGTGCTTTTGACGGAAAACTGCCGGTCGAGGTCTGGACAGATAAAAAGGGAGCGATTTCCGAGCAATATTATCACGAGATCGCGATAACTCTCATCAAATTCCTCTCCGAGAATATGGAATATTGCATCGAGGAGCCCGAGGCGCCTGAAACCGAGGCGCCCGAAACCGATGCCGACGGAGAGCCCGTCACGGATGTTGAAGCTGAGGAAGAAAAACAGTCCGCGATACTTGAATTTTTGACGGAAACTCAAACGGGCTATTGCGTTCAGTATGCGTCGTCGCTGACGATGATGCTTCGCTCGATCGGAATCCCAGCACGTTACTGCGAAGGCTTTATGGTGGGAGAATATACCACCGATTTTCACGGCAACGACGATCCTCTGACTCGCTATAAGGCTAACATTTACGACAGTAACGCGCATGCGTGGGTTGAGGTTTATTACGAATCGATCGGTTGGGTTCAGTATGAAGCCACGGAGCCTTTCCTTGAGGCAATGTACGGTTCAAGTATGCCCGAGGTCGAGGATACAGGCAAGGTTGATATCTCGGACGATACTCCCGATCGCCCCGATGTCACTCCTCCCGAGGACACGGAGGACGATCCTCCGATTCCTGAAGAGGATCCTCGCGAAAAGCTCGAACGCATCGCTCTTATTATCGGCATCATTATCGCCTGTGCGGCGGTATGCGGTGCGGTAGTGTACGTCATCATCTTCTTCAAACGTGCAAAGCGTGCCGTTCTCAACCGCCGTGCGTTGATTATGGCGACCTCGGAGGGCGGAGCCGATTATGACGAGAGTGAGATGCACGAGCGTGCGTCGGAGCTCATAAAGGGAATTTTCGACGTATACGCCGCGCTCGATCTGCTCCCCGCGACAGGAGAGCTTGCCCCCGAATATACGGCGCGTCTTTTCGAATCGATAGGCGATGCCTCCGATATTACTCCGGAAATGTTGTTTGAAGCGATAACGAAGGAGGAATTCGGATACGGTATGTCAAGACGCGAGCTTGCGCGCGCGTCACAGTACTATTCCGACCTTTTGACCTCCGTTTACAATGGACTCGGATACCGCGACCGTTTCCGCCTGCGCTATATAAAACGTATAATATAAAACAAAAAGCCTTGCGCCGAAGCGCAAGGCTTTTTGACTTATACCATGTATTTTTCGAGGTAAGAATCGTAAATGTCGTTGAAGTATTTGTTTCCGTGACGAACGTCGTTTAAGTACTTGTGAGTGTCGAAGGAATCGTGAGAGATCTCGATGATCGAAACCGCTACGTTAGAGCAGTGGTCGGAGATTCTGGAGCAGTTGTGGAGCAGATCGTTGAGAATGAATCCAAGCTCGATAGAGCATTGACCCTGCTGCAGACGTTTGATGTGACGCACCTTGATCTTTGCTACAACAGTGTCGATGACCTGCTCGAGCGGCTCAACCTTCGTGGCTTCAACAGGCGAATTCTGTTCGTATGCCGAAATTGTGATGTCTACGATCTCTCTGACGGCGTCGGTGAGTACCTTGATCTCCGAAAGGGCTACGGAAGAGAAGGAGATCTTCTTTTCGTAAAGCTCCTTGGATACATTGAGAAGACCTACGGCGTGGTCGCCGAGACGTTCAAAATCACCGATCGTATGAAGCATCTTGGAAACTCGGTGCGAGTCGGCATCGGAAAGCTTCTGCGCAGACAGCTTAACAAGCGTCGTACCGAGTTTGTCCTCGTATTTGTCGAGCATATCTTCAAATTCGCTGATCTTTTTGTCTGCGGTGTTGCTATAGCCGTTGACGGTCTCAAGCGCTGTGTGGAGCGACTCGGAGGCGATGCGTGCCATTTTGAGAGTCACGTTGTCGCACTCGTTGATAGCGATGGAGGGGGTTGCGATGAGACGCTCGTCGATGAGCTCGGTTTTTTCGATCTCATCAATGTTTTTGTCGCGAAGGAGCGCGTTTGCGGCTTTGACGAGATATTTGGCGAACGGGAAGAGAAGGATCGTGGTTGCTACGTTGAATACGCTGTGTACGAGCGCTATAGCACCGGAGGATATCGCTTCATCTGAGAACGGAAGTCCGATTATAGCGTCAACAAGAAGGTAAAGGGAGAGGAAAATAACGGTACCGATCACGTTGAAAAGAATATGTATAATGGCAACCTTTTTCGCGTTCTTGCTAACACCGATGGAGGATATAAGTGCCGTTACACAGGTACCGATGTTCTGACCCATGATGATCGGTATAGCCATACCATATGTAATGCCACCCGTGAGTGCGAGAGCTTGAAGAATACCGATGGAAGCGGCGGAAGCCTGGATCGCAGCGGTGATGATCGCACCGGTAAGAACACCGAGGATGGGGTTATTGAATGCGGTGAGAATGCTTGCAAATTCGGGCATGTCAGCAAGGGGACTTACTGCGTCGCTCATCAGCTTCATACCGTACATAAGAACAGCAAAGCCGACAAGGATAGAGCCGATGTCGCGCTTTTTCGTATTCTTGGACATCATTATCATAATGATACCGACAAGAGCGAATACGAGAGAGAAATTCTCGGGCTTGAGCATCTTGAGCCAGAAGTTGTTCGTTTCAAGTCCGACAAGGGAAAGAAGCCAAGCTGTGAGCGTCGTGCCGATGTTGGAGCCCATAATAACTCCCGCCGACTGACCGATCGACATAATGCCGGAGTTTACAAGACCTACAAGCATAACGGTCGTCGCAGAGGAGGACTGGATCGCGATTGTGATGCCTGCACCGAGAAGAAGACTCTTGAACGGGTTTGAGGTCATCTTTTTAAGAAGCGACTGAAGCTTGCTGCCTGCCATTCGTTCGAGACCGCCCGACATAACGTGCATACCGTAAAGGAAGAAGGCGAGACCGCCCGCAAGACGTATAAAGTTGAATATGTCCATAAATGTATTCCTTTTCAATTAAAAGAATAAAATCTGATTTAAGTATAAGTTTTTTTTGTAAAGTGAAAATTAAGTTATGCGTTAAATCGGTGTTAAATAGAGAGGTGAAACGTAAGGTGGTTTTAACACAACAGCGGCAAAAAGTATAAAATCGGTAAAAAAGGATAGAAAAACAATGCATATTGAATATAATTGCAGCAGTCATCATCCTATTTATATTTATGCCGCAGAGTCGAAGCATTTTTGATTTGAAAAGTTGTTTTTTAAAATTAAAATTTACATAGAATTAACATTGAACAGAACGTCCATGCTTGCGGGATTTTGAGAAATGTAATATAATAACCACAGAATTATTTTGAAAAAACGGAGATCGTATATGATCTATCTTCTCGAAGACGACAAAAGCATACGTGATATCGTCGTATACGCCATTGAAAGCGTTGGACTTGAAGCCAAAGGATTCGAACGACCGTCGGAGTTTTATTCTGCTGTTGAGGATAAGCTTCCCGATCTTATCCTGCTTGATATAATGCTCCCCGAAACGGACGGACTCACTGTCCTTGCGCGCCTGCGTGAATCATCCGTGACAAAAATGATCCCGATCATTATGCTTACGGCGAAGGGAACCGAATACGATAAGGTGGTCGGACTCGATATGGGTGCAGACGATTATATATGCAAGCCGTTTGGTATGATGGAGCTCATTTCGCGTATCAAAGCGCTTTTGCGCCGTGTCGAACGTATGGATAAGGCGAGCGAATACGCTGTCGGACCGCTTGTTGTTTCCGAAATCGGACATTCCGTTACGGTAAACGGCGAAAGCATCACCTTGACACTCAAGGAGTTTGAGCTTCTTTGTCTGCTCTTGAAAAATCAAAATATGGTTCTGACCCGCGATATGATCCACGATCGCATCTGGGGATACTCCTTTGACGGCGAGAGCCGTACGGTGGACGTACATATAAGAACGCTCCGTCAAAAGCTCGGTGACGCGGGACAGCTCATTGAAACCATACGCGGAGTCGGCTATAAGATCGGAGGAAAAGGTGAGAGGTAAGCTCTTTTTAAGCACTTTCGCTGTCGCGATGGTGGTGTTTCTGCTTTGCCTTGCCCTGATACTCAGCGTGCTTTATACGTACTTTTCAGAAAGATACGTTGATGAGCTGCGCAACGAAGCTCTCTACCTTGCCTCTGCGTACGGAATAGGCGGAGATGAGTTTCTTTCGACGCTTACGGATGAGGTCTCGAACCGCATAACCGTAATATCCGATGCAGGTGACGTCGTATTTGATACCTTCCCCGAGGAATATTCTACTGATTATTCGCATACGGAGGAGTTCATAACCGCCAAGGAAGACGGAATCGGTGAGGCTGTGCGCTATTCGACAAAGCAGGGCGCGGAGATAGCGTACTGCGCAGTGCGTCTTTCCGATGGCGGAGTGCTTCGCGTTTCGGGTATAAATTATACGGTTATGACGCTGATAATCGATCTTATTTCTCCTGTTATAATCATTGTGTCTGTTGCGATATTTATGTCTCTGATCCTGGCGGCACGCGTTTCATCTGCCATAACGGATCCGATCAACGATATCGATCTTGATGCGCCCGACAGCAGAGACGTTTATTCCGAGCTTCAGCCGCTTGTTGAAAAAATACACGAACAGAATCTTGAGATCGATAAGCAGATGCAGGCGCTTCGCACGGAGCACGAAATGCAGGATTCGTACCGTCGGGAATTTACCGCAAACGTTTCACATGAGCTGAAAACACCGCTTACTACGATATCCGGAGCGGCGGAGCTTATGTCTGCGGGACTTGTCAAAGCGGAGGATGTGCCGCGATTTGCGAGCAATATTTATAATGAGGCGCAGCATTTGATCGTGCTTGTCAACGACATAATGGAGCTTTCCAAGCTCGACGAAAACGCGGTTCCCGAAAGAACGAACGTCGATCTTTACGAGGTTGCGGATAAAACGGTGAAGCGGCTCACGGAAGCTGCCGCAAAAGCGGACGTTTCGCTTTTCATTGACGGAAAAAGCGCGCTGCTCTCGGGAATCGAAAATATCATTCACGAGATCGTGTACAATCTGTGCGATAATGCAATAAAGTATAATAAACCCGGCGGAAAGGTCACGCTGACGACGGGAGAAAACGATTCGACCGTGTTCATTCGTGTCGAGGATACGGGCATCGGTATCCCCGAAGATGATGTCGCGCGAGTCTTTGAGAGATTTTACCGCGTAGACAAGAGCCATTCGCGCTCAATGGGCGGCACGGGACTCGGACTTTCCATCGTCAAAAACGGAGTCGTGCTTCATGGAGGCAAGATCGACCTTTCGAGCAAGCTCGGAGAGGGAACAACAGTCACCGTCACGTTCCCGAAACAGAATAAACAGTAAAAAAACTCCCGTGATGTGGCACGGGAGTTTTTATTATTCGGTTTACCAGCCGAGAATGAGATCGGAGTAATCAAAGAGCTTTTCAGCCTTTGTTCCCTTGAGGTAATAGTAGGAATCCTCGTCGATAGCGTACATATAGCCGCCTCTGAGATAACGCTCAAGATATTCCTCAAGAACAACGGTGGAAGCCTTCTTGCCCTTTACTGCATGGAGGTCTTCATCGCAGGAGAAATATACAACGTCCTTGTCGTCAATGGAAAGATAGGAATTAACGTCATCGGAGGAAACGCGCTTTGCCTTGCCGGAGCCCTTTGCATTGATTACAAATACGTCTTCTTCGGATCTGTAGTAAGCGAGCTTTCCGTCAGAGGTGATAACGAAATCGTAAACCTCTTCGGCGATCATCTTAGCCTTATCCTTTGCCTTTTCGCCGTAGCTTACCTTTGTTACGAAGAAATCGCCGTCATCATCTGTATAGTGGATCGTTTCGTAGGACTCGTCAACGGAAACACCGTAGCAGTTGGAAACGAGCTTTATTGTCTTGTCTGCGTTCTTTTCGATCCTGTAAATATCGTTATCAGCGCTTAAGAAAAGCTTGCCGTAGAAATTATCAACTGCGCTTACGTTGTTAACGGTGAAGGCCTTTGATGTGATGAGGTAAACGGACTTGCTGCTTACCTTTTCAGCTTCGCCGCCCTTGGTGCTTATGTAGGTCTTGTATTCGTCGTTTACGATAAGTGCCTGAGAGAGATCGGAGTTGAACTGAATGCGGGCGAGGGTTTCGAGCTTGGTCTTTTCTTCCTTGTTCTTGTTGTAGAAGTATGCAATGTTTTCGCCCTTGTCGTTGACGGAGGAGTAGTAGATGTACTTGCCGCCGTCGGATACACCCAGAGCGGAGCCGTTGGATGCGATCTTTACGGAATCCTTGCCGTTGTAGAAGTAAACGGGAGTCTTTCCTTCTTCGTCGTCATCGTAAACGGAATAAAGAACGCTCTTGCCGTTGGGAGAAACAGCGAAGGATCTGATGCTTACGTCATCTTCGATCTTTGCAGCCGTGCCGCCGATGGGATAGAGATAAAGGGATGTGCCTTCGTCTGCTGTGTAAACGATAGCCTTGCCGTCTGCGGAGAGTTTGAAGCCGGTGACTTCTTCTTCAACCTCAACTACCTTTCCGCCCTTTACGTAAGCGAGATTGCCTGCCGAAAGGAACGCGTAGGTCTTACCGTCGTGAGAGTGAGAGGAGGAGACGGAGCCTGTGTACTCGATGGAGGTCTCGATTACCTGCCCCTTGTTGAGGATAACAACTTCGTCGTCTTCATTTGCGGAGATGGAGTAGTAGTTGTCGTAGGTTTCGAATCCGGTGTTAGCGGAAGAAACAGCGGAAACAACGATGATGAGAAGGAGAAGAGCGACAAGCGCGCCGCCTACGATCATAAGATTCTTCTTGACAGAGAGGAATTTCTTGATCTTTACGGCAACGGGAGTCAGCTTATCCATGAGCTGATCAAGCGCGTTGTTCAAGCTGTTTTGGGACTGTGCGGGCTCAGCCGCGGGTGTTTCCTGTGCAGTCATGGGAGTGCCGCAGGATGTGCAGAAAGCGACGTTTTCGGTATATTCGACGCCGCAGTTGGGACATTTCATATCTGAATACGCTCCTTTATATATAATTTTATATAGTCGCCTTTATCTTAACATTTGTTTTTGCCGATGTCAATCAATTAAACGAAAAAAAGTTTTCAATTTGTCATTTCCGAAAATGCACTCAAGAGACTCTTCTTTTTACACCCCACTATTTTTATGATAAATAGTGTCAAGAATGTGCCACAGAACAGAAGCATGACTTTCATTTGTGTAGAATAGTGTTATTGTGGTGCTGTATTTTTGTAGCGCGAAAAAGCCGGGATGTAATAAAATATATTTGTAAAACCGATTCCGAAGAATTGACGGAATCAAAAATATCCGAAAATCGGATAAAATCTTATTAAAAGGAGAATTGTATCAATGAAAAGAACAGTAACCCTTATTCTTGCGATCGTTATGATCATTTCCATGATGGCGTCCTGCTCGGACGAATCTGATACAAATGATACAAACGATTCTGCGGCAGACACTAACTCTGTTGAGGATACCTCGACAAAGGGTGATGAATCCGAATCCGAATCCGAAGAAGAGACGGAAGAAGAAACTGAACCGGAATTTGAGCTTCCCGTACAGACTGATGTCCCCTGCAATTTTGATGAAGCTCTTGATCTTTCCGATGATATTCTCGTAAGCGATTTTATGCTTGAGGATGGAAACGGACAGTGGATCCTCGGAGATGACAACACCCAGATGACAAACGTCATAACCGAAGATCTTCTCAATGAGTACAGCTACTTCGCATTCACCTATACGACCGATTACTGCGACGAGTTTTCCACTATCGCACTCATGTTCAAGTTCCTTCACACAGATGAAACAAAGACCGAATTCCTCTGCAATTCCTGGTTCGCGTGGGGTCCTGCCGATATGACGTATCAGGCATCGAGCTTTGCAACGATGAATGTTTACGGCGATGGCGTATTCTACGTTCCCACCGAGGCTTTCCTCACTCATGAAAGCTTTGCAGCAGGTGACGTGATCAATCAGATGGGCCTTTGCGCTGTTGAAGAATCCGGTACATTTGTATATCTCACGATAACCGGAGCATATCTTACAAAATAAGATTGTTAATAAAGGATCATTTTCGTGAGTCAAATTGTCGGAAATGATCCTTTTATAAATAAATCGGAGAGTCCGCCCAATAAAAAACGTTTTCCGTACTTGAATCTCTGATTTTTGGGAGTATACTGAAAGAAGTAGCGAAAAACGCTGACTCAATGTCACTATAAAACGTAAAGGTGATACGGATGGATAACAGAGACGCACATTTTGAAATTGAAAATCGACGTGACTCAAACGACTTCAAGTTTTGGTGTTACCGCATGCCGGATGATGGCGAAAACGTTCCGCTTGTGCCGCCTCATTGGCACACGGCAATGGAGATCGTTTATTCGGAGACGTACGGTACGTTATATATAAACGATAAGGCGTACGATATGGAGCCCGGAAGCATTTTCTTTGTGAATCCGAGCGTGCTTCACCGTACCTTCCGAAAAAAGCACGGACTCATGATCCACATCGTTTTTGATCCGAATCTCTTGAAGATTTCAGCAGGCAATAACCCTTGCAATGACCTTATCGATGACATTATAGCACAAAACCGCAGATTCAAGGAAAAGGTCGAACGTGATTCTACGCTTTACGAAGAACTTCTTCCTGTTGTGAAACTTATATTGGATTATGCGGAAGAAACCGTGTCCTACGGATACGAAAGCTGCTCGGTTATATCGCTTTTATATGCTGTTTTTGCGGCGGCAATGAAGGCTAATCACTTTGAATATATCAACGCGTATAATCTTTACGGCATGCATTACGTTGCCGATGCGATGCATTATATTGACGAGCATTATTCGGAAAACCTTACCGTAGGTGAGCTCGCCAAAAAAATCAACGTATCTCCGACGTATCTGTACCGCTTGTTCCGTGATTACGTGGGAACAACTCCGATTAATTACATCAATTCTATCAGACTGAGAGCGGCGTATAAGCTTCTTGATAGCGGACATAACGTTACGGAAACAGCTATGGCTGTAGGAATACCGAACATAAGCTATTTCATTAAGCTTTTCAAAAGCGCCACAGGCGAGACTCCGCTTTCCTGGCTGAAAGGAAAAGGACACGACAAATGAATTCTGTATTCAAGTTTAATACAAGCGATCATTCTCTTCGAATTACGCTTTATAACTCAAGGATCGCAAGAATTACTTACGGCTCCTTGATGTCACAGATCCCCTCAAGTATGATCGTGACGGCGCCGTCTCCTATGCCGGAAGAGGCTATAGCTCAAAGTCGGGAGAGCGATGATGAATATGTCATTTCCACAGACGAAATGCGTATCTGTGTTGATAAAAAGACGCTTTCCGTACGCTATGAAAGTGCAGACGGTGCACTTCTTTCGTGTGAGCGCGACCGTGCGCTTGAGCCGTATGAGATGTACCGCGATCTCGGCGGTGCATTTGAACTGAGGCAAACGGTGGACGGAGTTCGTTCATCAAGACTCGGAGGAACAAAAGAGTTTGTCAGAACGTCAAATCACGCAAATCTGACGCTTTATTTTACAGAGGATGAAACGCTTTTCGGACTCGGAAGCCACGAAGAAGGCTATCCGAGCTTAAAAGGGCATTTTATTCCGCTTTATCAGGAGAATATGCGTATTGCCGTTCCGTATTTCGTTTCCTCGAAGGGGTATGCATATCTCTTTGATTGCACCTCGATGATGACCTTTGACGCAACGGACGAAAGCCATGCCAATGTCTACCTCGATTCCGTTGAAACGATTGATTATTATTTCATTTACGGCAAGGATTACGATGGGGTGTGCCGAGAATACCGTTATCTGACCGGTGTGACTCCGATGCTTCCGAGATGGGCTTGCGGCTATATTCAATCAAAAGAAAAATATTCCACTCAGGATGAGCTTGTCTCAATCGTGGAAAAGTACAGGGCGCTGAACGTTCCCATCGACGGAATAGTGCAGGACTGGCAGTACTGGAAAAACGGTTTGTGGGGTAACAAGCACTTCGATGAGTCGCGTTATTACGATCCGTATTCCATGACAAAGCGCATCCACGAGCTTGATGCGCATGTGATGATTTCCGTGTGGCCTAACGTCGCTGGTGACTCAGAGGACAAGAGAGAATTTTCCGCAGCGGGAAAGCTCTTGTCCGATAACTCCGTTTACGATGCCTTTGACGAGGACGCGCGCTCAATGTATTGGAAGCAAGCGTATGACGGACTTTTTAAATATGGCATCGACGGCTGGTGGTGTGATTCCACCGAGCCTTATGACGCCGTGTGGCACGGAAAGGAGCGACCTCCGCTTCTTGAGCGCATGAAGCTCTCCGTTGGGGAATTCAAGAAATACATAGACGACGGTAGGATCAATGCATATTCGCTCGAGCATTCGCGCGGAATGTATGAAAATCAAAGAAAATGCTCCGATAAACGAATGATAAATCTTACGCGTTCGGGATATTCGGGTCAGCACAGATACGGAACCGTAACGTGGTCGGGTGACGTAAGCGCGACGTGGGAAGCGCTCGAACGACAGGTGCATATTGCGCAGAATTACATCGTCTGCGGCGAGGCATACTGGAATTCCGACGTCGGCGGATTCTTCGTCAAGGACGGATACGAGTGGTTCCGCGACGGAGATTATCCCGATGGCTGTAACGATATCGGATTCAGAGAGCTTTATACGCGTTGGCTTCAGTTTGCGTGCTTTACGCCGTTTTTCCGTTCGCACGGCACGGATACTCCGCGTGAGGTTTGGCGGTTTGGTGACAGAGGTGAGATCTTCCGCGATGCCGTTGAAAAGACGATAAAGCTCAGATATGAGCTTATGCCGTATTTTTATTCTGTCAATGCCGCAGTCACCTTCGACGGTACGATGCCGATCACGCCCCTCGCGCTTGCGTATCCCGATGACAGGGAAGCGCATACGGCAACGAACGAATATATGTACGGCCATGAGTTCCTTGTTTGTCCGATCACGCGTCCGATGCATTACGGTCCCGGATCCGTGCCTGTTGAAAACACCGATATGACCGTTAACGTGTATCTGCCTGCGGGTACTTGGTATGATTATTATACCGAAAAGCTTTATGAGGGCGGACGCTGTTACAGCATTGAATGTCAATCTGACAAGATTCCGCTGTTTGTGCGTGCGGGATCGGTGATCCCCACCGCAAAGTCACTTATGAGCAGCAACGATATGACGGATGCGGCTTATGAAGTGCGAGTATATGCGTGTGCGGACGGTGAATTTACCGTTTATGACGACGCAGGCGACGGATATGAATATGAAAACGGCGAATATACGCAGGTGAAGATCGTTTATAACGATAAAAAGAGAGAAATAAAAGAAGAATGTGCAACCTCTGAGCGTTTCCGTCATAAGATGACGTTCAGAATAATAGGTAAGCACTGATGAAAAGCCGATCAAAACGGCAGAAAGGTAAATAATGAAAAACAAAAAGAATATCAGCACACTCGCATTTCTTCTTGCGATCCTGATGCTGATTCCGACGTTGCTTATTTCCTGTAATGATGATCCTGACACAGATGATCCGAGTGATACGGTAGGCGGCACGGGAGATACCGCAGCCGATGTTACGGACGAAGTGCCGGCGCTGGACCTGGACGAACGTGAGTTCAATTTCCTTATTTTTGAGCAGGGATTTGCAGATATGACTCACGTGTTCGACGAGCCGTCCGATGACCCCGTCGATTATGCAAAATATCTGACAATAACAGAGCTCGAAAACAGATTTAACGTAGACATTGTCGAATATGTTGAATCTGACGGTTATGTAAATTCCACCTACAGAAGCATGATACAGACGGGCGCTGATGATTACGATATCGTCTTCGCTTATGACCTTTACGCGCATTATTTCGCGGAGGAGGGAGTTGCGTATGATTATGAGAGCCTCGGCTACGTGGATCTTGAAAAGGATTATTGGGATCAGTGCCTTCTCGAATATACAACAGTCGGTGATCAGGCCTATTATGCGTTCGGAACGTATGATTTTACATACTACGATCTCACACATTGTCTCGTCTTCAATAAAGGTATGATCTCCGCTCTCGGATGCGAGAATCCTTATGACCTTGTTACAAGCGGCGAGTGGACAATGGACAAGATGTACGAGATGTGCAGAGCCGCAACCGTTGAGGTCAACGGTGACGGAAAAATGACTGACGCCGATAACTATGGTTTCCTTGCATCCGGCAAACAGATCCTCCCGAATTTCTGGATATCGAGCGGAACCACGACAGTCAAGCTTAACAGCGATAATCTGCCCGAGGTCAATATTTCCGGTAACGAACGCCTTTCCAATGTCATTGACAAATGCTTTGAGATGTTTTGGAACGGTGAGGTCTGGAGTCAGTATACAGGTGACGCGAATCAGCCCGACAATCAGGCAACTATGTTCAAGAACGATCAGGGACTTTTCGCTGATTATACCTTCTATTATCTGAGCCAGCTCCGCGATTCTTATGTGGAATTCGGCATTCTTCCGTATCCCAAGTATGATTCCGAACAGACGGAATATCATTCAAGAGTTGAAGCGGGATCTACTGTAGCAGTCGTTCCGATCACGAATGCAGATCCGCTTTCTGCAGGTGCAATACTTGAAGCGATGGCGTCCACGGGCTACAGCAAGATACTCCCCGCGTATTACGAAAGTGTGCTTAAGCGCAAGATCTCCCGTGATGAGGAATCGCAGGGAATGCTCGATCTGATCTTCAAGACGAGAGTATACGATCTTGGCGATACCTGGTACTGCGATCAGATTCGTGACGGCCTTTTCAAGAAGATGTGGAATAACAATCAGAACAGACTTTCTTCAATGTATGCCGCATACAGAAAAATGATCGACAGTACGATCGAAGAAACAATAAAAGCATATAGCTGATGAAAAAACAGGCTTCGTATGAAGCCTGTTTTTTTTGATGTTCAGTTTACTCTTATCGATGCGGTTGACATAAAGATCTCGCCGTCGTCGGTTTTTACGTATAACTTGTATACACCCGAAGTCGTAGGTGCTTTGATCTCGTAGGCGTTGCCGGGAGCCGTGGTCATTTTATCTCCCGCAGTGAAGGTCTTTGTACCGAGCGGCGCGATCCATAATTCGCAGGATTCGTCGAGCCAGGAGTTGATGACCAGAGTGTTGCCTTTACCGCAGAAAACGGACTCGATCAGAACGGCATCTGCCGAATCTCCTTCGATTTCGATGAGAATATCTGAGAATTTAGCTCTGTATTCAACGGAAAGTCCCGATTGTTGGATTATTTCGCTTGCCGCTCGAGGCCACATGTTGCCCTGAACGAAACGGAATTTTCTGCTTGTGATATTGACGTCGGGGGCGATTGCGACGGAATCACTGTTTGAATAGTTTCCGATGTATGTCAGATCGTGCTTTCTTCCGTATGATACCGCAAATATCGCAGAGCCTCTCACATCAGCGATTACGTTGTTTTCGATGTCGGCAAAAAGTGCCGATCCCTCGTCCTGATAAAGACCGTGCTCGGAATCTTTTCCGAAGTTACCGACGACGAGAGTGTCGCGCTGCTCACCGAGGGTGTAAATGAGTCCGCCGTCCGCAAGGATAGTCATTGCGTTTTCGATTCTGTTGTATACGATTTTGTTGCCGAAGCAGGTGGATGTGGGATATCCGGGAAGGACGCTGCCGCCTTGATTGTTGGCGGTGCCCCAACCCTTGAAATCTGATGTTTTGCCGTCGAAATTACACCAACCCCAGCCTGCGCTGATTCCGCTGTACGAGGCATCCTTGATGAAGTTGTGGCTTACCTCGGTGTTTTGCGTGAAAAAGAGAGTCACGGGACAATGAGAGGGGAAGAGCCTGCAATTTTCGAGCAGGAGGTTCTCAGAAACAGTTACGTTACGCGGCACGCGTTCCGTGCCGTTTTGATATTTTTCGTGTTCTGCGCCCGCACCGTCGGAGATTATATATGTGTTTCCGTTACCTACGCGGTACGCGTATACGTCAGGTTCGAGCGAATCGTTTTCGTATATGTGCTGCGGATTGCCTACTACTACGCCTCCGCCGCCCGTCTGATAAATGTAGTTGCCGATTATCTTGCATCCGTCAACGTCATTTGAGAGAAGTATGCCTTCGGCACCCGTTAGTATCACGCCGCCGTTTGCAAACGTGATGTTGTGAGCAAATTCCATTTCGACCGCACCGGGAAGCGTGTCAAGATTGCGATACATATCGGCGTGCCAGTTGTCGCTTGCATATGCGGTGTATACTGTGCCTGCCTGAACGGTGGATTTGCCGTATGAATCGCCGACCTTTTGCAGATTATAGTCCGAATGTGCAACGGTGATGCCGTCGAAAACGATGTTTTTAACTTGTCCTTCTATCGTTTTTTCTCCCGCGGTCGTAAGATCGCCGGAAACTACGGGCGTGCCTTTGAATTCAACGATGGTTTCAAGCCTCGGTACAACGAAGCTTGCGGAATTTATGTCCTCGCCGTCGGCAGGAATATAATAGAGCAGCTTTTCTGCTTTGTCAAAATAAAATTCGCCTTTTTCGTCAAGCAGTTCGTATGCATTGCTGATTATGTGATTTCCGTAGCCCTGAAGTCCGACTCCCCAGCCGGGCGTCTGTGCTATCGCACCGTACGGTTGCTGAAGCTTCAGTATCCACGTGCCGTCGCTTCCGCTTTCGATCTCGCGAACGCATACGATGTTTTTATTCCACGTTTGTTGATTTTCTATTTCAACGTCTTCTACGTTGCGTGTGATCTTGACAAGATCCCCCTTGCCGTATTTGATTCCGTCGAATTTTGTTCCTCCGACCCATGCCCATTCGGGAAGACCGCTTCCCGACGAGGTGTTCTTGAGCGTTCCGGATTTGATCTCGATATCGTCAATTCGAATGTTCATTTGGGAATTCGAATTGTTTTTATAAGCGTAGATGCGAAGGAAATTCTCTGACGAGGCAGAGCCGAAGGTCTCGCGTCGTTCCCAATCGGATGGTTCGGCATCTCCATCCTTCCACATTTTGGAGTAATAAGAGCCGTCTTTGTTCACCATCATCTTTACATGGTACCAAGTGCCGTTTTTCATAGACAGAGAGGATATGTTTTCGGGAGACGATACGTCGTCGGATCCACCTCCTCCCGAGGTTCCCGACTGAAAATAGGCCTGATTCAATTGCGGCGCGAGCGCGATTCCTGCCCAGGAGGTCCTGCCGTTTTTATCGATAAGCTTATTTGCTCCGTGGATGTGAAGCGCCTCCCATCCGTGAGAGAAAATATGGTCGTCAGCGAGCATTATCTTGAACGAAATAAGACCGTTTTCATACGTAGCGTCGGGGATCTCAAAGCCGCAGTCCTCGTCTGCGGTGTGAACGATCGCAAGCGATCTTCCGGAGCCATCGTCAGCGATGTTGATGATCCTTCCGTTTGTATGACCGCTTTTTGACCACGCAACTATCTCCTTGAGCTCGGATACATCCGTGCAAGAGTCAAAATTTTCACTGTAGACAGATACCCATTCGAAATCGTCGGATTCTATCGACGAGCCTATGGTGTATGATCCCCACGACCCTTTTGCCTCAATAGCGGAGCCCGTGCTTGCCATATATCTGCGCTCACCGTTTACGTACAGTGCGCGGAGCTTTGAGTCTCTGTCGAGACGGGTCTTATATATAATGTTTCCGTTTTTGAGCGTTTTGTCGATCTCCCAATCGGTGTCAAGCTTTTGACCTCCCGAAAGCACGGGAGAAGCTCCGTCGGCAGCGGCGTATATGACGTTATATCCGTTCGTTCCGGAATCGGCTTTGCCGAACGAAATTGTTTTCGAAAGTTCCCAGGTTCCGTCGGCGAGATTTACGATTATGTCACCTGTCATATCTCCGTTTATCTCACGGATCGCGGATTGCGCACGCTCTAACGTAGCGAAGGGATTTTCGGGCGAAAGACCGTCGTTTGAGTCGTTCCCGTCCGAAGATACAAAAAATTCGCACATAACTTCAGTGCTGTCCGTTCCCGTTTCGGGTGTGTCGGACGGGGCGGGATCTGTACAGCATGCAAGCGATAATGCCAAAAGACAGCTTACGCTTGATGCTACGATTCTTCGGGTAGTGAATTGTTTCATTTTTTGCTCCCATTATAAAATAACATTTTACTTTAAGTATAACTCCCTTATACAGCGAAATTCTATCATTATTTGACAAGAAAAAAACACAATCCTGCAGTAAAGCGTGCTTGATGAAATTTTTGTTCGTTACGGTATATAGGATGAAGGATGAAAGGCGACGGTGCAAAATATTGTTAAAATTGTGTAGCATTATTGTAGAAGAAAAAAACGAAAGAAAGTACAATTATATTGTAAAAGCATCCATTTTCGGATGAGATACAAAAATCATATTAAAGAGGAGCATATCATGAAAAAAGCACTTACGATCCTCGTTGCGATCGCTATCGCGGCAACACTCACAGTCAGCGTATTTGCGGAAGACGGAAACAGCGTTCTTTACTATATGGTTGACTGCGGCGACCGTACTCCCGATACAGTGTCCGAAGGTGATACTCTCGGTATTTACCAGAGCGTAACCGAACAGTTCTACGGTGCAGACCCTGCGACCGGTAAGACCTGGGGTATCGTTGACGAAGGCATCAGAAGCAACGAAGAAATGGGCGAGACAGACAGCGCTATCAGAACAACCTGGACAAACGTAAACGGCGACAACGATGCGCCCAAGGCAGATACCCAGAGATATTGCCAGGAAATGAAGGAAAACGGACTTGACCGTGTTATCACATATAAGTTCGAAGTTCCGAACGGCACGTACGATATCGAAGTAGGTCTTGCTGACCCGTGGTGGTGTGCAGGTCTTGCAACCGTTACTGTTGACGGCGATAACGCTTGGGTTGCCGATGCAGCAGGCTACTGGGGAGGAAGCACGACTGCTACCGTTACCGCTGAAGTTACAGACGGTGTTCTCGACGTAGTTATCACCGCTGTTGGCGCTGAGCTGAATGAAGATGGCACACAGAGACAGGTCGATACCATTATGGTAAGCTACATCACCGTTATCGGAGAAGAAGCAACCGATGCTCCCGCAGGTGATAGTGATGATCAGCCCACGAATGCTCCGCAGACAGGAATCGCAACAGCAGCTCTCGCAATTGTTGCAGCCATCTCTGCAGGCTATGTGATCTCCAAGAAGCACTGAGTTTTCATACCTCCAAAGAAGAATAGCTGAATTTGCGGTCGGAGCGCATGTTGTGTTCCGACCGCAAATTTTATAAAAGAAAGTAATCCTAAAAATAACTGTTGAAATCAAAAAATAACAGTAATATTCGGCGTGGATGAGTATATTTTATGCTGATATACTGTAATTAATAAAACAAAAAGGAGAACCGATCATGGCAAAAAGCAGACTTATCGGGCAGTATCCCGTAATCGGAATCAGACCGACGATCGATGGCAGACGCGGCGGACTGAAAGTAAGAGAATCTCTTGAAGAACAGACAATGAAAATGGCGGAGCTTGCGGCAGAGCTCTACCGCAAGAATTTGAAATATTCAAACGGTGAGCCCGTAAAGGTTGTCATTGCTGATACAACGATCGGCCGTGTTGCCGAAGCTGCGGCTTGTGCAGACAAATTCCGCCGCGAAGGCGTTGATATTACTCTCACGGTAACACCGTGCTGGTGCTACGGCGCCGAAACGATGGATATGGACAAGAATACCATCAAGGCTGTCTGGGGATTTAACGGAACTGAGCGTCCCGGCGCTGTTTATCTTGCGTCCGTTTTGGCAACTCACGCACAAAAAGGTCTTCCCGCGTTCGGCATCTACGGTCACGACGTTCAGGAAGCTGATGACGAAACGATCCCCGAGGATGTGAAGGAAAAGCTCCTTCGCTTCGGACGTGCGGCAGTTGCGGCGGCAACGATGAGAGGCAAGTCTTACCTTCAGATCGGTTCTATCTGTATGGGGATCGGCGGATCCATCATTGATCCCAAGTTCATCGAAAACTATCTCGGCATGAGAGTTGAATCCGTTGACGAGGTTGAAATCATACGTCGAATGACCGAAGAAATCTACGATAAAGAAGAATTTAAAAAAGCACTCGCGTGGACAAAGGAAAACTGCATTGAAGGATTTGACAAGAACCCCGAATCGATGCAGAAAAACCGCGAGCGCAAGGATGAGGATTGGGAATTTGTCGTCAAGATGATGGTCATCATCAAGGACCTTATGAACGGCAACGAAAATCTTCCCGAAGGCTGTGAAGAAGAAAAGGTAGGTCATAACGCCATCGCCGCAGGCTTCCAGGGACAAAGACAGTGGACGGACTTCTATCCGAACTGCGACTTCCCCGAGGCACTCCTCAACACCTCCTTTGATTGGAACGGCGCACGTGAGCCGTATGTCCTTGCAACGGAAAACGACGTCCTCAACGGCATAGGAATGCTGTTTATGAAGCTTCTCACCAACCGCCCGCAGATGTTCGCTGACGTAAGAACATACTGGAGCGGTGAAGCTGTAAAGAGAGTCACAGGCTATGATATCGAAGGAAAGGCCGCAGAATCAAACGGCTTCATTCACCTCATTAACTCCGGTGCATGCTGTCTTGACGCAAATGGTGAGTCGGTCGATGAAAACGGCGAACACGTTATGAAGGAATGGTATAACGTGACGGAAGCCGATATGAAGGCTGTCATGGAAAATACAACGTGGAACTATGCGGACCTCGGATATTTCCGCGGAGGCGGATATTCGTCCCGCTTCGAGACCAAGTACGAAATGCCCGTGACAATGATCCGTCTTAACCTCGTTGACGGACTCGGCCCCGTGCTTCAGATCGCGGAGGGCTGGACGTTGCGTCTGCCCGAGGACGTATCAGATGCACTCTGGAAGAGAACGGACTATACCTGGCCGTGTACGTGGTTCGTGCCGCGTGTGACGGGTGAGGGCGCGTTCAAGAGCGCGTACGACGTGATGAACAATTGGGGCGCAAACCACGGCGCGATCTCCTACGGTCACGTCGGAGCCGATCTCATCACGCTCTGCTCTATGCTTAGAATCCCCGTTTGTATGCATAACGTGCCCGAAGAAAAAATCTTCCGTCCCGCGGCTTGGAATGCGTTCGGAATGGACAAGGAAGGCGCAGATTACAGAGCTTGCGCTAACTACGGACCGCTTTATAAGTGAGGGGCAGCAAATGAATTATATTAAAATGAGAGAGGCGATGTGTGACGTCTGCCATAAGATGTGGCAGCTCGGATGGGTTGCGGCAAACGACGGTAACGTTTCCGCTATACTTCCCGACGGCAACATACTTGCAACGCCTACAGGTATCAGCAAAAGCTTTATAACTCCCGAAAAGCTTGTCGTAATAGACCGCGAGGGCAGGGTGATCGATGCGGTCAACGGATATAAGCCGTCAAGCGAAATAAAGATGCATCTTCGCTGCTACCGCGAGCGTGAGGATGTGGGCGCCGTAGTACATGCACATCCGCCGACAGCGACGGGATATGCGGTTGCGGGGAAAAGTCTTGACGAATATTCTATGATAGAGACTGTTATCGCGATAGGCTCGATCCCGCTTACGCCGTACGGCACTCCGAGCACGGATGAAGTGCCCGAGGCGATAACTCCGTATCTGCCCGAGCATGACGTGTTTTTGCTTCAGAATCACGGTGCACTTACGGTAGGCGCTGACTTGATAACAGCCTATTACAGAATGGAAACGCTTGAGCTTTTCGCTAAGATATCGCTTACAGCGCATCTGCTTGGCGGTGCACGTGAGATATCGAAGCCGAACATAGACAAGCTCCTTGATCTGCGCGAGAATTATTATCACGTCACGGGCAAGCACCCGGGATATAAGCGCTATAATGAGGAAAAGTAATATTTATAATAACATTTTCCAAAAACGCATTAATTTTTATATGTTTAAGTCCCTAAAAAACCAGTAGGCACAATACTTATAATTTTTATGCGGACACTAATATGGTCTGAGTGACCGGATTTTGAACCAAATGCATGCGGGGCATGCTTCAAAACGGCAAGTGTTTTGAAGTGGTACAAATGCCCGAATCCCACGGAAACAAAAAAGACAGAGGAGCGATGCTCCTCTGTCTTTTGTTTCTCTGAGTGACTGGACTTGAACCAGCGGCCTCTACCACCCCAAGGTAGCGCGCTCCCAACTGCGCCACACCCAGATAAGCGTTTTGTGAGTGTTTTCTCACACGCGCTCCGACATTATACCACAATCATTTTTTTGAGTCAATAGGAAATTTCAAAAAAATCGAATTTTTTTCTTTTCTTTTGGAAATGCTAACTTCGAAATAAATTTTTAACAGCTAAAAGGAGCTTGCTATGCAGGAAAAATGCAAGAACAAGGTGAACAGATGCATTGAATGTACAGTCTACGACTGCGCTAATCATTCTGCGGGTGATGAATATTGTACCCTGGAAAGGATCAAGATCGTTACCCACGAACAGAAGCCTACCGTTGTACAGTGCACGGATTGCGCATCTTTTGTCCCCGTGAAAAAGAAATAAGGAAAAATCAAAAAGAAAGCCTCCCTCGGGAGGTTTTCTTTTTGCTGAGATTGAAAAATCGCGTAAAGTGTGATATCATAAACAAAAAACATAATTCAAAGGAGTACTTTTATGAACAATACAAAGATTGCCATTGAGATTGAAGGTTTTGGCACGATCAAAGCTGAGCTTTATCCCGAAAAGGCACCTAAAACAGTTGAAAACTTCCTCGGTCTTGTCAAGGAAGGTTTCTATACGGGACTTATTTTTCACAGAGTTATTGAAGGATTTATGATCCAGGGCGGCGGCATGGACGAAAATATGAAGCCCAAGCACGCTCCCGCTATCAAGGGTGAGTTCAGAATGAACGGATTCGCTGAAAATGACCTCAAGCACACGAGAGGTACACTTTCTATGGCGAGAACGAATGATCCCAATTCCGCGTCAAGCCAGATCTTCATTATGCACGAGAATTCACCTCATCTTGACGGTGCCTACGCCGCGTTCGGAAGAGTAACCGACGAGGAAAGCCTCGCTGTAGTCGATAAGATCGCGACTACCCCTACGTGGAGCGTCGGTTGGTACTCGGACGTTCCGAGAGAAACAGTCAAAATTGCACGCGCATACGTTATTGAAGAATAACTTCATACCCCTCTTCGCATGAGCGGAGAGGGGATATTCATTGCCTCGCGAACAAATATCAAAATCGACAATATTACTTGCAAAAATGATATATATATAGTATAATGTAATTTGAGATAAATCGCTGTTCGGAGGTGCAAGGTGAAAATTATCGGACTTTGCGGCGGTTCCGGCGCGGGAAAAAGCGCCGCGTCCGCGGCTATATATGCACTCGGCGGCGAAGTGATCGACGCTGACCGCGTTTATCGAGAGCTGTGTGTCCCCGGCTCAGCCTGCCTTGCCGAGATTGAGAACGCCTTCGGCCCGACGGCGCTTACGGAATCGGGAGCGCTTAACCGTCCCGCAGTTGCGGCGATCATATACGGAGATCCCGAAAAACGCGCGCTTCTGAATGCGATCACACATAAGCACATTAAGGCCGAGACCGAACGCAGACTTGAAGAATACAGAGAAAAAGGCGTCTCTGCCGTCGTTGTTGACGCACCGCTTCTTTTTGAAGCCGATTTTGACAAAATGTGCGACGTGACGGTGGGCATTGTTGCCGACAGAGCTTTTCGGATTGCGCGTATAGTTGCGCGCGACGGCGTAGATGAGGCGACAGCCGAGCGCCGCATCGATTCGCAGATGCCGGATTCGCTTCTCTCCCTAATGTGCGATCATATTATCGAGAATAACGGCAGCGCCGCACAGCTTTACGATAAAGCGACGCAGCTGTTTGCAAATATTATTGAATGGAGATTGATATGCTGAAAAAAACGATTCTTCGCAGTGTCGTTGTCATATTGATCGTGTCGCTGTCAATCGGAATCGGAATGATAACGGAAAATTTCTTCGATGGGATAGACAGGCAAAATCATCCGAAGAAATATTCCTCGTTCGTTGAAAAGTATGCCGCCGCATACGGCGTGCCCGAGTATATTATATATGCGGTTATTAAAAACGAAAGCGGATTTGACAGCTCTGTTACTGCAGGAGACGGCGCTGTTGGGCTGATGCAGATTATGCCGTCAACGTTTGAGCTGATCTCCGAGTTGCTCGGAGAGGATTACGAATTCGGTATGCTCTACGATCCCGAAACGAACATCAAATACGGCACGTATTACCTTTCTTATCTTTACGGTATCTACGCGAGATGGCCCACCGTCTACGCTGCATACAACACCGGAATTCCGACAGTAGACAGTTGGCTGGAGGATTCGAGATATTCCTCGGACGGAATGAGTCTTGATATGATACCGTATGAGGAAACAGCACTTTACGTCGAGACTATGACCGAGACAGTCGAGCTGTACGCAAAGCTTTACTATTGATTTCACAAATATATTTACATAAAGGAGATTACAATAATGTCCGAAAACACAAAAGCACTCAAAGATCAGCTTTTCTATAAGAAAAAAAGCTGCTACGAAAAAAGAAGCTCCGCAGAGCTTGACGCCGCATACGCTTTCGCGGCTGATTACGCGAGATTCCTCGACGCCTCCAAGACAGAACGCGAAGCTGTCACCGAAGGCGTAAAGATCCTCGAAGCTCACGGATTCAAGGCATATAACCTCGGTGACGCAGTTAAGGCGGGTGACAAGCTCTACCTCAACAACCGCGGCAAGTGCCTTATCGCATTCGTTATCGGCTCCGAGTCCATTGAAAACGGTATCCGCATTTCCGCGGCTCACGTTGATTCCCCCAGAATCGACCTCAAGCAGCATACCCTTTACGAAGACTCCGGCTTCGGTTACTTCAAGACCCATTATTACGGCGGTATCCGCAAGTATCAGTGGACAACCATTCCGCTTGCTCTCCACGGCGTAGTCATCAAGGCTGACGGCGAAGCAGTTGAGGTTTCCATCGGCGAAGATGAAGGCGATCCCGTATTCTGCATCACGGATCTTCTTCCTCACCTTGCTAAGGATCAGTCCGGCAGACCTCTCGACGCCGCTTTCACGGGCGAAGGTCTCAATCTTCTCATCGGATCGCGTCCTTACGCTACCGATGACGATCCTTTTGTAACCGCAGATCCCGATGAAAGAGTAAAGCTCTCCATTATGAAGTACTTCTTCGATAAGTACGGTATCACAGAACCCGATTTCATCTCCGCAGAGCTTTCCATTGTTCCCGCAGGCAAGACACGTGACATCGGACTTGACCGCGCTCTTCTCGGCGGCTACGGCCACGACGACAGAGTTTGTGCATATCCCATTCTTATGGCTACTGCAGAGCTCGAAAATCCCGTAAAGACAGCTATGTGCATCTTCGCTGATAAGGAAGAGACGGGAAGTGCCGGAAACACAGGTATGCAGGCGGATACTCTCGTTGACGTTATTAAGGAGATCTCTAAGTCCCTCGGCGCAGACGAGACGATAGTTCGTGCAAATTCTCTTTGCCTCTCCGCAGACGTTGCCGCAGGCTTCGATCCGCTTTATCCTGAGGTTTACGAGCGCCGTAACAGCGCTATTTGCGGCTGTGGTGTAACTCTGACCAAGTTCACGGGTTCCAGAGGTAAGGGCGGCACAAGTGATGCTTCCGCAGAAACAGTATATCAGCTCCGCAAGATCTTCGACGACGCAGGTGTCGTATGGCAGACGGCAGAGCTCGGTAAGGTTGACCAGGGCGGCGGCGGAACTGTTGCACAGTACATCGCAAATCACAACATCGACACCATCGACCTCGGCGTTCCCGTGCTTTCTATGCACGCTCCGTTCGAGATCATCTCCAAGGTTGACCTCTATGAGGCATATCTCGCTCACAAGGCGTTCAACAAATAATCGATAAGGCAGTAAAAGACATCAATGCTTGAAAAACTCAAGGGCGCGGAAATAAGATTCAATGAAATAGAAACGGCACTGAGCTCCCCCGACGCATATTCGGATATGGATGCGTATAAGAAGCTTACGCGCGAACGTAAACTTCTTTTTCCCATAATCGAAAAATATCGCGAGTATAAGGCTTGCGAGATCGCGATCGAGGAAGCGCGTGAGCTTTCCGAATGCGGAGATCCCGAAATGGAGCAGTTTGCAGCAGAGGAGCTGACGGAAAAGAAAGCGGAGCTTGAGGCTCTTCTCGAGGAGCTCAAGATACTGCTTGTGCCGCGCGATCCCGATGATGATAAAAACGTAATCCTTGAGATACGTGCAGGTGCGGGAGGTGAAGAGGCAGCACTCTTTGCCTCCGTGCTTGCACGAATGTATACAATGTATTCCGATTCGAGACGCTTCAAAACGGAGATCGTCTCCGCTAACGAAACGGAGCTCGGAGGATACCGCGAGGTCACGATGATGATCTCCGGAGAGGGCGCGTATACGAGATTCAAATTTGAATCCGGCGTACACCGCGTTCAGCGTGTCCCCGAGACCGAATCGCAGGGAAGAATACACACCTCTACCGCAACGGTTGCCGTGCTTCCCGAGGCTGAGGAGGTCGAGGTCGAGATCAATCAGTCAGATCTCATAATCGAAACACAGAAATCAAGCGGTGCTGGCGGTCAGCACGTTAATAAGACCGAGTCGGCGATACGTCTTATCCATAAGCCGACGGGAATAGTCATTGAATGTCAGGATGAACGAAGCCAGCACAAAAACAAGGATAAGGCAATGAAACTCTTGCGCGCAAAGCTTTACGATCTGAAGCGCACGGAGCAGGCGGATAAAATAGCCGCAGACAGAAAATCACAGGTCGGTACGGGCGACAGAAGTGAGCGCATCCGCACCTACAATTACCCGCAGGGACGCGTTTCCGATCATAGGATCGGGCTGACGCTTTATTCCCTCGAATCATTTTTGAACGGCTCGATCGACGAAATGGTGGATGCGCTCATCACGGCGGATACCGCCGAAAAACTCAAGAGCGGCGAGCTTATGCTATGACACCGAAAGAAACATTACTAATAAAACGCGGTCATAATGAGTCGGAGCTTGCCTCGGCGGCGCGTATCCTTCGCGACGGAGGCCTTGTCATCATCCCGACTGAGACAGTATACGGCCTCGGATGCAGTGCGTATTCCGCTATCGGCGCGTATAACGTGTTTGAGGCAAAGGGACGTCCTCACGATAATCCGCTTATCGTTCATGTCGCGGATCCCGCAGAGGCTGAAAATTTTGCGCATACAACGCCGCTTTATTATAAGCTTGCAAAGCAGTTTATGCCCGGACCGCTCACCGTCATACTGAAAAAAAAGGACGTCATCCCCGATGAGGTCACGGCAGGCGGCGGCACAGTCGGTGTGCGCTGTCCGTCACATCCCACGGCAAGAGAGCTTATACGTCTTGCGGGAGTTCCTGTTGCTGCTCCGTCGGCAAATTTGTCCGGCAGCCCTTCGCCAACGACGTTTGAGCATTGTGTCAAGGATATGCTCGGCAGAGTTGACGCGATCGTGGACGGCGGCGCGTGCGAGGTCGGTCTTGAATCGACGGTCGTGCTTCTGACGGGCGAGGATTCGCTCAAAATATTGCGCCCGGGCGCGGTGGATGAGGGCGCACTTTCGTGCGTCGCATCCGACGTAACGGTCGCAGACGGACTCAAGGAAGGCGAAAAGCCGCTTTCGCCGGGTATGAAATATAAGCATTACGCGCCGCGCGTGCCGCTCATTTTGCTTGACGGTACGGATGAAGCTGTCGCTTCGTTTATCGACGCGGAAATGAAAAAAGGCGGAGTCTTTTTCATTTGTTATGAAGAAGACGCAAAAAAATACGGAAACAAAGCGTATTCGATCGGCAAAAAAGAGGACGAGGCGGCTCACGCAAAAAATCTTTTTGCCGCGCTCCGCTATGCGGACGAGCTCGATGACGCTGATATAAAAAAGATATACACATATTTGCCCACGGACGGCGGAACGGGACTTTTGCCCGCGATATATAACAGACTTATACGCGCCGCCGATCATACGGTAATGAAAGTTTGATATTTGAAACGAAGAGAGAACACAAATGGCAAGAAAAAAAGCGAAACCGACAGTTGAACAGGCACCGCCCGCGGAGATAATCAATCAGCCCATAACGGAGACGATAGAATCCAACTATATGCCGTACGTTATGACGGTTATAGTCTCCCGTGCGATCCCCGAGATCGACGGTTTTAAGCCCGCACACAGAAAATTGCTTTATACGATGTATCGCGAGGGGCTTATGACGGGACAGCGCACAAAGAGTGCCAACGTCGTAGGTCTTACGATGAAGCTCAATCCTCACGGTGATGCATCCATATATGAGACGATGGTGAGAATGACGCGCGACAATGAGGCTCTGCTTCATCCGTTCATTGACTCAAAGGGAAGCTTCGGTAAGCAGTATTCGAGTGATATGAAATACGCGGCTCCGCGTTATACGGAGGTCAAGCTTGACCCGTTCTGCGCCGAGATATTCCGCGGTATCGACAAAAATGCTGTCGATATGGTCGATAACTACGATAATACGATCAAGGAGCCGACACTCCTTCCCACGACCTTCCCGAATATTCTCGTAAATCCCAATATGGGTATCGCGGTCGGTATGGCATCCAATATCTGTTCGTTCAATCTCAACGAGATCTGCGACGGAACCATCGCGCTCCTCAAAAATCCCAAGACGTCGAACGAAAAGCTGCTCGATATTATCAAGGCTCCCGATTTTTCGGGAGGCGGCAAACTCATTTATGACCGCGAACAGCTCCTTTCTATTTATAATACGGGCGTCGGATCCGTAAAGCTTCGCGCAAAGTACAGATACGACGAAAAGAATAACTGCATCGAGATCCTTGAGATCCCGTATTCAACAACGATCGAGCTGATTATGAAAAAGCTTACGGAGCTTTTCAAGGAAGGCAAGATCAAGGAGATCACGGATTTCCGCGATGAGATCGACCTGTCGGGCTTCAAGCTCACGCTTGACGTCAGACGCGGTACAGATCCCGTAAAGCTTATGGAAAAGCTTTATAAGCTTACCTCTCTTGAGGATTCCTTCCGCTGTAATTTCAATCTGCTCATCGACGGCGCACCGCGTCAGCTCGGCGTCGCGCAGATACTCAACGAATGGATCAGATTCCGCTCCGGCTGTTACAGACGCGAGCTCACTTATGATTGCGAGCAGAAGGAGGCGAAGCTTCATCTGCTTCTCGGTCTCGGAAAGATACTCATCGATATCGATAAGGCGATAAAGATCGTCCGCGAGACCGAAACGGAGGCGATGGTCGTTCCGAATCTTATGGAGGGCTTCGGCATCGATAAGGTACAGGCAGAGTATATTGCGGAGATCAAGCTCCGCAACCTCAACCGCGAGTATATCCTTAACAGAATCAAGGAGATCGAGTCTCTCAGAGGTGAGATCGCGGATATGAAGTCGATCATTTCGGATGATATCAAGCTCAAGGGCGAGATCATTAAGCAGCTCCAGACGATCAAAAAGAAGTACGGTCAGCCGAGAAAGACGGAGATCATCTCTGCAGATGAGATCGAAACCGTCACCGCAGATGACTTCATCGAAAACTATGCTTGCAAGACAGTTTTGTCGAAAGCGGGGTACTTCAAAAAGATCACAATGGCGTCCTACAGAGGAAACGACGAGCAAAAGCTCAAGGACGGCGACTCAGTGCTTTGCTGTGAGGACGCGGAAAACCGTGACGAGATCCTCTTCTTCTCGGACAAATGCCAGGTTTATAAGTCTCGCGTGTCCGATTTTGATACGCAAAAGGCATCCTCACTCGGTGATTATGTCCCCGCCAAGCTCAATTTCGATGACGGCGAAGGCGTGCTTCTGATGTGCCCGATCAAGGAATATTCGCCCGACGTAAACGTAGTTTATATTTTCGAAAACGGCAAGGGCGTCAAGGTCCCGATAAATGTCTACGAAACGAAAACAAACAGAAAAAAGCTAACCAATGCATACAGCGGTGCTTCCGCACCCGTGGCGGCGTTTATCGAACGCGAACCGTTCGATATTATGATGATGAACAGCGCGGACCGTGCGATCGTCATCTCGACCTCGCAGATCCCGCTTAAAACTACGCGTACCTCGCACGGAGTTACGCTGTTCAGTCTGAAGGACGGGCAGAAGATCATCTCGTCAAAGAGCGATCCCTCATCGCTCTTTGAGAATCCTTCACGTTACAGACGACAGAAGCTTCCTTCAACGGGCATAACGCTCTCAGATGCGGATTCAGGCTCCGCACAAATGAAGCTCCTGTAGCGCGAAGACAGCGTCAGCTGCATTAACGCCAAATCATCGGCACCGCACCTTGTGTGCGGCGAAACGGGTTCATTTCCCGTTTCGTGCTGCCAACTATATATTTGTGCCGCTGCGTGCGGCAGAATGGAGGTACTATGAAACTCGGAAAGAAAACGCTCATAATTGTCCTGATAGTTTCGACATCGTTGATCTGCTCCGTGTTTGCTTTCGCCGCCGGAACAGCATACGACAGCTCAACGGATCCGCTTGTCGCGCAGTCGTATCTTGAATTGCGTCTTGAGGAGCAGAAAAATGAATATCAGGCGATAATCGATGCACTCACGGCGCGTATCGACGCGCTTGAGTCAGGAGATTCCGAGACGCCCTCCGTAACGGTGTCAAGCGCGGATTTTGAGTCTGTTTCGCTTGCGAAAGGCGATGTGATCTACCCGAAAAACGAAAGGATAGAGATCATCCTCCGCTCCGGCGGAGCTGTCACTGTCATTCCCGAGGGAGTCGGCACGATTGCCAATATAACGAACGGTGCAGAGCTCACGGACGGTAAGACTATCGTCAGAAACCATCTTATCCTCATTCCGGCAAACGACGGAAGAGGAATTAAAGTCGTCTCATCTACAGGTGCTGAAATATTAATCAGAGGAGAATACACAGTTGAGCACGCAGAATGAAAAAAGAGGGAAGACCCGTAAGGTCGATCCTCGCAAGCTCGCAGTGCGTATTATCGCGTGGGTACTCGTACTCATGATGGTCATCACCGCACTGTACACCGCTATCTTCTTCATTATCGAAGAGGTCAGCGCGTCCGAACCCGATGAACTCAACGTCGCTGTCGGGCTCGTCTACGGTTCATCCGTAGACGTAGCGTTTACTTCGACAACGACCGTTGGGTACACGGTCGGCTCTGAAAAGATGGAGATGTACGAAAAGACCTTCACTCCCCTCTGGACTATCCCCGATACGGCAAAGGTTTCCGTCCTCGGTGACAGAAACTTCGCCAAAACCATTGCAAATTCATACTACCACAGCGACGAGAACGTTGCTGTCGGAGGTTATCATATAGAGCTTGATGCTGTTTACGCGGATTCGGCGGCGCTAACGGACGCGGTTGACGGGGTTGATGCTATCCTTATGGAAACGTCAGTTTACGCGATTCCGTCATACATAAACGGAGAGCTGAAGATACGTATCGGTCAATATCCCGATGCGGCGTCTGCTGAGGCTGCTTTGGCTGAAATATCACTTCTTTTTCCGGAGCAGACGATGCATACTGTCGCCCCGTCCGATACGGGAGTTACCGTTGTAGCTCATAAAACGGCAGAGATCCTTTTTGAATACGATTGCGGTACTGATTCTTACCTTGCACTCGAGCCTATCGACGGGGAGGATGGCACCGAAGCCTATACAGCTACTCCCGCAGGAAATATTTACGACGGTGTTTTCGTCTATAAGCGTTACATTTCCAATAAAGACGCCATCGACGGAATCCAGCTCGTCAATGTCCTTCCGATCGAGGACTACCTTCTCGGAGTCGTGCCGTATGAGGTGTCAAATTCGTGGCCGCTTGAAACGCTCAAGGCGTTTGCCGTGATAGCACGTACCTTTACCGTCTCGGAAATGGGCAAATATTGGTCGAGCTATGGCTTCAATCTTTGCAATACCACATCAAGCCAGGTCTATAAAGGGATCGGAAGAGCAAACGAAAACGTAAAAAATGCCGTCAGCTCGACGGCGGGACTTGTTTTGACATATAACGGAGCGCTTGCGCCCGTGTATTATTCTTCAAGTGTAGGCGATTCGACCGTCGATTCGCGCTATATCTGGGGACAGAATGATTGTCCGTGGCTCAGAAGCGTGTGGACTCCGTGGGAGGATTACAGAAATCATACGTATGGATTCTGGACTAAGGAGGTCTCGCCCGAGGAGCTTCAGCAATATCTTTACGACAAAGGATATACCTCGCTTAACTCGCCCATAGCATCAATTACGGTAGACAAAACCGCAGGTGAGAATTCAAACTATGCGTACCAAGTGACCGTCAAGGATGAATCCGGTAATTCTGTCGTCATAAAGAGGACGGATAAGGTTAAAAGTGCGTTTGCATCGTACACGTACAGCGCGAATTTCTCCGTAGGCAAGGGAAGTGCCACTTATACGACATATAAAACGCTGATAACACCAGATCAGCTCAAGACGTCAAAAGATGGCGCCTTCGCCGTTATGACCTCGCTCGGCAAACTGTTCTCGTCGTTTTCAAATGGCGTCACCGTCATCACGGCAAACGGACAGCAGAGCTTCGCCCCTACCTCATCCGTAAGCGTTATGACAGCGGAATCGTACAAAAACGGCACGGCCGCCGCTCTGAACCTCGAAGAATATTCGACTGCTCACTTGGCTACGGAAACGGTTTATGCGGAAGATGAAAACAATTTTATCTTCGTCGGCAAAGGCTGGGGACACGGCGTCGGACTTTCGCAATGGGGACTTCACGATCTTGCCGATCTTGGTTTGTTGTATGATGAAATGCTCCGTGCATACTGCGGATCGGTCTCGCTTACAGATTATAAAGAAATTATCGAATATTAAAAAAACGCAAGCTATGCTTGCGTTTTTTTGTTATTGATTATAGGTGTGAAGCTTCCGTCCTTGAGCACGGAAATGAGCGTCGCACTGTCCCGGATTTCATTAGCTGTAAGAATTCCGCCGAGCGGGGTGTGATTTGAATCGTGGAAGTCTGTACCGGATATTCCTATGAGGGCGTTTCGCTTAGCCCACGTCTCTGCGATGTCGTTGTATGACTCGTGCCACGGCGAGAGATTTGCAATCTCGATCCCGTCGAGCAGACGCGGATCAGTAACCATCATCGACGGACGGAACGGATGAGCCTGGAAGATCATCATGCCGGCATCGTGAAGCTCTCGGGAAAGAGTGTGGATGTTCATATATCTCGGGTCCCCGAGATCGCGAAGAAAATCCTCGGTCAGACCGTATACGAGATAATCGCTGTTGTTTTCGCGCATAAAGCGTATCTCCGCACCGAGAATCACGTTGATCCTGCCGTCGGCAGCCTCGAGGAGCTTATGGTAGCCGTTCATAAAATAATCGAGCTTGCCGCGCCAGCTTCCGCCTTCGATCTCACGTGGAAAAGTCCACGGATTGATGTGCTCCGTTGAGACGAGAGTCGTGTAGCCTGCCGCGACGTATTTTTCTATAATTTCTTCAGCCGTTGCATGCGCGCAGGAGCTGACGTTACCGCTGTGACAGTGCATTTCGGTTTTGAACATATTCTTCACCCCTGAAATCAGATGAGTTTGTTGATTACTGCGGACATCTCGTTTTTGATTATGTCAAAGTCTACGTCCGAATAATAAAAGTGCGTGGAATTCGAAAGAAATAATATGCGCGTGCTTTCGTTTCCGCGGAAATATTCCGCTGTTTTTACGGAAACGAGCTCATCCTTTTTTGAAAGCAGAACGGTTGTCGGAACGGTAACGTTCCCCGTTAGCTTTCGTATCCTTTTTGAATGCGAGAGAAGCTCAACATAACGCGGAGCCCATCCGACATAACGCCAAAAACGTCTGTCGGTGGCGATTCCGTATGCGTTTTTTCCCGCAGTGAGCACCTTGTTGTCGGGATTGACCAAATCAAATGCAATGCGGGCAGAATTGACAGCAACTATCGGTTTCGGCAGTATTTTAAGCGGCGGAGCAAAAAATACGGCGGAACGAATCCTGTCGGGATAGAGCAACAGCGCTTCTGTGGCAAAAAGAGTTCCCATAGAATGCGCGACTACAGCTACGTTTTTGTGCAGACCGCAAATATCAGCCAATCTGTCTGCGACTTGCCGTTTCCACTTTTTCATTGACGTGCGGGCAAAATCGAGAGCATTGCCGCCGTGACCGTCAAGAAGCAGATTGTAAACGGATATTGATTCGGGAACAAGAGGGATTATTCTGTCAAAATGGCGCGGCGTACCGTTGATTCCGTGAATAAAAACGACGGCTGATGTTTTATCCTCTGCGATTCGGATATATTCGCCGTGCTTCATAATGCACTCCTTTCAGCCGTAAGGCTGTTCCATCAGGAAAATGACTGCTCCGTGCGTTCGATGATCTCGTCCTGAAGTGCCTTGGAGAGATTGCGGAAGTGATCCGAATATCCGGCAACGCGAACGATGAGATCGCGGTATTCCTCGGGATTCTTCTGTGCCGCGATGAGCGTCTCCTTGTCAATGACGTTGAACTGGATGTGATGTCCGTCCATCGCAAAGTAAGAACGGATGAGAGCCGCAAGATTCTGCTTGCCCTCGGCGCCCGCGAGTACGGCAGGAGTGAACTTCTGATTGAGGAGAGTTCCGCCCGTGCGCAGATGGTCCATCTTCGCGCAGGAACGGATGACTGCCGTCGGTCCGTTGGTGTCGGCACCCTTGTCGGGCGATATTCCCTCGGAAACGGGCTTTGCGGCACGGCGTCCGTTCGGAGATGCGAGCATTACCTCACCGAAATAGACGTGGCAGGTCGTGGGGAGCATATTGACTCTGTAGTGACCGCCTCTTACGTTAGGTCTTCCGGTGACGGTGCGGCGATAGAAATCAAACACTTCCTTCATAATGGAGTCGGCATCGTCATCGTCGTTGCCGTAGAAGGGAGTCGAGGTGCGGATCTTGTGATACATTTCCTCGTAGCCTGCGAAGTCTGCGCTCATTGCGTTCACAAGCTCGGAGAGCGTGAATTCGCCGTTTTCGTAAACGTGACGCTTGATTGCGGAGAGCGAGTCGGTGATCGTACCGATGCCGACACCCTGAAGATACGATGTGTTGTAGCGTGCGCCGCCTGCGTTATAGTCACGTCCGCGTGCGATACAGTCGTTGGTGATGATGGAGAGGAAGGGAACGGGCATATAATCGGCGTAGATGCGTTCAATGATGGCTGAGCCGTTCGTCTTGATGTCGATGAAATACGTCATCTGACGGCAGAATGCATCGTAAAGCTCCTCGTAAGTTTTGAAGCTGTCTGCGTCGCCAAGCTGCAGACCTATTGTCTTGCCCGTGTAGTGGTCGTAGCCGTTGTAGAGCGTGAGCTCGAGGATCTTGGGAATATTGAAGTAACCTGTGAGGATGTATGCTTCGTTGCCGAAGGCTCCGGTCTCAACGCATCCGCTCGTACCGCCGCGACGTGCATCCTCAAGCGATTTTCCCGCTTCCATAAGCTCCTGAATGATCGCCTCGGTGTTGTAGAACGCGGGCTGTCCCCAGCCCTTGGATGCGATCTCGACAGCGCGGAGCAGGAACTTGTTCGGAGTTTTGCGGCTGATCTGAACGTTGGACGACGGTTGAAGGAGCTTCATCTCGTCCATGCAGTCGAGGATAAGATACGAAACGGGATTTACGCCGTCCTCGCCCTTGGGCGTGATGCCGCCCGTGTTGATGTTGGCAAAGTCGGTGTAAGTGCTGCTTTCCTTGAGTGTGATTCCGACCTTGGGAGGTGCGGGCTGATTATTGAACTTGATCCAGAGACATTCGAGAAGCTCGAGTGCCTTGTCATCGTCGAGGCTTCCGTTTTCAACGTCACGGGAATAGAACGGATAAACGTGCTGGTCGAGACGTCCGGGAGAGTATGCGTCCCACGGATTGAGCTCGCTTGTGACTCCGAGATGCACGAACCAATACATCTGAAGCGCCTGATGGAAGTTTTTCGGCGCAAACTCGGGAACGACGGAGCAGTTTTCTGCGATCGTGAGCAGATCCGCCTTCCAATCCTCGTCCGTTTCAACCTCTGCAAGAGAGAGCGCAAGCTCGGAATAACGCTTACCGAGCGTTATGATTGCGTCGCAGGCGATGGACATTGCGTTAAGCTGCTCGCGGCGTCTGTATGCCTCGGGATCGTTGATGTAATCGAGCTTTGCAATCGCATCGGCGATGTCGCGCTTGTAGTCAGCGAAGCCTTTGACGTAGATCTTTTCGGAGCAGACTGTGTGACCGGGACCGCGCTGTTCCATAAATTCGGTGAAAATACCTGCCGCGTATGCGTCGTGCCACTCGGAAGGGAGCGCTTTGAGGATGCGACTGCGCATAGATCTCTTTTCCCAATACGGAATGATCTCCTGCGCGTGCCATTTGCGCTGCTGCTCCGTGTTCTTGAAGAAAATGATGTCGCGGTCGTTCATGATCTCAAGGTCGCTGACGGTGTGACAGCAAAGCTCGGGGAACGTGGGAGCGGACTGCGGCAGTTCACCCTTTTCACCAACGATCAGCTCGCCGCGTTCAATGTAAAGTGATCTGTTCTGCATAAAATGAAGGAACGCAAGCGCACGCATTTCGGGTACGGATACGGTGCCTTCCCATTTTTTGTATGCTTCCGTGAAATAATGTGCACGCTCCATTGAAATTGTCGGAGTTGTCGTAACGCTTATTTCGCGAAGTTTTTTTACTCTGTCAGTCATAGTGATACTCCTTTTATGTAAAAATGGAATTGTGTTTCGGTCAGCCCCCGATCCCGACGGGAGATACTCCGAGAGAGAGCAGCTTGGCGCGAAGCTCGCTCATTTTTTCTTTTGTGGGAGTTGAAAATTCGCGCTTCACTGTACGTCCGAGCGACGCGTGCTTGTACGTGCCCGTGTCATGATAGGGAAGAAGGCACATCTTTTTGTAACGCACCGTCTTTGCTACGTCTGCGAGCAGACGTATGTCCTCATCCGTGTAATTGGCGCCGTCGAAGCCGTCCTCTGCATCGGGACCCGGAGCAATGACGGGAACTCGCAGATATATCGCCGCACCTTTGTCCGACAGACGCTTCAGATTTTCAAGTATGAGCTTGTTTGATACTCCCGTGCAGTATTTGTGCTTTTCATCATCGACGGATTTGATATCGTATAAAAACGTGTCCGTGAGAGGCAGGATGCGTTCGAATTTTTCAAACGGAGCAAGCCCTGATGTGTCAATGTTTACGGAGATTCCCTCGCGGTCGAGCGCTTTCATGAGCGCGTAAACGAATTCGATGTTTTGTGCCATAACCTCGCCGCCCGAAAGTGTGACTCCGCCGCCGGATTCCTCGTAAAACATACGGTCAGAGCGACAGATCTTCACGATCTCATCAACGGTGTACTGTTTGCCCGCGATGCTTCTCGCATCGGAAAGACAGTAAGCGACACATTTGCCGCAAGATTCGCATTTTGAGTGATCGACTACAGCGCGCTTTGACGCCTGATCGATCGTGATCGCTCCGTGAGGGCAGGCAAGCGCACAAGCGCCGCAACCGACGCATTTTTCCGCATTGTACATAAGCGAAGGCGAAAAGCTTTCTCCTTCGGGATTGTGACACCATCTGCAGGAAAGGGGACATCCCGTGAAAAATACGGTTGTTCGTATTCCGTCACCGTCGTGGACGGAAAAACGCTGTATGTTGAATATTGTTGCTTTCATATTGATCCCGGAAAAGTTATTGATCCTATTGACCTACTTTAATTATATAATCAACAGTTTAGTTTGTCAATTGAATTAAGAATAATTCTTAAAAAAGATCGCGATTATTTCGCGATCTTTTTTAGTATGTATCAGTTTGCAACAGCTTCGAGCTCTGCCTTTGCCGCCTTGAGGTTTTCTATTATATCGAAGCCTTGCGGGCATTTTTCCATACAAGCTCCGCATTCAAGGCAGTTGTCAGCCTTTGCTTCGGGCTTCATACGAACGTAACCGCGAGCGGTACCGGGATTGCCGTATCTGCCGTATTCGTTCCAGATGCCGAAAATTCTCGGTATGTCAACGCCGCCGGGGCAAGGCATACAGTAACGGCAACCGGTGCAGCCGTTTCTCACACGGGAAAGAATGATCTGTCTTGTCTTTTCAACGGCATCGAATTCCGTCTCGTTGAGGGGCTTGAACTCACCGAAGGTGGCAAGGTTATCGTCAAGCTGCCATTTTTCATTCATACCGCTGAGGATAACGTTTACTCTCGGTTCGGAGCCTACCCAACGGAGCGCCCAAGACGAAGCGGATGCATCCGGATCGATCGCCTTGAGGGGAGCCATTGCTTCCTCCGGCAGATTTGCAAGCGTGCCGCCCTTGATCGGTTCCATGATTACGAGCGGAATGTTCTTTTCCTCGCAAAGTCTGATACCTTTGACGGTTGCCTGATCGAACTGGTCCATATAGTTGTGCTGAATCTGACAGAAATCCCAATCGTAGCCGCTGTTGATTATGTGCTCGAACGCTTCGTAGTTGTCGTGGAATGAGAAACCGAGATTTTTGATACGTCCCTGTGCTTTGAGCTCTACGCAGAGATCAACGATGCCATGCTCAACGAATGCATCAAAGCTACGGCGGTTCATCGCGTGAAGCAGATAATAGTCGATGTAGTCCATACCGAGACGAGCGAGAGATTCCTCGAAAATGGCGAGAGCCTTTTCGGGAGTGTCAGTGCCCCAGGACGGGAGCTTGGTAGCAACGCAATAGCTTTCGCGAGGATACTGAGCGAGCGCTTCACCGACGATCTTTTCGCTTTCACCATCGAGATATACGTAAGCGGTGTCAAAGTAGTTAACGCCTGCCTCATAAGCCTGGCGGAGAAGGGCGTATGCCTTCGGTCTGTCGTAATTGCCTTCGGCGTCGCGTGTGAATCTCATTGCGCCGAAGCCGAGAAGAGAAATATCTTTTCCGTTCATTTTACGGTATTCCATAGTTGTAGCCTCCGTTTGGAAATATTAATATGATTTTTTTCTTTTGATATAAATGGGAAGTGCGAGCACTGCGATAATCAGTGCCGCAGGCGATACGGAACCGGAACAGCCGTTTTCATCGGTGTTATCGTCGATGGTCGTTTCGGGGATTGGATCGGGTTCGGGCTCGACGTATGTTGCGGCGGTGGGACCGCTTATCATAGTGATGTTCTCGTCAGAGAAGATGCTGCCCGATGCGTGCTCGTAGTACGCGTTGTTTTTGCCGGTGACGGTGTAGTAATAAAGACTGCCGTCCTCGGTGACGGTGATCTCATCAAAGAAGATCGCGACTGTTTCTGATTTTTCGGGATCTTTTTCATCTATCTTGTACCAACGGATCTTTCCGTCGTTTTCACCCGTGACTGCTGCCCTCAGCGTTACCGTGCCGTCTTCGTTTTTCGTTACTTCAGTATCAAGACAAATGAGATACTTGTCGGGATTCCACAGCGTGCCGTACCAATGATCGTATCTCGAATCGACAGCGTCGATAAATTCACCGAAAATGTCGTTGAAGTTGGTGGCACCCCAACGCTTGTGGTTCATATCCGCGGAAGCTGAAGCCGCTGCTGTGACAGATTCAAGAGAGGGAACCGTAAACGACTCCGTGTACCCGAGCTGTTGCGACAGAACATCCTTCATTCGATCGTTTTCGGATGCCAGATACGACATAAAGTCGCCGTGCTGCCAGAGCTGCTCAGACCAGATGTACTGCTGATCGACGTTGTAAACGAACCAGTTTGTGGTGCCGAACAGAGTCTTATCGTTTTTGAGGTAGGTCGCACCCGTTTCGAAGTCCCACGCAGGACCGAAGGTGAGCAAATCGTTGGACTCGCCGTCTGCGTCTTTATAAATGTACGTGCTCGTGCGGAAATACTCGAAATTGATGTAATACGAATAAACGAGGATCATATCGGCAAGGCTTCGCATATCGGCATATTCGGTATAGTGCTTGCCCTCGCTGTTGTATCCCGTTTCGGAGTAGATGGCGTTTTCAAAATTCTGAACGTATGCGGCGATGTACTGTACCATTTCCTTAGTGCAGACCTCGGGGCTCTTGATCGAGATGTCAAGACCGTATTTCGTTTCGAATCCGCAGCCCTCGTATGTGTCGCACATAACCTCGAGTACGTATCCGCCCGTTATGTCAACGTCGGAATCTATCTTTGCCTTTTTGTCGTACGTGTATTTGTGCAGACCTGTGTTGAGTGCGGGATCTCTGCCCGTGTTTTCGTGATCGCGGAGCGTTTTGAGCTCGCTCGATGCGTTTGTGACGTGATCCTCAAGATCGACAACGTCGATCGCGCCGCCGTTGTTCATTCTTTCGGTCAGAATGTAAAGACCGCGGTACTCACCGTTGATGTAAAGATCGACGTATTCACCCTCGATCGAGGCGCGCTTGTTTCCGATGAGCGCGGTGAACGTGTGGAATGCGGATATCTGAGAAAGACCTGTCGTGTCGCGGTCGCCCGCATACATACGGGGAGTGAGAAGCACCCATTTTTTGCTGTCGCCCGCACCGTTGACAAGCTCTGTCTTCTGTGCGATGTTAAGATTGTAAGAGTTTTTGATGTTGGTGGAGCTTGCCGCTGTGAACGAGGTGAAGCCGTGTCCCGAAAGCTTTGTCATAGAGCCGTCGTAGACGAGATTTCCAACCTTGTCAAGCACGATTATGTCGCCGGGCTCCTCGTTGTTCTTGTTCGCGTTAATGTTTTTGAGAGCCTTTGTGCCGCCGTCAAGAGTGATGTAGACGGATCCGATCTCGCCTCCGCAAAGCACGTTTGCCGAATGCTTTTCATAGCTTTTCGTCGAGCTGTCGTATTCCTTGACCTCGATTTTGCCTCCGGATGCCTTGCAAGTGAGAGTGTCACCGCGGTAGAGAGTTACGTCACCGTTTTCGTCACAGAGCATTTTTTTGCCCGTGTATTTTACGGTCAAATCCGAAAGATCCGCAGAGCCGGGAAGATAAAACGTATACTTGCCGTCGACGCGCTCGGGGAGGATCTCATATTCGTATCCGCTTTGGTCCGTTATGAGCACGGAGAAGGGCGGCGGAGTCGTTGCGGCGGCAACGCATATTGCCGTAACGGCAATGGCTGCGACAAGTATAAGAGATATAAACAAAACCTTGGATAATTTTTTCATACAGACCTCAAAATGCGTAATGTTTTTTATCCTTACTGCAATAGTGATTGATTTTCGGGGCGAAAAGAGTGTATAATAAAGCGAACGGACACTGCTTTTCGGCAGAAAGAAGGAAACAGATGTGAAAAAGATCGCAACGATACAAACAGATTTTCCCGAGAAATTCGGCGTGCCGCGTCAGAGCGGACGTGTGCCGGGACTTATCGGACGGATAGTCTTTGAGCCTGAATACAGACGCCTTGAGGCGCTTCGCGGCCTTGAAGGATATTCTCATATATGGCTCATTTGGGAGTTTTCTTTAGCGGATGTCGGTGACGGATGGCATCCGACGGTACGTCCTCCGCGTCTCGGTGGAAATAAGCGTGTGGGAGTGTTCGCCACGCGCTCACCGTACAGACCGAATCCCATCGGACTTTCCTCTGTCAAGCTTGAAAAAATAGATGCAGATTCACCCGACGGCCCCGTTTTGTGGGTGAGCGGAGCTGATCTTGTCAGCGGCACGCCCATTTACGATATAAAGCCGTACTTGCCGTCATCGGACAGTCATCCCGATGCCATTGGCGGTTTTGCCGATGAGAAGCTCGGGTATTCGCTCGACGTGAAATTCGACGATGAACTGATACGCCTTATCCCGGAGGACAAAAGGGAAGCGCTCATCGCAGTTCTTGCGGAGGATCCGCGCCCCTCGTATCAGAATGATCCTAACAGAGCTTACGGATTTGAATTTTCGGGATTTGAAATAAAATTCAAGGTTGACGAGGGACTTCTCACCGTAATCGGCGTCGAACGAGCGGATTAAAACGCGAAGTTGATGAGTTTTGCTGCGTAAAGTCTCCGACTGTATAGTTAAGTATACCAAAAAAAAACCGTCTGTGCAATCATTATTCTGTATAAAAAGAAAAAATCGAATAAAATTTAACAAAGTATTTTATATTTGAAGTTTTTATGTTATAATAGCTTATATATTGTCGAATCTCAGAAATACGGTATTATATTTTTGGAGGAAACTGAAAAAATGGGAACTTGTATTAACGGCGACCTCAGCGTTATAGCGATGAAAGGCTGCGAGGAATTCGCGAAATCCGTTGACGATTATATCGGTGCTTGGCGCACGCCTCACGGACGTGAGCCTCAGAGCTATCTTGTAAAGACAGACTGCCCCCGCTTCGGCTCGGGCGAAGGTAAAGGACTTCTCTTTGAATCTCTCCGCGGCCATGACGTTTATATTATTGTCGATGTGTTCAATCACGGCGTGAAATACAAAATGTACGGCGAATATAACCATATGAGCCCCGATGACCATTTCCAGGACCTCAAGAGAATCATTGGTGCTATCGGAGGTAAGGCGCACAGAATCAACGTCATTATGCCGATGCTTTACGAAGGCAGACAGCATAAGCGTTCCGCACGTGAATCGCTTGACTGCGCTCTCGCGCTTCAGGAGCTCACCGCAATGGGCGTTTCCAATATCATCACTTTTGACGCGCACGATCCCAGAGTACAGAACTCTATTCCGCTTTCGGGATTTGAGAACGTTCATCCCAACTATCAGATGATCAAGGCTCTTCTCAAAAAATTCCCGGATATCAAGCTTGATAAGGACAGCATTATGATCGTCTCTCCCGACGAAGGCGCGATGTCCAGATGTATTTATTACAGCTCTGTCCTCGGAATTGAACTCGGTATGTTCTATAAGCGTCGCGACTATACGAGAATCGTTGACGGAAGAAACCCCATCGAAGCACACGAATATCTCGGACGCGATCTTAAGGGAATGAATGTTATCGTTGTTGAGGATATGATCTCCTCAGGCGAATCCATGATCGACGTATGCCGTCAGCTCAAGGAAAAGGGTGCCGCAAACGTGTACGTGTTCTGTTCGTTCGGTCTGTTCTGCAACGGACTTGACGCATTTGATAAGGCTTATGATGAAGGCGCATTCTCGCAGATCTTCACCACCAACCTCATCTACCGTACAGAGGAGCTCAAGTCTCGTCCCTGGTACACAGAGGTCAATATGTGCAAGTACGTAGCGACCATCATCGATACGCTCAATCTCGACAATACGATGAGCGAGCTGCTCGATCCCGTTAATAAGATCCATAACATTATCGATAAGTTCGGTGCCGCAAATAAGGAATCGGCACAGATCAAGATCGAAAACTGAAGATCAACTCTTTCGTCCCGGGATCTCTCGGGACGAAACTGCGATATAATTGATCCTAAATCATAGATAAGGACAGAAAAAATGCTTAATCTGAAAAACAAAATCGCCGAAGCCGCAAAAGCTGCGATCTCTGCGGTTTATCCCGACAGCGCAGTAAAGGCTGAGGATATTGCGTCTTATCTCGAATATCCGCCCGATAAGTCTATGGGCGACCTTGCGCTTCCTTGCTTCCGCTTCAGCCGCGAGCTTCGTAACGCGCCTCCAAAGATAGCGCAGGCGATAAGCACGTACATCAACGAAAATTCGCTTCTTTCGGGTGTCGCAGAAATGACACTTGCCGGCGGTTATCTCAATTTCCGCATCGCTGACGAATATATTACCGAAGCAGTCTATGCAGAGATCGCGAAAAAGGGCGAAGCTTACGGACGCAGTAACGTCGGTGAGGGCAAAACAGTCGTTCTCGACTATTCATCTCCTAATGTAGCAAAGCCTTTCCATATCGGTCATCTCGGAACGACCGTTATCGGTCATTCGCTCAAGAAGCTCCACGAATTCTGCGGTTACAACTGTGTCGGTATCAATCATCTCGGTGACTGGGGAACCCAGTTCGGTAAAATGATCGTCGCATACCGTCTTTGGGGCGACAGAGAAAAGATCGAAGCAGGCGGCATCGATGAGCTCGTCGCGCTTTATGTAAAGTTCCACGCTGAAGCGGAGAAGGATCACGAGCTCGAGAATCGTGCCCGTGCCGAATTCCGTAAGCTCGAGGACGGCGACGAGGATAATCTCGCCCTTTGGCGTTGGTTCATTGAGGTTAGCTTCAATGAATATAACGTAACGTATAATCAGCTCGGTATTACCTTTGACAGCTATGCCGGAGAAAGCTTCTATACAGATAAAATGCCCGAGCAGGTTGAAAAGCTCCGCGAAATGAACCTGCTTAAGCTCGACGACGGCGCATCTATCGTTGATCTTTCCGAGTTCAATATGCCGCCTTGCCTTATCCTGAAGCGTGACGGCTCCACCCTCTATCCCACACGTGACATCTCCGCCGCTGTTTACAGAAAGCGTGAGTACGACTTCGATAAGTGCATATATGTCACATCCGCAGGTCAGAGCCTCCACTTTGCACAGTGGTTCAGAGTGGTTCAGCTTATGGGTTACGATTGGTACGATAAGCTCGTCCACGTCCCGTACGGTACAGTCAGCATCAACGGCGAAAAGCTTGCAACGAGAACGGGTAACGTCATCCTGCTCAAAGATCTCTTCCGTACTGCTATCGAAAAGGTGTCGGAAATTGTGTCGGTCAAAAATCCGACGCTCTCCGACGAAGAAAAGGCCGCAACAGCCGAGGCTGTCGGCGTGGGCGCTATCATTTTCTACTATCTTTCCTCCAACCGCATCCGTGATATCAACTTCAATATGGAAGACGCACTCAACTTCGACGGCAATACGGGTCCGTATGCGATGTATACCTACGCAAGAACCTGCAGCGTTAAGAATAAGGCTTCGGCAGACGGCGTAAAGTCGTCCGGCGGCAAAATAACAGCCGATGAAGAGCGTCAGCTCCTGATTACGCTTTCGCGTTTCGGTGAGGTTATTAACTCCGCAATCAGCGAATATGAGCCCTCTATCGTAACGAGATATATCCTCGATGTTTGCGGCGATTTCAACCGCTTCTATCATAACTGCCCGATCTTAACGGCAGAAAATGAAGAAACAAAGTCCTTCCGTCTCGGTCTTGTCGAAGCAGTCAACTCTGTGCTCGGTAACGCACTTGAGCTCATCTGCATGAAGAAGACGGAACGCATCTGATCTTACGCTAAATTTAATTATTGTACGGAGGTTTTTATGTCCGGCCACAGCAAATGGAACAACATAAAACACAAGAAAGAAAAAACAGACGCCCAGCGCGCCAAGGTGTTCACGAAGATCGGTAAGGAGATAGCCATTGCAGTCCGCGAAGGCGGCGTCGATCCCGCATCCAACTCCAAGCTCCGCGACCTTATCGCAAAGGCAAAGGCAAATAATGTGCCCAACGATAACATCGAACGTACCCTCAAAAAGGCGTCCGGCAATGACGGTACAGTTTACGAAGAGGTTACCTATGAGGGCTACGGTCCGTGCGGCGTTGCCGTTATTGTTGAAACAACGACAGATAACAGAAACCGTACCGCAGGTGAAATGCGTCACTACTTCGATAAGTACGGCGGAAATATGGGAACTAACGGTTGCGTAAGCTATATGTTTACGGAGCGCGGCGTCATTCTCGTCGCAAAGGAGATCGAGCCTGATCCCAAGGCACCGAGAGGAACAAAGCCCACTCCCGTTTCCGAGGATGAGCTTATGGAAGCCGCACTCGAGGCAGGCGCTACCGATTTCATCCCCGATGATGAAGGATTTGAGATTTCTACGGAGCCCAATGACCTCTCCGCTATCAGAGAAGCTCTTGAAGCGGCAGGCTACCCCGTCATCTCTGCTGAAAAGGATATGGTTCCTCAGAGCTACGTCACCCTTACAGACGAGGATGCGATCAAGAATATGAATACACTTCTTGATATGCTCGACGATAACGATGACGTACAGAACGTCTTCCACAACTGGGAACAGGATGAAGAATAAATAAAAAAGCACCCGATCGGGTGCTTTTTTTGTTGTGTGATTTTGCGGGGAAGACAGTTCGTTATGCGTTTTTCGGTGCCATTCTTGACATCTGACGCTGTGCCATAACAAGACCGTAATAGATGCCGCCCTTGCGCATAAGCTCGTCGTGAGTGCCGATCTCGGCGACGGTGCCTTTGTCGAGGACGATGAGTTTCGTCGCGTTGCGGAGCGTGGACAGACGATGCGCGATAGCGAGCGTCGTTCTGTTTTGAGACAGGATCTGAAGAGCGTCTTGAATCTGCTTTTCAGTCTCCGTGTCGAGCGATGCCGTAGCTTCGTCAAGAATAAGAATGCGCGGATCGTGGAGAAGCGCACGCGCAATCGCAATGCGCTGACGCTCGCCGCCGGAGAGCGTGTGTCCCTTTTCGCCAACCTTAGTGTTGTAGGCATCGGGCATCTTCATAATGAAGCTGTGCGCTCCCGCAAGCTTCGCTGCCGCAAGAACCTCATCGCGGGTCGCAGACGGCTTCGCGTATGCGATGTTGTCGTAGACGGTGCCCGAGAAGAGGAAGGTCTCCTGAAGCACGACGCCAATCTGTGAGCGCAGGGAAGACTGCGAAATGTCGCGTATGTCAGTGCCGTCGATCGTGATGGTGCCGTCGTCTACGTCGTAAAGACGCATAACGAGGTTAATGAGTGTCGATTTGCCGACGCCGGAGCGTCCGACAATGCCGATGAAATCACCCGGCTCAACCTTGAGTGAAACGTCGTGAAGTACGTTTGCACCTGTATCATATCCGAAGGAAACGTCCTTGAATTCAATGTAACCCTGAACGTCTATCTCCTTTGCGTCGTGAGCGTCCTTTACGTCAACATCCTCGTCAATGATGTCGAAGATCTTGACTATGCTCGTCATTGTGCGCTCCCAACGGCGCGGGAACATTGCTACCCAACGCAGAGGTCCGTAGATGATGCTGACGTAAGCGGTGAATTTTTGCATTTCGCCGAGCGTCATCGTGCCGTCAAGGATCTTCGCGCCGACGTAGTAGAGCAGGAAGAACTCACCGATTCCCATAAGGAATCCCATAAGAGGGGAGAACTTGGCGAAGAACGTTTCGGATATGACCTGTGCGTCGCATTCGTCGTGCGTAGCCTTGTCGTATCGCTCCATTTCGCGGTGCTCCATGCCGAATGCCTTGACAACTCGGATTCCGCTGAAGATGTCGTGAAGGATCGTGTTCGCGCGCGAGTTCATCTGCCATTGACGGTGGAACATGCGGTGCATTTTCGTTCTGAACATACGATTTGCGATGATGACAAACGGTGCAGGTGCGAGAATGAGAAGTGCGAGACGCCAGTCATAGATGAAAAGTATGACGGAAACGACGATGAAGATGATGATCTGCTCGACAAATCCGCCGATCTCGTTTGTGATGAAGCCTTGAAGCTGGTTTGTGTCGTTCGTGACGCGGTTAATCAGCTCACCCGCCGTTCTTTTTGAGATACGTGAAACGGAAAGCTGCTGGATCTTTGAAAATACCATGTCGCGAAGTGCTACGATGATCTTGGTGCCGGCGTTGATCATTGCAAGACTGCGGACTACACCGAGAACACGCTGAAGTATGTTCACCATCAAAATTGAGAGAATAACTGTCAAAAATCCCGTGATGAATACTGCTTCTGTAGACATTTCAAGCGCGTTTTCAGCGTCAATATATTTGTCCACGAGTATGCGATTGAGCTCGGGCGGGATAAGCTGTACTGCCGCCGTGACAAAATAAAGGAAAATCGAGAAGAAGATGTAGGCGCGGTAGGGCTTTGCAATCTCCCATACTCGTTTCAGATAGCCCGCCTTTGCGGTGCAATGCGGACAAATGTGGGATCCCGGAGGATATTTTCTCTGACATTCGGGACATACGGTGTCGAGATCCTCTTCGTATGCGTAATTGTACTTGCTGCCGTGCTCAAGACGTCTGTTGAGCTGCCAGAGGATCGAGGAATATGCATCTCTGTGACTCATCGAGCCGCGGCAGAGAAGCGTGTGAACACCGTCTACGGTGCATTCCGCAAATACACATCCGACGCCTGCAACATATTTGTATTCGGTTATTTTTTCTGTGTCGTAGCCGGCGATGAGCACGTCGTGCTCGTATACGTAGACCTTTTTGTCGGTGACGGCAACAAAACCGTCGGTCAGCTCCTCGGATTCGTCGTGCTTCAGATCAAAGCTGAAGGCAACGATAACGTCCTCGGGCGAAACGTCGGGATTGATTCGGCACAAACGTGAGGTCAACTCTATTCGTTCGCTCATAGTAATAACACTCCTTTCTTTATGGAGTCGGATCAGAGGTAAAGCTCGATCTTTTTGTAGCTCTTACGGTCGAGCTCCTCGACATTGGGAATCTCGTAGCGATTGGAGTCGTTGTCTGTGATGAAGATGTGATCCGGGGTAACCTTGAGGATGGAACGGAACGTGTCTCTGATCGTGAAGGAGAGATGACGTTCGCCGGACATTGCTTCCCAATAGGAGTAGCCGTAGCGCTCCTTGACGGAGAGGATCTTCGTGATGACGGGAGCGTAATACTTGCGGTCGAGCTCTGCACGGAGCATTTTTGCCGTCTCTTCGTCGAAATCGTCAACGTTGGAGATCAAACCGATCTCGGCATTTTCGTGATCGAGCACGGAAATGTAGCGGTAATGATGCTCGTAAGGGAAGGAACGGTGCAGATAGATCCTGTCGTAATACTTTTTACCGCCGGTGGGCTCGCCGTCGGGACCTGTTCCGACGGGAAGATCGACCTTGAGGGAGAGGAAATCGCCCTCACGCTTGAAAACGGAGTTTTCGGTCGTGATATATGTTATGGAAACAACTTCGGAAAGAGCGGTTGTTTTGAGTTCTTTCATAATGATTCCTCCTGATCGTTTTGCTGTCGTCAGCCTTCAATGCCGATGTTGCGGAGCGCTTCCATCTGCATCTTGTAAAGACCGTAATATATACCCTTGCTGCGGATAAGCTCGGCGTGCGTGCCGAATTCGGGCATCTTACCGTTTTCGATGACGATGAGATGGTCGGCGTCACGCAAAGTTGAGAGACGGTGCGCGATCATAATGGTCGTGCGTCCCTTGATGAGCTGTTCGAGCGCTGTTTGGATCTGACGCTCCGTCTGTGTGTCCATAGCGGCTGTCGCCTCATCCATAATGAGGATCTTGGGATTGAGCAGGATAGCTCTTGCGATGGAAACTCGCTGACGCTCACCGCCCGACAGATCCTTGTATCCGAAGCCGATCATGGTGTTGTAGCCGTCGGGAAGCTTGACGATGAAATCGTGCGCTCCTGCGATTTTAGAGGCTGTGATGACATCCTCATCCGTCGCGTCGGGGCAGGCATACTTGATGTTATCCTTGATCGTGCCCATGAAGAGGTAAGTTTCCTGAGAAACGATCGCTATGTTGCGGCGAAGCTCCTCAAACGGAATATCGCGGACGTTGATGCCGTCGATCTTGATCTCGCCCGATACCGTGTCGTAAAGACGGATAAGAAGATTCGCAAGCGTGGACTTGCCCGCACCCGTGTGTCCTACGATACCGATGATCTTGCCGGGCTCAATGTCAAAGCTGATGCCGTCAATGATCTTGCGGTTCTTTTCGTATGCGAATTCGACCTTGTCAAACGTGACGTGTCCCTTAACGTCTCCGAGCGAAATGGGATTTTCACTTTCCGTAACGTCGGGAATCGCGTCCATGATCTCGGAAAGACGGTTCATGGAGTTAAGGCTGTCCGTCATCATGTAAACTACATCGATGAAGAACATCAGCGGCGAGAATACCATGTTCATATATGCGGTGAAGGTGAGAAGCTCACCGTAGGAGATCTCGCGCTTGATGACCATCCATCCGCCGACTCCGAGAATCAGAATGTTTCCGATGTAGAGCAGGAAATTGACGAGCGGAAATGCGGTCGAGTTGTAAACGGAAGCCTTTTTGTCGGCCGAAGCAACTGTCCGGTTGCGCTTAGTGAAGCGTTCAGCTTCCGCATCCTCCTTGGAGAACGCCTTGACAACGCGGATACCCGTGAGAACGTCGCTCAAAAGCGAATTGAGAGAGCGTGACGCGGAGAAACGCTTCGCGTGATATTTGTCCATTTTGTCAAAGAGCTTTTTGATAAGGAAAGCAACGATCGGAACGGTAGCAAGCGCAAGAAGCGAAAGCTTCCAGTTCATAATGAACATGATCACGACGATACCGATCACCTGACATACGTTTACGAGAAAGTAGGGAACGGTGTCACAGAAAAAATGATAGATGTTTGTTGCGTCGCGGTTGACCTGCGTCATAAGTCCACCGGTCTGACGGTTCGTGAAATAACTGATCGAAAGACGCTCAATTGACTTGAAGATCTCCTTTTTGAGATCGTAGGTGACGCGCGCCGCTATAACGGATGTAATGAGGTTGTTCACCATCGTAACAAGCATCGAAAGTATCCTTGTTGCGAGGATGATTCCGATAACGAGAAGTATTTGACCTGCGAACTTACCGTCCTCGGAAAGAACCTCGTCATAGTAGAATCCGCTCGAAATATAAGGAGAGAGTACTCCCAGTACACTCGTTAGGATCAAGGTCATAAGTATGAGTGCAAGCTGACCCTTGTAACGGAGGAAGAAGCCCGAAAAACGCTTGAGAATGTGGACCTTGTCCATACATTTCGGGCAGATCTTTCGGTCGGGATCTGCGTAACGCTTGCCGCACTTCGGACAGAAGAGCTCTTCCTTCTTGTCATCGTCGTCGTAGCGGCGGAATCCCGCGTTAGGGCCGTGAGGACCGTGTCCGTCGGCGTGCTCGTCTTCGGATTCTTCACCCTTTATCATCTCGTTTACCAGACGCACGAATTTGTATGCTTCTGTTTTGTATGTATTCGAGAGATTCGCGATGAGAAGCGTATGTACAAGCGAGTCGGCGGTAGGTTTTACAACGGCGACGATTCGTGCCGAGGAAAGCATTTCCTCAACGTCAAAGCTTTCAAACTCCGAGATCGCGTGATAATCGTAAGAGAGCACTTCAAATTCGCGGACGGGTGAGGAACGCTTGAATATTGACGGCTTTTTATCAGGAAGTCCCGTCATTGAACCGCTCAAAAGGATAACGTCCGTGTCCGTTACGAATAGATAGTTGTCCGTCGGGATGCAATCGCGGTTGAGGTCTGTTTTTGCGGCGATTTTAACGCTGTCGTAGGGAATTCCTTTTTCGAGCAGCGCCGCCTTCACTGACTCGTGAATGTCAAAAAGTTCGGTCACAGGTGAGTTCACCTCCTTGAATAATGCGCATATTAACAGATTTTATAAAAATCCTTAATAATCCAAATACAATTATACTTGTCATTTAATATAGAGTCAAGTTAATTAAATGATAATTATATAACTCGGGTTCACAATTCATTAACAAAAATGAGATTTTGTCAATGTGCCGCATCATAGATTATATTTCAGCGCATATTAAATTACAAGACTTGTGTTTAAATAAAATTTGTGGTATAATATGTGTGCGAAAATCGGGAAGACGGAAGCGAAATGCCTCCGTCTTTTTCTCTTTTGTGAATTCATGCGGACATTGTTGCATACGCGAAAAAACTGTGCTATAATTAAAATAGGTCACTTCGGTTTTATACCGAAAAGAAAGGAACGGACAAAAATGGATCATAACGGAATTCTTGATATATCAAAAAAGATCGTCGGCAACGTGTCGTCTGTCATCTACGGCAAAACAGATGAGATTAAGTACATAGTTTGCGCGCTTCTTTCCGAAGGACATGTCCTTTTAGACGATATTCCCGGTACGGGTAAGACGACGCTTGCAAAAGCGCTTGCCAAATCCGTTTCGGCGGATTGCAAACGAATCCAGTTCACGCCCGACCTGCTTCCGTCTGATATCACCGGAATTAATTTTTACAGCCAAAAGGAAAATGAGTTCGTGTTCAGACGCGGACCCGTGTTCACAAATATTGTCATCGCGGACGAGATCAACCGTACAACACCCCGTACACAGTCCGCGCTTCTCGAATGTATGGGTGAGCGCCAGACAACGATCGACGGCGAAACGTATAAGCTTGCCGCACCGTTCTTTGTTATCGCAACACAGAATCCGATCGAGTCTCAGGGCACTTTCCCGCTCCCCGAAGCACAGACGGACCGCTTTCTTATGAAGCTTGCACTCGGCTATCCTGCACCCGAAGCGGAGCTTGCGGTGCTCGATGAGCATATCGTAGTCTCCCCGCTCGAATCGCTCGGAGCTGTCTGTACAAGACAGGACGTTGTTGACGCGCAGGAGGCTGTCAAGCGCATAAAGGTGTCTGCTCTCGTGAAAAAATACATAGTGAGCATAGTCAACGCAACGCGTTCCTCCGACAGAGTGCGCCTCGGCGTCAGCCCGAGAGGAACTCTCGCGCTTATGCGTGCGTCGCAGGCGTGGGCGGCTATGCAAGGACGTGATTACGTCCTGCCCGACGACGTTAAAGCTGTCGCTGTTCCCGTGCTTTCACACCGTATAATCTCACGTTCGCAGGGAACTATCCGCCTTTCCGATTCCAACTCCAATATAATTCAGTATATCATAGATACAGTTGAGGTGCCTGTCGAGTAAACGGTATTTTACCGAAGAAAAACATTCCGAAAGAAAGGGAAAATCTCAATGCTGTATCTGGCTTTGATCGTAGCTGTGCTTATTGTGTATATTTGGCAGCAAAAACTGTACGATAAGCATACGTTTGACGATATAGACTATAAGGTTACGGTAAGCTCCGAGGAGGTTTTTGAGGGAGAGGACATATTTATCTATGAGGAGATCACAAACGATAAATATATTCCCGTGCCGTATACGAAGGTCGACACCTCGCTTCCGAAGGGACTTAATTTTCGCATAATTGAATACGATAAAAAGACGGGTAAACCGTACGATATATTCCGTGACCGCGTTGCGAGCGTTTTTGTGCTCAAAAGCAAGGAAAAGATACGCAGACGCTGGCGCGTCAACTGCCGCACGCGCGGCATCTACAGCGTCGGTGACGCTACCGTTGTGTCAAACGATCTGTTCGGTATGAACCCTACGTCCAAGGGCTTCAGATGCGAACCCAATAAGACCAATACCGTCGTGGTTTTGCCGCGTACCGTAAATCTCGAGGAGCATTTTACTTCGTCGTTTTATCACAGCGGCGACGTTATAAAAAACCATAGCCTTCTCACAGATCCGCTGCGCATCGCGGGCGCACGTGAATATACAACGTTCGATCCGATGAATAAGATCAACTGGAAGCAAACGGCGGTCCACGGCAAGCTGATGGTAAACAACGAGGAATTCACGCAGCGTCACCGATTCAATATAATGCTCAATATGAACTCGCGAGACATCGAAAAGGATCCTCGTTATCCGTCGAGTCCCGACAGCATCGAGCAGTGCATTACGGTTACCGCGTCGATCCTCGACCGTATCTCCTCCGAAAACGTGCCCGTGCGTCTTATTTCCAATACGCCGCCAGAGGCGGTGTCCGAGGAATACGCCGCAGACACCGAGGGCATCGGACGGAGCATTCTTTTCACGCCTGCCTTTGAGGGCAAACGTGATATGATCTCCGCTTTGCGGCTTTTGTCGTCATTGCGGACGGAAATGTCCTGCCCGGTTGAAAAAATGCTCGATTATATCCTTGAGCATCACGACGTTTTTTCCGAGTCCGGCAATCTTATCGTTGTTTCTGCGTATATCAGTAACCGAATGATAATTTTCCACGACGAAATGGAGAAAAACGGCGTTCACGTCATATTCTACGTCACCACGACGAACAGAAATGCCGACATAGTTCCGCCTCACATCGAGGTCTATTACAAAACACATTTTGAAAATTGAATTTAACGAAAGGACGGTGTACGGAAATGACAGATTACCTGTTTAAAAAATTCTATAAGATACTTGCGGTAATTGCCGTTGTGTCCGTAATAGTTCCGATCGTTTATTTCTTCTTTTATTGGTTCTTGCCGAAAAATTATTGGCCGTACGTTTATATCGTTTCGTTCGTGCTTTTTGCCGTCGGATATGGAATGCAGGCGTTTTACGGAGCCGTCACGATGTCGAGACATAACTCGCGTGAGGGCTACGACGATGAAAGCGGATATGAGGCAGCAGTAAAGCCGTTTCAGCCGCTTCGTGCCGCAGGACCGATAGTCGTAGCGGCTATCATAGCGATTGTTTCGCGCATCGTAATCGACAGAATCCTCTATCGTGCATACCTGAACGGATACGTTTACACTTATGACTCGCAGTCGCTTTACCCGTATATAGGAATGATCGCCGTGTTTGGGCTTGTGTTTGCGGGAATCGTGCTGTGGTTCTATCCTCCGCATCGAATCATATCGATGCGATCTATGTTCACTTATTTCGGCATTATGGGTGTCGTTTTTGCCGTTTCAACGGTGATGTCTGTTCCGACTACCCTGATGTCTGTGTCACTGATAGTATTTTTTACGTGCTCGTTTATCGTCTTGAATCAGACTCACATACGTAAGGGCGTTACAGGCACTCTGACAGCTATCTCAAACGAAGGAAAATACTATAATCTGAAGCTGATGCTGGTTGCGTCTTTTGCCGTTCTGTTCATACTCATTATCTTTGCCGCAATCTTTACAGGCGTAGGATTCCTTTTGAAATTCATATTCATTTACGTTGCCGTTAAGCTTTTTAACGTCAGCTCAAGTACTGAGGACGGATATTACGATTCCGATGATGCGCACGCGGACTTTTCCGATGTAATGCTCGAAAATCAACCTATCGGAGACAAACTGCTCATCGTTCTTTGTATTGCGATATTTATCGTTGCGCTCGTCTTTTTTGCGTTCCGCGGTCATGCACTTACGAAGAAGATCCTCGAAAAGATCAAGCTCTGGCTTCGTGAGCTGTTTATGTTCTTTATGAACGCACGCGAGTACAGATCCATGAGCGGAGCGTCTATGTCTCGTCAATTTGCAAACTATATGGACGAGACGATCAGCCTTCAGGACGCGGCAATACGTGCATATGATCCCAAGACCGAGAAAAAGCGATCTTACCGTGAGTTTATATCGTACCTTAACAGCCTGCCGACCGCGACACATCAGATACGGTACGCGTACGTTACGATGCTTTCCGTATTCCGCTCACTCGGATACGGTGTGAGACGCTCCGAAACTCCGCGCGAAACAAAAGCGAGGGTGATGGCACGCTCTGCGAACAACGATCTTACTGCCGTTACGGATGCGATCGAGTCCGTTAATTACATCGAAGCCGAGCCGGCAGAGGAAAAGTGCGACGAGGCGGTTAAAGCGATGTGCCGCATCATTCGTAATAATTTTGACGAGTGATACTTATTAATATAAACTATAATTTTTGCCGCCGTGAGTGGTGGAACGGAGATCTATATGAAAGGACTTAATATTCCAATTTGGGCGATAGTAGCGTGCTTTGTAACAGGTGCGTGGCCCATCGGTGTTGTACTTATCATACTTAAAGTATTGAAAGAAGCGGAAGAAGAAGAAAAGCGTGCCGCCGCAAAAAAGAAAAACGACGTCAAGCGAACTGTTTATCATTCCGGATACACGGGAGAAAAAAGCTCAGACGAAACGAAGGAGTCGTATTTCTATAACGATTTCAAGTCTGCTGCCTCCGGAGGTAATGCGGGCACGTCAAAGCCCGCAGACGTCGAGTCAGACACGACTTATCATTACAGCTACGTAAAAAAGGACGCCGATACGGCAGCCCAAACTTCAAAAAGCACGCCGAAGGCGGTCAACTACGTCAATACCAAGTTCAAGCGCTCCGGCGCACAAACTACGATGAACGTATTTATGTGGATCGGACTTGCTATCTCTGCGTTTATGTTCCTCGGTGCAGTCATTTCTGTCTCCGGCGGCGGACTGATCGCCAATATTTCCCTTGTTGTCACGACAATGGTGTTTTCCACGATCACGGCAGGATTTTATCTGCTCAAGGAATATTATAAGTCAAGAGATTACAGGATCGTAACGTATCTCTCGCTTCTGCGCAAGCAGAGATATTATTCCGTGGAAAAGCTTGCGGACGTTGCAGACGTTTCTATCTCGCGAGCGATGAAGGATCTGCATTATATGCAGTCCAAGGGGCTTCTCGGAGATGAAGCGCTGATCGATAAAAAGATCAGATACGTCATTCTCACGCCGTCCGCGCGTGATGATGCGAAGGCTGAATATGAGCGTGAAAACGGAATAACCAGAAGGGAAGCGCGACGCCGAGAAGAGAGCGAAAACGCTGTCACGGATCACGAAAAAACGCTTCTCCGCATCCGCGAGCTCAACGATGACATAGACGATCACGTTGTTTCAGAAAAGATCGATACGATCGAGGAGCTGACGCGCAAGATATTCAAGCTTGTCGAGGAAAAGCCCACGCTCCGTCCTCAGCTTGACAGCTTTCTTTCCTATTATTTGCCCACAACGCTCAAGCTGCTCGACTCATATGCTTATTTCGAAGAGCAGGGGGTCAGAGGTGAAAATATCGACGCAGGAATGAAAAATATTGAGGAAACGCTCGACATGCTCATCGTAGGATACAGAACACAGCTAGATAAGCTGTTCCAAACGCAGGCGATGGACGTTTCCACTGACATCAATGTGCTCGAACAGATGATGAAAGCGGACGGCTTCACGGAAAACAGTGATTTCGGCTTTTCGTCCGGAGCCTTTGCCGAAATGCAGGATACGGAAAACAAAAACGAGTAAAAAGGTCAAAGCCGTCGGTGCAAATCCGACGGCTTTTTGATGTAGTTTTTAAATCTGATGTTTCTTATTTTACAAAATTCAAGCGTCATTATGTGCAAAACGCACAAAATGATTGCAAATATCTTGTGCACGTGAACAAAATGACGAAATATCTCAAAAAGCGCTTGCACAATTGTTAACAAACTGTTATAATATTGTCAGAAACAAGAAATGCACCTCGGACACAAAAGCTCATCTTTTGAAGTGATCGGCTGAGCGCCTGCGATGTAAGAATAATTTCCTTGCACGAGGTAAGGTAAGCGCGGCAGAACTCCCCGATCAAACTGTGAAAGGGCGTCTGCGTTTTTTGTTTTGAGTTCGGGAAAGGAGGTTTTTAATCAATATCCCTATGAAAAAACATAATATTTTTTATTCCGAATTTGATTATCCTCTTATCTTCTGGAGGATCGGCATATAGACATCCCGTTGATGTAAATGTCTATATGCGAAAAAATCAAAAAATGCGTCAGCGTGACGTTTTATGCCGAAAGCCGGGGCGCAGATGAATTTAACCCTTAAAACGGTGCGTATACGAATATGATGCTGATATGCGTGAAGTATTATATGTGCCGTAGATCTATCCGATGCCGTGAAAGGTGCGGAATAAGGCTTTTTGCAAATACGGAATGCAAAAGAACGCGAAAGCAGAGGTTTAATGGAAATCAAAGCGAACCTTTCTTCGGCGTTTGCGATATAAGATGACAAGGCACCGTGATTTTCGGGACGAATAGTCGCATTTTATTTTTACGAACGGTAAGCAGTCATCCGATCCTGAATGTCCGAACACCAACAAACACAAAAGATGTAAGTAAGATTCTCAAAGCTTCAGTAGAAGACAGGCAAAAGTATTAATCGAAATCATAGCTCAGGTTTAAGAACACATCGCAATTTAAGTACAATTGAATAAAGATAAAAGGACGAAAGCTAAGCTTCCGTCCTTTTGTTGTATCGCGATTCTACGTATTCGCCGTTGATATTTGTGTCGATATATGGTATAATTGATCGAATGTTAATTCCTGATTGATATTTTACAAGGGAGCTCTGTAACACGATGGATGATAATATCAGATCAATATATCTCGGCATATTGAAGGAAGAGCTTGTGGCCGCAATGGGATGCACCGAGCCTATCTCGGTTGCGTATGCGGCGGCGCTTGCGCGTAAAGTGCTTGTCGAGATCCCGACGGATGTTGAGCTTACCGTCAGTTCGAATATAATCAAAAACGTCAAAAGCGTCGTTGTCCCGAATACGGGCGGACTGCGCGGCATTGCCGCTGCCGCCGCAGCGGGGATCGTTGTCGGTGACGCAGACAAAGAGCTCGAGGTGCTTGCCGAAGTCAAACAAACGGAGATCGGACGCATTGTTGATTATATCAATTCTACCGATATCCGCGTAGCTCCTTCAGACGGTAAGTTTATTTTTGAGATCAAGGTCCTGGTGAGCACCCCCGAGCATTCAGCGGTCGTTCATTTTGCGGGCGATCATACGAATATCGTTTATATTGAGCGTGACGGCGAGACGCTTTTGAAAAAGGACTATACTGAGAACGGAGAGTTTGAAAAGCCTCACAGAAACCTCCTTACAATAGAGAAAATCGTTGAGTACGCAGATGAGGTCGATATAAATGACGTCGCGCCCGTGATCTTGCGTCAGATCGCATATAATACAGCGATCGCTGAGGAGGGGCTTCGCGGCAAATGGGGCGCAGGAATCGGCAGGATCCTGCTCGATTCTTACGGCGATACTGTTTCCAACCGTGCGAAGGCAATGGCGGCGGCAGGCTCGGACGCAAGAATGAGCGGATGTGAGCTGCCCGTTATTATCAATTCCGGAAGCGGAAATCAAGGAATGACAGCCTCACTGCCCGTTATCGAATACGCGAAGGAACTCGGCGTCACCGAGGAGCTGCTCATACGCGCGCTTGTCGTTTCAAATCTTGTGACCATACATATGAAAACGGGAATCGGCTGCCTTTCCGCGTATTGCGGCGCCACGAGTGCGGGCTGCGGAGCAGCCGCCGGCATAGCGTATCTTTACGGCGGACGTGCGCACGCCATCTCACATACGATCGTGAACGCGGTGGCGATCAATTCCGGTATGATATGTGACGGCGCCAAGCCGAGCTGTGCGGCGAAGATCGCGTCCGCAGTTGAGGCGGGACTTCTCGGATGGCAGATGCAAAGACACGGTACACAGTTCTACGCAGGAGAGGGAATAGTCGTCAAGGGCGTTGAAAATACTATCAGAAACGTTTGCGAGCTTGCACACGACGGTATGAAGGAAACGGATAAGGTTATCATCCAGATGATGACGGAGTGATCAAAATAAAAAAACCTGATTTGTCCGACGGACAAATCAGGTTTTTTGTTTTGCTTATACCGGATGAACCTTGAGCTCCTTGTCAGCGGCGTCGGTGTCAAGATTGTACTTGGCTGCCTTGCGCGCTTCGAAGAACTTGGTTGCTACCTGCTCGAAGAGAGCGTAGGAGAGAACGTCCTCGTCCTGCTCGATGTACTGAGCGATGTCAGCGCGGAGCTTATCAAGCTCGGGCTTGAGATCGTCTGCGGGACGGTAGTTCTTGTATTCGGTCGTTCCGATGATGGACTTGCGGAATTCGGGATCGATGGGGGCGGGCGTTTCGCCGTAGTCGCCTCTGAGGATGCCCTTGAATTCGTTGGTGACCATCTTGTAACGCTGACCTGTGAGTACGTTCATAACAGCCTGCGTACCAACGATCTGGGACGTGGGAGTTACGAGCGGAACGTAGCCTGCGTCAGCACGTACGCGCGGTACTTCCTCGAGAACTTCGTTGAGAAGCTCGGACTTGCCTGCGTTCTTGAGCTGGGAGATGAGGTTACTGTACATACCGCCGGGGATCTGGTAGAGCAGGGTGTTGATGTTGACCTGGAGAACCTTGGGATCCATAAGTCCAGACTTGAGGTACTTTTCACGAATGGGAGTGAAGTAACGGTTGATCTTGTCGAGCTGAGCGAGATCGAGACCGGTATCGAACTCTGTACCTGCGAGAGTAGCTACGATCGCTTCTGTCGGAGGCTGAGAGGTACCGAGAGCCATCGGAGAGATAGCGCAGTCTACGATGTCACAGCCAGCTTCAACAGCCTTGAGGACTGTCATGGATGCAAGACCGGAGGTGTAGTGCGTGTGGAGCTGTACGGGGAGGGAGGAGTGAGCCTTGATAGCCTTTACGAGCTCGTAAGCGTCGTAGGGAAGGAGCAGACCTGCCATATCCTTGATACAGATGGAATCAGCGCCCATTTCTTCAAGCTGACGTGCATAATTTGCGAAATATTCGTTGTTATGAACGGGGCTCGTTGTGTAGGAAAGCACTGCCTGAACGTGGCCGCCTTCCTTCTTGGTTGCGTTGATGGCTGTTTTGAGGTTTCTTGGGTCGTTCAGAGCGTCGAAGATACGGAGAATGTCAATACCGTTGGCGATGGACTTCTGTACGAAGTACTCAACAACGTCATCGGCATAGTGACGGTATCCGAGGATGTTCTGACCGCGGAAAAGCATCTGGAGCTTTGTGTTTTTAACTTCGTTGCGGATCTTGCGGAGTCTGTCCCAAGGATCCTCATTGAGGAAACGGAGACAAGAGTCGAAGGTGGCGCCGCCCCAAGCCTTGAGAGAGTGATAACCGACCTTATCCATTTCGGAAAGGATGGGGAGCATCTCTTCAGTTGTCATACGCGTAGCGATGAGGGACTGATGCGAGTCGCGAAGAACGGTTTCGGTGATTTTTACCTGTGCCATTTATGTTACGATTCCTTTCTGTAATTTAATTATGCGTAGAGGGAGAGCAGTACACCTGCTGCAACTGCGGAGCCGATAACACCTGCAACGTTCGGACCCATTGCGTGCATGAGAAGGAAGTTTGCGGGGTTTTCTTTCTGACCGACAGCCTGAGAAACTCTTGCCGACATCGGAACTGCGGAAACGCCTGCGGAGCCGATGAGGGGGTTGATCTTGCCCTTGGTGACCCAGCAGAGGAACTTGCCGCAAAGCAGACCGCCGACCGTGGAGAAACAGAATGCGGTGAGACCGAGCGCGATGATGTAGAGCGTCTGAGGAGAGAGAAAGTTTTCGGCGTTGGCTGTCGCACCGACGGAAACGCCGAGGAAGATAGTGCAGATGTTGATAAGCTCGTTCTGCGCAGTCTTGGAGAGACGGTCGGTAACGCCCGTTACGTTGAAGAGGTTACCGAGCATAAGGAAGCCAACGAGGGGAGCCGCGTCCGGAACGACCATGGTTACGACAAGGGTAACAACGATCGGGAATACGACGAGCTCAAGCTTGGATACGGGACGGAGCGTAGACATAACGATCTGACGTTCCTTCTTTGTTGTCAAGAGCTTCATAAACGGAGGCTGAATGAAGGGAATGAGCGCCATGTAGCTGTAAGCGGCGATCGCGATAGCACCGAGAAGGTGAGGAGCGAGCGTCTTTGTTACGAGAATAGCGGTAGGTCCGTCAGCGCCGCCGATGATACCGATTGCGGAAGCTTCTGCGGGAGTGAATCCGAGGAAAAGAGCTCCTACGAATGCAACGAATACGCCGAACTGTGACGCAGCACCCATCATAAGGGATACGGGGTTAGCAATAAGTGCGGAGAAGTCAGTCATCGCACCGACGCCCATAAATATGAGGGACGGATAGATACCGAGCTTAACTCCGAGATAGAGAATGTCAACGAGACCGCCTTCGTTGACTACGAGCTTTAACGTGTCAACAAGGGAGAGGCTGTTGTCTTCGCTGATAAAGAAATCCATATGGATGAGGTTTGCTCCGGGAAGGTTAGCGAGGAGCATACCGAAAGCGATCGGGACGAGCAGAAGGGGCTCGAATTTTTTAACAACGCCGAGGTAAAAGAGCACACCGATGATAGCATACATGATGAGCGTCTTGTAAAAATCGGGGTTGACCGCGCCGGACTCATCATAGATGAGCTGCATAAATCCCGTTGTTTCCAAGAATTTTTGTACGAAATCCAAAACGGTTACACTCCTTTATAATAGTTTGCGAAAATATAGCGTTATGAGGTTATATTCCGCTTATATTATGAAAGAGAAACGAGGAGATCGCCGGTGGAAACGGATGCGCCGCTCTGAACAACGGTAGCAACCTTACCGTCCTGAGGTGCGAGGATCTCATTTTCCATCTTCATAGCTTCGAGGATGCAGAGAACGTCGCCCTTCTTAACGTCAGCACCAACGGATACGCATACCTTGAGGATGGTGCCGGGCATCGGAGCATTAACGGTAACAGCGCCTGCGGCTGCTGCGGGAGCTGCCTTGGGAGCAGGTGCGGGAGCGGGTGCTACTGCGGGAGCGGGTGCTGCTGCGGGAGCTGCTACAGGAGCAGGAGCAGCAACGGGAGCGGAAGCGACTGTGCCTGCTTCCTCAACGAGTACTTCATATACGACACCGTTTACGGTTACATTATACTTTTTCATGATAAAAATCCTTTCAGAAATGATATATAGGGTTTATCGTTTGTTCCAGGGGGAAGCGTTTGCCGAACGTCTGAAGGAAACGACTCTGAAGCCGCCCGCAAAGCTTGCGTCGTCTGCCGTGTAAGCGGCAATAGCGGCTGTGATGGCGGCGATGAGCGCGCCGTTGTCGATTTCGGGTTCGGGAGTTGCTGCGGGAGCAGGTGCAGGTGCCGGTGCCGGTGCGGGAGCTGTCTTGGGAGTTTTTGCTTCGGCAGGCTTCTTTTCGTGATAGAAAATAACCTTGAAGAGCGCAAGCAGTGCCCAAAGAATGGCGAGAACCGCGAAAACCGTGACCATACCGAGTGCTAATACGGTAAGACCTGTAGAGATCTTCTCGGAAACCGTGGTCAGAGGTTCGGTGCCGGACGATGCAGATGCCGCGAGAGCTGCAAATCTGATAGCTGTCATGTCAGTCTCCTTTCATTAAAGGGGGAGATTGATATGGCGTCTTGCGGGCTCACCTGCGTTTTTCATCGAGAGCATCTCAAGAGCGGCGGCGATGCGTGCACGGAGCTCGGAGGATTCGATGATGTCGTCTATTTCGCCCTTGTAAGCGGCGTCGATTGCGGAGCCGAAGGTCGCGTTCCATTCGGAAACGAGCTCGGCACGGCGTGCTGCGGGATCGGTCGCGCCTTCGAACTTTTCGTCCCAAAGAAGAGCAACAGCGGATTCGGCAGGCATAGCACTGATAACTGCGGAATCGAGCGCGAGTGTGATGTCTGTGCCAACGGATTTGCTTCCGAGTACGGTGTAAGCAGCGCCGTAAGCTTCGCCGAGAACGACGGTGATCTTTGCGCATTCTGCTGTAGTGTAAGCGAAAGCGAGCTTTGCGAGATCTGCCGCTTCGGGAGCGTTTTCAAGATCAAGACCCTTGCCGTCTACGAGAGTGAGCACGGGGATGTTGAAGCTGTCGCAAAGGGAGATGAGACGGGACGCCTTCTTTGCAGCATCGGAGGTGAGCTTACCGCCGTTTACTGCAGGGTTCGTAGCAACGATACCCGTAACGGTGCCGCCGACGGAGGAAAGAGCGATAACGAGCTCGGGAGCGAGCGCAGTGTAAAGCTCCTTGTAGTTGCCGTCATCGGCAACGGATGCGATAACGTTGTGAACGTCATAGCCGCCGTCCTTAACGTAGGATACGTCAACGAGGCTGTTTGCATTCTTGTCGAAGCGAACGGTGCCTTCGCAATTGTTGGAGGGAAGTACGGAAATGAGAAGCTTTGCTTCTGTGATCGCGCTGATCTCGTCTGCGACGGTGATGGCGGGAACGGTTGCGGTGTCCTTGGTTACGTAATATTTTCCGTCGAGCTCGGAGAGGATGGTTACGTCAAACATAGATGCGATAACTGCGGCAGAGCCTGCACATGTGCCTGCGATAACGGCGATCTGCGGGATAACGCCGGAAGCACGGGATACGGAGGACATAACCTTACCGTAGCCGGAAAGCGCTGCTGTGCCTTCGAGAACGAAAGCTCCGTTGCTGTCGAAGATACCGACAACGGGAGCACCGTTAGCAATTGCCATGTCGTAAAGCGCGCAGATCTTCTTTGCGTGAGCTTCACCGACAGCACCCTTGCTGCGGAAGTGATCCTCTGCGAATGCATAAACAAGAGATCCGTTAACGGAGCCGTAACCAGTGATAACAGCTTCGAAATCGTCGGAGTCGATTGCATCGGGATCGAATTCGGTGGCGCGGCGCTTGATATATGCGCCTGTTTCTACAAATGTGCCTTCGTCAAAGAGCGCGGTAATGCGAGCTCTTGCCGTAAGGCGCTTTCCTGCGAGTGCGGCCGTTTCGTTCTTGCCGTCAAGCTCGCGGAGGAAGTCCTTGATCGCAGCGGTCGTTTTCTGCTGTGCGCGCTTGAGCGCTTCAGCGACTGCTTCGAAATCTTTTTTCTGCATATAAAAACCTCCGGTTAATATATAGATAAATCAGGGAATCAAAACTGTATACAGTTCAATCCATCCCCATTTTAACCCATTATAATCAATTATAACGAAAAAGCGGATTTTTGCAATACAAAAGCGGAATATTTTTTTGCTTTTGGCTTATTTTCGTCAAAATATCTAAATGATAAATCCCCGCAGGGGCACAAAATATATTATAATTCGGCAAGCGAAAAACAAATTCTTGTGTTTGAACGTAAAAAAAGCACTCCTTACGTTCGTAAAGAGTGCTTTGGTGAGCGTGATTTGACTTGGTTTATTTACCGACCGTGTTTTTGAGACGTGCCGCATCGTATGCGTCCTTGTAATTCTCCGTTTTGAGCGCGGAGGCTTCAAGATCGTCCGCGATCATATAAACGAGCGCGGGCGGCGTCGAGTCCGTGATGCGATCCCTTGCCAGCTTCAGGATGTTTACCGCGTCCGCATAATTGCCTGCCGCGATTTCCGCTCGCGCGGAGATGTGCAAGCCGTAAATGCTGTTTTTTGAAAGCTCATCTTCGTTTGTACAGGATGTGACGTTTGACAAAAGGAACATATAGTAGTTTGCCGTCATTGCCTTGTAAGAGGGAAGAAGGTCTGATGAAAGAGTCTCAAGCCCTGTATCAAACGAGACGTTATGGAGCTTTAGAAGACACATAACCGTGTTGTACAGCGTGTCCGTGATGTCTGCGGCTGATTCGCATTGTTCCTTTGCCAGAAGCAGCGATTCGCGGGCGCTCTTGTACTTCATTTGCATAAAGTCCGATACGGCGATGTTCAGATAACACTGTGCAAGGATGTTTCCCGCCTCGGATGCGGGAAGCACGGATCCCGTCGTGATGCATTTTTCGTATTCGCCCTCGTTGTAGTATGAGCAAAGCATACTTTCGATCTCACTCTGCGTTTTTTCGGATTCATCGAAGAAATAAGCGGGAGAAACCTCAAGACGCTCCGCGAGATAAAGAAGCGATCCGATCGACGGGTATGCAGCTCCGTTTTCAATGCGCGAGAGCATGTTGCGCGTGATCTCGCCTCCGGCGAGCTCCTTTTGCGTCAGTCCGCGCTGTATGCGAAGGGAACGGATCTTTTTGCCGATGTTCATTTATTCGGCGTCCGTTTCTGTGCCGACGAGAACTGTCTCGGCGTTTTCGGTGATGGCGGTGAGCTTTTCGGTCAGCTCGGAGGCAAGACTGCGGATGTCCGCTGCCGCGGATGTGCGCATTTCGAGAGATTTTTGCTTTGCGTCTCCGATGATCTTTTCAGCATCCTCGGAAGCTTCGCGCTTGATCGCTGCGGCGTCTGCGTTTGCGTTTGCAATGATCTCACCGAGCAGACGGCTGATCTCGTCGTAACGCTTCGATTTTTGAAGTATCTCGCTGTCCTCTGCGGGAGCGGCTTCTTCTTTTTCCTTGCCCGCTTCCTCGGAAAGTCTCGCGCGGAACGCGGCTATGATGGCCTCGTCCTCGGTGAGCTTATCTTCAACAGCTTTTTTCTCGTTTGCGAGCTTTCTGTTTTCGACCTCAAGGATCTCAAGTTTTTTTTCGTATTCCTTTTTCTGAAGCTCGAGCTTTCTGCTTATGTGAAGTGCGTATTCGTCAACTTCCGTTTTATTGTAGCCGCCGATCGCGGACTTGAAGAGCTTGGATGACACGTTATTTTCTCCGTTTCGGTGTAAATTTGATTTACCTGTAACCTATATAATAACATTATTCGACCGGAAAATCAACAATTTATGCAATCTAAAAATGAAATAAAATGAATTATTCTTGAAAACCGCGATCAGCCGTGGTATAATCTATACTGCCGTATCTTGTGACGGCAGAATAAATATGTTAATTTGTTTAATAATTCAATAGTTGGTTTGTGCTGTCGATGACGGCAGAACGGAGGTAAATTTTATGGATTATAAATACCTGGCGGAGCTGCTTTTCCCGAACGTGACCCTCACTCCCGAGGAGCTTGAGGCGAAATATCCCGAAAGAAAGCTCCCCGAAGGCGCAAAGGTAACAAGATTCGCACCCAGCCCCACAGGATACGTTCATCTCGGCGGCGTATATCAGACAATGGTCGGTGAAAGACTCGCTCACCAGTCAGGCGGCGTGTTCTATCTCAGAATTGAAGATACTGACGCAAAGCGCGAGATCCCCGGCGCGGCTGAAAATCTCATCAAAACTCTTGCAAGATACGGCATCAACTTCGATGAGGGCGCAACCGTAGACAAAAACGGAACCATCATAGATAACGGTATCTACGGCCCTTATAAGCAGAGCGAAAGAGCCCATATCTATCATGTTTTTGCAAAGAAGCTCGTTGCCGAGGGCAAGGCCTATCCTTGCTTCTCTACGGACGAAGAACTCGCAGAGCTCGAAACAGTAGACAAAAAAGCCGAGGTAAAGTCCAAGGAATGGTCTGATGATGCAAGAGCAGAGCAGAAAGCCGCTATGCTCAAGATGCGTGAATTTACAATCGAAGACGTGGAAGCCAATCTCAAGGCGGGCAATAAGTTCGTCCTCCGTATCCTCGCGGACGGAGATCCCGACAAAAAAACTCCCTTCGGCGATCTTGTCAAGGGAAAGCTGGAGATCCCCGAAAACGACGAAGACTTCGTCCTTCTCAAGAGCGACGGAATCCCCACGTATCACTTCGCGCACGCAGTTGACGATCACCTGATGCGCACTACACACGTCATCCGCGGCGAGGAATGGCTCCCGAGCGTTGCAAAGCACATTATGCTTTTCCGTTATCTTGGATTCAAGCTTCCCAAGTACTTGCACACCGCGCAGATCATGCAGCTTGATGAAAACGGAAACAAAAAGAAGCTCTCTAAGCGTGATCTCGGTGCAAATATGAGCGACTACTCGCGTCTCGGATACGCACCCGAGGCAGTTGCGGAGTATCTGCTCACCGTCCTCAACTCCAATTTTGAGGAGTGGAGACTTCAGAACGGTGACAAGCCCTATACCGATTTCAAATTCAATATTAATAAAATGAGCGTTTCCGGATGCCTTTTCGATATCGTAAAGCTTGGTGACGTGTCCAAGAACGTCGTGTCCAAGATGTCTGCCGACAAGGTGTTCGACTATCTTTACGAGTGGGCACAGGATTTCGATCCCGATTTCGCAGGAAAGCTTGCTGCGGATCCCGATCTCGCAAAGGCTGTCATCAGCATCGGACGCGGCGGTAAAAAGCCCAGAAAGGACTACGGAACGTGGGCTGAGCTCCGCCGTTATATGGAGCTTTTCTACGACGCGTATTTCAAGGTCGAAGATGAATACCCCGAGGGTACGGATCTTGCGGACGTAAAGGCTGTGCTTTTCGAGTTTGCCAAGGTGTATGATGCTTCCGACGATCAGAACGCGTGGTTTGAAAAGATCAAGGCGATCGGTACCGCTCTCGGCTATTGCCCCGATATGAAGCAGTACAGAAACGATCCCGATTCGTACAAGGGAAGCGTTGCCGATGTAAGTATGATGATCCGTGTAGCCGTTACGGGAAAACTCAATTCTCCCGATCTTTATACAGTAATGCAGATCATCGGCGCCGAACGTACGCTCGACAGACTCGCAAATATGACATCCAAGCTCTGATCCCGAAAGGAACACTAAAATGGCAGAAACCAATAACTTCATCCACGAAATAATCGACGAAGAAATAGAAAGCGGCAAATATAAAGCCGACGATATCCATACCCGATTTCCTCCCGAGCCTAACGGCTACCTGCACATAGGTCACTGCAAGGCACTTCTTATCGACTTCGGTACGGCAAAGAAATACGGCGGCAAATGTAATCTCCGTATGGACGATACAAACCCCGCAAAGGAAGATACGGAATACGTAGACGCGATCAAAGAAGATATTCATTGGCTCGGTTTTGATTGGGATGACAGATTCTTCTACGGCTCCGATTATTTTGAAAAGACCTATGAGCTCGCAGAGGCTCTCATCAAGGACGGTCACGCATACGTTTGCGAGCTGTCCGCGGAGAAGTTCTCCGAATACCGAGGCGACCTCAATAATCCCGCTATCTCTCCTTACCGCGACAGACCGATCGAGGAAAGCCTTGATCTGTTCCGCCGTATGAGAGCGGGTGAGTTCGCGGAAGGTCAGTATACGCTCCGCGCAAAGATCGATCTTGCATCGGGTAACTTCAATATGCGCGATCCCGTGCTCTACCGTATCCGCTATATCGAGCATCACCGTCAGGGAACAAAGTGGTGCATCTTCCCGATGTACGACTTCGCCCATCCCATCCAAGATTACATCGAGGGCATTACCCATTCGCTCTGCTCACTCGAGTATGAGATTCACCGCCCGCTTTATGACTGGGTTAAAGAACACGTAGCTCCCTATATGGACAGTCCCGTGCAGCCCAGACAGATAGAGTTCGCACGTCTCAATCTCTCATATACCGTAATGTCCAAGCGCTTCCTGCGTTATCTTGTAGAATCCGAACTCGTTGACGGCTGGGATGACCCGAGAATGCCCACGCTTTGCGGTCTGCGCCGCCGCGGATATACAGCCGCATCCATCATCGACTTCCTCGGACGTGTGGGCGTTGCCAAGACGAACAGCATGGCAGAGCTTGAGCTGCTCGAGCATTGCGTAAGAGAAGAGCTCGGATCGACGGCACAAAGACGAGTTGCCGTTATCAAGCCCGTCAAGGTGGTTGTCACGAATATTCCCGAGGGACAGACCGAGTACTTCGAGCTTCCCAACAATCCCACAGATCCCGAAGCAGGTACGCGTAAGGTTCCGTTCACCCGTGAGCTCTATATCGAGGCAGATGACTTTGCCGAGGTTCCGCCTCCGAAGTTCCACCGTATGAAGCCTGACGGAGAAGTGCGTCTGATGGGCGCTTACATCGTCAAGTGCAATGAGATCGTCAAGGACGAAAACGGCAACGTGACGGAGATCCGTTGCACCGCAGATCTCGAAACGGGATGCGGTATGCCCGCTGACGGCAGAAAGGTGCGCGGCACGATCCACTGGGTATCAGCCGAATACGCACATACAGCCGATATCGTTTGCTACGATAAGCTCTTCACCGAGGCGAATATGAACGACGTTCCGTCTGCGGAATACGAAAAGTATCTTAATCCCGAATCGAAGATCACGTATACGGGATGCAAGCTCGAGCCCTCTTTGGCAGAAGACGAAGAAAAAACGCATTATCAGTTCGTCAGAAACGGATATTTCATCCGTGACACAAAGCTTCCGAATACGTTTAACCGAACTGTAAGCCTCAAGGGAAGCTTCAAAGCGTAATATATTAAAAAATCCGCGATTTTCGCGGATTTTTTTGCGTATGAACGTAAGATTTTCGCGTTTTTCGGAATTATAGATTGATGACGGTGCGATTATGTGATAAAATGTAAGCACCGCTGTAAGGGAGGGAAGCTCTGTATGAAAAAGATACTTGACCATATAATCTGGATATTGATTGTCGTCACCGTCACCGCGACGGCGATCGTCTCGATCGTTTCAAGCTCACTGTCACACTCCGGGAATTTCTTTGATATTCCGTGGTGGCTTGGCGCTCTCCTTTTGCTTTTTAACGTCGTGCCATGGCTCTTCCTTGCACTTGAGCTTCTCATAACGATACGAGACTCATCGGACGGCAGAAAAAGGAGCCCTGCGGAGATCACGTTTAACGTGATTTCCATCGCGCTTGTCGTTTCGTGTGCCGCATCTGTAGCGCTCGAAGCTGATTCACTGATTATCTTCGCGCTCCCCGTTTTGTGGATGATAGTGCGTATAATCGATGCAATCGTGTTCAGAGGTAATCGCGAACGCACGTGCGTTATTAAAAGCCCCGTTTTTCTCATCGTGACGGCAGTTCTCGTCGTGCTCACCATGATAATTGCCATCATCTTCTGCGACAGAGGCGAGGAAGAAAAGAAGGACTATGAGGGCAAGGAATTTACATCGGATTCCATACTTGAAGCGTGGGACGGCGAATTCGACGAAGAAAAGCTCAAGACCGCGATCGCGGAATACGAAAAGAGCTGCTCCGCATATGTTTTAACGGAAGCGGAAGTAAACGTACCGTTTTTCCTGACGTTGAACTACGAACCGAAATCAGCGAAGGTCGTGCGTCTTGCTCCCGCAGATCAGAAAGACTCGGGATTTGAACTCAAAACCTATATCGATATGACACTTTCACTGACGTGCGTGGGGAACAACGTCGCAGTTGAGGTGGCGTGGTGGTATTCGGAGCACGAACTGTCGTGGACACGCGACTATACGCTATGGTCGTATCTTCTTCGCGTGAAGGATACTGACGGCGGCGAGCATTACTACTATTTCCGAGTGTCATACAGTCCCCCGGAGGACGATACCGGTGCCGATACGGATGCGATGCCGAAAGAGACAGAGCTTATCGGAACGGTTGTCAGTGTGTCGGGAGGCAGTGTAGGAATCAACACGGGCGCAGTCGATCCCAACGATCCTTTCGGCGGAGTTGAATTCATCGTTACAACAACGCTCACGGACGGAAGGGAAGTCATCGGCATTATGCCCGGCGACACGGTTAAGATCACATATGACGGAATGGTAGCGGAATCGTACCCGATGCAGATTCATACCGTTTATGCCATCGACGTTGTCAACGGAGTTATGCTTGAGTCCGGTCACAACAGCGGCAGATCCGTCGGCGGCATAACGTACGACGGTGAAAACGAGGTCGCATACCTCGAAGGCTACGTTACCGACGTCGGAGAAAATGCTATCGGCGTGTATACGGGCGGTTCGATAACGTATTACGGATCGCTTACGGATTATATTGTCAGTATGCGTTATCCCGACGGCACAAAGGTCGAAGCCGACCTGAAAAAATGGGACAGAATCAAGATCACCTTTGATGGGGGAGTCGTTGAAACCGAACCTGAACAGATAGATTCGATATATTCCATCGAGGTCATCGCCTCGGTTGAGGAGAAATCTTCCAAGGACGATGAATCAACCGATACGCCGTATATGCTGTATTTCGACTCTTTTGACGAGCTTGCGGAATTAAGAGATATGATCTATGCGGAAGAAGAAAAGCTCAAGGATTATCTGCGCTCCGAAAATTTCGATATGAACGGCTTGTCGTCAAAAGAAGATATAATCAGCCTTTTCGATAAGATCGGCGAGGCAATGATCTTGTATATTGATGAGGATTCCGGTTATAAATTGAGAAACATATTATATTGCGAAGATTACGGATACGTCCAATTGACGTATCGTAACGGCGGCAATACAATCAGAACTTTTTGTTACCTTAATCAAGGCAACGGTGTAGCCGATTCGGTTACGGCGGGATATTTTGATTCTGCGGCAGTAGGCACCCTGGCAATAACCGGCGAAACGGTCAATTTGTATAAAATTGAGGCGGAGCTCTCTGCATATAAGCTCAAAGCATGTGCTTATACTGAAAATTCACAGGTACAGATACAGTTCAGCGACGATGATGAAAAGCACGCGGAAGAGATCGGTAAATATACCCGACTTTCAACGCTGAATGAATTGATAGGATAACAAAAACGGCAGATTCACAAGGAATCTGCCGTTTTTTCGTTCAGATATTTTCGTTTTGCGTGTTTATAGAACGTAAAACTTCATCACGCCGTTTTTCTGCTTCTGCATGCCATTTTTCTGCTTCAGCACGGAGTTTTGCCGCTTCTTCGCGAGCTCGCTCTTGCGCTTTTTGAGCTTCTGCGCGGATTTTTTCTGCTTCAGCACGACTTTGCGCTTCGCAAACTGTGTCTCCGTTAACGTCACCCTCAACGTTAACGTCTCCGCCTTTGCAGAATACGTTACCGTTAACGTCACCCTCAATGTTCGCGTCGCCGTCACAGCATATGTTGCCGTTAACGTCACCCTCAACGTTTGTGTCGCCGGAGCAGGCGATCGTGCCGTCTACGTCGCCTTCGATGTTGACATCTCCACCGCAGTTGAGCGATCCGTTCATAACGCTCACGTCGCCGTCTGCGTTAATATCGCCGTTCACAATAAGATTGCCTGAGGTAACCGAAAATTCGCTTGAAACGTCGCCGTTGATAGTGCAGCCGCCGCCCGTAATGCTGACGTCGCCGTTCACCTCGCTGTTGATGGTGCAGTCGCCGCCGGTGACATAAACGTCACCGTTAATGTCGCCGGATGCTGCAAAACTGCCGTTTGTAATCGTTACGTCACCGTTAACGTCGTGATTGAATCCGATGTTGCCCGTTGCATCCGTGATGTTTACGTTTCCGCGTATCTCTCCGTTGAAGCCTGCTTCGCCTCCGTCCGTGACCGCAATTGTACCTTTTACGTCACCGAATGCGGCGGGTGCGTGAACGGATATGTTCCAGACTCCGTTCGGCAGCTCAAGATTGATCGGATCAACGGGATTTTTGACTGCCGAAATGATGTGTCCGTTGTAGATCTGAACTACGTAGAGCATATCGGGATGCGGACATTTGTCTGTTATTTCACTGTCTCCCGCAACGGTGTATACCGCTGCGGGAGGGACCTCTGTCTCTCCGCCTGCGGACTCACCCGTTGCTATTGTGCGTCCCGTGAGCAAATAATCGATCGTAACGCCGAAATAGTCTGCTATAGCGGGAAGAAGCGTTATATCGGGGCAGGAGATGCCGTTTTCCCATTTGGACACAGCCTGAACGGATATACCGAATTCGTTTGCGAGCGCTTCCTGACTTACTCCGAGACGCTTGCGCTGTTCTTTGATTATGTCGGAAATAATGATCCTCATATGAACCTCCGAAAAATGTTATTTTGGGATTGAATGGCTGTCGACTGCCGCTTACATCGAAATGATACAGCGAAAATGCGCAAAAGTAAATAAACTTTTGGTTGAATCGCACCGATTAAACCAACGGTTGATATAAGATCACTCCTTCAAAAACGCGCAACCCGCTTTTTGGGGCTTTTTTTATAAATTGCGTCTCGCGCGTTTTTTCTTGACATATGAGGATGATTGTGATATTATTACTCTGAATTAAAATCGGATAAAATCGGCTAAATGTTTTTGACAAACCCAATCAAATTTGTTTACCTATTATTATATCCATAAATCGGAGACTCACATGAAAAACATCAATCGAATCCTCTCATTTATCCTCGTTTGCGCGATGCTTACGACGGCACTTATATCTGCCGTTTCCTGCGGAAACAATTCCGGCGACGCAGAAACGTCGGGCACCGATACGACCGCTTCTGCGGAAAACACGGGCGATATGGGTACCTACGTCGTTGAAGTCACCTCGGCGGGCGGAATGGCGCTTCCCGGCGTTTACGTTTACGTTTACGCGGATGCATCAAACGAAGACCTCAAGGGCTATGCGGAAACGAACGAATACGGTAAGGCGACCTTTGAACTGCCCAAGAGCAGTATGTATTCTGTCGTTGTTTCGGGCGCTCCCAAGGGATATGAGATCAAGGAAAGCTACTCCTTTGACGGAAATATCGCAAGAGTATCGCTCACCTCCTCTCTTATCACGGACGAAAGCCTTACGACAGCGACGCTCGGTCTCGGTGACGTTATGTACGATTTTACCGTAACGACCTCCGACGGAGAAGAGCTGAAGCTCTCCGACGTGCTTGCGGAAAAGAAGATGGTTATGCTCAACTTCTGGTACTCGACCTGCGGTCCGTGCGTTTCGGAGTTTCCGTACGTGGAAGAGGCATATCAGCTTTATAAGGATAACATCGAGATCATCGCTCTTAATCATATCGACAATGAGGCAACGATCAAATCCTTCAAGTCCGAGCACGGACTTAGCTTCCCCGTAGCAAGCTGTCCGTCAGCTTTTGCGTCCACGTTCTCGCTCACCGGTTATCCCACAACGATTATGGTAGACCGCTACGGTGTGATCTGTCTCGTCGAAGCGGGCGCGATCACAAGTACAAGACCTTTTACCTCTTCTTTTGAACATTTTATTTCCGTTGATTATAAGCAGCAGCTTTGCACAAGCATCGGAGATCTTGTTGAAACTGTTAAGCCTAACGTTGAAATGCCTTCCTCCGATGAAATAGCCGGCGCTATCAACAGCGACTCTGCAAGCATTACTTACCGCCCGGAAACGGATGAAGACAGCGCAGAATATTCCTGGCCCTTCGTTCTCGCTGAAAAGAACGGCGAAACTTGCATCAAATCCTCCAATATCGAGATCGAGGATTCTTATGCGATCATTTATGCCGATGCGGAGCTCAAGGCGGGGCAGGCTGTGGGATTTGATTATCTTGTTTCCTCCGAGTTGTACAGCGACGTTCTTATCGTCATCGTAAACGGTGAGGACGTTTATCAGATCTCGGGCGTATCCGAGGATGAAGCCTGGACATCCTGCTATCCCTGCGTTGCCGATAAGGACGGAACGTATGAGATCGCACTGTGCTATCTCAAGGACGGCACAAATAACAGCGGCGACGATACTGTTTATATCAAAAACATGAGAGTTCTCGATGCCGATGACATTGACAGCGCAACGTATCTTCCGAGATATGCCGCATCCACCGAGGATGGCATCAACTATGATTACGTTGATATCGTTTATAATGAAGCTGACGGATATTATCACGTCGGAGACAAGAGTGGTCCTCTCCTTCTTGCGGATCTGATGAATACTACGCTTTTCGCGGAGGATGATTCCGTTTACCTTATGGCGTATGACGGAAAGATCACCGTAGATGGCAAGAATTATTACGAAGATATACTTCCGTACTGTACTCTTGCATCCAATTCAGCGCTTTCGGGCGTGTGCACGGTAAGCTATGAGCTTGCAGAGCTCCTCAAGGTCGTGGCATCCGTTGTGGGATTTGACGGAACAGACGATGAATGGCTCAAGATATGTAAATATTACGAATCATACGGCACGGACGGTGTCGAGCTTGTAGACCCGATCATGGGGCTCTCCGCTTCCTCCGCGTATAAGGCGACTCTCGGTGTAGACGTTGAAACGAACTACTTTTATTACGACAGAGTTATTCTGCCTCGCGGTCTCTGGGCTGAATTTATCCCCGAAAAGTCCGGTGTTTACCGCATCACCTCTCATAACGAATCCCTCGACGGAGTCGAAGCCTGGATCTTTGATGAAAACAGAAACGAGCTTCTCGTTTATTACGCAGACGAAAGAATGTATTACGACGAAAACGACGTTTCTATGGTCTATTATATGGAAGCGGGCACGCCGTACTATATCGATATCGCGTTCTGGGATCTTTACGAGGTCGGCGTTATCACATACGATATTGAATTCGTAGCGTCTGAATACGATCTGTTCAGACTTTGCTCCCCCGGCTATTTCACTTATGATTCCGACGCAACGGGCGAAGATATCTATCAGATCATAGACGGCGGTATCGACGTCGTGCTCGGTGCCGACGGATACTATTACGAGGATCTCGGCAAGGATGCAAGCGGAAAACAGCGCTACGGCAGTCTCATTTATGCTGATTTCACCGGTCTGACACCTGTGTTCAATACTCCTATCGTCGATTCTTACGTATATGATGAAAACGGCAAAATCAAGCTTGATTCGAACGGCGATCCCGTTACTGTTAAGGGAATGGTCAATAAAGGCGGCTTCGATTTCAGTAAGACCGAGAACGATCTTTTCGTTATCGGCGTCTTGAACGATCACGACGGTGATGTAAACGCGGCTGATGAATACCTCAAGAGCTATTGGGCAGAGGATTATGAAACGCTCGCGGAAATCTATATGATTGAGGATGTCTACGAAGGTATTTACCACGGCGACGGCGAAGATCTTTCCGACATTATACGCAAGTACGAAAAGAAGATATCCAATGATGCAAAGCATCCGGAACGTCAGGGCTGCGTCCCTGTGACGGAGGAGCTTACACAGGTTCTGTCGCTTCTTATGGATAAGTATACATTCAGCGGAGTTGAAAACTCCTGGCTCAAGCTTTGCTACTATTACGATCACCTCGGTCCCGATGCATAAGCGAAAGGAAAATTTATGAATATCAGAAAAATTTGTTTGATGCTTGCCGCTCTGACGGTTGCGCTTGCGCTCTTTGCTTGCGGCGAAGAGGGCGGAGAGGGCGAAACGAGCGGCACGGACAGCTCCGAAAGCGAAGCTCCCGTACCGTCCGAGATCACCTATAAGGTCACAGTAAAGGATGCTTTGGGCGATCCCATTACGGAAGGCGTTGTCGTCAGATTCCTTTCCGCATCTGACGAACAGCTCAGTATGAGCGTTATCGGCCCCGACGGAACTGCTTCCAAGGTTATGGAGGCAGGCGAATATAAGGTCGCGCTTTCGTTTACTGCGGGGGACGATAAATTTTATTATGATACCGCTGCCTGCAATCTTACTGCGGAATCTCCCGAAACAGAGATCATGGTTGCGGGCATCATTCCCGCGGATGCTGTAGGATCTACCTTCAGCGCTTATATTCCCACGTCCGATGCCAACGGAGATGTGACCGCATATTCCATTGGCCTCGGCGGCACCTACGTTCAGCTTGAGGAGGGAAGAAATTACTTTACCTTCACCCCCTCTCTTGCAGGCTTGTATGAGATCTCCACCACGGATCCGAACGCAGTTATCGGTTACTACGGATCAAGACATTTCGTTCAGCGCGAAAACATCGCAGACCGCGAAAACAACGTCCTTTCCGTTTCCATTCAGGCAAGTATGATCGGTACGGGTGATACAGGAACAACGGTTCTCGTCCTCGGTGTCGATGCGGGCGCTGATCTTCACGATTGCATCATCACGATCAAGCGTGCGGGAGACCCCGAATTCAGCATTTCCGAGGTTCCGTGGCAGACGTATGCGCCTACGGTTGAGCTTTCTCCCTATAAGCTCCCCGACGGAGCCACCGTCAAGGAGTTCGATCTGACGGCGGAGGGCGAAGCGCCCATCGTCTTTAACGAGACTGACGGCTATTATCATTACGGACACGAAAACGGACCTCTCGTTCTTGCTAAGCTCGGAGTAAAATCCGCATATCTTGACTCGCTTCAGGTTGTCCTCGACACCTCAGGAATCAACAGATATTTCTTTGACGAAAACGGCGATTTCGTGAAGAAAGAGGAGTATTCCGATTGCCTGCTCAAGTATATTGCGAATATGGATACAAAGAGCGGATACTATCCTCTCACGGAAGATATTGTTTACATATTCACGCAGCGCGGCGATTACGTCGGCTGGTGGGATATCGACAGTCCCGGATATATCTTTTACGGCTCTGACGGCGAAAAGATCAAAAACATCAATCCCGACATTGCGTGGCTCTTCCTTTGCTCTTATATCGAAGAATAACGGAGGATAAACTCCAAAATGACAAAAAAACTCAAAATAATCCTTCTTTGCATCGGTCTTGCCGTAATTCTTGCAGTCGTTGCCGCGGTTGTCGTTATTTCTACGCGTAACAATGGAAACGGCGATGAACCGGATACGTCGGGCGCGCCCGACACGGAAGATACAGCTCCGAAGGAGGATAAGACTTACTCCGTTACAGTTAAAACGGAAGGGGGAAGACTTATCCCCGGTGCGGGCGTGTATATCTATGCCGACGATACTCTTGCGGAGCTCGTCTGGTTTGCAGATACGGACGAAAACGGCTCAATGAGCTTCACCGATACGGAAAGCAGCACTTACGTTGCGGTCCTCGATAAGCTCCCCGACGGCTATAATCCCGAAAAATGCTATCATCTGACGGGCGAAGCAACGGAAATAACGCTCAAAACAGCAGTCATTTCCGAAACAGACCTTTCGGGTGTCAGCTATGAGCTCGGAGACGTTATCCGTGACTTCACGGTAACTGATACGGACGGCGATACGCATACGGCATCCGAGATCCTCGCGGAAAAGAAGGTGCTCGTGCTCAATTTCTGGTACGTGGAATGTGCTCCGTGCAGATCCGAATTCCCGTATCTCAACGAGGCTTATAAAAATCATTCGGATAAAGCTTCGCTTCTCGCTCTCAATCACGTCAACAAGGATGACAGCGCGATAGCGGCGTTCAAGTCGGATAACGCACTTGATTTTCCCATGGCACAGTGCTCGGATGAGCTTGCTTCCGCCTTCGAATTGACGGCATATCCCACCACGGTTGTCATCGACCGCTACGGCGTGATCTGCCTCATCGTGAAAGGGGAAGTGCCCGATACCGCGACCTTTGACGCGATGCTCGCGCATTTTACCGCTGATGATTACACACAGTCTCTCGTCGGAAATATATCCGATCTTGTGACCGAAGCTCCCGATACGGAGGTGTTCGGAACAAAGGAATCTCCTTACGAGATAGGCGGCGTGACCGAATTTGACGCAGAGGTTCCCGCAGACGGACTTGTCTACTATAACCTTTACAAGGCGTGGGGAATGATACTTGAGATCGAAGCTGACGACGCATACGTCGTATACGGCGATAAGACTTACAAGCCCGAAGACGGCAAGGTCTCCGTTTACCTCGACGGAAACGATACATTTGCTCCCGCATCCCTTTCGATCGGTAACTCCTCGGACGCAGACAAAACGTACAAGGTAAAGCTTACCTATCCCGAAGGAACGATGAGCAATCCGTACGAGCTCACTCTCGGACCCCTCAATACTCACGTCGAGAAGGGGAACGACCAGGGCGTGTTCTACGAATATACCGCAAAAGAGACGGGCACGTTCACGTTCTCGATCTTGTCCGTTACGAGCGGAGTTTCCGCCAACGGAACGCTCTATAATCTCAACACCTATGTCAACCGCAGCCTTCTTGAGGATGGAGACGTTGATGCCGACGGCGGAAACGGAGTCTCCGTTTATATGAACGCGGGCGACGTGCTTCAGCTTACGGTGGCAACTCTGCCCGATGAAAATAACGAATATCCCGAGGCTGATATCGTCTCTGTGACGGAGTTTACCGTCGATCCGGTCGATCCCGATGAGCCCGTCGTTCCCAACGAGCCCGAGACAGTCACGTATACCTTCACGGCTGTCGATAAGAACGGCAAAGCTGTTGCGGGCGTGACCGTCAACGTAACGGGTAAAGACGTAAACGAAAAGGGCAAGACGGCGTCGAACGGTAAGCTCACGCTCGAGCTTACAGAGGGGGAATATACCGTCAGCGTAACGGCTGCAGACGGATATACCGTCGATACGGCAAAGTATACGCTCAAAAAAGGAACAACGACGCTGAAGATAACGCTCACGAAGAAGTCGTCGGGCGGCACCTCCTCCGGTGGTGATACGACTCCCAAGACGACGTCCTATACAGTTACTGTCCTTGACGCAAACGGCAAGGCGAAAACGGGTGTGACCGTCAAGCTCGTCAAGGACGGAAAGACAGCCGCAAGCGGTACCGTCAATTCGAGCGGAAAGTTCACGCAGACGCTCGATACGGCAACGTATACGGTAGAGCTTTCATTCACGGGAACAGCTCTCGGATATGATAAAAAGTCCGCAAAGGTTACCGCATCGTCCCCGAGTGTGAAAATTTACGTCGCTGAGCCGATCGGTACTGATTACAGCACGCTCTATAACGAGTCTGATGCGTATTACATTTCGACGGGCGCGGTTTATACGGATCTTTCCACGGATGAACGCAATTATTTCCTCTTCGTTCCGACAAAATCTGGTGTATATGAGTTTACAACGACCTCGACCGATGCCGTTATCGGTTATTTCGGCGGTACGAGCTTCATTCAGTCTGTAAACATTGCCGATGATTACAAGAACAACAAGTTTACGATCACGGTCAAAGAGGGAAGCGTTGGGGTGGATTATATCATAGGCATTGACGTTGATTCCGGTGCCGTGGGCGGTACCGTTGTCAAGGTAACGCGCACGGGCGATATTCCTTTCGATCCTGCCGACGATGAATACATAGTCTACAAAAAGACGGTAGATCTCTCAACATATACTCTCCCGTCCGACGCAGCCGTCAAGGATTTCGATCTGACAGCAAAAACGAGCACGTATAATCTCGTTTTAAACGAATCCGACGGATTCTATCACCTCGGATCAGAGGACGGCCCGCTCGTCGTAGCGTATCTCGGTAAGAAAACGACGTATCTCGCGTCTCTTGCGGAGGTTCTCGATACGTCTAACTTGGGAAAATATTTCTATGACGATAACGGAAAATATCTCTACAAGGAAAGATATAACGAGTGCCTGCTCGAATATCTCGAGTATATGGACAAATCCGCGGGCGTTTATCCGCTTACGGAGGATCTCAAATATATAATCACAAATGCCGGCGAGCATAAGGGCTGGTGGGATGCGGATTCCGAAACGTATCTTTTCTCATCCGTGAAAAACCTCAATTCCGATATCGCTTGGCTCTTCCTTTGCGGTTATGTGTCCGAATAATTGAATTTTTGCGAAAAAAATCTTTCTTTTTTTGAAATAAACCTTGAATTATTTGGCGTCATGGTTTATACTTAATAAAAGTGTTATAAGGGGTATTTTGTAATACCCCTCATAACTCGTTATAAGGAGTATTACATACCTATGAATAACATCGGATGCGGCACCCTCGCGTGCCTTATGGCGCTTGTCCTTTGCCTTTCCTGTATTTTCTGTGCTTGCATTGAAGGCGATCCCGCAGATACAAGCGCGGACACAAACGCGGATTCCGTAGAGCAGACCTCCGACGAAACCGATTCCGAAACGGAAACGGCGGACGACGGCAAGGTTGAATATAAGGTTACCGTTACTGACACAGAAGGTAATCCTCTTGCGGGCGTTATGGTTCAGCTTTGTCTTGAATCCTGTGTTCCCGCTGTGACGGATGCAAACGGCGTTGCAACCTATAATCTTCCCGAAGCCGACTATAAAGCGGCGATCATCCGCCTTCCCGAAGGCTATGAGTACACAACAGACGAGACTGAATTTTACTTTAACGGTGAATATGCGCTCGTTATCGTGCTCGCAAAAGCGGAGTGATCCGCAAATAAAACAGACTTTCACGGCGACCTACACCGTTAAAGCAATAAATTCAAAGGAGAAAAACTTATGAAGTTTTCCAAAACTATTCTTGCATTTGTAATGGTAGCTGTTCTTTCTCTCTCCATGGCTTTCGTTGCATTTGCAGCAGCAGGAACGCTTGAGGATCCGATCGCTATCGAAAGCATCGATGGATCTATCGCTATTACAGTTCCCGCGCAGGGCACAGTTTGCTACTATGCAGATCTTGACGGTGCAACTGTTCCTATGTACGAGCTTTCCGGCAAGGAAATCGAAGTTTATGATTCTAACGTGACTGTTAAGGTTTACGGTATCAATTGGGACGAAACTCTTTCCGAAGCTTCTCTCGACTCTGTAAACCCGAGAATGTACTCCGGTGTTGTTCTTGAATTTGCAAACGCGACTGATGCTGACATTGCTACCGAATTTGCAGTTGTTTATCCGGCAGGCTCTCTTGAAAATCCTCATTTCGCAATGCCCGCTGAAGACGGCACCATCGCTGTAGAGGTTCCCGCTTGGGGCGCAACTTACTACTCTGTTGTTCCGAGAATTGCGGCAGATAAGATGCTCGACGTAAGCACAGTTGTTAATGACGTTACAAGCATTTCCGTTATTATTGACGGCAATGAAACCATTTATTGGACCGAAGACATCGTTGACGGCGTAATCACAGACGCATTTGACGATGTAAACGCTTGGATGACAGGCTCCGTTGTTATCGGCGTTTGCGGCCCGATGGAAGACATCACCGGCGCTATCGCTCTCGCTGCTAAGCCCGGCACATATGAAAATCCCGAATACCTCGTTCTTGACGAAAACGGCGAAGCAGCTGTAAATGCACCTGCTTGGGGCGAAAAGTACTACGCAGTTCGTCCTCAGGTTGCGGCAGGCAAGGTTCTTGACGTAAGCGGCATCGTTGATCAGATCGGTGCAGTTACCGTTATCGTAGACGGCGTTTCTACTACTTATTGGGCAGAAGATATCGCTGAAGACGGCATCATCGCAGATGCATTTGACGGTGTTAATATGCTCACCGGCTCCGTTATGATCTGCATTGGCGGTACAATGGACCCTGTTGACGGTACCATCGCTCTCGTAGCGAAGGCAGGCACCATCGAAAACCCCAACGCCCTCGTTCTCAACGAAGAAGGCGAAGCAACCGTTTCCGTTCCCGCAGGCGAAACGGTATATTACTGGGTAGTTCCTGCAGTTGCAGCTGATAAGTACCTTATCCTCGGAGACCTCGATCTCACCGTTTCCGTATACGTTGACGGCGCGATCACTCCTTATGAAGTTGACGAAAACGGCAATGTTATGAACGCATTTGAAGACGTTGATAAGTTCTTCACCAATATGGTTCTCGTTGAGCTCACCAATACTTCCGAAGAAGACATCGAAGGTACCGTAGCTCTCGGTATCATCGAAGAAGAAGAAGAAGAAGACGCTCCTCAGACCGGCGTTGCGGCAGCTATCCTCACAGTAGTTGCAGTTCTTTCCGGCGGTTACGTTATCAGCCGTCGCCGTTCCCACTGATCATTAACGATCCGTAGAACAAAACAGTAATAAAAAAGCACCGCAAAAGCGGTGCTTTTTTTGATGTTATTTATTCATCTCTGATTCAACGAGCTCTTTCAGATCCTCATACTCGACCGTGGATGAAAAAGTCTTTAATATTACGCCTCTTTCGTCGAGGATGACTGTGTACGGGTATTCGCCTCTTCCTCCGACGGAAATGTAATATCCTTCGGTGCCGTCAGCGTCGTAATCCTTCGCGAAAACAATTTTCGAATCGGGATAATACTTCGTGATGAACTCCGGAGCTGTCTCGTGAATCATATTTGTGTGTACGGCAATAACGGTTACCTCATCAGTGTATTCGGATGCGATGCGGTCAAAATAGGGAAGCTCGGCGACGCATCCGGAGCACCACGTACCCCAGAAATTCACCACCGTGATTTTGCCGGTGGCGACAGGATCGACAGTCTCACCCGTGAGTCCGTTACCATTCACGATCTCAAGATCGTAGCTTGTGCAGAGATTTCCGACCTCAACACCCACCTCGGGCAAGGGGGCGGATTCGTTTGCAAAATAAACAATTGAAACAATTAAGAATAAAGTCATAACCGCGCCGATGATGTATCGGATCACGGTGTTTCTGCGCGCGGCTTTCTTGCGCGCCGCCTCGGCTTTTTCTTCGTCAAGACCGTCTGTGGAGGGTATCATCCATTTCGTGCCGTTGAAAGCGATCGCGTTTGTGGGGCATACGGGAATGCATTCGCCGCAGCTTATGCATTCGGCGTCACCGACGTGACGGATGTCAACCTTGCAGCTTGTCACGCAACGGCCGCAATCGACGCATTTTGATCTGTCGAACTTGACTCCGAAAACGGAAAATCTGTTAAACAATCCGTACAGCGCACCGAGCGGACAAATGAAACGGCAGAAGAGCCTGAAAACGAAAACGGAGCCCACAAGGATGCTCACCATCAACGCGAACTTCCAAGTGAAAAGCGGTCCGAGCATTGAAAAGAAGCTGTCGTTCAGCTTGTTTGAAAGCAGAAGTACGCCGCCCTCAACCGTACCGGCAGGGCATATGTACTTGCAAAATGAGGGGAACGGTACGTCCTTGATTGCGTAAAGAATCGGTATGATGAAGACGAAAACGACCAAAATAACGTATTTAAGATACGAAAGTGTACGTGTGACTCGTGATTTTTTCAGCTTTGGCGTTTTGATCTTGTGAAGCAGCTCACCGATCAGACCGAACGGACAAAGATAACCGCAGATCATGCGTCCGAAGAGCACCCCGTAAAGAAAGAGTATGCCGAAAACATAGTAAACGGTGCTTCGTCCTGCCGAAAACGAGCCTTGGAGCGATCCGAGCGGACACGCCCCCACAGCCCCCGGGCAGGAATAACAGTTGATGCCGGGAACGCATATGTTTTTTGTCTGTCCCTGATATATTCGTCCCGATGCAAATCCTTTGAGATTTGCATTAAAAAGAAGTGCAAAATAAAGCTGGATCAGCTTGCGCCTGCTTGGCGCAAGCATTTTTAATTTGAAAATAAATTTGTTCATAATATCAACCGAGTCCTATACATTCGGTGCAGATGTTGACCGCTTTGGCGAGCACGTCGGCGGCACCTCCGACGATAAGTCCGATAACGAGAAGCAGACCGCCTGCGGCGATGATGATTGCGGTTACGATCCTGTCCTTGCCCGAAGAATGAGAGACCGCAAGAACTGACGCGGGGCGTTGGCGTTTGGACGTTTTTTTCTTTGAAGGTGAGGGGAGGAGTAATGTGAAAATTCCTCCGACGGAGAAAGCGGCAGTGACGTAAACGAGCGGAGCGAAGCGCGCAAACGTTTCCGAAACTGCGTCACGTGAGAATGGCTTTTCGCCGGAAAGATAGATGGAAACGCATCCGATGATAAGAGCGGCGGCTGTTGCGATGAGAAGAGCCGCGGTCACCCATTCATATATGAGCTTGATTTTTTGAGATTTATCCGATGACATGGTTTATCCTTTGAAAAAATGGATTGCGTACACAATTCTAACACGAAAAATGGCGAAAATCAATACGGAAGGCGGTAAAAGGACTTGAAATTATAATATTATTATGGTAGAATGCTATTTGTTGTAATATGCGGTAATATGCGAAAGTGCGCATTTTAGCTCTTCTCCGTTTGAACATAAACACAATTAAACCTCAAAGGAATCGTCGATCGATGAACACTAAAACGATGAAAAAGCCCATTCTCAAAGCAGTTATGCTTATAACAGCGCTTGCTATGCTTACTGCTGCGGTCATTATGCCGCAGAGCAAGGACGCGTTTTACAATGCGTCATATATCGAGCGCCTTGAAAATATCCGGAACAGCGGACTTGAACAGTATTTTAACAGCTCCGTTGTGCAGAAGTTGCCGAGCGGAATCTCTGACGATGAAGAAATCTCCGTTATCATCTCGCTGCAGACGGATGCACTTCTCGATCTTTATAACGAAACGGACAGAAACGTTGCTTTTTCTGAGTTTGCAAGTGAAAGCCGCGAGGCTGAAGCGTTGATCGACGAGGTTGAAGCGGCAAAGTCTGAGATCACCTCCGCACTTGCAAAAGCGGGCGTTGATTTTACTCTCGGTGAGGAATACACAACTGTTCTTTCGGGCTTCGAGATTGTTCTCAAGGCGGGCGATTTTGAAACGCTTTGCGACAGTATCGGTGATGCAAGGGCAATCGTCGGTGAGGTCTATAACGTAGCTGAAACAGAGCTTGTCGAAAACGTCGTAAATGTGTATGATACGGGTATCTTCAACAGCTCCGACGTCCCCTACGACGGCAGCGGAATGGTTGTAGCGGTTCTTGATACGGGTCTTGACTTCTCTCACAGCGCATTTTCTACCGATAACTTCACATCCGATACTCTCGGACTTACATATGAGGACGTAGCCAAGGTCATCGACGAAACGGCGGCAAGAAGACTCTTTGAGGGACTCGGCGTTGATGACGTCTATATGAACGAAAAGGTTCCTTTCGGCTTTGACTATGCGGATTACGATGCCGACGTATATTCCACCCACAACAATCACGGTACGCACGTTTCGGGCGTAATCACGGGTAAGGACGATACGATCACGGGCGTTGCTCCCAACGCACAGCTTGTGTCTATGAAGATATTCTCGGACGTTCAGGATACGGCAAAGACCTCGTGGATCCTTTCGGCGCTTGAGGACTGCGTTATCCTCGGTGTTGACGTTGTAAATATGTCTATCGGTACAGCTTGCGGATTCAGCCGCGAAACTGACGAGGAAGCAATCAGCGGTGTTTATAATAAGATTAGGGAAGCGGGCATCAGCCTTGTCGTTGCCGCTTCAAACTCATATAACTCCGCATACGGATCGGAAAAGAACGGTAACCTCGGACTGACCTCCAATCCGGATACGGGAACAGTCGGCTCGCCCTCGACTTACGACGGAGCCCTCTCCGTCGCATCCATCAACGGCGCCGAAACGCCGTACATCCTTTTTGGCGAAACGATCATATATTTCCTCGAATCCAATGACAATGCCGCAAACGAAAATGATTTTGTTCAGACTCTGCTCGGCGACAAGGATTCGTTGGAGATCGAATACGTCACAGTTCCCGGCGTCGGCAGAAGTGCAGACTATACGGGCCTTGACGTAAAGGGCAAGATCGCGCTCGTCAGACGAGGCGACAATACCTTTGAAGAAAAAGCGATGATCGCAGAGGCGCAGGGCGCCGCAGGCATCATCATTTACAATAACGTTTCCGGTGATATCAAGATGAATGTCGGTGAAGCGCAGCTCGCTGTCTGCTCCATCTCGCAGGATGACGGAGAAATGCTTGTCGCCTCCGAATCCGGAACGATCAAGATCGCGAAATCACAGTCCTCCGGTCCCTTTATGTCCGATTTCTCGTCGTGGGGACCTACTCCCAATCTCGGAATCAAGCCCGAGATCACCGCACACGGAGGAAACATTCTCTCGTCCGTCAACGGCGGATCCTACGACAGGCTTTCCGGTACGTCTATGGCTTGCCCCAACCTCGCAGGCGTTGTTACGCTTCTCAGACAGTACGTGGTCGAGAATTTCCCCGAAATCAAGGACGATAACGTAAAGGTTGCGGCAATGGTCAACCGTCTGATGATGTCCACTGCCGATATAATCCACAATACCAACGGTCTCCCGTACTCTGTCAGAAAGCAGGGCGCAGGTCTTGCAAATCTCAAAAATTCCATCGATACCTCTGCTTGCATCATTACTTACAATGAAAGCGGTGCCGAAATGGACAAGACCAAGCTTGAGCTTGGCGACGATCCCGATAAAACGGGCGAGTATACCCTCAATTTCACCGTTCATAACTTCGGTGACGCTGATCTGACGTATGACCTTTCCACTTACGTTATGACAGAAGGCGTCAGCGAGACGAAAACGAGTCACGGTGAAACTACCGTGACAGAGTCCGCCTATATTCTCGAGGGAGCAACATCAATCCTTACAACGAAGGATTCCGAAGGCGGATATATCAAGGATAACACGGTTACGGTTCTTGCGGGCGGCAAGCTTGATCTTACGGTTACGATCGTCCTTTCCGATGAGGATAAAAAATATCTCGACGAATCCTTTGAAAACGGTATGTATGTCGAAGGCTTTGTCGTACTGACCGCGACAGAGGAAAATACGGTAAGCCTTTCCGTGCCTTATCTTGCCTTCTACGGCGATTGGGCAAAGGCTCCGCTTTTCGACCTTGATTATTACGATACGCACGCCGATGAGCTCGACGATTCGATCGCTATCGAGGATAAGGTTATGCCCGACGCGTATGCAACGCGTCCCATCGGCGGCATTTCCGACGACTACGTAAGCTATCTCGGCTCCTACTACTTCATGCAGGATCCCGACGATATGACTATATCTGCGGACAGAAAATATATCTCGCTTTCAAATCAGGTGGGCGCGATACATTCGCTCCGTTTTGTTTGGGCGGGACTTCTCAGAAACGCATCAAAGATCGAGGTGGAGATCACGGACGACGCAACGGGCGAAACTATATTCGAATGTGTCGATGATGACGTCCGTAAATCTTACGGCGACGGCGGAGCATCCATTTATCCCTCCAACGTCGAGGTTGAGTTCGATGCGCAGGACTATAACCTCAAAAATAATTCCAAATACACAGTGAAGCTTCAGGGCTACCTCGATTACGAGGACGGATGTGTTGACAGAAACGAAAAGAGCACGTTTGAGTTCCCGATCACCATAGACTTTGAAGCTCCCACTATCACTGACGTCGAATTCTATTATGAATACGACAAGACTCTCGAAAAGAACCGACTTTACGCCAAGGTTGCCGTATTTGATAACCATTATACAATGGCAATGCAGCTCGGTTACGTCGGCATGGGCACTGATGAAGAGGGAAATTCCACTCCGGTGATGAACTCCTTTGAGCAGTATATGACTCCCGTGTACTCCGAATGTGACAGCACGACTTACGTCACCTACGAGCTCACCGATTATATCTATCAGCTCAAGAATAATTCGATGACACCTAATACCTTCGTCATCACAGCGTATGACTATGCGCTCAACTATGCAACCTATGAGATCGGTCTGCCCGTTGAGTACCTCGACTTCTGCTTCGAAGAACTGTCCGAAGGACTTACTCTCAGCCCTAACGAGATCTACACCCTCGAGCCGCTAGTTTATCCCGATACGGAATGGGCTGAGCTGCTTGAATTCACATCCTCAAAATCAGGAGTTGCAAGAATAGTCAACAATAAAGTCGTTGCGTGCGCGCCCGGTCAGGCTGTTATCAAGGTCCGCGACCCTGCGACAAATAAGAGCGTTTCATTCATTGTGACCGTCCTTGACAAAGATGATGAGGGCTACAGAAAATACGATAAGCCCGTAGCGGACGTGTTCACGCTTACGGGATACGATACGGTAAAGGCGTATTACATTGTCAATAACGACGATAAGGATATCGGAGACGAGGGCAATGTCCGCTTCTTCGAGGGTGATTATTCGCTGTCGCTGTATCCGTCCGAAAATGTAAAGCTTAATTACGTGCTTGACGCTTACTTCCCGAACGATACGGAGGTCGTCTTTGAGTCGAGTAACGAAAGCATCGTTACAGTAGACGGATCCGGCTCCGTGATCGCCGTTGCGGAGGGCTTCGCTTCCGTTACAGTCAAAATAATGATGGACGGCAAGAGCACGTACTATTCCGAATCCGTCACCGTAGAGGTCAAGGACCCGTACATCACCTCCGGCGCAAGCCTTACTCACTATTACGGTAACGGCGGTATCGTTGAGATCCCCGCACGTCTCTCCCTCAAGGAGATCGGCAACTTTGCATTCTCCAACTTCGAGTACGTTATGAAGTCTCCCGAGGAGCTTCTGATTGACGACAGAGAAACCTCGAAGGCGTGGTTCATCGGAGATGATACGATCACCAAGGTCATAATTCCCGAGGGCGTTGAAAAGATCTGCGCATACGCATTCGCAAATCTGACCGCACTTGAGGAGGTAGTTTTCCCGTCGACGCTTGAAGCAATCGATTACGGCGCATTCTATGGTTGTACGTCGCTCACCAAGCTCACCTTCAAGGGCGAAAACAACCTCAAGATCATCAACCAATCCGCATTTGAAAGCTGCAACCTCAAGGGTACGCTTGAGCTTCCGTCCGCGTGTGTAATCTCCGACTACGCGTTTGCAGGAAATACGTCGCTGTCAAAGATAGTCTTCACAGATACCCTCCAGTCCATCGGACGCTATGCCTTTGCGGGATGCAAGAGCGTGACAGAGGTGACCGTGACCGCGCCCAAGGTGAAATACGGCGCTTACGTGTTCACGGGCTGTGAATCGCTCAAGAACTTCACCGTCAACTCCTCCGTTATTCCTGAGGGAATGTTCTATGAATGTGATTCACTCGAAAAGGTTATCGTCGGCAAGGATGTCAACGATATCGGTGAATTTGCATTCAAGTCCACTTCCGTATCCGAATATGAGATCGAGTCGGGCAATAAGGCATACAAAAACGGATCCTGCGAGTACATCGTCTCCGTAGACGGCAAGACACTCGTAGCAGTATCTCCTTCCGTGAGAGGCGAATTTACAGCGAACGAGAAGATCACCTCCGTTGCAAAGGGCGCATTCTCGCATAACGATAAGCTTTCATCTGTCGTGTTACCTAATGTAACAAGCGTCGGTGAATACGCGTTTGCAAGCATGAAGCGTATCTCCGAGATCACTCTCGGTAAGCTTGAATACGTCGGAGAATATGCATTCTTCGAGGTGGGCATTTCCGTTCTGCCGAGCTTTGATAAGGATACGGTTATAGGTAAATACGCGTTCGCTTATACAGATATCACTGAGGTGACGGTCCCCGACGGAATGAACGTCGCAGAGGGCGTGTTCAGCGAATGCGATAAGCTCGAGAAGGTCACCGTCGGTGACGGTGCCGTCCTCGGCAAATATGCATTCAACCTCAGTAAAGATTATATCTTCGAGGTCGAAAAAAAGAAGGTGGGCGACAGCACTCACTTCTATTACGTGTTTGCATCCGCACTGAAATCCGTAACGATCGGCAATGATGTCGTTATCGGAGAAGCGGCATTCTCCGGCGCGGCGTCACTTGAGAGCGTGACTCTCGGTGACAATGCCGAGATCGGATATATGGCTTTCTACAATAACGCAAGCCTTAAGAATATCGATCTTTCCAAGGCGAAGAGCATAGGCGGATACGCATTCTCGGGCGACGTTTATTACGTCTGCCTTGACGATGCGATGACCGTGCCCGTTGTCAACAACGACGGCTACTACGTTTATACCTATCACGCACCGCAGATCACGGAGATCGACCTTTCTTCCGCGGAGTCTATAGGAGAATACGCATTCTCATATTGCCGCGATCTTGTAACGGTCAAGCTCGGCGATAAGATCAAGGACATCCCCGATTATGCATTTGCAGGTACGATCGCACTTGAAAGCATTAATACTGACGGCATCGTAAACGTCGGCGCGTACGCCTTCATTGAGTCGACCATCACAGAAATCTCGCTTCCCGTTGCGGAAACGATCGGTGAATATGCGTTCGTTTACTGCGAAGAGCTTGAAAAGGTAACTCTCGGTGATGCGATCGGCGAGATCGGTGAGGGAGCATTCTCCTATTGCACGTCGCTTGATAACGTCGAAGGCCTCGGATTTGCAGAAAAGATCGACGCCTATGCGTTTGCATATACCGCGATCACAAATGCAGACCTTTCGGGTGCAGTTGAGCTCGGAGATTTCGTGTTCCTTAAAGAAGAGCTTACTCCTTTCGAGGTAACTCTCGGCGAAAAGCTCGTCACTCTCGGAGACAATCCTTTTGCAATGTGCGTTCTCGCTCCTTTTGCAAAGACGGAGATCACCACGTTCAACGGTGTTGATTACGAAGCTGTCGTTTATAGCTTTGATATCAGCGAAACGGTTCGCGTTATCGACGGCTCGCTCTACTGCAAAGTCCCGAACGGACTTGAGCTTGTCGTTTATGCGGGCACCGATAACGAAAACGTCATCATAGCGGAAGGAACGGTAAGGATCACCGCTTACGCCTTTGCGGGAAGCGACGCTGTCAATGTAACTATTCCGTATACGGTCGAATCAATTGGACATAAGGCGTTCTTCGGATGCGAAGATCTCAAACTTGTTGTCTTCAAGAGCTATGAAAAGCCCGTATTTGAGGAAGAATTCGATTCCTTCTATTACGAATCCTACGAGCATATCCCCGGATACGGCGATTACGGTGAATATACCGATTATGACGGCGAAGAGGTCAGCATTATAGGTACGGGACTTGTTCCTTACTTTATGTGGAACGCGACGGACGGACTTTATTCCAACGTCTTCTACGGAGCTAACTTCATCGATTACGTAGGCTATGTTGAGGATAAGATCATAATGATCAAACCCTCCAACGGCAAGCATTACGATACCTACATAACCGCGCAGTATTTCGACGTCACGATCGAAGGCGATGTTGCCGCCGATGACGTCACACTTGCGGCAATCGAGGCGATCGCGAATATCCCCGAAAGAGTAACGTATGCGGATAAAGCACTCGTTGAGGCAGCCCGTGCTGCTTACGATAAGATCGCAACTCTCGAGCAGCAGGCGCTCGTAACCAATTATGCAGTGCTTGTTTCGGCAGAGCAGAGAATTATCGCGCTCACTCCCGAACAGACGCCCGAAGGTCCCACAGAGGATCCGCAGGCTGCTCATGCCGCGAAGATGAGAAAGCTGATCGGCGGCATCGCAGGCGTTGCCGTTTGCGTCATCGCGTTTGCGGTTACGTTCATCGTAACGGGCAAGGAGAATCTTCCCGAAAAGAAGCATAAAGAGAAAAAGTCCGTGAAAAAAGCAAAAGCGGACAAGAAGACTGAGGCGGACGCATCCTCTCAGTCCGAAAAAGATGCGGAAACGTCCGACGCGGAAGTGTCCGATACGGACGAATAAAAAAACAATAAGCGGACGTCGGGAAACCGACGTCCGCCGAAAGTAAAACGATGATAATGAAAACGATAAAAATTGCTTCGGCACTGCTTATCCTTCTGACCGCACTGATCGTAACGTCGTGCGGTGATACGCTCACACCTTACGAGACGAACGATGCGGATGGATACAGTGTCAGTGTGAAATTTGACGCCAACGGAGGCGTTTTCACAACAAACTCCCAGGTCATAGTCGATTCCTACAATATCGCTGATGTAAAGAAAAACAGCGACGGTGAAGCGGAGATTCGTCTGCTTTCGCCCGATGATGAACGCCGCGACAGCAGTAATGCGTTTACGGCACAGAAGAGCGGATATTTCCTCGCGGGATGGTACTCCGAGCGTACGGAAACACTTGACGAAAACGGAGAAACCGTGTACGTATACGGCGGCAAATGGGATTTCGGCTCAGATGTGCTGACTGTAGATGTTAACGGCGAATACTCATCCGCGTCCCCTGAGCTCACGCTTTATGCCGCATGGATCCCGCTTTTCGAGATCGAATTTTATACGGCGAGTACGGGCGAGCTTGTCGGTACGTATCAGTTCCATCCCGAAACGACGGATCAGATCAGGATACCGCAGTGGAATACCGAAACCGGCGCGATCGATATGTTTGATTTTCCCGTGAAAGACGGATATACCTTTAACGGCGCATATCTCGATCAGGAGGGAACGATCCCCGTGACGGACGAAACGGTCGCACATCCCGGAATCGTTGATTATGAGTCCGGTACTGCAAAAGACAGCAAAATGAAGCTCTATATAGATTGGCTCGACGGCGAATGGTATAATATATATACCGCAGAGCAGCTTACGGAAAATGCAAGTGTTTCGGGTAACTATAATATCTGTGCGGATCTTGATTTTACAGATGAGATCTGGCCATCCTCGCTTACTTATGCAAGCTTCTCGGGCTCGATAATCGGTAACGGACATACGATATCAAACGTAAAGGTCACTCAGACAAACAACTCCAAAACGAACGTCGGACTTTTCGGTAACATTTCCGAATCCGCACGTATCGAAAACGTCACGTTTGAAAATATCAGCTTCACGATCGAAGCAGGTACGCGTGTCGCGGGTACGTCATACGGACTTTTTGCCGGATCTGTCTCCGACGGAGCGGCAATTGACGGAGTAGTGCTCAAAAACAGCGCACTTTATGTTGATTCGGGCGCATATTTCGGAACAGATGACTATTCGATAGGCATTGTTGCGGGAATTGGCACAGCAAACGTTGAAACAGACGGTATCACCGTCGGCGCTGTCGGTGACGCCCCCGAAAGCATTCAGGTAACGCTTACGGACGGCGAGGTTACAGTCCTTTCCACTGAAAATCAGTAATAATAGAATTAAAAAGGAAATTAATATGCTAAGAGTTTTTGTGGATTCGGGCAGCAGCATAAAACAAGACGAAAAAGAAAAGTACGGCGTCGAAATATTTCCGTTACAAGTCTTACTCGGCGAGAACGAATATAAAGACGGTGTCGATCTTTCTATGGAAGTTTTTTATCACGCCTTGATTGAAGAAAAAATATTTCCCAAGACTTCGCTCCCTGCGCTCGGCGAGATAGAAAGAAGAGTCAATGCCTGCACGGAGCAGGGGGACGATGTTATTATTATAACAATTTCCTCGGGTATATCCGGTACTTATAATACCCTGAAGATGTTCTTTGCGGACAATTCCAAGGTCAAAGTAATAGACAGCAAAAGTGCCGTCGGAGGCGTTCGTATTCTGGTAGACGAAATCAACCGCCATAGAAACGAGACGCCGCATGAATTGGAAAAACGTGTTATGGATCTCATTCCTCGTCTGCGTGTATGCGCTATACCCGAAACATTGGACTATTTGCAAAGAGGCGGCAGATTAAGCAAGGCAGCATGGGCGTTTGGCAGTATTCTTCAGCTCAAGCCACTTATCACATTGGACAGCTCGGACGGAGGCGTTAAGGTTATCGGCAAGGCGCGCGGGCTGAAAAGGGCTATGGAATCGCTTGCCGGATATTTGGAAGCGTGCGATTGCGACGAAAACTATCCGATTGTCCCTTCCTATACGTATAACTGCCACAACCTTGACGTGCTGATCGGTATGACTGATACCAAATATCGCAATCAAATGACAGAGTATGATAATTTGGATCCTGCCGTCGCTTGTCATTGGGGACCGAATGCCTTCGGATATATATTTGTGGCAAAGAACGATCATAGATAATTAACATTTCAAGAATACGGCTTGGTGCAGACATAAAATGTCTCACGGAAATGCCGTTCAAAATATAATTTTTTATCATAAGGAGCTCACAGCAATGAAAAAGAGAATCCTCTCGTTGATCCTTTGCGCGGTTATGTGCTTCGGAACTCTTTCCGCACTCGTATCCTGCGGCGGATCAAAATCGGTCGATGCTCTCGTTATTATGACGGAGCAGCTCGACGGTCTGTTCAATCCTTTCTTTTCTACGTCCGCGCCCGACGGCACCATTGTTTCGATGACGCAGATCGGTATGCTTGCCTCCAACTACGTTAACGGCGAGGTTGAGGTCGCATACGGCGAAAACGAGGCTGTTGTTGTCAAGGATTACGACATCAAGGAAAATGATGACGACACGACTACATATACCTTCGTCCTCAAGAACGGTATCAAGTTCTCGGACGGACATCCTCTCACAATGGAAGACGTTCTTTTCAACTATTACGTCTATCTTGACCCTGTTTATACAGGCTCCTCCACGCTCTATTCGACAGACATCATAGGTCTTTCCGAATACAGAACGCAGACAGTCGGCTCCGCCTCCGATGACAGCGACAATCTTATCGGCTCCGCTGCCGCAACAAGAGCTGAAGCAAGACTCAATGAGCTCCTCAATCTCTATAACGGTATGCTCAAGGCGTCCTCAACGAATGAGGTAACGATCGATGAGATGAAGACGGCGATCAGTTCTCATTCGCTCAGCTCCGGCTATAAATCTGCAGTTTCCAACGACGAAACAACAGTTACAAACAAGAATCTTCTTGCAGATTACGAGCACGCGCTCGAGCTTTTCCGCGAAGAGCTTGAAACTGACTATCTCAGCGCTCAGGAATCCTATACGGACGAGCCCTATAAGTCTCACGAAGAGTTCAAGGACGAGATCTTCTGCTTCATGTATACGGAAGGCTACGTCGAGATCAAGTATGCGGAAGATGCAAACGGTAAAAAGGATAAGACAAAGATCGAATCTCTCACACCTATGTATAACGCATCCGTTGTAAATACCAAGGAAAAGGCGATCGAATACGTCTACGACGACAAGACCGCAACCGAACTCAATATTATCCTTCAGTATTGGGCAACAGCCACGACTCTCCTTACAGAGTACACGGCAAAGGCGAAGGAGGTCATCCTTCACGAAAACATCTCCGATGACGGAACTCTCGCAGTTCCTTCCATCTCCGGTATCGTCTCCCTCGGTCATACCGATAAGGCAGGCAGTACCGTTACAGTAAACGGCACAAGCTATAAGGTTGCTTCCGCGCACAACGCAGATGGCACCGTAAAGAACGACGGCGAATACGACGTGCTTCAGATAACGATCAACGGAATCGACCCGAAGGCTATCTGGAACTTCGCAATCACAGTTGCACCTCAGCACTATTACGGAGAGGGAAGTAAGGTTTCCGTTGACATCGAAAATAACAAATTCGGTGTTGAGTTCGCTTCCTTTGACTTTATGACTGACGTCATTCAGTCCACGAGAAACATCAAGATTCCGATGGGAGCAGGTCCGTACAAGGCAACTAACAGCGAAAACAGCGACGCTCCCGGTCAGAGCGATTTCTATATCAATAACGTAGTTTACTTCAAGGCAAACGAACACTTTGCAACAGTTGGCGAAGGAATTGAAAACGCAAAGATCGAAAAGATCCGTTATCAGGTCGTAAGCTCGCAGAACGCTATCGCCGCACTCGAAAACGGCACCGTTCACTACATCTCTCCCTCGCTCACAACAGATAACTATGAAAAGCTCGAAGCTCTCTCTAAGGATGGCGTAATCACCATCACCGAGGATCAGCTCGGCTACGGTTACGTAGGCGTCAACGCAAGCAAGATCAACGATATCAACCTTCGTAAGGCGATTATGTGCGCGATGAATACCTCTCTCGCACTCGACTATTACCGTGCAGGTACAGCATCTCAGATCTATTGGCCTATGTCCAAGGTCAGCTGGGCGTACCCGAAGGGCGATGCCGCATCCGATAACGGATTTGACTATCCGCAGATCGGTACGTGGAGCAATGATATCGCCGTTACGAACATCCAGAAGTATATGCAGGAAGCGGGCGTAAGCGCAGGCGATCCCGAGCTTACCGTAACGTTCACCATCGCCGGCTCGAGCCTCCAGGATCACCCGACCTATAAGGTCTTCAGAGATGCCGCAGCGCTTCTTAACAGTCTCGGCTGGGACGTTGAGGTTGTCTGCGATACACAGGCACTCACCAAGATCAATACAGGATCCCTTGAGGTCTGGGCAGCAGCTTGGTCCTCCGCACTTGACCCTGACCTTTATCAGGTATATCATAAGGATTCCTCCGCAACGAGCACTCTTGCGTGGGGTTATAACTGGATCAAGACCTCCGGCTCGCCCGAAGAGCTTGATATTCTTGATAATCTCAGCACTCTCATCGACGATGCACGCTCCACAAACGATAAGAATGAGCGCGCAGCACTCTATGAGGAAGCAATGGAGTACATCCTTGACCTCGCGGTTGAGCTTCCCGTATACCAGAGAAGCGTGCTCTATGCGTTCAACTCCGAAGTCATCAACAAGGACACTCTCCCGTCCGAATCCGAAATGAATCCCTATTCTTCGCCCCTTGACGAGATCTGGAAACTCGAATTTGCCGATTAATGATCGGGGAAACCTATGCTTAAATATATAGTAAAAAGACTCCTGCTTGCAGTGCTGATACTGCTCGGCGTTTCTATGATCATATATTTCCTCATCCGCCTTATGCCCGTTGATTTTATCCAGGATAAGATCAACGCTATAAACCAGGGCGGCGCCACTGTCAGTGAGGAAACTGTGGATGCGATGTATAAGATGTACGGACTCGGCGACAACAGCTTTTCCGGTATCCTTTCCGGTTACGTAAGCTGGCTCGGTGCACTTGCGAGATTTGATCTCGGCACGAGCTTCGTCTACGGCGTTCCCGTTGCAGACGTGATCTTCGATCATATGGGAATCTCGTTTGCAGTCGCCTTTATCGCAACTATTTTCGAATTTATGATCGCGATTCCGCTCGGTATCACCGCGGCAACGCATCAGTACAGCCTCCGCGACTATATCGTTACCATTCTTGTTATGATCGGTATATCGCTTCCGTCCTTCTTCTTCGGAAATATCCTCCGCGACGTGCTTTCACTTGAGCCGAGGGCGTTTTTCAAGGATATGGGATGGGATATTACTTGGCTGTATCCGTCGGGACTGACTCTCGAAACTGTCGATAAAACGAACATTTTCGAGGTACTCGCCGACTATCTTCTCCACCTGTTTATTCCTATTCTCACGATCGTCATCCTTTCGATCGGTGCGAGAATGAGAATGACAAGAACGAATATGCTCGAGGTCCTCAACGCTGACTACATCAGAACTGCGCGTGCAAAGGGACTCAAGGAAAAGGTCGTTATCTATAAGCACGCATTCCGCAATACGCTTATCCCGATAGTGACCTCCCTTGCGGGGCTTCTGCCGTCGCTTTTTTCCGGCGCGATCATAACGGAGCAGGTCTTTGACCTGCCCGGTATCGGTCATATCGCGCTTGATGCGATGAACAGAGGCGATATTCCTTTCATCATGGGATACAATATGTTCTTGGCGCTTCTCAGCGTCATAGGCGTACTTCTCGCGGACCTTATGTACGCGGTCGTTGACCCGAGAGTTAAATTTGAATAAGGAGGGACGGCTGTGAACGAAGAAATCAAGTACAGCGACAGCGAAAACGCCGCCGCAGAAACGGTTGAAAACGAAGTCCCTCTCGATAAAAACGTGAGACTTATGTCTCCGACCAGAATGGTCGTCAGACGCTTCTTCCGATCAAAGCTCAGCCTTGTCGGACTCGTTATGGTCATCGGACTTTTCCTTTTCAGCTTTGTCGGTCCTCTTTTCTTTGCAGATCTTCCGGAAAAGGTAGAACAGACAAATCCCGACGGAACTCTGATCCTTGACGAAAACGGCAAGCCCATCACAACTCTCGTTTATCACGACAACGACGGTAAATGGGGCGAGATCGAGCTTGACGAAAGCGGAAAAAAGGAATACGCCACAAACACCGTCACATATACGGAAGGCGGCGTGGAATATACGCTCAAGCAGACGACGGAAAAGGACCTCAAGGATAATTTCCTTGCGCCTCCGTCCTCCGAGCATATCCTCGGCACAGACAACGAGGGCTATGACGTGTTCGTTCGTCTTATGTACGGCGGACGTATATCCCTCACAGTCAGCTTCATCGCCGTTTTTATTATTACGATATTCGGCGTTATTCTCGGCGGTATAGCGGGATATTTCGGCGGTGCCGTCGATAACGTCATCATGCGTATCTGCGATATTCTTATTTGTCTGCCCGGTATTCCGATACTGCTCATTATCAGTACGCTTCTCGATGCGTCCGATATAGACGCTAAATATCGCATATATTTCCTGATGGTTTACCTGACGCTCTTTTCCTGGCCGGGTACGGCGCGTCTTGTCAGAGGTCAGATCCTCTCGCTCCGCGAGCAGGAGTATATGATCGCGGCTGAAGCAATGGGATATTCCCCCGCAAGGAAGATATTCAAGCATCTTGTCCCGAACGTAATGCCTCAGCTCATCGTTCAGATGAGCCTCAGCCTCGGCAGTATGATCCTTTATGAAGCAACTCTTTCGTATCTGAATCTCGGCGTTAAAGCGCCGTATGCCGCGTGGGGAACGATGATAAATATCATCTCGACGAATCAGGATATTCTCCAGCATCATCTTAACGTGTGGGTGCCTGCGGGTGTCTGTATCGTTATCGCGGTGCTCGGATTCAACTTTATCGGTGACGGTCTGCGTGATGCTCTTGACCCGAAAGCAAGGAGATAAGAGATGAATAAGCAGAATAACAAAAAATCCAAGAGCAATTATCTTTCGGGCAAGGAGATCCGTGCAATAGCTAAGGAAAACGCAAAAAAGATAAAAGAGCTCGAAAAATACAAGAACCGCCACGCCGAGGAGGCTGAATTCCTTGCAGAAATGAAGGATGGCGGAAACATCCTCGAGATTGATGACTTGCATACCTTCTTTTTCACCGAGCAGGGCGTTGTCAAGGCTGTCAACGGCGTTTCTTATGACGTTCCGAAGAACGCAACTGTCGGCGTTGTCGGTGAGTCCGGCTGCGGTAAATCCGTGACGAGTATGTCTGTTATGCGTCTCGTTCAGGGACCGCAGGGACAGATCTGCTCCGGTGAGATCCGCTTCAAGGCTTATGACTGTAAGCTCGACGAAAAAGGAAACCGCATCCCGATCTATGAAACGGATGAAAACGGAGCTCCAGTCTTTGAGGAGATCGCCGATAAAAAGGGAAGAGTCACACGTGTGCCCGTCCAGTCAAAGGATAAGCACGGGATTCCTCTTTTCGAAATGGAGGAAAAGACCTACGACATCGCCAAAATGCCGATAGATGAGATCCATCGCATTCGTGGTAAGCAGATCGCAATGATCTTCCAGGAGCCGATGACGTCGCTGAATCCCGTATTTACAATCGGTGAGCAGCTTGACGAGGTAACCTTCATACATACGCCGGGAGCAACAAAGGAATCCGCAAAGGCGAAGTCGATCGAGATGCTCAATCTCGTCGGTATAGCTATGCCTGAGCGCGTTTACAGCTCGTTCCCGCACGAGCTGTCGGGCGGTATGCGTCAGCGAGTCATGATCTCGATGGCACTCGCGGCAAATCCTCGCCTCATTATAGCGGATGAGCCCACAACGGCTCTTGATGTGACGATCCAGGCGCAGATACTCGACCTTTTGCGCGATATCAAAACGAAGATCGACGGCTCTATCCTCTTGATCACGCATGACCTCGGAATCATTGCCGAAATGGCTGACTACGTTGTCGTTATGTACGCGGGACGCGTCATTGAAAAGGGAACTGTAAGGGAGATCTTCCATAATCCTCTCCATCCGTATACGATCGGTCTGCAGAAGTCGAAGCCCACGCTCGATTCCGACAGCGATACGCTCTTCAACATCCCCGGAAACGTCCCCAATCCGATCAATATGCCGAACTATTGCTATTTCAAGGAAAGATGCTCGAAATGCACGAAGAAATGCTTCGGAGATTATCCGTCGATGGTGCAGGTAAGCCCCACGCATTTCGTAGCTTGCCACCTGTACGATAAGGAGAACGAAAATGACTGAAAACAATAATGTCGAAATCATCTCCGACGGCACGTACAATGACGAAGCCGCAGAGGCGCTTTATCTTGAGAAAAGAGAGGCACAGATCAAAGCTGATTATGAAAAGCCCATCGATCCCGATGCGCTGCTCGAAATACGTCATCTCCGTAAGTGCTTTCCGTTGAAGAAGACGCTCACGGGTAAGGTAACGCAGGAACTGATCGCTGTTGATGACGTCTCCTTTAAGCTGAAAAAAGGCGAAACGCTCGGTATCGTAGGTGAATCCGGTTGCGGAAAGACAACGATGGGACGTACGCTCCTTAAGCTTTACGCTCCCACCGCAGGTAAGATCATATTCGACGGCAAGGACATCACGGACGCAAAATCGTCCGAGATGCGCGAGATCCGCCGTAAGATGCAGATCATCTTCCAGGATCCGTATTCCTCGCTTCCTCCGAGAAGTACCGTCGGCGGCATCCTTTCCGAACCCGTAGAGGTGCACGGAATCGTTCCCAAGAGCGAGATCAAGGATTACGTCATCGACCTTATGGAAAAATGCGGCCTGCGTGATTATTATTACGAGAGATATCCGCATGAATTCTCGGGCGGTCAGCGTCAGCGTATATGTATTGCACGCGCACTCTCCGTAAAGCCTCAGCTTGTTGTGTGCGACGAACCCGTTTCGGCACTTGACGTTTCCATTCAGGCCCAGATCATAAACCTTCTTAAGGATCTGCAAAGATCAATGGACCTTACCTATATCTTCATCTCGCACGACCTGTCTGTAGTCAAATTTATCTCCGACAGGATCGGCGTTATGTATCTCGGATCAATGGTCGAGTTCGGTAACAAAAAGGATATATTTGAAAATCCGCTTCATCCGTATACGAAAGCGCTTTTCTCTGCCATTCCAAATCCGAATCCCGATATAAAAATGAACCGTATCGTCCTGAAAGGCGATATTCCGTCTCCCGCAAACCCTCCGAAGGGATGCAAATTCCATACACGCTGTCTGTATGCCAAGGAAATCTGCAAGCATATAACACCCGAGTATAAGGAATACGAGGACGGTCATTTCGCCGCGTGTCATCTGCTCGAGAATGAGTAAAGGATCAATATGAAAAACAAAAAAAAGAAGGAAAAGATAACGTATATCGACGATGGCAGAACGATCGCCGATATGTCCGGAGTTTCGGGTGGTCGTTCGCATAGGAAAATGCAAGCAAAAACAAAGCAAAAGACCGTAAACGGACTGACTCCTCTAGGAACGTATCTTTCCGCTGTCAAAATGATGTTTGTACCGATGCTTTTTGTGCTCGGCTTCATCCTTGTGGCTTATATGATTATGTCACTTATATTCCTTCTTGTATGACAAAAAAAGACGGCGCAACGCGCCGTCTTTTTATCTTTTCTTTCAAAAAACAACATAATATTTAGAATTGTCGTTGACTTTTATCACAATATATTGTATATTATACGTACCAATTACTTTTTAAGGAGTACTTACTATGCATTTTTGCAGCAATTGCGGTAAACAGGTAGAAGATAATCTTCAGTTCTGCCCGTCTTGCGGATCCAAGCAGGTTCCTGCAGGCGCACCCCAGCCTCAGCCTCAGCCTCAGCAGGTATATCAGCAGCCCGTAATCCCAAAGATCGTTTCCGATTGGGACGGCACAGTCCTCGATACAATCGTAAACTCCATCGTAGCAAGCCTTATTATTGTGTTCACATGCGGCATTGCTACCCCTTGGGCTATCTGCTACATCTATAAGTTCGTTATCGATCACGTGATCGTTGACGGCAGAAGACTCAAGTTCACAGGTACAGGCGGAAGCCTCTTTGCAACCTGGATCAAGTGGTTCCTTCTCATCATCATCACTTGCGGTATCTACAGCTTATGGGTAACTCCCAGACTCTATAAGTGGATCGCAAGCCACACTCATATGGCATAAAGAATCTCACAAACGGTACGGGGCATCCGTACCGTTTGATATTTGAAGGGAACTAAGCTTTGTTTGAAATGAAAACGGACGAAAAGCGGCGTCTTTGGGGACTGTTGAAAGGACTGTTTCTCATAATCGCGGCAGGACTTGTTTACTATATCATAATAAGGATCGTAGGAAGAGGACTTTACTGTCCGATCAAGGCGATAACGGGTAAATACTGTCCCGGATGCGGTGTCACACGTATGTGTATGGCGCTTTTGTCGGGCGACATCGAGACTGCTGTAAGATACAATCTTCTGCTTATGTCGCTCATTCCCGTCGCTGCCGTGTTCGGCACAAGACGCGCGTATATCTACGTCAGAACGGGAGAAACGGAGCCGGACAGACTCGAGGCTGTCGTCATTTTCATCGTCTTTGCAGTGACAGTCGCGTTCTGGATAATGCGCAATACCGAAGCTTTCGCTTTCCTCGCACCGATAGGGTGATCACGACGTTGCCCCCACTAGAACCTGAATCTAGCGCTGTCTGCGGAACTTTGTGCAGGCACAAAGTTCTACCGCCAATACCCGCGGAAAACAAAAGCTCCGAGCCATAAGCTCGGAGCTTTGCATATGCGGGTAAAAGGACTTGAACCTTCACGGAGTTGCCCCCACTAGAACCTGAATCTAGCGCGTCTGCCGATTCCGCCATACCCGCGGAAAGAATTGGAGCGGCGTATGGCGGAATCCTACCGCACATACCCGCAGAAAGAATTGGAGCGCCTTAATTTCAGCGCCCGTTTATTATACTACAAACAGATCACGTTTGTAAAGTCTTTTTCCGAAAAAAGTTTTCACATATCTCAATTATGTCAATTTCTTCTCCGATTGCATACAATATCAGTACATATCAATTTTGCCAAATCGGAGGTATCGGGTGAAGATTAACGGTGCGAGGATCAATGATGTGATCGCAAGGCAAGGCGCGGAGGGATATTTTGCCGCGGCAAACACGCGGTACGGCTTCTATTCGCTCTATGACGAGGTGTATTCCGAGCGCGAGCTCGATCACGTATACATAATCAAGGGCGGTCCCGGCACGGGAAAAAGTACGCTCATGAGAAGGATTGCGGAACGTGCATCTGATGCGGGACTCGAAACAGACGTATATCTTTGCTCATCCGATCCGGGATCGCTTGACGGAGTTATCATAAAAGAGCTCGGCGTTGCTGTTCTCGACGGAACGGCTCCGCACACACGCGATCCAATCTATCCCGGCGTGTGCGGAGAAACGGTCGATCTCGGCAGATTTTGGTGCGGTGAACGCCTTGCACCGTCGAAATCGGAGATAAAATCGCTCATAACGGCAAAATCGGACGCGTATCGGCGCGCATACCGTTATTTGTCTGCGGCAGGGACAGCGCACGAGGACGCGATACGCGGAGTCGAATCCGTTTTTGACAGAGATAAAGCGGAGCGAGCGGTCAGACGTTTGATGGATAAATTTATTCGCAACACGAAAAACAAGTCACCAATTCCTAAACGAAGATTTGTCAGCGCGATCTCGACGTCGGGCACGTGTACGCTCGACACCTTCGAAAAGAAAGCGGATGCTGTTTATGCGATAAGCGATCTTTACGGCGCGGGAGCGCTGATTCTCGAGCTTGTGAAAGCTGAAGGCGAAAAGCGCGGAGCTGATATGACGGAGGTGCTCGATCCAATCTCACCCGATCTGTTATCGGGCGTGTATTTTGATGCTGTCGGACTTTTTGTTACGTCGTGTCCGGTGATGTGTTCGGACGCACGCATCATAAATATGAAGCGTTTTGTGTCGAAGGACGCACTTGTGTCGATTCGCGGAAAGGAGCGGATGTCGGTCAGAATGCAATCGGTTTTGCTTGACGAAGCAATAAAGTCTCTCTCCGAGGCGGGTACGGCTCATGCATCGACGGAATCCATTTATTCATCTGCGATGGATTTTGATGCGGTCGAAAAAATGACGGAGGAGCTCATATCACGCATATTCAAATGAAAAAAGACCGCGTCTGCGGTCTTTTTTTGAGCTGATTATACGTTAAATCTGAAGAGGACTACGTCGCCGTCAGCGACAACATATTCCTTGCCTTCGCTGCGGACGAGTCCGCGTTCCTTTGCAGCTGTCATCGAGCCGCATTCCTTGAGTGCATCAAATGAAACGATCTCGGCGCGGATGAAGCCGCGTTCGAAGTCGGAGTGAATCTTGCCTGCTGCTCCGGGAGCCTTCGTTCCTTTCTTAATTGTCCACGCGCGGACCTCCTTGGGACCTGCTGTCAGATAGCTGATAAGTCCGAGCAGGGAATAGCTCTTCTTGATAAGACGGTCGAGACCGCTTTCCGTGATTCCGAGGTCGTCAAGGAACATTGCTCTGTCTTCTTTGTCGAGACCTGCGATCTCCGCCTCGATCTCCGCACAAACGGGAATGATCTCGGAGCATTCGGTCTTTGCATATTCGGAAAGAGCTATGTAACCGGGATTTTCCTCGTATGTACCGCCTATAGAGTCTTCGTCGATGTTTGCAGCGTAGATTACGGGCTTGACTGTGAGAAGCGAAACCTCTGAAATAAGCGCTTTTTCATCGTCGGTCATATCCATGGAACGCATTGTCTTTCCTTCGGAAAGATGAGCGAGTGCACGCTCATAGAATTCGACTGCGGATGTAAGCGATTTGTCGCCCTTCATAAGCTTTTTCGTTCTGTCAATCTTGTGCTCAAGAGTTTCGATGTCAGCGAAAATAAGCTCGAGATTGATCGTTTCAAGGTCGCGAAGCGGATCAACAGAGCCGTCGACGTGAATGATGTCATCATTGTCGAAGCATCTTACAACGTGGATGATAGCATCGCATTCGCGGATGTGAGAGAGGAACTTGTTTCCGAGGCCTTCGCCGCGGGATGCACCGCGTACAAGACCTGCAATGTCAACAAATTCAATAACTGCGGGAGTGTAAAGCGTGGGGTTATAAAGCTCTGCAAGCCAATCAAGACGTGCGTCGGGAACGGCAACAACGCCAACGTTGGGCTCAATCGTGCAGAAGGGATAGTTAGCGGATTCGGCGCCTGCCGCTGTCAATGCGTTAAAAAGAGTGCTTTTTCCAACATTGGGAAGACCAACGATACCTAATTTCATTTTTGTTTCTTCTCCTTCAAAAAATCCTTTATTTGCAAGTGTTTTTTTGATTTACAAAGGTGATTTTGTGTTACTTACAATGATTTATAACTAATATAGTATATCACGATTAATGTGTTTTTTCAATAGTAACGTGCAGATTTAAATATTTATATACTGAATAATCCTTCTTGCTTTTTTTGATAAGCTGTGTTATCATATGGTATATAAAGAAAACTAAAGCACGGAGGTTTTATACTATGTGTGATAACATTAAATTCTACGTATGCGAGCATTGCGGAAATCTTATCGGAATGATCCATGATTCGGGCGTTCCCATGATGTGCTGCGGCCGCAAAATGACAAAGATCGAGCCCGGTGTCGTTGAGGCAAGCCGCGAAAAACATATTCCCGTAATCAGCGTTGATGAAAATATCGTAACCGTAACGATCGGTTCCGTTGAGCATCCTATGGTAGAGGAGCACAGCATACTTTGGGTATATCTTCAGACAGACAAGGGCGGACATCGCAAGTGTCTTGAAGTTGGAAAAGCTCCCGTCGTAACCTTTGCTCTTGCAGACGAAAAGCCCATCGCGGCATATGCTTATTGCAATCTGCACGGACTTTGGATGGCAGAAGTCGAAGAGCCGAAGGTCTGTGATCTTAAACCTCTCAACACGGCTTCCAACGAGAATTACGTAATATGTAAATGCAATAACGTAACTTATTTTGATATTTTGAATGCTATCCACGGAAACAGCGACATAAGTAATCTTCTTGAGGTATTTGACGCTGTTAAGAATACGACGAAATGCTCCACGGGATGCGGCGGCTGTTACGAAAAGGTAATAGCTGTTATTTCCGAGGCTATGTCGAATAAATAATCTTGAAAAGAGAGAAAGGGAAAACAAAATGAAAAAATACGTATGTGATATTTGCGGCTGGGAATATGATGAAGCAGTAGGCGATCCCGATAACGGCATCGAGCCCGGTACAAAATTTGAGGATCTCCCCGAGGATTTTGTTTGCCCCCTTTGCGGAGCAGATAAGGATTCCTTCTCCGAAGCGGAATAAAATAAAAATAAAGAGCCCGAGTGCTTGCGTTGGCAAGCGCTCGGGCGTTTTATTATATCGATTGTGATTCGTTTTTCGTGGTGCGGTCGAGTACAAACGAAACGACTGCCGCAACCGAGGAAAGAGTAAAAGGAGCGTATTTGATCACAGTGTATATCCGGCTTTCTCCAACGGGTAAACCCAGCGTGTAGCGCGCAAACATAAATTCCTGAAGATTTGTGCCAGAGGCAAGAAACGCGGCAACGACGATCATAAACACGGATGCGGCAAATGTGATAAACGGCGTTTTTTTCTTAATAAGCAACGTAAGCACGGCGACGGCGATAACGACAGACAGTATGACGGCGATTATGTGAAGTGTGACTTTGTCCAGATTCGTAAGAGAGGGAACAAGCTCGTATCCGCCGCCTTCGAGAGCGATTATTTCGTGAAGCGTGGTCGTTATGTGCTCTGTCAGTATGTGTCCGTATATTACGACACCAAAGACGTAGAAAACAAAAGCCGTGACGTGGCAGAAAAACGCAGATCTTTTCATATTAAACGCAGTCCTTTGAATGATAAATTAGGTTAATTTATATTAACATATCTCGATTAAGATTTCAATACTTCGGTTTGATTCAAGAATAGTTGACAGCATTTAATTGTTTTTCGCCAAGAAAAGTATATTGCTTTTTGCCGTAAATTCTTGTATTATGTATATGTATAGTTGCGCATTTTTGTAAATTAATGAAAAAGTGAGTATAGATATGAACAAAAAATTCCGTCTTTCCACAGCGCTTGATATTGACGACGTGCTGATGGAATGCGTTCCTTATGCGATAAAGCTCGCAAATGAAAAATATAATTTTGATCCGCCGCTGTCGATATATGAGGTCGATCATTGGGGCAAGCTCGGTACACGCGCAGATGTCATATTTGAATTCTTTCACGACCCCGAATTCTTCAAAACTCAGCCCGTTATCAAGGGGGCGAAGGAGTTTGTCAGAAAACTGTCCGAGATCACGGAGGTGTTTGTTTCTACGTCCGTTTATCCCGAATACATGAGCATAAGAGCACAGCGCATTATGGAAGAGTTTCCCGAGATCCCTCAGGATCACATCTATATGGGTTCGCGAAAGGATAAGATCGATGTTGACATCTTGCTCGACGATGGAATGCACAATGTATTTGCTTCAAATGCGGCGTATCCGATCCTGATGAGACGTCCGTGGAACTGCGATGCGACGGGAATGCTCGCCGTAAACACATACGACGAATTTTTGAAGCTCGTAGAGGTAATTGCGGACAGCTACAATCCTAAGCATAACTCTCATTCAGCCGATCAGCCGGGAATTTTCGTGCTTGTCGGACCGTCCGGAAGCGGAAAGAACGAGATCGCAAGACATATTCTCGATAAGTCCGATGAATTTGAAAAACTCATCAGCTATACAACCGATCCTTCGGCGGCAGAGAAGGGCGGAGATTGGTATAACTACGTGAGTGTGGATGAATTCCGACGTATGTTTGATGCAAATGAAATGTTTGAAGCGACAATGTATGCGGGCAATCATTACGGTTGCCGCAAGGCCGACGTTAAAAAGATACTCAAAAGCAGGAAGCACGTGCTGACTATAATGGACATTTGCGGTGCTATGTCGCTGAAAACTCATTTTACAAATGTGTCCACCGTATATGTCAAGCGCTCAAAGCGCGATCTGCTTGAGAATCTCCTTACCAAACCGATAACGCTCGATGAAAAGGTAAGACGTATTCTTTCGCTCGAGTCGGAGCAGAAAAATGCTGAAATTTGTGACTATACCGTATCTGCCGATGATTCGAAAAAAGCCGCTGAGGATATTGTTTCAAGCGTTTTCAATATACGTTGATATAATATTTTTCGAAAATATATCTATAATGTTGAAAAATGTCGAAAAACGTGTTATACTAACTTAGTAAGACATTTTTAGGAGCAAGGAGGCAGCGCCGAATATGATTTATGATCTGCAAAAGGCAGGATTGTGGAAACGTATTGCCGCAGGTATCTTCGATGCTATACTTCTTGTTACTCTTGCGGTCGGAATTGCATTTTTGATTTCAACTGTGATCGGTTATGACACTCACTCGCAATTCCTCGATTCGGCGTACGCCGAATATGAAGCCGAATACGGGATCGTCTTTGATATCCCCGCCGATGAATATGAGTCTCTTTCGAACGAAGAAAAGCAGAATTATGATAAAGCCTACGAGGCTTTGATAAAGGATGATGACGTGATTTACGCCTATAATATGGTCGTTAATCTGTCTATCTTGATAATGACGTTATCGATTCTGATCGCGTACGTCGTGCTTGAATTTGTTGTTCCGATAATGTTCGGAAACGGTCAAACTCTCGGAAAAAAGATCTTCGGCATCGGACTTATGAGAACGGACGGAGTCAAACTCACGAATTTTCAGCTTTTCGTTCGCACGGTGCTCGGAAAATACACGATCGAAACGATGATACCCGTCTATATACTTATGATGATCTTCTGGAATATGCTGAACGTCACGGGAACGGTCGTTATCTTTGCGATTCTTCTTACCGAGCTTATAATGATCCTTGTGACGAAAACAAATTCGCTTCTGCACGATATGCTTGCTGTTACAGTAGCGGTTGAACTTAACAGTCAGATGATATTCGAAACGCCCGAGGCGAAGATCGAATATCAAAAAAAGATCTCCGCAGAGCGTGCCGCGCGCCAAACCTACTAAGTCAAAAATTTTATTCAGATATAATTTATACAGAGAAGGAAATTTGTATGAAAGTTGTACTTCAGAATCTGACAAAAATCTTTCCCAGCAGAGATAAAAAAGCGGGCAAAGAGGTCGTTGCCGTAAATGATTTTACTTTTGAAATCCCCGACGGTAAGCTGATCGGTCTTCTCGGTCCTTCAGGCTGCGGAAAGAGCACAACGCTTTATATGATAAGCGGACTTCAGAAGCCCACGTCCGGGCGTATCATCTTCGGTGACGACGATGTTACCGAGCTTTCCACGGAAAACCGCGGCATCGGACTTGTGTTCCAGAACTATGCTCTGTATCCTCATATGACAGTAAAGCAGAACATTATGTTTCCGCTTGAAAATCTCAAGGGTGCAGACAAGCTCACAAAGCAGGAAATGCAGGAACGCGCATACGAGGTCGCAAAGCTCGTACAGATCGACGAGCTTATGGACCGTAAGCCCAGCGAGCTTTCCGGCGGTCAGCAGCAGCGTGTTGCCATCGCACGCGCTCTTGTAAAGATGCCTCGCGTCCTTCTTCTCGACGAGCCGCTCTCCAATCTTGATGCAAGACTCCGTCTGCAGACTCGCGAAGAGATCCGCCGTATTCAGAAGGAAACGGGAATCACGACAGTGTTCGTAACCCACGACCAGGAAGAAGCAATGTCTATTTCCGATATGATCGTAGTTATGAAGCTCGGTGTTGTACAGCAGATCGGTAAGCCTCAGGAGGTTTACGACGATCCTACAAATCTCTTTGTTGCAAAGTTCCTCGGAACACCTCCGATCAATGTGCTTGACGGACGTGTTGAGGGCGGTAAGGTATACATCGGCGAGGATGCTATCCTTGAAATCGACGGCGTATCCGATCAGGATGTTGTCGTCGGTATCCGTCCCGAAGGCTTTGAGCTTGATCCTGACGGTAAGCTTCATTGTGAGCTCTCCAATGTTGAGGTAATGGGCAGAGATATGAGTGTTGTATCCACCAACCCCGCATCACAGAACCCTCAGATCCGTTCGATCATCAATTCCGATAATAAGGTGGACGTTACGAATAAGATCGTATCCTACAATATCAAGCCCCATAAGATGTTCCTTTTCAATAAGAAAACGGAAGAACGCATCCGTTACGAGGTAAAATAAATGGTTGATAGTAAACAACAGTGGAAAGCGTGGCTGTATCTCGCGCCTGCGATCATACTGCTGCTGATATTTACGGTATGGCCAATCTTTAACACGGTGCGTATGGCTTTGCTTGAGAATTATCGCGGTATCGAAGCTGCGGGCGGAACCACGTTTGAATTCGGAGTAGGTAACTTTAAGAAGGTTGTCGAGTACAGCGGATTCCAAAAGTGCCTCAAAAACACAATTCTTCTTTGCGTCACGACCGTTCCGATATCAACTTTTCTTGCACTTCTTATTGCAGTTGCGCTTAATTCAATCAAGCCCCTGCAGAAGGCTCTGCAAACGATATTTTTCCTTCCTTACGTAACCAACTCTATCGCGATCGGTATGGTGTTCGCCGCGATGTTCAACATAGTCGGCAGCTTTTACGGCACCGAAAATGAGCTGATCGTTACGGCGGGTATCATCAACAACATTCTCGGATGGTTCGGAATTGAGCCGATCAACTGGATCAACTCAAGCTCCACTTATACCGCTAATATCGTTGTAATGATCGTTTATATCGTATGGAATGCGCTTCCGTTCAAGATTCTCATTCTTCTCGGAGGACTTCAGAGCATCAATAAACAGTATTATGATGCGGCAAAGGTTGACGGTACTCCTCGCAGACGCGTATTCACGAGAATAACGATCCCGCTCCTTTCTCCTATGCTTGCTTACGTTATTATCACAGGCTTTATCGGAGGCTTTAAGGAGTACAGCTCGATCGTCGGTATATTCGATAAAAATATGGGACCGCCCGATGATGCCGGCAGACTCAATACGATGGTCGGATTTATTTACGATTCGCTCGAGCTCAATAATCAGGGAAGAGCAAGCGCAGCAGCACTCATTCTCTTTGTAATCATTCTTGTTGTGACGTTGATCAACAATCACTTCATCAAGAAGAAAGTACATTTCTGATGGGAGGTGCCGCAAATGTCTGAAAAAACAATGAAAGAAAGAAATATGCAAGAGGTCACGGCAAAGCAGAGAATCGTCAAGCCGCTTGTAACTTTCTTCACTTACGCTTTCCTCCTTCTGATGGCGCTTATAGTTCTGTTTCCTTTTTATTGGATGATAATCTCATCTCTTAAATCAACGATGGAATACAGACTGAACGTTCCCACGTTCTGGCCCCGTGAGTTTATGTTTTCAAACTACGTAGAAGCTTTTACAACGGGCAGTCTCGGCAGACTTTTCTATAACACGCTGATCGTCGGACTTGTTTCCACTATTCTCAGTCTTGTTATAACGGTGCTTTCTGCGTTCGCGTTCGCGCGTCTTGAATTCAAGGGCAGAGAAACGCTCTTCACGCTTCTTTTGGCGACGATGATGATCCCCGGTGAGCTTTTCACGATTACAAACTATCAGACCATCAATAACTTCTTCGGACTTGCCAAGCTCGGCAAAGAGATCGGCTCCGAATTCCTTGTCAAGATAGGTAACTGGCAAAATACATACACGGTACTTATCGTTCCGTTCCTCGTCAGCGTTTTCTATATATTCCTTCTGAAACAGAATTTCCTTCAGATTCCGAACGAGCTTTACCTTGCGGCAAAGGTTGACGGTACTTCGGATCTTAAGTATCTTTGGAAGGTTATGATCCCGCTGTCTCTTCCGACGCTTATTTCCATCACAATTCTTAAGATGATGGGCGCGTGGAACTCATACATCTGGCCGCGTCTCGTTGCAAACGACGAAGCACACAGACTTATAACAAACGGCCTGCGAGGCACTGCGTTTGTCGATGAAGCAGGTCAGACAAACTTTCCCGTTCAGATGGCGGCAGTCGCCATCGTATCGGCTCCTCTGTTCTTAGTGTTCATTTTCCTCAGAAAGTACATTATGGCAGGCGTAAGCCGTAGCGGTATCAAGGGTTAAACGGCAATTTTGCCTTTAACATATAAAACATATACAAAGAAAGGGATTCAATTTTATGAAAAAAAGAATCTTAGCGGCGTTTATGCTCGTTGTTATGCTTGTGAGCATGTTTACTGCCTGCGGTGACGCCGGCAATAACGGCGACAATGAAGGCGGCAACGGCGAAACAAAGGGTGAAGTTAACTTTACCGTTCCCGAAGGCGGCTACGACGGAAGCGCAGTGACCATCAAGTTCTACAACACGATGGGCGCAAATCTCCGCGGAGTTCTCGACAATTACATTGTTGAGTTCAACAAGATGTACCCCAACATCACAATCGAAGTAACACAGGTCGGCGGATATGACGACGTTCGTGAGCAGATCTCCACAGAGATCACCGTTGGCAATCAGCCCAACATCGCGTACTGCTATCCTGATCACGTTGCTCTTTACAATCTCGCAGGTGCTGTAACCACTCTCGATTCTCTCATCGAAAGCGATATCGAGGTTACACGTGCAGACGGTACGAAGGAAATCATCGGCTTCACCGACGAGCAGAAGGCAGACTTCATCGAAGGCTACTACAATGAAGGTAAGCAGTTCGGTGATGGTCTTATGTACACGCTCCCGCTCTCTAAGTCCACGGAAGTTCTTTACTACAACAAGACATTCTTCGACGAGCACGATCTCGCAGTTCCCACTACTTGGGACGAGCTTGAAAAGGTTTGCGAGCAGATCAAGGTTATCGACCCCAATTCCATTCCCCTCGGATATGACTCCGAAGCTAACTGGTTCATCACCATGTGCGAACAGCTCGGCACGCCCTACACAAGCGCTACCGGCGACCATTATCTCTTCGACCACGAAGACAACCACGCATTCATTAAGACCTTCAATGAATGGTACCAGAAGGGATATCTGACCACCCAGACTCTCTACGGTGCATATACCTCCGGTCTTTTCACCTCTACCGATGAAGTTAAGAGCTATATGTCCATCGGATCTTCCGCAGGTGCTACTTATCAGCGTCCTGCAGCAAATGCTGACGGCTCTTATCCCTTCGAAGTAGGCATCGCTACAATTCCTCAGGCTAACGCAGAAAACAAGAAGGTTATCTCTCAGGGTCCCTCTCTCTGCATTTTCCAGAAGGACAATCCTCAGGAAGTTATCGCATCCTGGCTCTTTGTTAAGTATCTCACTACTTGCGTAGAATTCCAGGCTGAGTTCGCCATGGCATCCGGTTATGTTCCTGTAATCAAGTCTGTTGGCGAAAACGCAGTTTACTCTGACTTCATCGCTAAGGCAGACGGCGGCAACTACGTTTCCGCTCTCGCTGCTAAGGTCTGCCTCGAGCAGGAAAGCGCATATTATACCTCTCCCGCGTTCAACGGCTCCTCCGCAGCACGTGACCAGGTAGGCGCGCTTCTCACCAAGTGCCTTGCATTCACCGGCGGCGATGTTGACGCACAGATCAAGAAGGCGTTTGAAGCTGCGGTTGAAGAGTGCGAATACAATAGCTAAAATAAAATGAAAAATCAGAAAAAACTTTTAGTTTTACTGATAATCCTGTGCTTATTTATGACGTCGTGCGGAGGGAAGAATCCCTCCGACACGACCGATACCGTCACCGATACGGACGGAGCCGATGCTCCACTCGAGATCGTTGACTATGCCGCATCCGTAAAGCTCAATATGGGCTCCTCAACGGCAAAGGAGGAGGTAACCGTCAAAACCTTTATCGACGGTGATACTGTCCACTTTAACGTTCCTGTGAGCGTGATGAGCTCGGGTGTCCTCAAAGCTCGTTTCATCGGTATAAATACTCCCGAATCTACGGGCAAAATTGAGGAATACGGAAAAAAAGCATCCGCATTTACAAAAGAAAAGCTGTCGTCGGCTACGTCCATCATTATCGAATCCGAGACTTCTGTATGGGATCCCGATTCAACCGGATCACGCTACCTCGCTTGGATATGGTATAAGACGGACGATATGTCCGATTACAGAAATCTGAACATTGAGATACTGCAAAACGGTCTTGCGATCGCTAACAATTCTGCCGGAAACCGTTACGGATCAGCTTGCGTTGCCGCGATCAATCAGGCAAAGGCGCAGAAGCTCAACGTTCATTCCGGACAGCCCGACCCTGATTTTTATTACGGCGACGCGATCGAGCTCACACTCAAGGAGCTCCGAACCAATATTGACGCTTATAACGGCATCAAGGTTGCGTTCAGCGGCGTAATTACAGCAAATAGCGGTACTCAGGGAATCTACGTTGAGGATTATGATCCCGAAACGGATATGTACTACGGCATGTACGTTTATTACGGTCACGGTCTTACGGGCGTGGGACTCGATATTCTTGCTGTCGGCAATAAAGCGAGAATTGTCGGAACTGTCCAATATTATGAAGCCGGCGGCACTTGGCAGGTCTCCGACCTCAATTACCGTCTTATGAAGCCCGATGATCCGGGTAATATCCAGAAGATAAGCGACGGAAACGATCCCGCTTATGTTCCCACATCTGCTGAAACTTTTGTCGGCAGGGAAGTGACTGTGGATGTCAACGACGCTCCCGTTACCTTCGATTACGCACAGCTTGCGCTTGGCTCATCAATCGAAATGAAGGGACTTAAAGTCATCGACATTTATACGACAGTGAGTGAAGAAAGCTCTTCCAAAGGCGCTATGACGCTCACCTGTGAGGTGGACGGATATACGCTCACAGTCCGCACAGCGGTCCTCTTTGACAAAAACGGACAGCTTATAACCGAAGATGCTTATGCGGGAAAGACCATTGATGTAAAGGGCATTATTGATTACTTCAGCGGTGCTTATCAGATCAAAGTCTTTACTCCCGATAACATTACAATTAATAACTAATTAAAGGAGCTCACAATGAAAAAGATTATCGCTTGGGCACTTGTTCTTGCAATGTGCGTAGCAATGTTCGCGAGCTGCACCGACGGAGATCCCTCCGACACGGACACCAACGACACCAATGCCGGTGTAGTTGAAGAAAAGAGCGGTCTTGACGCTGCTTATGCGTATATCAAGACTGTTTACAAGGAAGTTGCCGAAGTTACCGGCACCGACTATCAGGTAATCGGATCTGTTCCGGTAGGAACCGAAAAGTATACCGTTACCTGGACTGCTGACGTTTCCGAAGATCTCGTTTCCATCGTTGTTGAAGAAAACGGTATGGTAACGATCAACGTTAACGAAGAGACCCCCGAGGAAGTAAAGTACGTTCTCACCGCAACTCTCACAGACGGCGAAACTACAAAGACACTCTCCTGGAACCACACAATTCCCGCATATGTTGACATCTCCAAGCTCACTCCTGCAGAAATCGTTGATCTTGCATACGCTCTCGAAGACGGTGTTGTAACAGAAGAAACATTCACCCTCACGGGCGTTATCTCCAAGATCGATACAGCTTGGTCCGATGACTATCAGAACATCACTGTTTCCATTAAGGTTGAAGGTAAAGAAGATAAGCCGATCATGTGCTATCGTCTCAAGGGCGAGGGCGCTAAGGATCTCGCTGTCGGCGATACCATCACTGTTGAAGGCGTGTTCAAGAACTACAAGGGAACGATCGAATTTGACGCAGGATGCACTCTTACAAGTGTTGTAAAGGGTGAAGGCGTTGAGCCCGAGGCTCCCGTAGTTGACAATTCCGTAATCGACGAGGCTTATGCTCTCGAAGAAAACACCTCTCTTACTTATTCCTGCACTCTCACAGGCGTTATCTCTACTATCGATACCGCTTGGTCCGAGCAGTACCAGAATATCACCGTAACCATCGTTGTCGAAGGCTACGAGGATAAGCCCATTATGTGCTTCCGTCTCAAGGGCGAAGGCGCAAACGCTCTTGTTGTCGGCGATACCATCACCGTAACCGGTACCCTTAAGAATTACAACGGCATAATCGAATTTGATGCAGGCTGCACTCTTGACGCGGTCGTTTCCGGCGGCGGTGAGCTTGTTGTTGCTCCCGAGGATCCCGCAGAAATCGTTGACGCGGCTTACGCACTCGACACCGATGCATCGCTTCCTTATGAAGCAACCCTTACAGGTACAGTAACCTCCATCGATACTCCCTACAGCCCCGATTACAATAACATCACTGTTACAATCGCTGTTGAAGGCAAGGAAGACAAGCCCATCGTTTGCTTCCGTCTCAAGGGTGAAGGCGCCGATGCTCTCGCAGTTGGCGATGTTATCACTGTAACAGGTACTCTTATGAACTATGCAGGCACGGTTGAGTATACCTCCGGCTGCACATTCGTAAAGCCCGAGCCTAAGTCCTCCAGATATGCAAGAGGCGGCGGCACTCTCACTCCCGCAGAGATCGTTGAAATTGCATACGCCCTCGAAACAGGCGGATCCACCACCGAAAGCTATACTCTCGTTGGTGAGATCATCTCTATCGACACTCCTTACAGCACCTCCTTTAACAACATAACAGTTACAATCGCTGTTGAAGGTAAGGAAGAATATCCGATCCAGTGCTATCGTCTCAAGGGCGAGGGCGCTGACGGTCTTGCAGTTGGCGATACCATCACCGTAACAGGTAAGTTCTCCAACTACAAGGGTACTGTTCAGTATGCTCAGGGCTCTACGCTCGATTCCGTTGTAAAGGGCGAAAGTGAAGTTCCGGTAGCTCCCGAAGATCCCAAGGAGATCGTTGATGAAGCTTACGCGCTCGAATCCGGAAAGTCTCTCCCTTATAACGCAACTCTTAAAGGCGAGATCACAAAAATCAACACTCCTTACAGCACCTCCTATAACAACATAACAGTTACGATCGTTGTTGAAGGCAAGGAAACCAAGCCAATCATGTGCTACCGCCTCAAGGGTGAAGGCGCCGATGCTCTCGCAGTTGGCGATATCATCACCGTAACAGGTACGATCAAGAACTACAACGGAACTATCGAATTCGACACCGGTTGCACTCTCGATGCAGTTGAAAAAGCAGTGGTTGAAGAACCCGTTGTCGCTCCCGAGGACCCCGCAGAGATCGTTAAAGAAGCTTTCGAGCTCGAAGCGGGTGAATCTCTCCCCTATGACGCAACTCTCACAGGCGAGATCGTAAAGGTAGACACTCCTTACAGCGAATCCTACAAGAACATCACCGTAACTATCCTTGTTGAAGGTAAGGAAATTCAGTGCTACCGCCTCAAGGGTGAAGGCGCTGACGGTCTTGCTGTAGGCGATACAATCACCGTAACAGGTGAGATCAAGAATTACAACGGAACGATCGAATTCAACGTTCCCGTTCTTGAGTCAGTTGAAAAGGGCGAAAACGAGGCTCCCGTAGCTCCCGAAACTCCCGAAGAGATCATCGATGCAGCATATGCTCTCGAAGAAGGCGAGTCTCTCCCCTATAATGCAACTCTTACAGGAAAGATCGTTTCTGTTGACACAGCTTATAACGCACAGTACAAGAACGTAACTGTTACAATCGCAGTTGAAGGCAAGGAAGATCAGCCTATCGTTTGTTTCCGTCTCAAGGGCGAAGGCGCTGACAGAATCAAGGTCGGCGACGTTATCACTGTTTCCGGTCAGCTTATGAACTATGGCGGTGTCGTAGAGTTCAACTCCGGTTGCACACTTATTTCCGCACCGCAGACAGGCGTTGCAGCTGCTATCCTTTCCGTAGTTGCAGTTCTCTCCGGCGCGTACATCGTTTCCAAGAAGAGACATTGATCATATTAATTGAACAAAAAAGGAACGGTTTTTAACCGTTCCTTTTTTTTGCTTCAAGCGTTTTCAGCTTTTCGTATACAGTAATATTCGTCCTGCATATTGTGAGAGGCGTGACTGTGAGGTATCCGTGCAGAGTGGCGTCTGTATCAAGTGTGTCATCGCCGTTGTCGCACCATACGCTTTTGCCGTGAGGCATATACATATCATTGCCGATAGGATGAAAATCGTCTGAATAATATGCGCCGCCTTGATGAGTTATAAGTATTTCTTTGGGACTATACGGAATGTTGATATTATAAGCGTCGTTTTCCTCAAGAAGGCCGTTTTCTTTGATGTATGAAAAGATGTCATCGAGATGTAAAACCGCACGACCATAATATTTGGGGGCGGTAGAGAGGGAAATAGCCTTGATTCCGAGTGAATTTGATTCAAAAACAGCCGCGACAGTGCCGGAATACATAACATCTGTTCCGATGTTGAGTCCGCGATTGATTCCCGAAATAACAAGATCGAATTCAAGCCCCAAGCCAAGCACGGCGAAACGCACGCAATCCGCGGGAGTCGAATCGACTGCCCATACGGTCACATCCGGGATAAGATCAACCTGTTTCGCCTCAAACGCCTTGTGGATCTCTATTCCATGGCTTTTTCCGCTTTGCTCAAATTTAGGCACGACAGCAGTAACATCACCGTATTTGCGGCAAGCATTTATAAGGCAGGGAAGCTCGGAAGCGTTAATGCCGTCATCGTTTGTGATGAGGATCCTCATAACCAGCCCTCGTTCATTTCTTTGTATTCCTTGACTCGTGCATCGGCATCTGCGATGAGAGCCATCATTTCCTCTTCATTGTAGACAGTAGCACCGCTTGCGAATGCGTGACCGCCTCCGCGGTACTTTTCCGCAACTTGATTGATAGTCACGAATCTCGAACGCAGACGAACGCGGATCGATCCCGTCCCGTCGCAATTGTCGATAAATGCGAGCCAGGACAGACAACCGATGATGCCGTCCATACTGCTTACAGAGGCGCTCGCCTGATCGCGCGAGAGATTGAATTTCTCCTGCATCTCACGGTCAACGTAAATGTACGCCACGCCGTTTTCCGTGATTTTCATTCTGCTGTATATCTCTGCTTTGAATTTGAGATAATCGAAGGATTCAAGATAAAGATGCGCGTAAAGAGAGGCTGTATCAACACCGGCGTCGAGGAGGATCGCGGCGTTGCGAAGTGTGTTGCCTGTGACACCCTCATATTTGAATCTGCCCGAATCGGTAACCATGCCCGTATAAAGATATTTTGCGGCAGATTTATTCATCACGAGCGTGTCGCGGAATGTGTCGTAAAACTCGGCAATCATTTCGCAGCAGGATGAATATTCCTCCTCGATCCACTGTATGTCACCGTAAGGAGTGACAGGAATGTGATGATCGATCTTAATAAGCTCGCGGCAGAGCGAGTATTTTTTGTTTGAGATGCGATCGAGTGAGGCTGTATCAAGGACTATACCCAAGCATTCCGAGTATATCTCATCGGAAATTTCTTCATCCTCGGGGCCGAGAAACGCGAGATATTCCGCGCAGTCGGAGTCGATCAGGTATACGTTCTTTTCGGGCCACGTTGATTTGATTATCTCCTTGAGCCCTTTTGTCGCACCAACGCAATCGCCGTCGTTACGGATGTGACGGAAAAGCGCGATGGAATCGTATTCTTTTATTTTTTCAAATATAGCGTTTTTAGCGTTTGTGTTCATATTGATCTCCCTTCGGATGCAAGTGCATCAAGATCGCGGAGCATTGCCATGGCTGTTTCTCTGTCCGATACGGTAGCTCCGCTTGCTTTTGCGTGACCGCCTCCACCGTATTTTACGGCGATCGGATTGATATTGTAAAGGCTCGAACGGATCTCACAAAGAACACCCGAGTCGCTTTCGGTGAAGTTGACCCAAATATCAACGTCTTTCATGTCAGCCATCGTGCCGACCATACCGCGCGATATGGAAAAGATGTCCATTCCCGATGCGGCAGCCTCTTCAGATGTCGTGTATATGTAAGCGACATTATGCTCGGTGAAGTTTATTTTGAGTATGAACTCTGCCTTGCGTCGCTTGCTTTCATATGTGTCCGCATAAAGATTACGGTAGATCTCGTTTGTGTCGAACTGCTGTTCCAGCAAGACGGCTGCAACGCGGTGAGTACGCGCCGATGTGCTGTCGTATCGGAAACGTCCGGAATCTGTTACAAGACCTGTATAAAGTGCCTTGGCTGCGACGGGAGTGAGCGCAAGCCCGGTTTTTACGGCAAAATCGGTTATAAGTCCGCAGCAGCTTTCGAAGCTTGAATCTATCACCTCAACGTCTGAAATCTTGCCGCAGAAGAGATGATGATCAAAACGAAGAGTCATCTCGGCGGCGGTGTATCTTTCGTCACTGATAAGGGAAGGGGCACCGCAATCGAGAATTATCGAAAGCGCACCGTCAAAATCAGAGTCGGGCACCTCGTCCATCACGGAATCTTCTATAAATGAAAGAAATCTAACGTCATCTCCTACGACACGAACATCTTTTTCGGGGAAATTCGCTTTGATTATGTGCTTAAGACCGATCTGACTGCCAATGGCGTCTCCGTCGGGACGTGTGTGTCGGTGAATTATTATTCGGTTATATTTTTTTATCGCGTCGAGCGCTTCGTAATACATTGTGTTACCTCGTGTCGATACTTCTCAATTTAAAATATTATACCATACAAAGGAAAAATCCGCAAGGATAAAAGACCTGAGAATAATTTTTCGTATACTGACGGATAATTTATGTGAAAAAGGAATTTTTCACATAAAAAACAGATAACTGACATAATTCTCTCAATTTTTTGATTTATAATGATACCGTAAAAGCAAAAGTGTTCTTTCGGATAAATATTCCTTAAGTTTGCAAATTGCAGTTTACAAATATAAAATTTGATGATATAATAAATTTGTATACTGATATCAGTAGGAGGATTCAAAATGGCAATTGGAACCAAGATTCTCGTCGTAGACGATGACGTTAACATTTGCGATCTGCTTCGTTTATATTTTGAAAACGAAGGTTATGAGGTGAAAACGGCAAACGACGGCGCTGAGGGCGTAAGCTTTTTCAAAATGTACGATCCCGACCTCGTTCTGCTTGATATAATGCTTCCCAAGAAGGATGGCTGGCAGGTATGCCGCGAGATCAGAGAGGTTTCCGGTAAGCCTATCATTATGATTACCGCAAAGGGTGAAGTATTTGATAAGGTGCTCGGCCTCGAGCTCGGCGCGGATGACTTCGTTGTCAAGCCTTTCGATATGAAAGAGCTTTCCGCGCGTGTCAAGGCGGTCCTCCGCAGATATTCCGCTCACGACAATCAGGCGAACGATGAGGTTATCAAGTTCGACAACATCGAGATCAGCATTGAAAAGTATGAGCTCAAGTTGAAGGGAAAGGCTATCGATATTCCGCCTAAGGAACTCGAGCTGCTCTACTTCCTTGCACTTAACTGTAACCGCGTTTTCTCAAGAAATCAGCTCCTCGATAAGGTTTGGGGCTTTGATTATCTCGGAGATTCCCGCACGGTTGACGTTCACGTTAAGCGTCTGCGCGAAAAGCTTGAAGGCGTCTCCGATAAATGGGTACTTAAAACCGTTTGGGGCGTCGGATATAAATTCGAGCTTCTCCAGTAATAACACGAACTCCGAGCGCGCGGATCTTGTCCGCGCGCTATCTGTTTCACTTACTCCGTCAATTGAGAGGTTATTCTAACGATGTTTAGATCCGTATTTACAAAATACATCACTGTATTTATGATGATAATCATCATAAGCTTCATCATACAGATCTCGATCATTTCAACCCTTATCGGCGCGTACTCCGATTCGTCGAAAAAAATGTCTCTTTCCAACGCCGCAGACACGTTTGCGGCGTACATCAACGAATCTGTCAAGGAGGCACGTTATTCAGCGCTCGATCAATATTTGAAAAACTACAGATATACCATCAATGACAGAGTATATATGATGCTTGAATATTCCCGGGATATGTCTATTATCGTTGCGGATAATAACGGCACCGTACTCTTTTCTACCGGACCCGACGTACCGTTTATCCCCGGTGATTACGGCAAGGAATATACGGAAACTATCGTTATTTCGGAAGAAATTATGTCGTCTGTCACAGCTGACGGATATTCGTTTGTTTCAGATGAAAAGGACGGCATTTTTTCAAAGGTCACCTACGTTTACGGCAGAACGCTTTATACAAACGATAACCTGAAAAGTGGTGCTGTTTTTACCTGCTCCTCTGATGCGGGAATGGACGCGCTTCTCGAATCACTCATCAACACCTCCATTATGTCGAGCCTTTGGATCATGCTCGCGGCGCTTATTGCTGTGTATTTTATCAGCGACAGAGTTATTAGCCCGCTTAAAAATATGAGTATTGCCGCTAAAAGTTTTGCTGCGGGGAATTTTGATATACGAGTCCCCGTAACAGGACATGACGAGGTCGCGGAGCTTGCGTCTGCTTTTAATAATATGGCAAATTCGCTTTCGAACCTTGAGGAGATGAGAAGCTCCTTTCTTGCAAACGTTTCACACGATCTGCGAACGCCTATGACAACGATCTCGGGATTTATAGACAGTATACTTGACGGAGCTATACCGCCCGAAAAGCATAAGCATTACCTTAACATCATCAGTGAAGAGATCAAGCGTCTGTCACGTCTTGTAAATTCGCTTCTTGATATAACGAGGATACAGGCGGGAGAACGCAAATTCAACCGCGTAAACTTTGATATATGCGAGCTCGCTTGTCAGATCATAATTTCGATGGAGAGCAGACTTGAAAAGAAGAAGCTTGACGTTGAATTCGATTGCACGAAGGATAACCTTTATGTCAACGCTGACAGAGACGCGATCTATCAGATTCTGTATAACATTTGCGACAATGCCGTTAAATTCTCACGTGAAGGCGGTCTTTATAAGGTCGCGATCACTGCGCAGGGCAAAAAGGCTCTTATCAGCGTCTATAATGAAGGCGAAGGAATCCCTGCTGAGGATCTGCCGTACGTTTTCGATAGGTTCTACAAGAGTGATAAATCCCGCGGACTTGACAAAACCGGTACCGGACTCGGTCTTTATATAGTCAAAACAATAATCGATGCACACGGTGAAAATATCAAGGCATCAAGTGAGCAGGGAAAGTTCTGTAAATTTGAGTTTACGCTTGATCTTGCACAAACAAACGTAAAATAAATAAAGAAACTCCCCGAGCCGTTCGCTCGGGGAGTTTTATGTTATTCTTCTTCGTCTTCTTCGGCGTCGCTTCCGTTTACGGCTGCTTTCAGATCGCTCACAGCTTTGGCGATGTCATGAGCACCGAAAACGGCACTTCCCATAACGATAACGTTGGCGCCGGCATCGGTGAGATCGCGTATGTTTTCGAGTCTGATTCCGCCGTCAACCTCGATCTTATAATCGTCAAGTCCGAGTCTGTCCGCTTCGGCGCGAAGCATACGCACCTTTTCAATAGTTTCGGGCATGATCTTCTGACCTCCGAAGCCGGGCTCAACAGTCATAACAAGGATCATATCCGCGTCCTTTATGTAAGGGAATACTTTCTCAATAGGCGTTGCGGGTTTGACGGCGATGGCTGGCTTTGCGCCGAAACTGCGAATCTTGTCAAGGATTGCCTTGGGATCGTCCATCTTTTCAAAATGAACGGTCAGCATATCAGCGCCGCATTTGCAGGCTTCTTCGATGTATTTTTCGGGATATTCTATCATCAGATGCACGTCAAGAGGCGTGCTGAAATGAGAGCTCAAAGATTTGATGACGGGAAATCCAAAACTGATGTTGGGTACGAACACACCGTCCATCACATCAATGTGGATAAAATCGGCACCGCCGGCACGCGCCGCGGCAACTTGTTCGCCAAGGATGGCAAAATTACAAGCAAGTATCGAGGGCGAGATATAGATCATAAATTACCTCACAGTTCTTTTTCAGTAATTAATATCGTTTTGTCGGGAGGTTTGGTCTGTTTCGGTGAAGATTGCCGAAAAAGTGTTGTCCGCCGAACGGCTCCTGCGGGTGACAGGACTTTGATTTTTGCCATATTCTATATCGGGGAATCAATACCCGAAAATACGTACGGCGGCGGACGAAGGGAAGGTGAAATACAGGGAAGTGAACGTAAAATATCGTCCGTTTCCGTGCTTTATATAGATTCGATAAGACACACGGCGTGCGCCGCCATTCCGCGGAGTTCACCTGTGAATCCGAGTCCTTCCTCTGTTGTTGCTTTGACGTTTACATCATCAACCGGAAGCTCGAATATCTCTGCAAGACGCAATTTTATCGCATCGATATGGGGAGAAAGCTTTGGCTTTTGTGCAATAACGGTGGAATCAATATTGACAATGCGGTAGCCCTTCTCGCGAATGAGGCGAAGAACCTCGGAAGCGAGAATGGCGCTGTCCGCCCCGAGGAACGTGTTGTCCGTAGGCGGAAAATAATATCCGATATCACGCAGTCCCGCGGCTCCGAGAAGCGCATCCATGATCGCGTGAAGAAGCACGTCGGCGTCAGAGTGACCTGCAAGTCCTGCAAACGAGGGAATATTTACTCCGCCGAGAATAAGCGGGCGGCTTTCGTCATAGCGGTGGACGTCATATCCGTGACCTATCCTCATGGGCTTATCCTTTCTCAACGGAGGACTCGGAACGCTTGTTAAGTATGTATTCTGCGCGCTCAAGATCCTCTCTGTATGTGAGCTTGATATTATCGTCGCCGACCTCGACAAGCTTTACCTTGAAGCCGAGTCTTTCCGCAAGCATACAGTCATCGGTGGCTTCGAATCCGTCGTCGCGAGCGGTATACGCCGCGGCGCGATATAGATCTGAAAGGAATATCTGCGGTGTGGAGACGGTGTAAACGTAATTTCTGTCGAGTGTGTAATCGATGTATCCGCGTTTGTCCGAGTATTTGACGGTATCGGTTACCTTGTGAGCGGCTGTGGCGGCTCTTTCGGAGAATGCCTCGCGGCAAACGAGCTCGATCGTCTTTTCGGTGATGAGACAGCGCGCCGCGTCGTGGATCGCAACGAATTTTGCCGACTGATTTATAGCCTCAAAGCCCTTGAGCGCCGACTTTTGACGCGTGTCGCCGCCGGAAACGATGCATTTCAGCTTTCCGATCGGACCGTATTTGATAACGTCCGACGCTATTGCATCGCATTCCTCTTCCTTGACAACGAGAACGATCTCGTCTATGTAGGGGGATGCATCGAAGACCTTGAGCGTGCGGATGAAAACGGGAATTCCGTCGAGCTTGTACGCGACCTTGTTGCCGCCGAAACGCTCGGATGAACCCGCACCGAGGATCACAGCGGATACGCTTCCGCGCTTGATCTTAAAAAGGTTGTTGAAATTCTTGAACTCGATCTTCAATTTGCTCACCGTCCGTTCGTTTCGTGTATATATTCTTAATCATTATATCACAGTAAATCGTCTTCATCAAGTGACAGCGGCAAAATTATTCTTATCATAGTGACAAAAGACAAACTTTGTGATAAAATATCTCTACTACGTTATTTCTTATGGAGATTATTCTATGAACTATATTATAAAAGACAGAGAGCCTAAAGCGCTTTTTGCATATTTTGAAGACATTTGCCGTATTCCTCACGGATCGGGCAATGAAGGTGCAATTGCGGAATATCTCGTTGAATTTGCTAACAAAAACGGACTTGAAAGCTTGCGTGACGCCAATAACAACGTACTTATTATACGTCCTGCGACTGCGGGCTACGAGCATCATCCCGCTGTTATGATCCAGGGACATACGGATATGGTATGCGAGGCTGATGAGGATGTTGCAATCGATTTTTCTACGGATCCCATAAAGCTCCGTTATGACGGCAAATATCTTACTGCAACAGGAACGACACTGGGCGCCGATGACGGCGTTGCCGTTGCGGCAATGATGGCGCTTCTCACCGATCCCGAGCTCAAATCTCCCCGCATTGAATGTCTGTTCACGACAGAGGAGGAAACGGGACTTACAGGCGCCTCCACCTTTGATTATTCAAGCGTAACGGCGCGCCGTATGATAAATCTCGATACGGGCGGCGAGGTTGTCATCGTTTCGTGTGCGGGCGGAATGAGAACGAGGATCTGTGAACGTCACGCACCGACGGAGGCTAACGGAGATCTTCTTCTGCTCGATATTTCGGGACTTGCGGGAGGCCATTCGGGTGTTGATATTCATCTCGGACACGCAAATTCCAATTTGCTGATGCTTGATCTTGTGTCAGCGATCAGATCTGCGACGGATGCTTATATCGTCGAAATGTCCGGCGGAAGCAAGGATAATGCGATTCCGTCCAGAACAAAAGCTGTGATTTGGGCAAAGGATGCCGATCTCGCACAAAAAATCGCGCTCGAAAGAGCCGAAATCATAGCGCAGCGTCTCATTGCAGATGATGCCGAATTCGCTCTCAAAACAGAAATTCTGCGCGAATGCAAGCGCGACAGTGCGGATCCCGAGTTCACATCGCGTCTGCTTGCTTTCACTGATACGCTCCCGAAGGGAGTCATCAAATACAACGACGAGATCGGAATGGTCGTTACTTCTCTTAACTACGCAATTCTGAACGTTACAGCCGACGAGCTCGATCTTCATCTCTCCTCGCGTTCCTCTGTTTCGGAGGATCTTGACGAGATGACGGAAATTCTTGCCTCTGCGGCGGCAAAGCATGGATTCGATGCAGTTACTGACTCTCGCTATGAAGGTTGGGCATATGATGAAAATTCGCCCATACGCGACGAATATGTGCGCGCATACCGTGATGTAACGGGCAAGGAAATCCCCGTTATGGGAATTCACGCCGGACTTGAATGCGGCATCATAAAGCGTGCCGTTCCCGATATGGATATCATCGCAACGGGTGCTGTCACGATCGGCGAGCATACGACCAAGGAAGCGCTCGATCTCGATTCATTCGGGCTCGTTTACGGCATAGTGAAGCTCCTTTGCAAGCGTCTTTAAGAAATAAAAAGCGGCAGCGAAAGCTGCCGCTTTTGTGTTTTAATGCTTCGGTGGGGAAAGGGAATATCCTGTCTTGCGATAGGAGAAGATCATTGCCTTTCCCGTCAGCGCATTAGCCTTTCTGTTTACGGAAGAAACGTAAGAAGAAACGGATCTTGGGAGAATGTTCATGTAGCTCGCAAGCTCTTCGGCAGAGAGATATTCGCGGTCGAGAGACGCGAGCGCGTGTACGATCTGCGCCTCGGTTTCGGTTAAAAACAAACGTGTTCCGCGAAAATAAATAAGAGGAGTTTCAGATAGATCCGAAGCGGTAAAGTTCCGTTCGGCAAATGCAAAATTGAATCCGAGTGTTTTGCTTACGGCGTCACTTATGCAGTTGTCTTTGTTGACAAGTGTGTATGATAAACGCGCATTGATGTCGGCGCTTGTGTAACCCGCTTCATCTCCCAAAAGAAAAGCTTTTGTGTCGGGAAGATGGGAATTGACGTATAAAAGGACAGCGTATGCCTTTGAAGAGTACGTTTTTGAGGCGACTGCAACAAGTGCGGGAGCTTCCTTCAGCTTGAGAGCGCGGTCGAAGCTCAATGCTTGGGCAAAAATCCCGCGTTTTCTTAAGTGCTTGCTCAGCTTTAACGCATCAGACTCCGACGCCGCCGCAATAATTATATCAGGATACATACCGTTACTTTACTACCGAAAGCTTTACGGCGGAAATGAGCTTTGCAACCGTAAGTCTGTTTCTTACGTAAGGCGAAAAGAGCGCAGATTGCTCTGCAAATTCGGGAGAATCGGGGAGCGAGAGCTCGGATAGTGTTACGGGAGCCCCGCAAGCGAGAAGCAGATCGCGGATCTCGTCGGATGAGGGAAGCTCGGCTGTATTTTGCTTGATTTTGGATATAACGTCAGCATTACAGTTGCCTAATTTGGCAATTACCGAAGAAGAAATGTCGCCCGTGGGGAGATTTTCTTTAATGATGCCGTCTGCGAGCACACCGTAAACGCTGTCGATCATCTCGCGGTCGAAGACTTTTTTGAGATCGATATTGCAAAAACGCTCGATCAGATCGATATTGCTTTTCAACAGGTCGAGCGCAATAAGTGTACCGACTCCGACCTTTTCACCGTGGAGTGCATCTGTTTCATCATTTATTACGTGCATTTCCCAAAAATGAGACATATGATGCTCCGATCCGGATGCGGGACGTGAATTCCCCTGAAGCTGCATAGCTATGCCCGAAAGAATAAGACCGTTCATAACCTTTTCGGTAAAATCACGTTTATCGGACTTGCTTTTTGCCGCATCTATTACGGTATCAAGCGCGTCCTTCATAAGCTCGTAGATCTCGGGACATAAAGCCTCGCCGGAGAGAAGATTGGCGGCTTTCCAATCGTAAAGCGCAGTTATTTTGCCTATTACATCGCCAACGCCGGATGCTGTCAGCTTGTTCGGAGCGGTCGAATACACGTCGGGATCGGCAAAAAGCGCAATCGGAGACGCGGACGGATAGGTGAGCTTCTGTCCGTACATGGTCATCGCTGCAACACCCGAAACAAATCCGTCAACGCTTGCTGCCGTCGGATACGATATAAACGGAATTTCTGCGTCATAAGCGCAAAAACGTGTTATGTCGTGGACAGATCCGGATCCGCACGCTATAAAAAGAGCGGGACGGGAAGAAGTGTTTATGTATTCTGTGAGTTCAGAAGTATATATTTCGTTTGCGTGTGCTGTTTTGGGTAAAATGTATACGTCGCATTCGAGCTTTTCGGAAACGGGACGCGCATACTTTTCGGTATTCTCGTCCGAAACGATAAGAACGTCCGACGTATTATCAACGCGTAAGCGCACATATTCGATCATTTTTTCAGTTGCACCCGATCCGGAAACGATAACGTCCGTGGAAAGAGAGTGCTTTTCGCCGCAGGGGCAATGTTCTGCAATCTTGCGATAATCTTTCATATGAGGAAATCTCCGTTTGATGAAATTTTGATTGGAATAAGTCATATATCGGCGCTTGTGCCAATAAAATTAACTGTAAAATACGATTTACCGAGGGGGAAGAATTATGTTTGTTTGCGCCGTACACGGCAGTACCGTGAAATTTTTCGGCATCATCGGCGTTGCCGTTCTGACTTTGATACTGCTTATCACTCTTATGCCAAAGGATATTGATGCAGCGGGAGGTCAAGATGCCGCAGCCGTGCCCGATAACGGCGCGGAAGAGGTTCTTTCGTTTAATTTTGAAAAGGTCAAGACGAATGAAGAACGGATCGCTCTTCTTAAAAGCTACGGCTGGGAGGTGGAAGCAACGCCTGCCGAGGAAGCAGAGGTGACGATACCTGCAGAATTCGACCGCGTAATGGAAAATTATAACGCACTCCAGAAGTCGCAGGGCTTCGATCTGTCTAAATACAAGAACCGCGAAATGACTCGTTACACTTACAGGATCACAAATTATCCCGATTATGAAGGCACTGTATATGCCAATCTGCTCATATACAAAAACAGAGTCGTTGCAGGAGATATATGCTCGTCCGACGTAAATGGCTTCATTCTCGGATTGTCGGGCAAATGATTACCGAAATATTATACATCGATATTGAATTAAAATCAACAATTTGTGCCGTAATGATTGAAATAACGCCAAAAATATAGTATACTAATATGCGGGTTTTGCCCGCATATTTTTTTATTATAAGAGGTTTTATGAGATATAAATACGTTGCGACATGTCTTTTCGGTCTTGAGCATTCGCTCGGAACAGAGATCGATGCACTCGGCTACAAGCGAACAGAAACGATCGACGGCAGAGTTTATTTTGAAGGCGATGAAACGGCGGTTGCGAGAGTCAATATTAATTCAAGATACGCCGAAAGAGTGCTTTTCCACCTCGGATCGTTCTCGGCTTATACGTTTACGGATCTTTTTGAAGGCACAAAATCGCTTCCGTGGGAGCGTTTCATCGGCAAGACGGATCGTTTTCCCGTCAAGGGACATAGCATCAAAAGCACGCTTTATTCAGTGCCGGACTGCCAGAAGATCATAAACAAAGCGGTCGCAGACAGACTTATGTCCGCACACCGTGTAACCGTTCTTCCGGAGACGGGAACTCTTTATCAGATCGAATTTTTTATCTTCAAGGATAAGGCGGATCTTATGATCGATTGCTCCGGCGCAACGCTGCACAAGCGCGGCTACCGTCCCGAATCGAACGATGCTCCTCTGTGTGAGACCCTTGCGGCAGAGCTCGTTAACATATCGCGTCCTCGCGAGGACGTGCTGTTTTGGGATCCGATGTGCGGGTCCGGAACGATCGCGATCGAGGCGGCAATGCGTATGCAGAACCGAGCTCCCGGACTCAAGCGCAGATTCGCTGCCGAAAGATTCCCGTTCATCGATAAAAAGATCTGGACCGACGCAAGGGCAGAGGCTAACGACAAGATAATCAAAACCTCTTTTGAGGTCTATGCATCGGATATTGATGAAAATGCCGTCGAGCTGACGAAAGCTAACGCTTTCCGCGCAGGAGTTGCCGATAACGTCAAGGTATTTCGTCGCAACGCGCTTGAGATTAAAACCGAGGGCAGACGTGGTACGATCGTGTGCAATCCTCCGTACGGCGAACGAATGATGACCGCACACGACGCCGAAGAGCTTTACCGCAAAATGGGCGAGCATTTCAGAACGCTTGATTCCTGGCAGATATATATTATCACCTCGCACGAGCAGTTTTCACGCTTTTACGGAGCACGTCCCGACAAGGTCAAAAAGCTCTATAACGGTATGATTCCGTGCTATTACTATCAGTTCTTCAAAAGAAAAAACGATAAGGAAAATTTCGTTAAGCACAAAAGATAAATATTCGGGATAATGACGTCAATGGATATCAACTACAAAAATCAAAAGCATTACAATTCAAAAAAATATCCCATGCGACAAGGATATTTTTGGATGGGACTCATCTGGCTTCTCTCGAAGATCGTGCTCATAGGCAAAAAATACAAGATAGAAAAGATAAATATGGACGGTCTCAAGCCTCCGTATATGATTCTGTCAAACCATATGTATTTCATCGATTTCGAGCTCGCCGCACTCGCAACCTTTCCGCACAGAGTAAATAACGTCGTCAACGTTGACGGCTACTACAGACGTCCGTTTCTTATGGAGTGGATCGGATGTATCTGCACACGCAAATTTACTAATGATCCGCATCTCGTTCGATCTATCTATAAGGTGCTGCGCCGCGGCGACGTGCTTTGCATGTATCCTGAGGCACGTTATTCTCCTATAGGAACGACTGCGTTTTTGCCCGAAACGCTCGGTATGCTTGTGAAAAGATCGAGAGTTCCGCTTGTCGTGACGATCCACAGAGGAAACTACCTCCACTCGCCGTTCTGGAACTTCAGAAAGAAGCGTAAGGTGCCGTTTCACACTACGATCACGCAGGTCCTCACTGCCGAGCAGATTGCGGAAATGAGCGTTCCCGAGATCAATGCAGCGATCAAGGAAGCGATGCAGTACGACGATTACAAGTATCAGAAGGAAAACGGCATCAAGATCACAGAGCCTTTCCGTGCTGAAGGACTGCAGAAGGTGCTTTATCAGTGCCCCGCGTGCAAAACGGAATCAAAAATGTCCTCAAAGGGAACGGAGCTCTACTGCACCGAATGCGGAAAGAGATGGAATCTGGAAGAGGACGGCTCGCTTCGCGCACTTACGGGAGAGACGGAATTTCCGCATATTCCCGATTGGTTTGAGTGGGAAAGAAGTGAGGTCAAGCGTCAGATCGAAGAGGGAAGCTACTCCTTTAAGGATGACGTTTACGTTTATTCGCTTCCGAATTGCTGGCGCTTCAACCGTATAGGTGATGCGCGTCTGACTCACGATCCCGAAAACGGATTTGTTCTCACGGGCGAATACAACGGCAAGGAATACAGAATCCAACGCCTGCCCGACGGTATGGACAGCCTGCATATCGAGTACGATTATTGCTATATCGATCCTTTCGATTGCATTGATATCTCTACCGACAACGATTCGTTCTATTGCTATCCGACAAAGTCAAACGTTGTAACAAAGCTCGCTTTTGCAACGGAGGAGATCTACAAGCTTCGCCGTGAAAAGCGCGAGGATGCTCGCAAGGCGGCACGGACGTGAAGGTAACTGTAATAAGCTGCTCTCCCGATGCGTGGCTGAAATCGTCTGCCGTAATGGGCAACGATCTTTCCGAAGCGTGCGGAGCTGACGATGTAAGCATCATATCCGTTGACGGATTTATGTCGTTCAAACGAGCATTTTCAGCGGCTGAAGGATGCCTCATTATTCATACTCACGGAAGCCCACGGATCCTTTCGGATGAAGCTGAAGGCGAAAAACGCCGAATCGTTTCGTGTCGGCGTCTTCTTTTGATGAAGCCGAACAGGCGCATACGTTTCGTTTTCATCACGGCTTGCGAGTGCGCGGGCGGCGATGAAAAACGCAATATTGCCGCATCTGTCAGCCGCAAGATCGCCAAAAACGGAGCGGTCATTGCGAACGTTTACCGCGTGTCAGGCGCGTCGAAGGATTTTGCCGCTGTAGACGGTAAAAAGGGATGGCGGCTTTACCGCAACGGCAGTCTTGTGTGCGACAGCGCGGAAATGCCCGTATCGCTGACCGTAAATGACGCTTACGAAATGTCAAAAAAATAAAAAGAGCTCGCTTGAGCTCTTTTTTATTTTTTCTCTCGCAATAAAAGGCGGCGGAGCGCGCGTCCGTTATAAGGATAAAGCGGATAGAGATATGATACTCCGCACACACCTCGGATCGAGCAAACGAGCAGGATCACGACAGCAACTCCCGCTGTGAAGCCGTAGATGCCGAATATTGCCGTAAGAAAGAGGATAAGCATACGGAAATACTTGAACGCATAGCCCAACTCATAGTTTGACTGTGTGAAATTTGCGATCGAGGTGAACGCCATATAAAATATCACCTCGGGAATTACCCATCCTGCCTGAACTGCAAAATCACCAAGCAAAAGACCTCCGATGATGGAAAGGGAATTAGACATCGTAGACGGAGTCGTGAGCGATGCGAGCTTAAGTCCGTCAAGCGCGAGCTCCGTTATGAAGAGCTGTACTATAACAGGCAGCTCTCCCATCTCCTCGGGAATGAGAAATCCTAGCCACGGTGGCAAAATGTCCGCATACATCATCGAAAGATACCATACGGGCGTGATAAATATCGTCGAAATGAAGATAACACTTCGCATCAGCCGCAGATACGATCCCGTTACGGGCGGAAAATAGAAATCGTTTGTTTCCTGAAGAAAATCAAATACGGACGTTGGTAACAGCAGTGCCTCGGGCGAGGTATCGCACAAAACGACGATGCCGCCCTCTAGTATGTGCGCGGATGCCGCGTCGGGACGCTCCGTCATACGCACCTTCGGAAACGGATTATACCATTGCTTGCGCACGAGCGCTTCCGTGAGAGATTGATGACCGAGCGGAAGCGCGTCCGTTTCGATAGCTTCTATATCGGAGATGAGCTTTTTAACGTATTTTTCGTCAGCTACGCCCTCAATGTACGCAACGACAACGTCCGTTCTCGACTTTTTACCGACGGTGCAGTATTTCATCGTAAGTCCGAGATCGCGTATGCGGCGGCGGATGAGCGCGGTATTGAAGATCAGTGTTTCCACAAAACCGTCGCGTGCACCTCGCATAACTCTGTCATTTTCGGGGTCCTGCGTATCCCGTGACGGATATGTGCGCAGATCAATTACTGCTACCTCCCCCGCAAATCCGTCCGAAAGCATAATCGTACAACCGCCGAGCAGAGAGGTTATGACCGCATCGGCGTCGGAGGTAACGTCAACCTCAACGTCGGGCAGATTTTGTTCCTTGAATCGCCGTGCGGCGCCGGGTTGACCGTCACCGAGCTCGGAAAGGCTGACAAGATACATCAAAAGCTTTTGAAATTCGCCGCCTTTGATAAGCCCATCGATGTAATACAGTACCGCCGTGTGACCGCCTGCGCATATCTGACGCTTTATGACGTCAAAGCTATCGTCAACGCGTAATGTTTTATCGAAAGAACGCACGGTGCTGTCAAAATCGTTTGTTATCCGAAGCAAAATAAACCGCCTCCGAAAAGAGTTACTTTCGATTAGTGTTTACTCTTCGGAGGCGATTTATTCCTTAGGAGATATTTTTACTTTTCAAAAAGATATGTGGTGTAGGAGTCCTCGGTGTGCTCTGTTTCGACGTAGATGACGTATCGGAGGTCTGTAGGGGTGAAGGGGGATATTCTTCCGATGCTTGAGATCTGCGCCGCACGTCCGAGCACGTCTCGGATCTCGCTCTTTTCGTCAAGCTCCGTTATTGTGTTTTCAGTTCTGTCGTATACGAAAACACGCGTTACATCATCCGCAAACTTATCGACGTAATCGGAGGAATAGCTGTCGAGAATTGCGGGAATAACGGACGGATAGGTGGAAAGCAAAATGTTATCGTGAGCTTCCGACATCGAATTCGGAACGGCAAGATTGATGTAAGCGGCGGTGAATACGCTGTCCTCGCCTATGAATTCACAAAGAAGATCGAAATCATCGAAGCAAAGCGGGAACGATTCATAGACGTAATACTGCCCGTCGTACGTGTTCACGCTGATACTGCCGATCGACTGCTTGGGAGAGACGTCGGTCGTTTTTTCAGCCATATGCTGCATAAATTCGGCGTACTTTTCGGAGTAAAGCTGTTTTTCGACCGTTGACTTCGAACGGTCCAGCTCGTATTCGGCAGTGACGAGACAATAATCGTAATCGTGATCCATATATTCCCTGATATCAGCGATATAACTGAGCTTATCGCTCAAATATGCGTCGGAACCTATCGCGTCGAGAACGTCTTGTCTATTCACGTAGAAATAGAGTGAAACGTGTGTATTGAAATTTTCGCTTGTGACGTCCATATTTTTGAACGTCTCTCCGTCCGACGCGCCCGAAACAAGCGCCTTAATATCGCTGATCGCCGTCAGATGAACGTTATTATAACGGAATCGTGTGCTTGCACCGAACTTATCCGTGTAATATACGGAAAAAGAGGCTGTACGCACGTTCTTTTTGAGTATTGCCTCAATGTCGTCGCCGGTGTATTTGCCGGCGTCTTCGTAGTGAGAATCCGAATATTTGAAATCCGAATCCTCGACGTATTCAAAATATTTTTGATAAATAACGGAGTCGCGGTCGTTTTTCAGTGCCTTGTTAAATTCCTTCATTTCCCGGCGGAAGGCCTCGACGTATTCCGGATCCTCGATGGTGACCTCCTTGCCGTCAAGCGTTACGGTGATCGTTTCCGCCTTGGGAACGACGTAATCGACGGTACCGAAGATTCCCGTGCACGCAGTAACAAACACCGCTATCGCACAGACGGTGAAGATACCGAGTCCCTTGAGTCCCGAAAACATAGCCTTCGTCGTGCGGTGCAGTACCGTGTTCATCAGCATAAACGTGAGGATGATTCCCGTGAAGAATCCGAATATCAGCCACGCGTCGCCGTCACCCATTTCATAGAATATAATGGCGCCGAGAAATGCCATCGGAAGCATTACGGAATATTTGACCGTTTCGGAAAGCTTACGGTAGATGACGGGCGTTCCGGTGGATTCGATCGGACGCTTTTTATAAAGCAGATACGCACCGACAAACGTACTCGGCATAAGTATAAGGTCTATAACAAGAGAACCTATTCCGATGCTGTATGGAGCGTCTGAAAAAGTGAGCATAAAAACGTGTCCGAGCCTGATTACGGGTGAAAGCAGAATGAATCTGTTAAAGACATATTCAAGCGCGTCAAAGCTGAGGTAGCTTGTGTTATCACCGATCCACCATGCCACAGAGAAGACGGCAACGGGAAGGATAAAGAGCAGATATGCGGTGAAAATGACGTGAATTGCACCCGTTCCCGTGAGCATACCGGCAAGATAACAGACGGAAAGCACGATCAAGTAGGCGAAAAGACAAAGCAGAGTGATTTTCAAAAGCAGGACGGAAACGAATCTGAAGAGCAGTCCGTTTGCCGCTACCGCAAGCGTCAAGATCAGCATATTTGCGACGAAGGGAAGCGCAAAATCAACTATAGCTGAGACAAGCGATGCGATATAATGTCCCGATCTCTTTTCGGGGGTCGCGTGGAAGAAGCCCGCGCTGACCTTGTTGTGCAGATATGAAAGTGATGCACATCCCGCAGCAACTGCAAGTCCGCCGGAGATGATTACACAGTATATCGCGTTTTCTTTGAAATAAGAGGTGAAAGAGCGAATAAATTTTTCCGCAGTCTGCGTTTCATAACGTTCTGCGTAGTAATCCGCGCTGATCAAAAACGGCACAACGGTACAGAAGAACATTGCGATAAAGCAAAGGAGCATTACAGCCCAGGAGCGCTTGATTCTGTACTTAACGTAGCTGCCCGTTACAAGTCTTTGATTACGAAATGACTTTGTTGCTGTCATAGCCTATATCCTCCATTTCCGAAATGAATATTTCCTCAAGTGTGAGCGGAAGCATATCGTAATACATCGGGGAGTACGATTTTATCGTCTCTTCAATCATTTGAGCGTCGCCTCGGCAGATCACCGAGTGTAGTCTGCCTCTTGTCTCGTGCGAAATTATGTCAAGTGCAGTAAGATTTGGAGATGCGACGTCTACAGCAAACTGTACCTTATGGATCGATAGCTTCATATTGTCGAGGTCGCGGTCAAGCACGAGCTTGCCCTTGTGCAAAAGACAAATGTGATCGCAGATGTCCTCAAGCTCGCGAAGATTGTGAGTAGAAATGATGGCGGTAAGACCGTTATCGGCAACGTCTTCTGCTATCGTACGGCGCACGAGCTGACGCATAACGGGGTCAATGCCGTCAAAGGTTTCGTCACAGAGCAGAAAATCGGGACGCAAAGACATACCCAAAAGCAGGGAAGACTGCTTTTGCATACCTTTAGAGAAGGTGCTGATCTTGCGGGAACGGTCAAGACCGAAAAGATCTGTCATTTTAACGTACCTTTCGTCATCAAAGGTTTTGTATACGCTCTTATAAAGAGTGCGCATATCGTCAAGTGTTGCGGCAGGTGCGAAATATTGCTCATCGGAAAGATATACGATCCTTTGCTTCAGATCATAATTTTCAAATACGGGGGCGCCGTCGTAAAGGATATCGCCGTAATCAGGCTTATATATACCGCACATCGTGCGCAAAAGCGTTGATTTGCCGCTGCCGTTTGATCCGATCAGCCCGAGGATGGAGCCATTACCGACAGTGAGCGATACTCCGTCGAGAGCCTGCACGTCAGAAAATGCTTTACTTATCTCTTTGATAATAATCATGGTTGGGTCTCCTTTTTAGCGTGAAAAGACGGAATCGACGAGCGATATAACGTCTTCCTTGGTCAATCCGAGCTCACGTGACTCACAAAGAGCCGCTTTGAGCAATGCAAAGGTCTCTTCCTTTTGTTTGTTTACAGCATCACAGATGTTTTCCGAAACAAAGCTTCCGCGACCTTTTACGGAATAGATGATCCCGCGTCTTTCGAGCTCAAGATAAGCCTTGTGGATCGTATTGGGATTGATGCCGAGCTCCGATGCGAGCTGCCGAACGCTCGGTATAGGCTCATTTGGGGAATATACTCCCGTCAGCACCATTTTGCTGATGTTTTCAATGAGCTGCTCGTAGATCGGCTTTCTGCTTTTTAAGTCAATGTATACAGAACTCATTTCTCCTCCTTGTGATTTTGCTGTACTACGTGTATTAGTACACTATCATACTATCACACGATATAGTACGTGTCAATAGGGAAATAACAATATTTACAAATTTTCTATTGAAAAAAGGCTCGGCGTGATTTATAATACGTTTTGTAATAAAAAATAAGGAGACTACAGTTTTGATGGCATATCTTGAAACAACAACCCCCAACACAGGTTGGACTTCGATCATTATGCTTCTTGTCATGCTCGTTGTTTTCTATTTCTTCCTTATCAGACCTCAGAAAAAGCAGGAAAAAGAAACAAACGATATGAGAAACAGCCTTCAGGTAGGTGACGAGATCACCACTATTGGCGGTATCATCGGCAAGATCGTAAGCATCAAGGAAGAAACCGTTATGATCGAGACCGGTAAGGAAAAGACCAAGATCAGAATCCTTCGCTCCGCAGTAAGATGCGTTGACGTTAAGGCTGAGGACGCAGAGTAATTCCGTCATAAAACAGCTTCGCCCCGAATACTATGAAACAAAAAGTATTCGGGGTGAACTAATAATGAAGGATGAAAAATTCGGAAACATAGGCAGATGCTGTGCCGATGCAGGTCTGTCTGCGCTCATATCGGTGGGAATAGCTGCCGGATTGATATTTTTGGTCGGTGCGTTGGTGTATATGACCGACGATCCCGGCGGAGCTGTCAAATGGGTGTCGGCAATTATTGCGATTGCGGCATTTTTATCGGCGGGTGTTATCGGCGCCAAAAAAGGCGGATTTCTCACGGGATTTCTGTCCGGAGCGATTCTGCTCGTTGTTTTTATGATTTTGTCGCTGATTTTTGATTCGGACGGTATGGTAACGCCTTATTCTGAGATGCCGTATTCGCTCGTCAGCCGTGTTGTCGAGATGATCGTATCTGCGGCAGGTGCGTTTTTCGCATCCAAACGAGAAGGAAAAAGAAAAAAGCATATGGCGCCTCGCGTGCCGAAAATAAAGCATAAGTAGAAGTCCGCTTGCGCGGAAAGACGGAGGAAGTATGATATTTCAGTTTAAAAAATCAGGCGAACGCTATGTTTACGATTCGGGCAGCGGTGCGGTCAGCGCCGTGAGCGCCCTTCAATATAAAATGCTCTCGTACGTCAAGCCTCCGCTTACGGAAGATCTGCCCACAGCGTTGCGTTACGATCTTGCCAAGTATGACGGCGGTGCCGTCAGTGAAGCGTATGATGGACTTTACGCCCTTTATACGGAAGGAAAGCTTTTTTCCGAAGACACGTGCACACCCGAGGAATGTGAAGAAAAGTTCAATTCCGCACGAGAAAATATGTAAAAACACACGGACGGAGGTAAAATACCGTCCGCTTTTGTTTTTCTACATAATGTTTACAATTTTATGATTGCGATTTTGACTATGATGCTATATAATATTATGATGTATTAATATACGCAAATTATAAATTCAAAAGGAACCCGTTAATGAAAGTATTTGATAAGATTTTCGGTACGTACAGTGACCGTCAAATAAAGAAGATCCGTCCGACAGTCGATAAGATCGAGGCGCTTGCGCCCCGTTTTTCCGCTATGTCGGATGCCGAAATGCTCGCGATGACAGACGAGTTCAAATCCCGTCTTGCGGCGGGTGAAGCTCTTGACGACATTCTTCCCGAGGCATTTGCGCTCGTCCGCGAGGCGTGCGACCGTGTGCTCGGAAAGCGCCCCTTTAACTGTCAGCTTCTTTGCGGAATCCTTTTGCATCAGGGAAGAATCGCAGAAATGAAAACGGGCGAGGGCAAGACGATCGTTGCAACTATGCCGTCGTACCTTAACGCGCTCACGGGTAAGGGTGTTCACGTCGTAACCGTAAACGAGTATCTTGCACGCCTCGGCGCTGAAGAAATGGGACGAGTTCACGAATTTCTCGGTCTCACAACAGGACTTGTCGTTCACGGACAGACCGCCGCCGAAAAGCGCGCAGCATATGGCTCTGATATCACCTACGGCACAAACAATGAGTTCGGATTTGACTATCTCCGCGACAATATGGTCAGCTATAAGGAGCAGCTTTCGCAGCGAGGACACAATTTTGCGATCGTCGATGAGGTTGACTCCATTCTTATTGATGAAGCAAGAACTCCGCTTATCATTTCCGGTGCGGGTGACGAATCGACAGATATGTACTCCCGTGCGGACGAGCTTGTTTCCCGTATGCGTCCTTTTGTCATCAAGGAGCTTGATGCAAAGGAAGATGCAGAAGAGATCATCAAAAATGCCGGTGTTAATGCCGATTATATAGTCGATGAAAAGAAACGCACTACAACTCTGACAGACCGCGGCATTGAAAAAGCCGAAAAATTCTTCGGAATCGAAAACTTCGGTGACGCCGAAAACTCCGAGCTCGCGCATTACGTATATCAGGCTCTCCGCGCTCACGGAATCATGCATCGCGATATAGATTACGTCATCCATCAGGGCGGAATTATGATCATCGATTCCTTCACAGGCCGTATGATGCCCGGCAGACGTTATTCCGACGGTCTGCATCAAGCAATCGAAGCAAAAGAGGGGGTTGAGATCCAGCGCGAGAACAAAACTCTCGCAACCGTCACCTTCCAGAACTATTTCCGTATGTACAGTAAGCTTTCCGGCATGACCGGTACAGCTCTTTCGGAAGAAAACGAATTCCGTGAGATCTACAGTCTCGACGTTGTCGAGGTACCCACGAATAAGCCGATGATAAGAGTTGATCACAACGACGTTGTGTATAAGACAGCAAAGGCAAAAGAGGACGCAGTCATTGCAAACATAAAGGCTTGTCATGAAAAGGGACAGCCCGTGCTCGTCGGTACCGTGTCTATAGAAAAATCCGAAGCTCTTTCCAAAAAGCTCAAAGGCGCCGGCATCAGGCATACTGTGCTCAACGCAAAATATCACGATAAGGAAGCAGAGATAGTTGCGCAAGCAGGTAAGCTCGGTGCCGTCACGATATCGACTAATATGGCAGGACGCGGCACGGACATCCTGCTCGGCGGTAACGCCGAATTCCTCGCTAAGTCCGAGATGAGAAAGAACGGATACGACGAAAAAATGATCGCGATTGCTACCGGCTCATCTCAGTCCGTGACAGAAGAAGAGCTTGCCGCAAGGGAAGTGTTCCGTGAGCTTTACCGCAAATATCAGGTCGAGATTGAGCCCGAAGCTAAGCTTGTTCGCGAAGCGGGCGGACTTTTCGTCATCGGTACAGAGCGCCATGAAAGCAGACGTATCGATAATCAGCTCCGCGGACGCTCCGGACGTCAGGGAGATCCCGGAGAATCACGCTTCTACGTCTCTCTCGAGGACGATCTTATGCGTCTTTTCGGCGGCGACAGACTTTACAATATCATTGACAGACTGCGCATTCCCGACGATATGCCCATCGACGCGGGCATTCTCTCCGATTCGATCGAATCGGCGCAGAAGCGCATAGAGGATCAGAACTTCAACCGCCGTAAAAACGTTCTCGAATATGACGACGTTATGAATCAGCAGAGAACGCTCATCTATAAGGAGCGTAAAGAGGTTCTCGACGGACTCGATCTTTCCGAAAAGATCAAAAAGATGATCGTTGGCACCGTATCGGATGCCGTTCGATCTGCTACGTTCGGTGAAACCACTGAAGAATGGAAGCTTGAAACTCTCATAAATGAGTATAAAGGTATTCTTTTTGCGCCGACAGATGAAAAATTCACGGAAGAGGCGCTTTCTGCCCTCTCCCCGGAAGAGATCACAGAAATGCTGTGCGACCGCGCCATCGCCGTCTACAACGGAAAAGAGGAAAAATTCGGATCCGAATGGCTTCGCAACGTCGAACGCAACGTGCTTTTACGTGCCGTTGACAGACATTGGATGGAGCATCTTGACGCGATGGACGATCTTCGCGACAGCATTCGTCTGCAGGCGTATGCAAACAGAAATCCCGTATCCGAATATCGCATAGCGGGTATGGATCTCTTTGCAGAAATGACGGATGAGATCAGACGCACAACGTCGCGTGTCATACTCACCGCAATTCCGCGTGAAGAGCTCGAAAAACGCCGTCAGACGATGATCGCGAAGTCTGCGGGATTCGTGGGCACGAACGGTGCTATCAAGACGGGGGAAAAGAAAAAGCCCGTCGTCAAGAAAGCATCCGAAAAGGTCGGACGCAATGACCCCTGTCCTTGCGGATCGGGCAAAAAATACAAGAATTGCTGCGGCGGTACTGCCTCTGACGGCAACTGATAAAGGTTTAATCATGGGACTCGGAGTTTTATTCATCGGATACGTGCTCATATCCGTATTTACCTATGCACCTACATTTTTCATAACTGACCTCATCGGAGCTTTTGTAATGCATGAAGCGCTTGTCAAGCTCGAGCGTCACGCAAAAAGATTCAAATACGCGATTTATTCCGTATATGCGCTTTTTGTCGTTGCTACCGTGCAGTGTGTGTACTACGCGCTTCATTATGTCGGTATCATTGAATCTCTTTCTGATACCGTCAATACCGTTATAGAGGTTTGCAGACTCGTTACGGTCCTCGTATATACTGTGACGATGCTTCTTTCGCTTGAGGAGCTTTCGCGTTCTGTCGGAGACAACAAGCTCGGTGACAGATGCCGCAGAAATATGTGGTATTACGTCATCAGCTTCGCGATGTCGCTCTCGCTTTCGTTTGACCTCGATATTCTCAAGGACTACGTATCTGCATTCTCGGCATTTGCGTTCCTTTTGAAGCTTCTTTGTTCGTTTCTCGTTCCCGCAGTCATTTACAGCTGCTATATGTGGATATGTCTTTCGGGAGATCACGATATGGACAAAAAGGAGTCGAAGCTTCAGGGGTTTTTCTCAAAGATCAAATCCGGCGGTAAGGATGACGTGACCAAAGAAGATCTGAAAAAGCTGAAAGACGAAAAGAAAGCTTCTAAGAAAAAATAATTTACGAGGGGAAAGATTTATGAAAGCATTACTTGCTATAATCGCGGTCATATTCATCGCCGTGCCTGATATATCGGCGATCGACCTTTTGCCGGATGCTTTGGGATTTTTCCTTCTGTATACGGCTCTCGCCGTTCCGTCGGAATTTTCAAATAAGCTTGCCGATGCAAGAACTCTTCTATTCAAGCTGATGCTTCTTTCGGCGGCGGATTTCGCAGTGTCATCGGTCATAACGTCGGATGATTTAACAATGGTGCTTCTTATTGCCTTCTGCTTCGGCATTGCAGAGGCTGTGATGATGTATATCGTATTTGACGGTATCATTGACGGAATGGTTTATCTCGGTACAAATTTTCCGGCAGTCGGAGTATATATGCCCGAGCGTGAGCGAGTTCTTATCCGTTACAGAACGCGCATCGAAAAAAGACTTCGTGTTGTAGCATCGCGCGAAGCCGAAAAGGGAAGGATCATTTCCGAAGAAGACATAAGATCAAAGACGGATGAGCTCACGGCAAAGCGTTCGGATAAATCGCTTTCAAGATTTATTAAACGCACTCACAGATTTATTGTCTTGCGAGCTGCGCTCAACATTTTGCCCGAATTTACAGCGCTTTCGGCGTATGAATACGAGGGAGACGTCGGTTCGTATAATGTAAATATTACCGATTTCCGCGGACTTTTCGTAACTCTCGCAGTATTTGTCTCCGCGGTGATCGCTGTATTCTGGGCTGCGTCCGCGATCCGTTACGTCAACGGCATCAGACGCGACAAGCCGTTTATAACGTCGATGTACAAAGCTTACAACAGCGGCGTTAAGACCAATTTCGGACTTTTGCAATATAAGCTTCACAAGGCTGCGCTTGTTGTTCTTGCAGTCGGTATCGTTCTCTCGCTTGATTTTGTCATAGATCACATCAACATAATTCCCGATTTTATTTCCGCTGCGGCGTTCGTAATATTTTGGCTTATGTTTATACGTAAACGAACCAAAACAGATGTTGCGGGATTCGCAGTTTCGATTGCGTATGCTGTTTTTGCCGCAATTCAGTGGATTGCGGTTAAGAGCTTTATTGTGCGATTCGACGATTTCACGCGTACTATGAAATCCGACGAAGCCTTCAAAGCGCACATAATGCTTTGTATTCTTACCTTCATAGCTGAGGTCCTCTTCGTCTGCGTTATGTATTTCATATACAAAAAGCTCAAGGGAATCATCTTTGATCACACCGGATTTCTTACCAAGGAAGGCGAGAGCGACGCGTATTCCGTTAAGCTTCACGAAAGACTGTCGCGCGCGAACGTTCGGATATTTATTTTCTCTGTGATCACAGCCGTCGCATCCGTTGCGTATATGATCCTTGTCGGTATAAACAAAGGCGTCGAAGCGATGGAGGATAACATCAAATACGTATTTTATGTACCTGTGTTTGAAAGCATCGCAACCGTTGTGCTGATAATCAACACCATTTATATCATCTTTGCAGTAAAGCACGTCAGCGATGTTTCCGACGGTCTTGATGAAAGATATAAGCTTGACTGAAAAACAAAAACCGTATCTCTTGTGAGATACGGTTTTTGTTTATTCTGATTCCTTGTGAGCCTTTTCATGTATTGTAAGGTACAAAAGCAAGAACAAATACGAGATTATATATACAAGTACACCGGCGAGGATGATCTCTACGTATGCGGAGATGATCGAAAGAACGTCCGCGCCTGTCATATCAAATCCGTATTCGATGATACCGGTGACGTTTGAATAGATCTCAAAGAGAACGTACGGAGAAATCCTGATAAAGAAAACTACAGAAAGGATTTTTGATGCGGGATCGCTTTTTGAAACAAAAGGAATCGGCAAAAGATTTTCACGACCGCTCTCTTTTGCAATTCGCTCGACGAAGAATACGGTAAGCGCATACATCGCGGCACGTGCGATTATGTTGAGGAAGATGTATATCGCCGTTACAAGCTCCAATCCGTCGATATTACCCATGGCAAAGTCAATGGTGAAGGAAACGCCATAGTCGAAAAACAGAATGAGCAGTACGGAAATATAGGCAAAATTGCGGAATTTTTTGTTTCTTAAACGAACAAACGTGAGCACAAGTGCGATACCTGAGGCGTAAATTGCAAGCTCGATGATATCTCTTACGATCTGCAGGATATAAGAAAGCGTAGAGAAAGAATACATATTGCTCATTTCGAGTATCATTGTGAAAATCGCGGACATGTGATAAAGGACTGTGAGTACAAACACGCATACAATTCCGATTATGAGTGTTTTCTTTGCATTTTTTATATTAGCGGACATTATGATCCTCCGATCTTCCGTTTAAGGCTTTCATTATTTTAACATATAAATCCGAAAAAATAAAGATATATTGTAAATTCTCATTAATATATCGGGTTTTGACGACATATACATCAAAGGAATAAAAATTCGGAGGTGTATATGAACGAAAACACAAGAACAATATTTCCCATAAAAAAGACCGTAACGTTCGGTACGATTGAAGAATTTGTCGTAGCATTTCTCGAAAGATACCCGTTTATCGACGTTTTTGAAATAGGAAAAAGCATAAGGGGACGTGCGATATACTGCATTCGTCTCGGAAACGTGAGCGCGCCCGTTACGGTGCTTTACGTCGGCTCGCATCACGGTGCGGAATCGATAACGTCGGGGCTGTTGCTGCGATACGTAAATGAATTTTGTGAATTCAAGCGCACCTCAAGACGTGTTTACGGATATTCCGTCCCGTTTACCTTCTGCGAAAGATGCGTTTACGTTGTACCTATGTTGAATCCCGACGGAGTTGAGATCGCGGTTAACGGAGCATCTCCCGACAGTCCGATTTATGAGCGTATCCGCGTAATGAACAAAGGAGATGATTTTAAGCTTTGGCAAGCCAACGAAAGAGGTGTTGATCTGAACCATAACTATAATATGGGATTTTACGAGTACAAAAAAATCGAGCGTGAGCTCGGTATTTTTGCGGGAAGATCAAAGTACAGCGGCCAGTCGCCCGAATCTGAGCCTGAAACAAAAGCGCTCTGCGGCTTTATAAGAGCCGCAGAGCCGGATGCTGTATTAACTCTTCATTCTCAGGGAGAGGAGATCTATTACCGCAGCGGAGGATACGCTCCACCAAAAGCGTTGCAGATAGGAAATCTGATATCTTCTATGAGCGGATACAGACTGTCCGAAGCGACGGGAACAGCATCATACGGAGGACTTACCGATTGGTTCATCAAGGAATACGACAAACCGTCATTTACACTTGAATGCGGCAAGGGAGAAAACCCGTTACCGATTGAGGATTTTACCAAAATCTATGCAAAAGTCAGGGAAGTCCTGTTCACCTTTCCGATGATGATATAAGTCAGCTTTCGCGGATCCACTCTGAGGCGAGTCTGACCCATTCCGATATGCGTTTGTTTTCAAGTGCGCGGTTGCCGCCCGACGTTTCTTCTGTAGCAAGCGAGAGTCCGTGCGGACCGTGAGGATAAACGTGCAGCTCGAACGGTATTGCAAATTTGGAGAGGGCGGAAGCAAACAGAAGCGAATTTTCGACGGGCACGGCTCCATCATCGGCAGTATGCCATAAAAATACGGGCGGAGTCTTGTCAGAGACGAGATTTTCAAGGCTGTGCTCAGCGAGATCTTGCTCGGTGGGGTACTTGCCGATCGAGTTCTCGATAGTCCCTCTGTGGGCAAATTCTCCGGCCGTGATAACGGGATAAGAGAGGATGATTCCGTCGGGACGGTTCATTCCGTATGGAATATCGAGTTCCTCTGTGATAAATGATTCGTGCCATCTGACTCCGAGCATTGCCGCGACGTAACCTCCTGCGGAAAAGCCCGTGATGTATATAGCTTCCGGATCGATCCCGAATGCATCGGCATTTTCTCTCACATATGCAACAGCGGCAGATGCATCGAGAAGGGGCAGCGGATAATTGCCGAAATCACGTATGGAATACCGCAAAATGAACGTGTTCATTCCTTCGGAAAGAAATGCAAGAGCAATCGGTTCAGCCTCACGTTCCGACAAGAATGCAAGACCGCCTCCGGGAAAGACTATCACCGCAGGGCGCTTTTTCATATTGGGATCGTGAAGATCGGAATGCAGATACGTTGTAAGAGTTACTCTGTCGTCATTTTCGTAAAGCGGGATCGTTACGTGCTTCATAATTACCTCACCAAACGTTGTTTTTCGTTTTCTTCTTTGATATTAGCATATAATAACGCCTTTGACAACAATTAGCGCTGAATATTGAGAAAAAATCATTATTTTTTTGTCAGTTATTGAAATCTGTGTGGGCATAGTTTATAATTAGATGTAATATTTTAACAACTTAGACGGGAGTTGACCTAAAAATGAAGAAAAAAATATTGGCTCTCTTGCTTCTTGTCGCTATATTCACGTCAATGTTTTCGTGCGCTGAAGGCACTCCGGACGAAACAGAGACTCAAACGGCAACAGACACCGAAGGAGGCGAAGATATCGTGATTGAAGAAAACGGAAGACGTGTCGAGGCTCTTGACAGAGGTCTTGTCGCAGTAAACACAAGCGACGGAATCCTTGTAAGCTGGAGATCTTTCGGTACCGAATCAAACGATACGGTATATGAGCTTTTCCGCGACGGAAAAAGTATTTACAAGAGCGAGTCCGGCATGGCTACGTGTTATCTTGACGTCGAAGGAACTGAAGAATCCTCGTATCACGTTGTTACCGAAGGCAAGGATACGTCCGACACGGTAACGCCGTATTCAAAAAATTATTTCGACATCCCGATCAATACGCCTAAAGGCGGTAAAACTCCTGACGGAGTTGCGTACACATATACGGCAGGAGATGCATCCTGCGGCGATCTTGACGGCGACGGAGAATACGAAATCGTACTCAAATGGGATCCTACAAACGCAAAGGACAATTCTCATTCCGGATACACCGGAAACGTAATAATTGACGCGTATAAGCTCGACGGAACACAGCTTTGGAGAATAGATCTCGGCAAAAACATCCGTGCGGGTGCTCATTATACGCAGTTTCTCGTCTATGACTTCGACGGAGACGGCATCGCGGAAATTGTTTGCAAGACTTCAGACGGATCTGTAGACGGACAGGGAACAGTTATAGGCAAATCAAAGCCCGATTACAGAAACGCAAACGGATATATTCTCTCCGGCAAAGAATATCTCACAGTATTCAACGGAACTACGGGTGCCGCAATCACAACGATCGATTATGCGCCGAAGCGCGGAGCCGTCAGCTCTTGGGGTGACGATTACGGTAACAGAGTTGACAGATTCTTGGCGGCTGTTGCGTATCTCGACGGTAAGAATCCCTCTATCGTTATGTGCCGCGGATACTACACAAGATCGGTCCTTGTTGCGTATAATTTCGACGGTAAAGAGCTTCATGAGGTCTGGACGTTTGATACGAATGACAAGGAAAATCAGACCTACGCAGGGCAGGGCAACCATAACCTTTGCGTAGCGGATGTTGACAGCGACGGATTCGACGAGATCGTTTACGGACAGTGCTGTATCGACCACGATGGAAATAAGCTTTGGAATACAAAGCTCGGACACGGCGATGCCGTTCACGTCGGTGATTTTATTCCGGCACGTGAAGGTCTTGAGGTGTGGGGGTGTCTTGAAGGCGGCCAGGGGGCGTATCTTGCAGACGCAAAAACGGGAGAGATACTTTTCAAATATCAGTCCAACCGCGACGTAGGACGTGCGCTTGCGGGTAACTTCATCCCCGGAAACGATTCTGCCGAATTTGTATGTGCTACCACCACAAACGTATATCAGTATCGCAAAAATCGACTCTCTCCTTCCGGAAAGACGTGGGGCGGCGGTTTGAACTTTGCCGTTTGGTGGACTGATAAGCTTGAAAGATGCGGTCTTGACGGAACGAACGTATTTTCGTATGAGTACGGCAACGTGCTTGCCGCAAAAGGTGTAACCTCTATCAACGGAACAAAGTCAACGCCTTGTCTTTCGGCGGATCTGTTCGGTGACTGGAGAGAAGAGATAGTATTCGCCAAATCAAATCAGAAGGCGTTACGCGTTTATATGACGGATTACGACACCGAGTACAGAATCTATACACTGATGCACAACACAATGTATCGCTGCGGTGTGGCAAACGAAAATGTCGCTTATAACATACCTCCGCACACAGATTTCTTCCTCGATTCCGAGTATCCGCTTCCTGAATATCCCGAAGTATTTGTTCGCGGTGCTAAAAAGTAAGTGAATAAATGAAAAACGGCACAGATGGTCAAATCTGTGCCGTTTGATTTTGTATAATGTCAGCGCATTTTATCCGCTTCGCTTTGCGCGACGGAGTCACAGCGCTCGTTGTAAGGATGACCTGCGTGACCTTTGATCCATTCATACGAAAGAGAATGGACGTCAGTCAAATCAAGCAGCTTTCCCCAAAGATCGGGGTTAAGCGCCGGCGATTTGTCTGATTTTTTCCATCCTCGTGATCTCCAGCCTTTAGCCCATCCGAGCGACAATCCGTCGATAACGTACTTGGAATCAGAGACGAGCTTAACGCGGCAAGGCTCCTTAAGCGCTTCAAGAGCCTTGATGACAGCCATAAGCTCCATTCGGTTGTTGGTCGTGTTTTTTTCGCCGCCGGAGATAACTTTTTCGTTATTTCCGTAGACAAGTATAGCGCACCAACCGCCCGGACCCGGATTGATCTTACACGATCCGTCTGTGTATAAAGTGACTTCTTTCAATTACTTGATAGATTCCTTAAGAGCTTCGCACCATTCAACGATGTCGCGGCGTTCTTCAAGGGACAGCTTCTTATTGAAGAGCGATCCGCCGTCAACGAAGTAAATGTTGTCGGTGATAACCTTAGCGCCGGCAGATGTTACGGTGTCGATAAGCTGCTGCATACCGGGGGTAAGCGTCTTATCCTTGCTTTCGAATACGAACGCAACATTGGCGGTTCTTGCCGCAGTGAGCTCGCCGGCAAAGAGACGAACTTTATCTTCAAGCTTTGCGCCTGCGGATACTACGAGAACAACAAGACGTTCACGGTCACAAGAATATGCGGGAGGAATCGCGTCAGCCTTAGCTCTTGCATCGTCCTGAGCTTCGCCGAGAGCGACTGCATAATTGATAACTTTTTTGTTTGCGGTTGCATATAAAACACGCATCTTCATAATATAACAAGCCTCCGAATGTATTATTTTATTTATTATAACATATAAGATTGTGATTTTCCACTAATTTTTAAGAAATTGAAAAAAAATATAACGCCACCGTCCACAAGACCGTAATATAATCAAAAATAAGCGTTTCGTAGGCTCAAACCGACTTATCTGCCTCAACCGCTTCTCCGAATTATATAAAATTTGCATTTTGTATAATTTAATATCATGAAAAAGGTGGCTGAAAGAACCTGTTTTATCAACTCTCCCCCAACTCTTTATTTTCACGATCATTTGTGATATACTTACCTTACAACTCTGCAATCGGCGGTACCTATGATAAACGATTATTATTCCGTCAGTTATCTTCCAATCGATACATACGGATTTATTGAAGAACTGAATATAATTTCCCGTTTTTATCGCTCCCACGGAATCAATCGTATTTTTATGTCTCTGACGTATGATCCGGCTGTAACCGTCAGCGCTTATCTTTCCCGCTCATCAGCCTATTTCGCAAATGCCCGCAGATCATTATGTACAAACGTCAAGCTCGTACCGATCCACACAGTAACTTTGTTTGAAGGCTTATCGGAAATATCCGATCTGTATCGGCTCGCACTCAAGAGCGGCACAAGCTCGTTCCTTTACATAAACATTCCCTTAGGCATCAGCCGTGATGTGCTTGCAACCGAGCTTCATCACATCATCTATAAGCATAAGCTCACGCCGGTATTTACTCGGATTGAGTCTGTTGCGCAATTCTCCGAGAAACAAGTGTTCGACACGCTTCTTTCGGTGCCTAACGCCACGCATCTCTTCTCTTTACCATATATTACCAACAGAGATTCTGCGAAGCTCATACGTCGCCTGATCGCTGACGGAAAAAACGTAATATTCGGCAGCGCCGACGGATTTGACGCTTGTCCGTACAAAAACGTTGATTTTTATAAAAAGCACTTGATTCGTGCTATCGGTAAGGAGAACTTCGGATATTATATGATTCGTCATAATCGATTCTTCAAATAAAAAACGGTACGGATGCTTCCCCACCCGTACCGTTTTTTTACGCTCCCTTATATTTTTTGCGCGTGGCTTTTCCGCCTCTGATATGACGTTCTGCCTTGTTTATGTCGAGCACCGCTCTTGCATCGTTTGCAAGCAGCGGATCGACACGCAGCAGCCGTTCTGCCACGTCCTTGTGTACCGTACTTTTGCTTATTCCGAATTTTTCTGCCGCGGTACGAACCGTAGCGCCTGTCGTAACTATATATTCCCCTATCTTTAGCACTCTTTCACTTATCTCATCATTAAACATATCATCGCTCCCGTAAAAGGTTTTATTGATATATATGTTAAAATAATTTCAATGATGTTCAAAAATACTAAATTTTATCAGGAGTGCTTTGAAACAGGCGCTCGTGTCAACTTGCGATTTGGCTTTTGCGCCATTGATTGCTAAATAAAATTATCGTCTTTCTTATAATATAAACTTGAATAATAACAGTTGTTATGTTATAATATCATAAAATGAAATATTCTGCGTTGCAACAAACAATGAAGGAGAAAAATATGAAAATCACAGTTTGCATCGGTAGTTCCTGCCATCTCAAGGGTTCACGTCACGTCGTTGAACAGCTCCAGAACCTCATCAACGAAAATAATCTCGCTGATAAGGTAGATCTCAGCGGTACTTTTTGTATGAACAAATGCCAGCAGGGTGTGTGCGTTACCGTTGATGGCGAGTTCCACTCTGTAACACCTGACAATGTTGTCGAATTTTTCGAGACCAACGTACTTAACAAAGCTTGACCTATGGTAATTCAGATTTGTGTGGGCAGCTCTTGTCATCTCAAGGGCTCTGCTGCCATTGTCGAGCTATTACAGAAGGCTGTTGCCGATCATCATCTTGAAGAAGAGATAACACTTACCGGTAGCTTTTGCATCGGCGCTTGTAACCGTATTGGTGTGACTGTAAAGGTCGATGACGAAGTACATACGGGTATCACAAAGGAAACCTTCAATGAGTTTTTTAACGAAAAGGTTCTTGCTGTGTTAAAAAAATAAAAGGAGTTAACAAGGATGAATTTTTTAACTTTAAAAAAGTCAAACTGCAAGCATTGTTATAAATGTATTCGCTACTGCCCTGTTAAATCCATTCGTTTTTCGGGCGAGCAAGCGCATATCATCGGCAACGAATGTATTTTGTGCGGTCGTTGCTTCGTAGTTTGCCCTCAGAATGCTAAGGAAATCGTCAGCGAGCTTGAAAAGGTTAAGGTATTCTTGCAGAGCGGCGATCCAGTTATTGTAAGCCTTGCGCCCTCTTTCATTGCGAATTATGACGATGTCGGAATAGAAGCTATGACAAGAGCTTTGAAAAAACTCGGATTCTATGATGTTGAAGAAACAGCTCTCGGTGCTACCATCGTAAAAAATGAATATGAACGTATGCTCAAGGAAGAGGATCACGATATTATCATCACCTCTTGCTGCCATTCGATCAACCTTCTTATTCAGAAAAAGTTCCCGTCATTGCTTGAATATCTTGCAGATGTCGTATCTCCTATGCAGGCACACTGTCTTGACATCAAAAAGCGTTATCCTGATGCAAAGACAGTATTTATCGGACCTTGCGTTGCCAAAAAAGACGAAGCAGATCATTACAAAGGCATCGTAGATGCAGTATTGACCTTTGAAGAGCTGACTAAATGGCTCAACGAAGAAAATATTGAGCTTGAGCACGTGATGGATTCTGATGAGCACAGCCGTGCGCGCTTCTTCCCTACTACGGGCGGCGTACTTAAAACAATGGCTCAGGATGCGCCCGGTTACAAATATGTCGCGCTCGACGGTGTTGAAAACTGCATCGCGGCACTTAAGGAGATCGAAGCCGGAAACATTCACAAGTGCTTTATCGAGATGTCTGCTTGCGCAGGAAGCTGTCTCGGCGGCCCTATTATGGAAAAGTACAATTATGCTCCCATTTCAGATTTTATGGCTGTAGCTGATTATGCCGGCGACAAGGATTTCCAAATTGCCCAGCCTAAAGCAGACGAGCTCAGAAAACAATTCACCTACATCGAACGTGAATTCCAGTACCCGTCAGAGATCGAGATCAGCAATATCCTTCGTCAGATGGGCAAATTTAAGCCTTCTCAGGAGCTTAACTGCGGTTCCTGCGGTTACAACACCTGCCGTGAAAAGGCCGTCGCCATTATTCAGGGAAAGGCGGACATTTCCATGTGTCTTCCCTACCTCAAGGATAAGGCCGAGAATTTCTCCGATACCATCGTTCGTAACACGCCGAACGGTCTGTTCGTTTTGAATGAGAATCTCGAGGTTCAGCAGATCAATGAAGCCGCACGTAAGATACTTAACATCCGTTCGGCATCTGACATAGTCGGAGATCCGGTCGTTAGAGTACTTGATCCCACGATCTTCCTTAACGTAATGCAGAATGGCCGTGATGTACACGACAAACGCGTTTATCTTGCAGAATATACGCGTTACGTTGAGCAGACAGTCGTTCACGACCGTGATTCGCATCTTCTTATATGCATAATGCGCGACGTTACAGACGAAGAATCAGAACGCGAAAAGAAAGAAAGCATCAGCCGTCAGACTGTTGAAGTTGCCGATGCGGTCGTTGAAAAACAGATGCGCATCGTACAGGAGATCGCTTCCCTTCTCGGCGAAACTGCTGCAGAAACCAAGATTGCGCTCAGCAAACTGAAGGAGTCAATTTCCGATGAATGATATTTGCGCTGACATTGGTTATAAAAGTATAAATCATCACGGCGAGGAGCTTTGCGGAGACCACGTTGACGTTGTAGAAGAAAACGCCAATTCAACCGTTATCGTTTTGGCTGACGGCCTCGGAAGCGGTGTTAAGGCGAGTATTTTGTCTACGCTGACTTCAAAGATCATTTCTACAATGATGGCAGCGGGACTTCCGATTGAGGAATGTGTAGCAACTATTGCTGCCACTCTTCCCATCTGCTCTGTGCGAGGTGTTGCATATTCAACCTTCACTATTCTTCATTTGATGAATAATGAAACGCTTGAGATCATCCAATATGACAATCCTCACGTAATTATGCTTCGTGATAACGTCAATTACGAATATACCCGCACGGAAATGAACATCGACGGCAAAAAGATATATAAGTCTACGATCCAGCTTCGTGAAAACGACATATTCGTAGCGATGAGCGATGGTTGTCCTTACGCCGGAATAGGTCTTGCGTACAATTTCGGTTGGAAACGAGAAGAAATTATTGATTTTCTTGAAATGCTCGCTCCCGGCGGATATACAGCAAAGACGCTTTCCACTATGCTCGTTGATGAGTGCAACAAGCTTTACGGCTTTAAGCCCGGCGACGATGCTACAGCTTGCGTCGTGAGAATACGTAAACGAGTTCCCATGAACATTCTTTTTGGTCCTCCTGCTAACAGAGATGATGCTGACCGTATGATGTCACTCTTCTTTGCCAAAGATGGCAAGCATATCGTTTGTGGAGGTACAACGTCATCTATTGCGGCAAAATATTTGAGAAAGCCGCTCAGAGCCTCCCTTAACTTTGAGCAGTCCGATATTCCGCCCATCGCAGAGATTGAAGGTGTTGATCTTGTTACTGAAGGCGTTATTACCATTAACAGAGTTGTTGAGTACGCCAAAGACTATCTTGGCGAAAATGTTCATTACGAGCATTGGAGCTACAAGCACGACGGTGCTTCCCTCATAAGCCGCTTACTTTTTGAAGAAGCTACCGATATTAACTTCTATGTAGGCAGAGCTATTAACCCTGCGCATCAAAACCCCGATCTGCCGATAAATTTCAGCATCAAAATGAATTTGGTCGAGGAGCTTTCATCTTGCCTCAAGCAGATGGGTAAGCGCATCAAAGTAAGTTATTTCTAAGGAGAAGTTATGAGAAAATTTGACACAAAAGTGCAGCACTTGAAGTATAAAGTTCTGCGCGAGGTTGCTCGTCAGGAATGGAACGATACCTTACTTGACAATGTGCTTAATATTCCCAAAATGATCGTCCCCGGAAAAGTTGCTTCTATGCGTTGCTGTGTATACAAGGAACGCGCGATCCTCGCTGAACGCGTAAAGATCGCTATGGGCGGCGACAGAGAGAACCCTAACAACATCGAGGTCATCGACATCGCTTGCGATGAATGTCCCGCAGCGGGATATGAAGTTACTGCTTCCTGCCGCGGCTGTCTTGCACACAGATGTGAAGACGTTTGCAAGCGCGGTGCGATCTCCTTTGACCATAACCACGTTGCTCACATTGACAAGTCCAAGTGTATAGAATGCGGTCAGTGCGCTAAGGTTTGCCCTTACTCCGCGATTATCAACCGCAGCAGACCTTGTCAGGTTGCTTGCAAAGTTAAGGCGATTTCCATCAACGATGACAATGCAGCAGCGATAGACAACAACAAGTGCATTCAGTGCGGCGCTTGCGTATATCAGTGTCCGTTCGGAGCCATCACGGACAAGTCGTACATCCTCGACGCGATCCGTCTTATCAAAGGCAGCGACAACAACAAGGCATACAAGGTTTACGCATTGGTTGCTCCCTCCATTTCGAGTCAGTTTACATATGCAAAGCTCGGTCAGGTAATCACCGGACTTAAAGAGCTCGGATTCTATACCGTTGTTGAAGCAGCTCTTGGCGCCGATATGGTTGCTTATTCCGAATCTCAGGAGCTCGCAGAAAAAGGAAAGCTAACAAGCTCCTGCTGTCCTGCTTTCGTTATGTTCATCCAGAAGAACTTCCCCACCCTGATTCCTTACATTTCGCACAACCTCTCTCCTATGGCTACTCTTGCGAAGTATCTCAAGGAAACAACGGAAGACGCTAAGGTCGTATTTATCGGACCGTGCACGTCGAAGAAAGCGGAAGCACAGCTTGACAGCGTCAAGCCTTACGTTGACGTGGTTATCACATTCGAGGAGCTTCAGGCCCTCTTTGACAGCCGCGATATCGATATTATGAGCCTTGAAGAAGGCGTTCTTGATAATGCATCGTATTACGGAAGAATTTTCGCACGTTGCGGAGGTCTCTCCGATGCTGTTACTCAGGCGCTTAAGGAACAGGAGATTGATTTTGATCTCAAGGCAGTTTCTTGTGACGGCATTGAAGCTTGCAAGGTTGCACTCCTCAAGATGAGCAAAAACGTTCTTGATGCAAACTTCATCGAAGGTATGGCATGTATCGGTGGATGTATCGGCGGCGCAGGCTGTCTTACACACGGCGAAAAGAACAAAGCTCAGGTTGACGTATACGGCCGCGAGGCTTATGAAAAAACTATCAGTGATGCTATTTCGGTATTGAAATAACTCTAAAAAACGGTGCAATGTCATACGACATTTGCACCGTTTTTAGTTAAACGCGAAAATATGGGTGACGCAAAAACATTGCGGCACCCATACTTTTTTGTTATTTTAACTTTTAGTTAGAATAAGATAATTAAGAATTGTGACACCAGGACGACTGCGATAAGTGCGATAGGATACGTTGCAGCATAAGCGGCAGCAACGTCCTCAGTCTTAGCCGTGCTAATAAGAGTACCCAGAGCCGGAGTACTTGTCATGCCACCTGTAATTGATCCAAGGTTGTTGAGAAGGCTGAGCTTCAAAACATACTTTGCAAAGAAGAAACCGACAATCATAGGAATGATAGTCATAATCACGCCGTATACAAAGTACATTGGGTCGAAGTTAGCGACAAAATCAACACCGCCGGGAACACCTGCACCAACGAGAAAGAGAACCAGACCAAGCTCACGGAAGAGCTTGAGTGTATGTGTGTCGGGCATGATGTTTATCTTACCAACTCTGCCAAAGTGTCCGAGAATAAGGGAGACGATAAGACAACCGCCGGTAGTTGTGAGCGAGAAACAAGTTCCGTCAAGTCCTGCTGCGCTAAGCGGAATCTTGATTTTACCAACGATAGTACCGAGAACAGCCGCAAGAGCAAATGCCGCAAAGCCGTGATCATCAATGTTAAAGAGCTTTCCCACGACTTTTTTTACTTTGCCTTCTTCAACCTGAACGAGCTGAGCTCGTTCGGCATCCATGTCAGCCTTTGTGAACTTGGGGATGAGCTGCACGAAGAGAACTACACCGATAACACCGAATATGTAAGCAATACCGTGGCCAACAGAAACAAGAGAAGAGTATTCAGCGGAAACGGTAGCCTTAGCCGCGGAGAACGCCGGCGTTGATGTAAGAGAACCGGAAAGAAGGCCTACTATCATTGCCACAAAGCCATCGCGAGTCTCGATCGTTGCGCCGTAACCGATACTGTCGCCAATGAAGATACAAGCAACTGCTGAAAGTCCACCGAAAAGGATAATAATAAAACCAAGAAGAACATAGGATTTGAAGTTTCGCTTCATGTTGCCAAAAAACTTAGGTCCTGCAATAAATCCAACGGAAGTTACGAAAAGGATAAGACCAAGACTTTCAACAACCTCAAGAGCTTCGATGAAGATCTCGCCAAGGGCATTGCCTTCACCGAAAATCACATCCTTAAATACAGCGCCGAAAACGAGTGCTATTACGAAAACGCCTGCATCACCGAGGGATACCCCCTTGATGGTGATACGTCCAAGTGCGTATCCGACAAAAAGGATGCCAAACACGCACATGAGAACGAATGAAATACCGGTAACAGGAATAACTCCGTTAAATAAATTCATTTTTTCGCATTCTCCTTATCCGTGTTAGTCGTTTACCTTGCGGGTGTAGTTGGGGAGAAGCTTGGGAGATACAGCGTCGGTTTCAATGCCTGCGGCTGCGATTTCCTTTTCGAATTCTTCAACGTGCTTAAGTGTGAGCTTGCCTACTGTCGTTTCTTTTGCAACCTTGGCGGCATTGATACCGGCGTTGCGTCCGAATACGATAATATCAAGCAGAGAGTTACCCATAAGACGGTTCTTACCGTGAATGCCTCCGACAGCTTCGCCCGCCACGAACAGGTTCTCGACGTTTGTGGTCATACCGTCAACGTTAATGTCGAGACCGCCGTTCTGATAGTGGAGCGTGGGATAAACGAGGATAGGCTCCTTACGGATATCTATGCCGTACTTTTCAAACATACGCATCATAGCGGGAATACGCTTTTCGATAGTTCCCTCGCCGCCGATCTCCTCGATCATGGGCGTGTCGAGCCATACGGCAGTACCGTTTCCGGTCTCGATGCCGTTGCCGCGATCACTGCACTCACGGATGATTGAAGCAGCAGTAACGTCTCTTGTTTCCAGCGGATGCATAAAGACTTCGCCGTTCTTGTTGATGAGCTTTGCGCCGAGAGAACGAACCTTTTCTGTTACAAGAGCACCGAAAATCTGCTCGGGGTGAGCCGCACCGGTGGGATGGTACTGAAGTGTTTCTGCATACAGAAGCTTAGCACCTGCACGGTAACCGAGCACGAGTCCGTCAGCTGTTGCGCCGTAATGATTGGATGTCGGGAAGCCCTGATAATGCATACGTCCGGCACCACCTGTTGCAATAACAACAGTTTTTGCCTTTGCAACGAGAAGCTCCTTGGTTTCCATATTCATAAGAACAGCGCCTGCTGCCTTGCCGTTTTCATCAAGGATGAGCTCGATGGCCGCGGTAAAATCAACAACGGGAATCTGACGGTTAAGAACCTCGTCACGGAGAGTTCTCATAATTTCAGCGCCGGAATAGTCCTTTGCTGCGTGCATACGCTTGCGAGAAGTACCGCCGCCGTGAGTGGTGACCATTGTGCCGTCAGCTTCTTTATCGAATTCAACGCCGAGATTGGAAAGCCACTGGATAGCTTCGGGAGCGTCGCAAACAAGCTTAGCGAGCAGTTCTCTCTTCGCTGCGAAATGACCGCCGCCGAAAGCATCAACAAAATGGATAGCGGGAGAGTCATTGGGCTTATCAGCAGCCTGAATGCCGCCCTCTGCCATCATAGTATTGGCATCACCCATACGAAGCTTGGTAACGATCATAACGTTCGCACCTGCCTCGTGAGCTTCGATGGCAGCAGATGCACCTGCGCCGCCCGCACCGATAACGAGTACGTCTGTTTCATAATCGGGAGTGGAAAGATCCACGCTGTCTGCAGAAATACGGCTGTGAGCCTGAAGCATTTCGCAAAGCTCATGCGGAACCTTATCCCCCTTGTTGGGGCCAATTGTAAGAGTGGAAAATTCGTTTACCTTATAGTCGGGATGGTATGCAGCGAGGAGATCTTCCTTCTGCTTTGCGGTCATACGTTCGGGCTCCATAGCAATATTTTTTGCTCTTGCAGCCGCAACAGCCGCCAACGATTCCTGATATTTTTCAGAATACATTTCCCTTTCCTCCTTACTTTTCGATCTCACGAGTATTGTAAAGCTCTTTGAGCTCTTCAACAGGCTTCTGCATAAGAGCTTCAATAAGCTCCTTGAAATCACCGTTCTTGATTTCTTTTACGCGATCCTCGAGATGTCCGCAACCGGGTGCAAGATATTTACCGTTGATTCTGCGTGCAAGCATTGCAACCTGAGGATGAGAAATATCGGCAGGACAACGGGAAGAACATACGCCGCACATTACGCAGTCAAAGGATTCTTCTGCACACTTTTCAAAATCACCGCGCTGAGCGTATGCAATATACTGCATAACATTCAGATCCTGAGTGCACGCCTTTGTACAAGCGTTACAGCCTACGCAAGCGTAGATCTCGGGATAAAGCTGCATCATTATGGATTCGTTAGTGCTGATCTTATTGATATCATAAACCTGTTTTACAAGGGGGAAGAAAGGAAGAGTTGCGATATACATATTATCTTCCACAGTCGTCTGGCAAGCGAGGCAAGCCTTCAGCTCGTTATCACCCTTGATACGGTAAATGGTAGCGCACGCACCGCAAAAACCGTTACGGCAACCGCATCCGCGCACGAGCTGATAGCCTGCGTACTCCATAGCGGTCATAATTGTAAGGTTCTTCGGCACTTCATATTTTTTTCCGAAAAGGAAAATGTTAACCATCTGTTCCATAGTTGTTACTCCTTAATATTCATTCGGAAGCTCATCCAGCTCGTCAAAACGGAAAACGGGACCGTCTTTGCACACATACTTTGATCCGACGTTGCAGCGTCCACATTTACCCACTCCGCACTTCATGCGAAGCTCAAGCGTTGTGTATACCTGAGTTTTTTCAAATCCGAGAGAGCGAAGACCTTCCAACGTAAACTTGATCATAACGGGAGGACCGCAAAGGATCGCGATCTTGTCCGTATCGAAGCCAAGCTCTTTCACATAATTAGGTACGAATCCGACGTGTCCGTCCCAATTGTCCTGTTCACGGTCAATGGTAAGGTGAACATTGACATTTGTATCATTTGTCCATTCTTCTATGATTTCTTTATAATCAAGAAGATCTTCCTTACTTCTGGAGCCGTAAACGATGTCGATTTTACCGTAACGGTCACGGTAGTGACGGCAATAATTGATTACGGAACGAAGAGGTGCGAGACCTACACCACCGGCGATGAACAGCATATTCTTCCCCACAAATTCAGTATCAACGGGGAAAGGATTGCCGTACGGTCCGCGAATAGTGATCTGCTGTCCGACCTCTGCAGAATGGAGCCATTCGGTTACGCATCCGCACTTTTTGATGGAGAATTCCATGTACTCTTCATTTGTGGGAGAGGATGTAATGGAAAACATAGCTTCACCGACGCCGGGAACGGAAAGCATTGCGCACTGTCCCGGACGATGCTCGAACGCTTTCTTGCCATCGACGGTAACTACTCTGAATGTTTTAATATCGGGTGTGTCGATACGAACATCTGTGATCACGCCGATCGTAGGAATCAATGTTTCTTCACGCACGCTCATATTATTCACCTCCGAGTTTTTTCATAACTTTAACGATGTTCATCGAAATAGGACATCTGGAAAGGCAACGTCCACATCCTACGCAGCTGAAAAGACCGTCATTGTTTTCAGGATAATAGACGAGCTTATGCATAAAGCGCTGACGGAAGCGTTCCTTCTGCGTAAGACGGTTGTTTCCGTGAGCCATCTTTGTGAATTCGGAATACATACAAGAGTCCCAGCAACGGAATCGGATAACGCCGTTTCCTGTATTGAAGTCCTTGATGTCATAGCACTGACACGTGGGACAAACGAAAGTACAGGTACCGCAACCGAGACAAGTCTGCGAGAGCTCATCCCACTCGGGTCTGTTAAAGAATTCCTGCGTTTTTCCGCCACCGAAAGCATCGGTTTTGAGATCTGCGAGAGGGAGCTTTTTCATTACAGCAGAGGTCTTTTCCTTCTGTGCCGTAACAGCTTCATCAGTGCATTCTTCAGTTAAAGCTTCAATTGACTTGAGAAGATTTTCACCTTTCTCTGTGTTTGCCTGCCAATAAAGCTCTGTTTCGGTTTTCCAGCAGGTTACGTCACCGGCGGGAGAGGTTGCATCGATACCGAAAGTATTACAGAAGCAGGTTTCCGAAGGTCTTGTGCAAGCAACGGAAACGATTACTCCACGTGCACGACGTGCCGCATAGAAGCTGTCAACGGGATTTGTGAGAAACACACGGTCAAGTACATCGAAGCTCTTGACATCGCACGCACGAACGCCGAAAATAACGAAATCTTCAGTTTCTTTTCTTACGTCAACGATCTCGATATTCTTACCTGCAGTTTTGAACTTCATCAGATCCTCTGTCTGCGGGAAGAAAAAGTCCTTGGGGCTTCTTACCGTATTAAGAGCATTGCTCCATTCCTTACCTTCACTCCACTTGGTATACGCTGCACGGCCGTCTGTGCCGTCAACGGGGAGATACAAGGACATAGAAGATGCGATCTGTGCGAAAACAGACTGCATATTATCTAAAGAACACTTACGCATCGATATCCCTCCTGTCAAAAACGTCGCCGGGTTCAAGGTCGTCCGTTGTATAGCTTACAAGCGGAGATTTCGTTCCGACTTCCGCACCTGCCTGATATTCGCCGTAGCATTCGTTCATATCCTTGATGAACTTGCGGTTAAGCAGATGGAGCGGGATGTTCTGGGGACATACACGAGAGCATTCGCCGCAGTCGGTACAACGACCGGCAACGTGGAACGCACGGATGATGTGGAACATCTTTTCTTCAAAGCTGTTTGCGGGAGACTTGTTCTCTACTCCGGATGCGGGATTATTGAATACGCAGACCTCACAGGTGCACGCAGGGCACGCATCACGGCAAGCGTTGCAACGGATGCAACGAGAGAGCTCGTTCTGCCAGAAAGCAAAACGTTCATCGGGAGTCATAGATTCAAGCTTTTCAACCTCGTCAAAACGTGCGGAGTCGATGACATCGCCGTCTTCTCCGATAAGCTCATCGTATGCGACATGCTTTTTGCTCTTACAGTTGAGACAACGCTCGGAAAGAACGTCAGCGGCATTAACAAGCACTGGAGCATCATCATAAATCGTCTGAACGGCGATCTTTTCGCCTGTACAATCGATGGAAGAGATACCATCGCCGCAGATTGACTTTACCTTATCGATATCTGCCATTCCTTCGCAGGGGATACCGACGGCATAAACCTTTTCACGGTCGAATCTGTGCTCTGTCAGAAGCTGATTGAAGCTGTATGTATCACAAGGCTTGAGGAAAACAAGGATCTTCCCTTCGCACTTACGAGTCTTGGAAACAAGATATTTCGAGAAATTAGCTCCGCAGAAATCATTCCACACAAAATTCTCGCGCAAAGAGGTCTCGTCTGTGAAAACGGCAGGAGTGATATCATAATCGAACTCACCATTTGCCCAACCGAGAACGCAAGAAACGGTGCCGTCTGCGAGCATAGAGACTGCTTTATCTACAAGCTGCTGTTTTGTTACTTTTTGCATCTCAGATCCTCCAATCTCTTATTTTCACCGAGAGCCGTAACCTTTGCCACGAAATCGTTCATCGTAGCGGCAAATTTTGCGCCTTCTGCGGCAGATACCCATTCAACACGGGTTCTTTCTCTTTCGATGCCGAGATAATCGAGCATAGAGAAAAGCATTGCCATACGACGGCGGGTGAAATAGTTACCCGAGGTGTAATGGCAGTCACCGGGGTGGCAACCGCAGAGGATTACACCGTCAGCTCCGCGCTGAAACGCACGGAGGATAAACATAGGATTAACACGGCAGGAGCACGGTACGCGGATGATCTTAACGTCAGCAGGATAATTCAAACGGTTGTTACCTGCAAGGTCAGCACCGGCATAAGAGCACCAATTGCAGCAAAATGCTACGATCAAAGGCTTATATTCTTTTACTTGCATATTGCATCAACCTCCGCCATGATTTGTTTGTTCATAAAGCCGCGCAGGTCCATAGCTCCGGAGGGGCAAGCGACCGTACAGCAACCGCAGCCCTGGCAAACAGCCGGGTTAACAGAAGCAACACGGCGGATAGCCGTTGTTCTGTCGGGCATACGGAATTCTTTTTCTTCATAAGTGATAGCACCGTAAGGACATACCTTTTCGCACGTAGAGCATCCGTTACACATAAGCTCGTCGGAATGAGCAATGCAGGGGTTGCCGGTGAGCTTATCCTTAGCAAGCAGCCCGATGACCTTGGACGCCGCCGCACCTGCCTGAGATACTGTTTCGGGAATATCCTTGGGACCCTGGCAAGCACCGGAGAGGAAAACACCTGCTGTGGGGCTTTCTACGGGACGGAGCTTGGGATGAGCTTCGGTGAAGAAGTCGTTTGTGTCCATACTTGCGGTAAGCATGGTAGCAAGCGGACGTGCGGACTTATCGGGTTCGATTGCAGCCGCAAGAACGACGAGATCAGCATCAATATGAAGCTGTTTGTTGGAAAGGAGATCGGACGCCTGAACCTTGAGCTTATCGCCTTCGGGAGTTACCTTTCCGACCATACCCTTGATGTAGTGAACGCCGTATTCTTCGACCGCACGGCGGTAGAATTCATCAAAGTTCTTACCGGGGGTACGCACGTCGATGTAGAATACGTATACTTCGGTATCCGGATACTTATCTCTTGTGAGCATTGCGTGCTTTGCCGTATACATACAGCAGATCTTGGAGCAATATTCCTTGCCCTTTTTTGCGCAAGCGTCGCATCTGGAGCCTACACACTGTACAAATACGATCTTGTGAGGATGCTTTCCGTCAGAGGGACGAAGGAGCTTACCCGCGGTAGGACCTGCGGCATTGGTAAGACGCTCAAATTCAAGAGACGTGATAACATCCTTTGACTGGTTGTACGCAAACTCATCAAATTTATCCATACTGATGGGGTTAAATCCTGTTGCGACAACGATAGCGCCGTACTTTTCGTTTATGTATTCGTCTTTCTGTTTGTAATCGATAGCGCCTGCGGCACAAACCTTCGAGCAAACACCGCATTTGCCGTTTTTCAGCATATTGCAGGCGTTGGGGTCGATAGTAGCAACCTTGGGAACAGCCTGTGCGAACGGAATATAGATCGCACTGCGGTTATCCATACCGAGGTTAAACTCGTTGGGAACCTTTTTCATAGGACATTTATCTACGCAGGCTCCGCATCCGGTGCAGATATCTTCCTTGACGTAACGAGCGTTCTTCTTGATTGTAACGTCGAAATTACCAACGAATCCCTTGACGTCCGTAACTTCACTGTAAGAGAAGATGCGGATGTTCTCATTCTGCGCAACGTCAACCATTTTCGGAGTGAGAATGCAGGCGGCGCAGTCAAGTGTGGGGAACGTTTTATCAAGCTGAGCCATTTTACCGCCGATCGTAGGCTTCTTTTCAACGATATCTACGGGGAAGCCTGCATCTGCGATGTCAAGTGCGGTCTGAATTCCCGCGATACCGCCGCCGATAACGAGCGCGCGCTTTGTTACGGGAGACTGACCGGGGATAAGGGGGGCATTAAGATTAACCTTCGCAACAGCCGCCTTACCGAGGATAATAGCCTTTTCCGTACCTGTAGCCATATCCTTATGCACCCAAGAGCACTGCTCACGGATGTTTGCGATCTCGACCATATAGGGGTTGAGACCCGCAGCGGCAGCTGTCTTGCGGAAAGTAGCTTCGTGCATACGAGGCGAGCAGGAACACACAACGATACCTGTGAGCTTATGTTCAGCCACAGCTTCCTTGATCATGTTCTGACCTGCCTGGGAGCACATATACTGATAGTCGGCGGAGAAGACTACGCCGGGCTCTTTTTTGAGAGCTTCAGCTACTGCATGTACGTCAACAGTACCTGCGATATTACTTCCGCACCAGCATACAAAAACACCAATTCTTTGCATCAGTCTTTTCCTCCTTACTTGGTATATTTTCTGAGTGCGCTTACAAGCGCCTGCTGGGGAATATCATCATCAAGCTTTGCGGGAATATCATCGGGCTTCATACGGTTCTGTCCCTTCTGACGAATCACGGAAAGACGTACCGCTTCAACCAATTTTGCAGGCTCTACACCTCTCGGACATCTTTCAACGCAAGCAAAGCAGGTCAGACATCTGTAAAGCGATTCGGATTTGAGCAGAGGCTCAAGATCACCGTCGTTGATCATGCTGACAAACTGATGAGGATGGTATTCCATCTCATCGAATGCGGGGCAAGTTGCAGTACATTTGCCGCAACGCATACATTTTTTAGGATTCACGCCGCTCATTCTGAGCAGTTCTTCCTTGAGGTTTTCTTTATTCATTTGTTGTTCCCTCCTTAACTCCGAGGGCTTCGGCGAGAAGCTCTGTAAAATAAACTACAGGAATATCGCTGCCGTTTTTCATGAGGTTATAGCGGCAGAGAGGACAAGCTGTGATAATCATATCGGCGCCCGCCGCCTTTGCGTTTTCGATAACCGCACTGCTCTTCTTTTCGGCAAGAGCGGGACTCTCCATAACAACGTAACCTCCGCAGCATTCGTTGCGGTTTGCGTAAACAACGGGAGTAGCGCCCAAAGCGCGAATCATATCCTCCATAATGGTGGGATTTTCGGGATCATCCATTCTCATAACCGTGCTCGGTCTGAGAAGCAGACATCCGTAATACGCCGCGATCTTCTTTCCTTTAAGGGGATTTACCACCTTTTCCTTAAGAACGTCGTATCCCACAACATCACGAAGCATTTCAAGATAGTGATATACAACGGTATCTCCGTTATACGTACCGTCTTTCGCCATATAGCGATTTACCTTATCGGCAAACTCTTTATCGTTCTGCATAGCGTGGTTTGTCTGTTTTACAACGTTATGGCAAGCAGAGCAAACCGTTACAAGAGGCTGTTCCTTATCGTTTGCTGCTTTGAGGAGACGCACGGAGGAAAGCTTGGTTGCGATTTCATCCTTGGATGTGGTGAACACACCGCCGCAACACTGCCAATTTTCGATTTCCTCCAGAGTTACACCCAAAGCTTCAGCAGAGCGGCGAGCGTACTCGTCGAGGTCCTTTGCCTTATTCTTAAGGGTACAGCCGGGAAAATAACTTACGTTCATATAATATCTCCATTCCGCCGTATGCGGCGGCAAATTATTTCTTCCCAAATCCTTGAAACCGCAGTTCGTACGGTGAAATGGGATTATGCCGAATTACGCATGAAAAATAAACTTGCTGTTTTTGACTTTTCACGCTCGGATCGGTCGTATCAGACCATTTCCTCCGGATGGAACACTTCATCAAAGCGTTCAGCCGTAAGGAATCCGAGTTCAACACACGCTTCCTTCAGCGAAATGTTATCTTTATATGCCTTTTTCGCTGTTTTAGCGGCATTTTCATAGCCAATATAGGGATTGAGCGCCGTAACAAGCATCAAAGAATTGTGGAGGTTATGGTGCATCTTTTCCTTGTTTGCAACAATACCTACAGCGCAGTTCTTGTTGAAGGATCTGATAGCTTCAGCAAGGAGACGCGCGGACTGAAGGAAGTTATAAACGCAAACGGGCATAAATACGTTAAGCTCGAAGTTACCCTGAGAAGCGGCAACACCCACTGCAACGTCGTTACCCATTACCTGAACAGCAACCATCGTTACAGCTTCGCACTGCGTGGGGTTAACCTTGCCGGGCATAATAGAAGAGCCGGGTTCATTTTCGGGAATGAAGATCTCTCCGAGACCGTCGCGGGGACCGGAAGCAAGCCAACGAATATCGTTGGCAATCTTCATCATATCGCAAGCAAGAGCCTTGATCGCACCGTGTGCGAATACGAGTTCATCCTTGGACGTGAGAGCGTGGAACTTATTGGCAGCTGTGCGGAAAGGCTTTCCGGTGATGTTGCCGACTTCCGCTGCAACAGTTTCGGAGAACTTCGCAGGAGCGTTAAGTCCGGTACCTACTGCGGTACCGCCGAGAGCAAGCTCATACAGAGGAGCAAGCGCGATGCGGAGAAGCTCTACGTCACGCTCGAGGCTGGAGCGCCAGCCGCTGATTTCCTGGCTGAATTTGATGGGAGTTGCGTCCTGGAGGTGAGTACGTCCGCTCTTTACGATGCCTTCGTTTTCAGCTTCGAGACGAACGAACGTAGCGATGAGCTCGTTTACCGCAGGGATAAGCTTGTCTTCGATACTGAGCACTGCCGCGATGTGCATAGCGGTCGGGAAAGTATCATTGGAGGACTGGCTCATATTTACATCATCGTTCGGATGAAGAAGCTTTTTGCCGAGGATCTGATTACCGCGATTAGCAATAACCTCGTTTGTGTTCATATTGGACTGTGTGCCGGAGCCTGTCTGCCATACAACGAGCGGGAAATGATCGTTGAGCTTGCCTTCGATAACTTCATCGCAAGCTTCCTTGATGGCGGTGAGCTTTTCATCGGTCATTTTTTCGGGACGAAGGATATTATTGGTTACGGCGGCAGCCTTCTTGAGGATTCCGAAAGCGTGGATGATCTCAGCGGGCATTGTTTCGATGCCTACGCCGATTTCAAAGTTTTCGTGGCTTCTCTGAGTCTGCGCAGCCCAAAGACGGTCCGCGGGAACCTTTACTTCTCCCATGGAGTCATGTTCAATACGGTATTCCATAATTTAAGCCCTTTCAAATGTATCTGTTTAAGCGCAAATTAGATCTTTATTGCGTTAATGACTGCCTTGAGGCTGTCTGCGCTGTGGTGAAGATCTGCGATTTCCTTATCGTTGAGCGGAAGGAGGATCTTGCTGTGCGCGCCCTTTTGACCAACGATGTTGAGAAGGCTGAGACACACGTCATCGATGCCGTATTCGCCGTGAAGCATCGTAGAAACGGTCATTGTGGTATCAATACCGCTGAGAAGGCACTTGCAGATATATGCAACAGACATAGACACTGCGTAGAAGGTAGCGCCTTTTCTCTGAATAACGCGTGCGCCGGACTTGCGAACGTATTCCTCTACCTCGTTCTTGTTGAAGGGAGGATACTTGGCCTCGTTCTGAACGGATTCGGGATATTCATCGATCGGAACGTTGGAGATGTTAGCAAGGGACCACGGAATGAAAGAAGAGTCGCCGTGCTCGCCGAGAACGTATGCGTGTACGTTCTTCTGATTGATTCCGTAATATTCGGAAACTCTGGAGCGCAGACGAGACGTATCGAGAATCGTACCGGATCCGATAATGTGAGCTTCGGGGATGTTTGTATACTTATGGAAAGCATATGTAAGAACGTCAACAGGGTTGCTTACGATAACGTAAGTTGCATCAGGCGCATACTTGGTGATTTCAGTAGCTACAGCCTTCAGAATGTTAACGTTGGTCTGTGCGAGATCGAGACGGGACTGACCCGCTTTTCTTGCAACACCGGAGGTAATAACAACGATGTTGGAGCCTGCTGCGTCCTCGTAGTTACCGGCGTAAACAGTGCAAGGATTGCTGAAGGGAGTTCCCTGACGGATGTCAAGAGATTCACCGAGAGCTTTTTCACCGTTGATATCGATCATTACGATTTCAGATGCGGTGCCGTTGATAGCCAAAGTGTACGCGATTGTTGAACCGACGCTACCGGTTCCGATAATAGTGATTTTGTTCATACAATCTCCTCATTTCATGTTTTTTAGCAAATTTTAGCCGAAGTTTTTGTTTGTAAAATGCCTTCTATTAATTCTATCATATCATTCCGTATTTTTCAACAATAAATTGCGTTTTTTAGCATTCGGGCAAAGGTATATTTGCATTATGCGAGCATTTTTGCCAAATCGGGAATTCATATCATACAATTAATATTTAAAACATTTATATTTATCTGTGTTGACAGACGTATACTTTTATATTATAATTCAAAGCGCAACGATGTGTCAAATATATGTTTTCTATCGTTACAATCAGTTTTTGATATGGCAAAGTAGGTCGAAGATGGATATTAACTACAATTATTACCGTGTCTTTTATTACGTAGCACGTCAAGGGAATTTTACTCAGGCAGCCGAGATACTTATGAGCAGCCAATCCAACATAACGCGCACCATAAAGCTTCTCGAAAACGAACTCGGATGTTCCCTGTTCGTGCGGTCAAACAGAGGAGTAAAGCTCACGCCCGAAGGCGAAAAATTATACGAACGCGTTCGCATTGCCGTCGAGCAGATACAAGCCGGTGAAGAGGAGCTTTCATCAGACAAAAGTATGCTCACAGGAACCATTTCAATCGGTGCAAGCGGAGTTGCGCTCAGTTGCTTTTTGCTTCCGATACTTAAGGATTTCAGAGCCAAATATCCGAAAATCCATCTGAGAATATCCAATCACTCAACTCCGCAGGCAATAGCGGCGCTGAAAAATGGTTCTGTAGAGATCGCGCTGGTAACAACGCCGGTGGAAGTCCAGAAGTCGCTTAAAGCCAAAAATGTAAAGGATATTCACAGCGTAGCTGTTTGCGGAAGTGCGTTTTCAGAGCTTACCAAAGCCCCCGTCGATCTTTCCGAAATCGTAAAATACCCTATAATATCATTGGGACCGCACACCAAAACACGTGAATTTTATTCAGAATGGTTTATGCATCACGGGCTCCAATTTACCCCTGAAATTGAAGCTTACACATCAGATCAGATTCTGCCGATAGTCCGCAACAACCTCGGAATAGGCTTTGTTCCGACAGAATTTTTAGCAGAAGAGCGCAACATTTTTCAGCTTCAATTAAAGGATCCGATCCCTGTCAGATTCGTTTGCTTCCTGAAGCGTGCCGACCAGACGTTGTCGATCGCCGCAAAAGAGCTCGAACGGATGATAAACGAAGCGGCAGTCATATAAATAAAACAGAAAAGGTGCATTATATGAACGATAAATATCTCCCTTCCAACATATTTGAGGGATTGACCTCGATACGCGCCGTCATTGCATCACGTGACGCCGGGATCTCTTCACGAACGATATCGGAAATATATTACGACGAGTCACGTCTTGAAAAGCACAAAAAGGAGATAGCGTGGCTTGCGAGGATGTCGAAAAAGCACGGTTTCTCACTTATTCCGACCACATCCGACAAGATATCCGAGCTTACTCTCGGAACAACTCACGGGGGCTTTCTGGCCGTTTGCGGCGAGCGTAACATCCCGGAGTTGACTCCCGATCGAATCAAACCAAACGGCTATTACATTATGCTCGACGGAATTGAGGACCCGTACAATTTCGGGACGGCGCTGCGCACCGTTTACGCATCTGGTGCTGACGGAATAATTTTGCCGCCGCGAAACTGGATGTCCTCCGCAGGTATCGTTTGCCGTTCATCCGCAGGCACGTCGGAAACGGCAGAACTGTTCGTTTCCGATGCGGATTCTGCCGTAGATATTTTTAAGTCAGCGGGATACAAGATTATTTGCTCCGCGAAAGAGAATTCGACGTCAATGTACGAAACAGATCTCACCTTCCCTGTGTTTCTGATCATCGGCGGCGAACGCCGCGGCATAGCGCATCGCATACTTGCAAAGGCAGACGAAACGGTCCGCATCGATTACGGACGCGAATTTAACGCTTCCCTCTCCGCGCAATCATCAGCCGCGATCCTTGCGTTTGAGGTTTACAGACAAAATAAGGATAGGTAACGCAAAAACTCCAAGGCGCATAAACCTTGGAGTTTTATAATTTGTTTCGTGTGCTTGGATTCGTCGATCGTTATCCGTCCTAAAACAAAAAGGAGAGCGTTGCTCTCCTTTTTGTTTTAGGGTGAATGATGGGATTCGAACCCACGGCCTTCAGGGCCACAACCTGACGCTCTAACCAACTGAGCTACACCCACCGAATTATCGTACCTGGGGGGACTCGAACCCACGACCTACTGCTTAGAAGGCAGTTGCTCTATCCGGCTGAGCTACAGGTACATATGAAAAGCGGGTGATGGGAATCGAACCCACGTATCCAGCTTGGAAGGCTGGCGTACTAGCCGTTGTACTACACCCGCAAAGCGATCGTTTTTTGAACGCTCAAATATAATATCACAATATCTTGCCGTTGTCAATAGTCAAAATGAAGAATTTTTTTAATTAAATTTAGGCGGCTTGATTGTCTTATTTTAATTGACGGAGGAATTGTGAGTTGGTATAATGTAACTGTAAAATCCATATTTACAGGGGTGTTAAGTATGTTATACAAAAAGAATTCCGCTCCACATCTCTCGGATGAGCTATTCAAAAATCCCTCTTCCGAATACCGAGGAACTCCCTTTTGGAGTTGGAACTGCGAGCTTGACCGTGATGAGCTCTTGCGTCAGATAGACTGTCTTTACGAGATGGGCTTCGGCGGTTATCATATGCATTGCCGTACAGGCATGGCAACTCCTTATCTTACCGAAGAATTTTTCGATCTTGTTTCCGCTTGCATTGAAAAAGGCAAGGAAAACGGCATGCTGTCATGGCTTTATGATGAGGACAGATGGCCGTCGGGATCCGCGGGAGGTCTTGTAACGAGGAATGCACCTGAGCTCCGCCAGCGTTATATGGTTGCATACGACGGAGAGCTTCCCGAAGGACTGACCGACAAGGACACAGCCGTAAAGGAAGGCGGATCGTATCTGATCGCCGCATTCAACATTGTAAAAAGCGAGATCGGCGAACTTATATCCTACGAAAAAGCAGATCCGTCCTCACCTCAAAAAGAAGGTGTGGAGCGCAGATATTTCGTATGCCACACTGTTGGTGCGTCCCCTTGGTATAACGGTTCATATTACATAGATACGCTTAATCCCGATGCCGCTAAAGAATTTCTTCGCGTTACCTATGATGCGTATAAGGCTCATTTTGGAGAGGATTTCGGCAAATCCGTGCCTGCGATTTTCACGGATGAGCCTCAGTTTGCCACAAAACGTACTCTTCCCTTTTCTACAGGCGGCGGCAGAGCCACATTCCCGTGGACTCCGCGTTTCCCCGAGGTATTTCTCGAGCGTTACGGCTACGACATAGTCGAGCGTCTTCCCGAGATCATATATGAGCTTCGCGGAGGCGAGGTATCGCACGCAAGATACGCATTCCACGATAACGTTGCCGAGATGTTTGCGCGCGGATTCAACGATCCTTGCGGTGAGTGGTGCGAGAAAAACGGCATTGCATTTACAGGTCACTTGATGGAGGAGCCTACGCTTGAAAGCCAGACTCACGCCGTCGGCGACGCAATGAGATGCTACCGCAATATGCAGCTTCCCGGGATTGATATGCTCTGCGACAGAGTTGAGCTGACCACGGCAAAGCAGACACAATCTGCGGTACATCAGTACGGCCGCGAAGGCATGACATCAGAGCTGTACGGTGTTACCAACTGGGATTTCGACTTCCGCGGTCACAAATTCCAAGGCGACTGGCAGGCAGCTCTCGGAGTTACGGTGCGCGTACCGCATCTTTCCTGGGTATCTATGCAGGGCGATGCAAAGCGAGATTATCCCGCATCTATCAACTATCAGTCACCGTGGTACAAGGAATACAAGTACGTTGAGGACCATTTTGCCCGCGTGAATACTGCGCTTACCAGAGGCAAACCCATTGTTAAGGTTGCCGTTGTGCATCCTGTGGAGAGCTATTGGCTCCGTTTCGGTCCGAACGACCTCACTGCAGACGCAAAAGCGCAACTTGAGGAAAATTTCTCGAACATCACGTCGTGGCTCCTTTCGGGACTCATTGATTTTGAGTACATCTGCGAATCTACGCTTCCCAATCAGTATAAACCGAGTGCAAAAGGACTCACCGTAGGAGAAATGACGTACGAAACGGTCATAATTCCCGCGTGTGAGACGCTCCGCTCCACCACCGTTGACATACTCACTGACTTTGCAAAGCGCGGCGGAAAGATAATTTTCGTTGGTGATGAGCCTGCATACGTTGATGCAAAGCCGAGCGACATTCTTGCGGATTTTTGCAGCCTCGGTCGTCACATTTCATTTTCAAAAACGTCTGTTCTGAAAGCACTCGCAGACGAACGTGACATCACCGTGAAAAACTCTAACGGTGCAAGCGCTGACAATTTTGTTTACGCATTAAGACAGGACAACGGCTGCAAGTGGCTTTTCCTTGCGCACACCAACAAAAATCACTGCCTTGACGTATCGCATCCGCAATGGATCGAGCTTCGAATCAAGGGAGAACACACACCCGCGCTTTACGACACCGTCTCAGGAGAGATCAAGCCGATCGCTTACACGTACGAAAACGGTTTTACCGTAATTTCCCAAAAGCTTTATATGTACGATTCCCTTCTCCTCCGTCTTAATGAAGAAAAGACGGAGCGCACCGTATATTCGCTTCCCAAGCGCGCACGCCCCGAGATCATTCTGCAAAAAGAATATCGGATGCCTGTCGATTTCATACTCTCCGAGCCGAACGTACTGCTTCTCGACACCGCACGCTATGCCGCAGACGATCAGCTGTATTCCGAAATCGAGGACGAAATCTTACGTGCCGAAAACATCGTACGCAACTCCGTCGGTCTCGGTAACAGAATCAGCCGTCCCGTGCAGCCGTATATGATTGAAAAGACTCCCCCCGTACACAAGATCCGTCTTCTTTATACCGTTTATTCTGAAATAGATCTTTCGGGAGCGCTTCTCGCAATGGAAACACCGGAGGTCGCCGACATCAGATTCAACGGTCAGCCCGTTGATAATGCCGCGATCGGATATTTCACGGACAAGTCGATCAAGACTCTCCGTCTGCCCGAAATCAAGCAAGGTGAAAACGTCCTTGAGATCACGCTTCCGTTGGGCGAGAGAACCGCTACAGAATGGTGCTACATTCTCGGTGATTTCGGAGTAAAGCTCGAGGGAACGAAAAAAACTCTCGTCGCACCTGCGAAAAAGCTCGGCTTCGGATCAGTTACGTCGGCGGGAATGCCATTCTATTCCGGTAATGTTGACTATCATCTGACGTTTGATGTACCCGAAAAATGCCGCGGCACGATAAAGGTGAACGGATACAGAGGCGCGGCGGTAAGAGTAACGCTTGACAGTGAGAAGAGCGGCATTATTGCATACGAGCCGTATGATTTCGATCTCGGTGAGTTGACCGCAGGCGAGCATAAGCTCACGTTAACGCTTTACGGTACGCGTCATAACAGCTTCGGAGCGCTCCACGACGCAAATTACGGCGACAATTGGTACGGAGAGGGCAAATGGCGCACAACGGGAGAATCCTTCTGCTACGAATATAAGATCCGTGACATGGGTATTTTGACGAGTCCCGTTATTACGCTTTTCAAAGAGTGATTTCCGAATAAACAAAAAAGCCCCGAGGGGCTTTTTTGTTATGCTCAAAAATGAAAATCGGCATATACTGTTGTTAGTACGCTTATGCCGAGGTAAAAAGACAGATATTATGAGATGTATCTATCCATTTGCATCTATGACGTCGGTCGGCCGTGCGAGCGCCGCCCTGACAAAATCGAATATTCCTCATAAGATCGTTGATCTTGACGCCGCTGTGACGAAAAAAGGCTGTGCTTTCGGTATTGAGGTACCACAAAAGCATCTTGACAATGCAGAAAAGCTGATGCGTCAGGCAGGCGTTAGATTGAAGGATCATATTGAGCTATGAAAAAAACAGTATATTTAGACAACGCCGCAACAACGTTTCCCAAGCCCGAGTCGGTTTACAGATATACGGATCTGTTCGTCCGCAACCGTTGCGGCAACCCCGGACGCGGCTCTCACAGTCTTGCGCTTTACGCCTCCGAGGAGATATACAAGACACGTGAAGCTGTTTCGAAGCTGTTCGTGGCGGATCCCGAAAACGTCGCCTTCACTATGAACGCGACATATGCACTGAACACTGCAATCAAAGGCGCGGTAGGCTACGGTGAGCATGTCCTCATCAGCAACATGGAGCACAACAGTGTGCTCCGCCCTGTAGATGCCGTGTGCAAGGAGAGAAATTCGCGTTACAGCATCTTTGATGCATCGGAGGATGCAGAGACGGTTCTTGATTCGATCAGGCGTCTGAGACGCAAAAACACCAAAACGCTTATATGCACGCACGTTTCGAACATCGTGCCGATGAAGCTCCCGATCGGTGATATCGGCGATTTTTGCCGAGCGAACAGGATCACGTTTATCGTTGACGCGGCGCAAAGCGCAGGCATATACGATATAGACGTCACCAGAGACAAGATTGACGTTCTTTGCGTCCCTTCTCACAAGGGCCTTTACGGATTTCAAGGAGCCGCGGCAATGATCTTCGGGGATTCCGAGCACAAATACAGAACGCTCATTGAGGGCGGAAGCGGAAGTGAGTCCGTACCGATAAATATGCCGGATTATCTGCCGGACAGATTCGAGGCAGGCACTCTTCCCTCGCCTGCGATCGCCTCTCTCGGAGAGGGTGTAAGATGGGTACTGTCAAACGGAATCGATTCAATCAGGCGGCATGAGGAAGAGCTGTCACGTCTCGCGCTTAACGGTCTTTCCGAAATGAAAAACGTTAAAGTTTACAGCGCCTCCGTCGGTTCAACTCTGCTTTTCAGCGTTGACGGATTGCCGGGCGCCGAGGTGTCGGATCTGTGTTCGAATGATGGTATCTGTGTCCGTGCCGGACTTCACTGTGCGCCGCTCGCGCACAAGACTATCGGAACCTTTCCTCACGGCGGCGTCAGAGCAGGCTTCTCTGCGTTTAACACACCTGCAGACGTGAAGCGTTTTCTTAATCTTATTTCGAGAATACGGGTATAAAACAAATAGTTGACCGTAATAATAAATTATGGTAAAATCAATGACAGAAAATCCATTAAGGAAGGTGTTTTTTATGCCCAAGAAAAGAAAATGCGCCGTTATCGGAGTAGGATCCGTCGGTGCGGCGACCTCGTATGCACTTTTGACGTCCTGCGACGGACTGATATCCGAGCTTGTGCTTGTTGATCTCAACGAAAAGCTCGCCATCGCAGAGGCAACCGACATCTCACACGCGCTTCCGTTTACGTCTTCTTCGCACACAAACGTTTACGCGGGCGATTATTCAGATCTGTCCGATGCCGATATTATCGTAATTACTGCGGGTGCGGCACAGAAAGACGGAAACGAAACGAGGCTCGATCTTGTAAAAAACAATCTTAGCATAATAAAAAGCATCTGCGAAAGCATTGCGGCTGTCAATAATTCCGCGATCATTTTAATGGTAACCAATCCCGTTGACATATTGACATATGCGGCGATACGCTATACCGGCTTCGACCGATCACGCGTATTCGGCACGGGATGTGTGCTGGACACCGCAAGACTCAAATACGAGCTCGGTAAATACTTCAACATCGATTCGAAGAACATTCACGCGTTTGTCTGCGGCGAGCACGGAGACAGCGAATTTCCGCTTTGGAGCGGGGCTAACATCTCGGGAATAAATCTGTGCGATTATTGCCATCACGGATGCGATGATTGCAACTCTGCGGCACTTGACAAGATATTTGAATCTGTTAAAACAAGCGCTTACAGGATCATTGACGGCAAAGGTGCGACAGCATACGGCATTGCCTCCGCTGTTGCCAAGACCGTTTCCGTAATACTGAAGGATGAAAACTCGGTTTTGCCCGTGTCCGTGCTTCTCAAAGGCGAATACGGCATAAACGACGTTGCGCTCTCTGTGCCTTGCATCGTCGGCGTGGACGGCATCCGTGAGATTATGGAAACTCCGCTGTCGAAAGAAGAAGAAAAGCGCCTGCACAACTCTGCGCAGACGCTTGATGAGATTCTTATGGAAAGCGGACTGACAGAACACAGACACGCTTACAAATCGGAATTTATTGTATAAACGAAGGATCGCCCGAGCTTTCCCGATTTTTTGATTACGCCCGCGCACAAAAGAGCCGTCAACGCATAATATGCGTATTTGCTGTTTCTTTTTGTTGCCGAGGCGTAATCTTTTGTCGTGAAGCCTTCCTCCTTTTCACGCAGAGACTCGGGGATGAACATCAGATAGTCCTTCGGTGAATCAAGACATACTATATCGTTGAGCGCGATCGGTATACGCTCGTATCTGTGCGAGCCTTTTTTTCGGTCACGGCTGTATCCGTCACAGTACTTGTACTCATCGACATCAATGAAGACAAGTCGTATCCGAAGATTCCGGCTCGAAAGGTGGCTTCTGATGTTATAAAGGTCAACAAGTCCGTCAAATGGAGTTTCGTGAAGCGGAGATTTTCTGCGCGGTGAGATATCTCCCGTTGCAGGATCGATCCACGAAAGCGTTTTATTCTGTATCATCGGGTGAACGAGGGTAACCGTGTCGTTCGGTAAAAAAGCGGCAAGTTTCGGATACAAAGGCGCAAGTGAGCCGGTCTGTATCTCGATTATGCCGCTTTGATTCTTTATGTCTGCTATGTAGCCGAGATGTGGTATCTCCTGATGAGATTTATCCGGGTCGAAATAGTCCTTTAAGACCTTATGCATCCGCTTTTCCTGCAGAGTGCCGATGCCCGTTCCCTGATCCGATACCTTATTGTGCTCGTAACAGATGTTGATAAAACGCGTTTTTGAGACTGTTGAATACGGTCTTACAATATCCACGTTAAAATGCTTTGGACTGGAGCCATGCGAGCAGCTCATCGAACTGCTCCGCAGAAAGATTTCCGCTGTCCGCGAGGGTGTCGAGGAAGGATTTGAGAGAGCCGCCGTGATACTGCTCAAGGAAGCGCTTTGTGAAGCGATTCATATATGTAGTTCTGTCGATAAGCGGATAATACTGACGCTCTTTTCCGTTTTTTTCGGAGCGGATGAATCCTCTGTCTTCAAGTCTGACAAGGAAGGAAATGAGAGTCGGAGCGCGCCATCCCTTTTCATTGCCGATTGCTTTCATTAAAACGGGAGTCGATGTTGGGATCGCGCTGTCCCAAATAGCACACATAACGTCAAATTCCGCGTCGGGAAGCTTTTTAAAAATTTCGAGTTCCATTTATCTATATCACCTTTCCAAACCGACCGAGCCGCAGCGGCTCAACCGATAACTGCTGTTGAGTGTTATTATTATACGCCCGTCTAAAAGAAGTGTCAATACTGTTTTTTACGATTTTTGCTGTTATATTTGGATTATTTACAAAAAAACAAGGCCCTTGACGAGCCTTGTTTTATTTTTTCTTTTTGTCAATTGTTGTTAACTTCAACAACAGCCACGAGATCGCCTACGGTTTTGAGATCAACGGCAACTTCATCGGGAATGTTTACGCCCGTTTCGGTTTCGATTGCCATAAGGATTTCAACCATATCGAGAGAATCAGCGCCGAAATCATCGGTCAGCGCGGAGTTGGCGTTAATGTTTTCTTCGTCAATTGCAAGCTGTTCGGAAATTATCCTGATTATTGTTTCGAGCATAAAATACATACCTCACATTTTTCTTATGTTGATAAACAGATTATATATGAAGATTCGGACAATTGCAAGTACATTTTTAAATTGTTAAGAAAAAAAGATGATTTCTCAACGTCAATTATTATATTTCCGCCTTGACTTTTTAATAATGCTAATATATCATAACTATATAAAGAATGTATTTTCGGAGGCGCGACGTGGAAAACACCAATCTCAAGAGCATCAAAAACGAAAGTATAAAGAAAATTTTTAACGCCGTTGCATCGAGCACACGCATCAGCCGTGCGGAAATTGCGGAAGCTACCGGGCTCAGTCTTATGACTGTCGGAAAGGTCATCGATGCCCTGCTCGGGCTTAACATAGTCAAGCAGGAAATGCAGACAAAAACCAACGTCGGCAGGCGCGCGGGGCTGATCTCGCTCAATACTGTCCACTATGCTGTTGTGCTTGACTTATCTGAGCGCGCATTCACGCTTTCCGTCATAGATCTCGGTCTGCGTCTTGTAGACAGCATGACTTACACCTACAACAAATCTTTTTATTATTACGACAATCTGTATTTGTTCTTGAAATCTGCGGCGGCTTACATAAACAACCGCCCGGATAAAGAGAATATGATCGGCATCGGCATCACAGTCCCGGGGGTTTACGTTTCCGCTGAAGATAAAGTCGTATCCACAAAGGTTCCCGAGCTAAATTCAATTCCTCTTCGCAAAACAGTCGAAGAGATACTCGGACGCAAGGTTGACTTTATAATGAAAAACGTCAAAGCTGCGGCGATTTCCGCCATCAGTATGATTCCCGAACGGGAAAAACGAGTAATAATTTATATGTTTATGGGTGAATCCGTAGACGGTGCCGTATACAATAAAGGCAGCTTTGTCAAGGGTTCGCATGAGTTCGAATGTGATTTCGGACGTATGATCCTGCGTTACGGAGAAACTCTTGAGGAACGCATACGAAACAGCCGTTCTGACGAGGATATGGCAAACGAGCTGTCAAGCTCTGTTTACAACATCATTACGATACTTGATCCTGACGTTTTCATCATAGAGAGCGAGCTTCCGCGCGAGCCGGGGTTCCTTGTAAATCAAATAAAAGATCTGCTCAGCACGGAATACGGTCTGCCGAGATCCCGCATCCCCGAATTCCTCGCGGGAGGCTCGAATTTCAGGCACAGCTCACGCGGTCTTGTCATCCTCCTGCGCGACTCGTGGATAGATACGATGATATAGATCACTTTTTGAAAACGGATTATCCCTCAAAAAAAGCACCTCTGACGAGGTGCTTTTTTCATCTGTAAATATCGTAATACGAGCCGGTGATGCCGAGAAAATCAACGATCGCGTTATATTCTGCCGCAATAGCGTCCGACCTTGATGCGTTTTTGCGTCTGACGGCGCGGATGAGCGTGTTTTTCGGCGTTTTCTCCGGGTCAACAAGCTCGACGGTATCGACCTTATACCCTTCCGTTTCAAGCATTTTGACACGCAGTCCGTCGGTCACGGCATCATTGAATTTGCCCGCAAGCATCGAGTGCGACGTGATGAATGAGAGTGCGTTTGATTTGATCTTGCCGTACAGCTCGTGGTGACAGCAAGGCGTAGACAAAATCACTTCCGAGCGCATCTCGACGGCACGGCGAAGCACTATGTCTGTGGCAATGTCGCACGCGTGGAGTGAAACGGTAAGATGCACCTTTGCATTCTCGCCAAACGCAGAACAGTACACAGCGTCATCGGATATATCTGCGGCGACAAAATGAAGCCCGGTAGCGCCGATACGTTCGGCGGCACCGTTACAGTAGTCGATAACGTCGCGTTTTCTGTCTATACCGAGCATATTTACCGTGCGTTTTTTATGTGCGGTAAGGTACTCGTAAACAGCAAAGCTGAGGTAGCTTTTGCCGCAGCACAGATCGCAAACATTCAACGTGCCCTCGGACGGCAGTTTTGAGTAAATGTCATCAAGAAGCTCCGTAAAACGGTTGATCTGACGGAACTTGGACTGTTTTTTATCGTGAACTCTTCCCTCTTTTGTCGAGATTCCGAGCTCGTAAAGCCAATTTTCGCTTCCGTCAAAGAAATATTTCTTTTTGCGGTCAACGCCCGAAGTAATTTCCGTTTCGCCCTCGCCGTCGATGACGGCTCTCACCTTGCCCTCGCCCACAAGCGAGATCTTGCCTTTTTTTGAAATCATATAGCTTGCCTGCGCCGCATCTGCGGACAGATCGCCCTGCTTATATGAATCGGTAAGTGAGAGAAGCAAGTCATAAAGCTCTGCAAGCTCGTAATTCTTTCGAATCATTTTGCCGTCGGGAAGCTTTCCCTCGAAAGCAAGCTTGACGTTATCTGATCCGTCTTTAAAAAGGTAAAATGATATCTTCGCAAATTCCGCATCCGATGAGGGCTTTGATAAAGTGAGACGTTTTAATACTCGTCCGTGCGCCGCGTCCGACGCCAGACGGCAAAAGCGGAGAATCTCTCCGCTTTTAATGCTGTTATTTTCCATTTTCGGTCTCCGAGGTCTTCTTGGATTTGAGCTTTTCTATCAGGTCGGTCTTGGATTCGGTCTTATTGAGAAGACGCTTCATATTTGGCCAATGACGCCACAGAACAAGAAGAGCCGTCAATATCGTGAAAACGATTGAATACGGGAAATAAAGATCGCGCATAAATCCAACGAGCATAGTCCAACGATGTACCATCGGATAAAGCATTGCAACCATAATGGAAGCGAGCGAAACGTACTTCATTCCGAGAAGAACTATCGCAAACACAGAGAAAAGGATCAAAAATGCGATAGGATCGAGAAGCAGGATCATCATTGCCGCACAAGCAACGCCTTTACCGCCGCGGAAGCGGTAATATATCGGGAAAATGTGACCTACAATGCACATAAAGCATGCAAAGTATGCTCCCTGAATACCGAATACGGTAACTCCGAGCAGATAAGAAACGAGCGTTTTTGCAAGATCACCGAGAAGAGTAAGCTTCGCGGCGCTTCCGCCGTATGTACGGAGCATATTTGTTGTACCGGCATTATTGCTTCCTGAGTCTCTTACATCTTCGCCGTATTTGATCTTCGAAATAACTATCGCACAGTTAATGCTTCCGAGAAGATATCCGCCGATAATGCAGATAAGAAAGCCTCCGATAAACACCACTGCACCGAGTGTTGATTGACTGTACATATCAAGGAGCTTTGAAAAAAGGCCCTTCTGCATAAATTCCAAAAAAGTCATATTTTATATCTCCATCCGTGCGCTTCAGGATTCTTTTTCGCCCTTTGCTCTGATAACAAGGCGGATGGGCGTTCCCTTAAAGCCAAAGGTTTCACGCAGATTGTTTTCGATATATCTCTGATACGAGAAGTGGAAAAGATCCGCTCTGTTGCAGAAGATAACAAAGGTGGGGGGCGCTACGCTTGCCTGAGTCATATAGTAGATCTTGAGACGTCTGCCCTTGTCGGACGGAGGCTGTACTCTCATTGTTGCTTCGGAAAGCATATCGTTGAGCATACCTGTCGTAATGCGGGTATTTGTCTGCATATAAACGTAATTGATCTGCTCGAACAGGTTCGTGAGTCTCTGTCCCGTCTTTGCGGAGATAAAAAGAATCGGCGCATAAGTCATATAAGAAAGAGATTCGGTGATCTTGTTCGTATATTCCTTGACTGTGCTGTTATCCTTTTCTACAGCGTCCCATTTATTGACTGCAACGATACATGCTTTACCTGCCTCGTGAGCGATGCCCGCGATCTTTTCATCCTGTTCGGTGATTCCCTCGGAGCCGTCGATGAGAATGATACAGACATCAGCACGTTCAACAGCCATGCTCGCACGAAGTACACTGTATCTTTCGATTCTGTCGTTGACCTTGGACTTACGTCTGATACCTGCGGTATCGATGAAATTGTACGAGCCGTAGGAGTTTTTTACTATAGAGTCGATAGCGTCACGGGTAGTTCCCGCTATATCGGATACGATGAGTCTGTCCTCACCGAGGATCTTGTTGATGAGCGAGGATTTACCCGCGTTCGGCTTACCGATGACGGCAACGTTGATAACGTCTTCCTTTTCTTCGTTTGTGTCTTCCTCGGGCAGATTTTCGATAACAGCATCGAGAAGGTCGCCCGATCCGCTTCCGTGCAGAGACGAAATTGCGATCGGCTCGGATTCGAATCCGAGCTCAAAGAACTCGTAATACTGTGCATCCACATCACCGATCCTGTCGGCTTTATTGATGCAAAGCACGACGGGCTTGCCCGAACGGCGAAGCATCGTTGCAATCTCTCTATCGTCCGCGACAAGGCCTGTACGGATGTCACACATAAAGATGATAACGTCGGCTGTGTCGATAGCGATCTCTGCCTGCTCTCTCATCTTCTGGAGCATAAAATCGTCCGTCTTGGGCTCAATTCCGCCCGTATCTATGATAACGAGCTCACGTCCGCGCCATTCGGCAACGCCGTAGATTCTGTCACGGGTAACGCCGGGCGTATCCTCAACGATAGCTCTGCGCTCGCCGATCAGCTTATTGAAAAGAGTGCTTTTGCCGACGTTAGGTCTGCCGACTATAGCTACTATGGGTCTTGCCATTTTTATACCTTCACTTTCTTAATTTACAGGACAGAAAACAACGTCCTCAACGCTCGAATACGGTATCTCAAATAGCGCATATCCGCCGAGCGTATACACAAGATCTATGACCATACCGAATCCCGATTCGGTAAAGTATACGTTCGGATAGACCCCGTATTCTGCTCTGTATTCCATTATCATATCTTCGTAATTTGTTTCTTCAAGGAGTCCTTCCATGCCCTCCGTAAGCGTAAACTTACCGTTAAGGAAGAGATTGCGCACATCACCGAAATCGTACACGAGATCGGATGCGGAAATGATCGCAGACGCTTTGATATCGCAGTTGATCGTGTACGCAAAAACGGTGGGATTGGGGGTGTCGGATATATAATATCTGCCCTTGATGATGATAGACGCAAATTCATCTGTCAGGATCGTTGTGACAGTATCTGTGATCTCGTACGTATATTCGGAGCCCGTGTCCGTCACTCCGTCGTATTTGAACTTTTGGTCCATATAGTCCTTGATAAGCTTATTGAGAAGCTCTGTGGTTTCATCATTATTCTCCGGATCCTTGATTGTGGGATACACGATCGTGACGTCGCCGTTGTCCGTTTTCTGTGTTTCGACCTCCGTATCGACCGTATAGCCGTCATCGGAGCTTGTTTGGCCGTCCGTGTCCTCCGGTTCTGTCTCTGTTTCGGTCACGTTGTCCGTTTCCGTATCTTCAACGCTGTCTGAGGTATCCTCATAGGTTTTATCGGTACCCGTTGTTTCGTCTTTTTGGTCAGTTTCCACATCATCCGTTCCGTCCGCGACAATATCGCTGACAGGATCTGTATCATCGCTTCCTCCATTGCGGTCCGTGACTGTTACAATCACGACGATAACCACAACACAAAGCGCAAGAATAAGCAGCAAAAGCGGAACGTTTGCCGGTTCTTTCTTTTTTGATCTTCTTTTATTTGCCATAACAGCCTCCCGTTATGTAATTATTCCGAATATTCGACACTCGGTGAGCTCATCTCACATCCGAGGACAGCAGAAACGAAGGATGCCGCATCGTTTCCTGCAACGGCAACGCTGACTCCAAGCTCATCCGAAAGCCACTCGGGAGAATGACCGCACAGGAACAGGTCGCCTTCGGCGCGCAGCGATGACTTCGGTATTAAAAGCACATCCCCGAGATCAAATCCCTTGAGTTGAACCGCCATATCTACTCCCGTAAGTAGGCCCGCAACAGTAACCTGTCCTCCGAAGAATTCGTTTTTGACACAATAGACGTTACATTCCACGTTATCACACACAGACATGATCTTTTCGGCAGCAAGCTTAATGTAAGAGTAAGCTGCCTCGCCCGTAGCGACGCTGACGCGGCGCTTCGAGGTACGGTCAAAATCATAATCATCGATGAACGAGAGCTCCGAATCAAGCTCCGTCATAAACAGCGTCACAAGTCCGACGCCGTTATCGAGCTGCTCGTATTCGCCGTAATATTCGTCACCGGGAAGCGGTAAATCAGCTTTGATATAGAACTCATCCGATGCATAGAAGATGCGGTTTCCGTATTTTTCGAGGCACATATCGCCATATACTCCGACAAGCTTTACAACCTCGGCACATTCCTCGGGCGAAAACGGCTCAAGCGGATACAGCCCCTCGCGATGTGCGGTAAGTCCGGCAGGAACGATGGAAACGCTCGTAACGCTCGGAAAATAATACGAAAGATCCGTCATAGTCTTCTTTAGCGTGTCGCCGTCATTCAGCCCCTTGCAAAGCACGATCTGACAGTGCAGCTCGCATCCGCCGTCCGCAAGACGCTTGATAAATCGAAGAGATTCGCCGGCTCGTTTGTTGCGCATCATTTTCACACGCAGCTCGGGATCTGTTGTATGCACGCTGATATTGATTGGAGAAATATGCATCTCGATGATGCGGTCTATATCCGAATCGTTGAGGTTGGTCAGCGTAATATAGTTGCCGTGAATGAAGGAAAGGCGTGAATCATCGTCCTTGAAATATATCGTCGGGCGCATTCCCTTCGGATTCTGATCGATAAAGCAGAAGACGCATCCGTTTTCACAGCGATGCTTTTCATCCATAAGCGCCGTTTCGAAATTAAGTCCGATATCGTCGTAGACGTCTTTTTTTATCTTGACGGTCTTTTCTTTTCCGTCGCGAAGAAAAGTCACCTTTATGTTTTTTTCTGCGAGATAAAATCCGTAATCGAGCACGTCGCTTATCTCGTGTCCGTTTATGCTCACGAGTACGTCGCCGGGAAGTATCCCCGCCTTTTGTGCCCTCGATCTTTTGTCAACACTTTTGATATTAACCACAAAGTCACCTTGATTCCATAAATATTCATTATATTATAAACAATAAAAGCACCGTTTGTCAATACGGAAGAGATTTTCCGTCAATATATTCCCTAAGTTCGGTCAAAATACTCTTTTCTATGCGTGAAACGTACGAACGTGATATGCCGAGAAGCTGTGCTGCCTCGCGCTGAGTCAGCGGACGCTTTCCGTCAAGTCCATAGCGCATAACGATTATGCGCCGTTCCCTTTCACCCAGTTTATTTTTTATGTAAGCAAAGGCTTTTTCGCATTTGATCTTCCTGTCGATTTCTTCGGCAATGTCATCCTCGCTTGAGATTATGTCACCGTATGTCAGCGGATTCCCATCGCGATCCGTGTCGATCGTTTCATTGATCGAGACCTCCGTGGTCAGCTTTTTCTGCGATCGGAAATACATCAGTATCTCATTCTGGATGCATTTTGCGGAATAAGTTGCAAATTTCGCACCGTTTGACGGATCGAACGAATCGATTGCTTTCACGAGCCCTATTGATCCGATCGAAAACAGGTCCTCGGGGCACGGAGATGCTGCATAATATTTTCGCACGATATGCGAAACAAGACGCAGATTATGCTCTATAAGCTTGTTCCTTGCCGTTTCTTCCCCATTTTTCATTTTAATAAAAAGCTCTCGTTCTTCGCCTGCGTCAAGCGGCGGCGGAAACGTCTGTGATGGCGAAACGGACAAAAAAACAGAAAACATTTTTGTAAGAAGTGAAAAAACCGAGCTAAGCATACAAACTCCATTCCTCCGCCATCGGCGGCATAAATAAATCACCGTTCATTATATGACGATTAACTTCCCATAATGCCGTGCGAATAAATTTCCAAAATCAAAATGTTATAATTCAGACTTGAGCGAGATATATTATATGTGAGCGTTATTCGCTCGAATCAAAGTGAAAATCGGAGTTACTTCGTATGATAATGGATAAGATCTCGCTCTTGCTTGTCATCGTCGGTGCGCTCAACTGGGGCGGAATCGGTCTTTTCAGATTCGATACCGTTGCATGGATCTGCGGCGGCGCTGATACGATGCTCGCAAGACTGATTTATACTGTCGTTGCACTTGCAGGTATCTGGTGCGTTTCGATCCTTTTCAGACCGACCGAGTACTTTTACGCGGACAGAGAAGACAGCTGACGGCAAAGCATTTGTAAAAAGTGAATATTCAATTAATATATTCACTTAACTATTTGTTCAAAAACACGCCCCGACCGCTCTTGACATTATGGCTGTCGGGGCGTATAATATAATCAAATTTTGCAAGTTCGAGGTGCTTTTATGTCAAGAATATTCAATTTTTCAGCAGGACCTTCAATGCTCCCCCTCCCTGTTTTGGAGCGTGCCGCATCGGAAATGACAGATTACAACGGCAGCGGAATGTCCGTAACCGAAATGAGCCATCGATCTTCAGTTTATGATGCAATCATCAAGTCTGCGGAGGCTTCTCTTCGCCGTGTAATGGCAATTCCGGACAATTATAAGGTGCTTTTTATGCAAGGAGGCGCGTCCCTTCAGTTCGCAGCTGTTCCGCTTAACCTTATGCCCGAGGGCGGAACTGCCGATTACATCGTTTCGGGTCAGTTCTCCGGCAAGGCATTCAAAGAAGCAAAGAAATACGGGAATGTATCCGCAATTGCAACTTCCGCCGACGATAATTTCATATTTGTTCCAAAAATCACATGTGACGACGTTCACAAGGACGCATCCTACGTTCACATCTGCTACAACAACACAATATACGGAACCCGTTATAATTATACACCTGATACAGGTGACGTTCCGATCGTCGCAGATATGTCCTCATACATACTTTCCGAGCCGTTTGACGTATCAAAGTATGGCCTCATCTACGCGGGCGCACAGAAGAATATGGCGCCGGCAGGCGTAACTGTCGTTATTGTCCGCGAGGATCTTATCGGAAATGCACGTCCCTATACGCCCTCAATGCTCGATTACAAGCTGATGGCAGACAACGATTCCATGTACAACACTCCTCCCTGCTACTCGATCTATATGCTCGGTCTCGTGCTCGAATGGATCGAATCGACAGGCGGTCTTGCCGCTATGAAAGAGCGTAACGAAAGAAAAGCCGCGATCCTTTACGATTATCTTGATTCTCAGGACTTCTACAAGGCTCCCGTGAAGCCCGAATGCCGTTCTATGATGAACGTAACGTTCGTCACAGGCGATCCCGATCTTGATAAAAAATTTGCATCCGAGGCGGCAAAAGCCGGACTGCAGAACCTTAAGGGTCACCGTTCCGTCGGAGGCATGAGAGCCTCTATTTACAACGCGATGCCCGAAGAAGGCGTCGTTGCTCTTGTTGAATTTATGAAAAAGTTCGCAGAGGAAAACAAAAAAGCTTAACCCTACCGAAAGGATCCACTCAATATGAAAAACATCAAGCTTCTCAATAAGATCGCTTCCGTCGGCACAGACGTATTTGATAAAGATAATTACACCGTTTCCGCCGACGTTGAAAATCCCGATGCAATTATGGTACGTTCCGCTGTTATGCACGATTATGAGTTCAATCCCGAGCTTCGCGCAATCGCTCGTGCAGGTGCCGGATATAACAACATACCCGTTGACAAATGCGCAGAAGCCGGTATCGTTGTCTTCAACACTCCCGGAGCAAACGCAAACGCAGTAAAAGAGCTTGCTATCGCGGCGCTTATGCTTTCCTCACGCAAAATTACCGAGGGTATCGAATGGGCAAAGACCATCTCGGATGAAGAAAATGTCGCAAAAGTCGTTGAAAAAGGCAAAAGCAATTTTGCGGGCTGTGAGATCGCGGGCAAGACACTCGGTGTTATCGGTCTCGGTGCTATCGGCGGTATGGTCGCAAACATCGCAACACATCTCGACATGAACGTTGTCGGATGCGACCCGTACATATCCATCGACGCGGCTTGGCGTCTCTCCCGTTCCATCAAGAAAGCCGCAAACTACGATGACATCTACAAGGTAAGCGATTATATCACTCTTCACGCTCCCGTAACTCCCGAAACCAAGGGAATGATAAATAAGGAAACGATCGCGCAGATGAAGGACGGTGTAAGAATCATCAACCTTGCGCGCGCGGATCTTGTCAATTCCGCTGACATGATCGAGGCTCTTGAATCGGGCAAGGTCGCATCTTACGTAACAGACTTCCCCACCAACGACATCATCGGAAAGAAGGGCGTCGTTGCAATTCCGCATCTCGGCGCGTCCACGGAAGAAAGCGAAGACAACTGCGCTGTTATGGCGGCTCGTCAGCTCGTTGATTTCCTTGAGCTCGGCAATATCACAAACAGCGTCAACTTCCCGAACGTTTCCATACCTCACACGGGCGATTACAGAATCTGTATCTTCCACAAGAACGTTCCCGCGATCCTTTCGAGCATTTCCACGATCATCAGTAACGCCAACATCAACATCGAAAACCTTGTCAACAGATCCAGAGGAGACTATGCGTATACTCTTATCGAGGTCAAAGGCGAGGTACCCGATGCTTGCGTACGCGCGATCGAAGCCGGAAGCGGCATTCTCCGCGTCAACGTAATCAAATAATTTATTGCAAATGAAGGAAAGATATGCTATTATTTATGTAGCATATCTTTCTTTTTGGAGAGCTTATTATGACATTATCCATAATACTTTACGTTGCATTCTCTTTACTTATAATCGGTCTTGCCGTGCGCGGATTTTTCAAGGGTCCGATAAACGGAGCCGTCGGCGTGCTGCGAACGCTCATTTCCGCGGCGGCGGCATTCGGACTTGTCCGATTGATCGCATTTCTTCTGCCTGCAAGCAAGATACTCGCCGCGGCGTCCGCTCTCATCGACTCTGACGCGGGATTTCTGATCACCGCCGTCGCGAGCCTTTCCGGCGCGCTGATCTGTTCGGCACTCCTTCCCTTCGTTTTCGGACTGTTATTTTGCCTTTTCTATATCCTTTTGATCGTGCCGTCACGTACGCTCGCAAAGGCGATTGATACCTCGATTGCAAAGAAAAAGTCCGTAAAATCGAATCCGGAGCCTTCCGAAAGCACAGAGACCGCAGAGAACGCCGACACAATCAACGGTAAAGCAAAAAAACGCTTCCCGTTTGCTAAGGTCGGCGGATCGCTCATCAGGATAGTTGATGCCGTTTTGATTGCTGTGATCGTTTTGCTTCCGTTTTCGGGAATAATATATACGTTTACCGACGGAATTGATGCGATTCTCACCTCCGCAGAGGACAGCAAGCTCGAAATAGAAGCTGATTTTGTCCTTTTCGGTGAAGACCTTACAAACAAAAGCGGAAAAATAGATTTTTCCAAGGCACACGATGTATTAAACGAAAAAACCTCCCCTGTGTGCGATAACCTCTTCCTTAAGCTCTCTTATATTGCTCCGTTCAAATCACTTTATTCCGTTATGGGCGCATCCGAGGGATCAAACATTGCCGAAGGCAACGAGATTTCCCAAACGCTCGAGCTCTGCTCCGATCTCGTATACCTCGCAAAGCCGCTTAACGAATACGGAAACGATCAGATCAAAGCCATCGACGGAATCGGAACTTATATTTCCGGTTCATATTTTCACAGCGAGGTTGCCGCAAATCTTGTATCCCAAGTATCATCGGAGCTGCTTGAGGATGATGAGGCGCTGAAGGACAACGGCCTTTCAATGATCCTTGTTCCGCTTCTCGAGGGACTTGCAGAGTCCACTCCCGAAACGATCAGCGCAAACGTGGAAACGCTTTCCGTCGTTGCATCTGAATTAATAGAAAGCGGAGTTCTTGCCGATACCGAAAACGCCGCTAACGCTTTGGCAAACGAAGATCTTCTTGCGATTGTAATAACCGAGGTGTTGGGCAACGATCACCTGCGCACCACGGCATCCGAAATGGTCAACTCTGCACTCGCAGAGGTCATCACACAACTTGATGAGGATGCAGACGTCGAAAAGCTGAAGGTTGATTTTGATTCCGTAGACAAAGACGAAATCAAGGAAGAGGCGGCCATCCTCGCACGTCTCATTTCACGCGCATACAGCGCATCCGTCGCGCTTGACGGCGGCACTCTTTCCGACGTTGACGTTGCCGAATCGGTTAAGCTCCTCGGCATATCGCTCGACGACGCTCGCAAGAGCGAGCTTCTTTCCGAAACGACCGATGAACTCATTATGGCCGTAATCGATTCGGGCAAGCTCGGCAACTCCGCTGACGGTCTTTCGGAGATCGTTGAAAAGCATCTCGATGACGACGGGCTTTCTTACGCAAACCTGCTTTCATCCGTTGCGGAGCTGTTCAAGATTCTTGACACCTGCAAGGACGATAACAAAACAAACAACGTAGCAGACATAACGGCTGCTCTCGAATCGCTTACTTCTACGCTCGACCCTGTAACATCAGCAATAATCAAGGAATTCATCGAAGCTTCCCCCGAGCTTTTCGGTGTGGGATCAGAAGACGACGGTGACGGTGAGATCAGTGCAAGCACTCAAAATTCGCAAAAGATTGTAAACGTATTTGTTGACAAGCTTTCTTCCGGGGAGATATCGGAGGATGAATACGAGCGTGAGGCAAAGGCGCTCGATTACGCGATCATGCTTGTGACGATGAAGGAAAACGAAGGTATATCGTCCGTCAAGGACGTTTACGGAACGCCCGAGGGTATGAATGAAATGATAACGATGTTCATCGACTCTGAGATCACATCGGACGCGATCAAGGAGATCGCATACGATGAAGACGGCAATCTCACATACGATGCACTTGACATCGCCGCCGATTTTGACAAGGATGATGAAGAATCCTTCCTCATCCAAAGCGAGATGATCTATCACGCAAAATCCGTCTCCGGAGACTCCGATATGGACACGGTAAGAGAAAATCTCATTACTGTAGCCGCAGTTTTCGGAATCGACATCAAGAGTCACATTGATTCTTGGGAAAAGATGGAGTAAACTATAAAAAATCCGTGCAAAAACACGGATTTTTTTGTTTTTGTGGAATCGCGTCCGTGTTTTTCGGCAATAATATGCTTGAAGAAAAGACATCAGGAGGTCAATATGTCGTCTATTACAATGAAAATGATCAAAGGGCTTGCGCTCGGTCTTGCAGTCGGAAGTGCGCTCGGTGTCGCCGCGGCTTGCGCTATGAAGCCAAAGAAAAGTAAATTCAAGAAATGTGCCGGACAGGCTCTCGAGGCCGTCGGTGAAATGATGCAAAACATTTCCGATTACGTTTTCTGAATCAAAAAAATACGGACAAAGCAAGTGCTTTGTCCGTATTTTTTTCGTTTATATTCTTTCGACAGCGCATTGCGACAATCTTTACGTTTTTTTCGATATAAAATGTTTACATAAATCAAAAGAAATCAGTTAAAGAAAGGAAATTACATGAGAAACAGCAAAGCCGAAGTTATAACCGTGATCGACGGACACACGATGATGATCTCAGTCTCCGGCGACATAGACCATCACAGCGCAAAGCGGATACGAGGCGAGATAGACTCTTCCCTTTACATCCACCGTCCGAAGCGCGCGGTTATGAACATGTCAGAGGTTGAGTTTATGGACAGCGCGGGGCTCGGACTTATCCTCGGACGTCTTGCATCAGCGGAGAAGCTCGGGTGCAAGCTGACCATACTCGATCCGTCCGACAGAGTTATGAAGATACTCGATCTCGCGGGCGCGGGCAGACTCATAGAAATCAAAAGAAACAAAAACACAGATTTGAAAAAAGAAAGGAAGCCGCAATGAATACAGTTGAAAAAAAAGAAAAAAGAAGATCCGGGCGTCCGCCCGATAATCTCAAAAACGAGCTGAAATTTGAAATTCCCGCTCTTTCCGTCAACGAAGGCGTGGCACGGGCAGTCAGCTCCGTGTTTATATCACAGCTTGATCCTACGGTCGAAGAGCTGTCGGATCTGAAGTGTGCTATTTCCGAGGCAGTCACGAATTCGATCGTTCACGGTTACCGTGACACATCGGGACAGATCTACATAACGATCAAAATACTTGATGAGCGAACGCTCCGCATTGAGATCCGTGATAAAGGAAGAGGAATAGACAACGTGAAGGAGGCCATGCAACCTCTTTTCACAACCGACCGTGAAGGTGAGCGCAGCGGAATGGGGTTCACCGTTATGGAAAGCTTTACGGATAAGCTGACTGTCGTAAGCCGTCCTGGATCGGGAACTAAAGTAACTATGCTCAAAACACTCTCCGGCAAACGCACGCAAAAGCAATGACAGAAACGGAAAACACCTATCGCGACGACAATCTGCGTCTTATCGCAAACTTGCGCGCAGGAGATATATCCTGCGAGGAAACACTTGTGAAAAACAATTCCGCACTTGTAAGAAGCATAGTCGGACGTTTTCTCGGTCGCGGCGTAGATTTCGATGATCTTTATCAGATCGGAATGATAGGACTTCTGCGCGCCGTTCGCACCTTTGATCCCGAGCGCGGATGCGCGTTTTCTACGTATGCGGTACCGCTCATCATCGGAGAGATAAAGCGTTATTTGCGCGATGACGGCATAATCAAAGTGAGCCGGGACAGTAAACGTCTCGGCTCACGGCTTCTTTATGAAAAAGAGAAATTTCGGGAATGCTACGGCCGCGATGCGCACATTTCGGAGCTTGCGGAGATCTGCGGAGTCACACTTGAGGACGCAGCAGAGGCACTCGAAGCAACGTATCCTGTAAGATCCATATCAGAGCCGATCTATGACGACGGTGAATCTTCTCTTTCAGATACGATCGCCGTTTCCGAAGAAGAATCCATACGTTCGGAATACATCGCGCTTCGCGAAGCAACTGATAAAATGCCCGAGCTGTGGCGAAAGATCGTTTCTCTGCGCTTTTATCACGATATGTCTCAAGAGTCAACGGCGCGAGTGCTCGGTTTGTCTCAGGTCAAGATATCGCGCGAGGAGAAAAAGATCTTCGCTCACTTGAAGGAAAAGCTCAGTTGAACTGTGCGTTATAAAGGGACGCATAAAATCCGTTAGATTCAAGCAACTCGTTATGAGTGCCGGATTCAATGATGTTACCGTCGCGCAATACGAGGATTAGATCGGCATAGCGTATCGTTGAAAGTCTGTGCGCAATGACAAAGCTCGTTTTTCCCTCCATCAGCTTGTGCATAGCCTCTTGTATTTTCGTCTCCGTACGCGAGTCTACGTTTGACGTAGCTTCGTCAAGGATCAGGACGGAGCATTCGGGAAGCATTGCACGCGCTATCGTGAGAAGCTGTTTTTGCCCCTTCGACAGGTTAATTCCGTCCTCGGTTACGAGAGTATCGTATCCGTCGGGGAGACTTTCGATAAAATCATCGACCATAGCAGCCTTTGCCGCCGCTACTATCTCCTCTCTTGTTGCACCTTCCTTACCGTACGCTATATTTTCCGCGATCGTACCGCCGAAGAGCCACGTATCCTGGAGCACCATTGTATACGCTGACCGTAAGCTTTCGCGAGTAATATCGGTAATGACGTTGCCGTTCATTTTGATCGAACCGGAATCAATGTCGTAAAAGCGCATCAAAAGATTGATTATGGTTGTTTTACCGCTTCCTGTGGGGCCGACGATAGCGACCGTTTTGCCCTCCTTTGCAGAAAAAGATATACCGTGAAGAATCTCTTTGCCTTCAACGTACGAAAAATGCACGTCGTCCGCATCGATTGCCGTCACCTTGTCTGTAAGCGCAAGCGCATCTTGCACGTCTGCCGGCTCTTCATCCTCGTCGATGAGTCTGAATACTCGCTCTGCCGCCGATGCTGCAGACTGAAGCTCGCTTATTATATTCGCAAGCTCGTTGATAGGACCGGAGAATTTACGTGAGTAAAGAATAAACGATGAGATGTTTCCGATCGTGATCCTTGATCCGACATAGAGGATCGCACCGAACATTGAAATGAAGGACAGCGAAAGATTATTGATGAAATTGACGGTCGGACCGATCATAGCACCCTGATAGTCGGCGTTATAATACGCCGAGGTAGCCTCGTCATTATATCTGTCGAATCTGTCGATCATCGTTTCCTCGCGTCTGTACGCCTTGATCGTACGGTGACCGGAGAGGATCTCCTCAGTATATCCGTTCAGCTCGCCGAGCTTGACGGAACGGCGCTTGAAGAGAGGGCGGATCTTCTTGGATTTATACTTTGTAAACAGCACCGACATCGGTATGGTTACAACAAATACAAGAACAAGAGCCGGTGAGATCGAAAGCATCATAACGAGTGAGCCTATGACCGTAATAACGCTTGAGCAGACTTGCAAAATGTCCGTTGAAATGGAGGTATTGATCGTGTCGATGTCATAGGACATACGGCTGATGATGTCACCCGTCTGATTTTTATCGAAGAATTTGACGGGCAGCGTCAAAAGCTTATCGAACACCTGCTTACGCATTGTCGCGACGATGTGCCGCGACATATGGATCATTGTGATCGAAAGCAGATACGAAAGCAGCGCCGAAAGCGCATAAAAGAGCGCCATAAGTCCGCAGTATTTGAACACGGTGGAAAAATCGACGTTTCCGACTCCGAGATCTATCGCGTCAATAGCCTTACCTGAGAGAGTGGGACCAACGAGAGCGAGAAGATTTGACGTTATCATCAAGGTCACGGCAGAAACAAGAAGCAGCGGATAACGGAACATATATTTGAATATGCGCACGAATATCAGCATCTTGTTTTTGCCGGACATCTCGCTCACACCTTGAAGATGTCGCTGATTTATGGGACTTTTGGGACCGTTAATCAAGGATAGCACCTCCCATCTGTGAGGACGAGATCTCGCGGTAAATCTCGCAGTTCTCCATCAGCTCGTCGTGCGAGCCGACTGCGATGGCTTTGCCCGAATCCATAACCATTATAATATCCGAGTTCATAATTGAACTGACTCGCTGTGCGACGATGATCTTGGCGGAGCTTTCGTATCCGTCTTTGATCGCACCGCGGAGATTTGCATCGGTTTTATAATCGAGAGCGCTCGACGAGTCATCGAGGATAAGTATATCAGGATGAGCGGCAAGAGCACGTGCAATAAGAAGACGCTGTTTCTGTCCGCCCGAAAGATTTGCGCCCTTTATATCGAGCATAAAGTCTTCTCTGCCGTCCTTTTCTAAAACGAACGACTGCGCCTGAGATGCGCCAAGTGCCTCGGTGAGATATTCATCGGAAACGTCTCTACCGAAGCGCACGTTTTCGCGGATGGAATCAGCAAAAAGGAAATCGCTCTGAAGCGCAACTCCGAACATTGAATGAAGCAGGACGGGATCCATCGTGCGGATATCGCGTCCGTTTATGCGGATGACACCGCATTGCGGGTCATAGAAACGCATAAGAAGGGCGATAACAGTAGATTTACCGCTTCCGGTCGCTCCGATAATGCCGAGCGACTGACCACGTTCAAGCCTGAACGATATGCTTTTGAGGTTATCTCGCTTGCCGTTATACGAGAACGTGACGTTATCGAACTCAATAAACGGTGCCGTTTCGTATGCCGTTTCGTCATTTTCAGCAGGCTCGATGCGTTTGAGCTCTGTTTCAGAGTCAAGGACCTCGGAGATTCTGGTCATTGATGCGGCAAATTTTGAATACGTCACAAATATGCGCGTCACGGAGAGCATTGCATTTAAGATATAGTTGAAATAAGAGATAAAAGCAAGGATCTTTCCGGCTTCGGAAAGTCCCGCGTTTACTCTGTACGCGCCGACGATGATAACAACGGTAAGTCCGATATAGAGAAAGAAATTCATTATCGGGTTCGTTGTTGAAACGATGATGCCCGCCGTCTGCTCGCGGCGCATCAGATTGCGGTTTACCTCGTCAAATCTGCGTTTTTCGTAGTCAGTTTTGGAAAGCGCCTTTATGACACGGATGCCCTGTATATTTTCGCGTACCGTGCGGACCATATCGTCCGTTGCATTCTGCAGCTTCGTATAGAGCGGTATACTCTTTTTTGAAATAAAGAACACTGAAACAGCAAGGAAAGGCAGAGTCGCAAGAAGAACAAGCGTAAGGACAGGATCCATCATACTCGTCAGTATGAGTCCGCCGACGAGAAGTATAGGTGCACGTACACCCATTCTTTGCATCATTCCCGTGAACTGATGTACGTTATAGGTGTCCGACGTAAGACGTGATTCAAGTGACGGTATCGTGAATTTGTCCGTTTCGGCGCATGACAGATACAGCGTCTTGACGAAAAGATCGTGACGTAAATGCTGTGTCGTACGGCTCGCTACTCGTGACGCCATTCTGTTGGCAATAACATTTCCTAGGACAGCAAAAACAGAGCAAAGGATCATCACTCCGCCCCAGACACAGATGAGCTTCACATTCTTTAGCGGTGCAATGTCATCGATTATGTATTCAAGAATATAAGGGATAAAAAGATCAAAGATCGTGCCCGTGAATTTAATCGCGAGTCCGAACCCCATTGCTCCCATATACGGTCTTATGTATTTCAAGTACTTTTTCATTATTCGGTTCTTCCGTATGATAAATGATTAAGTATATTATACATTATTTTTAAAAATAATTCCATTATTGCCGCCGCCCTTTCCGAAATTTTATTTTGAGTTAAAAAAGCCGCTCTGCGTTAACAATTCGTTAACACAAAAAGCACACGGATACGTGTGCTTTTTCTTTTACAGCGTTACTGTGGGGTTACTCACGGTATATTCAAATACGATCTTTGGGAATTTACGCGCAATGAGAGATTCAAGCATCGCAAGCACTGGAGCTTCGGTGAAATAATGTCCCGCTTCGATGACGCTGATACCAAGATCAGCGGCGATAACAGCTGTATTGTATCCGATCTCGCCCGTAACGAGGATGTCCGCGCCTGCGCGTGCGGCAGGAATGACGTAGTCCTTCCCTCCGCCACCGAGCACGGCGACTTTGTTTACGTTATTGCCCGAATCGGTGAGACGCACCGCATCGGCACCGAGAACGTTTTTGACGTGAAGCGCGAGATCTTTCGCCGTCATCTCGCGATCTAGTGAGCCGAGTCTTCCGATCTCCTCGCCAAAGGGTCCGAAATTTGCCGTATTCTTAACACCGATCATCGTGGCGAGCACGTCATTGACTCCTCCGTCAAGCGCGTCCAAACGCGTATGGAAAGACATAACTGCGATATCATCCTTAACGGCGGAAATGACGATCTCGGATGTTGTGTCTGAATCGTTCACGGATTTTATGGATTTAAAAATCAACGGATGATGCGAGATAACAGCGTCACATCCGCGCGCTTTAGCCTCAGCGATAACGTTTCCGGAAACGTCAAGCGCAAGGAGGATCTTATTTACTGTACGTTTGCCGTCGGAGGCAACCATCAGTCCGTCGTTGTCCCAATCGCAGGAAAGCGACGTGGGGATGCTTTCTGTCAGATATGTATAAAGTTCATTTACGTTAGGATTCACTTTGACCTTTCGTCCTTTCGTTGAGTTTGTAAAGGAGCTTCTCTTCCGCTTCGGCAGAGAGTCCCGCCATACGTTTTCCTTCGATAATACGCTTATATTTACAGATCTCACGGTTGAGGTACTCGTACATAACGTCATCATTTTCGTATTTTCTTGCGTCAAGATCGCCGTAAGCAAGGAAAAACGGCGACGCATTTGCTACTGTTTTTCCGATGTAATCTGCGGAGATGACAGTATAGAGCTTGCCGTCCTCCTTGAGCGTATACTCGTCCGAGACAGAAAATCCGTTACGGCAAAGAGCGGCTCGCGCCGCGTCGGGCATCGTCATAGGTTGAACGATGAGACGGAAACCGTCGCGTCTGATGAATTCCGCATCATCCACAATCATAGCGATAAGCTCGCCGCCCATTCCGGCGATGACGGCATCGGTGATTCCATATTTGTCGAGTCCGTCAAAGCCCGAAGTGAGTACGCAAGTAATCTCATCGGTCAATTCGTGCTTTTCGATATTGGCGATAGCGCTTGCAAGCGGTTTTTTATTTACGTCTGCGGCTACGGCGCGTTCCGCAATGCCGTTTTGGATGGCATAAATCGGAAGATACGCGTGATCTGTACCGACGTCGGCAAGAAATGCGCCGTGTCTGACAAATCGAGCTACAGCCGTAAGACGTTTACTTAAGATAATATTCATAGCATGTCAGGATAAAGTCAAAGGGACACCGAAAACGATGTCCCCGTTGTCATTATTTCTTGGAATCGAGAAATTCGTTGATCTTCTTTACGAGTTCGTCGGGGTCTGTTCCGTGAACTGCGCAAGCCTGCTCGATGGATTCTCCGGAAGAAGCGGGGCAACCGAGGCAATGCATACCGATCTCAAAGAAAAAGCGTGCTGTTTCAATGTCCATCTCGAGCACTTTAGCGATAACTGTATCTTTTGTTACTTTCATTTTTATCTCCGTTCTGCCGCGAATGCGGCAATTTATTTTTTGCTTGAATCATCGTAGCGCAATTTACGGCGCCCTTGATCTTATTTTGTTACAGCGGGCACCTCATCGGGCACGTTGATCTTTTTGATGCTTGCACCGAGTCTTGTGAGCTTGGGAACGAGCTCCTCATATCCGCGCTCGATATACTGAACACCCGAAACTCTCGTTTCGCCGGGAGTCATAAGTGCCGCGATCAGAACTGCGAATCCTGCTCTGAGGTCTACAGCCTTGACCTCTGCCGGCTTGAGTCCGTCTACGCCGACAACAGTTGCAACGTTGGCATTAACAGTGATGTTGGCGCCCATAGCGTTAAGCTCATGGACGTAACGGAATCTGTTGGGCCAGATGGTTTCCTTCACGCTGGAGGTTCCCTTCGCGACTGCGAGAAGCGGAACGATCTGCGGATGAAGGTCTGTCGGGAAGCCGGGATACGGCATTGTTTTAACGTAAGTCTTTTTATATTCCGGTGCACCCGTAACGACAACGGCATCGTCGAGCATTTCGACTTCTGCGCCGATCTCCTCGAGCTTCGCAGCAATCGATTCAAGATGCTTGGGAATTACGTTTTCGACCTTGATCTTACCGCCCGTTGCTGCAGCGGCGATCATAAACGTACCTGCTTCGATCATATCGGGAATAATAGCATAGGTGGATCCGTGGAGCTTTTCAACACCGCGTATCTTTATCATATCCGTTCCTGCGCCCGTTATTCTTGCGCCGCAGGTATTGAGGAAGTTGGCTACGTCAACAACGTGAGGCTCCTTAGCTGCATTATCGATCGTTGTTACGCCGCGTGCAAGCACTGCCGCCATCATAACGTTGATCGTTGCGCCGACGGAAATACCGTCGAAATAGATGTTATCACCTCTTACTCCGAGAGGAGCGTTGATGTTTATGTATCTTTCATCTGTAGATACTTCACCTCCGAGAGCCTCAAAGCCCTTGATATGATAGTCAATGGGACGCACACCGAAATCGCAGCCTCCGGGGAAGCCGACGCGAGATTTACCGTAACGTCCGAGCTCCGCGCCGAGAAGATAATACGAGCCTCTGAGCTTGCACACGAGGTTCGGATCCGACGAGCATCCGATGACATTGGTGGTATCAATGTCAACTGTTGTTTTATCTACGTAAGTAATCTGTGCACCCATTCCCTTGAGAATATCAAAGGAAGTAGCAACGTCACTTATATCGGGAATATTCTCGAGCCTGCATTTATCGGCTGCGAGTATCGTTGCATATATGATCGGCAAAGCGGCATTTTTCATTCCGCTTGTATTTACGTTGCCAATAAGCGGCCTGCCGCCGTCTATGACAAACTTTTCCATACGGTCATCCCTCCAACGGATTTTATAATCGAACTCGCCGAAATTCGGCGGGATAATTTCAATAAATTGCAATTATATTCTTCAACTTATACATTATAGCAGAATATTACGAAAAAAGAAAGTATAATTTTTAAGTTTTTTTAAGAAATCGAAGGTTTGTATGCAGTATACAAAAATTTCACGATTCAAAAAAGCTCCGGGCCGCAATATCACGACCGATCTGTTGCAAAAATATCGTTCAATATTCAAGTATATTCCGATATCTGCGTCTCGGTTACCGAAAGGGCGGCTTAATCGGACGAGTCCTTCCCTGTCAGAAAATACACGACCGCAAGATCTGCAACAAGGCCGTAGCTTCGCGTGCCTTCCGTTCCCTGACTTTGCAAATAAGCATTATTTACGCTTGAAGAAACGTCTGCTGCGACGTTATCCTCGTACTTATCAAAAAACTCATTATACGCCGCCATTTCCTTGCGCACGTTTTTATCAAGAGTGACGATCCATTCGGAATAAAGTTCCTTGTCGGCTCTGTAGAGTGCGGATGAGACGTATTCAAGCAGATTCTGTGCGCCACTGTAGCGGATATACACATCCGTGCTTTCCATACATACGAGGAACGCCATAAAGTTAGCCTCATCCTCGGGCGCAATACCGCGTTGGTGCGACATTTCGTGCGCCATTGTATACGGTATCGTATAATCGGGAAAATTGATGTTGATATTCGCTTCGCCCGTGAAGAACGTATAGACTCCCGAGATATGAGTATAAGTCCACGGCTCGGACAGTGCGACCTCCTTGACGTTTGATCTCAATCGAGGCACGAAATCATATTTATCTGCAAGCGAGACGTATGCATCATTAAGCTTTTTGTTAAGCTCACCGTATGAATACGGCATAACGGAATGTCCGTCGGAGGCAAACGTGACGTGCTCGGCAAGCGAGTTGACCGTTTCGGTCAGCATTTGTGCCGTCTGATAAAGCTCGTCTGCGGAGATTTTACGTCTGTCGAGCTCGAGCTTATCCTCGAGCGACGCACCGCGGTATCCGAGCGCAAACGTAAAAACAAAGCTGACGTAGACGTATGCGATAACGGACGCGAGCGCCGCTGTCGCCCTCCAGACCTTGATCTCGTTTTCGGAGACTGTGCGCACCACCCATATTATCATTGCTGTGGCAAGAATCGGGATCGAAAGCAAGAGAGTTTCCGCAAACGAAAAAGGAAGCCATCCCGTAAGATACGCGAGCGCCGCGCGGAAGACGGACGACACGTGAACGTTAAAGAAATCCGAAAATGACGGTGAAAGAAGTCCTATAACCTGTATAACTGCCGCCACGGGAAGAAGGCATATAAGTATAAGCGGTACGGTCGGGACGTACGTTCTGATTTTTTTAATCACAGATTGCATCGACATCTGCCTCCTTTGCGTATTTTTCAAGCACAGCTTTCATATCGGGCGCAAGAGGCGCCTTTACAGTGATTTCGGCGTTTTTATCGGGCGTGACGAAGGCAAGCGAATAAGCATGAAGAGCCTGACGGGGCATCAGCGACAGCGATCCGCCGTAAAAATCATCGCCAGTGATAGGATTACCGAGGCTCGCAAAGCAAACCCGAAGCTGATGTGTCCGTCCCGTAACGGGAGAAGCCGACACAACGGAGATTCCGTTGCCTTTATACAGACAAACATATTCCGTTACCGCAAGGTCGCCGTACGTGCCGTCCGTCACTTCCCTTTTGATTATACTGTCGGCGGTACGCGCAATTTTGTTTTCGACGCGAACCGATTCACCGACGTCGGAGCGTATCTCTCCGTCAAGAATCGCGAGATATTTTTTCGTCATATTTCCGTCTGCGATCGAGCGCGAGAGCGTGTACGCCGCACTCATTGATTTCGCAAGGAGAACAACACCGCTCGTATCGGCATCAAGTCTGTTTACGGCGCGGAACACAAACGGCACGCCGCGCCTTTTATATTCAAAAGCAAGCGCGTTCGCGAGAGTATCGTCCCGATGTCCGTGAGACGGGTGCGTGGGCATTTCCGCAGGCTTGTTGACGGCTATGACAGCGTCATCCTCGTAAATGATATCAAGCGGAAGCTCGCGCGGTACGATATGCGGATTCTCATCGTCAAATGCGTCCGAGTCGTCGCAAAAAAGCACGTCTCCGACGCAAAGAGTATGCCTCACCGTGACGTGTGTTCCGTTTACAGTTATTCCGTTTTCACGCGTTTTCATACGCTTTATCATAGTACCGGAAAATCCGAGCCGCCTTAATACCGTAAGGACCTTTTCGCCGTCGAAATTTCCGTCAATTACCAAATTCACGTTACAGACACCGAACGTGAGAGCACCGAAAGGCACTCTCACGTTCCCTTTTCATTATTTTATTCAGCGGTGAACTCGTATACAGTCGTATAGTCGTAAACCTCGCCCGGAGACAGCGTTGTATCAGTAAAATCGGGATGATTGGGGCTGTCGGGCATATGCTGTGTTTCGAGGCAGAAGCCTGCGAAAAGACGCTTGGGAGATCCGTTCTTATACGGAGACTCCGTTACGTCGATGCAGTTACCGGTGTAGAGCTGTACGCAGGGCTGATTTGTGTACACCTTCATTGTACGTCCGCTTTCGGGCTCACGTGCTACTGCACAAAGCTCGATCTTGCCGCCGTTATCGAGGATATAGTTATGGTCGTATCCCTGACCGTACTTAAGCTGGATATGATCGCCCTTGATGTCGCGTCCGATGGGCTTCATCTCACGGAAATCGAACTCGGTACCTTCCACCTTGATCGTATTTCCGGTGGGGATAAGCTCGGAATCGACCTCGGAGATAGTATCGGAGACGATCTTCAGCTCATGACCGAGGATAGTGCCGTTGTCGTAGCCGCCGAGATTGAAATAAGCGTGGTTTGTAAGGTTGAGGACAGTTTTCTTATCCGTCGTTGCGATATAACGGATATAAAGTCCGCCTTCCTTTGTGAGCTTATACGTAACGTGGATATCGAGATTGCCGTCATAGCCCTCTTCTCCGTCCGGAGAAAGATAGTGAAGCTCACATTCGGGCTCATCGCCCTCGGAAACGATCTTCACGTCCCACATTTTGCGGTCGTAGCCGACCTTACCACCGTGAAGGTGGTTATTGCCGTCGTTTTTATAAAGCTCGTAGGTTTTGCCGTCGAGAGTGAACTTCGCGCCGCCGATACGGTTGCCGTAACGTCCGATGAGAGCACCGGGATATCCGCCGCAATTGAGGTAAGAATCGGGCTCGCTATATCCGAGTGCAACGTCTGCGACAACACCGTTTTTATCGGGTGCATTGATAGCGACGATCGTACCGCCGAGATCGATAAACTTAAAGGAAACTGCAGTATTATTTGTAAGCTCGTACGCCGTTACGGTAACACCGCCGGAGGTAGTTCCGAAAATTGATTTTGTAATAGCCATTTTTTCACCTCAAAGGTCAATCTTCATAACCGCGGGGGTTGTTCTTGCGGAAATTATAGGCATCGCGGCACATATCGTCGAGCGTAAGGGACGCTTCCCATCCGAGAAGAGTCTTTGCCTTGGTGGGATCTGCGTAAGAAACGGCGATATCACCGGGACGTCTCGGCTCGAGCGTGCGCTTGATGGGAGCTCCGCACGCATTTTCATATGCGTTGATGATTTCGAGAACGGAATAGCCGCGTCCGCATCCGATGTTGAACGCCTCCCAGCCCTTCACCTCAGCAACTCTCTTGAGTGCTGCGATATGAGCCATAGCGAGGTCAGTAACGTGGATATAGTCACGCACGCCTGTTCCGTCGGGGGTATCATAGTCTGTTCCGAACACGGTGATTGCTTCCCATTCGCCTGCAGCTACCTTCTGGATACGGGGCATAATGTTATTCGGGATACCCATCGGGTCTTCACCGATGAGTCCACTCTTATGTGCGCCGATCGGGTTGAAGTAACGGAGACAGGAAACGCTCCAATCCTTATCGGAGATGCAGAGGTCAGAAAGGATACGCTCGATAACGAGCTTGGTCTCGCCGTAGGGGTTTGTTGCCGACGTAGGGAAATCTTCCTGCATCGGAACTCTTTCGGGCTCGCCGTATACTGTTGCGGAGGAGGAGAAGACGATCTTCTTGCAGCCGTGCTTTGCCATAGACTCGCAGAGCTTGATCGTACCGGTAATATTGTTGTAGTAATACTTGAGCGGTATAGCTACGGATTCACCGACAGCCTTAAGTCCCGCAAAATGGATGACTGCATCGATCTCGTTTTCGTCGAAGATGCGGTCAAGGGCATCGCCGTCGAGCATATCCGCCTCGTAGAATTTGAAATCACGGCCCGTGATCTTCTTGACTCTGTCGATAACGCAGGGCTTGCTGTTATCGAAATTGTCGAAAACGACTACGTCGTAGCCGGCGTTAAGAAGCTCAACGACTGTATGAGAACCGATAAATCCGGTTCCGCCGGAAACAAGAATTGCCATACTGAATTTTCCTCGCTTTCAGATATAATTTGAGAAATTATGCCCAGAGATTTTCAGGATATACGCCTGCTTCGATAAGCTCGTTGATGCCTGCGGTAACGGTGGGCTTATCTTCACGTACTGTTACGCCGTACCAATGAGCGTCGCTTGTAAGCATATCAACGGTGCACTTGCCCTCGGAGATCATATTGAACACAGCGGTGGGAAGGAGAGCTTCGCACTTGAGCGGATCTCTGTCGGGATTGGAAAGAGTCTTGATAACGTCAGCTTCGAGCTCGGGGAAAATAGCGCTTGTCATACCCCAGCAGTTCATGGAAACGATGCTGTTCTTATCGAGCGGTACCCACTCTCCGTTTTCGAAGGATTCAGCCCCCTCGGGAATGTTTTCGTTAGGCTGGATCTTGAACGTTTCAACGAGAGAAACGAGCTTACCTTCATCGTTGGTCTGACAAAGTCCGCGGGTAACTGTGCCGTTCGGAGAGAGTGTGTTATTGAGAACGTAACCGACCATACAGAATTTGTTTTCCTCGCCGTCCTTGAGGGAACGGAGGAATTCTGCGATCTTTATGTACATTTCGCGGCCGTAGAAGTCGTCTGCGTTGATAACTGCGAACTTATCGTTACCTACAACGTCAGCTGCGCAGAGAAGCGCGTGAGATGTACCCCAGGGCTTAATTCTTCCTTCGGGAACGGTGAAGCCTTCGGGGAGCTTATCGAGAGTCTGGTATGCGTATTCTACCTTGATCTTACCGCGGAGACGCGCGCCGATCGTTTCTTCAAAGTCCTTTTCGTTTTCGGGCTTGATGATGAAAACAACGCGGTCAAATCCTGCCCGGATAGCATCATAAACGGAAAAGTCAATGATGAAGTTGCCGTGCTTTGTGATGGGGTCAATCTGCTTCATTCCGCCATAACGGGAACCCATACCGGCTGCAAGTACTACGAGTGTCATAATTATACCTCTTAAATTTTATTATTTATATTCAAAGCTGCTGTCAATGTGTTTTTCAGCAGAATTGAAATCGTCATGGGGCCTACACCGCCCGGAACGGGTGTAATGTAGGATGCCTTTTCTGCGACAGATTCAAAATCGACGTCGCCGCAGAGCTTGCCGTTTTCGTCGCGATTCATTCCGACGTCAACGACGACTGCGCCGTCCTTTACCATATCGGCTGTGATGAGCTTTGCTCTTCCGACTGCGGCTACTAGAATATCTGCTTTTTTCGTAACCTCAGCGAGATTTTTCGTCCTGGAGTGACAAACTGTAACCGTACCGTTACGTCCGAGAAGAAGCAGCGCCATAGGCTTACCTACAATATTACTGCGGCCGACAACGACACAGTTTTTTCCCTCGATCGGAATGCTGTAATAATCGAGCATCTCCATAACTCCCGCGGGAGTACAAGGCAAAAGCGTCGCGTTTCCCTGAAGAATATAGCCGCAATTGATAGCGTGGAATGCATCAACGTCCTTTTCGGGGACGATACGCTCCGTCACTTCCCTCTCGTCGAGATGCTTCGGCAACGGAAGCTGCACTAAAATTCCGTGCACCAGAGGATCGGCGTTCAGCTTATCTATCAGCGCATCGAGCTCCACCTGAGTCGTAGACTCCGGCATTTCGTACACGTTTGAGTTGAATCCGACCTCAAGCGCCGCGCGCTTTTTGTTACGGACGTATACCTGTGAGGCAGGATTTTCACCTACGATTATAACGGAAAGTCCCGGTTTAAAGTCAAGTGCTTCGACCGCTTTTTTGATTTTTTCACGGACGGAAGCGGAAACAAGCTTTCCGTCAATTATCTTCGCCGTCATTTTCGTTTTCCTCCGTTTCACGTGTTTCGGGTCCTTCGTTTTCTTCCGGGTCGGATACGGAAGCTTCCTCAGACTCGCCGGAAAGAATCGCCTTTACGGATGCGATGTATACGTCGTGAGTCTTTCCCTTATTCTTGTGTCCGAAATATATGAGAAGAGCGGCTCCGCCGATAAAAAGCAAAAATCCGAGAAGCTGAGAAACTCTGATGCCGGTCGATCCGATATAAAGGCTGTCCGTTCTGAGTCCTTCGATGAGCATTCTGCCGAATCCGTACCAGGTACAGTACATAAGGAAGACCTGTCCGCCATATTTTCTGCGCTTACAGAAGAAAAGGATGAGAATGAATCCGAGTGTATTCCAAAGGGATTCGTAAAGGAACGTGGGATGATAGCATACCGTGAATCCGAACGGATTGGTAATCCCCATACGGCAGAAGATATCCGTTTTGACGCCGTGTGCTTCGGCATTGAAGAAATTGCCCCAGCGTCCTATCGCCTGTCCCAACATTGCTCCGTGACCGGCAAAATCAAGTATGGGCAAAAACGGAATCTTTTTGATCTTGGAAACGACAAGGACAGTCAGCGCGACCGCAAGAATTCCGCCGTAGATGGCTATACCGCCGTTCCAGATCGCAATAATATTCATAAACGATTCGGAAAGATTATGCCAGAAGCCACCGTCCGTCACTATGTATCTGTCAAGTCCGTAGAAGACAACGTAATAAAGTCTTGCTCCGATAATGCCGAACAGTATTGAATAAATGAAATAATCGAGTATATCATCGACCTTATATCCGAGCTTTGTCGCACCGACGTAGACTCGTGTGCAAACGACTGCGATTGCGATAGTTACGATTATACCGTACCACGCGACATCCCTACCGAAAAGCGAAAACGCGATTTCGTTGACAGAAAATTCGTCGATACCGAGTCCCGGGAATGATATCTTATTTATATCGAGAAATGCACCTTGCATTGTGTTCCTCCGTATTCAATTGCCCGCGTAAAATAAAACGTATAAGCGGACACACTTAAATACATTTTACAATACGCGGGCGATTTTTGCAATACCAACTCCGTTTTAGTTTCGAATTTTTAATAAAATTTTTATATCTTTTGTAATTTTACCGCATCTGACCGTTTCTCCGCAACGCGCGGTAAAGTGCATATCACAGTCACTGTCTGCCGCATCGTCCTTATATGAGGCACAAACGGTTACGGAATGTCCGTTATAGGCAAAATGCAGCGTGAAATCACCGGTTACGTATTCCGGTCGGGGTGTCAGCACCAACTCTCCGAGACTGAATTCTACGCCGAAAACACACTTCATCGCCGTCGTGTAATACCACGCCGCCGATCCCGTATATCCGCTCCAACCGCTTTTTCCCGTTATTCCCTCTCCGTAATATACGTCCGCGCAGATCAAATACGGCTCGGCATTATATTTGCCGCCCATAGCGCCGTTCTCGTATATAACAGACGGAGACACAGACGAAAGGATCTCTTTTCCGCGCTTATAAGCTCCGAGCTCAAAAAACGCACGCGCCGCCCACACGGCTGCGTGGGTGTACTGTCCGCCGTTTTCGCGTATTCCTTCGGGATAGCGGGTTATATAGCCGTATTCCGTTTTGTTTTTGAAGGCGGGTGCGAAAAGACGGAGTATTCCGCGCTCACTGTCATACAGCTCACGCATAACGCTCTGCATCGCTATGACGCTTCTTTCTCTGTCGGCTCCGGCAAAGACAGAAAACGCCTGCGGAATGACGTCGATCTTACATTCGTTCGATTCAATGCTTCCGAGAGGCTCTCCCTCGTCATCGTACGCGCGTTTATACCACGCCCCGTCCCACGAATCCTCCGCCGCGGATATCAGACGCGCCGCGTCTTTATCAAGTCTCGCGGACTTTCCTTCATCCTTACCGCAAACGCGCAGCGCATCTGCAAATTTTTTATAGGTCACGGCAAAGAAAAAAGCAAGCCACACGCTCTCTCCCCGTCCTTTTGATCCGACTCCGTTCATTCCGTCGTTCCAGTCGCCCGAAAGCATAAGCGGCAATCCGTGTGAGCCGCGTTTTCGGGACGAAGCTATCGCGCGCAGACAGTGATCAAGCACTGTGAAGCGTTCGGTGGTGTGATCGGGTGCTTCGTATCTGTCCTCCTCTCCGTCGGCAAGCGGAGGAGAGTCAAGATACGGCACTGTCAGGCTCAATATATCCGCATCTCCCGTTGACAGAACGTATTCCGCCGTAACATACGGCAGCCACATATAATCATCCGAGCAACGAGATCTCAATCCTCCTATACCCGTGTGCCACCAATGCTGAGCACGTCCGTCCGTATACTGATGACGGCAAGACCGCAGGATCTGACGCTTCGTCAGATCGGGAGAGAAATACAGCGCGGCAAGGCTGTCCTGCAATTGGTCTCTGTAGCCGTACGCGCCGCCCGACTGATAATATCCCGTTCGTGCGAGCATACGGTAAAGATACGCCTGATAAAGTGACTCCCCGAGCATATCCGAAAGATATTTTTCCTGCCCTTGATACTGCCTGCGAACGAGCATATCCGTAAGCTTTTTGCCGTACTCGCGCATTCCCGAAAGGATCGCCTCCGTCGAGGCATACTTGTATTTGGCAAATTCAGTAACGGACGACGGCAAATCCGAAGGATACGCCGCTATGACAAAGCCCGCCTCGCCCCCGGAAAACGCAGATTTGATCTTGACGCAATCTGCATAGATCTCTTCGGAGATATGACTATGCGACGGCACGGAGAACATTGTGACTTCAGTCGGGACATCCTTAAGCAAAGTCAAGGCGCCATCCGCGTATACGCATTTACAGTCTGGATAAAGCGACAGCGACAAGCTATCGCCTCCGCCTGCGGTCGGCGGATCAAATCGGACGTAATACAGCTTAACGGGAAGCCTTGCATCAACTCCGACTCTGATTTCGTATGATCTTCCGTCTGCAGTACCTCGATAGACTGCCGAATCTGAAAGATAGCTTACCGATTCCGAGCACATAAACAGATCAAAGCTTCCGTTATCCGTTTTAAGCGTGAGTTTTTCACCCGAGCTTCCCATCAAAGAGTCTGTATGACGGCGTGATATCGTTCCGAGTGACGAATTGCGGAACCACGAAAAGCCCGCGGTTTTATTCGTCAGGAGTGTACCGAAGGCGGTATTTGTATACATACCGCACCACGGAAGCGGAAGCGAGCCATCCGTTATCTTTATTCCGTCGGAGAGAAATTCAAATCCGCGTTTGACATATCGCACAGGCGTGCGATTCAAATTTTCCGACGACTTCACGGGAAAATTGCAGGTTAGATCCGCATCGTGACCGCCAAGGACTCCCGAAGCAAGCGCCGTGATGACCATCAGATCGTTTGCGGAAAGCGCGCTTTTGCCGATCACAAAGACTCCGTTGTTTTTCGAAAGCAGTCGTGAAAGTCCGTTTTTTTCGATCAGCGCGCCGACGGCTCCCGTGTCGCCCTTCATATAACCCGCATCATCGACGACAATAACAAGATCAAATCTTACTCCCGATATAAACAGAAATCGCTTTGCGCGGAGCATTTCGTGGAGCGCGTATTCGGAGGACGATTTTTTCACGTCATTCGGGAAGCAGATCACAAGCGGAAGATCTCCCGATATACCGAATCTCCATAAAATGTCGCGTTTGTAATGCGGAGTTCTGTCTTTACCGCACACGGAAATCTTGCGTTCCGTTTCCGATACCATCGAATAAATGCGCATCGACGCAGCAATGACATTTTCATCGGCACCTGCGTATGCGCAAAAAAGGCGAAAACGCTTTTCGGCTTTGAATTCTATATCCGAAAAGCTCTTTTTGGGGTCATTTTCGGCTCCGTGTGTGATGTGCATCTCAAACGCATCCTCGCCCGTGTATCCCGAAAAAACCGCCGCCACAAAGGGATGAACTGCGGCGCCCGTCTTTCTCTCTCCGACTCGCGCATCGAAAACGCGCTTCGCGAAGTCTCCGCCAAGCGGAAATACAGCGATTGGGTTAATTTCTGTTATAATTTTATCGGGATCGGAGAGAAAATCGAAGCGCATTTCATCTTCGCCGCCGGTTTTCAGCCGGCGTCTGAATATAACCGAATCCGCATTCGTTTCGTATGTCAGAAACAGATCGGAATACGCGGGAGCGCTTTTGTAATCGCGCTCATTATTCAGCACGGGAAATGCATAAAACAGCACTTCCGTGCGATCCGCACTACCGTTCACTTTGAGATGCACCGCCGCAGACGCTGTTTCGGGATCAACGACAAAAACAGCTTCCGTAACGATCACGCCTTCACCGTGAATGATCTCGCATTTATAAGTTATACTTGTTCCGTCGTATGAAAAAGTACGTTTTATTCCCTTCCCGCCGCAAAGACAATCATATATTTCGCCGTCCGCACGGAGCATCAAGCCGAGCCCTCGAACGTCTCCGTCTTTAGGTCTTGTAAGAAGAGTTGCGCCCGACCGAAGCGTGACGCTTCCCGTTTCATCGGCAAAGACCCGAACAAGACCGTTTGAAGTCACCGCTGCCCCCTGATGCGTGATCTCGCCGTTTTTTACCGCAGATATCGGCATCGTTACGGGTGTACGGTGCAGTTCATCGTTTGCGCGAGGTCTGCATATTTCGTTTTTACCGTAAACAAGATGCTCGGCAGCAGCCACATCGGGATCGTCGGTAAAGCGCTTTACGTTCACATTATCAAAACAGTAATTCGCCGCGGCGGCAATGCTCATACCGATGTGGTGCGCCATATATTGCTTAACGACCGCAGATTCGTCTCCGACGCGGTACGCAGTCATATCAAGCGCATCGTAAAATCCGTATTTTCCGTAAAGCGACGTGCTTTTCAAGTCAGACAACACAGACGCCGCATCATCGTCCGTATTAATCATTAAATAAAGCGAGTACGGCGAAAAAACGCAGTCCTCGGACGATTCGTGCGATATTGCCAGCGATGAAACCCCGTTTGCTTTATACGAATAGTTCATCTCCTCGTCAAAATCATAGTACGCAGATTCCGACATACCGTAAATACGTGTGCCCTCAAAGCGCGCGGCGGCGTTTTTCTGCTTTTCGGCGGCAGATGCAAGCATCTCACCGCGTTCGGTCATTATATCAGTCGGCAGCCAGATAGACGGCATAAAATATTCAAATGCCGTGCCGCTCCACGAAAGCATTGACGGAGTCGCCCCTCTGTCCGAGAAAATACGCCCGAGTGCGCTGAAATTTGCCGCAAGAATTTGTCCTTTGGATACGGCATAAAATGATACCGTCAGCATTTCGCTCGGATACAGATCATAATAATTCGGATCAAAGCTGTCGTGCGTTACGTCGTATCCGATGCGGAAAAGATTGCGCTTTTTGCAGTAAAGGAACGACAGATCCATTTCCGAAAGGAGCAGATCTATCAGCCGTATCGGCTCCGCAAAAAGCGGCCCGAGCCGTTTTATTCCGTTTTTAACGGTAAGAAGCGAGACGGCAAGGTTACCGCTGTCAACGGTTGAGATATAGTGCGGCGGCAACACGCACTTTGTTTCCGTGTCGTACCAGTTGTAAAGATGTCCGCGGTACCGCTCGAGCGAAAGCACAGACGAAAGCGTGTCCGTAAGCCGACGCCACAGCTCATCGCTTCCTATGATGCCGAAATCAAACGCATTAAGAACGGACATCAGATAAAGTCCGATGTTTGTGGGAGAGGTACGCTTCGCCGTTTTCTTTTCGGGAAAATATGAAACGTTGTCCGGCGGAAGAAAATTATATTCCTTTGTGACGTTTTCGGCAAAAAACTGCCACATTTTTGTCACATCCGAGCGTATTGCATCCTTATGCCGTTTTTCGTGCGATTCAACATAAGTGCTGTTGAAATGCTCTGCGAAAAACGGATACATCACCCAGGAAATACCGTCAAAAAGGAAGAAAGCGGTGGTAACATCCCACGCGGCAAATCCCAGTGTTATAGACAATACGCCTAACACTACACTTGTCTTTAATGCTTTTGCGCACGCAAGACTTTCGTTTTTTTGTGCGTCCGCGACGCTTGACGTTGTCCATTCGAGAAGCCGTCTGTTGGAAACGTTCATCCTGTAGTATGCACGAAAAATTGCATCCGCCGTAAGGCAGGTCATATCGGCGGCAGACATAAGCGTAGCCAGGCTTTGAAACGTCGCGGCGCGTCTGTAATCGGGTGCGCCCGATGCATATTTTCGGGAAGGAACACGCGGCCAGTGCGCGGCGCGCTTTGCGCTTTCATACAGATGATCAGAAACGGACAGTGCGTATATCATAACGCCCAATGCGCCGCCCGAAAGAAGTGCTGCCAAAACCGCAGGCACGCGCACCGCAGACGCAATATGCTCTTTTACGGAATCCGATATCAACGCCCTTTGGCATTTTGAAAGCGGAGATTTGTATTTTGTGCCGTCAGAATCGGTGACATATTTTTTTGCCAGACAAAGCGCCTGAACGTCACCTCTTATCCATCTGTGCAGGCGCTTTCGTTCGCTTATCAGCGAGCCGGGAGGCGAGTCGTATATAAGCGCGTCGGAGACAGATGCGGCGCGCAAAAACGTCCCTTCGGCTATATCGTGGCTCAGTATTTTTTCGCTCGGAAAACGTCCCGAGATCACACGCCTATATGCTTTTACGTCGATCAGCCCCTTGCCGCAGAAAACACCTTCGCCCGTCAGCGCGGCATATGTTGAAAAGTTCGCGCTTTCATACGGACCGCGCCCTTCGAACGCCGTCTTGTAAAGCGTATATTTATTGCGTTTCGATGCGTTTTTGAGCGACACGACAGCGGCGGGCACAAACACTCCATAGCCGTCTATGACAGTCTCTGCGCTTCCCGCAACCGCAAATTCGGGGGTGTTGCACGGATGTGCCGCCGTCGCGATCAGCCGCATCAGATCAGCGCGCATGATCTCCGTGTCCGAGTCGAGCGCGAGAATATAACGGACACCGCAAAGATCGCTGTTTCCGTACAAAACGAGATCTGTCTTACCGCCCGTAAGGAAGCGCACTAGCTCCTCCTGTGCACCGCGCTTCCGCTCTTTGCCAATGAATCTGCGCTCACTCGGCGAATACGTCCGTTTTCTGTAGAAGAGCGTGCATGCGGGATTATATCTCCGTATTTCGTCGATACGTTTTTCGGCATATTCCAAAATTTCGGAATCGCGAGGATCCGTTTCGGCGTCCGAATCCGGCAGATCGGCAAGAACCGAAAACGCAAGATTCGGATCATTATATGCACGTGCATATATCAGTATCTTGTCGAACAAATGCGCGTCATTTGTCTTTCCGGAGAGAGAAACGGTGTACGTTAAGAGCGTTTTCGCATCATCCGGAATGCATCGGATATTAAGCCGCGGGAGGATTTCGCACGGCATTGTGCGAGCAAGAACGTCATCAAGGATTAACTTCAGCAATCGTCTCAACGGAAAATACGCAAGAGCCGAGGCAACAAAAGCAAGAATTTCGTTTTCGTGATATGCAATTGCAGTTATAGGCAGTATGACTAACAAAGGTAATACGTCGAGGCAAAGGAAGTATGCACCTCCGAGATTGCGTTTGGAGTTTTTCAGTATGCAGTATCCTATATGACGACGTTTCCCTTCAGAATTTTGTGCTGCCTCAAGGTATTTTTGCGCAAGCTCATATTCATCCGTTTTGAGTTTTTCGGCAGTGCGCGACAGCTTCATACGATACATCGTCTTTGTTGCTCCGTCGCAGCGCTCATAGACGCCCGCGGGATCGGAAGCAAGAACAGCTTCGACACGCGACACGCTTTCATAAATGCTTTGAAAATCTATATTTTCAAGGTCATATATCATCTTTACCGCGAGTGCGGAAAGGCTCGATGTTTCCCTTTCGAGATCATCTCCCACAACATCAAAAGCGACAAACATAAGGATCGCTTTGAGATAATGAAGCTCCTTGATCGTAAAAGACTCGCCGCACGTTTGTATGTCAACCAGACGTTTCACAATCGCACCTTCCGTAAGCGAATACACACATTCGCGCGCAAGCTGACGACAGACTTCGATGACACGTATTTCACCGTTTTTTTCCGGCAAGCGCCCTATATGACGCAAAACCTTTACATTCTCCGAGCACATAAACAGAAGCTTTATCTTATTGTCGAAGATCCATCTTTCGCCGGACGTGCGGCTTGCGGTGTCAAGATCAAAACCTCGGATCAGTTTCATATTATGCTTTTGTCTTTTAATGCAATTGTATAACGATTTTGTTTTCATATTTACTCCGATAAAATTGATTCACATTATATTATCTTCGCAAACTTACACAATTATCCGCAGAAGGCAAAGTATTCTTCGTGCACAAAAAAAGACTCCCGAAGGAGTCTTTTTTCAGAATCTTTACTTATTGGAATTCCATTTGAGCCAAGCATTGATGAATCCGTCAATATCGCCGTCCATAACAGACTGAATGTTACCGTCTTCGTAGCCGGTTCTCGTATCCTTCGCAAGCGTATACGGCATAAATACGTACGAGCGGATCTGTGCGCCCCATTCGATATTTGTCTTGACGCCCTGAATATCCTCGATCTTTTCGAGATGCTCGCGTTCCTTGATCTCCATCAGCTTCGCCTTGAGCATCTTGAGTGCCGTTTCCCTGTTCTGGATCTGGCTTCGCTCTGTCTGACAGCCTACAACGATTCCCGTGGGCTTGTGAAGAATTCTTACCGCAGATTCGGTCTTATTAACGTGCTGCCCGCCCGCGCCGCTCGATTTATGAGTCGTAACCTCGATATCGGATTCACTGATCTCAATGGAGTTGTCATCTGTAAATTCGGGCATTACCTCAACCGACGCGAAGGAGGTATGTCTGCGTCCTGATGAGTCGAAGGGGGACACACGAACGAGACGGTGAACGCCGTTTTCGCTCTTAAGATATCCGTAAGCGTTGAGTCCCTCAACCATAATAGTCGCGCTCTTGAGTCCCGCTTCTTCGCCATCAAGCCAATCGATGAGCTTGACGTTGTAGCCGTGTCTTTCACCCCAACGTGTATACATACGGTAAAGCATAAGTGCCCAGTCCTGTGCTTCGGTTCCGCCCGCACCGGGATGGAAGGAAACAATGGCATTATTAGCGTCATATTCGCCGGAAAGAAGGACCTCGATCCTCATCTGCGATTCTGTTTTTTCAATTGCATCAACTTCGCCCGTGATCTCATCGATCATCGATTCGTCGTTTTCCTCGATAGCCATTTCAGCCATCATAATTGCGTCCTCGAGACGCGTAACGAGCCCCTGATAAGCTTCAGCCTTATCCTTGAGTTGCTTGATCTCCTTGAGCACGCGCGCAGAATTATCGGAATCGGACCAAAAATTCTCCGCATACGTTTCCTTTTCGAGCGCCTCGATCTTTTCCGTGACCTCATTTATTCTGAGTGCCGATCCGAGATCAATAACGGGCTCTCTCATACCGATCAGCTTATATTTTGCATCTTCAAGTGCGATAATCAAATCTTTATCCTCCGAAAAATAGCTTATATTGAACAGTCCGCACGTGCGGTATCAAATTTTCATCATTTTGTCTTTGCGTCATCGGACGCAAACTCCCAAGTAATCATATCTTATATATTTTACCACATTCATTCCACTTTGTAAAGCGTGATTTTCAAGTATTTCTGAATCAAAAAATAACTTCAAAAATATATAAAAATCCGCTTGCGCTTGGGAATTTATTATGCTAATATGAAGTCAACGGACACCGTCCAAACTTCATTTTCAGGAGGCACAAAGTGAAAAATCTTGCCACCCCCAACATAAAGGAGATCAAGGTCGATGAGCAAGGCTTTTTCGGCAGATTTATGGATCTCGTACGCGATCACGTTATTCCCTATCAGTGGGAAACCTTGAACGACAGAGTGCCGGATGCGGCCCCCAGCCACTGCATTGAAAATTTCAAGATTGCCGCAGGCGAAGCCGAAGGCGAGTTCTACGGATGCGTTTTCCAGGACTCTGACCTCGCAAAATGGCTTGAAGCTGTTGCTTTTTCGCTTATGACAAAGCCCGATCCTGCTTTGGAAGCAATCGCGGATGAGGCGATCGCTCTTATAGGTCGCGCTCAACAGCCCGACGGTTATCTCAACACATATTACACAGTCAAAGAGCCGGGCAAGCGTTGGACAAATCTTCGTGACAACCACGAGCTTTACTGTGCAGGTCACATGATGGAAGCCGCAACCGCTTACTACTACGCTACAGGCAAGCGTGAACTTCTCGACATCATGACCAGAATGGCATATCACATCGACTCCGTTCTCGGCGCCGAGGAAGGCAAGCTCCACGGCTATCCCGGACACGAGGAGATCGAGCTCGCGCTCGTTTCCATGTATCACGCAACAAACGATCCGCTTATGCTCAAGCTCGCAAAATATTTCATCGACGAGCGCGCAAAGGAGCCCCGTTTCTTTGATATCGAAGAAGAGGCGCGTGCCGCCGCAAGTCAGCACCCGCGTCGCAGACGCAATTGGCGTGATCCGGGCGATTATGCTCAATGGCACAAGCCCGTACGCGAGCAGGAAGCACTTGAAGGACACAGTGTACGTGCGCTTTATCTTGCAACGGGCATGGCAGACGTAGCTCGCGAAACGGGCGACAAAACGCTTTTGGCAGCTTGCGAGCGTCTTTATGACAATCTCATACACAAGCGTATGTACGTCACGGGCGGTGTGGGATCTTCTCCTGCGGGTGAGCGTTTCACATTTGATTATGACCTGCCCAACGACACCGTATACGCAGAGACCTGCGCTTCTATCGCACTTTGCTTTTTTATGAGAGCAATGCTTCAAATGAAGATCGACTCAAGCTACGCCGACACACTCGAAACTGCACTTTATAACACCTGCATCGCAGGTATGTCGCTTGACGGAAAGAATTTCTTCTACGTAAATCCGCTTGAGGTTTGGCCTGCGGCCAGCAAGAGAAACCCCGAGCATCGTCACGCACTTCCCGTCCGCCCTAAATGGTTTGGCTGCGCTTGCTGTCCTCCCAATCTTGCAAGAATGATAACAAGCATCGGCAGATACATATACACCATTGACGGTGACACGATTTACACGCATCTGTACGTTGCGGGCGAATCAACGCTTCACACTGCATCGAGCGAGGTTAAGCTCGTCACAAAGACAAATTACCCGCTTGACGGCGACATTTCCGTAACAGCATCGGAAGGCAAGTACGCACTCGGCTTGAGGATCCCCGCTTTCTCAAAGAAAGCATACGTACTTACAGTAAACGGCGCCCCTGCTGAATATGAGATGGCAAACGGATATGCTGTAATCGACCGCGAATGGGCAGAGGGCGATATTGTTGAGCTCAAGCTGACAGTAGTACCTCAGAGAGTTTACGCAAACTATCAGGTACGCGCCGATGCAGGAAAGGTTGCGATCAGACGCGGTCCGATCGTATACTGCCTTGAGGAAGCCGACAACGCATCTCCGATTGCGGGCATCACACTTCCCAGCGAATCCGAGCTCACGGAAGCTTATATGCCCGAAAAGCTCGGCGGAATCGTCGAAATTTACGCTGACGGAACAGCACTTGTTGACGACGGTGACGATTCCCTCTACAGAGAAACGCCTCCCAAGCGCGAAAATACGCGCCTTACGTTCGTTCCTTATTACACCTGGGCAAATCGCGGCGAAGGCGAAATGTCTGTATACGTCAAAGAATAAACGTACAACTTCAAATAAAAAACAGCGGCCAATTCGCCGCTGTTTTTTTATTTGTTATGTAAATCACTGCTCCATCGCGCCTTCGAGATAATTGCTTATCTTCTTGTTGATGGACTTGGACTTGGAGGTAAGGGTGGACATATTTCTGTCGTCGCTGCCGAACATACCTGCGAGAACGCCGTCACGGATGATATCGCAGAACGTTGTGTCGCCGAGGTCGGCAATACGGTGATTGAAGATGATGTCAAGCATCGCCTGAGACTCTTCGTCACGTGCGATCTTGCCCTGGAGGGACTGATCGTAGTATGCGGGGATAACTTCGTTTGCAGAATAGCAGTTCATAATTTCAAGAACAGCACTCGTCAGGTCGATATCCTTGCAAGTGTTCGGAACTACAAGCGAGAAGAAATAGGAAACTCTGGAATGATAGTCTTCCTGTTCCTTATCCCACTTCGGATAAGGAATGATACCGAAGTCTGTTTCCATGCTGCGGAGGTTCGGAACAAAGTTGAACGAGCAGTCAAGGAAGAGCGCCTGGTTCTGAGAGAACATAGTGATGCACTGAGAAGGAACGTCGTTGTCGCCGGTATAGTTTTCAAACCAGTTTTCTTCATCCCACATAAGAACGAATACTTTCTGGAGAACCTCGTAGAAATGCTCGTCGCCAAAGTTTACGTTCGGATAGTCGCCCTTATCCTTTGTTACGGAGAGAGCTTCGCAGGATACGAGGAAGTGCGGGATTACCATACGTCCGTCTGCGAGATAGCCGTAGAAGTCAGAGCTGTCTCTGGAGTCAGAACTGTTTTCGTCAAAGTAGGAGTTCTTCATAACCTCGGACATCTTATCGACTGTCCAATCTCCGTTATTAACGAGATCGTAGAGGTTAGGAAGTCCTCTTTCGCTGAACACCTGCTTAGAGAAAAGCAGTGTGAACATAAAGTCATATACGTTAAGGTCAGCTGCGCCGACTGCGGTATACTGCTCACCGAGGAGTGTAAGACCGGGGTTGATATCCTGTGCCCAATATCCCTTATCGAGGTTGACGTACTTGAGCTCGTCGAAGGTATAGATATTACCGTTAGACCAAGCTGCAATGGATTCAATGCATCTTACGTTAAGCATGTGATAGGAGTCATCGCCTGCCTGAACGAGATTGTCAACAGATGTGAAACCGGAAGAATAGTAGTCGGCATCCATAACGTCAACAAAGTCGATTCCCATAACCTGCTCAAGATGAGCGGTACGGTAATAAACAGCAAGGTCAACGGGATCGTCGGAGATCTCTTCAAAGTCGAGCTGCATTCTTGCATTCTGAAGCTCTACCGTTCTTACCGTGAACGTTTCGCCGCTCCACTGAAGCATTTCTTCCGGTGTGAGATCGGTGGTGTACTTACCGTCTGCGCCAAGACCGCTGGAAGGATCGAGCGTTTCCTCGCCCGTTCCTGCCGCATTGCCCGTATCATCCGGCTTATCGGCAGGATCGGTACAAGCAATAACGGAAACGCAAACCATAGAAAGAATAAGAAGAATCGCAAGGAATTTCTTCATATTAAAATCCTCCTTTTTGATTTACGGATTATAAGATAAAATAATTATACCATGAAATTTGAATTTTTCAACATCTTTTTTGCCGAACTGCAAACAATTTGTATATATATACAAAACAGAGCGTGTCAATTTGTTCATATTGCCTCAACAAACAAGATAATCACAAATATCAAAAGCCGCGGACAGCAAATGCTGTCCGCGGCTTTGAATATCAACGGATCATTTATTCAGATCGGGGACGTTGGACGCCTTTTTGAGGTCAATGTTAATTTTGTACTTTTCAACGAGTTCATCGGAGATCTCGCCGTACTTTTCCTCTGTAAGAGCATCACGTGCAACAGCGGACCAAGCAGCTTCACCCTCGCCGCAGTAATACATGATGTGGTAGCCGTAGGATGCGGAGTAAACGATTTCGACATCGCCCGCTTCTCTCTTTTCATCGAAGCACCAGTCGTTGAATTCCTCTACCATCTGGCCTTCCGTAATGTTTTCGTAAAGACCGCCGTTATAGATTGAGCCTGTATCACCCGTGTACTTAACTGCGAGATCGGCAAAATCGGATTCGCTCTTGCCCGTCTTGTTGAATTCCGCAAGTGCAGCCTCTGCAGCGGCGCGGCAAGCTTCCTTGGATTCGTATTCGGATTCAAGGAAGAGGACGTGACGCACGTTCTGAGTCTTGGACTCATCACGGGACTTAGCGGAAACGAGCATATAAACGCTGTAGTTACCCTTTCCGTCGGAGATGACCTTGGTATCGTTGACCTTGGTATCATCATTAAAGAGCCATTCGCTGTATTCAGACTTTTCTTTGGCGACTTCGCCCTCTACGAGAGAGTCTTCGATCACAGCATCGACCTCTTCAGCCTTCTTAAGCGTAGGATCCTTCTTTACGTTTTCCTCGTAAAGAGCCTCAAGATAAACCCTAAGGCTTATATCGAATTCCTTTTCGGTAGTTGCCTTTGCAAGCTCATCTGCGTGAGTCTGTGCTTCTTTTGCGGCAGCTTCCTTTTCGGCTTCGGTAGCATTCTTATCATAGTCAGCCATAAAGGTATACGTTTTGTAATCTACCTGAATGAAATCCTCTTCATGTTCCTCGTAATACTCGTTGATTGCCTCTGCGGAAATCTCGATACCGAGGATAGTTTTGTAATAATACTTAAGAGAGAGATAGTAAAGCTCGAGAGTATCGCGGACATCGTCTTCTTTAACGCCGAGTCCGTAATATTCGGAGAGATACTTATCAAAATCAAGCTCAAGCGTTTCTGCATCGGATTTAAGAGAGTCTACCTCTTTTTCGATGAGCGCCTTATCCGTATCATCAAGCGTGATGCCGGCAGCCTTTGCCGCTTCAGCATTAACAAGGATGCTTGCCGCGTTATTAGCCGCCGCCTGGAGGAAGTAATCGTACCAGGTCATCGTTTCATCGTAGGACTGATTCTTGAGCGGCGCGGACGTATCAAGTCCGAAATAGCTTGCATAATAGTCGAAATAACTCTTCTGCATATAGAATCCGTCTGCAAACAGATACGACAGCATTGCGTTGTTTACTTCATAGTTATCACTCGAAACGGACACCTTATCACGGAGATAGTTGCCCTTGCCCTTGATGCCTGCAATAACGAGGCAAACGGACGTAACGAGAATAGCAACAACAAGAAGGATCGATACTACGATGGTAACGATCTTTATGTTTTCTTTTTTCTCTTCGCGCTTCTTTGCTTCAGCGGCAAGCTTGCGCTGCTCTTCCAGAAGCTTTTTTTCTTTTGCTCTTTTAGCCTTTCCCATTATAAACCTCTCGGGGGGATGAATTTCAAAATAAAAACCGGACCTGACTAAAGCACCGTAAAAATGCGTTACGGAATCGGGCGGCCCAGAGGTCACCCGATTCCGATCGAACCGTATCTTTAGTGTCCGGTATGTACCGCGGAGTCTGCCTTATTCGGCGTCTTCTTCGGTATAGATGCTTTCATCGGGAGCGTCTGTGGAGTAAACAACGCCGCCGTTGTAGTCATCTTCTTCCTCTTCTTCGTATTCAACTTCTTCAACAGCGGGAGCGTTGAGAGCCTTGATGGAGAGGCTGACCTTCTTGTTTTCTTCGTCGATAGCGATGATCTTAACGTTTACAAGCTGACCGAGTTCGAGAACATCAGAAGCCTTAGCAATACGCTGATCGCTGATCTCGGAGATGTGAATGAGTCCGTCCTGACCGGGAACGATCTCTGCGAATGCGCCGAAGGTCGTGAAGTTAGCGATCTTTACTTCAGCTACGTCGCCGAGAGCGTACTTATGTGTGAATACGTACCAAGGATTTGTCTCTTCGGTCTTGCAGCCGAGGGAGATTCTCTTGCGTTCACGGTTGAGGTCGAGGATATATACGTCGATCTCGTCGCCTGTGGAAACAACGTCGGAAGGCTGTCTTACGCGCTTCCAAGTGAGCTCGCTGAGGTGTACCATACCTTCGATACCGGGAGCGATCTCTACGAATGCACCGTAAACGGTGAGGTTCTTAACAGTACCGTGATACTTCTGACCTACTTCTGCAGTGGACCAGAATGCTTCTTCGCGTGCCTTTCTTTCTGCGCGGGCAACGTCGCGGATGGAGCCGTATGCGCGCTTGCTGCGTGCGTTGACTTCCTTGAGCTTGACCTTCTGGGTCGTGCCTACAAGCGCGTTGAGATCGCCGTCTCTCGGAACGCCCGAAAGAGATGCGGGAACAAATACTCTAACGGAATTGACGTTCATTACGACCCCTCCCTTAACCGCTTCGACTACCTTTCCTTCAACGATCGTGCCGTTTGCTTCGAGTTCCTGCATAGCATACCAATTTGCATCGGAATCTACGCGCTTCTTAGAGAGTGTTGCAATACCGTCGATATCGCTGACTTTGATAACAAAAGCTTTGACTTCATCGCCGACTTTGACAATGTCGGAAAGCTTTGCTGTCGTATCTTCGGTAAACTGATCAAGTGTGATGATGCCCGTAGCTTTTGCGCCAAGGTCAAGATGCACTTCGGTTCCGGTGACCGATGTAACAACGCCTGTTACGATATCTCCTGTATTTAAAGTTTTGAACGAACCGTCGAGCAGTTCTTCAAATGTCTGCATGGTTTCAAGTTCCGCCATTTTGTGAATTACCTCCTCAATTATCCCTCCGGGTGTCGACGCCCCGGCGGTTATTCCGATTTTATATGTGTTACCGAGAATCTCGGACGGAATATCTTTGTAAGTTTCTATCATGTACGTTTTCGGGCAAGCAAGCTTGCATATATCGTAAAGCTTTTTTGTGTTGGAGCTTTCCTTGCCTCCGATGACGAGCATCACGTCAACCTCGGGGGCAAGCTTTGCCGCTTCTCCCTGCCTTTTTTCCGTAACATTACATATTGTATCAAAAATAATTGCGTTTGTATATAGTTTTTTTATTTTTTCGTAAGACTTTTTCCATTCTCCGATGTTTTGTGTCGTCTGTGCGGCCACTACTATCTTCTTATTCTGCCATTTTTCGACTCCATTTTCCACAATATGTCTGTCAATCTCGTCGGCAGAAGCAAAAGCATGAGCTTCGCCGTGAGCCCAGCTTACTATTCCCTTCACCTCGGGATGCTCCTTTGAACCGATCAGAATGAAGACTGTATCCTCGTCCGTTTCACTGTCCGCAATGCGGTGGACCTTCGAAACGAACGGACAGGTACAATCGACGGAATGGAAATCGGGATTTTCGATTTCAGAGGATTTCAGAAGCTCCTCCTCCGCTTTCGTTATACCGTGTGCACGGATGAGGACGTAGACGGGAGATTCGGACGACGCCTCGCGACAAAGACGTTTTATATCATCGGCACTGACGGTAGTAACTCCCGCCGCCTTCATTTCGGCAAGGTACTGCGGATTATGGATGATATCTCCGTATGTATATATTCTGCCCTTCTTTTCCGCGATGAGAGATTCAAGCGTATCCGTCGCACGTTTTACTCCGAAGCAGAATCCTGCACTTTCGGCAAGAGTTATCTTCATTTTGGTTCCTCCGTTTTTGCCGATTCCTTGAGCAGGCATATGCGGTCAAATACAAGGGCGGACGCCTGTGCGTGTCTGTCTCTGCCTTCAAATCCCGCAAATTCCGACGGAGACACGGGCGCGCCGTAGTATACATCCGTTCTGCGGAAAAGCTTAAGCTTATTGCGCTTCGTTTGGATATAAACGGGAATGATATCGGAGCCGGACTTTTCTGAAATGAGCCCCACGCCCCACTTAAGTTTGTCGCGCGTTGACTCGAGTTCAACGTAAGGACATCTCGTTCCCTGAGGGAACATACAGAGCGCGTTGCCATCCTTGAGAAGTGCAATCGACTTTTTTACAGCTCCGACGTCACCTTCCTTACGCTTCACGGGGAAAGCGCCGAGGGCGCGGATAAGTCCTGCGAAGATCGGGATCTTGAAAAGCTCCGCCTTTGACATAAAATAAACCTGACGCGGCGCGGATACTGCTATAATGATGCAGTCGAGCGCCGAGGTATGATTCGGGGCGATAATGCAAGCGCCTTCCCCGGGGATCACATCTTCTCCGTGTGAATGTACGCGGTAGATAAGACGGAACACCCACGCAAGGCAAGCATAAAGAAACTTATAAAGTGTCATCGTAGTTCGCTCCGGTTTTTTCGTTGATTATGCGTACTGCTGCGCGATACGTATCTTCCTGTTCAAATCCGGAGTTGTCGAGCATAACGGCATCGTCCGCGGGAATTGCGGGGGCAGTCTCTCTTGTACTGTCTGCGGTATCACGCGCAATGATATCGGAAAGAACATCCTCATAATTCACGCTCTGCCCGCGTGCGATAAGCTCTTCATATCTGCGTTGAGCGCGATTTTCAGGCGATGCGAAAAGGAATATTTTCACGTCGGCATCGGGCATAATGACAGTACCGATATCACGTCCGTCCATAACGACGTTTCCGCGTCTGACCATATCAGCCTGAAGCTCGTTCAAAAACTGTCTTACCTCAGGAACGGCAGATACAGCGGAAGCATACATCGAGATCTCGGGAGTTCGTATGAGCTCGGTTACGTCCTCGCCCGAGAGGATGACTCTCTGTGAGCCGTTTTCATATTTCATTGTGACAGTAATGGAGGAAAGAGATTCGACTATCCCCTCTTTATCTTCCTTGGCAATACCGTTTCTGTACGCATTGAGTCCGACAGTGCGGTAAAGCGCGCCCGTATCAACGTAAACGAGTCCGAGTTTTCTTGCGAGGTTCTTCGCAAGAACGCTTTTACCCGATCCGCCGGGACCGTCTATGGCAACGTTCATAACAGTTCTCCTCATATATTAACATAAATATTACATAGCGGCGGCAAGACCTGCCGCACGTCCTGTGGAAAACGCGATCTGCAAATTATATCCGCCGGTGTAAGCATCAACGTCGAGCACCTCACCGCAGAAATAAAGTCCTTTCACAGCACGGCTCTCCATAGTCTTGGGGTAAAGTCCCTTGACATCGACTCCGCCCGCGGTTATGATCGCTTCGTCTATCGGACGTGTACCCGTGATCTTGATCCCGAAGCCCTTGAGCGCCGCAAGAATACGTGCGCGCTCCTCTTTTTTAAGAGAATTGCACTTCTTTTCAAGATCGACACCCGCGTATCTCAGAAGATGCGGAAGAAGCGCAGACGGCAAAAGATCAGCCGTTGCGTTTATCATAGCGCGGTTCTTGTATTTATCAAAATCGGCCAAAAGACGCGCGTCGAGCGTCTTTTCATCGAGTGCGGGCTTGAAATCAATAACTGCCGTATAGTCACCGCCGCGTTCAAGATGAGCTGACGCCGACAAAACGAGCGGTCCGGTGAGTCCGAAATGTGCAAACAGCATCTCGCCCATTTCTGTGTAGACTATTTTTCCGTTTTTATTGTCACGTACGGAGAGACGCACGTTTTTGAGTGTAAGTCCGGAAAGATCCGCGCATGGCTTACCTGCAGTCAGAGGAACGAGGGAGGGATACGTCGGTGAAACTGTCATTCCGAGCGATTCCGCGAAGGCGTAGCCGTCTCCGTCAGAGCCCGTTGTGGGATATGAAAGTCCGCCCGTTGCGACGATGACGCGGTCAAATGCTTCTGTTCTGCCGCCATACGTCACACCGGTTACGGCACCGTCCTCCGCAGTAACACCGTCTATCTTTGCGTGAACAGACTTAACTCCGTTCACACGGCAATACTTTTTTAACGCATCTACGATGTCAAAAGCTCTGTCCGACACGGGAAAAACGCGCCTGCCGCGTTCTGTCTTGAGCGGAACGCCGAGCTCTTCGAAGAAATCCATCGTGTCCATTGGCGAAAAAGCATTCAGTGCCGCATAAAGGAAGCGCGGATTTCGAGGTACATGACGCAAAAACTCATTGACGTCACAATTGTTGGTAAGGTTACATCTGCCCTTACCCGTTATCGCTATCTTGCGTCCGGGCTTTTCGTTGCGTTCAAACAGAGTCACATCCGCGCCCATTGACGCGGCGGCACCCGCCGCCATCATCCCCGACGCACCTGCGCCGATAACGGCAATCTTTACTGTATCAGCCATACTGATCAGTTATCCTGTGCTTTATCGTAAACTTCGTATTCTTCCCAGACCTTCTCGAGACGCTCGAAGGTAGCGGCAAGATCTTCCTTTTTCTTTCTGCTTATGGAAACTATGATCGCATTGATGAGCGAAAGCGGAGCTACAAGCGAATCCATATAGGACGCCATATCACTCTTGGCAAAAAGAAGCTTGTCCGCATAAGGTGCGATGGGAGAATGCTCGTTATCTGTAATTCCGATGATCTGCGCGCCGCTGTTCTTCGCAAAGGAAACAGCCTTTACGATACGCTTTGAATATCTCGGGAAAGTAAGAGCGATGAATACGTCCCCCTCTCCTATTCTGTGCATCTGTTCAAAGATAATGCTTCCAGACGTTGTGTCGACTCTGTGCACGTTATCGAAAACGAGCTTAAGATTATATGAAAGCAGGTCAGAAAGCATTGCCGTTGATCTTACGCCGGCTATGTAGACGTTTTTGGCGTTGATAATGGAATCGACAGCACTCTCAAACACATCCGAATCATTGGCTTCGAGAGTAGCTTTGATCTTGGATATATCGGAGTTTAACGTTTTTTCGAGCACGTTTGCATTACCGATGCGTTCGTCCGTCACCTCGATTCGCTGTACGGACGTGAGTCTTGCACCGACTGCTGTCTGCAGTGCATGCAGAAATTCGGGATATCCCTCGTATCCGAGTTCGTTTGCAAAGCGAACGACTGTGGATTCGGAGACACCGGAGTTCTGGCCGAGCTTTGACGCGGTCATATATGCCGCCTTTTCGTAATGAGTAAGTATATATTCCGATATGCGTCTTTGTCCTTTGGACATCTTCGGCATTTTGGCTTTAATAGTTACCAGGACATTGTTTTTCATAATTACCTCTGAGGCTGATTTATCAAATAGTTATAAAACAGCATTTTAACCGAATACATCTTTACAATTATAATTAATTAAGTTGAAAAAGTCAAGCGTAAAAGAAATATCGGGTATTGATTTTTATTTTCCCTTGTGTTATAATGTCGTGGGCTGTATTGTAAGACCATACCAGCCGGGGAGCCAGCGGTGCCTTGTACCTGAAATCCGCTATATGCAGGGGTAGCTTCCTATTATGAGGGTTGTTCTTGTGCGGTTTGCACTGTGTGCGACCGTGTTGAAGGATGGGTCCTACGCAATCGAAGGCTGTGAACCATGTCAGGTGGGGAACCAAGCAGCATTAAGCAGTTTTTTTCGGTGTGTTGTGGGGTCGCCTGTCCGGAGCGATCGGCACTTTTACCACGTGTAAGAGCATATTCGATTTTTAGGTGTATGGTCTTATAATGCAGCCCGTATTTTATTTTTTCAAGCGAAAAGGAGGAGACTTATGCATCTCGCACTGTACAGAAAATGGCGTTCCGTCAGCTTTGACGACGTTTCGGGACAGACTCACGTTACCTCCGTTCTCAAATATGAAGCCGCAAACGGGCTCATTTCACACGCATATCTTTTCTCGGGACCGAGAGGCACCGGCAAGACATCCTGCGCAAAGATCCTTTCACGCGCGGTCAACTGCGAAAATCCGCAAAACGGCAATCCGTGCAACGAATGCCCTTCGTGCCGTTCAATTCTTTCGGGTGCATCCGTTGACGTTATCGAAATGGACGCGGCGAGCAACAACGGCGTTGACAACATCCGTGACATACGCGACGAGGTTATGTTCACTCCTGCGGAGTCGAAATACCGCGTTTACATCGTTGACGAGGTACATATGCTGTCCGCGTCGGCTTTTAACGCTCTTCTGAAGACGCTTGAGGAGCCGCCGTCGCACGTCATTTTCATTCTTGCGACGACAGAGCTTCACAAGCTTCCCGAAACTGTAATTTCCCGCTGTCAGAGATTTGATTTCAGGCGCTTATCCGTCCCCGTAATCTCCGACAGACTCGAATACATTGCAAAAAATGAAGGCTTCACGTACACCAAGGAAGCGCTCGACGAGATCGCGCGTCTTTCCGAGGGCGGCATGCGCGATGCCATTTCCCTGCTTGAGCTTTGCGCGAACCGTCACAGCGAGATCAACGAAAATCTCATCTCCGACGTTCTCGGAACTCTCGGATACGACAAGGTTGCAGAAGCCGCGAGAGCCGTCGCAGAGTCAAATTACGACGCTGTATTTTCCATAATATCCGAGCTCACGTCCGCAGGACGTGACATCTCCGTTTTCTGGGACGAGCTCGTTGCATTTTACCGCGATATGCTTATCTGCAAAACAACGAAGGAACCGAGCGCGTTCCTCGATCTGTCGCAGTCGTCGATGCAGCTTCTTGCGGAAACGTCTAAGCTTTTCACGCTTCCCGATCTGCTTTATCAGTCGCGCCTGCTTGATGAAACCTCCGCTGTGCTTCAGCACACCTCCGGCACCAAGCGCATCATCGCAGAGCTTGCGCTCATCAGAATGTGCGACGCATCGCTCGACGTCGGCAACGATGCTCTTTTGAAGCGTATTGCGGCGCTTGAGGACACTGTCAAGCTCCTTTCCGTGGGAGGTATTCCTTCAACTCCGTCAGAGCCGTCAAAGGTAAAATCCGAGCCTGAAAAAAAGCAGCCGAAAAAGTCTGCGGCAGATAAAGCATCCGATGAAAAGATCATCCGCGAGTCCGGTGCTAAAGCAGCTTCTGACGAAGCCGCACACACCCCCGAAAAAGAAGCTCTTCCCTATTGGAGCGAACTGATTTCACGCGCCGCCGAAAAGAATCCCTTCATTGACGGCTTCCGTCAGTTCATCTCGGGAGAACGCTCGGGCGACAAATTCACCGTGATCTGTGCGAATCCGTTCACTCTCAAGGTGTGCACGGACAACAAAAAGCTCTTCTCCGAGCTCATCTCCGTTTTCGAGGGCAGACTTGTCAGCGAGAATATGATTACAGTCCGTGACGGCGCCGCACCTAAGGCAGATACGGGCGATCCTTTAAACGATCTTCTTTAATTTATAATTTATAATTATCATTTCCATAAAAGAAAGGGCTACACAAAATGAAAGCAAGAATCCCCGGCGGCGGTGCTCCCGCCAATATGAACCACATGATCCGTCAGGCGCAGAAGATGCAGGAGGATATGCAGACTCTCCAGGCAGAGCTTGACGAACGAGTATATGACATTTCAGCCGGCGGCGGTATGGTCAAGCTGTCCATCAACGGCAAAAAGGAAGTTCTCCGCCTTGAAATCTCTCCCGAGATCGTTGATCCCGACGACACCGAAACCCTCGCAGACATCATCACCGCTGCTGTAAATCAGGCAATCAAGCAGGTAGACGATACCAACGCATCCGAAATGCAGAAGATCACCGGAAGCATGGGACTTCCCGGACTTTTCTAAGCTATGTCACTCTACATTGAACCGATAGAGATACTTTCGGAAAAATTCCGCCGTCTGCCCGGCGTCGGAAAAAAATCCGCTGTCAGAATGGCGTTCTCCGTACTCGATCTTTCGGACGAAGAGGCTGCGGCATTCGCTGAGGCTATACTTGACGTCAAGCGTAACGTCAAGGTCTGCTCTGTTTGCGGAAATATGACCGACTCCGACGTCTGTACCGTCTGCTCGGACGAGGAGCGCGATCACACTACCGTTTGCGTTGTTGAAGACGCACGTGACGTTATCGCCTTCGAGCGAGTCCGCGAATATACGGGGCTTTATCACGTGCTCGGCGGTGCGATATCTCCGCTTCAGGGCATCGGTCCGGGCGATCTGACGACCAATCTGCTCATCAAGCGCGTTTCGGAAGGCACGATCAAGGAAGTCATCATCGCAACAAATCCCAACGTAGAGGGAGAAACGACGGCGATGTATCTGTCGAAGCTCCTTGCACCGTTCGGAGTCAAGACCACTCGTCTTGCCTACGGTATTCCCGTCGGAGGCAATCTCGAATACGCGGACGAGGTAACACTCAACCGTGCTATCGAAGGCAGACGGGAGATCAAATAATCATTGACTCTCTCGAAAAAACGTGTTATTATTATCTTGACAATGTATTTTTCATATTAAATTCCATTTTCGGAGGTTTTACATTATGTCCAAACGTATTCTTTCTATGCTTATTGCGGCTGTAATGCTCGTATCCGTTTTTTCTCTCGCATCCTGCGGTGACGACAGCGGAAACGACCTTCCCATCGGCGTCGGTGGCGACGCAACAGGCAATAACGTTCTTACTGCCCCCGACGGTTCTACCGTTACCCTTCCCAAGACAGTGACCAAGGTCATCACAGTTTCCGACGCTGCAAAGAGCATGTTCGAAACGCTCAAGGTCGCTGATAAGATCGTTGCTTCCTACGATGCAACCGAGGATGCAACCTCCTCTATCGTAAGTGCAAAGCCCGAGCTCGTTATATACGACGAGGGCGCTGCTATCGACGTTTCCGCTATCACGGGCGCAGGCATCGTTGCAGTCAAGCTTCCCGTAGCAGACAGCGTTGCCACCATCAAGAATCAGCTCTCCTTTATCAGCAAGGTTATGAACGTTTCCGCTGAATCCGTTATCGATTCCATCACCAAGTCTCTCAACACGATGCAGCTTGCTACCGCTGAATGGCAGAAGCTCAACGTTTACGTTGAACTCGGCTTCGGCGACGACGGCTTCTACACCGTTGCGCCTTACTCCTACGTTCACGAGCTCCTCTCCTCCGCAGGCGGCAACAACATCTTCGGCGCAGACAGCGGTCTTGAAGGATTCGTAACCGTTTCCGCAGATGACGTTCTCGCAAAGAAGCCCGACGTTATTTTCACCACCGGTTCTGTTGATGATATCCTCAACCGTGAAGGCTGGAGCGAATGCACCGCTGTTGCAAACGGAAACGTATTCTCCATTGGTGAGCTCGTTGCATCCAGCGAGGTTGTAAACATTGCTCAGGCAATGAACGACAATCTCAACGCTGTTATGAATCCCGAAAAATAATCAATAAACAAAAAAAGCCCGACGCTGTCGGGCTTTTTTTGTTTTGCTTATTTTATTTTTGGTCCTGCTTGATGAGAAGCTTTATCGCTTCGATCGCAATTTTTATCGCGCGTTCGGTCGTGTGGCAGTCGGGCTCATCATATCCGAGGAGCTTACGCTCCTGATTCCACACAGTCGAAAGCACCGTTCCCGTTCTGATACCGAGCGCGGCAGCTACCGTAAACGTGGCGGCGGATTCCATCTCGCTTGCGAGAACACCGAGGCGCTTATACGCCTCCCATTTTGCAAGCAGATCGCCTGAGACGGGCATCCTTGCAGGCGAATGCTGGCCGTAAAACGAGTCCTTACACTGCACGACACCGACGTGATGCGTATATCCAAGCGTTTCCGCCGCTTCGGCAAGTGCTTTGGTCACGGTATAATCCGCTGTTGCGGGATATTCGATCGGTGCATATTCACGGCTTGTTCCCTCTTGACGGACGGCGCTCATCGCGATCACGGCGTCCCCCGAATGCACCTTGAGATTGATGCCTCCGCAGGTTCCCACACGTATGAAGGTATGTGCACCGACGGCAGTCGCTTCCTCAAGCGCGATAGATGCGCTCGGACCGCCGATTCCCGTTGACATAACGGAGACAGGCACGCCGAGAAGAGTTCCCGTATACGTCGTATATTCCCTGTTCACGGCGACAAGGCGCGGAGAATCGAAGTGCTCCGCAATGAGCTTGCATCTGCCCGGGTCTCCGGGAATGATGACGTAAGCGCCAACATCACCCTTTTCGCACGCTATATGATACTGTTTTCCGTTTTCTTTCACAGCCGTTTACCTCCGAGTCTGTATGTGTTATAATTATAACACGTACAAAAGTGTTTTACAATCAAATATTTCCTTGTATTTTTCATTCACACCGAACTTTTTTCTTTTTCGGTGTGTCTTTATATATGAACGACGCGACGTTTAACTCATTTTTCAAAGGAAGGAGGTTCCGCCATGGAAAACTATACGCAGGCTGTTATCATTGACGCGATACAAAGAACACTCCACGGTGATGCGGATGCATACGGCATCATCGTGCGCGCTTATATGAATAAGCTTGCTGTCACTGCGCGTTACTTTTGCGGAAGTGACGCTTATGCGGAGGATCTTGTCCAGGAAACGTTTATTGACGGATACCTCCGTCTGTATACGCTCCGTGAGCCCGAAAAAATTGAGCATTGGCTCACGCGTATACTCAAGAACAAAGCGATCAACTACCTCACACGTACGAATTTTCCTGATTCCGACGAGGTGCTTGATACGCTCACGGACCGAGACACCCCCGAATCAACGTTTATCAAAGCAGACGAGCATTCTCGCCTTATCAGATTGCTCGATTCGCTTTCACCGGCACTAAGAGAAACGGCAAGACTGTATTTTTTGGATCAGCTTTCCGAGCTCGAAGTTGCAGATCGTCAAGGGCTTCCGGTCGGTACTGTAAAAAGGCGCATCCATGATGCGCGCATCTTACTGAAAAAGGAGAAAGAACGAATGAAAGAAAACACCCCCATACTCAACGATTCATTTGCCGAAGAGCTCTCGTTAAAAATAAAGGAACTCGCAGACTACACGAGGATCTACAATTCGCCCAAGGGCTTTGACAGCGCGTACACTAACGTAAAAAAGCTCATTTCCGGTCTTTCCTACAAGGATGACGTGCGCGAATACGAGCTTGAGAGCGCAAAGATTGCAACCAATGTCGATCCAGACAAATACACCGCAGACGCACTTGCAGTTTACCGCAAGCACGGAGAGCTTTACCGTGCATCGTCGCTTCTCCGCCGCAACGTCTACGCTTGGGGATGTGATCTGCGCACGCAGATCAACTATACGTTTGACGTTGTTATCCCAGAGCTGTCCGCATATCCGGAGTCGCCCGACAAGCATTTTGCATTAGCTGAGCATCTTCTGCATCTGACGCAGTGCTTTGAGTTCAACGATCCCGGTGAGGTTACAGAGGCGAAGCGTTACTGGGCACTAGCGTACGAAGAGATGCAAAAAGCGGGCACGAAGGTCAATTTCCTCTATGCGCTGATGCTTGCGTGCCGCGAAGCACTTGAGCTCATAGAAAGCGGCAAAAGCAATGATTTCACAAACGCTTCAATGCAGCTTTGGAGCTTCGGTGACGGCATAATATGTAACGCACGTCATCGTATTGGTTACAGATACAATGATCTGCTCCAGCGATTTTATTCTCACATTTTCAACGATTACAGATTCGGCAATATGTCATTTTTGCCGAAAAAGGACGGATTCGAGGCAGGCGAAGGCTTAGACGAGGGAGATGAGATTCTTCAGGTTGACAAGGATGACGGATGGAGCCGCAAATTTACCGTAATTTCGACCAACGAAACAGTTGAAACGCCCGCGGGTACGTTTCACGGATGCTTGCACTTCTCTTCCGCTGCCATCGATCCCAATGGCAATTGCGAGTTGGAATATCACGAATACTTCAAGCACGGAGTCGGTCTTGTGCTTCACGTTTCGAACAATCCGTGCGAGTCGAAGGTGCTCTCCTCCTACGAGATCGCCGGCGGAGACGGAATCCTTCCCGTTGCCGAGGGCAACGTATGGCAGTACGTCACCGTTGACGCGCCCGATTGGCTTGACGAGATCAACACGATCTCCGTTGTTGCTGTAGGCGACGAGTATTACTCGGGCGAAAGGATGGCGGCTCTGTCGTTTGTCACACGTTATTCGCTAAAAAAGGAATCAAGTGAGCTTTCAAGCAAGGAGATGTTCACGCAGGCGTCGGGGAGTTGCGACGAATGCAGGTACGAAGACGCACTTGACAAGTGCAAAGAGGTCGTTATATTGAACGACAGCCGTGACAGCGTTGATGCGGCGCTGTTTATGATCCCCCATATTGAGGAGAGGATCAGTCATCAGAAGCTCGATTGGCGGTATATGCCGTCATCAGTCCAAACCGGGCTTATTGTAAAAACAGAAAAGGGCTACGGCTTCGGTTACGATGACGAACCGTTCACATTCGGTCTTACTCTCGGCTCGTTCGGCACACGTCACGAGGAAAACCGCATCTTCGGCGCAAAGCCGTGGAGATATGCTCAGTATTTTAGCGACACGCTTTGGGATAAAAGATGGGTTCCCGGATATAAGGAGACTTATCCCTACGACGATTACGAGGATGCCGCTCCGACCGTTTCTGTCGAGGAAGGCGGCACCGTCGAAACGCCTGCAGGCACGTTTGAAAACACTGTCAAGGTCACCTTTGAGTGCGGCGATCTCGATCACGAATCCTGCTACGGCTATTATTTCTACAATCACACGGGACGCGGACGCAAGGTATTCTGGTTTGCGCCGGGTGTCGGAATCGTGCGATTCCGTGCTGATTGGGGACGCCACATAAACACGGACACGCTTCTGACCGCGTATAAGGTCATAGCCAAGGACAACGAAATGATGCCCTTCCATGTCGGCAACTACTGGTGCTACGACGAGCAAAGGCTGACCGCGGAAAACTACATCGCACGTATGGAATATAAAATCCTTTCAGGAACAAGCGAGAGGTTCATATTCGGAGCTTGTCAGACGTTCGCGTTTAAGGGCACGGTGGAGGAATATGACGCGTTTAAGGAATCACTCAAATAAAACTAACGTAAAAAAAGGATGCGCAATGCGCATCCCTTTTCTGTTTGAATTATTCTTCTTCGGAGAAGGACTTGTTGCAAGCGGGGCAGATCATATCTTCGGGCTCGATTTCGAGATCGAAGCAGATGATTTCGCCGCAGTGCGGGCACTGTGCCTCAATGTATTCATCCATAAGGCAACCGTCGCAATCTTCGCAGTCGCAGTCTTCGTCGCAACCGTCGCAATCGTCACAGCAGAACTCGTCGTCACAATCGCAGTCGCAATCTTCGCAGTCACAATCGCACTCGTCGTCGTAGCATTCGAAAACTTCGCTTTCAACTACGCCGAGGTCGTGGTCGAGCTCTTCTGCATATTCTTCAAGCTCTTCGAGATCGTCTTCGATATCGTCAAGCTCGTCGATAATGTCGGATATGAGTCCGATAAGCTCATTGATGAGCTTTGCTTCGGGCTTGGAGGAATCAAGATTGAGTCCCTCTGCGAGGCCCTTGATATAAGCACACTTTTCGCTGATGTTCATTTTCTTTTCTCCAATCAATTACTTAGCACGTTCGATGTAATCGCCGGTTCTGGTGTCGATCTTGAGCTTATCACCGATTCCGATGAAGAGCGGAACGTTGATGACAGCGCCTGTCTCGAGAGTGCAAGGCTTCTTTGCGGAGGTAGCGGTATCGCCCTTTACGCCGGGTTCGGTGTCCGCAACCTCGAGGATAACGAACATCGGAGGCTCAACGGAAAATACGTTTCCGTTATAGGAGAGGAGCTTGCAAACGTCATTTTCCTTAACGAACTTGAACGCGTCGGGAAGAAGGCTTGCGTTGATCGGGATCTGCTCATAGGTCTCGGGATCCATGAAGTAGTAAAGATCTCCGTCATTGTAGAGATATTCCATTTCCTTGCGGTCGATGCGCGCGTCCTGGAACTTATCTGTGGGGCTGAATGTACGCTCGATAACTGCGCCTGTCATTACGTTGCGGAGCTTGGTGCGAACGAAAGCCGCCCCCTTACCGGGCTTTACGTGCTGGAATTCGATTACCTGAAGAACGGTACCGTCACCGTTATCAAATGTAATACCGTTTCTGAAATCGCCTGCTGTTACCATATTTTTTACGCCGTACCGCCGATTTTGCGGCACGGTTACTCCTTTCGGTTTTCTACTAACTTTTTAATTATAATATACTATCTACTATTTTGCAATAGTTTTTAGTCACAAATCCTCAAAAATAAGGCAAGTTATGCCATTTTATGAGTTAAATTTCGATTTCGATGAGCTCTTTCGGGCATTCCGTAAGATTACGGGCACCGCCGGGGATGATCTCCATCATATCCTCGATCCTGCATCCGTACTTACCTTCGATGTAAATACCGGGCTCAACCGTAACTACCTGGCCGACCTCGAGAGTCAGCTCACCTGCTCCGCCGTGAAGTCCGGGTGCTTCATGGATCTGAAGACCGACACCGTGACCGAGGCTGTGACCGAAGCATCCTTCGTATCCCGCATTATTGATGATATCGCGCGCGATCTTGTCTGCCTCTGCGTTACGGAAGCCTTCGGTAATCGCTTCCTCCGCTGCGAGCTGAGCAGACAGGACTGTATTGTAAAGACGCTTCATTTCGTCGTCTGCCTTGCCGACGACAACTGTACGGGTCATATCGGAATGATATCCGTTTACGGTCGCACCGAAGTCAAAGGTGAGGAATCCCTTTTCTATCGGAATGGGACGGGGCTCGCCATGAGGGAGTGCGGATGCGGCGCCCGACACGCAGATGGTATCGAAGCTGATATCATCCGCGCCGAGACGGCGCATCTTATATTCAAGCTCAAGCGCGAGCTCTGTTTCGGTAACCCCCGCCTTTATCATGGGGAGCAACTCCGCAAATGCTTTTTCTGCGATACGCTGAGCGGCAACGATGTCGCGAATCTCCGATTCGTCCTTATAAACACGGAGCTTTTCGACGAAATTTCCGCCCTCTGTGAGCTTGATTCCGTCGAGACGCTTGCCGAGAGATACGTATTCGGCATACGTGAGCGAGCCTTCCTCAAACGCAAGTGTCTCCACGTGATTTTCGCGGCAGAGCTCTAAAAGATAATTCTCGCGTCTGTTCGGAGTAAGGATGACGAAATCGCCCTTTACCTTTGCCTTGGCTGCTTCGATATAACGGAAGTCTGTGAGAACGTAGGACTTTTCCTTCGTAATGAGAACGGAGCCGTCGGTGAAATTGAAATCTGTAATATAACGCTGATTTATCTCTGACGTGATATAAATAGCGTCAAATTCTGATGTCAAAAGCTTTTGTTTTGCCTTGTCAAGTCTTGTCATTTGGATTTTCCTCCGTTATTTTTGCTCTGTGAGCTCTTTTATGTATCGGGTCATAAACGGCTTTTCGATAGCGCGCTTTGTCCTGAAAAACAGCGATTTTTTGTCCTTGATGGGCGGCACCGCAACTGCACGGATGCCAAAACGTTTCGCCGCCATAACGTCTGTAAGAAGCTGATCTCCGAGCAGTACTGTTTCGGATTTATCGGAGCCGAGCGCGGCAAGCGCACGCTTGAGTCCGCCTGTCAGCGGTTTTCCTCCTTTTGCAAATGCGGGGACATCGAGCGAGGAATTGAAGAGCTCTACCCTCTCGTGATCGTTATTTGACACGAACGCAACAGAAACGCCTGCATCGGCAAGAGCCGCCATCCAAGCTCTGACGTCGGGCGTAGGCTCAGCGTCGTCATACGTGACAAGCGTATTGTCTATATCTGAAATGATCGCGCGGATACCGTTTTGCCTACAAAAGTCGGGAGTGAGTTCTCGGAACGTACCGAATATATGATCGGGGCGCAGATATTTATCAAAAATCGGCATAAGCACCTATACTTTTATTTTTATTTTCATATTATTATAACAAACATTTTCAATCGTGTCAATTGAAACAGCACTTGACAAGGCAGAAAATAGATGATAAACTTTTATAGACTGTTCCGCGCCTGTGGTGAAATTGGCATACACGATAGACTTAGGATCTATTTTCGCAAGAAGTGCAGGTTCGACCCCTGTCAGGCGCAAAAAAACGACGAAAGCCCCCGGCTTTCGTCGTTTTTTATTTGCTTTTACCATAACTGTATGCTATACTGAAAAAAACACTTTACGGAGCAAACAGTTATGAAAGACTTCTTTGTTTACTTTTTCGGTCAAGGAGAAACTCAGGAATTTTCAATTTTCACCTTTGCGCATCTTGCACCGATACTCGTTATGATCGCATTGATTCTTCTTATCAGCCGTTTCAGAGACAGGATTGCCGCCTCCAAGCACGAGGAGACCTTTCGTTACGTTCTTGCGTTCATTCTTATCATATCCGAGATGTCATATTATTGGCGGCTTGTCTCCGTCCCCGGACTCGAGCACAGCGCCGAGGAAAATCTGCCTATCGGAGTCTGCACTTGGGCAGTTATTTTATGCAGCTATATGATCGTTGGCAAAAAGCAGTCGTTTTTTGACGTTGCATATTTTTGGTTGCTTTCCGGTTCCCTTTTCGCGCTCCTGACTCCCACGCCGCTTACCTTTACGGGACCGACACGCTTCCGTTACTATCAGTTCTGGATACTTCACACCTTCGGCTACGTCGCGATCTTTTATATGATCTTCGTACACAAGATGCGTCCGACAATCAAATCCGCAGTCCGTTCTTACGTTTCGCTTGCTGTGATGGCAGTGATCGCATATTTCACAAACCTGATGCTCCCGGGCGCGAACTATCTTTACATGGCGCGCCCCGAAGCGGCTCCGTCTGTACTTGACATACTGCCGCCGAATTTCGCTGTACGCGTCCTCATTATGGCAGCCGTTATAACGCTTATGTTCGGTCTTGCATATCTGCCGTGGTATCTCAAGGACAAACGTGCCGCAAAGGCGGCAAACACAGAAACGTGCGAATAAGAGGAGGTTAACATGCGAACTAAAAGATTACTCGGAGCATTCTTTACCGCAATTTTGATTTTTGCATCCGTCTGTTCCGTTTTGGCAGATGAAGCCCTCGCCGGACAAGACGAAATAACGGTAAATCCCGAAGGTACAAACACATCGCTCGACACCGCATATCCGATAACGGAATTCAGAGTCACGGATTCCCTTCCCGAGCGTGACGCTGTTCGATTTTACAGCTTTGAGCTTACCGAGGACTGTGCGCCTATCATTTATATGACAAACGAGAGCACGTCGGCATACTCTTTCTGCTGGTATATGACAATTTACTCCGCAGACGGCGAAACAGTTATCAAGGAAGGAGCTGTCGAGGGCAGAGGCAATAACACCGTGCTCCCACTTGAGCTTTCGGCAGGCAAATATTACATCAAGATCTCGACGCCGACAACGGGCAATCCCATGACCAACGGCTACTCCTCCGACAGCTACACTCTTTTCGTCGTTTTCCCCTCTGAGCACAGGACTCAGGACGCAAACGGAATCACAACAGTTGAAAACAGCGGTACTTGGATATGTGCACTTGACGGAATCGTTTTCAGAAAGCTCAATCCCGAGCCCGCTTACGCGGCTATCTTTCACGGTCCTTCAGGCGGAAATTTCACCTTCCTCATTTTAGTCGGTGAGACTAACGACAGCGCGCTCTACACGTCCGATACTGCAGATTATATCCCTGCGTCCGCCGAAAAAATCAAGTACGGCGGCAAGGTGTATTACTATTACGTTGGTTTGGCGTCAAATACTGCCAACGCTCTCGTCGAGGATGAGATGTCGCCACAGCTTTATCTTTGCACAGCAGACGATGCGAAGGGGGCGGCAAAGGAGATCCTTAGGCTCGCCGTTGATGGAGAGGCACCGTCCGGAACGTTTTTCGGTTCTGTTGCCGAGTACTTCAAGGATCACTGGATAATGATCGTTTCCGGTGTTGTCGGCGTGATAATTTTTATGGCGATACTCGGAGGCGGAGGAGAAGCGGAAACGTCGAGTGCATCAAGTTCATCTGCAAAATCAAAGGAAGAGGAACTCTTGGAGTATTGCAACCGCTGCAAATCAGACGGCACTACCGTTTCAAGTTTCGGAAGCGGTTATAGCACATCTACGAGTACTAACGACGATATGGATCTCATTGAAGATATGAGCAGAAGGCTTAACAATCCCGGATACGAGCCCGACGGATGGGGCACGGGCGGTATTCCCGGTCCCGAGGATCCGGGTCCGGACCCCGAAAGCTTCCCAGACAGCAGCGACATATATTAAACACAAAACGGCAATTCCCGAGGGAATTGCCGTTTTTGCTTTTGATCAAAATGAATACGTGAGAAGCATCTCTCCCGTTGTGAGCACTGTAAGAAAGCCGAAATTGAAGAGCGAAAACTCTCTGATATATCCGCCTGTTTTGCCGGGGTTATATTTCGAATATTCGCGGAGCGTGATAAGGCTCGCAAGAGAAGAAATGAGCGTTCCGACACCGCCGATATTGACTCCTAGGAGAAGCTCACGGTAATTGTCCGTAAACTGCGAAAGCAGGATCGCGGAGGGGACGTTGCTGATGATCTGGCAGGAGATAACGCTGAAAAGAAGCGTGCTCTTTTCAAGGAGCATCGAGAAGAACATCCGAACAAGCTCGATACGCGCCATATTTCCAGAGAAAATGAAGAAAAATACAAACGTCAAAAGAAGCGGATAATCAACCGATTCAAGTGCCTTTCTGTCTGCGAAAAAGAGGACCGCGGGAATGATGATAAGTCCGATCCAATACGGGATACCGCGGAAAACTATGGCAATAGCAAGAACGAAAAGTACAAGATAAAGAATCGTTCTGCCGCGAGGGAGCTCGTGATTTTCGTCCTCAATCTCGAGAGGCTCGGGCGAAACGAAGATGAAGCAGCACGCTGTGATAAGCAGTATAGATGCTACAAAAGGAAGCAGCATTATCTCGATAAATTCAAGGTTTGGAATATTGAATTTCGTGTAAAGATAGAGATTCTGCGGATTTCCGAAGGGAGTGAGCATACCTCCGAGATTTGCGGCAATGTTCTGCATAATGAATGTAAACGCCATATACTTCTCTTTTCCCGTCGAGGAGAGAACAAAATATCCGAGCGGTAAAAACGTGAGAAGTGCCATATCGTTTGCGATGAGCATCGAGCCGATAAACGTAATGTACACGAGGGCAAGTATGCTGAGTCGCGCATTACGAAAGGCTCGGACGATCTTTTTGGCAAGGATATAGAAAAAGCTGATGTTTTTCAGCGCGCACACAACAGCGAGAACGCAGAAAAGACAGGTCAACGTTTTGAAATCGAAATAATCGATATATTTTTCATCGATGGGCACGATCAGTGTAGTGATAAAAGCCGCGAACATCGCGACTGCCATAACTGTATTTTTTCTGACGAACTCAAAAAGTCCGTTTTTAAGCTTTGTCAAAATCGGCATATACAAATCTAACCTTTCAAAAATCGCAAACAGCAAGATTATAGTACTCGGACGCCGCTTTGTCAACTCATATTTTTCACATATTTTCAAAGAAAAAGACCGATGTTTTCATCGGTCTTTTCCACTTCAGCTTTGGTTGGAGGAGTAAGCTATATATGATTAGTTTAACGTTCCCTTGTAAGCGCCATTACATCAGGAACCGGAATGGTTACAACCGCTGCAGGAGGAGCAATTTCCGCCGCAGGAGGATGTATTTGTGTTTGACGAGCACGAGCAGCTATCCGGACAGCCAATGCATCTCTTTCCGCTTTTTTTAGCTTTGATGATATACGCGGAAGCACTGCCGATTATTAAGATGATAACTGCAATAATGATGTAATCAACAGGTCCCATAGTATCTCCTTTTAAGGTTTAAAATTGTTTATTTTGCGGAGCTGAGAGCGTATTCGCTTTCGAGCTCCTTATTTTTCTTGACAATGAGTACAGCGATCACTGCCGCGATAGCGAGCACGATAGCCCATCCGAGCACGGGCATCCATACGGAGCCGAAGCTGCCGCCTGTGAAAAGCGTTCCGAAGAAGAACGTGAGGAAGCCGACAGTGTAACCGACTGCGAACTGAAGTCCGATGCCTGCCCAGAGCCACTTCTTGCTCTTGATCTCGGAATTCATCGCGCCGAGAGCTGCGAAGCAAGGGGGCGTGAAGAGGTTGAACATAAGGAATGCAAGTGCCGCCACTGCGCTGATGCCTATGGCGCTTGCCGCTACGGATGCATTTGCACCTTCAACGAGCTCAACGAGATCCTCATCGAGGATAGCTTCAAACGCGAAGCAGGTTGCAAGCGTACCGACAACGCATTCCTTTGCGATGAAGCCGGTCACAGCGGAAGCTGCAAGCTGCCACATAACAGTGCCGACGATGGGAGCAATAATATATGCAACGGGAGTTGCGATACCTGCAAGAATGGACTGTGCGGGATCGTCAACGACCTGAAGCTTCCAGTTGAAGGTCTGCATCATATAAACGGCGAAGTTACATACGAGAATGACTGTACCTGCCTTAACGATATACGCCCAGCCGCGCTGGCACATAGAAACTGCTGCGCGCCATACGGAAGGAAGCTTATATTCAGGAAGCTCAATAATAAAGAAGGATTTTCTTGCTTTGTGTCCTGTAAGCTTATTGATAAGCAGTGCGCAAAGAAGGATGATAACGATACCTGCGAAATACATAAACGTACCGATCCAACTCTGTTCCGGGAAGAAAGCGCCCACAAACAGCGAAATAACGGGAAGCTTAGCGCCGCAAGGCATAAAGGGAGTAAGCATTGCCGTTGCTCTTCTCTCTCTTTCGTTGCGGATCGTACGGCAAGCCATAACGCCGGGGATCGCACAACCTGTACCGATAACGAAGGGGATCACGGATTTGCCGGAAAGTCCCACCTTCTTGAAGATAGGATCAAGCACGACTGTTGCACGTGCCATATAACCGCAATCCTCGAGCAGAGCGATGAGGAAATACATTACCATTACGAGCGGGAGGAAACCGACAACTGCGGCAACACCCTCAATGATACCCTCGAGAACAACAGCCTGAAGGATCACGTTAGCGCCTTCCATCCAGCCTGCAACAATGTCCTTGAACCAACCGATGCAGTCAACAAGTCCCCAAAGGTGAGTTTCTTCGTTGACGTCATATCCGTTTGCAAGCCATTCTCCGAGCCATGCCTGGGAAATCTGGAAAACGAGGAACATAACAACGGCAAAGATCGGAATACCCACCCACTTATTTGTGAGAACAGCGTCGATCTTGTCACCGATATTCTTATCTTTGGTGAGAATCTTTCTCTTTTCAACGTCTTTTACGATCTGATTTACGAAATCGAAGCGTTTTTTGTCAGCTTCGGTAACGGCTTTCTTATCGGTGAGGTCAACTTTTCCCTGTACATAAGGAGCCTTCTGTGTCTTTCCGTTAAGTGCCGCTGCGGCTTCAACAAGCTCCTTGAGACCTTCGCCTGTCGTGGAAGTTGTATCAACAACGGGACAACCGAGCTTCTCCGAAAGAGCCTTTGCGTCGATATTTGTTTCTTTTTTCTTATTGAGGTCAGACTTATTGAGTGCTACTACAACAGGAATGCCGAGCTCGAGAAGCTGAGTTGTGAAGAAAAGGCTTCTGGAGAGGTTCGTTGCGTCAACGATATTAATGATCGCATCGGGATTTTCGTTCTTTACGTATCCGCTCGTGATGCTTTCTTCCGATGTGAACGGCGACATGGAATACGCACCGGGAAGGTCAACCGCGATGATCTCTTCCTTTTCATCGCAATAGCTTCTCTTGATCGGATGCTCTTTCTTTTCTACCGTAACGCCCGCCCAGTTTCCTACCTTTTCGTTTCTGCCGGTGAGCGCATTGTACATTGTTGTCTTACCACTGTTGGGGTTACCCGCCAAAGCAATTCTCATTTTGGATTCCTCCTGAGTATGTAAATAAAATTCAAAGCATTTGTCAGTTACCCTATGCTAACTGCAAGGGTGAAATGAACAGCCGTGAAAACGGCTGTGATTTCTTTAATCAACGACGATCGCTTCGGCAAGCTGATTGTCGATACTGTATCGTCCATCCTTGATGGATACTGTGCAGCTTTTTTTGCGACGCGATACGACCGTTATGGGCTCGCCCTCATAGCATCCGAGCGAGAACAGAAAAGCATTAAGCTCTTCATCGTCCGTGTCGATCTTGCGGATGATATATTCTTTTCCTTCGACTGCGGTTAAAAGAGTCATTCTATCCACCTCCGAAAGCATTTTTTGCCATGATGTTAGCTTTCGCTAACTCACAGCCTTAAAAAACGAATTAGCCTACGCTAACTCCTGAGATATAATATCACGGTGTTCCCTCTTTGTCAATACTTTTTTTGATTTTTTTAAAAAATTCGACAGTTAAGCTTTTATTCCGCATTGCAATCCGGGAACGGCTATGATAATATTGATAAAAAGAACATTTTCCCGTCGGAGGAACTTCTTATGAAATATTACACCGAATGGCGTCTCCTCGGAGACAATTACAACGACGGCTTCAGTAATGGATCGTCACTTTCCGGAAGCGAGTCTGTGAAAGAAATGAAAACGCTCACCTCGGATGAACACGCAACGGTTTTCATCGGAAAACACGGCCACACTGTCAAATGCGTGCACGAGTGCCGCGGAGACGTAACTGATTGCTACACGATCTTCGACAACACGACAGATTCCCCCGCCACCATCGAGCTCCTTTCAAGCTTTGCGATCGGCGGAATCAAGGCAGACAAAATCCACCGTGCAACATCCTTTTGGAGCGCCGAGGGCAAGCTTCTCAGCCAGGATCTCACAGATCTGAACATGGAGCCATCATGGGCAAATCACGGCTTCAGGATCGAAAAATTCGGTCAGATCGGCTCAATGCCCGTTCGCAAGTGGTTCCCTTTCCTTGTTCTCGAGGATTCCGAGTCGGGTGAATTCACGGGAATTCAGCTTTACTGTGCATCAAGCTGGCAGATCGAGGTTATAACACGCACGCGAGAAGTCACCGTCACAGGCGGTCTTGCAGACCGTGATTACGGCTCTTGGTCAAAGGTCATCCTTCCGGGTGAAAGCTTTACGACACCGAAGGCTGTCGTTGCGCGCGGAAATTCGCTCTGCGACGTATGCGACAAGCTCGTCAAGGCTCAATCGCCGCGAATTGCGGAGGTTGACCGCGATATGCCCGTTATCTTCAACGAGTACTGCACCACCTGGGGAAATCCGACGCTTGAAAACCTTACAAAAACGGCAAAACGTCTTGAGGGCTCGGGTGTACGTTATCTTGTCATAGACTGCGGCTGGTACAGAACGGAAAAATGCAACAATTGGTTCAGCTCTGCGGGAGACTGGATCCCGAGTCCCAAGCTTTTCCCGAACGGAATCGGTGAAGCCGCCGATATGATCCGATCACACGGTCTGATTCCCGGCATTTGGTTTGAGCTTGAAAACGTCGGAGCCGAATCGGAGTACGCGTTCGGAATGACAGATCATCTTCTCAAGCGTGACGGCTATCCCGTAACGGTAGGTGCCCGCCGATTCTGGGACATGCGCGATCCGTGGGTCAAGAATTACCTCGAGGAGCGCGTCACGGGGCTTTTACGAGACGCGGGCTTCGGTTATCTTAAAATAGACTACAACGAAAACATCGGTGCCGGTGCGGACGGTGCCGAAAGCTACGGCGAGGCGCTCCGTCAATCCATTGAAGCGAGCCGCGATTTCATACGCTCGCTTCACCGCGATCTGCCCGATCTCGTGATCGAAAACTGCTCAAGCGGCGGCCACAGACTCGAGCCGTCGATGATGGAGCTTTGCTCGCAGGCAAGCTTCTCCGACGCACACGAATGCACGTCAATTCCGATTATAGCGGCAAATCTGCACCGTTTGATCCGTCCCGAGCAGAGTCAGATCTGGGCTGTACTGCGCGCAAACGCAGACATTCACAGGATCAACTATCTTCTCACATCCGCGTTTCTCGGCAGACTTTGCCTTTCGGGCGAGATATTCGACCTGAAGGAAGAAGCGTGGGCGCAGGCGCTCGCTTCGGTAAAATTCTATGACAGGATCAAATACATTATTCGCGACGGCAAAACGACGCTCATACGCACAAACGTGAAGGATTACTCCAGTCCCGAGGGCTATCAGGCAGTGCTTCGCGAGCTTGACGGACGCGCACTTCTCGTCGTGCACACGTTCGGCAACGGCGCCAATCCCCCGATCTGTGACATTCTTGACGGATATAAGATTGTCGAAACGTTTGGATCAGAGCTTGACGGTGATTTCCGCGGCAAGGCGTTTGTTCTCGAAAAGGAATGACAAAAAACACCCTCTTGCGAGGGTGTTTTTCATTTGTTACTCATTCATAAACGAGACCACGTCTTCATATTCGGGAATAGACGGGATGCCGCCGCTTTTTTCTGTAGAAAGCGATGCCGCCGCGGACGCAAATGAAGCGATTTTGAAAATTTCATCTTTAGTCAGCTCTGACGGATGCTTCCCCGTCGAAAGCAAGCATGAAACTGCGCTGCCGCCGAAGATATCTCCCGCACCGGTCGTATCAATCGTCTTTGCGAGCGGAGTAGGGACGTAGACGCCTCCTGATTTGTTTGCAAGATAAGCGCCTTTTTTACCGAGGGTGACCATTGCAAGAGAGACTCCGTACTCATTTATAAGCTTGTCTGCCGCGTCTGTGTACGAAATATTCCCCCAAAGGAACTCGGTTTCCTCGTCGCTTATCTTGACGACGTCGGCTTTGCCGAGCCCCCACTCGATGGCTTTTTTTGCATCATCGAGCGAGTTCCAGAGCGGACGGCGGAGATTCGGATCAAACGTTATGAGACAATCGGATTTTTGGGCATATCCGACGGCAAACTCAAGCGCGGACTTTGACGGTTCGTCGGTCAAGCTGAGTGTGCCGAAGTGGAACACGCAAGAGTCATCGATGATATCGGTCGAGACCTCGTCAACTGTAAGGCACGTGTCGGCGCCGGGCTTACGTGCGAACGAAAACTCACGGTCACCGTTTTCATCGAGCGTTACAAACGCAAGCGTTGTAAAGTGACCGTCATCGACGATCACGCCTGTCGTATCGATTCCGGACGCGGCAAGAGTGCCGAGAAGCAGACTTCCGAATGCATCTGCGCCTACCTTGCCGATAAATGCTGTTTTTTTGCCGTATTTCGCGAGCGCGGAGAGAAAATTGGCAGGAGCTCCGCCCGCATTTGCCGCCATCACGGGGTAATTTTCGTCTGTTCTGCCGACATCGGCAAAGTCGATAAGCACCTCACCGAGCGCAGTCACGTCATATTTGCCGTTACTTTTCATTTTGCCACCGGATATTCGTTACAGAGCAGGCGATACGGAGGCTCATCCTCATCGATTTCGGGGAATCTGCCGATCGGTTCGTAGAATCTGTTATCGACGTTGTCGTCGTTACACTCGGAGACCTCACCGAGAAGCACGTTACCCGATCCTGCCTCGACCTCAAAATCGTGGTACATATACTGTTGGATCGATATGCTTTCGCCGGGCGTGAGTCTGACCTGCGTTCCCGCCGGCACGACAACTTCCCTGCCGTCAATGTGTACGGTAACGGGAGTTTCGCGGTCAAGGTCTTCGTCGGGCGTGGAATTGTAAACGCGGATAAGCACGTTTCCGCCGCCTCGGTTGATGATATCCTCCATTTTTGACCAATGGAAATGCATCGGAGAATACTGACCTTTCTTTATGTAAAGGAGCTTTTCGGCATAGGTCTTTTTGTATTTATCCTTCATTTTGAGGTTTCCGTTACGGACCGTAAATAGCGAAAATCCGTAATGCTCAAAATCGCCGCTGCCATAGTCGGTAATATCCCACCCGAGCATATTATCGCGGATCTCGTCGTAGTCGTGACCGAGAGTCTGCCACTGTTCGGGTGTAAAATGTGCAAACGGAGGAAGCGCGAAGCGGTATTCCTCGATAACGCTCTGCATCTCGCGCAGAGCTGCGTTAATCTCACTGCGTTTCATTGTGTTCTCCTTATATTAAAGCGTGAATCGTTCAAAGTTTGTATTCTCTATACGTTTCGCCGTCAAGTTTTTTCCATGTGAAAGAATCTCCGTCGAGGAGCATATAGCCGTGTGCGGAGCCTTCCTTCGGAATCGATACGGATCCGGGATTTACGTAGAGATACGTTTCGTATTCCGTGCACGCGGGAATATGCGTATGTCCTGTAAGCAGTATATCGCCTTTCACGTGCGGAGGCGGCGTTTTTTCGCCGTAGTGATGGCCGTGTGTCGCATAGATCAGCCTTCCGGAAGCTGTAGAAACGACAGCGCATTCTGCGGTGACGGAAAACTCGAGCATCAGTGAATCCACCTCTGCCTCGCAGTTGCCCCTGACGCAAATGATGCGGTCTTTATATTCATTAAGAAGCGACGCGACCTTTTTCGGAGAATAATCGCGCGGAAGATCATTTCGCGGGCCGTGATAAAGTATATCTCCGAGCAAAAGGAGTCTGTCCGCTCCTTCCGATTCAAACGCTTCGATCATTTTTTTACAATAGTATGAGGATCCGTGTATATCGGACGCGATCATAAATTTCATAATTATACCCTTTTCGCCGCATAGTGTACTTCCGTACAGTGCAAATCGGCTTTTACGCTGACGACACCCTTCGTGCATTTACTTATTATATAATACCACCGCTCGCCTCAAATTTCAACAGAAAAAGTCACCGCTTTCGCGATGACTTTTTATTGTATTCGGCAGCGCTTGCGCAGAGTCCAAGGGTTAAGAATACATACTGTTCGTTTTCATATAGTCATAGATGAGCTTACCGTGATTCTGTTCCGCCTTCTGTATGGAGGAAAGCAGATCGCGGGCTTCTGCATTTTCAAACTCGAAAACGCAGGTATTATAAAGCTGTGAGATATGCTTTTCCATTGAAAGCACGTCGGAGCAAAGATAGGCGTCGTTATCCTTATCGGGAGTCGGGGTGGCAGTATAATTCGCGGTAAAGGTGAGATTCGGCTGTGAGGAATTAACGGGCGGCTTAACAGTCCCGGACTGAAGCTCCGTGATCGTATTGTAATGACTGTTTTCGATGCCCGAAAGCTCGGTGAAGAGATTTTTGAGCTGAGGATCAACGGCACATTCCGAGTGCTTTTTGTACTTGTCGCGGCAGAGCTTTTCGCCGTCTGCGAGATCCTTTAAGAGATCCTGTTCTTTTTGTGTGAGTGTCATGGCAATTTTCCTTTCATTTGAGAAACGTCTTACACGTTTGGTTTTATTATGCACGGATATTTCCTTTGTTATGCGGAAAAATATAATCAAAACCGATTCGGAGATAAGATATGAAAACGGAAGAATTACTGAAGATAACAACCCGCGACAAGCTGCTTTTTGCATGGCGAGAATCAACTGAGCTTGCACGTGATTTTGAAACGTACAGCCGTGAGATCAAGGATGACGATGCCGCCGCGGAAACGTTTGCACGTTTTGCAGAAACGGAGGCGGTACACGCGGCAAAGCTGCTCGGAATGCTGCGGCTTTACAAATAAAAAAGACCCAAAAGGGTCTTTTTTTATTCAAAATCGTGTGCATGGTCGCGGAAAAGCTCGTAATACGCTCGGACGTGAGAGATCTCCGTCCATTTGCGGACCGAGACGGGATATTCGTCGAGGTCGTAGATGCGGGCGTTTTTCACAGAAAGCAAAAACGGGCTGTGTGTCGAGATGATAAGCTGACAGCCAAAGAAGCGCGCCGAATCCTCAAGGAAAGCGGCAAGCTCACGTTGAAGCGTGGAAGAAAGGCTGTTTTCGGGCTCGTCGAGAAGATAAAGCGCGTTTTCACCGATCTTGTTCGTAAAATACGAGTACGCGCTTTCGCCGTTTGAATGAAGCTGTGATTCGGAGACTCTGAGACGGCGTGACGTGTATTTTGAAGCGGACGAGCGTCTTACCTCGTTACGCAGCTTCAGTTCATCGTATTCCTCCAGAGATCTCATTGTCCAACCGTTACTCGTCAGATCTTTGCGCATATTTTTGTATTCTGTGATAAGTTCTTCCCTTTCTTTATCGATTCCATCATTGATGGCACGCATATCGAGAAGAAAATCGAAAACTCCGTCGCTTGTGATGATCTCACTTGTTGCAGGTATCTCACGGTGCAGATCGTATCTGCAAAGTCCGAGATAATCGTCGAACAGTATCGATCTGTTATACGGCGCTGTACGTCTGATCTGCAATTTTTCTGCGATCACGTTAAGAAGCGTTGATTTACCCGATCCGTTTTTACCGCAAAGGATGGTAATTGGCGCAAATTCGAGCTTTTCGAGTCCCTTGTTAGGAAAAATCCAGAACGGATACGCATTCATTTGCGAGTTACAGGTACGGTCGAGCTTATTAAAATGGAACATAAACTGCATTTCTCTGCTATCTGTCGGCAGAGTAAACGATTCAAGATACAGCACTCGCAAATCCTCCTGCGATAACCAACAAAAAAGCCCGACGCATTACGCCGGGCTTTTATTTGGAAACGGCTGGAGTCGAACCAGTGACCTCTTGGATGTCAACCAAGCACTCTAACCATCTGAGCTACGCTTCCACGACGTGAGTCAGTATAACACATTCCGTCGGCAATTGCAAGAGGTATTTACAATTTTTTTAAGTTTGTGGATTTGAGTCGATTTGCTACGGGTGCAAGGTTTAGATCGATAAAAAAGAAAAAGACGGCTGATGCCGTCTTTTTTCTTTTTTATGCGGGAAACGGGACTTGAACCCGTACAGTGTGAACTACACGCCCCTCAAACGTGCGCGTCTGCCAGTTCCGCCACTCCCGCATGCATCTTCGGTTTAAGCTGTGCTTTTCCCGAGCGCTTTGTTATTATACGACACCCACAGCTTTTTGTCAATAGGTATTTTCAAAAAAATAAAAATATTTTTTCGCTCGATTTTTGCCGAAAAAAGTATTAGTATCAATTCTTTACTTGATTTAGAATCAAAGTAGTGATATAATAATTTATTATTTGCAGAATTAAGCTAAGATCACTCACACGCTCCCTCGGAGGACATATTATGGAATACAATTATTCGGACAAAATGAAAAATCTCAAGCCGTCCGCGATCCGCGAGATATTCAAGAGTCTTGCCGATCCGACGATCATATCTTTCTCCGGAGGAAACCCCAATCCCGAGTCCTTCCCCACCACAGAAATGGCGAAGATCTCCGCAGAGCTTTACGCGGAAAACGCAAACGTTGCGCTTCAATACAGCGTTACCGAAGGATATCCGCCGCTCCGTGCCGCGCTCGCCAAAAGACTTCACGACCGTTTCGGCATCGGCAACGAAAATGATTCAACGATAGTCGTCTCGGGCGGCACTCAAGGAATTGAGCTTGCGTGTAAGATCCTCTGCAACGAAGGCGACGCTGTGATCTGTGAGGATCCGACCTTTATCGGTGCGCTCAATGCATTCCGTTCAAACGGTGCCAAGACAGTCGGCGTTCCCGCTGAGGACGGCGGAATCGACATCGATGCGCTTGAGAAGGCTGTGATCGAGCATCCCGAAGCGAAGATGCTCTACATCATCCCGACCTTCCACAATCCGATGGGCACGACGATGTCCTACGAAAAGAGACGCGCCGTATACGACGTCTGCAAGCGTCACGGAATCATCATTCTCGAGGACAACCCCTACGGCGAACTTCGCTTTGCCGGCGAGGACATCCCTACGATCAAGAGTATGGACAAGGACGGCATCGTCATCTACTGCTCCACGTTCTCGAAGATCCTTTCCGCCGGAATGAGAGTCGGTTACGTTACCGCACCCGATGCCCTCATTCAGAAAATGGTCGTTGCAAAGCAGGTAGAGGACGTTCACACCAACATCTTCTTCCAGATGGTATGCTACAAGTATATGACCGAATGTGATCTTGAGGGGCACATCAAGGACATATGTGCTCTTTATGAGCACAAGGCATCGCTTATGCTCGGCGCGCTTGACAGATATATGCCCGACTGCGTAAAATACACGCGTCCCGAAGGCGGTCTTTTCATCTGGTGCACGCTCCCCGAATCCATCGATTGTGCCGCACTTGTAAAAAAAGCGCTTGAAATGAAGGTCGCTGTCGTCCCCGGCACAGCCTTCAACTGCGACACTGAGGCTCCGTCCCGCTCGTTCCGTCTCAACTATTCGATGCCCACCGACGAGCAGATCGAGGAAGGTGTAAAGCGTCTTGCCGAAGCTGTCCGCAGCTTTATGTAAAATCAACTCCGAAAGGAATACAGATATGACAGAACAGATCATCACTCCGAAAAAAACAGTTCTTTCGGGAATTCAGCCCTCGGGCAATCTTACAATAGGAAATTATCTCGGTGCCCTTTCCAACTTTGGAGAATTCACCGATCTTTACAACTGCTTTTACTGTGTCGTTGACCTTCACGCAATAACGGTACGTCAGGTCCCCGCTGAGCTTCGCCGCCGCACCTATGAGGTCCTCGCGCTTTATCTTGCATGCGGTCTCGATCCCGAAAAATGTACACTTTTCGTACAGAGTCACGTCCGTGAACACACTGAGCTTGCGTGGATGCTCGACTGCTTCGCTATGTTCGGTGAGCTTTCCCGTATGACCCAGTTCAAGGACAAGAGCTCAAAAAACGCAGACAACATCAACGCCGGTCTTTTCACTTATCCCGTGCTTATGGCGGCTGACATTCTGCTTTACGGCACCGATCTCGTGCCGATCGGCGCAGACCAGAAGCAGCACCTTGAGCTTGCACGCGACATCGCAGAGAGATTTAACGGCGTATTCTCCCCCACTTTCACTGTTCCGGATCCTTATATTCCGAAGGAAGGTGCAAAGATCATGTCCCTTGCGGAGCCGACCAAAAAGATGAGCAAGTCCGACGCTAACGAAAACGCGACGGTGCGCATCCTTGATGACCGCGACACCATCATCCGCAAATTCAAGCGTGCAGTTACCGACTCGGAGGCATCCGTCAGAGTTGCCGAAGGCAAGGACGGCATCAACAACCTCATCACGATCTACTCCTGCTTCACCGGCAAGAGCGCATCCGAAATCGAATCCGAATTCGAGGGCAAGGGCTACGGTGAGTTCAAGATGGCAGTCGGTGAAGCTTGTGCAGACAGTCTTGCTCCCGTTCAGGCACGCTTCAAGGAACTTATGGCAGACAAGGCATATCTCGAATCCGTCATGCGTGACGGTGCAGAAAAAGCTTCCCGCGCGGCTGCAAAGACAATGTACAAGGTCAGACGCAAGCTCGGTTTCGTTCAGCTCTGAGGCTGATTTACGCCGACACGGAGGCTTCCCGCAATGTTCAAATTTATCAAGGTCTGGACAAAGAGCAAAAACGAAAAAAGTCCGCGTTACAGACGCGATTTTGCCCGCGAGCTTGACGGTATGCACATCAAATACGTAACGGAGCGGATCAACGACAACGATGACGTTATCGGAAGAAACGGCGCTCTTATAGTCAAGCCGGATCAGGACGAGTTTCTCGTATACGCGAGCTCTGACGTTATTTTCCGTTGCAAGATCCCGGAGCTTGCCGCTTGGCAGCTTCTCTCCGGCGACGGCGTCGTGCTGACTGCGCCCGACATGGAGCACGGCGGAATTGAACGTACCATCATCGCGTACTACACGTATCACAGAAAATAAAAAAGGCAGGTTATCCTGCCTTTTTTGTTTTAGGTTTTATCTGCTTCGTCCTTTTTTCCGAAATATATTACGAGCGCAAGGACGTAAAGCTGGAGAATGAAAAATTCATCAAAGAGCATAACGTCGAGCGAGAGCCAAGGAAGGAACGTGCCGACGAGAAGCATTGCTGTTTCTGATACGCATATCGAGGGCTTGTTGGCTCTGATAATGTCTCGATGGAAGAAGTATTCCCATGCGGCAAAAAGCGCAAGTCCGATAATTCCAAGCTGATACATGAGCTGAATCGCTGTATTGTGCGATGCAGTATCGTTCACAAGCGACTTCGAGATACCGTTACCAACGAGAATAAGTCTCAGATCTGTGAATATTGCTTTGGAATAGTCTACGATCCATTCGGTACGGTGGGTTGTGAAATCCGAAAGCGTTGACGAGAAGCTGAATCTGTACATAAACGCATCCCACTGTGAATCAAGCACACCTGAGAATATAACGACAGCGACAACAAGCACTATAGCCGCAAGAACGATGATTTTTTCGGCAGCTCTTCCCTTCAGCGTGAAGAATCTCCAGAACCAGCACACACAAATAAGTGCGAGGACAATGAAGAAGGTTTTTGAAATTGAAAGGAATCCGCAGTAAACGAGCACGAGAGAAAGCGCAAGCGAAATTATACGCCACAGCTTCTTTTCCTCTCGCAAGAACATCAGGAGTGTTGCGGCAAGAGCGGAGGTAACGTGTGCAGAATAATAATTTGCATCACCGTAATAGCCGGAAAAGCGCTTGACGATATTCCATGCATCAATGTCGATATATCTAGCTATAGCCGGGAATTCAACAAGAAGAGGAGCTGAAAGCGCGGCAATAATTATACCTGCCGAGAAGAACACTGTAAGCACTCTGCCGTTCACGCGTCCTCGGAGTTCATCCGTGAGCATCGGAAAAAACACAAGCATAAATATAAACATCATGTATGCTGTAGATATCTCACATCCGCCGATGAGCTTGGAGATCAGCGAAAAGATCATAATAAGTCCCGCTGCCGCCGCACAGTAAAGATTAAGTGTGTGCTTTCTTCTCACAAGCATTATCAAGCTGACAAGAACAAGCGCTATTGTATAAAACGTGTATGAATCGGGAGATATTTTGAGGATCTTTGCCCAAGGGAGAAAGAAAATCAGCACGGGTACTGCAAATCCTTGCCAGGCGGCGGCTCCGACGAGCGCAAGAAAAACAGCAAGGCAAAGAATTATAAGCACCGTAATTCCGAGTGTTTGTGCAAAAAGCACGGCAAATGCGAGCAAAACGGAGCACGATAGATAAAAGATCTCCGGATTTGCTTTGATTTTATCAAGCATTGTAAGTCTCCTTGTTGTTTTACGTTAAGGTTTCGTTTATAAGATCAAGGAATGCATTTACGGCGTCCGTATTGTCAAACGAGGCTTGTGAAAGTTCGTCCTTTTTCTTCTCCAAAAGCTCCGGAGAGCGAATAAGCCCTGACAGCGCATTTTCAATTCCCTCAACCGAGTTTTCGCACACCCAGCCAAGTCCGCGCTCCGAGATCATCTCGCGTGCGGATGAGGTTTCGGTAGACAGTATCGGCGTACCGAGTACGGCGGATTCGCCTATAACAAGAGGTGCCGCTTCGTTACGTGACGGAATGAGAAGCAGATCGGCGGCACGTATATATCCGTAAGGATTGAAAAGAGTGCCGCAAAGCGTTACTGTATCGGCAAGTCCGTTTTTGTCGATCAGATCCGTGATTTCATCTCTGCCTACGCCGTCACCAACGACGTAGTAATGCAGCTTTTCTTTGAGATTTCCGAGGCGTGCAATCGCTTTGACGGCACGGTCAACGCTTTTTTCTTTTCCGAGACGTGCAACGGTGACTACGTTGATCTTTCCGTCTGCAAGCGCCACGGGCGAAGCATCCGCATCCGCGAGGATCTTATCAAAGCGATGAGCGTTGGTCACGACTCTCACCTTATCTTCGAGGGCGGGGTTTGCCACAAGAAAGCTTTTGGCGCATCCGTTTGCGCAAGCGGCGATCAGATCAAAACGCGCGTACGACGCGGCATTTTCGGGCGTATCCGAGCCTGACGCGACGTAATCGCAATGCACAAAGGCGATTTTTTTTGCGCCATAGATTTTATCAAGCACAAAGTCATTACATCCGCCGTAGAACATTTTTCCGTTTGAGTTATGCAAATACGAGATCGCAACGTCATAGCCCGTCAGCTTTTTTTGTGAGAGCGACATAAGCGAGACTGCATATTTTCTGCCGAAAAGACGCGATATGCCCGCGAAAAAGGCGCGTCCGAGCTTATCGGAAACGGATTTCGTATCATACTTTGTCATTCCGAGATACTTATACGCGGAGCGTGCCGTCACGATCTTTGTTTCGGGCGGAAGTTCATTTAAGCAATCGCCGCATTCCGAAAACAAAAGGAGCGTCACATCATAAAGTCCGCGTATACTCCAAAGCAAACTCACGAGCGAGCGTTGCACCCCGCCTATGTGCATATTGTTATTGACAATGAGGATTTTTTTCATCTTTTAACCGTTTTGGTTCATTTCAACTTATATTTTACCTTGGCGGCATTCATCACCGAGTTTAATTCTGTCGGATAAAACAGCTTACTCAAAAGCGCCGTTATCAACAGGACAAGCGCGAAGACAAGCACCGCCCACAGCGTCCACAAAAAGAAGCTGTCGATCGCGAGCTTTGACATCACAGCAGTGCCGATAGCAGTACACGTTGCAACGGAAAGTCCCGTGAACAGGACTGCTTTAACAAGCTCGCCGATACGTATATGCAGAATGTTCCTGCTTGAATATATCATATAATAAACGCCTTTGAAGGCTGTTGCAACCAGTGTTCCGATCGCAACACCGGCAAGCGGATTCCAACGAATCAGCAAAAGCGACAGAATTATGTTGATCGACACCTCTCCGTAAGCTCCCCACCGAGTTTCCTTCAACCGGTTGGCTGCTATAGGCAAGCTGCTGCAAGGTTGCATAATGCAATTGATAACTTCGGCAAACACAAGTACACACGCAAACATCGGCTGTATGTAATCGACATCAGATATATCCGCAGTATACAGCCTCACAAAAGGAACAATCAGCATTGCCGTTGTTCCGAAAAGGACAACGGATACAGCAGACAGCATAAACTGATATTTCCGAAACGCACTGCGCAAATAATCCTGCTCTTTTTTGGCAATCATATCACCGAAAGCAGCTTCCATACCGCCCATAAAAGAAATCACAAGATTTCGCATACTGCTTACGATCAGATTATACACCGAATAAACTGAAACGGTCTTCAAGTCCGCAAGAAGCGTGAGCATAACTATATCTGTATTGGTATGAAAAAAATACGCGAGATGCTGGCCGAGTCCCGTCCACTTCTGCTTCAGCACCGTGACTTTCTTTTCGGGGCGCGGCAGAGTGTAATGCTTCTTTACATATATTGAAAACAGGATAGGACGCAGTACAAATATGCAGCTGCTTATCAGCTTTACCGCAATAACGCTAAAGCCCAAGTGCGTAAGCACAACAACCGCAACCGTATTCAAAACCGTTGTGAAAATTACGGCAAGATTACATATATATTTTTTCTGATCTGCATTCAGAAGGATCTGATCTGCAATACCGCCGAAATACTGCGCGATAGTGGAAATGCTTATTACGATGACGAGTCCGAAGGTAAAGACTCTGTCAAACGAGGTTACGTTCGCAATATCGTGATAAAAGCACGCTATGATAAGGGTATAAACGATAAATGCAATGCCGACGTAAAACAAAATGCGCTTTGCGGCATGATATACGTTGCTTATTCCGCCCGAGTCTCGGTTTGCGAGAGGCGCGTAAAGCTCAGCTCTCGCTACACCTCCGATACCGCCTTCGAGCAATGAAATGTACGAAAGGAACTGTGCGATCGATGCTGTTGCGCCGTACACCTCGGATCCGAACGCATTGAGCATTATTCCGGGAACAATGAGCCCGCACGCTACCACTACTATCTGACATAAAAGCGTGGTTATAATATTCAATTTTGCTTTTTGAGCTCTTGTTTTTACCATATCAGACACAGCTTCGATTTCACAAATGAACGAAAATAAGTGCAACTCCCAATTTGATTTTTTCTTTCAGCGACAGCCTTCTGCTGAATGCATATTTTAAGGCGCGCTTATCAAACGTTTCGTTCCAAGGATAACGTCTGAGTTTTTCGCGATCATTTTTGCTTTTGCAGGATTTTCTGATTGCAAAAAAGGTATGAAGGAACTGTCTTATGTAATACACAGCCATAGCTTCCCTGCCATCAGCATCGTTAAGTCCCCATTTTTGAGCATACGAATATACAGCTTCAAACATAGTGTTCGCCATCATATGCGGGATCCTGTCAAAATTCACTTTATGCACGGTGCTTTCCGTATTGTAACGGTAATGATACAGCACATCGGGCATCCATAATATTTTTTCTGCCCGAGAAATGGGATATAGCAACTGAATTTTGTCTTGTCCGACAAAAGTCCCATACGACAAATCATAATCAGCGTTATCTCCGTCGAAAAGAGAGCGCTTCATCGCTTTCAAGCACAACGAATTGCAATCGTTTCCGGAAATAAGGATACGATACATTTTCTGTTTTTCGCACCATTCCGTTTCTTCGGAAAAAACACCTATCACGTTGTTTTTTCTTGTGTCATCTCCGAAGCGTTCTCCCGCAAACGCAATAACGTCGGGGGATTTTTCTTCAACGGCGGAATTGAGGGTTTCGAGGAAGTCGGGGCTCCAATAGTCATCGCTGTCCAAAAACAGAACATATTCTCCGACGGCTTGACTCAAACCGTCCCGTCTTGCACGAAACTCTCCCTCGTTCTTTTTATGTACAACCCTTATATTTTCATATCGATTCGCATATTCGTCTGCCATTTCACCGCTTCCGTCCGTAGAGCCGTCATCCACGATGATCAATTCCCAATCCCGACACTTCTGCACCAGCACGGAATCAATACACTCGCTCAAATATAAAGCGGTATTGTAAACAGGCACAATGATACTGAATCTCATAGATCACACACTTTCACGATCATTTTCTGCAGATCTTGATCGCAACACTCTCGCAGGAACTCCCGCGGCAACGGAATAAGGCGGAATATCATGAGTAACAACAGCACCTGCGCCGATAACAGAACCATCTCCGATATGCACTCCCGGAAGAATTGTAACTCTGTCTCCGATCCAGACATCGTTACCGATATATACAGGGCTTTCTTCTTCGAAGCTCTGATGCATCATCGGTATGTCTGTTCTGTCATATTTATGGTTACGGGTAATAATAGTACAATCTTCCCCCATCATAACATAGTTTCCTATGTGGCAAGTACCGTGTATCTTCGCATTAACACCGATCCCTGAATAATCCCCCAAAGAAACTTTCGATGAGAAATATGCGCCTTTTTCAATGTTAACCTTTTTACCGCAGGACGCAAGCATTAATTTGCCGCACACTCTGCGCAACGATGTTTGTCCGAGCTTGATTCCGGAATATGATATCGGCAGATGCTTTGCGAGAAGATAATAAATCACAGCTCCTGCTTTTCTTTTCAATTTATTACTCACCTTTGCACACCTCCGGACAAAATCACGAACAGAAAAATCAAATATTTTCCATAACAATTCATTTTATTATACCTTATAGTAATGAAATAGTCAAGTCTTGCGTGTACATCACCAACGGCAGCGAAAAAGACCTCCGCTTTTTGCAGAGGTCTTTTGTGGTCAATTATTTTTCTTCCTTATTTTCCTTCATCTTTTTACGAACATAGTAAACAGTCGCAAGAATAAGAAGAATGAGGAGGAGAATTATAAACCAACAGATCCAGCAGAATTTTCCGCCGTCTTCTCCGTCTGTGCCGTCTGTGCCCTCTCCGGTGCCGACTGTTGTTTCTTCGCCGTTTCCGTCGTCGGTTGTTTCGCCGCTGCCGACAGTATCATCGGGCTCTTCAACTGTATCGTCAGGCTCCTCGACGGTGTCGTCGGGTTCTTCAACGGTATCGTCGGGTTCAACCGAAATCACGGGGATTTCTTCCGTAACAGCATGACCGCAACGTTCACAGGTCTGTGATTTTTCGCCCGTTTCAGTTTCGGTCGGTTCCTTGGTAACTATCCATTCACCGTACTTATGACCGAGAGCTGCGAGAGTTTCCTTGACAGTCTTATCGCACACCGAGCAAGTCTTGGACTCTTCGCCCGTTTCGGTACAAGTCGGCTCCTTAGTCACTGTGGACGCGCCGTATGTATGACCTGTTGCAGGAATTTCCTCAATTACCTGACTGTCACAATCGCTGCAGAATTTAGTCTTTGTACCTTTTTCGGTGCAGGTCGGTTCCTTTGTTACAGTCCAATCACCGTTATCGTGTCCGTTTGCGGGAACTGTTGTCTGCGCCTTGATAACGGCATTACATACGGAGCAGTGACTGCCTTCGGTAAGTCCCGTTTCGGTACAGGTGGGATCCTTTGCAGGATCGGTGACCTCTGTATGTCCGAGCGCCGCAACAGTTGTCTGCGCCGTATAAATCTCTCCGCAACGTGAACAACTGCTACCCTCGGTAAGACCCGTCTTTGTACAAGTGGGAGCTACTGCAGCATTTGTCACTTTTTTATGGCCGAGCGCCGCAACTGTTGTCTGCGCCTTGATAACGGCATTACATACGGAGCAGTGGCTGCCCTCTGTAAGACCGGTCTTTGTACAAGTAGCCGCAACTGCGTTATCGACTACGGCGGTGTGTCCCTTAGCTGCGACCTCTTCTGTCACGGACTTGGAACAGACGGTACATTTCTTCGTCTGGCTTCCCTTTTCCGTACAAGTGGGAGGAGTTGTTACTGTAGGCGTGCCGTATGTATGCTTACCTGTAGCGGCAACTTCCTTATGACCGCTGATATAGGTTGCGCAATCGTTGCAGTAAACGCCTGCGGTGTATCCTTTGTCAACGCAAGTTGCCGAAACAGCAGCAATGCTCTTTGTGTTTTTGTGAGCACATTCAAGCGTGATCTTACCGTTAGTGACATTAGCTGTAACATCATTTTCATTAATATCGTAGCATTCGTAAACCGTTGCCGTAATATTATAAGTGCCGAATGCAGCAGGGCTCTTCACCTTAAAGGTAAGAGTTACGAGCGTTCCGGTCTTGGATGATCCGTTTCCGTCGTTAAACACGAGGTTTTTACCGTCTGTCATACTCGAAAGTATGCTTCCGTTTGCGGAAGACACAAGTTCAAAGGCTGACGTATCATAAGAAACACTCATAATAAGCGTTGACAGACCACCGGGATTGCTTGTTATTTTGATCGCTACGTCAACTGTGTCGCCGGGATTTGCCGTTACACTGTCTAGCGTGACGGTCATTGCGCTTGCCGCGCTGACATTGATACAGAAAATCGCAATCATCATCGACACGCACAGCATCAGAATAGCAATTCTGAGAATAGTGTTTTTTCTCATTTGTTTTCCCTCAAATTAATTAAGTTAATATGATTCTTACTGTTCGTTTTTTTCAAGACAGCGCCCGCGCGGAGCGCTGTCTTGATTTCTGTACGTTAAGCTGTGGGACCGAGCACAACGGTGGACGTTCCTGTCGCGTAATCGAATTCAGCGAAGTAACGGCTGAGTCTTGTGAGGTCCTTTGCGTTTACTTCACCGTCGCCGTTTGTATCTGCGCCTTCATAGATGGTTACAGTGGAAGTTCCCGTTGCATAATCGTAATTGGCAAGGTACTGACTGAGTCTTGTGAGGTCCTTTGCATTGACTTCACCGTCACCGTTTACGTCTCCGTAGAGGATATCGTCTTCGACCTCCATCTTACCGTCGGTGCCGAAGTAATGCTTACCGCCTTCAACTCCATAAGGATTAGATCCTACCCAAAGAGTTGTGTCGGTATACATCTTACCGGAGGCGGCATTGAAGAAGTAGTAGTCGTTACCAATCTTCGTGAAGCCCTTTGCCTTCTGATAATCTGTGAAGTAGTAGGTATATCCTTCAATAGTAGCGAATCCGTTTGCCTGAACATAACCGTCCTCACCGCACCAGTAGTATCCGTTTTCAAGGCCTGCATTATATTCCGTCGAGCTGTCGATATATCCGCTTGTGTTCTTTCTGACTATACCGTTTGTACCGCAGAAGACGATACCGTCGCCTACGTTAACAGCACCGTAAATCCACACGCCGTCTTCGCAGTAGTATTCAGAGCCATTATACCAAATGAAACCATCACTGAGATGCTGACGGATACCTGTTTCTTCATCGAAATACCACCATACAGCGGGGTCGTTGGTATTTTCTATTACGGGGTAATGGCCGTATACGATATAACCGTCATCATTACTGTAAAGGACTCCTTCATCCGTCTCGATCCAAGCACGTGCAACGAGTGCACCTGCCCAGTAATAACGAGTTCCCTTTTCAGTCTCAACAAACGCACCGCGGATAAGGACGCCTTCATCATCAAAGGTATACGTCATACCGCTGACCGTGCTTACGCCCGTATGTGCCTTATGCGTTGTGGGATCGAAATAGTAGTAATCACCGTTTACAGCGAACCAACCTGAAGCAAGCTTACCGAACTGTGCGTAGTACTTCGCTCCATTCTCTTCAAACATACCGGTATAAGGATTCTGTCCGATATTGATTCCGTTTGCTCCGAAATCGTAATAGATTCCGTCAACCGCCTTAACACCTGTGAGCTTTTCACCGTCGATGTAATAAGCGTAACCGCCGTCCTCGTTATACCAGCCGTTCTTGAGTGCTCTGACGAGCGTATAGGTATCGGTAAATTCTGCGTAAATATCGCTGAACCAGCCGCCCTTTTCAGTAGTTCCGTTGATTATAACGTCCTGATTGTCAAACGGATAAATACCGTATGTCTTCTGATTTTCTTCCTTGTTTGCGAACGTATAAAGCGCACTTGCACGGAGGTATATCTCGTAGCTTACCGTACCCGTGTTAGCTATGCTGAGACGATCCTTAGCATCCCACTGAGCATCATCCTTGGGAGTAGCCTTGATTCCGCTGAGTATGCAGATCGGGTTAGCCGTTGCGGGATCGATAGCCTGCGTCTGATCCTTCCATCTGAGTGTAAGAGTAAGAGTATTCGTTTCTTCATCAAGTGTTGCGCCCTCGAGTATGAAATACTCGTTCACAAGGGTAACCTCAGAACAATCGACTTCGAGGTTAGGATCGAAGGTAATCGTAGGTGTAACTGTTGTCAATGTACTTACGCGCTCTGCGAGCTGGAGCAGGAACGTCCAAGCGGACGCGCCCTCAATGTCAGCACCGGGGAGCATAGACGTAAGATCCGAAAGCTGTTCGGGGATCGGGATCTGAGTCATATCGATAGCGAAGATATAGGAGGTTACCATATCCTCGTTGGGATCGACTACAAGATATGTGATAGCGTCGCTTGTCGTTGAGTTGGAAACCTCACGGCCCCAAGCCAACTGACGGTCGCCGCCCGTTGCCTGATCGAAGTCGAAGGTTGCTTCGCCCTGATTGTAAAGCGCAACGGTCATAGAACCTGTGACGCTTTCGTCTGCGGCGAGAGCCGCTGTTACCGTTACGTTCTTGATTCCCGACTCTTCAATTCCCGTGAAGGTGAATCCGTCGATTACGCCTGCTTCGGGAGCGCTGAGTGAGAATATTACATCATTTACGGTAATTGCTACTTCCTTATTTTGATACAGCGCAACAACGGGAAGCGTGATAGTTTCGCCGTAAACTGCGTCCATATTCGTTCTTGTGAAGTAGATGTTATCGGGCACGACGACGTGCATCGTCTTTGTGCCGAGTACAGCACCGTCGAGCATCATATAAACGTCGACATCGCCGTTTGTCACGGCGGTGAGAACACCGTCCTCTGTGATCGTGGCAACAGCTTCATCGGAAACTGCCCAATATGCGCCTTCGGGCATTTCGGCGGTATTACCCGTCGCACTCACTCCGGAGGCTATCATCTGTACAGATGTGCCTACTGTGAGATAAGCCGTATCTGTTTCGATGAGTGCATGGTCAAATGCAGTGGAGCTGGGAGCTGTGGAGACCATCATAAGGGTTGTCGCAACGGAACGTGCGAAGCCGTCTGAAGGACTGTTCACAACGGAAAGCTCATCTGCGCCCTCCTGCTTAGCAACGAACGTTGTAGATCCGCCGCCGTCGAGGTTGATTGCATGTACGCATCCTGCTTCAAGCATGATCTGAGCGATCTCGATCATACTACCGCCGCAGGAGAACGGCTCCTGTCTACCGTCAAGCACCATAAATACGACCTTACCGGTCTTTGTGATACCGACTGCGGTACGGCTTGCGCGATTGGTATAGTAGTTGGAGGTTGCGGTGATCGCGATCTTACCGTCCTTGATAAGGGTGGTACCGAATCCGCCTACAGCCTCTGCGATGTCATCCTTATAGGTCTCATACTCAGCCTTTGTGCCGATCATAGCGGTTCCGTCTTCCATAATTGCGAAGAATCCGCCGCCGTCAACTGCGTGCCATTCGACACCGCCCATTACGAGCAGACCGCCGGGCTCGCCGGTGACCATATTGAAGCCGTCAGCATTGACGCTTGCGATGACATTGTAGTTTTCGATATAGAGTTCGCTTTCGGGATCGCCGTACTTATTCTGTGCGGCATTTGCCTGATCGATAACACGCTGCATGCCCCATTCCGTGGGGTCATTATCCTTGTAGTTTGCGTAAACGTGTACGTCATCTCTCGTGAGATCAGCAGTTGCGATATAGAATACCATCTGCTTATCGTCAGCGGAGTAGGCGTACTTGATTTCCTGGGTGATACCGGGAGCGAGGGTTGATTTTTCTGCGGAGAATACGGTATAGTACGGATTTCCGTCGATTTCTACCCAGTCGCCCGCGAGCTCACAGAGATAATCAGCAAATGCGTAACAGCAAGCCTTTCTGAGATCTGCGAGGCTGTCGGAAGTAAAGTCTCTTGTGCCCTCAAGGGTTGCAATGACGTTATTTGCCGTATATTCGCTGTAAACAGCGTCACGAATGTTAAGCTGTGTGCTTACACCGTCGAGTCTGTTTTCGAGGAAGTAATCAGCACGCATAACTTCCGTAAGATCCTCGGTGAAATATCCGCTGAAGATCTCGTGCATATCACCGTTTTCGTATTCTTCGAGCGCGTACAGCTCCTGCATAGCATAGAAGCCGTCAAGGTCGCCGTACATATCAGTCATGCTGAAGATATCCTCTTCCGCAAGACTTACGCCGAGATACTCAGTGGCGATGGTCTCGATCATTTCGTCGAGAGTGCCCGATACGTCGTGTCTGTCTGCCGTACTGAGAAGGTCTACAAGGTCGCCTGCCCAGCCTGCAACGTCAGCGTGGTTAACGCTTGACTTATTGTGATATGTGATATCCATCGTACCGAACATATGACCGAAATCTACGTAATCGCCGTTGGGCAGATAGAAGTTTTCGATATTCTTCAGTCCGATGACTTTGAGCTTATACTCTTCTTCCTCGATATTCTCGTTATATGCTTCTTGAGTTTCGAGTACGTATTTTGCAAATCCCGCATCTTCGTAGCCCGCCATAATACCCCATGATCCGGAGTTATAGCGGTCAACACCCGTACGGATGTACTTAATGACAAGTGCAAGCGGATCCTTACCGGGATTCTGCTTTGCATAATTCTGTGCCATATCCTCGAGGATTGCAAGATTTTCCATGAACGTTTCGTAATCGGAGATTACGGGTTCATCAAGCTTTGCGATTTCGACATACGTTGTGTAATCGCATCTTGTACATTCATCGTAAGCGAGCCAGCCGATGCTTGTATACGTAGGCTTTTTCGCTTCATAATGCTTAAGATCATGTCCGAGAGCTTCCACAACTGTCTGCTCTACGGTGACCTCACCGCAAACGGAGCAATGAGAGCCTTCCGTAAGTCCCGTGCCGAGACACGTTGCCGCCACAGCGGGATCTACCGCCTCGGTATGTCCGAGTGCATCAACAATTTCCTGCTTAACAAGGACTGTTCCGCAGACGGAGCAATGCTTACCTGCCGTAAGTCCCGTTGCCGTACACGTCGGTGCTACTGCCGCGTCGATGGCCTCTGTATGTCCGAGTGCATCAATTACAGTCTGTGCAACAAGGACTTCTCCGCAGACGGAGCAATGCTTACCTTCGGTAAGTCCCGTTCCGATACAAGTAGGCGCTACTGCCTTATCGGTGATCTCGATATGTCCGAGAGCATCTACTACAGTCTGTGCGACAAGGATTTCGCCGCAAACGGAGCAATGCTTACCTGCCGTAAGTCCCGTTGCAGTACAAGTGGGTGCTACTGCCGCATCGATCACTTCGTCATGTCCCGTTGCGGGAACTGTCTGCTGTGCAACAAGAACTTCGCCGCAGACGGAGCAATGAGAGCCTTCCGCAAGACCTGTTTCGGTACAAGTCGGTGCTACTGCAGCATCTGTTTCGGGAGTATGTCCGAGTGCGTCAACTACAGTCTGAGCGACAAGGATTTCGCCGCAGACGGAGCACTTAACGCCTTCTTCAAGTCCCGTCTTGACACAAGTGGGAGCTACTGCCGCGAGGATTTCCTCTGTATGTCCGAGTGCGTCAACGACTGTCTGTGCTGTAACGATTGCGTTACATACGGAGCAATGCTTACCTTCGGTAAGTCCCGTTGTCGTACAAGTGGGGGCCACTGCCGCATCGATGACCTCTGTGTGTCCGAGTGCGTCTACAACCGTCTGCGCTGTGAGTATTTCACCGCAGACAGAGCACTTAACGCCTTCTCCAAGACCGGTTTCGGTACAAGTGGGCGCTACTGCAGCAAGAATCTCTTCTGTATGTCCGAGAGCGGGAACTTCTTCCTGTGCTACGAGGATTTCACCGCAGACGGAGCACTTTTTACCTGCTTTAAGACCTGTTTCGGTACAAGTGGGCGCTACTGCAGCAAGGATCTCTTCTGTATGAGCGATCATTGCGGTTTCAGTCTGTGCGACAAGGATTTCGCCGCAGACGGAGCATTTTCTTCCTTCGGAAAGACCCGTAGCCGTGCAGGTTGCAGGAACAGCGGGGATAATTTCGGGCGTATGACCATTTGCGGTAACTACTGTCTGTGCTACAGTGACCTCACCGCAGACGGAGCAGTGCTTACCTTCGGTCAGACCGGTTTCGGTGCAAGTTGCATCTACTGCCGCATCGATAACCTCGGTGTGAGGAAGCTTCGCGATCTCTTCGGGAGATGCGAGAATCGCGCCGCAGACGGAGCACTTCGTGCCTTCCGTATAACCTACAGAGGAACATGTAGCATCTACTGCGGGAATCGTTTCTTCTGTATGAGGAATCATATCGACAACTTCCTGTGCAACGAGAACCTCGTCGCAGACGGAGCAATGAGAGCCTGCCGTAAGACCTGTTTCGGTACAAGTTGCATCTACAGCATCGTCAATGGCCTCTGTATGACCCTTTGCGGGAAGCGTAGTCGTCTTGCTTACATACCCGCAGACAGTACATTCAGTGATGCTTTCGCCGTCTTCGGTACATGTAGCCTGTTTTGTTGTATAAGATGTATTTGTGTGAGGAGTCTTCGAAGTTTCGTCGCCTTTGCGCACATCACCGCAGACGGTACAAGTATATATGGTGTAACCTTCTGTCGTGCAAGTCGGAGCAGTTACTTCGGAGGTTTCAGTATGTCCGAGTGCGTTGATTTCATCAGCAACATAGCTGTTGCCGCAGACGGAGCAGGTATAAGTGGTATAGCCTGCCGTCGTGCAGGTCGGAGCAGTTACTACTGCATCATAGCTGTGACTAAGTGTGTCTACGTAATTATCAACATAGCTGTCGCCGCAGACGGAACAGGTATAAGTGGTATATCCTTCCGCCGTGCAAGTCGGAGCAGTTACAACTGCATCATAGCTGTGTCCGGTTGCTTCGGTTTCATTTGCAACGTAGCTGTCGCCGCAATGGCATGTATAAGTGGTATAACCGCCTTCTGTGCAAGTCGGAGGCGTTACAACCGCTTCATGACTGTGTCCGGTTGCGGGAACGACTTCCCTTTCGACCGTCTTGTCATCGCATCTGGAGCAGTGTGAGCCTTCGGTAAGACCTGTTTCGGTACAAGTTGCATCTACTGCAGGATCGATGATAATATCGTGTCCGATAGGAGCAACATAATCGGTTACTTTACTATGTCCGCAAACGGGGCAAGTATAAGTCGTAAATCCTCTTTCAGTGCAAGTCGGATCGGTTACAACCGTTTCGTAAGGATGCTCAAGCATCTCTGTTACGTTCTGAACAACGAGAACCTCTCCGCAGACGGAGCAATGTGAGCCTTCGGTAAGACCCGTTGCGGTACAAGTTGCATCTACTGCCACGTCGATGACCTCTGTATGTCCGAGTGCATCAACAACAGTCTGCGCCACGGTCATATCGTCGCATCTCGAGCAATGAGAGCCTTCGGTAAGACCTGTTGCGGTACATGTAGGAGCTACTGCCTCATCGATAACGATATCGTGGCCAAGTGCGTCTACAACCGTCTGTGCAACGAGGACTTCGCCGCATACGGAGCAATGCTTGCCCTCGGCAAGTCCCGTTCCGGTACAAGTGGGAGCCACTGCCGCGTCGATTACCTCGGTATGTCCGAGTGCATCAACAGTTTCCTGCTTAACGAGAACTTCATCACATACGGAGCAATGACTGCCTTCGGTGAGTCCCGTTGCGGTACAAGTAGGAGCTACTGCCGCATCGATTTCTTCTGTATGTCCGAGTGCGTCTACAACTGTCTGTGAAACGAGGATTTCGCCGCAGACGGAGCAATGCTTGCCCTCGGTAAGGCCCGTGTTGACACAGTCAGGAGCGACTGCCGCGTCGATCACTTCTGTATGTCCAAGTGCATCGACCGTCGTATCTGTGTAAGTGTCGGAGCATCTTGTACAAGTATGAGTTGTATACCCCTCTTCGGTACAAGTGGGAGCGGTCACTACGGACTTATAGTTATGTCCGAGTGCGGAAGTTTCCTTCTGAGCCAAGGTAATCTCTCCGCAGACGGAGCACTTCTTACCTTCCGTAAGACCTGTAGCGGTACAAGTTGCCGCTACTGCGGGGATTGTTTCGTCGGTATGACCCGTTGCGACTACGTAATTATCAACGTAGGTATCGCCGCAGTTGTTACACGTGTAAGTCGTATATCCTCTTGCAACGCAAGTAGGTGCGGTTACGACTGCGTCGTAATCGTGACCGAGTGCGTCTACAACTGTCTGTGCTACGAGAATTTCGCCGCAGACGGAGCAATGCTTGCCCTCGGTAAGTCCTGTTGCGGTACAAGTTGCATCTACTGCCGCGTCGATCACTTCATCGTGTCCGAGTGCGTCTACAACTGTCTGTGCTACGAGAACTTCATCACATCTGGAGCAGTGCGATCCCTCAGTAAGGCCCGTGTTGACACAGTCAGGAGCGACTGCCGCGTCGATCACTTCATCGTGTCCGAGTGCGTCTACTATAGTCTGTGCAACGAGGATTTCATCACATCTGTCGCAATGCTTGCCTTCGGTAAGTCCCGTTTCAAGGCACGTTGCATCTACCGCCGCGTCGATCACTTCATTGTGACCGAGTGCATCGAGAACTTTCTGCTCTACGATAGTTTCGTTACATACGGAACAATGCTTCCCCTCGGTAAGTCCCGTTTCGGTACAAGTGGGAGCAACTGCCGCATCAATAACTTCGGTATGTCCGAGTGCGGGACTGATAGTCTGCTCTGTAAGCGTGATTCCGCAAGATTCACAGTACGTTCCGAACGTATATCCCGTTTCGGTACACGTTGCGGAGACAGCGGGAACATAAACAACTTTATGTCCCGTTGCGGGAACTGTCTGCTGTGCTTCGAGAACTTCATTACATACGGAGCAGTGCTTACCCTCGGTAAGTCCCGTTTCAAGGCACGTTGCATTCACTGCCGCGTCGATGACCTCGGTATGTCCCGTTGCGGGAACTGCATCGGAGGTGTAAGTATCTCCGCAATGGCAGGTATACGTCGTGTAGCCTGCTGTCGTACAAGTGGGTGCTGTTACAACGGATTCATATTTATGACCCGTTTTGGTTGTTGTGTCTGCTGTGCGAACGTAATCGCAAGCAGCGCACGTATATGTGGTATAGCCGTCTTCCGTACAAGTCGGAGGCGTTACTACGGTAATTAAAGAGTGACCGAGCTTGGAAATTGTCTGCTGAGCCACGATAATCATATCGCAGTTAGCACAATGCTTACCTTCCGTAAGTCCGGTTTCGGTACAGGTTGCCGCTACTGCGGGATCAATCACTTCGACATGTCCCGTTGCCTCAACAACAGTCTGTGCCACGAGAACTTTATCGCATACGGAGCAGTGCTTACCTTCGGTGATGCCGGGGAGCAAGCATGTAGGCTCTACTGCCGCGTCGATCACTTCGGTATGACCGAGTGCGGGAATCGTTTCAGGCTTCTCGATAAAGCTTCCGCATACAGAGCAGTAGGTTCCTGCCGTCGAACCCGCTTCGGTACAAGTCGGTGCCTTGGCAGCCACGAAAACGATCGTATGACCGAGCTTTTCGATTACTGTCTGCGCTACGAGCACTTCGTTACATACGGAGCAATGTGAGCCTTCGGTGTAGCCGTTTTCCGTACAGGTCGGTACTACAGCCGCGTCGATAACAACAGTGTGACCAAGTGCATCAACAACAGTCTGTACAACGGTCATATCGTCACATCTTGAGCAATGGGAGCCTTCGGTAAGTCCCGTTGAGGTACAAGTGGGAGCTACAGCGGCATCGGTAACGATGTCGTGGCCGAGTGCGTCTACAACTGTCTGTGCAACGGTCATATCGTCGCATCTTGAGCAATGGGAGCCTTCGGTAAGACCTGTTACGGTACAAGTTGCATCTACTGCCGCATCGATAACGATGTCATGTCCGAGTGCGGGCAGGACTTTTTCGCCCTCTGTTATGCCGCAACGGTCACACTTGCTGCCGGCTTCGTGTCCGTCTTCGGTACAAGTGGGCTCTACTTTGTCTTCGGAGATCATATTGTGACCGAGAGCATCAAGAACGCGATTCTCTGTTGTGCCGCAACGATCGCAAGTAGCGGTTGCTGAGCCTTCTTCGGTACAAGTAGCTTCAACATTAGTAACTACATTCCAATTGTGTCCGAGTGCGTCTACAACTGTCTGCTCTACAAGGATTTCTCCGCAGACTTCGCAATGACTGCCTTCGGTAAGACCTGTTGCGGTACAAGTAGGCGCTTTCGCCGCATCGATTACAACGGTGTGACCGAGTGCATCTA
>JAZNXW010000008.1:0-27481 GCA_045594085.1 Eubacteriales bacterium | reverse complement strand
GTCGCCTCCGCTCCTCAAACCTCCCTCACGACCGCCGTTTACGCCGCGGTCGCGGCGCTCGCGCTTGGCGTCGTCGTGGTGAAGAAGAAGCATTGACATAAAACAACCTCACAGAAAGGACAAGACCATGAAAAAACTACTCACCTTCGCGCTCACCCTTATCCTCGTATCCGCTCTCGTCTTGCCTGTCTCGGCGGGGGAAGAAACTTTCGACATCACGGAATACCCGTCGGATGCCACCCCCGACAAATGCGGCGCAACCGTTGAGGCATATCGGTTTGTGTACGATGCCGATCGCGCCGGTAATAAATGGCTGACCGGCAAGTACGTTCATTCGCTTCCCAAGCTTACGTACGAAACGGAGACTGCACAAAGTATCAATCAAAAAATCCTTGATGATTTTAACGAATATCAGGCGTGGGAGGTTTGGTGCATGGTGGAAGAGGAGCCTACATACGATGGCACCAACCATTTTTCCAAAACGAGCTATATGTCGCTGATCGATTCAAAAGGAATCGTTGTTATAGTTGTGAAATCAAACGGCGGCGTGTGGGCTACCGATTCAATATATTGGTTCTACAACGTATATTACTATTCACCCGAGACGGACAGTGAGCTTTCGGTAGATGAATATTTAGCGCTTCACGGAACAAGTCGAGAAGAAATATCTGCGCGATTCAGCGATGAAAACGATGATTTGAAATACTATCATCCCGAATCTAAAGAGCTTGTACATGTTCCGGCAGAAGACGTAAACTTTGCGATTTATTATGCAGACGGTACGGAAACGGTTTGCGCCGAGGTTCCCGATATATGGGGATATAAGGACAGTATGTTGTTTGGCAATCAGTTCGCCCCCCAAACCTCCCTCACCGCCGTCACCTACGCCGCGGTTGCGGCGCTCGCCCTCGGCGTGGTTGTTGTGAAGAAGAAGCATTGACATAAAACAACCTCACAGAAAGGACAAGACCATGAAAAAACTACTCACCTTCGCGCTCACCCTTATCCTCGTATCCGCTCTCGTCTTGCCTGTCTTGGCGGGGGAGTTTGCCCCCGGAAATCTGGAAGATTATCTTTCTTCACCTACTCATATTGCGAACGGCGAGATATGTGATTTGCTGGATAAGCTCTTTTTAGAAGGTAGTGAAAAAGAAAAGCTGTTGCGTATTGTTGAGGAAATTGAAGAAGACGATATAAAAGTCACTCGACAATATAAGGAAAACTATGGTACAGTATATACTTTTTCGGTTGAAAAATATGATATTTGTTTGGAATCCGTAGTTAGCAATGGCCGTAATTGGAATTTGTATATCAGTATCGGCAAAGATGCCTTCCCGTATTTGTCGGACGAGCTAGAAGAATACATTTTGGCCGTGAATAAAATGTCGGACGCGCTTGATCTTTATATGAACAAAGAGGCCGTTGACAGTGAGTTTATTGCTGATATGAAGTCATATTTGGACGAAAACAAATATGTACATTTGACTAATAGTGGCGGAATCATTGAATATTCTGAAAATTATCGCGGTGAATATGGATATCGGTCGGGCTTTATGAGCGATTACCCTGTGACTGTAACGCATTTTATGACGAAGCCTAATCAAATCCGAGTTGCTAGACAATATGTTACACAGTTTGCATGGGAACATACTGAAATGATGGATGGCTTTATGTTTTACGATGTGAGCTTGAATTATTCTACTCCCGAAGACGGAGAAAATAATTATACCGAGCAGGAACTCGAAAGCATTGAGCTTGATATGCGTTTTCACAGAGACTCCGCCCCCGCGACCTCACTCACGACCGCTGTTTACGCCGCAGTCGCGGCGCTCGCCCTCGGAGTTGTCGTGGTGAAGAAGAAGCATTGACATAAAACAACCTCACAGAAAGGACAAGACCATGAAAAAACTACTCACCTTCGCGCTCACCCTTATCCTCGTATCCGCTCTCGTCTTGCCTGTCTCGGCAACAGATGTGCTCGCGCCTACCGTTGAGGAAGTAGAGAAGCTTATCACCGACTCCTATGATATGTTTTTGAATATTTACGGATGGTGGACAGGCGATGAATTCATCGATGTGGTCTTGTGTTATGAGAACGGAAATACGGCAAACAGCACGGCAGCAATACGAAAAGAAAGCGCCGATTATTCGTATTGGATTGAAAAGTCAAAGTCTTTGTATACGGACGACGTAGCCGAAGATATGCTTTTCTTGCTGAATAATGCGGTAAAATTTAACGATAAATTTTATGTTGTTTTTGATGCTCGGATGGATCCGCACTTTTCAATTTTTGAGGGAGCGGGCGCGTACAGCGATGCAAATGTTGATATCCCCGGTTTTGACGGTGATTTGAAAATAACGTTCGACGAAAAGATGGGGGATGAAATTGTAGCACATTTTTCATATCGCAAGGTTTATTTTGAGGTAGGCGAAGAGGTTGACCTTCGAACAAGCGTTAATCTCAAATATGAAAACGGAAAGTGGCAGATCTCAGGTGGCGAATATATCGAATTAATGGAAGAATACAACTCTTTCGCCGGTGTCGAGGAAATAAAAGTCACCTCCGCCCCCGCGACCTCCCTCACGACCGCCGTTTACGCCGCAGTCGCGGCGCTCGCCCTCGGCGTCGTCGTGGTGAAGAAGAAGCATTGACACACTAAAAAAGGAGCCGGTTGGCTCCTTTTTTGCGTCTGCAGCGCCCAAATTGCGCTTGACGCGGCTATGGTTGTGTGTGTATAATGAGGGGGAAATCTGTTGCGAAAACGGAGACTCAGAATGGCTTACGATGTGAAAACGGCAATGTCGCCGGAAGAATACGAATCAATGATGAAAAGTCTTGCCGATTCCGATTCGCTCACGGACGGTAAGCTCAATTTGCCGCCCGAAAAGCTTGCGTGGTGGCAGGACGCGAAATTCGGTATGTTCATCCATTGGGGGCTTTACGCTATCGTCGGTAAGGGCGAGTGGTCGATGTTTAACGAAAAGATCCCCGCGGACGAATATGCCAAGCTTGCGGATGAGTTTTGTCCGCGGGGCTTTGACGCGGACGAATGGATGAGTCTCGCTGAGGCGGCGGGATGCCGATACGCGGTCATGGTAACTCGCCACCACGACGGCTTTGCACTTTGGGACAGCAATGGCAGTCACGGCGGATTCACGTCCGTGAAAACTGCGGCGAAGCGGGATTTTGTCCGCGAATACACGGACGCGTGCCGCAGACACGGTCTTGCAGTAGGACTTTATTATTCACCGATGGATTGGCGTTTCCCCGGCTATTTTGATCCGCATGGACAGTGTGAGAGCGCCGAGGCGATGAAGCGTCAGTGCTACAGTCAAGTCGAGGAGCTCGTGCGTGACTTCGGAAAGATTGATATAATGTGGTACGACGGCGGATGGCTCGCGCATACGGGCTCGGACGCCGATGCGGCGTGGCTGTGGGAACCGGTTAAACTCAACAAGATGGTGAAAAAGTATCAGCCCGATATAGTCATCAACCCCAGAAGCGGCTACAATGGCGACTTCAAAACAGAGGAGGGCGGACATCCGTCGACGGGCGCGATACGTCCGTATCTGTGGGAGAAGTGTATGACTGTCGTCAACGGTGCGTGGGGATACACGCCTCATGCAAAGGCAAAATCATACGAGGAAGTGCTCCGCGTAATGATCGATACGTTTACGCGCGGCGGTAATGTGCTTCTGAACGTGGGGCCTGATCCCGACGGCGTGATCCCCGACGATCAGGCAGAATGTTTCCGCAGGATCGGTGAGTGGATGGCGAAGTACGGCGAAAGCGTCTATGGAACGCGCGGCGGTCCGATCGAACCCGTGGACGGTGCTTATGGCGCGACGCGTCGAGGAAACACGGTCTACTTGCACGTCACCGATGCTACACGCATGGCAAACGAAACGATACCGATCCCGATCGAGGAAATCGAGTCCGCAATGGTCATCACAAGCGGCGACGTGGAGCTGACGGCGCAGGATCGCGGTGTGCGGGTGTCGTTCACTTCCCCGGATCCGATAGATACGATATTGAAACTCATAATGAAATAATAAAAAGGAGAAGCAACCGCTTCTCCTTTTTTTGCGCTCGGATCATCCGCAGATGTCGGGGTAGTCCTCAATCGCGCGGAACTGTGAGGCAAACGTGCTCCAGTTGTCTGCCGCCTTGTATTCTTCGATCAACGCGGCAGGAACGTAGATATAACCCGTTCCGGATTCAATCGTAGAGCCTTCAAAGTTGTTGGTGTTTGCGAGCGTTCCTACTGTGGTGCCTCGAAGGATGACGGCTTCGAGTGCGGAGCAGTTCAAAAAAGCCTGATTCTTTGTGAAATTTGCCTTTCCGCCAAAATCGGCCTTGCGAAGTGATGTGCAATCCTTGAATTCTTGAGCATAAACCGTTCCGTCAAACGAAGGCAAGGATATTTCTTCAAGTGACGAGCAACCCGTGAAGCTTTGCGTTCCGAGTGCCGTGAGGAGCGGTAAATTGACCGTTTTTAACGATGAACAATTGAAAAAAGCGTTACTTTTGAATTCCAATGACGTTAATTGAGGCAGATTTGCAGATTGAAGCGAGGTGCATCCGTAAAATGCACGGCTCGAGCCCATGCTGAAGTTTGCGTTGGGCAGATCGATGGACTCAAGGGATGTACAGCCGTAAAAGGCGTACGTTCCCGCTACATCGGTAAGATTCGGCAGATTGACCGTTGTGAGATTTTTGCATCCGCAGAATGCGTACGGACCGAGGCTTGTCAAGGTGTCGCTTGAAAAGCTCTTAACCGTTCGCATCAGGATAGAGTTGATTGCCGTCTGATCGACGGCCTCTTCGCAAAAATGCGTGCCCGTGACTTTTTCTCCGTTGACGTAAGCGGTCATCCCAAAGAGAATGTCGGATGCGGACGCAGTTGCGTCTGATGTGTCGATCCCGGGATCGCAGACGTGTGTGCCTGTTATCATTTCGCCGTTAAGCAAGGCTGTCTTGCCGCTGGCGATGTCGTCTTTTCCTGCCGTCACCTTCCGTGTGTCGTAGCCAGAGTTGATCAGAATCATCTCCATGATTTCGATGTCTGTTTCGTTAACGATGCTGTCGCCGTTGAAGTCGAGCGCCATATCCTCCGTGCTCGCGTCGATCGCGGCAATGAGCGCTTCAAGGTCTTTTTCATTGATGAAACCGTCACCGTTGACGTCAAATTTCGATATGGAATCGGGCTTGCCGAGCAGAGAGATCTTCTCCGCGATCTCATCGAGAGAGTAAAGCTCCTCTTCGTCAAGACGTTCACGCACGGCATCGGCAATGGCGGTAAGCTTTTCCTGTACACTCATTACCATTTACCTCCGAGGATCGCGTCGTCAACGTATGATTTGATCGCGGCGATGTCGGTGTCGGTCCAGTAGTCGGTGCCGCGGACGGGGGTGCGTCCGTTTGTGACGGTGTATCGCATGGAGGTTCCGTCGGTCAGAATGATGATGTAAGTGTCAACGAGACCTTCGGAGTATGAGTAACCCATTCTCGCAATTCCGACACCGTCCTTGCCAACCTTGACGATGAAATTCTGCAGCTCTGTAAAATCCACCGAGTAAGAGGGTTCGTTTTCAAATGTGACCTCGTAGATGTCCGTCATGACAGCGCCTCCGATTTGAGATTTGCACGGACGGGCACGCGCATCGGGCGGGTAGCGTGTCGTTCACCGTCAAATAGGAGATTGATCTGAACGAGGGCGAATGCGTCTGTTTCGGCGGCGTCGAAAAGGGCTGTTTCGCCGGGGGTCATCTTCAGCGTGACGGTGTTTTCCGCAAGTGTCACTTCGGGTGATGCCTCGGTGTATTCGATTATTCTTTCTCCGTTTTGTGTGAGCGTGATGTAGACATTGCTTTCCTCGACGGAGACGGGAAAGGTGAACTTCATTGTGTGGTCTGTCCAGACTGTGATAGTGATTTCCTCCCTGTCAAAATATACTTGACCGTCACATTAATATGTGCTACAATGAGGCTGTGAGTGATTGCAAACACGATTTAATGTGACAGGTACATATTATATCACAAAATCGTGTGATTGTCAAGATGAAATCACAAAATAATGTGACAACAAAGGGGCGAAACATGACGCTTTACGATAAAATTTACGCACTTTGCGAGCAAAACGGAATAAAGCCCGCGACTCTTGCGAGGAATCTCGGATTTTCAAAAAACTTTTTTACTGAAATGAAATCGGGGCGCACAAAATCGTGTTCGGCATTGCGACTCTCTGCGATCGCGGACTATTTCGGCATCGGTGTTGGTGAGCTTCTGAACGAAAACTTGCCGTTCGCAGTCCGAGTGCCCGTTTACGGCACGGTTCCCGCAGGTATACCCGTAGATGCGATCGAAGAGATCATGGGCTACGAGGAGATCACGCCGGCACTTGCCGCGTCCGGAAAATATATCGCGCTTAAGATCAAAGGCGAGAGCATGATGCCGCAGATCTGTAACGGAGATACGGTTATCGTGCGTCTGCAGGCTGATGCAGATACGGGCGATACTGTAATTGTCCTTGTCGGTGACGGAGATGCGACGTGCAAAAAGCTGAAAAAGGATGTCGGTGGTGTTTGGCTGATGCCGAACAACCCTGCCTACGAGCCGCTGTACTACACAAATAAAGAGATCACAGAGCTGCCCGTTACCGTCATCGGTAAGGTCATCGAGCTCAGACGTGAGCTGTGAATGTAAAAAACCACCGAATTTCGGTGGTTTTTTCATTATCTCTCATTCAGATATACGAGCGCTTCGCGGTAGCCGTCGAAGCCCTTGCCGCAGATCGTCTTTTCAGCAACAAGCGACACATACGAAAAACGACGGAATTCCTCGCGTTCGTTTATGTCGGAAAGATGTACCTCAACTGTCGGGATCGCGACGGCTTTGAGTGCGTCCAGGATTGCTACGCTTGTGTGTGTATATGCGGCGGGATTGATAACGATCGCATAATACTTGCCGTATGCGTCCTGTATCGCGTCAACGATCGCGCCTTCGTGGTTGGATTGATAAAAATCAACTTCAAAGCCGAGATCTTCGGCACTTGTCTTGATGAACGCGAGCAACGCAGCGTAGCTTTTATCTCCGTAAATGGCAGGCTCGCGCAATCCGAGCAAATTAAGATTCGGACCGTTGATGACGAGCACCTTTTTGATTTCGGAATGCATAAGAATCTCCTTATATAGCTTGATTTTTTAGATATTGGCGAGCTGCCTTATAATTATAGACAATCGCGGAACAAATGTATTGCCAGCTCTGCGGTTTTCTTAACGACACCGGTGCTTTGGACTGAAAAATCGGAAACGGCATCGTAAGCCTTGCGGCGGCTGTCATAGAGTCGTTCCAGCGCGTCGGCGCCTCCTGCGGACAGCGGACGTCCCTTGGTGGAGAGCTGTGAAAGGTCGCGTTTCAGCCATATCACAACGGCATTCTGACGCATGATGTCGAAATTTCCGTTGACGGTGACGGCGCCGCCGCCCGTCGCGATTACGCGAGACGAGAGCTTGCAAATGTTTGAAAGAACGGACGATTCGATGCGTCGGAATTCGGCTTCGCCGTCTGCCTCAATTATCTCCTTCGGCGTGCGTCCGACGGCAGATATGATCGCGGCGTCTGAATCGATGAACTCACGTCCGAGCTTTGCCGCGATCGCCTTACCGACGACGGACTTACCCGATCCGGGCATTCCGACGATCACGATGCTCAAAAGCTCGCGGCGTATGTTTTTTACGATATCGTCCGTCACCGAATCGGGAATGACGGAGCCTGTAAAGAGCTCGGATGCGCGTTTTGCCTGCGCCACGAGCATAAAAAGTCCGTTCACGCACGGGATACCGAGTCTCTCTGCGTCGAGCAGGAGCTTTGTTTTCGACGGATTGTAGATGATGTCAACGACGGCTGAAAGTGAGGCAAAATCCTCGAGCTTTACGGGAGCGACGAGATTGTTGGGATACATACCGACGGGAGTTGTGTTCACGATCACGTCTGTGTCGGCGTGGTGACGGTGCAGATTTTCGTAATTATTCTCGCCCGAACGCGAGATTACAACGGGCGTTCCGCCGATATCGCGCACGACGGCACACACCGTTTTTGACGATCCTCCGCTTCCGAGCACGAGCACTTTTTTGCCTCTGACGTCAACGAGACGCTCAAGCATCGATCGGAAACCGAAGTAATCGGTGTTATAGCCGTGAAGCTTGCCGTCCTTTTTCACGATCGTGTTGACGGATCCGACGGCGAGCGCCGCAGAATCGATCGTGTGACAGTATTTCATCACCGTTTCCTTATACGGAATGGTGACGTTGATCGCGTCAAAGTCGGATTCCTCGAAAAAGCCGTCGAGCTCGTCGGGCTCGCGCTCCATCAGAGTGTATTCGTAATCACCGAGATGACGGTGGATCTCCGGCGAGTAGCTGTGCCCGAGCTTCCTGCCGAGCAGTCCGCATTTCATGGCCGCGGCTCCTTAAACTATCTCGGAATAGCTGCCGAGATAGCGGAATTCCTGCGCCTCACGCTCGAGATCTCCGAGGAGCTCCTTGAGTGCGGGGGAGTAAATGGATTCGTCAATGTCGAAATAGAACATAAATTCGAAATTGCGATCGGGGATCGGACGGCTCTCGAGCTTGTTTAAGTTGATTCCGAGAACGTACAGACGGGAAAGGACCTTGTAAAGCGATCCCGACTTGTGCGGCAGGATCATCATAACGCTCGTTTTGTCCGCGCCGGGATAGATCTCGAGCTTCTTGGAGATGCAGATGAAGCGGGTGTAGTTGTCCTTTTCGTTGGAAACTCTGTCACGCAGTACGGAAAGACCGTAAAGCTCGGCACATTCCTTCGAGGAGATCGCAGCGATATCGTTTCTGCCGGATTCAGCTACCTTTGCCGCCGCGGTGGCGGTGTTTTCGCACGGAATGATTCTCACGCCCGAAAGCGAGCTGAGAAATTCACTGCACTGCGAGATCGCCTGCTCGTGTGAGTATATCTCCTTGATGTCGGCAAGCGATGCACCGCGGTTCGCGAGCAGAGTGTGCGAGACCTGAATGCGCGCTGTGCGCACAATGGAGAAATTGTACTTGACCATCAGATCATAGATCTGATTGACGGAGCCGGCTGTGGAATTTTCGAGCGGCAGGATTCCGAAGCGGCAAAGTCCCTTATCGACGGCGGTGAACACCTTGTCAAAGGAGGAGAGGAACATGATCGACGGATGCTTGAACATCTTCTCGGCAGCAGCCTGCGAATATGCGCCGTCCGTGCCCTGGCAGGCAACCGTAGCCTTCTCGGGGAAGAGCTGATCCGTGTTCTTGACTGCCTGCTCCATCAGCTCCGCGAGCTTCGATGGCTTTGATACTATCTTCGTCTGCTGTGAACGGGATATCTCAAGGATCATTGAATAAAGCTGATTGATGCTGTTTTCGTATTCGTCGCCGGCAAGATCCGTGATCTTGTCGAGCAGCTTACGCTCACGTACGGGATCGCGCACGGGAAGATTGTTTTCTTTTTTGTACTGACCGATCGCTTTTGTCGTTTCCATTCTTTCAATGAACAGACGAACGATCTCTTCGTCTATGCGGTTGATTTCGTTTCTGTATTTATCCATACTCATAACAGTTATTCCTTTCCGGGTTAAATAATCTCGTCGAGGACGGCTATCATAAGGCAAGATTCGATGACGGGAAGCGCGCGCGGAACGATGCAGGCATCGTGACGTCCGCCGATCGTTATCTCTGCCTCGGATTTTGCCGAAAGATCGACTGTGTGCTGAGGCTTTGCTATGGAGGGAGTCGGCTTGATCGCGGCTCGGAAGACGATGGGCATACCGCTTGTAATGCCTCCGAGGATGCCGCCTGCGTTGTTGGTTTTTGTCCTGACTACGTCCCCGTCATAGCAGAATTCGTCATTGTTCAGGCTTCCGAAGGACTCGGATGCGGAAAATCCCGATCCGATCTCGAAGCCTTTGACCGCGGGAACTGAGAAAACGAGACGTGCTACGGTAGATTCGATGCCGTCGAAAAGCTCGCCTCCGAGACCGACAGGCACGCCGACGGCGGCGCATTCGATCACTCCGCCGACGGAGTCGCCGTCCGCCCTTGTGTTTGCTATAAGCTCGAGCATTTGTACGCCTTTTTCGTCATCGATGACGGAAAACGGCTTGGATGTGACAGCGTCAAGCTGTTCACTCGAGATGCTCACGGGATCAAATCCCGCATCCTTTACGTTTCCGACGGAGAGGATGTGCGAACCCGTCACGATCCCGCGCTCGCGCAAATATCCGTCTGCAATCGCACCTGCGATACAGAACGGGGCTGTCATTCTGCCCGAGAATGCACCGCCTCCGCGGTGATCCTCGCTTCCGCCGTATTTTATGCGAGCCGTGTAGTCGGCGTGACCGGGACGGGGTGTATTGTAAAGTGCGGAATAATCGCGGCTGCGCTGATCCTTATTGTAGATGAGTGCCGTTACCGCGGCTCCCGTCGTAACTCCGTTCATAACGCCGCTGACGAAAACGGGAACGTCGGGCTCAGCTCTTGACGTGGAAAAAGCGGATGCGGACGGTGCGCGGCGCTGCATAAATGCCGCGATCCGAGCGTCATCGATCCTGATTCCGGCAGGTAAGCCGTCGATTGTCACGCCGATAGCTTCGGAATGTGACTGACCGAAGATGGAAACGCTTATATTTTTGCCTTTGAAAACTGACATTTTTTCTCCATACTATTCCGCGACGGTGATCTGACCGCCGAGCGCGGTAAAATCGCGGATGAAATCGGGATAAGATTTTGTTATTGCTTCAAAGCCGTCGATCGTGATCGGACTGTCGGAAACAAGAGCGGCGATCGCGGCTGTCATTGCTATTCTGTGGTCATTGTGGGAGGAAACTCTGCCGCCGTGAAGACGGGGAACGCCGTTGATGATGAGTCCGTCGGCGGTCTCTGTGATCTCTGCACCGAGCGCGGACAAAACGCTTGTGACGGAGGCGAGTCTGTCGCTTTCCTTGAAGCGCAGACGTCGCGCGCCGTAAACGGTTGTCGTGCCCGACGCAACGGAGGCGACGAGTGAAAGTATCGGGATAAGATCGGGGATGTCTGTCGCGTCTATGGCCGTTGCGGAAAGATGCCCGCGTCTGAATGTGATTGCGTCCGAATCCGAGTGCATCTCCGCGCCGAAGCGCGAAAGTATGTCGATTGCGGCGTAATCGCCTTGTGACGTTGATTCCGGAAGCCCCGAGACGCCTGCAAAATCATCGGACAGCGCGCCTGCCGCGAGGAAAAATGCGGCGTTGGACAGATCTCCCTCGCAAACGACAACACCGGGAGAGACGTATTTTTGACCGCCCATGATAGCGTATCCGCGATCTGTCTTTGTTACGTTTACGCCGAAAAGACTCAGACATCCGACGGTGATATCGACGTAGGGCTTTGATTCGAGCCTGCCCTCTATGACGATCTCGCTTTCGCCGTCGCAAAGCGGGAGGGCGAACAGAAGCCCGGAAATGAACTGACTCGATACGTCACCGGGAATCGTGTAAATTCCCGATCTGAGCGTTCCGCCTACTGTCAGGGGGAACTTGCCCTTTTCGGAAATGACGGCGCCGTGCGCGATCAGCTCCTCATATAGCGGAGAGATCGGACGCGACGCAAGGTAATCGGAACCGACGAGAGTTACGTTTGCGCCGTTTGCGGTTGCGGCGGCGACGGGAAGAATGAATCGGAACGTGGATCCGCTTTCGTTGACGTTGATCTCGTCTGTTTTTTCGCCGTTTTCAACGTACAGCACACCGTCGTCAAAGCGGACTCGCTTGCCGAGTCCTGCGGCGGCGCTCATCGTCGCAGAGATGTCGCGTGACATCGTGACAGACTCGATTCGAGTTTCGCCTTCGGAGAGGGCGGCGCAAATGAGAAGTCTGTGCAGAACCGATTTTGATGCGATCGCGGCAACTGTACCCGAAAGACGGGAAGGGAGGACTGTTACTGTCATGTGAGAGCCCCCTTTATAAGCTTATGAAGCTCGATGAAGCTCATTTTTTGCGTTTTAGTAGAGGAAAGAGCCGTAGGAACGACAACGGTTATGCCGTCTCCACTCTTCTTTTTGTCGTTTTTTATAGCCGCTGTCAGCTCGTCTGCATCTTCAGCTGCTTCGACGGGCAGATGATTTGCCGTCAACACCGATGTGAGTCTGCCGTAAACGCCCGGCTCGCATATTCCGCCGAGCTCGCAGGCGCGCGTGATGACAGCCATACCTATCGCAACGGCTTTGCCGTGGCTGACGGTATATCCGCTCAGGCTTTCGACAGCGTGACCGACAGTGTGACCGAAATTGAGTAATGCACGCTCACCGCGGTCAAATTCGTCGCGGGAAACGATGTCGTTTTTGTTAGATACACATCTGTAAACGACCTCGTCGATGTTTGCTTCGATGCCGTCCTCGATGATGGTGAGGAGCGATTCGTCGTTTATGAACGCATATTTGATGACCTCGGCGCATCCGTCTGCGAAAACGTCGCGCGGAAGCGTGTTCAGATAATTGGTATCGCAAATGACGAGACGCGGCTGATAAAACGTACCGATGATGTTTTTTGATCCGAGAAAGTCAACGCCCGTCTTACCTCCGACTGAGGAATCGACCTGCGAGAGCAGGGTGGTCGGCACGTTTATGAAGTCGATGCCGCGCATATAAAGGGAAGCTGCCAGAGCTGTCATATCGCCCGTGACTCCGCCGCCGAGAGCGATTATAAGATCGCTTCTATCGAAGGCATGCTCCTTCATATACGTCAAAATAGAGATCACGGTGTCTATGGATTTGTGTTCTTCTCCGTTCGGAATGACGAAAAGATGCTTCTCTGCATCCTCGGGCAAAAGCGCGAGGAATCTCTCCGAATGAAGCGGGGCTACGTTGTCGTCCGTTACAGTCAGGATTCGTGCGGCAGAGGTGAGACGTCGGAGCTCTGCTTCGAGCATTTCGACGGCACCCGAACCGACGAGCACTTCATATTCACGGGAGGTTTTTACTCTGATCCTTTTCACCGTAAAGCGTCCTTTCCTTTATGATCCTGCCTTCACGCAGGAGCGATTTCAGCTTGTCCGCGTCGCCTTCGTCAAGTGCGTCGCGGTATTTTTGCAGGTTTTCAATGATAATGTCGAGCTCAGTGAGCAGATTATCCTTGTTGTCAAGGAAAAGATCCGTCCACATCGTTTCGTTCAAACGCGCGACGCGCGTAAGATCGCGGTAGCTTCCCGCGGAGAAGTTTTTGTGTCGGAGCGCAGACGGACTTTTGACGTACGCGTTCGACACAACGTGCGCGAGCTGAGAGGTGTATGCTATCAACTCGTCGTGAGTCTCCGGAGTGGTGATGTTCAGCCTTGAGAATCCGCAATCAAGCATGACTTGCTTGATGCGGTCGAGAACGTGAAGGTCCTCGTTTTTCTTTGGCGTAATGACCATCACTGCGTTATTGAACAAAGATGCGCGCGCGTGCTTGAATCCCGAGAATTGCGTGCCTGCCATCGGGTGACCTCCGACGAAGATGAAGCCGTGCTGCTCCGCAAGGGCAAAGCCTGCCTCACAAATGCTCATCTTCGTGCCTGCTGTGTCGATAACGACAGTGCCGGGGCGGATGAGATGCGCGTTATTCTCAAGGTATTCAACGGTCGCCGTCGGATATACGGACAGAAGCAGGAGCTCGCATTTGCCAAGTGTTTTTTCTGTCAACTCGGATGCGACGTCGCCCGTCATCATTGCATAATGAAGTATTGTTTTGTCTGTGTCGTAAGCGTAAACGGTGTAATCGCCGTGCGCGGAAAGCGCTTTTGAGAACGAGCCTCCGATGAGTCCGAGACCGACTATTCCCACGTTCATGTAGTACCTCCGTGGAGATCTTTTCGAGAATTATTTCGTAATTACCTTGCGGATATCCGCAACGCGTGCGGCAACGTCCGCGAATTCTTCGGGAGTGAGTGACTGAGCGCCGTCGCAAAGCGCGCGCTTCGGATCGTTGTGGACCTCGATCATCAGACCGTCGGCACCTGCCGCCGCGGCTGCCATCGCCATCGGCTTGACAAGACGCGAGATGCCGCAAGCGTGGCTCGGGTCAACTATAACGGGAAGATGCGTGAGCTCCTTGAGCATCGGAACCGCGGAAAGGTCGAGGGTGTTTCTCGTGTAGGATTCATACGTGCGGATGCCGCGCTCGCAGAGGATGATGTTTTCGTTTCCGCCTGCCATAATGTATTCGGCGCTCATCAGGAGCTCCTTGAGCGTGCCTGCCGTGCCGCGCTTGAGCAGTATGGGCTTGCGGGTCTTGCCGAGCTCCTTGAGGAGCTCAAAGTTTTGCGTGTTGCGTGCGCCGACCTGGATCACGTCAACGTCTTCGAAAAGAGGAAGGTAGCTTGCGTCCATGATCTCGGTGACGATCGGCATACCCGTCAGTTTTTTTGCCTCGAGCAGAAGCTCGATTCCCTCGGCGCGGAGTCCCTGGAAGTCGTAAGGCGATGTTCTCGGCTTGAACGCGCCGCCGCGGAGCAGAAGCGCGCCTGCGGCCTTGACCTTTGTCGCAACCTCGAGGATCTGCATTTCGCTTTCGACGGAGCACGGACCCGCGATGATGGCAAAATTTCCGCCGCCGATCGGAATGCCGCCCGCGTCGATAACGGAATCGTCGGGATGGAATTTTCTGTTTGCGCTCTTGAAGGGCTCGGATACGCGCTTGACGCTGTCAACAATCTCGAGGGATTCGATCAGCTCTCCGTCAATTTTTGATGTGTCACCTACAAGACCGAGTACGGTCTGATGCTTACCTTCGGAAACGTGGATATCTATGTGCTGTTCCTTTAACCATTCGACGAGATTTTCGATTTGGAGCTTGTCGCTGTTTTGCTTGAGTACTACGATCATTTTTTGTTGATTCCTTTCGATTGTTTTCGCCCTGTGACGATAAAAAACGGACTTTGCAGTAAATCCTTTCTGCAAAATCCGTCGGGTGAATTTAATATATGCGTTTATTCGTCCGAAAATATTTCTATGCAGCAGAATTTACTTTTACATCTCTTTTGCGATAAAGAAAAAGTAAAAGTAAAAGTATTCGTTTGCATAAAAACGGTTCATCATGATGTTTTCGGCTTTTCGTAATGATAGATTGTAATTATTATAATAGCAGTGAGGAGACTTGTCAAGGGAAAATGATGTTTTTTTGATGCGATCCTGCAAAAATACTGCTACCGGCCGTTTGAACGAGGAATGCGAAAAGCTTTTTGAAAGGGGGAACTTTTTCTTGAAAAAGCTCCCCCTGATGTGATTATTTCAGCTCATCCGCCATTTTGTAGAAACGGTAATAAAGCCCCTTTTCCGCGATCAGCGAATCGTGGTTACCTTCTTCGACAATACCTTCCTCTGTCAGAACGAGGATCCTGTCGGAGCCCTTGATCGTTGACAGACGGTGCGCGATAGTGATCGTGGTGCGGCCCTCGGACAGCTTTGCGAGCGATTTCGCTACTGCAAATTCACTTTCGTTGTCAAGTGCGCTCGTCGCTTCGTCGAGGATGATTATGGGCGGATCCTTGAGGAACACTCTTGCGATCGAGATGCGCTGCTTCTGACCGCCCGAAAGCTTAACTCCGCGCTCACCGACGTAGGTGTCATAGCCGTCCTTGAGCTCGGATACAAACTCGTGAGCGCCCGATTTTTTAGCCGCTTCGATGACCTCCTCGCGCGTCGCGCCCGGCTTGCCGTATGCGATGTTCTCATAAACGGTGCCCGAGAAGAGATAGACCTCCTGCTGAACCATACCGATTGCTCCGCGCAGGCTCTTGAGCGTGTATTCCTTGATGTTTTTGCCGTCGAGGATGATCTCGCCTCCCGAAACGTCGTAAAATCTCGGGATCAGATTGCAAAGCGTCGTCTTTCCGCCGCCTGACGGACCGACGATGGCGATCTTCTCTCCCGATCTGATCGAAAGATCAAGTCCCGCGAAAACTCTGTTGTGGTCATCGGGATATTCAAATGATACGTTCCTGAATTCGATGTCGCCGCGTGTATCGGTGAGATCGACGGCACCCGGCTCGTCAAATATCTCAACGTCAGCGTCCATGATCTCTATGAAACGCTCAATGCCCGTCATACCGCGCTGGAATTGCTCCGCAAATTCGATGATTCTGCGCACGGTAGCGATGAAGGTCGTGACGTAAAGCAGATATGCGACAAGATCACCGGGGGTGATCTGTCCGTCGAGCATAAAAATACTGCCGACAACGACGGTGACAGCGTACATAACGCCGTCGAAAAGACGCGTTGTCGTCGAAAACGCGCCCATGTGACGGTACGACTGACGCTTGACCTCGTAAAAATTCCTGTTGTCTACGTTGAATTTCTCTTTTTCAAGCTCCTCGTTTGTGAACGCCTTGACGACCTTCTGACCGAGAAGCGAATCCTCGATTCGCGCATTCAGCTCACCAACGAGCTGACGCTGCGCGACAAACGTCACTCGCATACGCTTGTTGATGCGTCGGCAGATGACGGTCATAATCGGGATTATCACGAATATGATAAGCGTGAGGGTGACGTTTATGTTCATCAGGATTACGAACGCTACGATGCCCTTGATACCTGCGATGAAGAATTCCTCGGGACAGTGATGCGAGAATTCCGTTACGTCGAAAAGGTCGTTTGTGATCCTTCCCATGATCTGACCGACCTTGGTGTTGTTGAAATAAGTGTTCGAAAGCTTTTGCAGATGAGAGTATGCGTCGCGGCGCATATCCGTTTCAATCTTCGTGCCCATAACGTGGCCTGTAAACGCCATATAATAATATGCGGCGGCGTCGATGAGACGCAGGATCAGATACAAAACTCCTATGCGCAGTATGTATTCAACGGTGAGATTTGCCATTCCGTCAACTCCCGCATTGGTGATCTCCTTCATAATGAGAGGCAGAACGATCTCGCAGATTGTCGTGAGTGACGCGCAGAACAGATCGAAGATCAGCGTCGGAAGATACTTTTTGTAGTAAGGGATGAAGCGCTTGAACAGAATGCTCGTTTTGTAAGTTCGCTTTTGTTCCATAATGTGTCCTTTGATTTGATGTGTTGCTACGGTAATTATACATCTCTTTGACCGTAAAATCAAACGAATTTCGTGACATATGAGGGGATTTGTTAATTTTTATCGACAGATTGAATAAATATCCGAAAAAATGAAAAATATGTTGACAAAAAATGTCACGCGGGTGTATGATTTTGTCAGAATGAGTTAAGAAAAAGGAGCTGTTTATGCAGAACTACTATCAACCCGAATTTGAATGTGCTTCTCTTGAAGAAATGAGAGCCATTCAAAACGAAAAACTTGTAAAACAGGTTAAGTACGTTTACGAAAACCTAAAGTATTACCGTGACCTTATGGACGCAAAGGGAGTCACTCCCGAAGACATCAAATCAGTTGACGATCTTCATAAGCTTCCTTTCCTTACGAAAGCGGATCTTCGCGATGCATATCCCTACGGACTTCTCGGCACGGACCTCAAAAATTGCGTCCGTATCCAGTCCACGAGCGGCACGACAGGCCGACGTGTAGTTGCTTTCTACACGCAGAAGGACGTTGATATGTGGGAAGAGTGCTGCGCACGTGCTATCGTGGCTGCGGGCGGCACGAACGAGGACGTTTGTCAGGTAGCATACGGCTACGGTCTTTTCACGGGCGGTCCCGGACTCAACGGCGGATCGCACAAGGTCGGATGCCTTACTCTGCCTATGTCCTCCGGCAACACCGAGCGTCAGATCCAGTTCATGCAGGACCTGCACGCCACCATCCTTTGCTGTACTCCCTCTTATGCCGCTTACATCGGTGAAACTCTCAAGGAAATGGGAATCTCCCCCGACGATATCGACCTTAAGGCAGGTATCTTCGGCGCAGAGCCTTGGACGGAGGAAATGAGACGCGACATCGAGAAGGCTCTCGGAATCAAGGCGTACGATATTTACGGACTCACCGAAACAACGGGTCCCGGCGTTTCCTTCGAATGCGAAGAGCAGACGGGTATGCACATCAACGAGGACCATTTCTATGCAGAGATCATCGACCCCGAAACCGGAGAGGTGCTCCCCGAGGGCGCCAAGGGTGAGCTCGTGTTCACGAGCCTCGATAAGGAAGGCTTCCCGCTTCTTCGTTACCGCACTCGTGATATTTGCGTACTTTCGAGAAAGAAATGCTCATGCGGACGTACACTTATCAAGATGTCCAAGCCGATGGGAAGAAGCGACGATATGCTCATCATCCGCGGCGTAAACGTGTTCCCGTCCCAGATCGAGACAGTTCTTCTCAAGGAAGGCTATTCCGCAAACTATCTCATCGAGGTAGACAGAATAAAGAACACGGATACTCTCGACGTATTCGTTGAGCTTTCGCCCGAGCAATTCTCCGATACGGTCAAGGATCTTTCAAAGAAGGAAAAATCCCTTGCGGATGCTATCAAAACAATGCTCGGTATCAATCCGAAGGTGCATCTCGTAGCGCCCAGGACGATAAAGAGAAGCGAAGGCAAAGCGGTCCGCGTCATCGATAAGAGAAAGCTTCACGATTGAGATAAAATATAAAAAGGAGATACTGACATGAGCGTAAAACAGATATCGGTTTTCATCGAAAACAAAAAGGGCAAGCTCGCCGAGGCGACGAGATACATTGCCGACCACGACATCAACCTAAAGGCTCTTTCTATTGCCGACACCCAGGATTTCGGTATTCTCCGCATTATATGCGACGAACCGAAGGCGGCTGAGGAGGCGCTCAGGGCGGGCGGCTACATCACAACGGTGACAGATGTGCTCGCCGCGGCTATCGATGATAAGCCGGGCAGCCTCGCCGCGATCCTTGAGGTGCTGGCGGAAGCACACGTCATAGTTGAATACACGTACGCGTTCCTTTCCGCAAAGGCGGGCGCGTATATGATTTTCCGCGTTGATGATAACGCGGCAGCGGCGGCGGCTCTTGCCGGCGCAGGCATCAAGACAGCGAATCAAGCTGACCTGTTCTGATAAAAAAGGCACCGAGACGTCGGTGCCTTTTTTTGTGCGAACGCGTAATAAAGCTTCCGCGCTTCGTCAAAACCGTCAAAAACGCGTGCGCGTATTTGTGCAAATTTCATATAGCTTGAGCGTTGACTTTTTACGCATAAAAGATATAATTTTATAGGCTAAAAAAGTATTGAAAACGCTCGGGCATCGGACTCGGAGCGAAGAGGAAACCAATGAACACACCTGAAAATCACGTTAATCTTCACGGAACAAGATGTATCAAAACGGCAGTTTCCGTTACGGTCTGCACTCTCATATATCTTCTCATCGGCAGAAATCCCACATTTGCTTGCATCGGCGCTGTGTTTGGACTTGGAAGCAATATGGCAGACTCCCGTCTGAATGGCGGCAACCGTCTTTTCGGCACCATCTTCGGCGGACTTATCGGAACGGCGTTGTTCACTGTTTACCTTATCTTCTGTCCCTCGGGTGAGTTGACGGCTATTATGCTCCCGTTCGTCTTTGTGGGCATCGTGCTTCTCATTCTTGCCGCGTACACGTTCAAATGGAAGGGCGCGGTACAGCCGGGCGGCGTTATGCTCTGCATCGTACTGTTCAATCAGCCCGTTGAAAGCTACGTTTCCTATTCGCTCAACAGAATTTTCGATACAGCCGTCGGTGTCGCGCTTTCGCTTCTGATCGCGTATCTGCTCCCGAAGGAGCGTATCGTCAAGATCTGCGATTTTATTTCAGGCAAGCTCCGCCGTGCAGACAGCGTTCGAATAACACCCGTTAAGCCCGTAAAAGAATAAAGATCACACGGAAAAGCAACCGCTTTTCCGTTATTTTTTTGCTCGTCTTGACTAATTTCGCGCGGTGCGGTACAATTGTAGTGTAAAGCGAAGAATCATATTATGAAAGGGGTCTGTTATGATACATAAGAAAGGTTTTGCAGCGCTGGCTTTACTGTTACTTTCTCTTTCCATGCTTGTTTCCTGTACAGAGGCACACTCGCAAACAGCGCAAAACGACTCGGAGCCACAAATTCCGCTTGAAGATCTGGAGTTCGTTCTGGAAACGCCCTCGGAGGAGTTGCAGGCGCGATTTGTTGAAGAATATATTGCATACCAAAAATACGATCCCGAGGATCATCCGACCGTTGCCATAGAGAGGTGGTACGGCAGCTTTGGTGATATTCATTTTTTGTTTATATATCACGAAGGCTGGATTTATCTCACAGCTCACTTTACGGATGTTATTGCCGAGAGCGTTTTTGAATACTCGACCAGTCAACGTATTATGGTTTGGGTTGACGGGCAATTCCTGTCCATAGAAGACGCGTACGAGCAGAATCTCATAACGAAGGAAATGGTTGCAACAATTGCCGATATTCGCAACGGTATTGGCGGTCATTCGATTAAAATGCAGTAAAGCGGAAACGATCGGAAAAGCAAAAGGAGCTTGAATATGCATATTATCGTATGCCTTGACGACAGAGGCGGAATGCTTTTCAATAAAAGAAGACAGAGCAAGGACTCGGCGATCCGTCACCGCATCCTTGACGGACTTGACGGCCGCCGTCTTCTTATGAACGCGTATTCGTTCCGTCAATTTGAAAACGAGGATTGCGCCGACGGGATCACTGTCGATGAGGATTTTCTTGCCGTTGCCGAGACGGGTGACGTCTGTTTCGTCGAGAACGCGGACGTGATGCCGTTTGCGGCGTCGATAGAATCCGTGACCGTGTATAAATGGAATCGCAGATATCCGTCAAGCGTGAAATTCCCGATGGAGCTCCTTGACGTGAAAATACTTACTTCTGTGACGGATTTTGTCGGAACCTCACACGATAACATCACAGAGGAGATATATAAATGAGCAGACGCGGACAGTACAAGCGTTTTGCAAGAAAAAATCCCGTTCTGACGATCCTTTTGGTGATGATCGCCATTCTCTGGTTTTACAGCTATGTATCGGAGGCTGATCTGCCTTCAGACGGAGGACAGACGAACGTTATTCCGTCTCCGAATACTCCTCAAACGGATGACGGCGAAATCCCCGAATATTCGGGCGAGCCGTTCGTCGAGATCAACGGAAACGTTCCGATCTTCGGTGCGGATGAGTTGATAGACCGTTCGTATGAGTATTATTCCGAGCTTGACGAGTACGGACGCTGCGGAGCGGCTACTGCGTGCATCGGCAAGGATCTTATGCCGACGGAGGAAAGGGAAAACATCAGCCACGTTCATCCGTCGGGATGGCACAGCGTGCGCTATGATTTCATAAACGGCGAGAGCCTCTATAACAGATGTCATCTCATCGGATTTCAGCTCACGGGCGAAAACGCAAACGTAAAAAATCTCATCACGGGGACTCGTTATCTCAACATAGAAGGTATGCTCCCGTTTGAAAATATGATCGCGGACTACGTCCGTGAGACGGGAAACCATGTCCTTTACCGCGTCACTCCCGTTTTTGAGAGAAATGAGCTTGTGGCTCGCGGAGTTATACTTGCGGCGAAGTCTGTCGAGGATGACGGAGAGGGAATACTCTTCAATGTGTATGCGTACAACGTACAGCCCGGCGTCATCATCGACTATAAGACGGGAAAAAGCACCTATGATCCGGATTACGATCCCGAAACGGGAAAAAAAGACGTTGTCGGTGAGTACGTGCTCAATACAAGCTCTATGCAATTCCACTTGCCGTCGTGTTCGGAAGTCGCATCGATCGACGCCGCAAACAAGCGTGTGTACAAGGGTAGCCGCTATCAGCTTATACTCGATGAATACGAGCCGTGCGGCTCGTGTAAGCCTTGAAAAACAAAAATCCGAGAGAATCTCTCGGATTTTTTATTTGATTCGGGATCTTATCAGACCTTCCAGAAGAATGCGCCCTGTCCGTCTGCGTGAGGCGCAGACATACCGGAAAGCGCGTACTCGTCGGGGAAATACTCAAGCACAACGGGAGTCATACCTGCGGGAACTGCCAGCGTGACGTTGCCCGTGAAGGATTCTCCACCGGGATTGACGGGCTGGTACAGCTCCTGCATAACGCCGTTGTAGTTTCCGCTTTCGTCAACGTAGAAGAGCTTGAATCCGCCAAGGTTGACGGAGTCAACGGAGTTGTTGACTGCGGTGAAATTGATTGTGTAAACGGTGTCACTGCCCGACGTGGACTTGGTGATGCCCGTAACGGTGACGAGAAGTCCTTCCGAATCGGTCACTGTCGTGCCGATGGAGGTCAGCGTGACGTAATATTTATCGCATCTGAGACATTTTGCGCCGCCTGTCGTGTGACCGAGTGCCTCGCCCGTCGTGGCCTTACAGCGCGAGCAGGTGGAGGGCGTGGTGCAGGTTGCATCACTGTAGCTGTGACCGAGGGCTTCGCCCTTTTCGTCACCGCAACGCGAGCAGGTCGAGGGGGATGTGCAGGTTGCATCCTTATAATTGTGACCGAGCGCGTCCTTTACGGTCTTGCCGCAACGGTTGCAGACGGAAGCCTCCGTGCAGGTAGCGTCGTTGGCGTCGTGACCGAGCGCGTTTCCTTTTTCATCGCCGCAACGCGAGCAGGTAGAAGCCTTTGTGCAGGTTGCATCGGTGTAATCGTGGCCGAGGGCTTCGCCCTCCGTATCGCCGCAGAGCAGACAAGTAGTCGCGCTTGTACACGTCGCTTCAACCCATTCATGGATGCAGACCTCGCTTGTCGTGTCTGTTGTGTCGTCGGACGTATCGTCTGTTGTGTCATCGGTTTCGGTCGTGTCATCCGACGTGTCCTCGTCGGTGTCGGAGGAGACTTCATCGGTGTCGTCGGTGCCGAGCGTTGTTTCGTCTGTGTCTGTAAGATCGCTGACGTTGTCTGTTGTCACGCTTCCGCTGTCTGTCGGGTCTGTGTCTTTTTCGCCGGGAGTGTAACCGGGAATGTATCTGCCGATGTAGAGCACAAGGAAGATAATGAGCGTCAGCACGGCGGCAATGATGATGAGAGTCAGACGCTTTGTGCCGTCGCCGGCTTCGTCATCCTCATATTCGTAGTCGTCGGAGTCGTCGCTGTCGGAGTCGTCAGATGTGACCGCGGCAGGAATGACGGGCGGGATCACTATGTTATCGTCGTCCGATTCGGGGGCAGACTCGGCTACGTGCTCACTATCGTCGGTTTCGGATTTGGGATCCGTTGCAGATGTCGCGGGCTCACCTGGAACGGTGAGCGGCACAGCCGCTTCGTCTTCCTTTTTGGGTTCGGGCGTCGGTTCCGACACAGGCTCAGCCTTTTTGATCGGCGCATCTGCTGCGGGAGCGACGGGTGGAACGGGAGCGGCAGCCGCCGCTTTCTTTTCGTCGTATGCGGTACAGCACTTGGAGACGTAGGCAAGTGCCATGTCCGAAAGTCCCATAGAGCGAAGCTTTGCTTCGTTTGCCTCATAAATCTTGACGGCAGGGACCTTACTTGTAGAAATAAATTTTAAAAACGGGGAGATTTTGCGAAGACAAGCGTCGCAAAAGATCTTATTTTTTCCTTCGCCGCTGATCGGACAGCCGCAGTTAATGCAGTTCTTGGGCAAGGCAATTCCCCTCCTTATGATTGATGTTTAATAACTAATTTTAACACGCACTATCGTGTTATGTCAATACGCGGCGCAATTTGTCGTCGGGTAATACTGTTTTATTTTTTGGAATAAGGGCAATTTGCGCCACAGCTCGAGCAGTCGGAGGTGCAATTGTCCTCGACGGACGGGACGGGATAGCATATCTCGCTTTCGTAACCGACGGCGCGCAGTGCGTCTGCGGCATCTTTTGCCGTATCCTCATCGTTGAAAATGCCGAAAACGGACGGACCGCTTCCCGACATCATCGAAAGTGCTGCACCGTTTGCCTCAAGTATGGATTTGATGCGGAACACCTCGGTGCCCTCGGGCAGAACCTCTTCGAAAACGTTATACGCCGCGCCTGCGATGGACTCGAGCGATCCCGAGAGGAGCGCGTAGGTCATTCCGTCAAGCGTTTTCGGAGACGAAAACAGACTGTTTTCGTCAATCTTTGCGTAAGCGGCGGCGGTGGAGACGGACTCCTTCGGCCGCACGATCAGGATCGGATACTCGGGCATAGGCTCGCACGGTGAGAGGATCTCTCCAATGCCGAGCGCTGTCATCGTGCCTCCTCTGATGACAAACGGTATGTCAGCGCCGAGCCGCGCACCGATGTCGCAGAGCGCCTTCGTCGGAAGCGGACGTGACGAGAGCGCGTTGATAGCAATGAGCGTGCCTGCCGCGTCAGCGGAGCCGCCCGCAAGACCTGCCGCGACGGGAATGTGCTTTTCGATATGGATCTTCACCGCGACGTGATCCATCCCCGTTACGTTCAGGTAGGTTTGTGCGGCGCGGTATGCGAGATTTTTGCTGTCTGTCGGCAGAGACGGATCGGAGCACGTGAGCGTGATGCTTGACTCTTCCGACGCTTCCGCAGATACAGTTACAACGTCGTGAAGCGACACGGACTGCATCACGCTTTCTATGTCGTGATAGCCGTTTTCGCGTCTGCCTGTGACGGCAAGATAAAGATTGATCTTTGCGTATGCGTTTATGTTTATCTTCATAAAGTCACCGTGTTTTGTCAGCTTAAAAAGCGAGTGATGGGGTTCTTTCTGATCTTGATGATGCCCTTCGGGCAAAGCTCCTGACAGCAGAAGCAGCGGATGCAGGAATCGCGTTCGATGACGGGCACCTTTGGTGCCTTCGACCTTGACGCGCCTTTGACCTCGGCTTTGTCAGTCATTTTTATCGTGTGCTCCGGACAGGATGCGGCGCACTCTCCGCAACCGACACATCGTGCAAAATCAATGACGGGATACGGCTCGAAGAGCTTGTATATGCGGCCGCCCCACAGCTTGCGTAGCACCTCGATAGGATTGTGACGGGTTGAGCCGGGCTGACGGTAATTCTTGATCTTCAGGGCGCCGAGATCAACGTCGCCTACGGCAACAACGTTGCAGTCGGCGTACGTCGCGGGCGCATAGCCGCGTGATACCGCTTCGTTTACCATCGGGATCTTGCCCTCACAGCCGATGATGTGAGACGAAACAACGTCTGATGCAAACGGATTTGCCGACACGATCAGCTTGCCGACCTGTCTGGCGGTGCCCGCTGTCGGTCCGTTGCCCTCCATGCCTATCACAGCGTCCGTGACAGAGATGAAGGCGCATTTTGACGTCAGCATCTCGCAAAGATCGACGAGCATCGACGCGAAAACGCCGTAGTCGGGATAACGCGAATGCATCTCAAACTTGACTATGCCGGGAATCGTGCCAAATAGATTCTTAACGGCGGCGCTCATTCCCGTGAGCGCGTGCGTCTTGAGCTTGCATACGTCAACGATCACGTCAGCGTCAAGGATAGGGTCGATGATCTCGAAAAGGCGGCAGGTCTTGCCTGTCGGATGCGAGATCTCCTTGTAGCCGAGATCGAAATTGAGCGTTACGCCGGTGCGTGCGGCGACCTCGTTCATACCGGATGCAGAGTAGATGCCCTTGAGACGTGACGTGTTGTATACGCCTCCGGGGCTTTCAGCCACGGTGATGTCGTCCGCGCCGAGTGATCGAAGCCATAGTATGACGGACTCGATCACGGCAGGATTTGCGATTGCAGGGTCATCGGGCGACTTTTTTGCAACAAGATTCGGTTTTATAACGACGCGCTTGCCCTCGAGAGACGGGATCTGCATTTTTTCGCCTATGGTTTCGAGCGCATAGACGATGGGCGCTATGTCGTAGCTGTTTACGTCCGCGACGTAAACGGGTGAGGACGGAGTGTTTGAAAGATTTGTGTTCATTGTATTTCCTCGTTAAAGGCGAAAATTACTTTTCACCTTACATCTTACCACAAAAGCAGACCGGATTCAAGAACGTAAAAGTAAACGTGTGCATCAAAACACGGAATTATTTGTTTTTTGCCCTTGACAAACGTAAAACTGTGCTGTATAATAATCAAGCGCAAAAAAATATGCTAGTGTGGCTCAGTGGTAGAGCAGTTGATTCGTAATCAACAGGTCGAGGGTTCAATCCCCTCCACTAGCTGAAGAAAAACCCCGGGCAGTCAGCAGGACGGCTCGGGATTTTTAATATCATATCTCGAAGAGATATATCATTGAACTGATTACATAACAACAAAAAACGGCAGGAAACCCTGCCGTTTTTGTTGTTGACACGTATATATATGGTATGATAAGATAAAATTGCAGAAAAAACCGCCAATAAATTTTTGGAGGAACCGTTATGAAAAAATCAATTCCCGTAATTGTTGCGCTTTTGCTGATGCTTGTAATATGCGTTATTTCTTGTGCCGATGCGAACACGCCCGATGATACGACGGATGCGAACGAAAGTGCCTCCGATGCGACAAGCGGTGAACGAATCGCTGGCTATGATCCGAGCACAACTCCCGTGTATACTCCGATCGCAGAGGTAGAGCCTCCCGTTTCAAAAGATCTTTATCCGGAAGAGGATATGGAAAAGGACTACGACAATTTCGAGATAACTCTTGAAAAAGATACGTATCCGAGCAATTTCACAGACGTGGCCATCAACATAAAGAATCTGAACGGAAAATGCTTTGAATTGTTTGTTTTTCCGTATCTTGAAAAGTGGAATGAGGAAACCGAAAGCTGGGAGCATCTTGAGCATGGAGATGCATATTTTGTTTTTCACAATTTCAATTGGGAGCAGTGTGAGTCGGAAGAGATACTTTATTTCCGCAGAAAACACATTGCGCAGGAGTATAAGGCCAGTATAACTCCCGGCACGTACCGTCTGCAAGTGTTCGTCGGCCCCGAAGCTATCTACACTCCCACGTTCACGGTCACAACCGAATACGAGCTTGACAAATAAAAACACAAGGCTTCGGCGAATCCGCCGAAGCCTTTGTTTTTCCTTATTCCTCGGAAACGCCGACGTAACGCTCGAGCCAGATAACGCCCGTGTCGAATGCCTCGTAAAAGCCCTTCTTCACGTCCTGCTTGACGATCTTCATGCCTTCCTTAGTCGAAAGAAGCTGAACGATTATCATGTCGGGAACCTCATGACCGAGCTCGTTTTTTGTTGTCATAATAACGAAAAGAAGAACGTGGCTGTCATCCATGTTGCCGTAATAGATGGTGTTGCCCTCTCGAACGAGCGGCTTGCCTTTATATATAAGGTACTTACCGTTTACCTTGCTTGCCATTGTGTACTCCTAACTGCCGTCCGAAAAAACGGCTTTTTTATCAATCGTATCTATTGTATATGAAAATATGTGTTTTGTCAAGCGTGCGCGGGATTTTCATTCGATAGGCTCGATTGCTATGCTTTGCATACCGAGTATCGCTGCCGCCGTGCCCGACAGTGCGCTTAACGAATGCAAAATCCTCGTTACCGCACATCAAGTGCGGCGAAACGGGTTGGTTCCCGTTTCGCGAGGATTTCAAGCACGAAACGGGTGAAGAAACGCTTA
>JAZNXW010000007.1:0-47780 GCA_045594085.1 Eubacteriales bacterium | reverse complement strand
GTATATGCTCTGAGCGCGTGCTGTACGCGGTTACCGATCTGACCGAGCACGCTGTCGGGGATGTCGGTGGGATTCTGCGTGATAAACCATACGCTTACGCCCTTGGAGCGGATCAGTCTTACGACCTGCTCAACCTTATCTACAAGAGCCTTGGGTGCGTCATCAAAGAGAAGATGTGCTTCGTCGAAGAAAAACGCAAACTTCGGCTTCGGGAGATCTCCCGCCTCGGGAAGCATATCGTAAATTTCCGAAAGCATCCACAAAAGGAACGTTCCGTAAAGAAGGGGACGCTTGAAAAGCTCGGAGCATTCAAGAATATTCATTACGCCTCTGCCGTCTTCCGCGGAAAGCTTCTGCCAATCGGAAAGATCGAGTGAGGGCTCGCCGAAGAACTGGTCTCCGCCCTCGTCCTCAAGGGCAAGAAGCGATCTCTGAATGGCGCCGACAGACTGCGGGGATATGTTGCCGTATTCAAGCTTGAATTCCTTTGCATTTTCGCCCACGTACTGCAGCATCGCCTTGAGGTCCTTAAGGTCCACGAGCAAAAGCTGTCTGTCATCAGCAACGCGGAAAACGATCCTGAGAATACCGCTTTGGGTGTCATTGAGACCGAGAAGTCTCGCAAGGAGCTCTGGACCCATTTCGGATACCGTTGTTCTTACGGGAAGTCCCTTTTCGCCGTAAACGTCCCAGAACTGCACAGGATAGGATTTGTATTCGAAATTTTCTATTCCCATGGTCGTGATGCTTCTGAGAATGTGCTTGTTTTCCTTTCCCGGCGCACACATACCCGTAAGGTCGCCCTTTATATCTGCGACGAATACGGGAACGCCCATATCGGAAAAGCTTTCGGCAAGAACCTTCAGCGTTACGGTTTTACCGGTACCCGTAGCGCCTGCTATAAGTCCGTGACGGTTTGCCATGGACGGCTCCAGATACACCTTTTTTGTGCCTGTTGCGAGCCACACCTTATGTAGATCTTTCTGATACATTGTTTTTTCCTGCTTGTTTTTTATTTTTGTCCGTTCTTTCGAAACGATGCTTTTGTTCAGCTCCGCTGACTGTCAAGCAACGCTCTTTTGTTTTTGTTACGTATGATAACTCATACTTTTTTTTATTATATCACATATTGTTTTTTAAGTCAATTAAGCAACAAAGCGCAACACTGTTTGTTTTCCGTTGTAGCTGTGGCAGCCGCCGCGCCTCAGCGATTGCCCGTTGCTTGCCGAAAACAGAAGAGAGTTAACGCGAAAGCGAAATTTCTCGTTAACTCTCTTTTTTGCTTTTTGATTATATTCAGTCGAATCTGAACCAGTCAACGTTGGAGGCGGAGCCCTTGAACACTATGTATACGGTGTGCTCGCCCGAAACCTCTGTCAGATCACAGGAGAACTCCTTGTAGGAAGCCCATGCGCCTGTATTGATGCCTGTGAAGGACGCGATCAGCTCGCCGTCTGTTGAGTCGAGTCTGATTTCGATGCTTCCTCCCATGCCCGCAAGACGTGCTGTGACGGAGCTTGCTCCGTCAAGTACGGTGTGGGTGTATGCTACCCAGTCCCCGGGGGCTACATAGCCGAGATTCATGCCGTCGCTGCCGTCCGCGATACTTTCCGCTATGACGGATCCGTGCTTTTCATCGAAGGTCTCAGCCTCGATCTTCGTGCCCACGGGACGCGGTTCCGAGTCGTGGTACGTGGGATCATCGTATTCCTCCTCTGAGAAGAGGAGCCAATTCAGATTGATCGCATCGTCGACGAAAACAAAGTACACATCGTGCTCGCCCGTGACGTTTTCAACCGGCACGGAGATGGTCTTGTAGTCGTTGTAGCCGCTTGTCGTGACTGAACCCGATGCGATGAGGTTTGCGGCGTTGATTTTGTCGATGTAAACCTCGAACTTTTTGTTTGCGCCGCCTGCGCGGATTGTAAGCTTTTTGCAAGCGTCACCGAAATCGACGTTTCGATAGAGCACCCAGTTGCCGGATCTGACGTATCCGAGGCTGTTGCCGCCGCCTTCGGGGTCGGAGGTTGCTTCGGCTTGAACGGAGCCGTTCTTGTCGTCGAATATTGATGCGTCTATGACGCAGCCAACGGTTCGCTTTTCAATGAAGCGGAAGCTTGACAGCTCAACAGAGCCTTCAAATACAAATTTCAGGTCAACGATGCCTGATGCCGTGCCCGTAACAGCGGCGGATACGGTGCGATCATTACGTGACGAAGACGAAGAAATGTCAACGACGGAAATAACGTCACCGCTTTTGTTGTCGATGATGCTGATTTTGCCGACAGATTCAACCGAAACGGTGAGATTAACCGTGCCGTAACGCTTGTCACCGAAATTGATTCGGGTAACGGTGTATGAACCGTCCGACGCAACGACTGTTTCTCCGCCATCTGCGGCAGATTCGCCCGTGCTGATGCTGTTTGCGGTGTAATAATTAACGGCAGACGTTGTATCGGAAGCGTTGAGCGCGATGGGAGGAATAGTGCCGTCGGTGAAGGTCAGTTCAACGGAGCAAGGTCCGTTGATGCCTGCGGGGAGCGATATTTCGAGTCCCGTAGACGTCTGCTTCCATTTTAATTCGATTCGCTCCTTGCCGTTGATAAGCGATACGGCATCAAGCGTCGATGCGTTCCAGCTATCTTTAGCGAGCGTTTTTACTGTGATCTTATTCGCGCGCGGCGCGGCAAGAGTCGTTACGTAAAGAGTGGAGGCGTCCTTGCTGCGAGTGAAGCGTATGTCATTATATTTGTACGTGAAGCTGTCGCCCGTGTTGTTGGAGGGACCTTCGCCGTAAACGAGCCACGGACGCGTTGCGTATATGGCGTCGCCGTATGTGGAGAGCCATTCACCGATGGTCAGGAGCGCCTTGCGCGCTTCCTCGGGAATAGTGCCGTCCGCCATAGGACCGACGTTCAAAAGAAGGTTGCCGTTTTTGGAAACTATATCGACAAGAGCACCGATAAATTCTTCTCCGCTGCGATAAACGTCATCTTCCGTGTAACACCACGATTTAAGGCCGATAGACGTATCCGTCTGCCACGGAGACGAGCTGATAGCGGAAAGGGAAGAGCGTTCTTTATTCAGAATTGCTTCCGAGGTCGTGAAGGCGGCGTTTTTGTTGCAGCAAATTACGCCGTCGGGGTTGTAAGTCTGCGCCTGATTATAGTATTCCGCAAGCATCAGATAGCGGTTTGCATCGCCGTAACGGTTGAAATCGTCGCCAACAAGGTCAAAATCGTAGTAAATCAGATCGGGGTGATACTTGTTGATGATCTCCATCGAAATGTCATACCATTTATGAATGTGATCTGAGGATTTATTCTTGCCGTCGCCGTAAAGCTCGCCGTAGACGAGGGTGCCATCTGCGTTCTTTTCGGCAAGGTCAGTTCCCGCGCCGTCCGCATCGGAAAAGAACCAGTCGTTTTCGGCAAAGTGATTCGATATACCGAACTTCATGCCGAGTGACGTAACGGCTTCCTGAAGGTCACCGATGTAGTCAACGCCTGCACCCGCAACGGAATTGTACGTTGTCTGCACGTCGGAATCGTACAGAGCGTACGAATCGTGATGAATACCGACGGGCATAACGTATTTCGCGCCTGCGGCGGCGAAAAGCTCCGCCCATTCTTCTGCCATGTTGTTTTCTTTGTATGTTTGCAGAGCAGATTCAAACGCGGGAATGAAATCCTTGTATCCAAACTTTGCCGCGCCTTTGTATTTGGAGAGGTGATGGCTGTAAATGTCACTGCCGCCGTAGCTGCGGCTGCCTTTCATATACATCCAATGTCCGTACCATTCGTCGCCGAATGCAGGGACGGAATATACGCCGTAATGAATGAAGATTCCGAATTTAGCGTCACGGTACCATTCGGGAACTGTGTATTCGCTCAGATTTTCTGTTGTGTAATCGATCATCTCAACGGGCTCCTCCTCGGGTTTTGTGTCGGTTGATGAATCAACGCTTGTTTCATCGTTCGTGATATTGCCTCCGCCGGAGCAAGCGGCAAGCGAGAGGACCGATGCGATAGTAAGCAGAAACGACAAAGCTTTTTTCATGTGTTGTTCCTCCACCTTCTTGATTAAAGATTTTTTTATATATTCGGTTATTTGATGCAAGCAGTGATTTTTGACGAAAAAGAATCGGTTATTGTCAAAATGTACGATTATTCGTCATAATATGGTTCGATAATTGCACAATAATTATAACAATTGGCGGAGAATGTTGCAAGCGTGAATACTACACATATTTTTTGTTTACTACACATATATTTACATTGAGAAAGCGCACGCACATTTATCGATATGTGATCCTTCGGCTCCGTACTCCATAGCGGAAAGCTGTGCGTGAAATCGAAACTTTAATGACGAAAAGGGCTGACCGTGCGGTCAGCCCTTTCTCGTTATTTCGTCATTTTTTCTACTTCTTCGATTCTGCGGCTGAGCGGCGGATGGCTGTACTCCATAACCACGTTCAAGGGAGAGGGCGCGAGATGCGCGAAATTTTCCTTTGCGAGCTTTTTGAGTGCAGTTATCATAGCCTCGCCGTAGCCTTCCTTGACAGATTGCCTGTCGGCGCGGTATTCGGCATGACGGCTGTATGCGTTCATCGCCATTCCCGTAAGAGGCTGTACCACTCCGAGACCGACGCTCAGAAGTATGTAAGCAAATCCGTAATTGACGGACTCAAATCCGAATTCGGTGTGAAGCATGGGCTCACGTACTGCAAGCCATACGACGACTGCCATCAGAAGAAGGTTGCCGAAGTTCATTATCTGCTGCTTCAGCACGTCTCGGTAAAGACCGTGACCGAGCTCGTGCGCGAAAACGGCACAGATCTCGTCGGTGGTCATTGCATTAACGAGATTGTCGTAGAGCACGATCGTTTTCATTTTGCCAAAGCCGGTGAAATACGCGTTCAGCTTCGTTGTGCGGCGCGATGCGTCCATGACCTCGATCGCCTTGACTGTGTATCCGTGCTTTGTGAGAAGGCTCATAAGATGTTCCTTGAGCTCGCCGTCATCGAGAGGGGTGAACTTGTTTCCGATGCGGCTGAAGATCGGATAAAGGAAGGAAATGAGCAGGGAAATGCAGAATACCGCAGACGCAAAGAGTACGATCAGCCAGTCGCCCATCGATTGATGGAGCGCTGACATAAGCCATACGAGCAGGAGAGAAAGACCGAAATTGATGAGCAGAGAACGGATTCTGTCGCCGATAAAGGTCTTCATTGTGGATCGATTGAAGCCGTATTTTTGCTCGATTATCATTGTCGAGATGTAGCTTGTTATAACCTCGACTACTGTTCCGACGAGAGTTTCGAGGAGAACTACCGCGAGAAGCTGCATAAATACGCCGGAAGGGAACAGAGCGGCGAATGCGGCGTATGCCTCTGTGTAAAGCAGGATAAGCGTGATTGCAAGCGTCGCGATGCCCGTTGCGATGTCGAGCCTGCAGTGCTCTGCACTGTACTTTTTCCACGTTTGATACGTTTCCGCATCGTAAACGTCAGCGACGTTTTCGGGGGTGGGATTGTTTGCCGAACGGTATTTGACTATGTTCAGCACCGTTGTGTAGATGCCGCCCAGAATAACGAGCAGCAGGATTCCTATTTTTACTGTCATAATGTTTTCTCCGATGTGAATTGCGCGCCGGGCGCCGATAAACGAGGATATTATACCACATTCTCTCCGATTATTCAACAAAAAACGGAGTCGAATTAAAAGGTTATCAATTCATACACATACTCGAAGCGTTCTTCGACCGAGCCCTTGTTTTTTCTTCCGCCGGAACAGCTTATTCTGACAAGACCGAGCTTTTCCATCACTTTTTGGCTTGCGATGTTTTCGGTGTCACAGTGAGCAATGAAACGGTGGATGTTCAATTCTTGCTTTGCAAAACTCATTACGGCGCGAGCCGCTTCGGTTGCGTATCCGCGATTGTGATACGATGGGTGGAGTATCCAACCGAGCTCGACCGTATCTCTGCGATTGTTGAGATATATACCCACAGCACCGATGTGTATTTGGCCTTTCATTAATGCGAATTCGTAAAATTCGGGCTGCGCTTTTGCCCATTCGAGCTCGCACGCGAGCAAAAACTGTTTTGTTTCGTCTATGGTGTCATTCGGTAGGTACATCATATATTTTGTGTTTTCGGCGTCGGACGAATACAGATGAGCGGATCCGAGGAATTCTGTCCCGAGCGGACGAAGTATCAAGCGAGACGTTGTTAATTGAAATTGCGGAGTCATATTTTTTCCTTTTGCTGTTGTTTGGGACTTTATTTTACCATGTAACCGACACAAACGCAACCGAAACCGCGATCGAATTGCAAATTTCAACCGAATGTGATACAATTGTTGATGGAATACGGTCGCATAAGATGCGTAAGGGAGGGAGCTTTCGTGAACAGATCCGAATTTGAAAAAATTGCCGCAGATACGTACGGTGAGACGGCGGAGCGTCCGTTCGCAGACGATCAGAGCATAGTTGTATTCCGCCATAGCAGAAACAGAAAATGGTTTGCGGTTATAATGACAGTGCCGAAAATCAAGCTCGGCATACTCGGAGAGGGAACGGTGGATATTGTCAATCTCAAATGCGACGAGGGCGTGAGCTACTCGGTGCTGCAGGAGGAGGGAATCTATCCCGCGTATCATATGAACAAGCGTCATTGGATATCTGTTCTGCTCGACGGAAGCGTTGATGATGACACTGTCTTGTGGCTGCTCGATATCAGCCATATTCTTACGTCCACGAAGATAAAACCGAATAAAATAAAGGATCCGACGGATTTTTGACCGTCGGATCCTTTTTTATTGTCTGTAATTATCTCTGAACTCGTCCGGAGGCGTCGCCGCCTGCGAGCTTTTCAACCTCAGCTACGCTTACGCGGTTATAGTCTCCCTCAACGGAATGCTTGAGCGCGGACGCCGCAACTGCGAATTCGATCGCCTCCTGCGTCGATTTGCCGGAAAGGATCGAGTAGATCAGGCCGCCGCCGAAGCTGTCGCCGCCGCCTACTCTGTCAACGATGTGCAGATGATAGGACTTCGAGAAGCAGTAGCTTTCGCCGTCGTAGAGCATACCCGCCCAATCGTTGTCGGACGCGGAAACGGACGTGCGGAGCGTGATTGCAACCTTCTCAAATCCGAATTTGTCCGCAAGCTGCTTTGCAACGGATTTGTAGCCTTCGTGATTGAGCTTGCCGCCGTAGATGTCGGTGCCCTCGGCTTCGATGCCGAAGACGTCCTTCGCGTCCTCCTCGTTGGAGATGCAGACGTCAACGTAACGGCAGAGCTCCGTCATCGCCTCTCTTGCCTCGGCGCGCGTCCAAAGCTTGCCGCGGTAGTTGAGGTCACAGGAGATCTTGACGCCCTTTGCCTTTGCGGCGATGCAGGCTTCCTTGCAGATCTCGACGAGCTCGCCGCCGAGCGCGGGGGTGATGCCCGTGAAGTGGAACCAATCGGCGCCGTCAAATATGGCGTCCCAATCGAAATCCGAGGGCTTGGACTCTGCGATAGCGGAGTGAGCGCGGTCGTAAATGCAGACGGAGCCGCGCTGGGAAGCACCTTTTTCAAGGAAATAGATGCCGACTCTGTCGCCGCCGCGCACGATCTTGGTTGTGTCTACGCCGAAGTAGCGGAGAGAATCGATCGCTGCCTGACCGATCGCGTGCTTGGGCAGCTTTGTAACGTAAACGCTGTCGAGTCCGTAATTGGCGAGGGAAACTGCAACGTTTGCCTCACCGCCGCCGAACGTTGCCTGCATTTGATCGTTCTGGAAGAAGCGGTAATATCCGTTCGGAGCAAGGCGGAGCATAAGCTCACCGAATGTTACGACCTTCATTTGCTTGCCTCCTCTGCCTTTTCGAGCGCTTCCTTGACGAAAAAGCTTCCGCCGATAGCGGCAACCTTGTCAAACGCGAGGAATTCGTCGATGTTGGATCTGTCAACACCGCCCGTAGGGATGAATTTGATCTGCGGGAAGGGTGCGGCGAGCGCCTTGAGCGCCTTGAGTCCGCCGTAGATGTTGGCGGGGAAGAACTTGACTGTGGTGATGCCGAGCTCAAGTGCTTGCATGATCTCGGTGGGAGTTACGCATCCGGGATAGTACGGGATGTCTTTTTCACGGCAAACCTCCGCAACTGCAACGGAAAGGCCGGGGGAGACGATGAACTGTGCGCCTGCTTCGAGCGCAGCGAGACACTGTTCTCTGTTTATGACGGTGCCCGCACCGATGGACATCTCGGGATAGTTCTTGCACGCATAAGCGATTGCTTCTGCCGCGCAAGCTGTACGGAATGTGATCTCGGCTGTGTTGATGCCGATGCCCTTGAGCGCTGTCAGTATCTTATCTGTCTCGGAAAGCTCCTTGATAACAACAACGGGAACGAATTTTTCCATATATAATACCTCGTTAAGATTATACTCCGGAGTAAGCGGCAAATCCTGCGTCGATGGGGAGAACTACGCCCGTGATCGCGGATGCGGATCTGTCGTCACAGAGGAAGAGCGTTGCGCCGAGCAGCTCGGAGCTGTCAACGAAACGGTGAGTGGGAGTGCCGTTCAGGATCTTGGCGCTTCTTGCGGTGGGGGTGCCGTCCTCATTGAAGAGGAGAGCCTTATTCTGCGCGGAAACGAGGAAGCCGGGAGCGATAGCGTTGCAACGGATGCCTGTGCCTGCGAAGTGCGTCGCGAGCCACTGTGTGAAGTTGGAGATGCCTGCCTTTGCGGCGGAATATGCGGGGATCTTGGTCAGCGGGATATAGGAGTTCATCGAGGAGATGTTGAGGATGCTGCCGCATTTCTTTTCTACCATATCCTTGGCGAATACCTGAGTCGGGAGCAGAGTGCCCTGGAAATTGAGCTTGAATACGAAGTCAACGCCGTCAGCGGACAGATCAAAGAAGGACTTGCCGCCTTCCTTTGCCTCGTGATGATATTCGTTATCTGTGGTAGCGCGGGGATTGTTGCCGCCGGCACCGTTGACGAGAATGTCGCAGGGACCGAGATCTGCGAGAACCTGCTTGTGAGTCTCTTCGAGTGCCTCGGGATCAAGTACGTTTGCCTTGTAGCCTTCGCAGATGAAGCCTTCTGCCTTGAGCTCGTCTGCAAGTGCCTTTACTGCAGCTTCGTTGAGGTCGAGCGCGGCTACCTTTGCGCCGCACTGTGCAAATGCGCGCGCCATAGCGCCGCAGATGAGTCCGCCGGCGCCTGTTACGACGACGACCTTGCCTGTATAGTCAATGTTAAGGGGAAGATTGATCATTTTTATTTACCTCCGATATTATTTCGATTTGAGCTTGTCGAGCATATCCCATACTCCGTGCATGTACATGATGCCGAGCGCACGGTCATAGAGTCCGTATCCGGGACGTACGTTGCCGGGACCTTCGTTCCACAGATGTCTGCCGTGGTCCGGACGGATGTATCCGTCAAAGCCGCAGTCGTGGTACGCCTTGAGGATGTCGAGGATACCGGTGTCTCCATCGCAATCGCGGTGGGAAGCCTCGGAGAAGTCACCGTTTTCAAAGTGCTTGACGTTTCTGATGTGAGCGAATGCGATTCTGTCGCAGTGCTTGCGCACGATGTCGGCTACGTTGTTGTTGGGGTTCGCACCGAGACTGCCGGAGCAGAGTGTCAGGCAGTTGTATTCATCGTCAACCATGGAAAGGAAACGCTCTATGCTTGCCTCGTCAATGAGAAGGCGGGGCAGACCGAAGATGTCCCACGGCGGGTCGTCCATGTGAATAGCCATTTTGACGTTGCATTCACGGCACGTGGGCATAATTGCTTCAAGGAAATACTTGAGGTTTGCCCAGAGCTTTTCGTGATCTACGCCTTCATATGCACGGAAGAGCTCGTCCAGCTTTGCCATTCTTTCGGGCTCCCAGCCGGGGAAGGACATATTATACTTTTCTGTGTAGTTGAGGATGTACTCAGCCATAGCGTTGTAATCGTCTTGGATCATATTCTTTTCGTAGTAAAGCGCGGTGGATCCGTCGCCTACCGGATGGAAAAGATTGCTTCTCGTCCAGTCGAAGATGGGCATAAAGTTGTAGCAGATGACCTTGACTCCGAACTTGGAAAGATTGCGGATGCACTGCTTGTAGTTTTCGATGTATTTGTCGCGTGTGGGAAGACCGATCTTGATGTCATCGTGAACGTTGACGGATTCCACGACGTCCATATTGAAGCCGTATTCGTCGAGCTGACGCTTGACCTCTGCGATCTCATCTTCTTCCCAGATCTCGCCCGGCATTTTGTGATGAAGCGCCCAAACGATGCCGTCTACGCCCGGGATCTGCTTGATGTCGGCAAGGCTGATCTTGTCGTTGCCCTCGCCGTACCATCGGAAAGTCATTTTCATAATTGATTACTTCCTCCTGACAGTTTTTTGATATATTTATTTGAAATTTTCTTTTTTCGGCAATTATTTCAGAGATTTACGGTACTCCTTCGGTGTTTTTCCCGTATGCTTTTTAAAAACCTTTGAAAAATACTGCACGTCCATTATACCACAATTGACCGCAATTGTCTGTATCTGCAGATGAGTTGTTTCAAGAAGATGCTTTGCAAGTCTGATGCGTTCGCCGTTGATGTATTCGACGACCGTCTTGCCCGTTTCTTTTTTGAAAACGGTTGAGAGATACGCGGGATTTATGTTTTGCGAGCGCGCAAGCACGCCAAGCGAAAGATTGGCGGACAGATCCGAATCAATGATCGCTATGACTTTTTGTACCGTTGCGGAATAATTGCGCATCGAGTGACTGCGGACGAGCTTGCAGTACGAACGGAACATATCGAGCATCAGATCCGACGCAGACGAAACCTTTGTCAAAAGCTCGATTTTTGCCGCATAATCGGAGGAGATGTCGTTGAGATAGAGTGGATGTACACCGCCTTGCTCCGCCGCCTTCCTGCACAGCGTGTTCATTATTATACAATAGTTTTTTAAATTTCTCAAAGGGTCAGCGACTCTTTTTTCGAAGGAGATTGACGCCGTTACGTCCGTAAGGCGCGAGATTTTGTTTATTTGCCCTTGCGAGATTGCGCGGATCAGCTCGTTTTCGTATGCATATCTGCGCTCCATTATTTCCATATTAAGAAGGATGCCGTCGACGTCCTCGGAGCTGTGATTCTGCAAAAGAGCCGTTCTTGACGACGCAATCGATTTTGTCAGATCAACGAAGGTGTATCCGCGCTCGCCCCAGATCGTCTCCGCAAGCTGATCCGTCATTACGTTGACGGAGCTTCCGTCATCTGCCGTGGCGAGTCCCTCATAGCACCCGCGTACAAGTCTGTGTTTTACCGATGGGATCGAGAAGCGTTCGCAAAGCTCAAGTATTCGCTTGTCATCGAGCTGTGATGTCAGGTATGGACCGATCACAAATAGCTGATCCTTTGCCTTGTGAGAAAACAAAATGAAGGTGTAAGCGAGCTCGAAATCCGTTTTCAGCTTGTATACGGTTCTGTCGGAGATGCCGCCGATCAAATCCGAAAACGAAAGCTCGAGGCTGTCGTTTTTGCCGATCAACAGTTTGAGCCCCGACGGAACAACGGAGGAAAACAATTCGTCTGCATCTGTGAAGGAAACGGGGATTCCCAGCTTTTTGAGCGTATTGCATAAAAACGCAAGTTCTTTTTCGCAGTTCATTACGCCGCCCCCCCGCTTTCGTTCACGATGTGTTTTTGCCTTTTTGGTGACCTTATATATATATTATTACATAATTCGGAAGATTTCAATAACAAAATGCACAATGCTATAAAAATATTGCAAGTTTACATAAAGATTTTACTCACACTTTGATAAAAATTGATTTATAATTATTTCAGAAGAAAATTCTCGCGTAGTTTTTTGCGCAAGAAAAGGAGAAAAAACTATGAAAAAACCCGTTAAAACGGATGCCAACGGACATCGCAAGTTTGGCATGCGAGATTGCCTCGCATACGCTGCGGGCGACTTTGGCTGTAACATGAGCTTTGCCCTCAAGGGCACGATGGCTATTTTCTGGACTCAGTTCATGAAAATGGATTCCATTCTTTACGCAGGACTTTTGCTTCTCGTACAGATTTGGGACGCTATCAACGACCCGCTTATCGGATCCATTATCGACCGCGATAAGCGTACGACCTATAAGCGCGGCAAATTCCTCGCTTATATCTGGCTCGGCTCGATCGGTCTTCTCGTAGCCGGTGCGCTCTGCTTCATTCCCTGGGTTAAGGACGCAGGATCTCTCGTAAAGGGCATCACCTTCGTTTCCGGATACATCCTTTGGGATGCTTTCTATACGATTGCAAACGTTCCTTACGGCTCGCTTCTTTCCCTCATCTCCACCGATCCCGCAGACAGAGCATCTCTTTCTGCTTGGCGTTCCATCGGTTCGCTCGTCGGTAATATGGTTCCTATGGTAATCCTTCCGATGATTATTTATGACGCAAACGATAACATCATCGGTGAGCGCGTGTTCATTGCAGCTCTTCTCATGGGTGTCCTCGGATTCCTCACCTTCCAGTACATGATCCGCAACACCACCATCCGCGTTGATGAAAACATCAAGGTCAGCGAGGAACAGGAAAAGTTCAATGTCTTAACGGCAATGAAGAACTTCGTCAAGAACCGTCCCGCAGTCGGCGCAACCATCGCCGCTATGGGTATGTTCATCGGTATGCAGGGCGGTACAACTGCTGTAACGGTTATGTTCCAGTCCTACTTCAAGAACGTACAGATGTCGGGTCTTGTTTCTATGTTCGCGATGATCCCGATCGTTGTTTTTACTCCTCTTGCACGTAAGCTTGTTGTCAAGTTCGGTAAAAAAGAGCTCTCCGTGCTCGGCGCGATCGTATCTCTCGTTGCTTGCATGCTTATGCTTGTTGTACGTATCACTCCCGATGGAAACGGCATCCTTCTTTACATTGTATTCCAGCTTATCAACTCTCTCGGCACCGGTATCTACACAATGGTATCTTGGTCTATGATGGGTGACGCTATCGACTACAATGAATGGAAAAACGGCAGCCGCGAAGAAGGTACGGTTTACTCTCTGCACAGCTTCTTCCGTAAGCTCGCACAGGGTGTCGGCCCCTCTCTCGCACTCGTTATCATGGCTTGGCTCGGCTACAGAGGTGTAAACGGAGGCAACCAGCTCTTCTCCGTTGCTCTCAATATGCGTTATCTCGTTGCCGGACTTTATGTTTTCGCAGCAGCTACACAGTTCATCGGTCTCGGTCTCGTGTACAACCTTGACAAGAAGACTCTCGCAGTTATGAACGAGGAGCTCGCAGAGCGCCATTCCGCACAGCAGTAAGCTTTGAGGAGGTAATTGTTTTATGAAAAAGTTTATATCTGTTCTGCTCGCAGCAGTAATGATGCTCGGTCTTGCCGCTTGCGGCACGATCAATGATGCAGAAGTTGCTATTCTTTGGGATGACGAAGGAACCGTAAAGATTCCCGACAGTCTCATAAATGCCGTTGAAAGAGCAATGTATTCCGAAAACGTCGCATACAAGCACTACGGTGCTGAAGGCGACTCCGCAAAGCAGCTCAAGCAGGCTGAAGAAGCGCTTGAGGCAGGCTCTTCCGTCCTTATCGTAAAGCTCGTTGACGTAGCCTCCGCACAGGCTATCGTTGATCTTGCCAAGGCTAAGGAAACACCCGTTGTGTTCTTCGGATGTGACGTTGACGCGTCCGTTGTTGAAGGCTACGAAAAGTGCGTTTCCGTCAACTCTGACGAAAGCACTATCGTTTCCGTAATGGGCAAACTCGTTGGTGGATATGTTGCGGCTAATCTTGAAGCTCTCGACAGAAACTCCGACGGAAAGATCAGCTATCTCAGCCTCGCAGGCGAAGCTACCGAAGCTTACGTAGGCGCAGTCAATGATGTTCTCAAGGAGAATAAAGCTCCCGAACTTATCGCTTATGAGGGCGAGGAAGTTACCGCGGAAAACGTAGGCGAAGCTATCAAGGCTTATCTTGATGAAAGCAAGGGCGAAGCGGAGCTTATACTCACGGGAAGCGATGACGATGCGCTCGCAGTTCTCGTTGCACTTCAGGCCAACGGCTACAATAAGGACAAGCTCAAGACACATCTTATTCCCGTGTTTACCGTCGGTGCAGACGCTGACTATAAGGAATACGTTCTCGCAGATAAGCCCGAGGGCACACGCGAGGATAAGGCGGTTATGGAATATTACGAATCTGTCAAGTATCTCGTGGACCTTAGCGGTGTTCAGGACGATGAGCTTAGCGAGATGATCTATACGACAGCAAACGTTATCGGTACATCCAAGCTTACGGGAACCGTGATCGAGGATTATGACTCCGTGGCGGCTGTTGTAGCTGACGTCGTGCGTAATCTCGTTACAGGTGCAGACATCCTCGATGGACTTTCCGAGGAACTCAACGTTGACGGCAGAACCGTAAAGGTTTCCTACGCCTCGTACAGTAACTGACAAACAGTAAAATTCACCCCGCGTAACGCGGGGTGAATTTGCAAATATAAATTTACACGGAATTTATAAATTAACGTCCGTATTTTGATATCATAGTATCAAGAAACGAAACATAGGAGCTTTTTTTAATGAGAAACATATTCAATTTCAATGCAAAATGGGCGTTTACCAAGCAGGCTGATTCCGTTCCCGAGAAGATGCCCGCTGATTGGTATTGGGTAAATCTCCCCCATTCGTGGAATGCTATCGACGGACAGGACGGCGGCAGCGATTTCTACCGCGGCACCTGCTATTACGCAAAAACACTCGATAAAATGGATCTTCCTGAGGCGGACAGATATTATCTTGAGCTTCGCGGAGCAAATTCCTCCGCAGACGTTTATGTGAACGGCAAAAAGCTCGCTCATCACGATGGCGGCTACTCCACTTGGAGAGTTGACGTGACAGATGTGCTCGAGCGAGAAAATCTTTTCGTCGTTGCTGTTGATAACGCACCCAACGAAACGGTTTATCCGCAGGTCGCTGATTTCACCTTCTACGGCGGACTTTACCGTGACGTGAACATCGTCTGCGTTTCCGAATCTCACTTTGACCTCGATTACTACGGAGGCCCCGGCATCAAGGTTACTCCCACCGTCAACGGCGCTGACGCCGACGTTGAGATCGAAACCTGGATCACAAACGCAAAAGCCGGACAGAAGATCCGTTATACGATCACTGATAAGAGCGGCGAGACAGTTGCGGGCTATTGCGGCGACGCAACCAAGGCAACTGTTAAGCTTGAAAACGTCCATCTCTGGCACGGACGTAAGGATCCCTACCTCTACACTGCAACGGCAGAGCTTATCGACGGTGAAACCGTGATCGATACCGTATCGGCACGCTTCGGTTGCCGCAGCTTCAGAATCGATCCCGATAACGGCTTCATCCTCAACGGCGAGGAATACCCGCTCCGCGGCGTTTCCCGTCACCAGGACCGTTGGGGCATCGGTAACGCGCTTCTTCCCGAGCATCACGAAGAGGATATCGAGCTCATCTGTGAGGTCGGCGCGACAACTATCCGTCTCGCTCACTATCAGCACGATCAGTATTTCTATGATCTTTGCGATGAAAAGGGACTTGTTATCTGGGCTGAGATCCCCTATATCTCCAAGCATATGCCCGGCGGACGTGAAAACACCGTTTCTCAGATGAAGGAGCTCATCACACAGAACTATAACCATCCCTCCATCGCAGTTTGGGGCCTTTCCAACGAGATCACGATTTCCGGCTCCTCCGATGACCTTATCGAAAATCATAACATCTTGAACGATCTCTGTCACGAAATGGACAAGACACGTCTCACAACTATCGCATGCGTTTCTCCTTGCGATATGAACGATCCCTACGTGAAGATCCCCGACGTCGTTTCCTATAACCATTATTTCGGTTGGTACGGCGGCGAAACAAGCATGAACGGACCTTGGTTCGATAAGTTCCATGCAACTCATCCCACAATCCCGATCGGATGCTCCGAGTACGGATGCGAAGCGCTTAATTGGCATACGTCAAAGCCGATGCAGGGCGACTATACCGAGGAATATCAGGCTTACTACCACGAGGAGCTCATCAAGCAGCTCTTCACACGTAAGTATATGTGGGCTACTCACGTATGGAATATGTTCGACTTCGGCGCAGATGCAAGATCCGAGGGCGGCGAAAACGGACAGAACCACAAGGGCCTTGTCACGATGGACCGTAAGTACAAGAAGGACTCCTTCTATGCATATAAGGCATGGCTTTCCGATGAGAAATTCGTCCACATCTGCGGAAAACGCTACGTAGACAGAGTCGAGGATGTAACGAAGGTAACCGTTTACTCCAACCTCCCCGAGGTTGAGCTCTTCCGTAACGGCGTCAGCCTCGGAAAGAAAGCGGCACCCGATCATTTCTTCTACTTTGACGTTCCGAACGAGGGTGTCTCCGAGCTCGTTGCCGTTGCCGGCGATTATCGCGACGAAAGCAAGATCAACAAGGTCGAGGTCTTCAACGAGGCGTACCGCCTGCGTGAAAAGAGCGCGATCCTTAACTGGTTCGACATCACAGAGGTAGAGGGACATCTCTCCATCAATGATACTATGGCTGACATTATGGCAACCATGCAGGGCAAGCTTTTGTTTGCGTCCATGTTTGCAAAGATGATGCCCAAGAAGGGCGAACAGCTTATGGGTGGATTTGAAATGAACGATTCCATGATGCAGATGATGGGAAGCTTCACGTTCCTCCGTCTTGCCGGTATGATCGGCTCGATGGGCATCGTGTTCACGAAGGAACAGCTCCTTGACATCAACGCAAAACTCAATAAGATCAAGAAGCCCAAGAAAAAGTAATAAACAAAAGTCTCCGCCGTTTTTCTTGCGCTGTAAGGGAAACGGCGGACATTTTTTGAACGGATATGACTTTGAAGGATTATAAAAAGAAAAAAGATCTGCTCGTGTGCGTTGACAGCGACGGTTGCGCGATGGACACGATGGATATCAAGCATTATGAGTGCTTCGGCCCGTGTATGGTGGACGAATGGACGCTTGGCGATTGGCGTGAATCGATACTCGTACGCTGGAACGAGATCAATCTTTATACGATGACAAGAGGAATCAACCGCTTCCGCGGCCTCGTCATCGCACTTACGGAAATAAACGAAAAATATACCGAGATCGAGGATCTCGAAGCGCTCGCTGAATGGGTAAAGACAAGTTCCGAGCTTTCGAACGACGCGCTTGCTCGTGCCGCAGATGCTGCACCGCATCACATCTCGCTCCAAAAAGCGCTTTTGTGGAGCCGTGCCGTCAACGAGTCGATCAAAAAGCTTCCCGAGGAGGCGGTGCGTCCGTATCCGCTCGTAAAAGAGGCGCTCAGCCTTGCTCACGAGTATGCGGACGTTGCGATCGTGTCAAGCGCGAATCCGGGTGCTGTCGTTGACGAATGGACACATCACGGTCTGATCGAGCATACGGACATCCTGCTTGCGCAGGACGCGGGAAGTAAGGCGTACTGCATCGGTGAGCTTCTGAAGAAGGGATACGATCCCGATCGCGTCCTGATGTGCGGCGATGCTCCCGGCGATCTCGATGCCGCGGAGACGAACGGCGTTCATTTTTATCCCATCCTTGTCAAGCACGAGAGGGAAAGCTGGCAGGAATTTACGGATCACGCACTTGACAGCTTTGTAAACGGCAACTACGATAGCATTGAGAACGAAAAAAAGCGCGCGTTCAGAGTGAATCTCGGCGGCGAAAACTGATTTTGGGAGAACTACAATGACAGATCTGAAAAAAAGACCTTATTATCTCACCGATTCCGATGTCGAGTGGGTCGAAACTACGATAAAAAATATGACCGACGAGGAAAAGGTCGGTCAGCTCTTCTTCCAGCTTACGATGGGGATTGATGAAAGCTACCTCCGTGAGCTGATGGAGAAATATCATCTCGGCGGCTGCCGTTACAATAATATGCCTTCGGCGGCTGTGCAGATGCAGAACAGAACCCTTCAGAAGTACGCGAAGGTGCCGCTGTTCATCGCGTGTAATACGGAAGGCGGCGGCAACGGCGCCGCATCTGACGGAACCTATATCGGATCGGGCATCAAAATCGGCGCAACGGGTAAAAGAGAATACGCGCATGCGCTCGGATTTGCAGCAAACAAAGAAGCGGCGGCGCTCGGCTGCAATATGGCGTTCTCGCCTGTGTGCGATATCCATTATAACTGGGAAAATACAGAGATAGTTTCCCGTGCATTCGGCAACGATCCCGAACGTGTTGCCGATATGAGCCGCGCTTATCTCGAGGGTGCGCATGAGCTCGAGGGCTTTGCCTGCGCGGCAAAGCATTTCCCCGGCAACGGACATGATTTCCGCGACGCTCACATTTCAAATAACGTAAACGTCTTCGGTGAAGCTGATTGGATGGCAACGTACGGTCACGTCTACAAAACGCTCATTGACGCTGACCTCGACGCTGTTATGGGCGGTCATATTATGATGCCCGAATATATGCGTGAGATCAAGCCCGGCATCACTGATGACGAAATGCTCCCCGCAACACTCTGTCCCGAAATTATGACGGGACTCCTGCGAGACAAGCTCGGATTTAACGGCATGGTCGTTACCGATGCGTCTCATATGGTCGCGATGACGAACAGAATGACGCGTCGTGAAATGCTCCCCGCCTCCATCAATGCGGGCTGCGATATGTTCCTCTTCTTCAACGATCCCGACGAGGACTTCGGAATTATGCTTGACGCGTATAAAACGGGTGTCATCAGCGAGGAAAGAATGACAGAAGCGCTGACCCGCATTCTCGGACTCAAGGCAAAAATGGGACTCCATAAAAAGTCTGCGGATGAGCTTGTTCCTCCGCAGTCGGATCTTGCAATTATCGGCTCTGACGACCATAAGGCTGTGGCTGAGGCGATCAGCCGTGACGCTGTAACTCTTGTTAAGTATAAGGACGCGGACGTTCTTCCGCTCACTCCCGAAAAATATAAGCGTATAATGATCGTCTATGTCAAGGGCGCGGCAGGTCCTATGGATGCGCTCGTGCAGATGGCTATGGGCGGCGGCGCACAGAAGAACCCCGCCGAAGAACTCCGCGACAGACTCATCGCACGCGGATTTGACGCGTTCATCTACGAAAGTCCGCTTGATAAGATGAAGGCGATGATAGCTCGAGGCGAAAAGCCGAGCCTCAATGTTTATTTTGCGGGCAAAAATGCGATCTCGGATTTTGTGGCAGGACAGGACCTCGTGATCACACTCTGCGACGTTGCGAACGGCAGACCGAGCTTTGGTCTTTCCAAGGGCGGCGGAGAGATTCCGTGGTACGTCTTTGAGCTGCCCGTCGTAGCGGTCAGTGTCAACGCACCGACAATGCTCGCCGACATCCCTATGGCAAGAACCTATATCAATGCGTATGACTCCAAGCCGTCAACGCTCGATGCGCTTGTTGATAACCTTTGTGAAGGTGCGGATGCTTTCCGCGGCAAGGACCCCATCGACAGCTTCTGCGGACTTTGGGACGCGAAAATATAAAAACAAAAAATCCGATGCATAAAGCGTCGGATTTTTTGCTTTTCCGTTATGTCGAGCAAGGTGGCGAGCGCAGAAAAAATCAGCGATTCACTTGCATCACTCGCAACATAAAAACAATGTTTAGTGAAGCAGGATACAAAAACGAAAACTATAAAAGGCAAAGAAAAAGAGCCGAAAAGTGCGATTTTTCGGCTCCTATGGACGGAGGGGAGTGAATGCTCCGCATTCACCGGATTCAGAACCCACGCGGGCGCAAGCCCGGAATTGGCGGAAATAAAAAAGCCCGAAGATGTTTGACTTCAGGCTTATTTCCGGAGGGTGTGGGATTCGAACCCACGTGGGGTTACCCCCAAACGGTTTTCAAGAAAGTTAGGCTTCGTCCCGAATTGTCCCGAATAGTCGCCGATATGCTCTGATTTTACCGCAAAAACAACCGATTTTCAACGGATTTGCGTAAATGTGCGAGAAAATTGCGAGAAAAAAGCGAGACAAAACAAGGTAGAATACCCCATCAGGATATGTGAGAAGCGATAAAAGTAACCAACTAATAATCGCCATTGTATCTTCATCGGCAAATAAATATAAGGATGAAAGAAACAATGACACGAAACGAAATGATTGCGGAGCTTGAAAGAATGCTCCGTAAAGCTCCCGACCTTATGACACCGTCGAAAGTGAGTCGATGTACTCCCATCGGAAAGAATCGGGTTTATGAGCTGATCAAGACCGGAGAGATACCATCTATCGTATTTCAGAATTCATACATCGTAGCAAAGATAGACGTTATCGAATATCTTGCAGATCACGCCAACGATAAAAACAGAAGATACTTTGCGCTCGCGGACAAACAAGAAGATGAGGCAGAGCGATGAACCGGCGAGGAATAGTCAGAACTAATTTCATTCAAGCTCATATGTGTGCTTAACACCGTTAACAGTCTTGCTCGTTCTGATGCCGTTTGCATTGTAGGTATATGTGTTGTTGTCAAAGGACTTAAGCTGTCGTCCCTTTTCCCAAGTCAGCGTATAACCGAAATAAGTTGTCGGGTTGCCCTGCGCATCGTAGGCGATCGTCTTACACCACCATTATATCATGTTAAAACTTGAAAATCAACGAAAAACTCCGCACCTCAAAATGAAGTGCGGAGAAGTAGTTATTTATCTATACAAATTACAAGTTGGTAGATTACTAACTCATCGTTGATATAAGAATATCGAACTTCAATATCTTTATCAAGTGAAGTTAGCATATTTTTTTGTTCAGCGGAAAAACTGTTAACAACGCTTTGGAAAGTGATCCCATCGACTTTGAAATCTACGGAGTATAACTCCTCATCTCTGTAGTCATCTTGTGTGACGGATATAATTTCAAGTGGACCGGAAACAAATTCATAATCCCCCGAAGCACACGTAATATTATACTTCGTTAAACCAAAAGCGAAACGCGCCAAAAAAGCGAACAAAATCATAAGAACAATCGTTGCGAGTAACAACAGAAATACATAATGAGAAATGCCTGTTTTGAGAAAAGTGCGAATGCTGAATACAGCTAACATAATCAGACATACAAAGCAGACAATGGCTATTAGTATAAAAAGGATCGAAAATAGCGAAGAATCTTTACTGTAATCGTATATTATCATATTAACTCCTTTTTAAAAAAAACAAGCAAATAATTTCAAGTATGATAATTTGTTTTGAATCCCGCTTTTTAACGCATCTAAATTATTTTTCAGCGCATTGTTGCCAGTCAATTGGAAATAATACGTTTGTCCGAAAGAAGCACTAGCTTTACTTGTAGTTACGCCCAATCCAAGTGAACCGATTTTTATTCGGTTACTGAAACTATAAGCTCCCGATGCGGTAACATGCAAAATAGAAAGCGATAATCCAGTGAACCAACCGCAATAGTCTTTTGGGAACGATGCACGTTTGTTTCCAAGAACAGCAATAAATGAAACAGCAATGCTTAATCTCTTGAATATCGAAAAACTTGAAATGCTAAATTTTCTAACGCTACGAATTAAGTACATGATGTCTTCCATTAATGCATTTTCTGTCTGCGTCAATGATTTAATATTAAAGGATTTTGAACCACCAACAAAACCGAACAAATAAAATTTCCAGTTTTTTGTGGACCATAGAGCTTCAAGACCGATGGTTAATCGTCCAACTGTAATTACAAATTGAACACCGATTGCGAGAAAAGGACCATGACCATTAGGATCTGCTGATAGCGTAGGACTATTTTGACAATAGCAAAACATATTGCATGCATTGACAGTGTTATCCAAAGCTATGTAATCGGTACTATCCCCATTAACAAACCTACCAACACCTGCATCATAATATCTGCTCTGCAGATAATACAGCCCAGTATCCGCATCGTAATAGTAGCTTCTATAGCGATAAGGGTTGATAGTAGCAATATTGCAACCGGAGGTATCCTGCGCAATCGTACACACACCCCACGCGTCGTAGGTATATCTTGCAACAGTTTCCGCATCCTTGTTGACGATGGCGATGATGTCGCCCTGAAGATTCTTGATAAAGTAGTAGGGAACAGAGTTGTAGAGAATACCGCAAACGGAATCCTCGTTATCGTAAAGCGGAACAAGAGAGTAATTGCCCCACGTCTCACGGAGAATCTTCGTACCGTCAAGCGTGTAGGTGTGCTTAACACCGTTAATGGTTTTCGATGTACGAATACCGTTTGCGTTGTAGGTATAGGTGTTGTTGCCAAATTTCTTGAGCTGACGTCCTTTTTCCAAAGCAAAAACAGTTGAAGGGAGGTTAATCCCTCCAACTGTTTCCTCACTAAAAGGTAAAAATGTAACCGTAAGATTAGAAAAATCTACAAACAGGGAATAGAACTGTTATGTACCAGCAAGCATCGCGTTTGGTCACCCAAACACAGACTTGTCAGGAATATTCCTGAAACCTTTAATGGCTTGGGATTATCCCAACAAACTGCCTTTTGTCCCCAAAAGGCGATGCTTGCTGGTAGTCTGCTCTAGTAATAGTTTTCCTTTAATTCATTGAAACAATTTTGAAAGATATCAATTAACCGCTTGACGTGTTTGCAACCCCAATAGTAGATTCTTTTGTCATATATTAAACCTCTCGTATAGTTGTCAAGAAATATGAAATGGACAAATGATTTTCCATTACAATGTGTACATAAGTCTATAGTAGGTTTCTCCATTGGTATAATACATAAATAGCTATTCCCCTTTTCAATGGTACTTTCTATCAACGAAAGTTTTTCTAACACAAAATTAACATCAAAAGGAAAACTATAGTCATTACACAAAATCAGATAAACTCGCTCTTTTTTGTTCAATGATAAACAATAAGAAGAAAAACCACTTTCAAACATTTCAAGACTTTCAAGCTTATATTGTTTTGAAATTTCTGACAAATACAATTGATTTAAATCAGACATATATCCACCTTATTTCTTCGATAATTTTTCCAAACCAGTACGTATTAAATCTATTAGCAAACTTATTACTGCACCAATGCCTGTTTGTGCAATAAGACGCTTGCCATATGATTTCGTAAAGAAAGATACCGCTTTTTGTGGTTGAAACCAATAACCGTTTATATAAATACTCTTATATCCTATATAATTGCCAATTAATGTAGATGCAAAATTCAAAATAAAATCAAAGGTCAACTGTTTCCACTTGTATTTTTTATCTATCAATACTCCTTCGGCAAAATCAAATACTGACTGAACAGCAGCACCAGCCAACGCAGCCAAAAGCAATCCTTTTTTACCCCATTTTATTAGCTTCATAAGCAAAACAACATTAACAGCACTACCGATTGAAGCTCCTAAAACACCTCGAAACAGTTTCCATCCTCTATAACCTTTTGCATAGTTTGCAACAACTTTAGCAACTGCAGAAATAACAGCGGCTGTAACCGCGGCGATTGCATATATTTTAATTGTAAAAAACCCACCAATATCTACCGAATTAACTGGGTCATTAGAACAATAAGCATATAAGTTATGTTCCGTAGATCCGAGTTGATTTATCGCATAACTGGCATCATCACTATTCAAAAACCGACCGATCTCAGGATCGTAATAACGGCTGGATACATAGTAGAGTCCAGTCTCTTCATCGTAGTAGTAACCACGATAGCGGAAGGGGTTGATGGTTGCAATCTCTACACCATTGGTAAGGTCGGTGTAGGTTACAGCATTGGTGACAGCACCCCACGCATCGTAAGAGTATCTCGCTACGGTCTGAGCATCTTTATCAACGATAGCAATTACGTCGCCCTGAAGATTCTTCAGGAAGTAATACGGTACATCATTGTAGAGAATACCGCAAACGCCGTCTTCGTTATCATAGAGAGGAACAAGAGTGTAATTGCCCCACGTCTCACGGAGAATCTTTGTGCCGTCAAGCTCATAAGTGTGCTTAACACCGTTTACCGTCTTGCTCGTTCTGATGCCGTTTGCGTTGTAGGTGTATGTGTTGTTGCCAAAGGACTTGAGCTGTCTGCCTTTTTTCCAAGCAAAAAACAGTTGAAGGGAGGTTAATCCCTCCAACTGTTTCCTCACTAAAAGGTAATTTTGTAACCGTTAGGTTAGAACTTTTTAATCACCTACCATAAAGGGAATAAGATTGCATTATACCGGCAAGCATCGCCAATGGGTGACCATTGGCACTTATCAGGAATATTCCTGACAAGTCTGTGTTTGGGTGACCAAACGCGATGCTTGCTGGTATAATGATTTTAAATCTCCTGTGTCTTTGTACACATTCACAGCGTTCGGATCGACGAGATAGTACCATTTAATAGCGTTTCAAAAAAAGAAAAATAGCATTTTCTGTTGGTAATTAATTTTTTCTAAAAATGTTTAATCACACAAAAAACTACCAATTAATATCAGCAACAGAAGCGTTTTCTCCGTTGTTTAACGAATAGCTTAGAACATATTTGCTTCTTTTGGAATATACGATTGTTCCTGAATAATTCCCAGTTTCCAAAAATGTTTCATTTCGATTTTTTAAACGTGTGGATTTGTCATCGTTTAAAAAAACAAAATCTCTAGTATGATCTTTTTCAAATTCTCCTGTATAAATCATAAAATCTTCATTTTTCATATCCATGTAATGAATTGATATTGTAGCGATTATATAAACAGCAAAAGCTATACAAAAAGAAACCCATACAATAATCATCCAATTGTCAATAACCTGACTATCCATTATTTTGAAAAAAATCAATCCAAAGAGAGAAAAAAGCAACCCTAACACTATCATTGGTATGCAAGAAACACATAACTGTTTTTTTATAAAAGCAGTATATGTATGCTCAGAAATCTTGGAAGAAACCACCATTAACAATACACCAACAACTACTACCATCAAACCAAATATTACTGCTACCAATAAAGGAAATGTTCCTGAATTAATAATTTTGTGCTTCATAACTCACCTCAACAAAATTACTTTTGTTTCTTTTAACCACAAAGTATGTTTAAAATTAATATGGTTATTGCATCCATAGATGTAAAAGTAACCGAAACTTTTGTAATTCGCAAATTTAAAGTGTACTTTATGGCTTTTTTGGTAGCTTTCAACTGGAGATTCCTAGAGTTTTTCTTTCGATATTTTCTAAGAGATTGCAGTTGTTTTGTAGCGGCATTTGTAAGCGCAATGCTTACAATACCCGTTACCAAAGCATATCCTAAATCAACCAAGAAATCACGCAATTTGAATTTATTGCAAAATGCATTTGTTATGTGTTTTACTCCCACGGGAATTATTGGTACTATAATTTTAGCGATTTTTGAAACAGGCGATAAACTATTTAATGCCCAAGCAACAGCAGATCCTAAATAATCACCCATTGGACTTGTAGGCGAAAATTGATCAGCAACTTTTTTATTTAAGACATATTTTTTAACCGAATATTCAATAAGATCACTAACCAACTGAACCAACAAACCAAATAAAGCGCCAAGAACACATTTAATAATAGTTGTTGCGATAATTTTTCCATCAAAGTCCGTTTGGTTAATGGGGTCATTTTTACAATACGCAAATAAATTCAAGCACAATAGCGTGTTGTCAAATGATATCAATTCACCATCATCACTATTCAGCCACCGCCCGATCTCAGGATCGTAATAACGGCTGGATACATAATAGAGTCCCGTCTCCGCATCATAATAGTAACCACGATATCTGAACGGGTTCACGTTCGCAATATTGCAACCGGATGTATCCTGCGCAATCGTACACACACCCCAAGCGTCGTAGGTATATCTTGCAACAGTTTCCGCATCCTTGTTGACGATCGCGATTACGTCTCCCTGAAGATTCTTCAGGAAGTAATACGGTACATCACTGTAGAGAATACCGCAGACAGAATCTTCATTGTCATAAAGCGGAACAAGCGTGTTATTGCCCCAAACTTCACGAAGAATCTTCGTGCCATCAAGCTCATATGTGTGCTTAACACCGTTTACCGTCTTGCTCGTTCTGATGCCGTTTGCATTGTAAGTGTATGTGTTGTTGCCAAGCGATTTAAGCTGTCGTCCCTTTTTCCACGTCAGCGTGTAGCCAAAATAAGTTGTCGGGTTGCCCTGCGCATCGTAGGTAATCGTTTTACACCACCATTATATCATGTTAAAACTTGAAAATCAACGAAAAACTCCGCACCTCAAAGCGAGGTGCGGAGAAATATTAGAAAAACTAAATGGTTACTACTTGTTTATTTCAGCATAGCTATCTATTTTGATAAAAGTATATTCTTCATCATTAAGCTCTATTTGTGTTCTGTAATTATCTGCTGAATTTGCTTTACCATAAAGACGAATGATAAACTTATCGTTGGTTTTAATTTTTCTCCAACCGCTATATATCTCAACGATTTCTTCTCCATCATTTTGACATATAATATCAAATCCCCCGTCAATCCAGCTTCTAAGTTGCAAATCCATATGAGATAAATTTTCATCATATGAATAAACAGAAGGGGTGCTTTCCTCAAACTCTATCACAAGCTTTAACTCTTCACAATACCAAATCCCGTCAGACGGGGTGTTGGGAGCTATTGTACAACTTGTAGAAATAATTATTACAAAAACTAAGATAAAAACAAGTCGAAATTTTTTCATTTCCCCTCCGATTTTTTGTTATTTTCTGGAAATAGAAATCAAAACTCCTATTTTCCTTTTTTTGTTATTGTGAAATTTTTTGGAAAGAGATTCTCCCAAATATTCTGGACCATTTGATCCCCAAACATTATATCCTATAAATTGACTTCCGTCCCATTTTGTTGCAAAATAATGCGCACCCGAACTATGCCAATAAAATAAAATATTACATGTGTGTTTTTTGGCCACAGAATCTACTTTGCTAGAATTATATGTTGTTGTAACTTTGTAACCCCTAAACCTAAAGTAGTGTGTGATGGCATATGGTTGAACACCAAACACACCACAGAGAACTGCGCCTGTTAATTCATATTCTGAAATGATTTGCTCGGCTTTTGGCTTTTTTCCTAACAAAATTAGTGCGTTGTAGGTTGCAATCCATCCACACCCATTAAAGCTGCTCTTGAAGAAACCAAATCTTAAATTAGCAACCTTCTTTGAATTCTGATCATAAATGAAGCTACGAGGGGCTTTGGCTTGATTATAAACGGAATGGACTAAATTGTTTTCAAAATATACAAGAGAAACACCCGCAACAATTAATGTTAACCAAAATGCTCCTGTTATGTCCGCACGACATATAGGATTGCTTTCACAATATGAATACAAATCAAATCCTAAAACAGAACCACTTTTCCCTGTGCGTTCCGCCTCATCCGCATTAACAAACCTACCAACAACGGGGTTATAATATCTGCTCTGCAGATAATACAGCCCAGTCTCAACATCATAGTAATAACCACGATATCTGAACGGATTGATAGTGGCAATATTGCAGCCGGACGTATCCTGTGCAATCGTACACACACCCCACGCGTCGTAGGTATATCTTGCAACAGTTTCCACATCCTTGTTGACGATGGCGATTACGTCTCCCTGCAGGTTCTTGATAAAGTAGTAGGGCTCATCATTGTAGAGAATACCGCAGACAGAATCTTCATTGTCATAAAGCGGAATAAGGGTGTTGCTACCCCAAACTTCACGGAGAATCTTTGTGCCGTCAAGCGTGTATGTGTGCTTAACACCGTTAATGGTTTTCGACGTACGAATGCCGTTTGCATTGTAGGTGTAAATATTGTTGCCAAATTTCTTGAGCTGTCTGCCTTTTTTCCACGTCAGCGTGTAGCCGAAATAAGAGAGCGGGTTGCCCTGCGCATCGTATGTGATCGTCGCGGAACCGTACTTCGTCAGCTTGTCGCGCCAAGCGCTGTCGCCGTAGGTGTATGTTACGCCGTTCTTGCTTACGATGTTACCGTAGTTGTCGTACGTCATCGTATTGACAACCGTGCCGTCGTGTTTTTCCGTAAGAAGCTGTCCAAGCGCGTCGTAAGTATACTCGGTTGTGCCGTCGATGCTGTCTGTGACCTTCGTGATGCGTTCTTCCGCGTCGTATTCATACGAAATGGTACGACCATCGGAAAGAGCGATCTGGCTTACAAGCTGCGTCGTTGCCGACGATTTCAGCTTTTCGTTTGCCTTGTGTTCCTCGGCGACCTCGCCTGCATAATAGCTGAACTGTCGAGACACAAATCCCGTACCAAGCTGAAGCTCATCAAATATCTTGCGTCCGAAATTGTCGGCCTTGGAATGGGAGGTGATTGTTTTGCCGTCCGCATAGAACTTGACAACCGTGTTATCGTCGGTGTTGTCGTAGTATACGACAAATTCATCTCCGCTCGCCGGGATGATGCGCTTTCGCTTCAGCTCGCCGTCACTGTCGTAAACGTAAATAACCGAATTTACAAGCGTTTTTGCCGTGACAAACTCATTACTGTCAAGTGTAACGTCACATTCGGAAGATCGAACGATTCTGCCTTCCTCATATACATAATTATACTCTTTATTGTTTTTGATGTCAATAGAACGGACGATATTGCCCTGACCGTCGTATACGTATTTGTAGTGAGCGACGAGCGTGTTTGCCGAGTTATACCACTTTTCCGTCACAAGCTGACCGATCGAGTTGTACGTCGCCTTCATCTTCTCGCCGTTGGCGTATGTGATTTCTTTCAACCTGCCATTACCGTTCTTGTACGTGTAAGCCACAAGATTTTCAGTTTTTCCGTTGATGCCGATCGACTCAAGATTGTGGTATGCATTGTAGTTAAGCGTATACTTCATTCCGTCACCGCGTGTGATCGACGTCATATTGTCAAACGTGTCATACGCATAGGAAACGTTGGCAAGCTCCGCACCGCTCGAATTCTTACTCGTTACCTTCGTCGTTCTGCCTGCTGCATCATATTCATACGCAGTCTTATTACCGCAACGGTCCGTGATCTCTTCGTGTCGTGAGGTTTCTGCGTCAACAGTGTAGGTAGTCTCCTCACCTCTCGCATCGGTTTCGCGAATAAGATCGTTGCCGTTAGAAGAATATCCGAACGAGCGGTAGATCGTGCCAAACTCACCGTCAGTAAAGGTGGTCTCGGTAAGAGTATTGCCGTAAGCATCGATAGCTTCTTCGAATTCAGGCGAGTTGATGGTTTCCGTCGAATCTGTATCATCAATGACGTCCTCGTCAACATTACCGGTGAAATCACTTGCCGAAAGACCCGTTTCAATGCTGTCACGTACAAGCTGGATATCGTCGAAGTATACCGTTCCGTAGTTGTAATCATAATCACAGCATACACGAATGTGTTCTATCGACTTGTACTCATTTTTTGTAAACTGAATCGATGCAAGCTGCCACTCGTCTGTGCAGGGAGAAAACTCGGCATAATGTCCGGTTTCATATTCAGAACTTCCGCTGTATTTGATGTCTGCACGCAGTCTGAACGTCGGAAGATTGGCATTTTCTCTTTCATGATTGGGTATACCATATCCTTTTGCCCATCCGGAAAGCGTAAATGTTTCTCTCGTGCCGGCACCTGTTTTGACATAAACATCCTGACACACCACGTTTTTTGATTCGAGATATCCCGGCATAGTAAGTGAATGGCCCATGTTGAAGTAGAACGCATCCGAACATGCTGCACGGCTTCCGGACCATCTATCCATACCGCGCTCAAAGTTGCCGTTTTCAAGCATATTGTATGCGTTAGCATAAGGATTGTTTTCAAGCTGAGGCGCTGTGAAGCAAACACCGCCCGTGCCAGTAACAAGCAAATGCACATTAACGACCTGTTCTGTCGCAAGATCAAAAGGTGCAATAAGACGCACATAATCGGAATCAATCGCAGAAATACGTTCACTCTCTGCAAGTGTATTTCCCGAAGCATCGGTTACGCGTATATATGCTCCTGTATTTTCCGATCCTGTAAAAGCTGTGAATACACGGCAATACGCAGAAAACGTATACGGACCTGCGGGAAGCGTAATGGTAGTCTGATATATACCGTTGTCTACACATGATGAATCACCCGATTCCATACGAAGAACATTGGCTCCGAATTTTTGGTATGAACTCATGCCACAAAGGTCCGAACTAAAGCTACTGTTTCCGGACATACCTGTCCAAAGCGTAAGATCCCTGAAATTATGTCCCGCAAGCAAGTTGTTAATATTGCTAACAACACCGGCACCGCCGTCTCCCGCATAAGGATTGATGCCGCTTGCGCCACTGTCAGAAGCTACATTGCCCGTATCCTCTGTATATACGTATTCGCTTATCACATTGCCATCATCATCAAATGTATATACAGTCTTGATAATGTTATCTTCAGTCTCGCCTTCTGTCGTGTCCGCCTTTTCTGTTGTCTGCACAATAGTTCTGCGTGATGCAGCAGAATAGGAGTATTCAGAGGATGCACCTTCTGTAAAAGATCCGTTCACACATCCATATTCTTTTACGGAAACAACTTTGTTGCCATTGAATTCATAACACACTTTATATGTGGAATTGCCATCACTATCCTTGAGAATAATTGACTCCGGCTTGCTGGAGTTATAAGCAATAACTGCTCGTCTGCCATCAGGATAAGTTATACTTTCAAGAAGGTTGTTGTTATATGTGTATGTAATTGATGTATTGTCGGGGGCTGTGATAGAACTGAGGAATCCGTTGCTATTATAGTTGAAAGAAAAACTGCGTCCGATACCGTCCGAAACAGATTCAATACGATTAGAATTATATGTGATTGACAGCTGATTGTTATATTTGTCGGTGATGGAAATCAATCTGCCCGATGTATCAAAGAGATATATTTCGTCTCCCTGAGTAAGTGTACAATGCTCTGGATCGTATATCATCTCGTTGCCGTTCACATCTTCATACAGATAATAACATACAGTAGTTCCGGATGTACACGTAACAGCAGATTTAGGCTTGAAGTAAATGCCATTTCCGTTTTCATCAACGTAAACATAACCCGTATACTGTGTACCATCATGTACAAACGATGTAGGCATCATACTCTGCATCAGATTCAGTTTCCAGCCGTAACCAAGCTTTATGGCTGAATAATCTGCACATTCAAGCTGAATCGTATTGTTGGTAGTATACTGATAATTTGACAAAGCACTATTATAAAGATGCTTAATTGTTACGGGCATTCGATTTCCGGACCATGCAAAATCAACGGACTCATACATAAGATTTCCGCATGCAATGTCAATGCTGCCTTGACCGAAACATCCCAATTCATGATTGTTTGTACGGTAAGATGAATTTACGCTGTAGCTTGATTCGTAAGTTATATTGAGCTGCGGCGAGGTGCTTCCTGTTCCTTCACCATAGAGTGTGATAAGATTTCCACTGGTAGTGCTTTCAGAAATCATTTTCAGCACAAGGTTGAGTGACGAACTATCTTTGGATTTGTCCAAAAGAGCTGTAATATCAAAACAATATTTGATTCCAGAGCCATATCCGGATTTCTCTATGCTGTAATCGATAAGGTTTGCATCATATTCCGGGACCGTACTGTCGAGTGCAATATCTTCGGGGATGTGATATAATCCGATTTTTGAACTTGATCCACCGACAGATTGACTGATATATTGATAAAATGTTAATTCAGCTTTTTTTATGCGTGAATTGACGGGCAGTTCCGGCATATTCATATTAACATACATTCGACAAACTTTGTCCGACGACACACCGACGGCGTTAAAATTAGCTTCAGTTAAAGAACCATTTTCATAGCTGAATGTTTTCATATCAGTGTCCCCTGATACACATATCTGAGGGTCAATGCAAATGGGGAATGTGCGTTCGTCACTGTTAATCCAATTGGCATCAGCCACAATGGACATGCGAATTGTGTTATTATCCAATTTTTTGCATTCATAGTGCACAGAATGAGACATTACATTCGCTGCATCCACCATAAACGGAGCGGGTATATAGAAAACTTCTTCGTTAGTATCTTCGCAATAAAAAGACACTCGTTTTTTTAGCTCATCATATTTTGCTACTACATTTTCACAGTTAATGTCAAAGTGATAATCGTAATTTGAAGATTTCTTGTTTATGATTATGTTTTCTTTAACACCGTTTGAATTTACTGAATATTCCAAATCAACACCAGATTCGATGCTTTCGTAAATGAGTGAGTTGCTCGTGCCATCGATAGTGTGTGATTCAGGAAGACCTTTGAGTCGCACAACTCCTTTTTTGTTCGGATTGCTTTTTTTAGAAGAAACAATTACACGATAGATACCTTTTTCTAATGCAAATATTTCTTCCTCATCGGAATCGGTGTTGAACTTTACAAGATATCTACCTGCTATGTTACGAAGATATTTTTCATCCTTATCTTTAACAAGAGAATTGTTGATTTCGATATATTCGTTAGTTGCTTCATCAAACACACAAACGCCATCAAAATTGTATTCTACTCTTGTGTCGCCGTTATTCATTCGATATACTTTCTGCTTTTCATTTCTTGCATTACGTATTTCAAATGCTTTTGGCATTTCACGGGTATTATGTTTGTCTGTCAAATGAATATTTTCAGAATCTGTATATTCGCTGACAGATTTATCAATAAACATTTCGCTGTTGCTGTTTTTTGAAAATGATTCGCGACTTGTTTCGCTTGTTTTTTCGTTCATTAATTTATCCTTTCCGGTAATTTGTTTTTTGTTGCAGCTGCGAGCCTATTATAACAAATAACGAGGACTGTTAATGTCCTCGTTAAATTATCCATATGTAATTTCTAATATTTGTGGAGTATAACTACTGTCTGCTGTCGACAACACAGTCATTTGCTCACATGGTGATTCGGATCGGATTACTAATCCGTCAAATCCTACAATCATATCAGTAAAAAACGGAGTTATATAAATATCATGAAAATGTTTATTACTAATAGAATATGTAACCATTCCGAAATCTGTGATTTTGTTACTCCATTTCATTCCAAAACAACAAAATCTGGATAACAGACAGGATGCGATTAATTTTGATTTATCACCTCCATATGTTGGTATGTGTAAAATTGCTTTGTGGATTTTTTTGTCCGCCAAATCTGTTAATTTTGAGAAGTCTATTTTTGTGTAAAGCCATTGCTCACCGCATTCATCTGTCTTTCCCACAAATGCAACGCTACCAAATGCATTTTTCGTTTCCGGATTACAACTCTCTACTGTTGTATCATGAAGCAATTTGTGTTCATATAAATTAATTTCAAAAGCAACCGCATCGCCATTAGTAGCACATGGGCTAACTTCTAAATGGAATTTTCTGTCGTCGATCTTATTGAAAGTTAATTTTGACGGAGCAACAATGTCCCCATTATTAAGTGTCCCTAAACATGATACCGTAATAAAAGGTTTATTCTCTTCACGTAACAACGCAAAAAACTTGCCATTATATTTTGTTTTCATAAAAGGAACATCAACTTCAATGTTAATGGACAAATCGTTGTTTGAGTTAATAAAAAAAGCCAGTCCGTTCAATGTGGGGAAAATACGGTTATTGTTCCCATAACGTAATTCATGCTCTGACACAAACTCTACTTTGTTGTTTAAGTGAATCGAACAATGACCTAAACAATTATTCATATGAATTGTATCATCAATTAATATTTTTGCATTACTGCCTGTAGCGTAAATTATGTCATTATTTGTGTGAAATTTTAAATCAACAATTTTGTTCGAATAAATGTTATATATTGGAGCACTAAAATAATAAGCTGTCTTTAAGCCATCGCGTTCATTAATAACTATTCGATATCGATTGTTGTTATTCTGGTCAATCGATATTTCTCTATTTTCTCTCAAATTCGCGATTGATTTTATAATTGAACAAGTGGAAGATTTAATCATATTATGGAGTTCTAATAATCTTTCCCGAAGCATTTCGTGGCAGTTCATCAATCAATTCTATGTAAGTAGGAATTTGAAATTTTGGTAGCATAGCAAGGCAAACTTCTTTTACTTCATCAATGTTTTTGAAATCACCGGATATTTTCATACAAATCTGCATCGTGTTATATTTATCTTTTGTTCCGTATACTAACACATCCTTCACTTTAGGATTCTTGCGCAAAGCGTTTTCTATTTCTTGGGGATAAATGTTCATTCCACCTCGAATTATTAAATTGTCGTATCTGCCCTTGATTTTTAACAATCCATTGTTGTCTATGGTTGCTATATCGCCTGTGCACAGCCACCCATCAACTAATATTTTTTTTGTTTCTTCAGGGGCGTTGTAATATCCAATCATAATATTATCACCTTTTATCCACAAAAGGCCTTCTTCCTGTGTTTTGGCTATATTACCGTCGGCGTTTATGATTTTTATGGATATTGAATTTAACGGATATCCGACACATTCTGAATTGATGTGAAACAAATGAGGAGGAAGGTAGCTAATGCGAGGGGAAGCTTCCGTCAAGCCATACACATAATAAACATTAGCGTTGGGGAAATTGTTAATAATCGATTGGCTGATCTGACTGCTCAAACATTCTCCGCTTATACACATTGTTCTGATGGATGAATATGCATTGTTTTTGTTAAATCTTGTTAGCATATTAATTTGTGTTGGTGTTCCGCAATATACCGTAATTTGAAAATCTCGAATCATATCTCTCAAAATATTCGGATTAAAGTCGCTTGAATAAAAATATATTTTCAATCCATTTATAAGAGAAATCAAAAGTTCTCCGGTGAGCACAGCACAATGATATAATGGGCGGGCTATTAATATTTGATCAGCGGAGTTGATCATTAGGTAAGCGTTAATATCCTTGAGATTTGTAAGTATGTTTTTTTTACTTAACATAACTCCCTTGGGATTCCCAGTTGTGCCGGATGTACACATAATAAGTGAGGGATGTTTATCGGGAGGAACATAAGAACTATTGGGCAACTTATTAATTCTAAGTTCTGTTCCTTCGTCCGTTATAATTGCTGTAGGTCCGATTGTGTTTAGTATTTTCTCACAATGTAAAATACCATATCTGGTCGAAAGGGGGACAGCAGTAACATTTGCGCACAAACAACTAAGCAATGCTATAGCACTCATCATTTCCGAAGAACACAAAATTGCACAGCAAGTTTGTCCCGACAGCGTTTTTGAGAATTCTTCCACATATTCTATTACTTCTGCATATGTAATCCTGATGTTGTTTTCAATTAATAGTTGCTGCGAATGACTTAACATATGATGTTTTATGTATTTCCATAATGTCATTTTGTGATTGCTCCTTTTGATTCGCTCCAAAAGTCTCTTAATATAATATTTTCCATTTCTCGTAGTTCGAGCAGTTTTTGCTGTATAACAGGTAATAATGAATCCCTGCGTTTGGCGTGATGAGATGCATACATCATACGTATGTCGTTAGCAACTGACACGATGGGAGCGTATTTTATACTGTGAAAATTGTTTATTCGCAGCGTTTCCTCCATTTTTTCAATTCGCTCAAGCATTGCTTTTTTATGTTCCCATATTAACCGAAACACTCTCGGGTCCATTCGTTCATAAGGGACAAGTCCATTATATAATTTGTCTAAATATATAGCTATATAATCATGAACGATAATTCCGCGAATCCTACCTTCTCCATTGATTGGATAATTATCAAATGTCGAATTTAAATATGTGGAAAGGTTATCTATTACGGCATAGGGGTCATATTCTACGATTTCTTTTTTGGGCTTTATACCACATATATAACCATCAACTCCGTTTGCTATCATAGACTTTCTTCCCGCATTAAAAGAAGATTGTGACGTTTCATATTTTCTGCAAATCCAATTGCTATCATATGAATATATACAATAGGTTTTTTTGTTTTGATCGTAACCGCAGATCAATCCGTCGTGATTCATGTGTCTTTTTTGGTACCAACTTTTGCCCTCAACATAATAATCATCTATTCCTTTGAAATAAACATAGTATCCATTGTCAACGAGTTCTCGAATAATTGGATTGATATAACCTTTTGTGAATTGCATATCATACGTATATTTTTCGAAATGAGGGTTGTCATATAGTTTAGCACCGTCAATGTCTATCCCGGGAGATGTGTATCCGTTGAGAAATTTTCTGTTACAGCTCAAAATGACAGATTGATTTAAATACCAATTTCGTATTGACGGATTATTATGAATTGCAACCGCTCCGCAAGCGTGAAATTGATATGTGCTAAAAATAGGAGCAACAAGCGGCAATTCAACTGATTTTTTCATTCTTTTTGTTAATATATCGTTCTACCAAATCAACAATATCGGATACTATTTTCAAATCAAAAGGATTCATATCAGACTCTTTTAATTCAAATTCAAAAGTGTTTTCAATGTCAAGCAGCAGATAAACCATATTCAGACTATCTAATCCAATATCGTCAATAAGGAAATCTGACATATGTATTTCGGTTTTTCCGCTGAGCTTGCGAATTATTGCTATTATTTTCTCATATGTACTCATTTTCTCAATATCCTTTCCATTGCTTTTTTTACTATCAAGTAACTGTTATTTAATGTTGTGTCTGTTGATACCAGTATTCCTTCGTTAACATTGGAAATGTTAAGGTATTCATTGCGCAATTGTTCTTGTAAAAACACATCAATGTATCTATCCTTTTCTTCTTCTCTGGATCTTACGCGTGCAATTGCTTTGTCAGCCGGTATATCAAAAAAGAATGCGATGTCAGGTTGTATAACAAATTTTGCGATGTCATATATCCATTCGTCTTCTTTATAACCTCTCGCGCGCAAATTAGCTAAGCAAGAATAAAAATAGCGATCACTAAAAACAATTTTTCCTTGCTGTAAAGCAGGTTCGATCACTTTATTAACGTGTTGTATACGATCACTCGCTGCAAGTAACGATAAGCTTCTGTAATCGTAAGCATCGTGATCTGGAGTATCCATGTAGGTTCTAAATATTTCTGTTTGTCTAACCATATCGGTAGGTTGTTTTGTAATTAAAACTGAATGATCAACAGAGATATCAGATAATAATTTGTTCATTATAGTAGTTTTTCCGGAACCATCAAGTCCGCAAAAAGTTATGAGCAATCCATCTGTCTCATTTTTGCGCATTTCAAGCTTCTTCATATTGCGATATTTCCTTTAACAAATTTGTTCGATTGTCAGTGAAAAAACGTTTAGTTATGTCTTTCTCTTGATATATATAATGTTTGTTATCTTTCGGGGATATTACTGTATGTAAAAATTGTTCATCAGAAAGATGTTTGTATGCAATAACTATTGCAGGAGAGCTTAACAAATCAAATAACTCTGCAGTGTATATGATTGCAAATGCACAAATGTTTTCTGCATTATATTCCGTTGCTCTCTTAAATATTTCATTAACCTCGGAAACATCCATCTGGGATAGCAACCAATATATATCGCAGTATTTATATAATGTCATATCTCTTTTCATTTCGATCCAAGGTAATGTTGTAGCTTCTTTAAATAAATGCCAGCACAAATGAATGAAGAAATCCTTATAATTAAGAGTAGGAATACGTGTACCGTTAATATCCACAACGCATCTCTTATTTAATATCTGCTGTAATATATCTGTATCGCCCGCTTTATAATCAAGTGAGAAATTAATATCTACCTCGAAATATTTTATGCCGGGCAAATTTATTTCTTTTATGTAAGGGACAGTTTCGCCACGCATCATCTTTGATTCAATAATTTCCAATCTGGTAGCCGGAACAAATTGATCGTTTTTTATACTTCCTTGCGCAAATCCGGCACTGTTTAATATTTCACCGATTGCGGTAACATCGTATGGTGATACTAATATATCAACATCATTGGAAGTGCGATATCCTATAGGGTATTTATCGCATAAAACAGCCCCCTTCAACATTGCATAGCTCGAATTGCTTTTCGATAATATTTGCACAAGATTATCCAAACATACAGCATAGCTACTGTTCTTTTGAATGTTTTGCTCGAAAGCTACCGTTAATGCATTTCTGAATTCTCGATTTACTAACGAAAGCGCATTGTTATTTTTTAATGTACCATATGCGATCCCCTGCATACGATTGAAAAATAGTTGTCCTAATATTGTGGGAGTGGCATAAGATAACAATTCGGTAGGGAATTCATTGGATTTAAATTTGCATAAGCTCTTAAATAATTTTATTTCTTCGTTTTTCATGGTTTACCCCCGGCTTGGAATAATCTTTTATAACATTTTTTAATATATTCAATTCTTCTGTAGACAATATATCAATATTATTGGTCTCTGCGTATTTGCAAAGTTTATTTAATACCATAGATTCGCTGGCATCCATATACATTCGTTCCATCCAATAACCATCCATTACATATACTCCACCACAATATCTTCCGGTTTGTGTATATATGGGTTCCGTTAAACTCATTGTTTCAATATCTCGTCGTATTGTCCTCTCGGACACACTAAACTCATGCGCCAAGTTGCTGATGGTTTCATATCTTTTTCGGCATAAGATCTTCATTATTCTATTTCGTCTTTCCGCAGTTCCCAATGTTTTACCTCCTTGATGTTTTCCCGTATTATAGATGATAACGAGGACAAGAATTGTCCCAATTAAAGCAGAGAAAGAACGCATGTTCTTTTGGCGGTAAAAAACAAAGATACCGGTTAAGATAATTCTTAACCGGTATCTTTGTTTTTTTACAAACTCGGCTTACGAATGTTCCGTAACGAATATTATACTTTTATATGCAACACCCTTTTCACGCCCGCTCCCGCACCATCGGCGGCATAGGGCTCAATAGATGCGCGCAGGCAAAGTCAACGTTGCACCCCCACAAGATAAGCTGATCTTCCGTAAGGATGAGCGGCATGCGGTGGTGTACGTCGGATACGGTCGGATTGGCAGCCGTTGTGAGGATAACGAAGCGGATGCCGTCAGCGTATTCGTAATATACCCCCGCAAGATAGAGTATCTTCTGCTCGGGACGGTTGAATAAAAACTTCTCTTTGTCGCGCGACCATTCGTAGTATCCCGTCGTCGGTACGATACAGCGGCGGCGACGGAAACTTTCGGCGAAGGTGTATTTTTCTGCGGCTGTCTCTGCGCGTGCGTTGATTATAACACCCTTGCCACGTAATCCTTGAAATCCCCAGATCGCGGGGATGGGTGAGAGCGAGCCGCCGTTTGCCGTCAGAAGCGGGACCGTATTCGTCGGAAAGATATCTCCCGAATTGAAATTGACGTCGGGATACGCCGACTTGGCGGCGGTGTAAATGTCGAGCAGTTCCCGGCTTTCGTCAACAAATCCCGTGTATCGTCCGCACATAGATGTGACACCTCTATTTCAAAAATTTCGAATCGTGCGCCTGCACGCGCAGGTTATGACCGCTTCGGATAAGGCAGTCCACCTTAAGCGCGACAAGATTGATGTCTGTGTTCATCGCCGCCGCGATGGCAACGGTGTCAAGTCCGTCCTCGATCAGCTCAATCACGGTCTCGTCATCGAGCAGCAGCGTGGCGGCGAAGACGTTCGCCTCGTATTCTCGGCGCGTCGACATATCGTAAAGCATAAACTCCTGCAATGCACATTCTTTGGCATATTCGCGGTGAAGCTGATCGTGACCGAGCTCGTGCGCGCACACGATGCGGTTCAGCTCCGCAGAATTTTTATTGTTCAGAATGATGAACCGATTCCGCTTGATGACGCGATATATCCCCTTCAGCCGATGCAGCGCATCCGTATACATCATGTTGATGCCAAGCTCGGACGCGATGCTGAAAGGATCGCGCGTACCGCACCGTCGCATCAAAGCGATTGCTTTTTCGGTAATAGTACTGTTGTGGCTCATAGCTTTTATTTGTTCCGATATTTTTTCGGCGTGTATTTGGTGTTATTCTTCTTTGCGACCCAGTAAGCTTCGTTGAACGCCGCCATAATGCCGTCTTTCTCGTCCTCGTCGAGCTCGCCTCCCGCAAACAGACCAATGACCTCGTTCACAAGCGCATCAACGTCGCGTGCCGCGGCGGCGCCGCCGCGCTTACCCGCTTCGATCACGTACTGATCCGATTCGGAAAGGAGCGCCTCCGCCGTCGTGCCGAGAACGGAGGCGACCTTCATCACAGGATCAAGACTTTTCGGCAGACGTCCTGCCTCCCAAGTCTGGATCGCGCGATAGGAAACTCCCGTCGCGTCGGCAAGCTCCTTTTGCGTCAGCCCCGCCGCTTTTCTTGCTTCTTTCAGTTTTTCCGAAAATGACATTTTTAATCTCCATTCCGCCGCCTGTGGCGGCACATATAAATATCGAAATCCTCGGGACCGCACTTGTGCGGCAAAACGGGTTGGGTCCCATTTTGTGAGGATTTTAAGCGTGAAACAGTGCACCTTGCATAGTGTAGCGATACTTTCACGCTAACTCCCATAAAATAACACACAAAAATGTGCATGAATCCTATTGACAAGGCACACAATGGCGTGTATAATTGAATTCGCGGAGCACATCGTGGTGTGCGCTAATCAATCCGCACACACCGATGTGTGTTTTTATTCTATCATGAGAACGAATGTTTGTCAATGGGGGTGAGAAATATTTATGCAAAGAAAAACGATACTTCACAGCGACCTCAACAATTTTTATGCCTCCGTTGAGTGTATGCTAAATCCCGAACTAAAAAAATACCCCGTCGCTGTCTGCGGCAGGGTAGAGGAGCGTCACGGGATTGTGCTTGCGAAAAATTACGCCGCAAAAAATTGCGGCGTAAAAACGGGTGAATCCATATTTGAAGCGAAGCTGAAATGTCCCGATCTTGTCACAGTTGATCCTCATTACCGCGAATATGTCAAATATTCGCGCCTTGTACGGCAGATCTACCGCGAGTACTCGGACTGCGTCGAGCCGTACGGTATGGACGAAAACTGGATCGACGTGACCGCATCGGCACGTACCTTCGGCAGCGGCGAGAAGATAGCGGACGAGATTCGCGAGCGCGTCAAATTCGAACTTGGACTCACCGTTTCGATCGGGGTGTCGTTCAATAAGATATTCGCCAAGCTCGGTAGCGATATGAAGAAGCCCGATGCCGTCACCGTCATCACGGAAGAAAATTTCCGCGACAAGATTTGGGGATTGCCTGCTGACGAGATGTTGGGTGTGGGACGCTCCACCATACGGCAATTGCGCGAATGCGGAATTGAAACGATCGGTGAGCTGGCGGCGTGTCCGGAGTCGTTGCTTGCCTCAAAATTCGGAGTGAACGGCATACGAATGAAAAAGTTCGCAAACGGCGAGGACACATCCGCCGTCACCGCGCAGGATTACGAAGTGCCGATCAAATCCGTCGGCAACGGGATCACGTTTCTTTCCGATCTTAAAAACGATGGGGAAGTGTGGCCGATGATACTCTCGCTTGCGGACGAGGTTGCGCGCCGTCTCCGCGACGCACACAAAAAAGCGAGGGGCGTGTCGCTCACGGTAAAATGTAACGATCTATCGTGGAAGGAGTGGCAAACGAAGCTCGACCGCCCGTCGTATAATGCGAACGAGCTTGCGCGGCGAGCGTTTGATATTTTCCGCGTGAGCTATCCATGGGTAAAACCTGTCCGCGCATTAACGGTGCGCGCGATACGGCTGACGGACGATGACACGTGCGAACAGCTTTCGCTGTTTGATGCACCCGAATCCGAGGGCAAGCGCGAGACGGTGGACCGCACCGTAGACGAGATACGCGCCCGTTTCGGCAGACGCGCCATCGTCAATGCGTCGACGATGCGGCTCGATAAGATGCCGCAGGCGGATGACGAGATAGAGCTTCTGATGCCGACGGGGATGCTCAATTTAGCGTAAGGAGGACTACTGATGAATAGACACAAGGTATACGTTAAGGTCAACGTCGATTTTTCGCCAGAGGGCGAGCTATATCCGCGCTCGATAACGTGGACGGACGAGCGCATCTACGAGATCACGCGGATCACGGAGCGTGTCCGTGCCGCATCAACGAAGGTCGGCGGCTGCGGCATACGCTACCGCGTCATAATCGACGGACGCGAAAGCTATCTCTTCCGCGAGGAGGACAAATGGTTCGTCGAGGGGAAGGGGGATCAAGCCCAGCTTCGGTAGCGGTGCTCGTGTGTTCTTTAGCTATCTTTCTCACTGTACTACTACTTCAAATTTCTCACCTTTCAATGCTACATTGATGTTAAAATCTTAAAGATCACCATAGGCGGTGGAAGCGTAGAAACAATTTTGAGTGGGTATGTGCATAAAACCCGGTCCCGAGCCCGTCCCGAGAAAGATCCGCAAGTCGGGAAACGGATTCGTGTATCAGATAAACGATCATCTTTGGAAAGGTAGTTTCTATCCGCGTCTGCCAAACGGCAAGTGCAAGAAATTCAACGTCTACGCCGAAACAAGGGAGCAATGCGAAGCCAAACTCGCTGAAATGATCGCCGAAAAGAAAGCGGAGATTGCAGAAGAAAAGGAGAAAATAAAACAGGCGGAGAGTGCGTAACGAAAGAGGGCGACCATTCGGCCGATCTTCAATATTTGGAATGCGATAAGCAAAGAAAACAATCTCTTTAAATCGTTGAAAATATTACCCAAAAGGTAAAAATATTTCGTGAAGGTGTTTACAAACCCTCAAAAGTATGCTATAATTAATTAGCAAGTCCGTGGAAAGTGGGGTGAAGAATGCCTGAATGGAAGTCGAATACAAGACGAAAAAAATCGAAAAGTTATGCAAAGAACTTGCGTGTGCAAAGAGAGTACTCCCGATAGAAGTTGCTGAAAAACTGATGTCACACATAAACTATATCGAGCAGGCTACTTGCTTTGCAGATATAATGAATTATCCGCCTTTTAAGTTTCATAAGCTGCATGGTGATAGAAAAGATGATTATGCATTAGATATTGGTAGAAAACTTGGATATAGGATTATAATAGAACCATTGGATGAAAATAATAAATCGTTGAAAAAAGAAAAAGATATAAATGTTATTAAAAATTGCACAAAAATTGTATTAGTGGTGGAGGTAACAAATCATTATGCTTAAAGAAGAATATAAAAATATAATTGCCTTTCATCCTGGATATTATCTTACAGATATAATTGAAGAATTAGAGATGACGCAAGATGAATTTGCAAAACGATTAGGAACTACAGGCAAAACGGTAAGCTTGTTATTGAATGGCCACACGCCTTTGACAAACGATTTGGCAATGAAAATCTCAACAATGTTAGGGATAAGCGTAGAAACATTGCTTAATCTTCAAAAAACATATGATGAGAAGAAGATTGAAATTGATCGTGCCAAAGCAATGGATGGACAAATTGAGGTTGTTGATGTTATAGATTATTCGTACTTTGTTAAGAACAGGCTTCTTCCGGAAGTTAAAAGCAAAGTAGAAAAGGTTATGCAACTTTGTACTTTTCTTAAGGTCAGTGATCTTCAGATCTTGAAAAGAAGAGATCTTCTTGCAAGCTTTAGAACCACGGTAACAACTGTTACAGACAAGAATGTAATTAATGCAAATGTGTGGTTACAAACGGCACTTAACAAAGGACTTGCAATGAAGGTGGCTCCCTTTGATGAAAAGAAACTCAAAGCACATATCAAGGAAATTAGATCCATGACATTACAAGAACCTAATGAGTTTTTGCCACGTCTTTATGAAATTTTCAATGAATGTGGCGTAGCGTTTGTACTCCTGCCTGCATTGAAAAACTGCGGAATTAATGGCGTTGTTAAATGGTATGATGATAAAGTGGTGTTGGCACTTAATGATAGATTCAAGTATGCTGATGCATTTTGGTTCTCGTTATTCCATGAAATTAAGCATGTATTCCAGAAGAAAAAGACAAAGGTTATCATCAATTGCAATGACGACCTGTTAGAGTTGGATGAGGAATTTGAGAAAGAAGCGGATGATTTTGCGACTGAAACTTTGATTTCCAAAGATGATTACAATAGTTATTTCGATGAAAAAGGCAGATATATATCCAAAGGTGATGTGGAACGTTTTGCTAAGTATGTCGGAATTCATCCTGGAATTGTAGTTGGAAGGTTGCAGCATGATAAAAAAATCGCGCATTCCAGTATGATGGACATGAGACAAAAATATACGATTATCATATAAAGTTAGCGGCTTCGATCAAGGAGCCGCTTTTTATAACCATCAGTCAAATACTGGCGCGCAGTAAACAAAGAAAAAGAAGTTTTTCAGACCACATTTGATTATGTTAAAAGATGATGCCTTAATAAAAGTGGTGGAAGATTATTAAAAATATGCATGAAAATAACCGGAAGCGGAGATTGCATATGAAAAAGCAAAACTAAAAGAGGGCGCCGAGTAACGGCGCCCTCAATGGTTGGTTTGCAGTAAACAAAGAAAATTTATTCGTTTTCGTTTCTTATTTTTGATTCAATCTCGTGACATTCAGTTTCATTGAATTCCATAACTTTAATTTCCAAAAAACCATTTTTAATTGCTGGCTGAAAAGTGTTTTGTAATCTTTCGAGATCTCTTTGAGGATTTCGATGGGGAAGAAGTTTTTCTGCCCACTTATTGGGGTAGTTTGGTATTAATAATACCAATTTGGCAGATTTATTATTGATTTGAGCATAATGAACAACCATTGATATTATGTAATACAACCTGAAATTCATCATTGCAGATGCTGATAGATGAATTGTTTCTATGAAAAGTTCATCCAACGGTCTTTTTAGATAAGCGGCAAACACTGTTTTGCTCTCCATTATAGGATCGCCATATGTAAATTGTTCGGAGAACTTGACACCCATTTGTATTAATTGAGGGGCAATGTCGTTCTTGATGGCGAATTTTTCGATAATCCTTTTTTCCACTATGCGCACAAAACGGCTTCTTTCATACCCAGAAAGAACATTTTCGGCATTTTTAGGTAGGGTAGAGATTTCCTCTGCTTCGTGATTTGTATACACTTCCTCACGATCTCCCTCTATAGCTGATTCAACACTTACCCCTCTTAGCGCTTCACCGAAATTTACATTCATTTGGTTGTTGCTGTTATTGGTAATAGAAGCGGCTGCTATTGTGACTATCTGAGTACGTAACTCATTGTTTTCGACAGAAAGTTTTTCAACTTCTTTCTCTTTATCCTTGACCTTTTTACTTAGAGTAATTAAATTGCCAATACTAAAGGTTTCAATAGAATCAGATATTAGCAAAAAAATCATTAGTCCGAGAATGTATATAATTCCATCAGAAATTGCAAAACCTCGATTGTGTCCAAAAAATGAAAATAGAGCAAATATCGTCATAATGAAAAACACAACGAAAATTGCCATCTTTGAGAAGAGGCTTCGTTTTTTACTTTCTTCTTCCAGTCTTCTTTTTGAACGGTAAAATAATACTGTAACCGAAGCGCCAAGAAGTAAACAAACAATACCGACTATAATGCTAAACCAGTTGCCTGAGAAAAAACCTTTTATAAATTCCAGCATTTTTACACCTCTTTAATATGATTGTGAGAATATACACTAAAAGAAGCCATCGAATGGAATACGATGGCTTCGACTTGCGGTCAAAACCGCGATTTTGGGCGGAGTGACAGGACTTGAACCTGCGGCCTGATGGTCCCAAAAAGCAAAATTACTTTATTTTGCTTGGGAAATGCTCTTTTTGGCCCGATTTTTACGCTTTTGAGGCTGTTTTTCCTCCGATAATTCCGATAATTCCGTGCGTTACATCACTGGAACTGGTCAAAATTGTGGTCAAAACTGGTCTGCCTCATCAGCATAGTAAACCAAAATAAAACTGGTCAAATTGTGGTCAACTCGAATACATAGCCCTTTTGTTGGTGGAAACATCTTCGAAAGGGCTTTTTTTATTGCTCTCATTATACCATAAAAAGTCGAAAATTTCAAGTATGTGAGAGCGAAATACGAAAGAAAGGAAAAGGCAATGTTTACAGCAGTAATTGAAAACGAAGGCAACACCTTAGTCATGGAGTTCCCGTGCAAACGCTACCTTATGGCAGACCATCTCGGCTCCATCGGCATTCGAAAGTCGGCGCATGAAATCAAGTGCATGGATGAAGAGGACGAGCCGATCAAAGTGAAGCTCTTTGGAAATAACGAATTTGAAAAGAGACTCACGTTGTTAGTTTCTCCTTCCGACACCCTATCCCTTGTAAATACCATGTGCGAGTTCTATCAGAACCTGCCCTATCAAAACAGGTTGGAGGCTATGGAAGCTGTTATGACCGGTAAGGTCTCATCCATCGCTGAGTTTGATAAGTTCATGCTCGAAAGTCGGATGGAAGATACTACCGAATACTTCTACTGCCCGTTAGTCGCAAACGTGTACAGCCGCGACGAGTACGGCAACATGGAAGACTATCCCGACGAGTATGACGGTAGCTACCTTGCTCCATACGAGGAACGAATCCGTGATCTGATCCGCTTGGAAGACGCTCGTGATGAAGATAACCTCGCAGCCTACTTCGACGGAAGCAACCGTGCTGTCGGAAAGCTCAAGGAGGTTCACTTCGGCACACAGAACGTTGACGGCGTTCTTTATGGATGTATTCGCGCCGAGCTTACTGCTCCCTTCACTGCTGAAGAGGAAGCGGAGTTCAAGGATTGGCTCGAAGGTCAATGCTCAGACGGATACGGTGAAGGCTTGGAGCAACGCTCGATCCGCGTGGAAGACGGCGATATGTACATCAGCTTCTGGCACGGCGGTGATGATTGGTTCATGCTGAACGGCGATGAGTTCGACGAGTATCTCAGCGATCAGAAGATGGGAGGTATTGAGTAATGGCAATCCTGTTCTCAAAAGTTACCATGCGTGATGACTACAACGAATCGGAGTTCCTTGTCGGTGGGTTTCCCCATGAAGCCGATGACCTGGAAGGCTGGACCGCATACCATGAGTTCCTTGATGAGATCAGCGAGGACACTGTCGTAAACGTCCGAGCGCAAGCATTCCTCTACGGCGAGGGTGAAACAGTCAGAGCAACGCCCGAAGAGGTTGCGTATATGATGATGCGCGAGCAGCGGGATCCCGACTTCTTGTCCGGTCGTTGCGACTGCATCGGTGAGTCGGACTTCAACGTGAATTGGTGTCCCGATGAGCTCTTCGGTCAGGGCTTCGTACAGCTATAAGAAAGGAGCAGAAATGGATAAAGACATTGAACACGCCGAAAAAGCACTTGCCTGTATCGACAAGATGAAGGAAGGTCTGAGCGAGTTGGTATCCCTACTCGATATCGCAGACGATACCTTCGGCGAGATGGATCGGCTTGAAACCTACAAATCCATCAATCGCACCTTGGGTAGATGGCAAGAAAAATATGAAGGCTTTCTCAATGAACAAGGTCAGTCCTTCACACAGTCAATGTAAAGAAAGAGGTGTAAGAATGCAGTATTTTGATAAAAACGGTGTCGAGATCAAAGCAGGTATGACCATCCGAATGGAAGACGGCAGCCTCGAGCTTGTTTATGACACCACAGACTCCTACGGCAATCCCGACCTTGGTATCAACGCATCCAACGAAGAGTATCTCGAAAGAAACCCTTGCGCGTGCCGTGAGTTTTACTCTCTCTGTAACTTCGATATGCGATATACCGAGGTCGTGGACGATCAGACCGTTGCCGAAAACAACTTCGAGCAGTCAATGTGAGGTGATGTGCAGTGATCAAAATGGAACGCGAACTCAGAAGAATGTTTCGTGAAAGCGAGCTCTTCTACGATGCGATGTTCTGTGGAAAAATGA
>JAZNXW010000006.1:0-54976 GCA_045594085.1 Eubacteriales bacterium | reverse complement strand
GCCTTGAAGCCGAGCTTGAGGATCTCAACGCAAAATGCGATTCTCTTGAGCTTACGGTATCCGATCTTGCCGAAGTCATTGAGATCTGGACGGGAATTCCCGCAACAGATATCAAGGAAGATGAATTCGACAGACTCGTTTTACTTGAAGACAGACTCAAGTCCCGCATAGTCGGTCAGGATCAGGCTGTTTCTGCCGTTGCAAGGGCGATCAAGCGCGGACGCGCGGGCGTTCAGTACAAGAAGAAACCCGTTTCCTTTATTTTCGCGGGTCCTACGGGTGTCGGTAAGACGGAGCTCGTCAAGACGCTCGCAAACGATCTTTTCAGCTCACCCGAAACGCTTATCAGACTCGATATGTCCGAGTTTATGGAAAAGCATTCTGTTTCCCGTATTATTGGATCGCCTCCCGGTTACGTCGGATACGACGATGCCGGACAGCTTACGGAAAAGATACGCCGCCGTCCGTATTCAGTCGTTCTTTTCGATGAGATTGAAAAGGCTCATCCCGACGTGATGAATATCCTTTTGCAGATACTTGACGACGGCGAGATCACGGACGCACACGGCAAGCACGTCGATTTCTCCAATACCGTCATCGTTATGACGACGAACGCGGGTTCTGTCGGTACGTCCAATACGGCGGGATTCTCCGAATCCATCGACAGCTTTACCTCCGATAAAACGATGAAGGCGCTCTCCGAGTTCCTCCGTCCCGAATTTCTTAACAGAGTAGACGAGGTCATCACCTTCCGTTCGCTCTCGAAGGAGGATTTCGTCGGAATCGCAAAGATAATGACGGGCGATCTCGCATCCGCGCTTGCGGCGCGCGATATCGAGGTCAAATTCACCGATGCCGCTCTCGCACGCATCGCGGAGGAGTCGTATTCGTTCAAGTTCGGCGCAAGAAATATGCGCAGATATATCGAAAACCACGTTGAAGATCCGCTCGCCGCGGAGATCATCGATTCGCGTGACAACAGAGTTACTCACGCTCTCGTCGATGCATCGGATGAGTCAACGGGACTCAAGCTCTCCTTTATCAAGCTTCATTGAACCGGAGACGCGCTATGAAAACAAATTATCGCTCTGCGGCGTGGCATTCCGCGTCCGTTGAGAGCGTCGTTAAGGCGCTCGGCACGGATACAAACGCGGGACTTTCCCAAAAGGATGCGATGCGACGCCGCAGAAGATACGGTCTTAACCGTATATATAAAGAAAACAGAGCCTCCGCCATTGGATATCTCGGCTACTGTATGTCGGATCTGATGCTGATTCTGCTGCTCATTACAGCTCTTACGGCATATGTTTTCGGAGAGGACGAGATGATATCGCTCATAGTGCCGACGGTGGTGTTCAGCATTGTCGTGCGCACGTTTGCGTACATCAGAGCAAGACGTTATCTTGAGGTGTCCTCGTCTGCATCGGCGGTTATGCCGAGCGTATTCGTGCTCCGCGAGGGCGCGGTATACAGAATTGACGGAAGACGAGTCGTCAGAGGTGACGTACTGCGCCTCAAAGCGGGAGATATTGTGCCCTGCGACTGCAGAATATTGCAGTGTGAATCTCTGTCCGTATATGAATCGGGTATAACGGGCGCGCAGGGAGCGACGCATAAGACGGCGTGCGAGCTTGACGCTGACACAGCGCCTTCGGCGTGTGTCAATATGCTTTTTGCGGGCAGCGCCGTCCTTTCGGGCGAAGCCGTTGCCGTTGCCGTTGAGGTCGGAGCGGATACTCTTGCCGTTCGCTCGCGCGGTGAGCTTTCGCTTCCCAATTCGGGCGAGCTCAAGATCACACGTATGCTTGAGCGCTACAGCAGAATATGGGGCGCGGTTATGACGCTTACCGTGTTCGCTATCACGATCCTGACGCTTATTTTCGGAAGACGCGGCATTTATGACGTGTTTTTCATGGGACTCGCGCTTGCCTCCTCGGCAATGTGTGAATATTATTCCGCTATGGGTGATATTGCCGCCGCGGCGGGCCTTGCCGCTCTCGCGGGCGGTAACGGAAGAGGACGCGCCGACGGCACGTCCGTGCGCGGAGTCAGATCTATCGAGGCGCTCGCCGAGCTCGATGCTATCCTCTTTTTCGACGGAGGCGTGCTCTTCACGGACGGAATAGAATGTACGTTCAGTACGTTCCGTAACGGTAAATTTACGGAGTTGACAGACAGGGAAGAGGGAAAGCACCTTTTCCGTTATGCCGCTATCTCAACGGGGTTGTACAGCGTCGTCTTTGACGGCTCACAGCCGAAAAGATCCGAATCGACGCGCACCTTGACGGATTACATCACAAAAAGCGGCTACGATACGTCGCACATCTATTCAGAAGCACAAGCCCCCGTTCTTTTCGGCGGCGTCGAGGATGGATTGCCGTTTGACGTTCAGCTGACATACGAAAATGACGGCTACGTTGCCTATATGAACGGAGACGCCGTTTCCGTTATCGAGGCGTCTGCATACGTTGCGGATGAAAACGGCGAGACGGTGCAGCTTTCCGCCGAGATGAAGTCCGCGTTGCTTCGCGCGGTGCGATATCACGAGCAGAGGGGCGCTGCGGTCGTCGGAATCGCAAGGAAAAATACGCCGTTTCACTCGGCTGAAAGATTGAATTTTGCCGTTACGGATACGGCATTTGTCGGTCTTATGGCGTTTTACCGTCCGTTTGCACCCGATACTGAGGAAACCGTGCGGATGTGCGAGAATGCGGATATACGTCTTGTTATGACGGGCGCGGGACGAGCCTCCGTGCTCGCCGCACAGCGCGCGGGCGTCATCGGGAATCGTGATGACGTCATCTACGCAAAGGAATTTGCGGCTATGGATGCATCGGCTAAGTCGGATGCTGTTAAAACAAAGAAAATGCTTGTCGGATTCGACGGCGCGCGACTTTGCGAATACGTGTCGCTTATGAAGGCGGCAGGGCAGAAGGTTGCATATGTCGCAGATCCGTCGCACGGACTTACGGACGAGCTCCGCATCCTCCGGAGCGTCGGCGCAAGCTTTTCACTGTCACATGAGACGACCGGCTATAAGCACCGCTCGGAGCGCGTTGTTACCGAAAACGCGAGCGGAGTGTCCCAGCTCCTTAAAATGAACTCGGATAATATCATTCCGCGGGCAAACGAAAACGGCGGCGGACTGCCTTGCATCGTCGAATCGGTTGCGTTTGCGAAGAGAATCTACGGAAACGTAGCCAATATAGCGAATTATCTTGTCACCTCGCAGGCGGCGAGAATGCTTACTGTGCTTTATTCCGCCGTGTTCCGCAGCACGGCTATGACTGCGGCGCAGATACTTTTCTGGGGGCTGATCTTCGACTTTTTTGCCGTTATAACGATGTCGCTTGAGCGTCCCGGCAAAAACGAGCTTTCATATAAGGGAGACGTTTACGGACGGCTGTCGGATCCCTTTTCCGGAATAGGAGTTTCCGTTGCGCACGGCGTTCTGTGGGGCGCGGTGATGCTTCTGACGTCAAATCTATTCTGCCAAACGGAAGCATCTGCGGCAACGGTCATTTTCGTCTCGCTGATACTGTCGCTTGTCGTTGTTTGCGGCGAACACAGAAGCGGCGAATCCGTCTTTTCAAATGACCGAACGATCAACCTTGCGACCTGCTTTTTCATGGGTATGTCGCTGATTCTCATCATACTTGTAACGACGGTGACGGGCGTAGCCTCATCCTTCGGCGTCGCGCAGCCGACACCCGTCGAGCTTCTCGTTTCAGTCATACCTGCAGCGATAATGCTCGGAATTTATGAGGGCGAAAGACTTTACGAGCGGAAGAAAAATTCCTCGATATGACAAATAATATTAAAAATATACTTGAATATCACTGCCCGAAAGGTCTATAATAAGAAAGGTCTGTAATTAAGATAATAAACAACGTTTTAATACTAAGGAGATAGAAATGTCAGAAAACACACAGAGCGGATGCACTCACGATTGCTCAACCTGCGGTCTTGATTGCCCGTCTAAGAAAAATCCCGAATCTCTCATCGAACCTGTAAACAGATTCAGCAAGGTTAAAAAAGTTATTGCCGTTGTAAGCGGTAAGGGCGGCGTTGGCAAGAGCATGGTAACGTCCCTGCTCGCACTCACAATGAGACGCCGCGGCTACAACGTTTCCATTATGGACGCCGATATCACAGGTCCCTCCATCCCGAAGGCGTTCGGCCTTCAGTGCGGCGGTGCCGAGGGTGACGAAAACGGCATCATTCCGCCTGCAACAGCAACGGGAATCAAGGTTATGTCCGTCAACCTCCTGCTTGATAACGAGGCAACTCCCGTTATATGGCGCGGACCCGTAATCGCAGGTACGGTAAAGCAGTTCTGGACAGACGTCATTTGGGGCTATAACGATATTATGTTCATCGATATGCCTCCCGGAACAGGCGACGTTCCGCTCACTATCTTCCAGTCGATCCCGCTTGACGGTATCGTCATCGTAACAAGCCCGCAGGAGCTTGTTTCCATGATCGTGGCAAAGGCTGTGAATATGGCGAATATGATGAACGTTCCCGTAGTCGGTCTCGTGGAAAATATGAGCTACGTAGAGTGCCCCGATTGCGGCAAGAAGATCCACATTTTCGGAGAAAGCTCAACCGAAAAGATCGCGGAGCAGTACGGACTTAAGCTTCTTGACCGTATGCCCATCTCGCCCGAGCTTGCACATATGTGCGATATTGGACGCATCGAGATGACTCCCCGTGATTGGCTCACGAACGCCGCAGACGAGATCGAAAATTTCGGCAAGTAATAAAAAAGATATAAAATCTAAACGTCACCGTGCGTGACAAGGAGGAAATTATGGATAAGGTCAGATTCGGTATCGTCGGTATCGGTAATATGGGCTCGGGTCACGTTCGCCGCTTTGTTGACGGCGAGGTCAAGGGTGCAGTTCTCACTGCTGTTTGTGATATCAAGCCCGACAGACTCGAATGGGTCAAGTCTTATTGCGCAGACAAGAACGCAGAGACTCCCGCACTCTACGACGATTGCACAAAGATGCTCGATTCGGGCGACATTGATGCGATCCTCATCGCAGTTCCGCATTACGATCACCCTGTTATCGGCATTGAAGCGTTCAAGCGCAAGATCCACGTGCTTTGCGAAAAGCCTATCGGCGTTTACACAAAGCAGATTCCCGCATTTATTGAAGCCGCCCATGAAAGCGGATGCGCATTCGGACTTATGTTCAATCAGCGCACGGATAAGTACTATCAGAAGATGCACGATATGATCGCCGCAGGCGAGCTCGGTGAGCTCAAGCGTTGCGTATGGATCATCACTGACTGGTACCGCACGCAGGCGTACTACAACAGCGGCGGATGGAGAGCAACGTGGGCAGGCGAAGGCGGCGGCGTGCTTCTCAATCAGTGTCCGCATAATCTCGACCTTTGGCAGTGGATCTTCGGTATGCCGAATCGCATCCGTGCGTTCTGCCAGTTCGGTAAGTATCACGATATCGAGGTTGAAGATAATGTGACCGCATACGCTGAATATCCGAACGGCGCAACGGGCGTGTTCATCACCACGACAGGCGAATTCCCCGGCACAAACCGTCTCGAGATCTCCGGTACTCGCGGCAAGCTCGTTCGTGAGGGCGCAGGCCTCAAGTTCTATCGCACAAATGTTGACGAAAGAGAATTCAACAGAACGACCGACAACGGCTTCGGCAAGATCCCGTATGAGGTCATCGACGTTGAAGTTGAGGGCAAGGGCGGTGCACACACCGAGATCTGCCAGAATTTCACTGATCATATCCTCCACGGCACACCTCTGATCGCTCCCGGCGAAGAGGGTATCCGCGGTCTGTCCATCTCGAACGCAATGATGCTTTCGACCTGGAAAGAGGACTGGGTAGACCTTCCGAACGACGGCGAGGAATTCTGGGCTCACCTTCAGGAAAAGATCAAGACCTCGAAGATCAAGGACGACAACCCCGGCGGCGCAGTAGCCGACCTTTCCGGTACATATAATAACTGAGAATAAACAAAAAACAGCACCCGCCGGGTGCTGTTTTTTGTTCTTGTGCTCTGCGGATTGCGAATAGGCTGAGGCGGTTAGTTGGCAAATTTTGTTTTATACCACAAACGCGTTATGTCATCAACCGACGGAAAAGCACATATAAATAAACCAAAAGCAGCAAAGTGAGGTTGGGAGTATGAGGTATTCGTTTTTCTTCGGTGAGATGACGGAAGGAGCGGAATGGTATTCGCCCGAGGAGAGGGAAAAGATCGCGTCTGCGCCGAAAAAGGGAAGGCTTGCATTCACGCTGTCGATGATTTTTTTGCTTTTCGCGACCTATCTTTCGGGCGGCATCGTCTCTGCAAATGATACGCCCGCGTCCGCAGAAAGCGAAATTAACGCGGCAGGATCGCCGTTTGTATCCGTTATGTCGGACGGAGCCGTAAACGAGCTCGACTACGTTGACGTATCGGAGGAAAACGAACGTGATGCGCGCATAAATGAGCTTGCGACCGCGTATATCGAGGAGCACACCGCGCGTCTTGCGGAGGCGGAAAACTGAAAGCTCTTGCAGCGGCGCTCGCCGTCATACTGATCCACGAGGCGGGGCACGTCATTGCTGCGTATGCGTTCGGCGTAAGAATGAAGCGCTCACGTCGGTTTTTCGGTTTGTCGTTCCGTCTTGACGGCACGGAACGTATAAGCTACGGCAAAGAGGCGTTGATATACGCGTCGGGCGCGGCGTTTAATCTGCTGTCGCTTTTGGTGCCGAATATGGGCGATACTTTTTACGTTTATTCGGTTGGCGCGGCACTCTTCAATCTGATCCCGTTTGCGGGATCGGACGGATCGGGGATCGTCTACGCTTTGAGCGCATATTTTTTGCATCCCGAATCGGCACATCGGATCAAAAACGTACTTGAGTGGACGTTTTTGATCTTTTTTTGGCTGTTTGCCGTCTTTTTGAATCTCACCGGAGAGGGAAGCTTTGCGCTTCTTCTTGCCGTTACTGCCGTGCTTTTGGCGGAAATGCGTTGAAAATGCAATCTTTTCGACAAAAAGTTCAAGATTTTTCAAAAAAATATTGCATAAAGGTTCGGTATCTGCTAAAATGTACTTGATCCGATAATTAAATAGAAAACCCGCCCGGGTACGGGCTGCTGTAAGGGAATTGCGTGCGGCTGTCTGTCAGGGGGGGATTTTTTATGTATAGGATATGAAAACGAAAGGGGAGTTTCCTTCGGAGCAATTCGCGGGAAGAAATCACGGGTAATATAGGTAAGAAATGAACGGAAAGAAGATTATTGAACTGAAGGGCGTTTCTAAGTCTTTCGACGGCGAAACCGTGCTTGACTCTATCAATCTTGATATATATGACAATGAATTCATCACCCTTCTCGGTCCTTCGGGCTGCGGGAAAACAACTACCCTCCGAATCATCGGCGGTTTTGAATCACCTGACACGGGTGAGGTATATTTCGATGGAAAAAACATCACGGACGTTCCCCCTTATAAGCGTCGTGTAAATACCGTTTTCCAGAGATATGCTCTGTTCCCTCATTTGAATGTATATGAAAATATCGCCTTCGGTCTCAGAGTTGCAAAGGTGCCGGACGCGGAGATCTCCGAGCGCGTAAAGGAAATGCTTGCGCTTGTCAATCTGCGTGGATTTGAACGCCGTCACGTAACGACTCTTTCAGGCGGTCAGCAGCAGAGAGTTGCGATTGCGCGTGCGCTCATCAATAAGCCGCGTGTTCTTCTTCTTGACGAGCCGCTTGCCGCGCTTGACCTTAAGCTCCGCAAGGATATGCAGAATGAGCTCAAGGGTATTCAGCAGAAGACGGGAATCACGTTCATCTATGTTACTCACGACCAGGAAGAGGCTCTTTCGATGTCCGACACCGTCGTTGTTATGAATGCGGGCTCGATCATTCAGATCGGTACGCCTACGGACATCTATAATGAACCCACAAACGCATACGTTGCCGACTTTATCGGCGAATCCAATATCATCGACGGCATTATGCTCGCCGATAACAGCGTCAAATTTGCGGGCCACGTCTTCGATTGCGTTGACGGCGGCTTTGATAAAAACGAGCCCGTTGACGTCGTTGTACGTCCCGAGGACGTTGACGTTGTTTCGCTTGAAAAGGGAATGCTCCGCGGAAAAGTAACCTCCGTGACCTTCAAGGGTGTTCATTACGAGGTTATTGTTGATATTTCCGGATTCAAATGGATGATACAGACAACGGATTACGTCGCTCCCGATGCAGAGATAGGCATCTATGTTGAGCCGGATGCTATCCATATTATGAAAAAGTCCGAATATTCCGATATGTTCGGTGACTATTCCTCATTCTCCGACGAGCTTGAGCTCCTTTCCGAGAACATCGGGGAGGAAGAGGAATGAAGCGCAGCTTTGTAGAACGCGCCGCGGCGGCACCGCACATTGTCTGGAGCGTTTTGTTTATTATCGCGCCGCTGCTCTTTGTCGTTTACTATTCCTTCACGGATATGGACGGCAGCTTTACGTTTGAAAATATCGAACGTCTCTGGAATGGAGATTATCTGCTTATTCTGCTCAATTCTCTTTGCCTTGCACTGATCGCGACTGTCATTTGTCTTGTCATTGCGTATCCGACGGCGTACTTTTTCTCGAGAATGAGGGCAAAATGGCAGAAAATAATGATTCTGCTCATTATGGTACCGCTCTGGATGAACTTCCTTATCACGACCTATTCATGGATGACGATCCTCGAGGATACGGGCGTGCTCAATTCCGTACTTTCCGCTGTCGGAATCGATCCTGTCCATATGATAAACACTCCGGGTGCTGTTGTTGTCGGTATGGTGTTCTGCTATTTGCCGTATATGATCCTGCCGATCTATTCCGTTATGTCCGGCATCGATAACCGTCTGCTCGAAGCCTCCGCAGACCTCGGATGCAACGGCTTTCACGTGCTGACAAAGGTCGTTATGCCTATGTCGCTTTCCGGTGTTGTTTCCGGAATCACGATGGTTTTCGTTCCTTCCATCTCGACCTTCTACATCTCGCAGAAGCTCGGTGGCGGTACGTTCCAGCTCATCGGTGACACGATCGAAAGCTACTTCACCGGTACGGCGATCAACTATCATTTCGGCGCAGCTCTGTCGCTCATTCTTATGGTACTCATCCTCATCTCGATGGCGGTTATGAACCGCTTCACCGACGGCGAGGAAGCGAAAGGAAGGCCGATGAAATGAAAACGATCTCCAAGCTTTACCTTACACTTGTATTCATCTTTCTTTATGCTCCCATATTCGTTATGATACTCATCTCGTTCAACTCGGGCGAGTCTACAACGGAATTTATGGGATTCTCACTCAAATGGTACCGCGAGCTCTTCCGAGATAAGGCTACCTTAGAGGCGTTGAAGAATACACTCGTGCTGTCCGTGCTTTCTGCCGTATTTTCGACGGTGATCGGCACCCTTGCCTCCGTCGGCATCTCACGTATGCGCCGCCGTTGGCTCAAAAGCGCCGTAACGTCGGTGACTAACGTGCCGATGATGAACCCCGACATCGTAACGGGTATCTCTCTGATGCTCCTTTTCGTGTTTGTCGGAACTATGCTCGGATTCAATTCGTATCTCTCATTCTGGACGCTTCTTGTCTCCCATATTACATTTAATCTGCCGTATGTGATCCTGTCTATCCTGCCGAAGATCAAGCAGATGGATAAAAACATCCCCGAGGCGGCGCTTGATCTCGGGTGCACGCCGTTTCAATCGTTTATGAAGGTTGAACTGCCGTTTATGGCACCGGGTATCATCACGGGCTTCATTATGGCGTTCACGCTCTCCTTTGATGACTTTGTCATCAGTAATTTCACGAGCGGAGCAAGTTACCAGACCTTGACTATCCACATCTACTCGATGATCAAAAAGAGCGTCAAGCCCGATATTTACGCGCTTTCCACTCTTATTTTCGTCGCCGTTCTTGTGCTTTTGATCATTTATAACTTCACCGAAAGCTCCGACGAGCGCGCGGCAAAGAAGTCCGCGGCTGCGGAACGTAAGCGCAAAGCAAAGTTGCGCCGCAAGAGAGGGGAGGTACACGAATGAAAACGAAGCTTCTCATTTTCATCATCTGTGTTTTAGCCGTTCTTCCGCTTCTTGCGTCCTGCTCAGGAGAGGAAAAGGACGAGCTGTTCGTCTATAACTGGGGTGAGTACATTTCCGACGGCTCGGACGGATCACTCGACGTTATCGCTGAGTTTGAAAAGTATTATACGGAGCTTACCGGAAGATCCATCAAGGTGCATTATACGACCTATCCCTCGAATGAGGATATGTACGCGAAGATCTCAAGCGGTACGTCAAAATATGACGTGATTATTCCTTCCGACTATATGATCGAGCGTATGGTGTCCGAAGATCTGCTTTTGCCCGTTAATATCGAGGAGGTCTGCGCCGAATATGAAGCGGAGTGCTATTACTCCCATATTGGTGAATCCTTCCACGGCCTTTACTATGACCCGACCGATACGTATTCCGTGCCGTATACCTACGGCAGAGTCGGTGTGATCTATAATACCGAGATGGTGGACGAGGCTGACTGCAACGGCTGGGATCTGCTCTGGAATGAAAAGTATACTGGCAAGATCCTGCAGTTCAATAACTCTCGTGACGGGTTCGCAACGGCACTTTATAAGCTCGGACACAGCGTGAACTCGACTGACGAAGCTGTGTGGCGCGAGGCGCTCGGTGAGCTTCTGGATCAGAAATCTCTCGTGCAAAGCTACGTTATGGATGAGATCTATAACAAAATGGAGTCGGGTGAGGCGGCGGTAGCCGCGTATTACGCAGGCGACTACTTCACAATGCTTGACATCAACGAAAATCTCGGCTTCTACTATCCCGAAAATACCAACCTGTTTGTCGATGCGATGTGCATCCCGAAGGGAAGCGAAAACACCGACATCGCGGCGCTGTTCATTAACTTTATGCTCTCTCCCGAACCCGCGATAGCGAACGCGGAGTACATTTACTACGCGTCCCCGAACTCGCTCGTTTTCGAGGACGAGGGGTACATCGAGGATATGGGCGAGGAGGCGATGGCGATCCTCTATCCCGAAGGCTTTGATTTTGCGTCGGAGCTTGAAAAGAACGCGTACCGCAATCTCGATCCCGAGACGCTCGCGCTTGTTTCTTCTCTTTGGGAGGAGCTCAAGATCACGGGCGGCTTGCCCGCAGGCGTTTACATTACGGCAGGCGTGATTACGCTTTTGATCGCGGCTCTCATCACTGCGTCCGTAATTGACAAAAAAAGACGCGCAAAATGGTATTGATACAAAAAAGACGCATCGTCGATGCGTCTTTTTTTCGTCAAGCCTCGTGAAATCTGCGGATAACCTTTATTTTTGACGAAAACTGTGATATTATTTATGTAAACAACCTAACGGAGGTACATTATGAATACGTATCAGTATGATCTTGTGGGAAAATTGAGTTTTGTTCGCTTCGGCGGAACAGCCGAGGAAAAGCGCGCCGCAGAGATCCTTATGCAGGAGATAGAAAAAGCGGGCGGAAAAGGCGAATATATGGAATTCACTATCCCCGCATACGAGTCCGTGAAGTGCACGGCAAAGGTAACGTCTCCCTTTGAAAAAGAGCTTGAGGTTATTCCTTACGGTATGTCCGGAGAACTTCCCGAGGGCGGAAAAGAACTGAAATTTTACTACGCGGACAGAGGCAGCGCCGATGATTACATCGGAATGGACGATCTTTCCGACACAGCGGTAATGATAAATGAGTTGTCCTTCGACGCGTATAAGCTTCTTTGCGAAAAGAATGCCGCCGCTTTCATCACGATTGCGGGCAAGCATCAGAATTCGTCCGAGACGACGGATCTTGTGCCGCGCAATCTTCGTCCGAAGATGCTCGAAAACGGTAAGGTTCCCGGATTTTCCATTTGGGCGAAGGACGCAACAGAGCTTGTGCGCGACGGTGCCGAGATGATAAGACTCGAGCTTCGCGGAAACGAATACGAGGCAACCTCGCAGAACGTAATCGCAGAGATCCCCGGCACGGAAAAGCCCGAAGAGGTCGTTGTGCTTACTGCGCATTATGACAGCGTTCTTGTAGGTACGGGCTCGTGGGACAACGCAACCGGATCCGCTACGATAATGTATCTGTATCATCACTTCCTCAAAAATCCTGCAAAGCGCACGCTCCGCTTCATCTGGTGCGGATCTGAAGAGCAGGGACTTTACGGAAGTAAGGCATACGTTGAAAAATACGCAGACAAGGTTGAAAAAGAGGTCAAATTCTGCTTCAATTTCGATATGTGCGGCACCATTCTCGGAAAAAATCAGATTTTTGTAACGGGCGGCGACGATCTCAAGCATTACGCTGAACAGTTCGCGCGCGAGTACGGAATCGGAGTTGATGTTTCTGTGCACGTTCATTCAAGCGATTCTGCGCCCTTCTGCGATAAGGGTGTGCCCGCACTCGGTCTGTCTCGCGGCACAAGAACAGCAGAGATACACACACGTCACGACGTGATGTTCCCGCTTTCTGCGGTACAGCTCAAGCGTGACGGCGATTTCGCGATAGCGTTTGTCACGCGTCTTGCCAATTCCGCAAGAATGCCCGTCCCGACGGGAATGCCCGATAATATGAAGGAGGCGCTCGATAAATATTTCCAGCGCGATAAGATCCCATACAAAAAGGAAGAAAAATCCGAATAAAAGAATCCCGTATGTCCACGGACATACGGGATTTTTTGTTTTACCAATATTTGTACTTGGGACGCTTGATGACGAGGAATATTCCCGTGATGACAACTGCCATAAGCTCCGCAACGATGATGGATGCCCACACTCCGTTTATGTCAAATATGATGGGCAAAAGCATAACCGCGGCAATCTGAAAAACGAGTGTACGTAAAAATGAGATTGCGGCGGAAACAAGTCCGTCGTTCAGCGCGGTGAAGAATCCCGATCCGAGAAATCAGGGGTTTTCAGAGGTGCGAAATTATTCCCACTCGATCGTGCCGCAGGGCTTGGGCGTGACGTCATAGAGGACGCGGTTGATACCCTTGACCTCGCTTGTGATGCGTGCGGTGATCTTTGCAAGTATGGGATAGGGGATAGGCTCTATGTCAGCCGTCATTGCGTCAACGGTGTTGACGGCGCGGATGATGCACGGCCACTCATACGAACGTACACCGTCGCGTACGCCGACGGATTTAACCTCCGGTACGATTGTGAAGTACTGCCAAACCTTGGAGTCAAGGCCTTCGTTTGCGAATTCCTCACGGAGGATCGCATCCGATTCGCGGAGTGCTTCAAGTCTGTCGCGGGTGATGGCGCCGATGCAGCGGACTCCGAGGCCGGGACCGGGGAACGGCTGACGGTATACCATAGACGCGGGCAGACCGAGTGCGATGCCGCACGCGCGGACCTCGTCCTTGAAGAGCATCTTGAGCGGCTCAACGAGCTCAAACTTAAGATCCTCGGGCAAACCGCCTACGTTGTGGTGCGCCTTAACGCCCTTTGCCGTCTTTGTGCCGGATTCGATGATGTCGGGATAAATCGTGCCTTGTGCGAGGAAGTCGATGTCATCAAGCTTTCTTGCTTCTTCTTCGAATACGCGGATAAATTCGGCGCCGATGATGTGACGCTTTGTTTCGGGCTCGTCAACGCCGGCAAGCTTTTCGAGAAAACGGTCAACGGCGTCAACGTAAACAAGATTTGCTCCCATTTCGTCGCGGAATACGCGTACTACTTCTTCGGGCTCACCCTTGCGGAGCAAACCGTGGTTGACGTGAACGCATGTGAGCTTGTCACCGATCGCACGGATTAGGAGCGCGGCAACTACGGAGGAGTCAACTCCGCCGGAGAGGGCAAGGAGGACCTTTCTGTCGCCTACCTGACGGCGTATGAGCTCGATCTGGTCTGCGATGAAGTTTTCCATTGTCCAGGTCTTCTTTGCGCCGCAGACAGCGAAGGTAAATGCGGAAAGCGTTTCGCGGCGGATGTCTTCGTCCTCGGAGAGGGGGTCTTCGCCGTTGCAGTCGAGGGAAAGGATGGGAAGTCCTGCGTTGTATATAGCTTCGGATGCGTCGATCTCGACACCGTCAACGATGCGGTTCTTTCCTCCGGAAAGGATGATTCCGCGGACACCGGGAAGCGCTGCGAGCTCTTCCTTGGTTATATCATGCGGATGAATCTCGGAATACACGCCGAGGGCGCGGAGTTCTCTTGCGATGCCGGCGTTTTCGGTTCCGCCGAGATCAATGATGAGGATCATATCAGCGAGCATAAATGTTTTCTCCGTAGTAAAAAATTTTTATCAGAGCGGGGGACCGCAGAGTAAATGAGGTGGGATCAGTCCGTAGAGCGTTCACCGAGAACGACACGGTACTTCTGATAGAAGGATTCGAAATATCCGCCGTCAAGCGCGTCGCGGATCTTTTGCATAAGATCGTTGTAAAAATACATATTGTGCAGGACAGTCAGACGCATACCGAGGATCTCCTTCGCCTTGATAAGGTGACGGATGTATGAGCGGGAATGGAGTCTGCAGGCGGGACAGCCGCAATTTTCGTCGATGGGACGCGGATCGCGGATGTATTTTTCGTTGAGCACGTTCATCTTGCCGTGCCATGTGAAAACGTTGCCGTGCCGTGCGTTACGGCTGGGCATTACACAGTCAAAGAAGTCGATGCCGCGGTGAACTCCCTCAAGGATGTTGACGGGAGTGCCGACGCCCATAAGATAACGGGGTTTATCAACGGGAGCGTAGGGAAGCACGACGTCGAGGATGTGGTACATCACGTCAGCCTCTTCTCCGACGGCGAGGCCGCCGATGGCGTAACCGTCGAGTCCCATCTCGCGGATGACCTTCATATTCTCGATTCGCAGGTCATCGTACGTGCCGCCCTGGTTGATCGCGAAAAGAAGCTGATTTTGGTTGATCGTGTCGGGGAGAGAGTTGAGTCTCTGCATTTCCGTTTTGCATCGTTCGAGCCAACGGATCGTACGCTCGCTGGACGCCTTAACGTATTCGTACGGTGCGGGATTCGCAACGCACTCGTCAAACGCCATCGCGATGGTGGAGGCGAGATTTGACTGTATCTGCATGCTCTCCTCGGGCCCCATGAAAATGCGTTTTCCGTCGATGTGGGAGGCGAAATATACGCCCTCTTCCTTGATGCGGCGGAGGCCTGCGAGGGAGAACACCTGGAATCCGCCCGAGTCTGTAAGGATGGGCTTATCCCAGTTCATAAACTTGTGCAGACCGCCCATATCGCGGATTAGCTTGTCGCCGGGACGGATGTGAAGGTGATAGGTGTTGGAAAGCTCGACCTGACAGTTGAGCTCCTTGAGTTCGGGCGCTGAAACGCCGCCCTTGATCGCGGCACAGGTGCCGACGTTCATAAATACGGGTGTTTCGATCGTGCCGTGGACAGTTTCCATCGTGCCGCGTCTTGCGTCGCCCTCCGTTTTTAGCAGCTTGAACATATATTTTCCTTTGATTTGTATTGACTTTTTATTGTGTGCGTTTGAAATGTCTGTCCACCGCAGCGTGAGTCAGCTCAAGAGCAACGGGACGTCCGTGCGGGCAGTATTTGATGTTCGGCAGACGGAATATCTCGTCGCAGAGCCATTTGATGTGCTCGGCGCCGTAAACACGTCCGCCCTTGATTGCAGCCTTGCAGGCGCAGGTGTAGAGTGTGCGTTCGAATATGATGTCGCGCGCCTCTCCCGCGGAAGTGCGGAGCCCGTCCGCAAAGACCTCGAATATCTCACGGACAGATTCCGCCGTGAAATTGTGCGGAAGCGCCGTTACGGATATTTCCGTGCCGTTTTGGTTGAAATCAAAGCCTGCGGAATGTATTTCGTCCGCATATTCGGCGATAACGGCTGCCTCGTCCTGCGTCAGCGTCAGTGTGACCGGTATTATAAGCATCTGCGATGCCGATTTTGCCGATTGCTCGCGCATGTTTGCACGTAAACGCTCGTAAAGTATACGCTCGTGAGCGGCGTGCTTGTCGATGAGGATCAGCTTGTTGCCAAGCTCGACAATGACGTAACAGTTGAAAGCCTCGCCGATGATGCGGTAATCGGGAATCGCGTCCGTCGGTGCGGAAGCCGATTCCGACTTGACATCGGGAATTCGCACGGGAAGATGATCCTGCGGTCTTGCTTTCGGTGTCTCGCGAGGAATTGAGACGGTGGAAGAGACGGGCGGAACGTGCGTAACAGGCACCTTCGGTGTCTGTATGCTCGTGTCGCCGCGAAGCTCATACGCGTACTTGTATTCCTTGGGAGAAACGCCGCCGAGGATAGGCTGCGGCGTATCGTTTTCGGAGGGCTTTTCAAGCGTAACGGTGATCGGCACCGTTTTCGGTGCCGCCGTTCCGTCGCGTACCGGAACGAATGCCCTTGCCGTTTGCTCGGCGCGTCGCTGATAATCAGTGACGGCGGGAGTCTCCTTCTTTTCGGGAAGCTTCATTTCGGATGTCGTCAGCTCACGCTCAAGCACGGGGCGTACAGCGTAATACACGGATTCGAATATAAGCTTTTCGTTTGAAAATTTGACCTCAAGCTTGGCAGGATGAACGTTCACGTCTACTGCTTCGGGCGCGATCTCGATGGAGAGGACGCACGCGGGGAATCTGTCCGGCGGAACGAATGTGTTATATGCCTGCTCAAGTGCGGCTTGCGCGGTTTTACTGCGGATGTATCTACCGTTTATGAAGAATATCTGACCGTTACGGTTGGCCTTTGCCGTATCGGGCATTCCTATGTAGCCTGTGACGGTGACGCCTGCGTTTTTCGCGCTGACGGGGATCGTCCGCGACCAGAACTGACGGCCGAGTACGGAGTATATTGCGCCCTTCAGGTCGCCGTTGCCCTCAGTGCGCAGACGCATCACTCCGTCCGTTATGAGACGGAAGGAAATATCCGGGCGCGAGAGCGCGACTCGTTCGACTACGGTGCAGACAGCGGCTGTTTCGGATGCGTCCTTTTTCAGAAATTTACGTCTTGCGGGGACGTTTTCGAACAGCTCCTCTATTATGACATTCGTGCCGGCAGAGCAGCCTGTTTCGGCGTATTCGACAACCTCTCCACCCTCGACCGCGAGAATACCGCCCATTTCAGCGTCGTGCGGACGGCTGATGATGCGCATTTTCGAAACAGACGCTATCGCGGCGAGCGCCTCGCCTCGGAAGCCGAGTGTGAGGATCCCGTCAAGATCCGACGCGGATTTGATCTTACTCGTTGCGTGACGTAGGATCGCGGTTGGCAGATCCTCAAAATCGATGCCGCAACCGTTGTCGGTGACGCGCATATAAGTGACGCCGCCGTGCTGTATCTCCGTTGTGATTACTGTCGCGCCTGCGTCTATGGCGTTTTCAAGCAGCTCCTTGATAACGGATGCAGGTCTGTCAACGACCTCGCCTGCGGCGATGAGGTTCGCGACGTCAAAATCAAGCACGCGTATTTTCTTTTTTTCGGGTGCGGACATCGCGCTCCTCCTTTTGCTTTGATTTGTCAGAGTTGCTTTTTCAGCTCAAAAATGAGATTCATCGCCTCGATCGGAGTCATCGTGTTGAGGTCTGCGGCTCGCAGAGCCTCGGCAACGTCGTGCTCCGAGGATGACATAAGCGGGATCGTCGATGAGATGAGATCGATCTGACCGTCATCGAGCTGACGGTCGAGCGGCTTTTTTGATTCGATCTCAGCGAGAATGTCACGTGCGCGCTTGAGCACCTCGTTCGGTACTCCCGCGAGCTTCGCAACCTCGATTCCGTAGCTGTCATCGGTGCCTCCGCGAACGATCTTGCGGAGGAAGGTGATGTCTCCGCCGCGCTTTTTCGCGGCGATGTTATAATTGACGGCGCCCTCAAGCTCGTCCTCAAGGACTGTCAGCTCGTGATAATGTGTTGCAAACATCGTTTTTGCGCCGATCTTTTTGCTGTGCGTATATTCCGCGACGGCACGTGCGATGGAAAGTCCGTCGTAGGTGCTCGTTCCGCGTCCGATCTCATCATAGATAATGAGACTGCGCTTGGTCGCGTTGCCGAGGATGTAGGATACCTCCGCCATCTCAAGCATAAACGTACTTTGTCCGGATGCGAGGTCATCGGATGCGCCGACACGAGTGAAAAGCTTGTCAACGACGCCGATACGAGCCTCTCTTGCGGGAACGAACGAGCCCATCTGTGCCATAAGCACGATGATCGCAACCTGACGCATATACGTTGATTTACCTGCCATATTCGGACCCGTGATTATGGCAAGACGGTTGTATTCGGTGTCAAGAAGAGTGTCGTTCGGGACGAAATATCTGTCACGCACGAACTGCTCGACTGTGGGGTGTCTGCCGTCCTTGATGTCGATTACGTCGGAGTAATCAACCTCGGGGCGGATGTAATTGTTACGCTTTGCGACGTCTGCGAGTGAGCAGTAAACGTCTGTTTTTGCGAGAAGGGAAGCGACCTTGCGGATGCGAGACGTCGCTTTTCCGATCTCTGTTCTGACTGCGCAGAAAAGCTCGTATTCAAGCGAACGGACCTTGTCTGCGGCGCCGAGGATAGTGGCTTCCTTGTCCTTAAGCTCCTCCGTTATGTAACGCTCTCCGTTTACGAGAGTCTGCTTGCGCATATAACGCTCGGGAACCTGATTAACAAATGATTTTGAGACTTCTATGTAATAGCCGAAGACCTTGTTGTAGCCGATCTTGAGCGTGCGGATTCCGGTCGTTTCGCGTTCCTGCTCCTCGATCTCGGAGATCCAGCTCTTGCCGTCGTTCATAATGCGGCGCAGATAGTCGACATCCTCGCTGTAGCCCTCTGCGATAAGACCGCCCTCACGGAGTGAGAAGGGAGGATCCTCTGCGATGGACGCGCGGATGAGATCCGTAATATCCGTAAGCTCGTCGAGCTCGGAATATATCTCGCGCAGCTCGTCCGATTCGGAGCCTTCAAGAAGAGATTTGAGCTCCGGAACAACGGAAACGGTCGTAAGTATCGCGCGAAGATCACGTGCGTTGGCGGTGCCGAGACCGACCTTGGTTATGAGACGCTCAAGGTCAAGTACCGAGCTGAGCAGACGCATACACTCCTCACGGAGCATAAAACTATCCGCAAGCTCACCGACAGCCTCCTGACGGCGTGCGATTCTTGACGTGTTGACGAGCGGATGCTCTACCCACGAGCGAAGCAGACGCGCGCCGAGCGAGGATGACGTGCGGTCGAGTACCCACAGAAGCGAGCCGCGCTTTTCCTTGGAACGCATTGTTTCCGTGATCTCAAGATTGCGGCGTGTGTTGGAGTCGATCTCAAGGTAATGACCTCCATCGTAGAGATTGAGCTCCTTGATGTAGGATATGTCGGAAAGCTGAGTTTCCGCGACGTATGAGAGAAGTGCACCGGCAGCGCGGACGATCTCCTCCGTTTCTGCGGCAAGCTCGCCCTTTTGTATGCCGAAATGATCGATGCATCGACGGCGGCAGGGCTCAGTTTCAAATCTTGCCGCGTCGTTTTTGGATGTGATCGCGCCGAGTCGCTCTTCGATGTATGTGAAGGTGCGCGGAAGGAGCGATTCATCCGTATTTGTGAGGATCTCGCTCGGGACGTAAGAGGAGAGCTCGTTTACGAGTCTTGCCTCGTCCTCAAGCTCGAACGCAGTTGCGTGCATAACGGCGGAGGTGATGTCGCAGAATGCGACTGCAACCATGCCGTTTACTTTGTTGTAAAATACGGTCGAAAGATAGTTGTTCTGTTTTTCATCCATAAGTCCCGAATCGACAACGGTACCGGGGGTAATGACACGTACTATCTGACGCTCCATCGGACCCTTTGTCGCACCGGGCTCGCCGATCTGCTCGCAGATGGCTACCTTGTAGCCTTTGGCTACGAGTTTGTCTATGTACGGCTCGGCGGAATGAAAGGGAACGCCGCACATCGGCGCACGCTCCGCCTCGCCGCAGTCACGTCCGGTCAGAGTGAGCTCAAGCTCGCGCGAAGCAAGCTTTGCGTCCTCGTAAAACATCTCGTAAAAATCGCCGAGGCGGTAAAACAGGATGTGATCGGGGTGACGGCGCTTTATTTCAAGGTATTGTTCCATCATTGCCGTAGCCATAATGAGTTACTCTCCGTTCAGCCGCGTGTGCGGCAAGATTAAATCGATTTTATCAGTGGTGATCGTGACCGCAGGAGCTGCCGCAGTGAGAGCAGTCGCCGCTGCAGGATGCAGAGGGTCGTTCGCCTGTGATAGCAAAAATGATCTCCTCGTTGATCTCCTGAAGGAGACGGTCAATGTCGTTTTTCGCTTCGTTGAATGCCTTGAAAACTTCATTTTCCGTGATCTGGAAATAAAGTGTGTTCACTCTGCCTTCGATCGCTTCGATGAGCTCCTTGTCAACCTCGGGGGTGGAATAAACCTTGGAAAGAGCCGCCTGCTGTGCGGTGTATTCGGTGATGAGACGGTTAAGCTCGGGTGTTTCGCGGAAAGCCTTGTCCGCTTCCTCGTAGCGGAGGTAGCGTCTGTCTGTCTTTATCGTTTCACCGAGATGGTGAGCCATTTCAACGATTGCATCTGTAAGTCTGTCTTCCATTTTTGTGTTCTCCTTTGGAAATATGTGAATTTTAATAAAAATCAGTGTTTGATCGGATCTCCGGAAAGGCCGAATGTGTCCGTGTCCGTTATCAGCACGTCGCAGAACTGTCCTGCGGGAACCGCAGATGACAAGCGGACGAGCTTGTTTCCGTCCGTGCGTCCGGTTGTGACGCTTTCGCCGTCATCGGCGAGAATGCGGAGTGTTTTTCCGAGCTCCGGCTTGTTTTTTTCGTCGGATATACGGTTCTGAAACTCGACGAGCCGAGCAAATCTCGCTTTTTTTGTTTCTTCCGGAATCTGATCCTCCGCGATCGCCGCGGGAGTTCCGCTTCTCGGCGAATAAATGAACGCGTAGATCATGTCAAAGCGTACCTTTTCGAGCATCGTGAGCGTGCCCTCAAAGTCCTCCTCGGTTTCTCCGGGAAAGCCTACGATGATGTCGCTCGTTATGACGATGTCGGGCATTTTTTCGCGCAGAAGCTTGACTGTGCCGTAATATTTTTCAGTGTCGTAGCGTCTGTTCATACGGCGAAGGATTTCGTCGGAGCCTGATTGCATCGGCAGATGGAAGTGACGCGCGACCTTTTCGTTTTCCGCAATAACCTCTATCAGCTCAGATGTTGCATCTTTCGGATGGCTTGTCATAAATCTCAGCCTGAAATCGCCGGGGATGGCGGCGAGACGGCGGAGAAGCTCCGCAAAATTGATGCCGGAATCAAGATCGTGACCGTAGGAGTTGACGTTCTGACCGAGAAGCGTGATGTCACGGCAGCCGTCCTCTGCAAGCTCCGTTACCTCACGGACGATATCCTCCGGTAAGCGTGAGCGCTCGCGGCCGCGCACATAGGGGACGATGCAGTACGAGCAGAAATTGTTGCAGCCGTACATAATGCTGACCCACGCATGCGAGCGAGACGTGCGAAGCACGGGGACGTCCTCGGAAAAATTCGTGTCCGCAAGCGAGTCCTTAACGTCGGGGAAGCGGCGCTTTGCTCCGTCAAGACGGGATAAAACGAGCTCGGGAACGCGGTAAAGCTCTGTCGTACAGAAGGAAAAATCAACGTAAGGATAGCTGCGCTTCAGAGCGTCGGCGCGGTGCTGCTGAGAAACCATGCATCCGCCGATTCCGATTATCATTTCGGGCTTTTCGGCTTTTTTATGCTTGAGCTGACCGATGAGCGAGAGCGCCTTTTTTTCGGCGTGCTCACGGACGGCACAGGTATTGACAAGGATCAGATCGGCTCCGTCGGCGGAGTCGGTGACGGTGTATCCCATAGCGGCGGCAAGACCTGCGAGACGTTCGCTGTCTGCGACGTTTTGCTGACATCCGAAGGTCATGATGTGAGCCTTCGGCACGCATCCGTCTCTGCGTATTCCGTCCGTGTGGATACGCACACGGGTAACAGCCTTTTTCATGGCATCGTTTTTCTCTGTCGGTATTATGTTGTCACTGCGAAGTTCTGCCATAAATATTCTGCCCCCAATATATATAATTCAATACAAATTATTATAACTCAAACCTCACTTTATGTCAATCAAAGAGGAGACATAAATTCTCATCATATAGCGAAAAAACAGGAGAAAAAATTTGTTGCTTATCTACAAAATGCGTGGTATACTGTCTGTGTACGGTCCGTATGATGCAAAATGGAGACAAAATTTCGCCTCTACACCTTGCACTGCGCGTCGAAATGTTGTATTATATAATAAACATTAAAATATTTTCATCGGAGGATTTTAAGGTGGAATATAACGAAATCAGACAGGCCATAATCAACGGCGAAACAGTTATCGGTATCGAGCTCGGTTCGACCAGAATTAAGTCCGTGCTCATCGGACGTGACTTTACGCCCATTGTTTCCGGCGCTCACGACTGGGAAAATAAGCTCGAAAACGGCGTTTGGACGTACAGCGTCGACGCTATCTGGGAAGGTGTTCGTGACAGCTATGCAAAGCTCGCTGCAGCAGTCAAGGATAAGTACGACGTAACACTTACAAAGGTCGGTGCGATCGGATTCTCCGCAATGATGCACGGTTACCTCGTATTTGACGAAGCGGGTGAAATGCTCGTTCCGTTCCGTACCTGGAGAAATACCATCACCGGCGAGGCTGCAGGCGTTCTTTCGCGCGAATTCAAATTCAATATCCCCCAGAGATGGAGCATTGCTCATCTCTATCAGGCTATCCTCAACGGAGAAAGCCACGTTCCCTCCATCAAATACATAACCACGCTTGCAGGCTACATCCATTGGAAGCTGACGGGTGAGTTCGTCCTCGGTATCGGTGACGCATCCGGCGTGTTCCCGATCGACCTCGCTACACACGATTACGACAAGGGACTCATCGACAAGTTCGAAGAGCTCATCGCCTATAAAAATTATCCTTGGAAGCTCGAAGAGATCCTGCCGAAGGCAGTTCTCGCGGGCGAATATGCAGGTAAGCTCACCGCCGAGGGCGCAAAGCTCCTCGACCCGACGGGCAATCTCGAAGCAGGCATTCCGTTTGCGCCTCCGGAAGGAGACGCAGGTACGGGTATGGTAGCTACGAACAGCATCTGCGAGCGCACGGGTAACGTGTCCGCAGGTACCTCCATCTTCGCTATGATCGTTCTTGAAAACGCGCTCCGCGATTACTATCCCGAGATCGACATCGTAACGACTCCTATGGGCAAGCTCGTTGCAATGGTACACTGCAACAACTGCACCTCCGATCTCAACGGTTGGGTGGAAATGTTCGCCGAAATGTTCAAGGCGGCAGGCGTTGAAATTCCGATGTGGAAGATCTACGATCTGTTCTACTTCGAATCCGAAAAGGGCGATCCCGATTGCGGCGGACTTATGTCCTACGGCTACATCTCGGGTGAGCACGTAACTGGCGTTGATTCCGGACGTCCTCTTTTCCTCCGTTCGACGGATTGCAACTTCACTCTCGCAAACTTCACGCGCACAGTCCTCTTCTCGACTCTCGGCGCGCTCAAGATAGGTCTTGACATCCTCCTCGAAAAGGAAAACGTCAAGGTCGATATGATCTACGGCCACGGCGGTCTGTTCAAGACCGAAAGAGTAGGTCAGAGCTATCTCGCGGCAGCCATCAATTCTCCCGTTTCCGTTATGAAGACGGCGGGCGAAGGCGGTCCTTGGGGTATGGCACTACTCTCCTCTTACCTCGTTAATAAGGAAGAGGGCGAATCTCTCGAAGACTTCCTCGAAAATAAGGTGTTCGCAGGCGAAACCGGTACTACTCTCGCTCCGAATCCCACAGACGTTGAGGGCTTCCGTGAGTTCATCAAGCGCTACCGCGATTGCCTCAACGTTGAGCACACCGCGGCAGACTGCATCGGCTGATTTTCAAACAGAAAACGGACACCTCAGAGTGAGGTGTCCGTCTTTTTGTTGTTAAGTTTTGCGGTGGCGGCGACCGGAATCAATCAAGCGGCTTTTTCGCAAGGGCTCGGATCAACTCTGCGCATTTGTCTTTGCGAGTGCTGTCCTTCAGCAATTCTACCATCAGGCAAACATTGGGATACTGGAACATATCAACGATGCGCTTGTAGTAGGGGAAAGCGTATTTTTCCTCGTCGTTCAGCTCATAGTGTCGTAGGATTACGGAGAGCTCTTTTGATTGCTCATCGTCCTGCTTTGCGATGATCTCGGGAACGGAAAGCATATCGAATTCGCCTTCCTCGGGAAACCAATTCGTTTCATTTAAAAATACATTGATGTTGACATCCGTGCCTGCCATGTTGAAGTCGATGAGTCCGACAAAATGACCGTCCCGATGCAGTTCGTTTGTGCTGTTTAGGTCGCCCTGATATACGCATCGGGGAAGCTTGTCAAAAACAGCGGTGATCTTTTGACGAAGCATATTGTTAAACTCGTCGATTTGATGAGCCAAGTTGTCATACCCGTTCTTTTTTAGTGCCGCTGTCAGTATATTTGTGTTTTCCTGCTTTTCATCAATGTCTGTGTCAAGCGGAGCGAGATCTATGATATTCCACATTGATCTCGTGTCGGACAGATCCACGACTGTGTATTTTGATGCCAATATTCCGAGATGCTCAACAACTTCGGTGCGGTCGTGTTCCGTGCCCCAACCGAGCACGGGATAGAGTGCGTATTCCTCCACAAAGCAGGTGTAATTGCCGCCGTCTTTTTGGAGAAGATATGACAATGTGCCGTCCGCACGCGGAATCATATCCGGACAATAAACTCCGATGGCGCGATATCGAAAGATCAGCCTCCGGATCTCTTGAAGTCTGTCTTCCCACATTGAACATACGGAGTTAACTTTCAAAACGTATTTGTTGTCAAGGATATAATTCAGCCGTTTGTCTTCTTCACTGTGGGAAGTATCGATGAAATTGTTTATTTCGGTAAACGACAGATCGAAATTGGAGAGGATTTGCGATATATTGTGCTTTGAGAGAAAATTATTAGCGTTCATGTTTTTATCCCTCTTCATACAGGCAGCCCTGATAAATGCCGTTGTCCGCCATATACTTGTCGATCAGCGTCACTACACGATTCTTTTCGAGATTCCACATCGGCGCAACGAGCAGATCGTGAGGCGCGTCACCCGTAACTCTGTGAAAAATGATGTCGGGACGCACGCGGCAGATCGCTCCCGCCGCCGTCTTGATGTAATCCTCCATTTCCATAGGTGCGTATTCCCCGCGTCTGTACATCTCGCAAAGAGGAGTGCCCTCGGTGACGTACAGCGAATGAAGCTTCAATCCCTTTACGGAATGCGAATTTACGAAACGGATCGTTTCGTATACGTCCTCGGCTGACTCGCCCGGCAAACCGATGATTACGTGTGCGATGATCTCGATTCCACGCGCGTCAAGCAGTTTTACCGCTTCCGTGAAGCGTGATGTTGCATATCCGCGATTGAAGCGGCGCGCCGTTTCGTCGTTCGAGGTCTGCAGACCGAGCTCGCACCAGACGTCGTGAGTGCGCGTGAATTCACCGAGCAGATCGGCGCGCTCCTCATCAATGCAGTCGGGACGTGTGCCTACCGCAAGGATGCGGATCCGATCGTCGATGAGCGCGGCGGAGTAGCGCTCGCGCAACACCTCGACGGAGGCGTAGGTGTTCGTGAAATTTTGGAAATATGCAACGTAAACTCCGGCTTTTTCCGCAGACGGAGATGCAAGAAACGCACGCGCCTGTGCTTCGATCGAGGCGGTGCCGTCGATGTGCTCGCCCGCACCGCGCTCACCGCAGAAGCTGCATCCGCCGATGCCGCAGGTGCCGTCTCTGTTTGGACAGGTGAAGCCTCCGTCGATGCAGATCTTGCCGACGCGCATTCCGTCGTACTTGCTGCGCAAATACGGGGACAGAATATTGTATTTTTTGTGTGCCCAAAACATACGGAGTCCTTTCTGCCGAACGCGGTTGCCGCGCAGGCTTTATATAAGCTTTCGGATGAAATTCAAAGACGTGTCGATGGCGACCGTTAATCCGTCGGGACTGAATCCGTGCCCCTCGCCTTTGAGTACCGTCAGCTCACATCTTTCATATATTGACGCGGCTTTTTTCGAGTCATCGACAAGTACGATAGAGTCGCGGTCACCTTGGATGATGATGACGGGACCCTTGTAGGCGCCGATGATCTCGAACGGATAAAGATCCTGCATCGAGGTAAAGAAAGTCTTGCCGAGAGTGAGACCCCAGAAATCGACCGTGTCGGGAATGCCCGTTTCGTTGAATCTGTGACGCCAATTGTCGGGAATGCAGAAGGCGGGGAAGTAGAGAATGATGCCGCGAATGCGGTCACCGAGCTCTGCTGCCGCGAGCGCGGTTACGATGCCACCTTGACTTCCTCCGAGCAAAAAGATCCTGTCCGCATCGACAAAATCAAGCTTTGAAAAATGCTCGACGACGGCGATCAGATCTTCTTTTTCCGTCATTAGTGACATATCCGAGGAAGCGCCGCTGCTCTTCGAGCGTGTCGATCCGCCGCAAAAATCAAGCGCATACGCGGCGATGCCGTTTTGTGCAAAAGATTCACATTCGCGTTCAAAATCGGCGCCGATGCCGTTGTATCCGTGGCTGAGGATAATAAGAGGAGATTTTCCCTTTGAATCGGGAGTGTACAGCCTTCCGTAGACTGATTTTTCGCCGTATTTTACAAAGTATTCCTGCATGGCGGTGTCCTTTCGGTATTGTAAATTATATCACGGAATCCTGCGAAAGGGAAGTGTGATTTTGCCTAGGATTTTGCCTCGCGATACATCTACATTGTACTCGCATTCCTCACGTATGTCAACGAAAAAAGTGCTTGCCGACGTATCCGTCCGCAAGCACTTTTTTTATTTGTTTTTGATGTATTCGTCGATCGCGGCAGCGGCTGTTTTTCCCGCGCCCATCGCGAGAATGACAGTTGCGGCGCCCGTTACGGCATCTCCGCCCGCATAGACGGCGGTGCGCGACGTAAGTCCGTTTTCGTCCGTGACGATGCCGCCCCACCTTTGTGTTTCAAGCCCCGATGTTGTGGACTTGATGAGCGGATTAGGAGACGTACCGAGCGACATAATTACGGAATCGACCTCGATTTCGTGCTCGGAGCCCTCGACGGTAACGGGACGTCTGCGTCCGGATGCATCGGGCTCGCCGAGCTCCATTTTCACGCATCTGATCGCGCGTACGGCGCGCTTTTCATCCGTGATGATCTCGGTGGGATTCGTGAGAAAACGGAAGATGACTCCCTCCTCCATTGCGTGCTCGACTTCCTCGCGCCGCGCGGGGAGCTCCTCTTCGCTTCTGCGGTATATGATCGAGACCTCCTCGGCGCCGAGACGGAGCGCACAGCGAGCCGCGTCCATCGCGACATTTCCGCCGCCTACAACGGCGACCTTCCTTGCACGCTGAACGGGTGTGTCTGTGTCGTCAAGATAAGCCTTCATCAGGTTTACACGTGTGAGAAATTCATTTGCGGAGCAAACGCCGTTTGCGGTCTCTCCGGGAATACCCATGAACTTGGGAAGTCCCGCGCCGGTGCCGATGTAGACAGCCTCAAAGCCGTCCTCGAGCAGCTCGTCTACGGACGTGAGACGTCCGATGACGGAGTTCGTTTCGATCTTGACACCGAGGGAGATAAGACCGTCGATCTCGCGCTTTACGATCACTTTCGGCAGACGGAATTCGGGAATTCCGTAAACGAGTACGCCGCCTGCTGTGTGGAGCGCCTCGAAAACAGTTACGTCATAGCCGAGACGTGCAAGATCGCCCGCACAAGTGAGTCCAGAGGGGCCCGAACCGACAACGGCGACCTTGTGACCGTTCTTTTTGGGAACTGTGACGTCGGTTTTTGCGAGTGTGTTGTGCCTGTCAGCAACGAAACGCTCAAGACGTCCGATCGCAACGGGCTCGCCCTTGATTCCACGAACGCACTTGGATTCGCACTGAGTTTCCTGCGGGCAAACTCTGCCGCAGACAGCGGGCAGGGAGCTTGCTTCGGCGATGATGTCGTATGCGGCGTCGAAATCACCTTCCGCTACTTTCGCGATGAAGGCGGGAATGTGGATTTTTACGGGACATCCCGAAACACAGGGCTTGTTTTTGCAGTTGAGACAGCGCTTCGCTTCTTCGATGGCGGTTTCTTCTGTGTAACCGAGTGCGACCTCGTCGAAATTCTTGCTTCTTACGTTCGGTGTCTGCGAAGGCATCGGATTTTTAGTGGGTGACATATTGGGCATGGTTACTGCGCCTCCTTGCGGAAAAGATTGCAGTGAGCTTCTCTTGAAGCCGCTTCCTCTGCACGGTACATAGCACCGCGGGACATAGCCTCGTCAAAGTCAACAAGATGACCGTCAAATTCGGGACCGTCTACGCAGGCGAACTTCGTTTCACCGCCTACGGACAAGCGGCATCCGCCGCACATTCCCGTGCCGTCGATCATGATCGGATTCATGCTTACGACAGTTTTTATGCCGTGCTTTTTTGTAAGCATACTTACGAATTTCATCATAACGAGCGGGCCGATCGCGATGACCTCGTCGTATTTGTTGCCGTCCTCAATTAGTGACTCGAGTGCTGTTGTTACGAGCCCCTTTTCACCTGCAGAGCCGTCGTCTGTCATCAGCTTGTATTCGTCGGAAGCGGCGCGGAATTCATCCTCGAGGATGACGAGATCCTTGCTTCTGAAGCCTACGACGGAATGTACGGTCACGCCGAGGTCGTGCAGCTTTTTGCATACGGGATAAGCAATCGCACATCCGACTCCGCCGCCGATGACGGCGACCTTTTTGAGTCCCTCAGTTTCGGTGGGGCGTCCGAGCGGACCGACGAAATCGGAGATGTATTCTCCCGCTTCCTTTTCGTCGAGCTTCATTGTTGTTGTGCCTACGATCTGGAAGATGATTGTTACGGTGCCGCCCGTGCGGTCGTAATCGGCGATGGTGAGGGGAATTCGCTCGCCCTTTTCGTCGACGCGGAGGATTATGAACTGTCCCGGCTCTGCCTTTGCGGCTATCTTCGGGGCGTATATTTTCATACGTGTTACTGTAGGGTTGAGTTTTTCTTTTTCTGTGATTCTGTACATTGAAGGTGTGCTCCCTTATCTGTTCTAAAAAAAGAATTACTTTTTATTATATCAGCGTTGGACTTTCTTGTAAAGAGAAAAATCACCTTTGACGTTTACATAGGTAAATTTTCGGAGAAATGATGATAGACAAATGATTTTTTGTCAAAAAAATGTGTGTTTTCCGTCAATAGGTGTTGCTGTTTCCGCTGTTTTATGTTATTATATAAGATAGTTGATAAAACTAAGATCTTTACGGAGGAAAAAGTAAATATGGCACTTAGTGAAAAAGAATTGCAGGCTAAGACCGAAGAGTTGAAGGCGTATATTGCCAAAACAAAGAACATCGACGGTCCGCTTATGCCTGTTATGCAGAAGGCGCAGGAGCTCTTCGGATACCTTTCCATCGATACGATGGAGCTCATCGCTGATTCTCTCGGAATTCCGATGACGGAAGTATACGGAGTTGCAACCTTCTATGCGCAGTTCTCGCTCAAACCCAAGGGAGAGTACGTTATCAGTGTATGCACGGGTACGGCTTGCTACGTTAAGGGCGCTCAGGCTGTTCTTGACAAGGTTATCGAGATCCTCGGAATTCAGCCCGGAGAAACAACACCCGACGGAGTCTTCTCCATTCAGGATACGAGATGTCTCGGATGCTGCGGTCTTGCTCCCGTTATGACCATCAACGAGGATGTATACGGACGTCTTACTCCCGCTGACATCAAGGGTATTCTTGAAAAATATCAGCAGGCATGAAAATAGAAGATATTGCTAAATTGTTAGACGCGACTGTGCTTTGCTGCGAGGAAGAGATTGGCAGCGAGGTGCATTCCGCCTGCGGCAGTGATATGATGAGCGACGTTCTGATGTACGTTAAGAATCAGGCAGTGCTTCTTACCGGACTGATGAACGTTCAAGCTATCAGAACAGCCGAAATGATGGATATGAAATGCGTTGTGTTTGTCAGAAACAAGAAGCCTACCGCCGATATGGTCGAGCTCGCGAAAGATAACGGCATAGTTATTATGTCTACCTCGCTTCGTATGTTCGAGGCGTGCGGCATCCTTTATTCAAACGGTCTCGGAAAAACATCGCACGGCAATGGATAATAACGAAAAGCTCATTTATCACTTTGATGTAAGCGGAGATAATTTTACCTCCGCAGGTCATGCCTCTCTTGAGACGAAGAAGATACTGAGACGTATAGGCATCGATCCTCAGACGATCCGCCGCGTTGCGATCGCTATGTACGAGGGCGAGATCAATATGGTTATCCACGCCGGCGGCGGCGAAGTCGACATCGTCATCGACGAGGACCGCATCGTGATCACGCTCGTTGACCACGGCCCCGGTATTGCGAACGTTGAACTCGCAATGCAGGAGGGCTTCTCAACGGCATCGGACAGCGTCCGAAATCTCGGATTCGGCGCAGGCATGGGACTTCCCAATATGAAGCGCTATTCCGACGGTATGGAGATCGAAACGAAGCTCTGCGAGGGTACGACCATCACATTGACGTTCAACATCGAATAAAAACAAAACCCGGGAGGGGAATTAAATGCCAAAATATCAGCATTCCGTTTCCCTTGACATCAAAAAGTGCAAGGGCTGTACGCATTGTATGAGACGTTGCACGACGGAAGCGATCAGGATCCGCGACGGCCATGCCGTCATAGATTCGTCACGCTGCATCGATTGCGGTGAGTGCATCCGCACCTGCCCGCACGACGCAAAGGCGGCAACTTACGACCTGCTTTCCGCCATTGACAAGTCAAAGTATAATATCGCACTCCCGCCGCCGTCTCTGTACGGTCAGTTTGCAAATCTGGACGATATCGATTATCTGCTTCAGGGCCTGCTGGATATGGGCTTTGACGATGTTTTCGAGGTCGCCGTCGCCGCTGAGATGTATACGGAATATACACGCAAGTATCTTCAGCGCGAGGACGTCGCAAAACCCGTCATCAGCTCTGCCTGCCCCGTAATTGTGAGACTTATCTCACTCAGATTCCCGATGCTTGCCGACAATCTTATGCCTATGCTTCCGCCCGTGGAGCTTGCGGGGCTTCTTGCAAAGAAGCGCGCAATGCAGCGCCATCCCGAGCTCAAGCCCGAGGACATAAGAACTGTGTTCATCTCCCCTTGTCCCGGCAAGGTCAGCTACATAAAAAACAATACCTGCGGCAAGAGCAACGTTGACGTTGTCGTGTCGATGCAGGAGGCGTATTTTGAGCTGATCTCCGTGATGAAGCGCTCGTATCCCGAGGATCCCGTGTCGCGCACGGGTATGATCGGAGTCAACTGGGCTGTCAGCGGAGGCGAATCGACGGCACTTCTCAATGAGAACTATCTTTACGCGGACGGAATCGAAAACGTGAACAAGGTTCTCGACGAGATCGAGAACGGTCAGCTGCCTGATCTTCACTTTATCGAGCTGAATGCTTGTAACGGAGGTTGTGTCGGAGGAGTTTTGACTGTCGAAAACCCTTATATTTCCAGAGTTAAGCTGCAGAGTATAAGACGTTATTTGCCTGTGTCTCAGTTCCGTTTCCCGCAGGGAGTGAGCGGAGATGAGATCCCGGAGGAATTCTTGGGTAATACGGGCGCAGACGCAGAATCTGTGTCTAATCTTTCCACAGACAAAAAGACGGCTATGAGAATGATGTCGGAAATAAAAGAAATATTCAAAACGCTTCCCGAGCTTGATTGCGGATCCTGCGGATCTCCCACATGCCGCGCATTTGCGGAGGATGTGGTCAAAGGACAGGCATCGCTCGACGGTTGCCCTGTCATCAAAATGAGAAACGGAGGAGGCGCCAAATGAAAATAACGGAGCTTGCTGCGATTCTTGAAGCTGAAATAGTCACTATGCCCGACGGCGACAGAGAGCCCGAGTCTGTGTATGCAGGCGACCTTCTGAGCTGGGTTATGGGACGTGCCGAAGAGGGAGCGCTTTGGATCACAATAATGACGAACCGCAACGTGATCGCGGTTGCGTCGCTTCACGATTTTGCGTGCGTTCTTATAACGGACGGCGCCGAGATCGATGACGAATTTGCTGCACTTGCAAAGGAAAAAGAGATCAACGTGCTCCGTACGCCGATGTCAACGTACGAGGCATGTGTGAAAGTCGGACGGATTCTGCAGTGAAATCCTACTTTTACGATCTGCACATACATTCGTGTCTGTCGCCCTGCGGTGACGACGATATGACTGTCTCGAATATCGCCGGAATGGCGTTTATCAAGGGACTCGGACTTGTTGCTCTGACGGATCATAATACGTCAAAGAATACTCCTGCGTTTTTTGAAACGTGTAAGGCGTACGGAATCGTTCCCGTTGCGGGAATGGAGCTGACGACAGCGGAGGAGATACACCTTCTGTGCCTTTTTCCGACGCTTGACTCTGCGCTTCGCTTCGATGAAGCCGTTGACGGCTTCAGAATGAAGATCAAAAATAAGCCTGAGATATTCGGAGAGCAAACGGTGCTTGATTCGGAGGATAACGTGATCGGAAACGATCCGTATCTGCTTCCGATAGCGACCGCGCTTTCGCTTGACGAAGCATCCGCCCTCGCGGATAGCTTCGGAGGCGTCTCGATGCCGGCTCATATCGACAGACCGTCAAACGGCATACTTGCCATACTCGGAACGATGCCCGATACGCCGACGTTTCACTACGTTGAGCTGCGTGACAGGGCTAAAAGGGAAGAGTGCGGTGCCGAAAGCCGTCACGTGCTCGTCAACAGCGACGCGCATATGCTCGAGGACATAAACGAGCCTGAAAATTCTATCTCGCTTGACGTGCCCGACGATGCGGATGACGATACGGTTCGTGCCGCATTGATAAAAAAACTTCGCGGAGGTTGACCGATGAAGGAGCTTTCTCTCAATATACTCGACATCGCAGGTAATTCCGTCAAGGCGGAGGCGACACTCATCAGAATCGAGCTGACGGAAACGGACAAAACTCTTCTTATATCAATATCCGACGACGGATACGGTATGACTGCGGAGAAGGTCGCAAAAGTGACCGACCCGTTTTTTACCTCGCGTACAACGCGCAAGGTCGGACTCGGGATCCCGTTTTTCAAGCTTGCCGCTGAACAAACGGGCGGAGAGTTTTTGATCGTGAGCAGATCGCGTGATGAATATCCCGACAGCCACGGAACGACAACAAGTGCACTTTTTTACAAGGACAGCATAGATTTTACGCCGCTCGGAGACGTTATATCGACTGTGTGCACACTTATTCAGGGAAATGATGATATTGAATTTTTGTACACGCACGATATAAAGACCGAATCGCGTGAAGCTTATGTGAAGCTTGATACAACGGAGCTGAAGGCCGTGCTCGGCGGCATTCCGCTATCCGAACCCGAGATCCTTTCCTGGATCAAGGATTATTTAACCGAGCAGTATAACACCGATTAAGTAATAAAAAATATATATTATTACGGAGGAAATAAGCTATGAAATCTCTTGCAGAACTTGCCCAGATTCGTGAAAGAATGAAGGACAAGGTCGCGCTGCGTGAAGGCACAAACTCTACCCGTATCGTTGTCGGTATGGCAACCTGCGGTATCGCTGCCGGCGCAAGACCCGTTCTCAACGCTTTTGTTGAGGAAGTAACAAACGAACAGCTCACCGATAAGGTAACTGTATCCCAGACCGGATGCATCGGCATCTGCCAGTATGAGCCTGTTGTTGAAGTTTACGAAGCGGGCAAAGAAAAGGTAACTTACGTCAAGATGACTCCCGAACGCGCAAAGCGCGTTGTCGCAGAGCACATCAAGGGCGGCAAGGTAGTGTCCGAATACACAATCGGAAGCCAGCAGTAATAATCGGAGGGTAATATTTTATGATTCGCGCACATGTTCTTATCTGTGCAGGTACCGGTTGTACTTCTTCCGGAAGCGCACAAGTATGTGAAGCTCTCGAGCGTGAGATCCTTGCAAAGGGTCTTTCCGAAGAGATCAAAGTGGTAAAGACCGGATGCTTCGGCCTTTGCGCACTCGGCCCCATTATGATCGTATATCCCGAAGGCGTGTTCTACTCCAGAGTAACCGCTGAGGATATTCCCGAGATCGTTGAGGAGCATCTCCTCAAGGGACGCAAAGTCGAAAGACTTGTTTACAATGATTCCGGTGATGTTGAAAAGCCCGCTGAATCTCTCGCAGAAACAGGATTCTACAAGGCTCAGAAGCGTGTAGCTCTCCGTAACTGCGGTGTTATTGACCCCGAAAATATCGAAGAATACATAGGAATGCACGGCTACGAAGCTCTCGGTAAGGTTCTGACCGAAATGACTCCCAAGGATGTCGTTGACGTTATCATCGAAAGCGGACTCCGCGGACGTGGCGGCGGAGGATTCCCCACCGGTAGAAAGTGGCTCTTCGCTATGCCTCCGGCGCCTAAAAAGTACGTCGTATGTAACGCCGACGAGGGCGACCCCGGTGCATTTATGGACCGTTCGGTTCTTGAGGGCGACCCCCACGCACTCGTAGAGGCTATGACCATCGCCGGCTACGCTATCGGTGCTGACGAAGGTTACGTATACGTAAGAGCTGAGTACCCGATCGCTGTAAGACGTCTCCAGATCGCTATTGATCAGGCTCGTGAGTACGGTCTGCTCGGCAAAAATATCTTCGGAACAGATTTCAACTTCGACATCCAGATCCGTCTCGGTGCCGGTGCGTTCGTCTGCGGCGAAGAAACGGCGCTTCTTACATCCATTGAAGGTCACCGCGGTGAGCCCAGACCCCGTCCTCCGTTCCCGGCAGTAAAGGGTCTCTTCGGCAAGCCTACCGTTATCAATAACGTTGAAACGTATGCTAACATTCCTCAGATCATCCTCAACGGTGCTGATTGGTTCGCATCTATGGGTACCGAAAAGTCCAAGGGCACAAAGGTATTTGCTCTCGGCGGTAAGATCAACCACACAGGTCTCGTTGAGTTCCCCATGGGTACTCCCCTCCGCACCATCATCGAAGAGATCGGCGGCGGCGTTCCGAACGGCAAGAAGTTCAAGGCTGCACAGACAGGCGGACCTTCCGGCGGATGCATCCCTGCATCTCTCATTGATACTCCCGTTGACTACGATAACCTCATTGCGATCGGCTCTATGATGGGCTCCGGCGGACTTATCGTTATGGACGAGGACAACTGCATGGTCGATATCGCGAAGTTCTTCCTTGAATTCACGGTAAGCGAATCCTGCGGTAAATGTACTCCCTGCCGTATCGGTACGAGAAGAATGCTTGATATCCTCAACCGTATCACCGAAGGCAAGGGCGAGGAAGGCGACATCGAAAAGCTCGTTGAACTCGGTGAAGAGATCAAGGCTACCGCACTTTGCGGTCTCGGACAGACTGCTCCGAACCCCGTTCTCTCCACGATCCGCTACTTCCGCGATGAGTACGAAGCTCATATCAAGGAAAAGAGATGCCCTGCAGGTGCTTGTAAGGCTCTCGCAAGCTTCAAGATCGAAGCTGACAAGTGTAAGGGATGCTCCCTCTGCGCTAAGAAGTGCCCTGTAGGTGCTATCAGCGGTCAGATCAAGAGCCCGTTCACTATCGACCAGAACAAGTGTATCAAGTGCGGCGTCTGCATCTCGACATGTAAGTTCGGCGCAATTGTAAAGAAGTAATAAAGGGAGGTAATAAAAATGAATACTGTTACACTTACAATAGACGGTATTAAGGTTACCGTTCCTGCGGAATATACGATTCTCGAAGCCGCAAGAGAGGCTAATATCAACATTCCCACACTCTGCTATCTCAAGGACGTACAGCAGATCGGCGCTTGCCGTCTCTGTCTCGTTGAGATCGTAGGTGCAAGATCCCTTCAGGCGGCCTGCGTTTCTCCCGTAGGCGAAGGAATGGTCGTATATACCAACACGGAAAAGATCCGCAAATACAGAAAGACAATTCTCGAGCTCCTGCTCTCCAATCATAACCGCGAGTGCACGTCCTGTGTACGCTCCGGTAATTGCGAGCTCCAGGCACTCTGCCGTGAATACGGTGTTGACGATTACCCCTACGATGGCGCAAAGACCGTTACAAAGTATGACGATCTTTCTCCCTCCATCGTACGCGATAACAGCAAGTGCATCTCCTGCCGTCGTTGCATCGCAGTATGTAACAACGTTCAAAAGATCGGCGCGATCGGCGTATCCCTCCGCGGTATCGATACCACGGTAGGCGCAGTGTTCGACCGTTCCATCGTTGATACCCCCTGCGTAAACTGCGGTCAGTGTATCCTTGCTTGTCCCGTTGGCGCTCTCCACGAAAAGGAAAGCATCAATGACGTCTGGGCTGCTATCAACGATCCTGAAAAGTACGTTGTCGTACAGCCTGCTCCCGCAGTAAGAGTTACCATCGGTGAAGAATTCGGTATGCCCATGGGCACACCCGTTACCGGCAAGCTCGTTTCGGCTCTCCGCCGTCTCGGCTTCGATAAGGTGTTCGACACAGACTTCGCCGCTGACCTCACGATCATGGAAGAGGGAACAGAGCTCCTCGGCCGTATCAATAACGGCGGAACTCTCCCGATGATCACATCCTGCTCCCCCGGTTGGATTAAGTACTGCGAGACCTTCTACCCTGAATTCATCCCGAACCTTTCTTCCTGCAAGTCTCCTCACGAGATGGAGGGCGCTGTAATCAAGTCCTACTATGCAGAAAAGATGGGCATCGATCCCAAGAGCATTTACGTTGTTTCCATTATGCCTTGCACAGCTAAGAAGTTCGAAGCACAGCGCGACGAGCTCGGTCACGAAGGCATGCAGGACGTTGACGCAGTTCTTACCGTTCGCGAACTTGCAAGAATGATCAAGACCGCAGGTATCGACTTCAAGCGTCTTCCCGATGGCGAATTTGACGCACTCCTCGGTGAATCCACCGGTGCAGGCGTTATCTTTGGCGCAACAGGCGGCGTTATGGAAGCGGCTCTCCGTACCGTTTATGAGGTTGTAACCGGAAACGAGCTTGAAAACGTTGAATTCACCGCTGTTCGCGGCGTTGAAGGCATTAAGGAAGCGGAAGTTGACCTCAATGGCACAAAGGTAAGCGTAGCTGTTGCTCACGGCACAGGTAACGCATCCGAGCTTCTTGAGATCATCAAGAAGGGCGAAAAGAACTATACCTTCATCGAGATCATGGGCTGCCCCGGCGGCTGCGTAACAGGCGGCGGTACTCCCATTATCAGCTCCTGCGACCTCCAGTACATCGATCCCAAGACCGAGCGTGCTAAGGGTCTCTACGCAGAAGATGCAGGTAAGGCGAAGAGAAAGTCTCACGAAAATGAAGAGGTTAAGAAGCTCTACGCTGAATATTTCGGCGAACCCAACAGCCACAAGGCTCACGAGCTTCTCCATACTCACTACGTAAAGCGCGAGAAGTACTCGAAGTAATATAGTTACATTATTTATAGTAATTATAAAATCAAAAAAAGCACCGAGCGATCGGTGCTTTTTTGATTATTCCACTACCATGTCCATAACTGCGGCGAGGATTTTTGCCACGTCAGCTCTCGTCAGGACAGAAAGCGCGGATGCGCCTCCGTCCGCGAGCTTCATCACGCCGATCGTGTGCATCGCACCGACCGCGCTTCGCGCCCAGACGGGTACAACGCTGTCCTCGGCGAAAACAGATACGGCCTTTTCGCCTACGGATTCGTCAACGCCGATCAGATTGTTGAGAATTACCGCCGCTTCGGCGTGCGTGATCTCGGATTTGGGGTTGAAATAAAGCTCGCCGTCAACGGTCGAGCCGTTCACGAGACCGAGTTTTTTCGCCGCGCGGCAGTAATTGCGCGCTCCGTTGCTGATCTCGCCGTCATCGGCGAAGCCGACGGGAGCTACCTCGGGAATTTCATCGAGTCCCACGGTCTTCATCAGCATCGTGATGAAATCCTCGCGCGTGACAGCCTTTTCGGGATCGAAATATGTCACGCCGTCGGCGGTGTTGCCGTTCATTACACCCGCAGCCGTCATCTTTACAGCATCGCTGTAAACGGCGAGCCCGCCGAGATCGCTGTATTCGATGCCGGTCTTGTTTTTACCGATTTTGATGTCAACGGTCACGGGCTCAGACCAATTTCCGTATTCGTCACGTGCGTATACGGTAAAACTGTCGCGTCCGCGTTTGTTTTCATCGGGGGTGTAGACGAAAAGACCGTCCTCGGATGCGGAAAGCGTTAGCGTGCCTTTTTTGGGGAATTCAGTTACGAACCAGGTCATCTCATCGCCGTCCGGATCGCTTGCCGAAACGGAAACTCCCGTCGAAATGCCGCTGAGTACCGAAGTACTGACGCTTTCAGAGTTGACGGTGGGAGCGAGATTGACTGTGCCGATCACGGAGACTTCGCAAGCCGTGGTGTAGCCGCCGTCTGCGGTGAAGTAAAACGTCGCTTCCGCGCCGTCAGAGTCTGTGGGGTGGAACACGAGGGATGACAGGTGGCGTCGTTTGATCTTCTGGTTCACGGTGATAGGAGCATCACCGAGTCGGAGAGTTCCTTCATCGGGATCGGGAAGCGTGAGAATGGTGATCTCATCTACTGTCGCGCCGAGCGTAAGATCAAAGTCTGACGCCGAGAATACGGCGTTCCCGTAGCTCATGCCCGTCACGCGCAAGGAGGTGTCCTTGGCGATGACGGAAATCGCGGGGGACACGAGTTGAGAGTCGCCTGCGGCGACAGTGAGGGGAACTAACGTCATCACGGCAAGCAAAAATGCCGTAAGCTTGATTGAAAATTTCATTTTGACCTCCAAGTCACAAGTATTTTCAACTGAATTTTCCCCTAAACGGAAAAATATATACGTCGTAAGCGAATAAAATTGTTAAAAAACTTGCACTTCGCGGATGTCGGGTGTATAATAAGTTATTATTATCCCGACACACGGAAAGGAAACGAAAATGCTCGACATAAAGATCACAAGAGCCGAAACCCTTAAAGATAAGCCCGCCGATTCGACGCTCGGTTTCGGTAAATATTTCACAGATCATATGTTTATGATGAACTATACAACGGGAAAGGGCTGGCACGATGCTCGTATCGTTCCCTACGGTCCTATCATGCTCGAGCCTTCCGCAATGGTGTTCCATTACGCACAGGAAATGTTTGAAGGTCTCAAGGCATACCGTACCGCCGACGGAAGTGTTCAGCTTTTCCGCCCCGAAAGAAACATTGCCCGTATGAATAATACGGCTCGCCGCCTCTGCATTCCCGAAATTGATCCGGAGGATGCGCTTCAGGCGATCAAAACGCTCGTTGAATATGAGTCTGAGTGGGTGCCTCACAGCGCAGGCACATCGCTCTATATCCGTCCGTTCGTTATCGCGACAGATGCAATGCTCGGCGTTCATCCCGCGCATAACTACATTTTTATGATAATCCTTTCCCCTGTAGGCTCCTACTACGCAGGCGGACTTAATCCCGTTAAGATCTATATCGAAAAGGAATACGTTCGCGCTGTCAAGGGCGGTACGGGCGAAGCAAAATGCGGAGGCAACTACGCCGCATCCCTCATCGGTCAGGCAAAAGCGGAAAAGTATGGCTGTGCGCAGGTCCTTTGGCTCGACGGTGTGCATCATAAGTACATCGACGAGGTCGGCGCGATGAACGTATTTTTCGTTATCGACGGTAAGGTCGTCACTCCCGCGCTTGATGAAGGCAATATTCTCCCCGGAGTTACGCGCGCGTCCGTTATTGAGCTCCTCCGTTCGTGGGGCGTAGACGTGACCGAGCGTAAGATCACGGCTGACGAGCTCTTCGAGGCTCACGCTGCAGGCAAGCTTGACGAAGCCTTCGGCACGGGTACCGCTGCAGTTATCTCTCCTATGGGCGAGCTCATCGACGAAGAAAGAGCCATCGTTATCAACGACGGCAAGATCGGCGCGCTCTCTCAGCGTCTCTACGACGAGCTCACGGGTATCCAGTGGGGCAGAGTCGAGGACAAATTCGGCTGGGTAACGAAGATATAAACGGTAAAATGAAAAAAGGTGCGGTTCTCCGCACCTTTTTTGTTGCGTCACATATCGATTTATGATATAATTGTTATAGGAACATTGTATTTTATATAACAATTGAGGTGGATTCTGTGGAAAAATGGTTCCCGATGATGATCGAAGAGCCCGAATCTTCAAAGCTTGGCGCCGGTATCACATATTATTTGTTTGCATTCTTTGTGTTTCCTGCCTTGATTACGTTGATGATTATGCCTACCGGACACGACGACCGGTACGGTCCGTGGCTGCAGATCGGATATCACGCTGTCAACTTCGTCTTTGTATTTGGAGTCTTCTTTTCTTTTTTGCGAGATTCCTTTCTGACCTTGAAGATCAATGCAAAAGAGATCCTGAAGATCGCGGTTTTCACCGCGTTTGCCATAGTTTTATTAAAATTTATTATGTTTGAAGTTGGTTTGCGTACGCAAAATCAATTCTTTTTTAATATTGCGAACGGTACGCTTCTGACAAGCGAATTGCATTTTTTGTATTTTCCTGACGCTTTGCTTTTCCTTAAGCCTGTTTGCGGAACCGTATTGTATGTGTTCCTTGCACCGATTACGGTTACGTGCTTGCTCTACGTTTGCGTGTTTGCGCCCGTCTGCGGAAGACGTCCCGTGCTCGCTTACGTGCTTGTCGCCGTTGTGACGCTGATAATTCATCTGCTGAAGGTGTTTTACCTCTGGACTTGGAATGAAGAGCTTGCTATCTACCTGCTGCAGCTTCCGGTTCACTTGATCGCCTGCTGGTCGTATCAGAAAACGGATACCGCGTGGACACCGATCATAGTGCTTTTTTTAGCCAATTCGTTCTATGCGATATGTTGCCTCGGAATCAATGCCTTTTATGTGTAATGATCGAAAATAAAACACAAAAGCCTCCTGTGGGAGGCTTTTGTGCTTGAATTTTGCTTATTTTACTCGTACTTCGCCCAAACAACGGTGTCGCTGTCGGGCATTGTGAGCGTTGCGGTGGTCGAGTCCGCATTTGTGAGTGTGCCGTGCGACGCAACCCAACCGATGAAATTTTTGCCGTCGAGTGTGGGGGCGGCTGTAAGCTCGATCACGTCATTCTTGATGGCGACGGTGCCGCGTCTCTTGCCGTCGGCGCAGCCGTCGTGGATGAATACGAGATGCTTTGCGAGCTCTTCGAAGTTACCGAGACGCCACATACCGCCGCGGCGTTTCTCGTCATCTGTAAGTGTCAGAGGCGTGCCCATGTCGGGTTTTCCGTCGATGACGAGCCGCTTTTCTCCGACCTTTATCATCGCGAACGGATGCGTTCCCATCGTCGAAACGGTGAAGGTCGTCGCATTTTCAGCATCGTCACCGATTGCGGAGATGCGGTTGCCCTCGACAGCGAGGTATCCGCCTTCAATATTTCTGATGCGGACGGAATAGATGCGCTCGAATTCGTCCTCTTCGTCGTTCATCTTTTCAACAACGGGTGAGACTTCTTCAAATACGAATGTCATAGAGCTTTCGTCGTGACCGTCGCCGGAATAGTCGTACCAAACGCCCGTGTAGCCGTCTGATGCGCCCGTGTCGATGATAAGTCCCTCACGCGGCAGCGAAAGCTTGTAATTTTCACCGTATTTGAGCCCTGCGTAGGCAGATTCAGTCTCGGGATAGTTGAGGACGAAGTTTTTGCCCGTGAAATCTTCTTCGGGATCGTCCTTGAGTCCCGTTACCTTGTGATAATTGGGGACGGGAGTCCAAGCGCCATCAAGATCGCGGTGAGGATATATCTTTGAGAAGAATTTGTATGCGTCGATATCGTAGTTATAGAGCTCACGACGTGTGTTGATCGGACCGCGAGTGCCGTCCCAACCGTCATCTGCGTGGCACTCGTTCATTACGTTGAACCAGATCGCGGAAAGCGTTGCGAAATATTCATCCGAATTGGAGATCGCGTATGTATTCGGCCACAGACCTGCGGACTTTGCATGACGGTACAGCATCTGGAACTCTGTATAGAGCGAGCGATCCTCCATCCTGTCAATTCCTGCGATCTTGACACCGTGACCGAACTCGTGGATGAGGATGTTTTCGTTTCTGTAATGCGTCGTGTATGCGGGATCGGGACGAGATTCGTTTTCGACGTGCCAATGCCATACGTTCGATTCCGTGATGGAGCAGGTGATTCCGCCGAAGCCCTCGACGTAGAGGGAAGAAACGTGATATCCGGAGCGGTGTTCGGGAATGTGGTAAGCGTTTTCTCCCGGGCCGAAGATGCAAAGAGATGCGCCCGATGCCGCCATTTGCGCGGCGATCTCGGGGGAAGCGGAGAGCTGAACGTCCACTATCTCTGCGGCACGTGCGACTGTTTTTTCGCCCCAGATCAGCTTGGCGCTGCCCTTGACCGGGACACCCGCTTTTGTCATAACTCTGTATTTGTAATAATCCTCAAACGGGCAGGGGAGTGTTACATTTTTATATGTGACGGCGATCTCATCCGAGGTGTCCTCGTCGATACGCTCACGAAGACGTAGCGTGGTCATACGGCAGAAGTGTACGTTGCCGTGACGTCCGTAGCGCTCCTCAAGAATGACGGACTCACCGTTTTTTGTGACCGTGAATTCCTCCGTTTTAGGCGCGCGACCGAATTCGAAGTCGCCGTCGAAATATATCTCGATGTCGCGGTCGTTGATGCGGCGTGCAGAGATCGGATTGATGTCAAGCTCGGCGCTGTCGAAGGGCAGAAGCTCGATCGCGCACCATCCGTATTTTGCGATCTCGTCCTCGGAATAATATTTTTTCATTCCGGATTCGAGTGACTCCGCTGTGTCGTCTTCCTTGCATCCGACGGGAATGGCGCCATATGCTTCGAAAAGGGCTTTTATGTCACCGAAGCGCTTGACGGATGCGATCTTGCGGTAAAGCATTTCGGCAAGGTATGGCTGCTTTTTGAAAAGGATGAGATCTCCTTCGCGAAGGGATGCTCGCTTTTCATCAAAGAGTCTGATCTCGACTGTCTTTGATCCGTCACGAATGAGATCGTACGGTGCGGGGTGAAGCTTCATTTCATTGATGAACATAAAAATTCCTTTCCGGCATCCGTTTTGAGGATGTGCCTTTGAGAAGATTTGGTCAAACAAAATTATATCATAAGCCCGATCGGTTTACAAGTAAAAATGTTCATTCGGTGAATTATTGTCCGAACGGTGAATATATTTATAAGTGCGATCGAGCACGAACGGCGGATAGCGTGGGGGCAAGCTTTTGTGCCGATCCCCTTGTTTAACGCTTAAAATCTGAAGTACGGTGTCGAGGATTTTGACATTTATTGTGCCGCCGAGGGCGGCGGAACGGAGATTATTATAAATGATGAAAACGAGCGAGATGCACTTTGACGCTTCGGGAAATCCGACAGCGAGAGCGATCCTTTCCGTTGACGAGTCGGTTGCGGGGTGGGATTTTGTCAGATCGTATGAAATCAGGCTTTTTGAGTACTTTCGAAGCGGATTTTCGTCAATTGCCGATAATGTTGCGGCAAATAATTTATCGCGAAGAAAAAAACTTCCGCGTCCCGTGACGATATCTGTCGCTTTGCGGCGGATCAAACTGAAAAAGACGTATCTGATCGAGGCTGTGTCGTGTGATATCGGCACAAAAAATCTATATAAATCAAGGATAATTCACGTTTTTTCAAAAGTCGGAGACGGGGTTGTATATCGCGGCACAAGAAAAAAGACGATTGCAGAAAAGCAGAAGACGGCTTCCAATATTTAATCATAAAATACTTGATTTATAGCATTCGGTATGGTATACTGTATGAAGTATGATAAGGTGCTACAATGCCCAAAATATAAGAAATTTCAAACGGGGGTGGGACACGTTGTCAAAGGAAATCATTGACGCTATCAGAACAGCGGAATCCGTAGCGGCTAAGAATAAAGCCGATGCGGCCGAAAAGGCAAAAGCCTACGCGGCAAGCTCCAAGGACGCGGCTAAGGCTGAATATGAATCGACCGTCGCGGCGGCCAAAAAGGATATGGAGGACAAGCTTTCCATGATCGAAAGTCAGTCTGAGGCTCTTATCGAAAAGAATAAAGCCGAGGCGGATGCTGACGCCGCAAAAGAGACAGACGCAGCTATGACGCACATGGATGCGGCTGTTGAAATAATAATCGGAGAATTGATCAAACATGTCGGTAAGTAAGATGAAACGGCTCACCGCCGTTATCGACCGAAACGGATGCGATGATCTCGCTAAGCGGCTCGTTTGGCTTTCGTGCGTTGACGTGGACGTGACTCCCGGAATTGACGGGGAAGTTTCATGCCGCAACGATGTGTCAGACGAAACTGACTGCATACGCGAAAACATCGATGAATGTGCCCGTGCGATAAATCTGCTTTCGGGGCGCGGTACCGTCGAAAAACGCGGTCTGCTCTCGGCAAAACCCGAGCTGCCCCGCGGAGAAACGGATGCGGAACTGATCGCGGAAGCGGAATCTATTATGCACTCCGTCTCGGAGATCTCGAGTGAGCTTGAATCGGTCGGATCGGATAGAGCACTGCTTGCAACTGAGCTTGAAGCGCTTCATCCGTGGCGCGGATTTGATATCCCGACCGCATTTACGGGCACGGCAAAGACGGATATATATTCGGGCAGCCTTCCCTCCGGAGTCAATGCAGAGGCGTTGATCGAGGAGATTGAGGAAAAGCTCGCCGCCGTGCTGCTTTATAAAAATCAGATCGACGGAGTTTCGTACGTGAGCTTCGCCGTTCACAAAAGTGATTCGCAAAATCTTGCAAGGATGCTTTCCGCGGCGGGATTTGTTAAATCTCCCGTTGCGAGATATAAGGTCACGCCCGAAACGGCGGGACGTGCGCTTGAGGAAAAGCTTATGGAGCTCGACGAAAAAACAGCCGAGCTGTATAGACAAGCAGATGCTCTCGCGCCGCGCATCTCGCGCCTGCAGATGTATTATGACGTCGAAAGCACACATCAAAGCTTTGTAGATGCCAAAAAACGAATGTTTAATACGGAATATACTTCGATACTCACCGGATGGGTACCCGAAAAGTCGGTCGATGAGGTCGTCTCGGAGCTTGAAGCCATAGGCGCGGCATATGAGCTGCGTGATCCCACTGAGGACGAGGATGTTCCCGTACTTCTCAAAAATAACAAATTCGCTGAATCCTTCGAGCCTGTTGTTGGACTTTATTCGCTTCCGAAATACGGCTCGTATGACCCGACTATGGTGATGAGCATCTTCTATCTCATCATTTTCGCGCTGATGTTTGCTGACGTCGGCTACGGACTCATACTGCTTGTCGGATGTCTGCTCGGGCTCAAACTGATGAAGCCGAGAGGAAGTCTTAAGAAATTCCTTCAGATGTTCGCATATTGCGGTGTTGCCTGTATGATAACGGGCGTCTTGTTCGGAGGATATTTCGGAGACCTTCCCACAAAGATGGCGGTCAATATGTTCGGCGCCGCAGAGGAAGCGGATCTTTCACTGTGGTTCAATCCGATCAACGATCCGATGACGTTCCTCGTTGTCTCGCTTGCCATCGGCGCTGTGCATCTTGTCGGTGCACTTGCGGTGAAATTTTACATTTTATGGCGTTCAGGCAAGCCGCTTGATGCGATCTTCGATGCAGGATCGTGGATACTAGTTTTCCTCGGCGCAGGAGTTGCGATCGTCGGCATTGTACTCGGAAACGTAATGTCCACCGTCGGTCTCGTGCTGGTCATCCTCGGTTACGGAACGCTCATCTGTACGCAGGGACGTGCCGAAAAGAATCCCGTAATGAAGGTGCTCAAGGGACTGATGGCGCTCTACGATACGATTTCGTACGTGTCCGATCTGCTGTCCTATTCGAGAATCCTCTCCCTCGGACTTGCATCCGCGGTTATCGCGAGCGTGTTTAACCTCATCGGTACGATGGGGGGACTTTCGTTCGGCGGAATCGTGATATTCGTCGTTGCCGTGCTCGTCGGTCATCTTCTCAATATTGCCATAAACGTGCTCGGATCGTTTGTGCATACTAGCCGACTTCAGTATATCGAATTCTTCGGTAAATTCTATGAAGACGGCGGTCGTGCCTTCGTTCCGCTCGAGCCTATGGCAAAATATCACGTTTATAAAGAAAAAATATAATTATTAAATTCTTAAGGAGATCAAAAATATGAACTTCGGAACTTTCGCAGAATACTTCGCAAACATCAACGGCGTAACTCTTGCAGTTATCGGTGCCGCACTTGCTTCCATTCTTCCCGGTATGGGAAGCGCCAAGGGCGTTGGTATGGTAAGTGAAGCGTCCGCAGGCCTCCTCGTAGAAGACCCCTCCAAATTCGGTAAAGCGCTTCTGCTCCAGGCTCTTCCGGGTACACAGGGCATTTACGGCCTCGTAACCGCGTTCCTCGTTTTCTTCAAGATCGGCGTTCTCGGTGAGCTTTCCGCTCTCACAACCGCAGAAGGTGCATACTTCCTCTTCGCTTGCCTTCCTATCGCTGTCGTAGGTTACTACTCCGCTATCAAGCAGGCAAGAGTTGCTGTTGCAGGTATCAATCTCCTTTCCAAGCGTCCCGGTGAAGTAGGTAAGGCTATCACATCCGCCGCGCTCGTTGAGACTTACGCTATCTTCGCGCTTCTCATCTCGCTCATCCCGATCATCTTTGCTTAATTCACACGAACGATAATGAACGGACTTCAGAATATAATCGCCAAGATCGAGGACGAATCCCGCAAGGAATGCGAAGCGATCCTCTCCTCGGCGAAGGATGAAGCTGATCGTGTGAAGGCGGAATATGACGCTCTTGCGGCAGAAGCTGCCGTTGAGATCGACGAGGCTCTCCAAAAAGAAGCGGAAGCGATCATCACAAGAGCAAGATCGTCCTCTGCTATGATGAGACGCAACGTCATTTCGGGCGCGAGAAGCAACAATGTCGATAAGGCGTACAAAAACGCACTCGATTTCATCTATTCGCTCCCCCGTGAAAAGTACGCGGATCTCGTTATTTCGTTTGCTGTCGGCGCGATCAAGAATCATCTGTCCGCCGCGGCGTCCAAAGAAGCTATGTACGGCGAAAGCGTCAATTCAGCTCCGTTTGAGCTCGTTTTCAATGAGACAGACAGAGCCGCGATTGGCGAATATTGCGTTTTCTCGATCAAGAATAACTACAAAAAGGACCTCGGCTCAGAAGTCCTGCGCCGTGTGTGCCTCTCCGAGGATACGGCGAAGATCGACGGCGGTGTTATCGTCAGATCCGGTCAGATCGAAGAAAATTGCTCCTTTGCGCTTCTCATAGGCGACCTTCGCGAAAAGCTTGACCCCGTGATATACAAAACACTTTATCCCGAAGCATGATCAACATAAATAATATCAAAAAAAGCGCAATTGCGAAAAAGAGGGCTAAGGATACGGAGTATCTTTACGCCTCCGCATACCTGCGATCCGTCGAGGAAAAGGGCGTCTGCCGTGAGCTTTTGACAAGAATGCTCGAGGCGGAGGATGCCGCTTCTGCGTCTGCTATGCTGTTTGAGGTCTACCGTAAAACCGGTGTGACGGAAAACGCGCTCTGCGACGAGATAGTGAACGACGCGTATGCGTCTGTCGATGACGTTGTGTCCGTTGAAGGTATGTTCACCTTTATGCGCTACCCTTATGATGCAAATAACGTAAAGACCGCAATCAAATGCGCGGCAAAGGGGATCGGTACGGACGGACTTATGTTCGCTTGCGGTACGCTTCCCGAAAATGAATACGCTGCTATGGCGGCGTCCGGCGAGTATGAAAAATTACCCGTACGTCTTGCCGAAGCTGCACGTATAGCCGCTGAAGCATACGCAAAAACGGGCGATCCTCAGTCGATCGATCTTCCCGTGGACAGAGCGTGCCTTGAGGCTATGCTCGACGGAGCTCGCGATACGGGCAGTAAATTCATCCTTGATGCGATCACACTCAAGGTTGATGCGGCGAATATTCTTACCGCACTGCGCGTTTCAAAAATGAACGGTCAGACAGCGGTAGGCACGCTTGAGCGCGCGCTTGCGGACGGCGGTGCCGTCCCTGCAAAGGCGCTCGTCTCTGCTGTGGCAGACGGAGAGTCTGTCACAGACGTTGCCGTTAAGTACCGTCCGGAGCTTGGCGTGGTGCTCGATCCGCAGAAATCGCTCGGAGAGCTTGAGCGTGCGCTTGACAATGCGTACCTTTCCGCCGTTTATGCGGCAAAAAAGGTCCCGTTCGGATGCGAGATCCCGTTTGCGTATCTCGTTTCCGCCGAGTATAATTCCAAAAACGCGCGCATAATCCTTGCGGGTAAGCGTGCGGGACTTTCCGCCGAGGCTATCGGAGAAAGGATGCGTCTTTTCTATGTATAAGATAGGTATAATCGGTAGCAGAGCCGACGTCGCGGGCTTCATCGCACTCGGATATTCCGTGCACGAGGTAGAGTCTGCGGAAGAAGCGGCATCTGTGCTTTCATCACTCGTCAAAGAGAGCGATTCAGATTCGGGCGACAGCTATGCTATAATTTTTATTATGCAAAATTACGCAGAGCAGATAGATGCCGAGATCAAGCGCTATTCCAAACGAAAGCTCCCTGCGATCACTGTGTTCCCCGAGGCTTCTGCCGACGGAGAAATGAATTACGGTATGCGCATTATCAAGGAGCATGTCGAAACTGCCGTCGGTGCGGACATCCTGTTCCGTGACTGACGTAAGAACACATAGGTACAGTAAAGTAAATTAGATTCTCTAACGGAGAGCCGTCATTTGCGCTCCGTTAAGAAAGGTATGGTTACAAAAGTGACAGAAGGAAGGATAATCAAGGTTTCGGGTCCGCTTGTTATTGCGGAAGGAATGCGCGAGGCCAATATGTTCGACGTTGTCAGAGTCGGTGAGGATAACCTCATCGGTGAGATCATCGAAATGCACGGCGACAGAGCATCCATTCAGGTTTATGAAGAGACCGCAGGCCTCGGCAGAGGTGATAAGGTCGTCTCCACGGGAGCTCCGCTTTCCGTAGAGCTCGGTCCGGGACTTATGGAAAATATATACGACGGTATCCAGCGTCCTCTCGTGGCGATCAAAAATGCCGTCGGACCTAATATCACGCGCGGTGTCAATGTTCCCGCACTTGACCGCGAAAAGAAGTGGTATTTCGAAGCGACCGCGAAGCGCGGCGATACGATCACGGGCGGCGATATCTACGGTGTCGTCCTCGAAAACGAGGTCGTAAAGCATAAGATCATGGCGCCTCCCGGCACGTCCGGCGTCATCGAGGAGCTTCTCTCCGGTTATTATACAGTTACCGATGCGATCGGTAAGCTCCGCGTATCCGAGGATAAGCTTGAGCCCATAACAATGATGCAGAAGTGGCCTGTAAGACGTGCGCGTCCGTATAAGGAAAAGCTTCCTCCCAATGAGCCGCTTATCACCGGTCAGCGTAACGTTGACTCTATGTTCCCCGTGGCAAAGGGCGGCACAGCCTGCATTCCCGGTCCGTTCGGCTCCGGTAAGACTGTCGTTCAGCACCAGCTTGCAAAGTGGTCCGACGCGGATTTCGTTATCTATATCGGATGCGGCGAGCGCGGAAACGAAATGACGGACGTTCTTTTGGAATTCCCCGAGATCGCAGACCCGAAAACGGGCTCCTCGCTCATGAAGCGCACCGTTCTCATTGCAAATACATCCGATATGCCCGTTGCGGCGCGCGAAGCGTCTGTTTATACGGGAATCACCATCGCCGAATATTTCCGCGATATGGGATGCTCCGTTGCTGTTATCGCAGACTCCACGTCCCGTTGGGCGGAGGCGCTCCGCGAAATGTCCGGACGTCTTGAGGAAATGCCCGGCGAGGAAGGCTATCCTGCTTACCTTACGTCGCGTCTTGCTCAGTTCTACGAGCGTGCGGGTATGGTCAAGTGTAACGGTAAGGACGGCAGAATCGGCGCACTCACCGCAATCGGCGCCGTGTCGCCTCCCGGCGGTGATATCTCAGAGCCTGTTTCTCAGGCGACGCTCCGTATCGTTAAGGTGTTCTGGGGACTTGATTCCTCACTTGCGTACAGACGTCACTTCCCGGCGATCAACTGGCTCAATTCCTATTCACTTTATAAAGACAGACTCGCTCCTTGGTACGAAAAGAATATCGCGTCCGATTGGATGACGCAGATCACCGAGGCAATGCGTATACTTTCGAGCGAAGCCGAGCTTGATGAGATCGTTAAGCTCGTTGGTATAGACGCACTTTCTGCGAGCGACAGACTTACACTTGAGGTAGCACAGTCCATCCGCGAGGACTTCCTCCAGCAGGACGCTATGTCCGAGGACGATTCCTACTGCCCGCCCGAAAAGCAGCACGATCTGCTCTCGCTCATCCTCTATTTCCGTGACGCGGCAAAGCGCGCGATAGAGGGCGGTGCCGATATCGATAAGATCTCGACGCTTGAGGTACGTGAAAGAATCGGACGTGCAAAGTCTACTCCTGTCACGGAATATAAAACGGAATTCAACAAGATTAAACATGAAATTGACGAAGAGCTTTCGGCTCTCGGAGGTGAGGCGGTATGAAGCGAGAATACAGAACAATCGAAGAAGTCGCCGGCCCTCTGATGCTCGTGCGTGACGTTGACGGCGTTAAGTATGATGAGCTCGGTGAGATCATTCTTCCGTCCGGCGAAACAAGACGTTGCCGCGTCCTTGAAGTAAACGGCTCCGACGTGCTCGTTCAGCTTTTCGAAGCGTCTGCGGGGCTCAACCTTGAGTATTCAAAGGTCAGATTTACAGGTCACGGCGTTCAGCTCCCCGTTTCAAAGGAAATGCTCGGACGTGTCTTCAACGGTATGGGCGAGCCCATTGACGGTGAAGCAAAGCTCATTCCCGAGGCTGTCCGCGATATCAACGGCACTCCTATGAATCCCGCCGCGAGAAAATACCCCTCCGAGTTCATTCAGACGGGTGTTTCCACTATCGACGGACTCAATACCCTCGTAAGAGGTCAGAAGCTCCCGATCTTCTCGGGATCCGGTCTGCCTCACGCAAACCTCGCCGCACAGATTGCAAGACAGGCTAAGGTTCGCGGCACAGATGAAAAGTTCGCGGTCGTTTTCGCCGCTGTAGGTATCACATTTGAAGAAGCGGACTTCTTCATCTCCGATTTCAAGAAGACGGGCGCGATCGACAGAACCGTTCTTTTCATCAATCTTGCATCCGACCCCGCTATCGAACGTATTTCTACTCCCCGTATGGCGCTTACCGCCGCTGAGTACCTTGCGTTCGACTGCGATATGCACGTCCTCGTCATTATGACGGATATCACCAACTATGCCGAAGCGCTCCGCGAGGTATCTGCGGCGCGCAAGGAGGTTCCCGGACGTCGCGGCTATCCCGGATATCTCTATACCGACCTTGCTACTATGTACGAGCGCGCGGGAAGACGAGAGGGAAGCAACGGCAGTATCACGATGATCCCGATACTCACGATGCCCGAAGACGATAAGACACATCCTATCCCCGACCTTACGGGGTACATCACCGAGGGGCAGATCATTCTTTCCCGTGAGATCTACCGCAAGGGTTATCTTCCGCCCGTTGACGTTCTTCCGTCGCTTTCCCGTCTCAAGGATAAGGGTATCGGCGCAGGACGTACACGAGAGGATCATTCCGGTACGATGAACCAGCTTTTCGCCGCATATGCGAGAGGCAAAGAGGCGAAGGAGCTTATGGTCGTACTCGGTGAAGCCGCACTCACGCCCATCGAGCGTCTTTACGCTAAATTCTCGGACGAGTTCGAGGCGCAGTACATCAACCAGGGCTTCTACGAGGACAGAACCATCGAAGAAACTCTCGATATCGGTTGGAAGCTGCTCCATATACTCCCGAAGAGCGAGATGAAGCGTATCAAGCCTGCCATCCTCGATAAGTATTGGGATATGACCAAGTGAGCGGAAGGTAACGGATATGCCCGCAATCAATGTTAATCCGACACGAATGGAGCTGAAAAAGCTCAAGGTGCGACTGACAACGGCAAGACGCGGTCATAAGCTCTTGAAGGATAAACGCGACGAGCTGATGAAGCGCTTCCTTGACATAGTCCGCGAGGAAAAGGAGCTTCGTGCATCGCTTGAAAAGAGGTATGCGTCCGTCAAAGGCAGCTTCGCGATTGCCGCGGCTACTATGAGCCCGCAGATACTCTCTGAGTCTCTGCTCCTTCCGAAATCGGAGGGAAGTCTCACCGTCAGCGATGATAATCTGATGAGCGTCATCGTCCCACGCTTCAATTACGACGAATCGACCCGAACGGACGGCTGCAGCTACGGCTACGCATTCACATCCGGCGAGCTCGATGCCGCCGTTGAGGAGCTTTCGGGAATGACGGCGGACCTCGTCAAGCTCGCAGAACTTGAAAAGTCCGCGGAGCTTCTCGCAGATGAGATCGAAAAGACTCGCAGACGCGTTAACGCACTTGAAAATATTATGATCCCCGGCTTCGAGGAAACGATCAAGTCCATCTCAATGAAGCTTGACGAAAACGAACGCGGTAATACAACGCGCTTGATGAAGGTCAAGGATATGATGGTGGCACGTCAGATCGAGGAGCGCCGTGCGCGCGAATCGTACTGATGAATATTAATAAAGTCTGACAAAAATTTATTTAAATATCTTGGAGGATATTATGATCAAGACTAAGAACTATGAATTTTGGTTCCTTACGGGATCCCAGGACCTCTACGGCGACGAATGCCTTCGCATCGTAGCAAATCAGTCTCAGAAGATCGTTGAGGCTCTCAATGCATCCGGTAAGTTCCAGTACCCCATCGTTTGGAAGCCCACTCTCATCGACAGCGTTTCCATCCGCGAAACTCTTGCTGCCGCAAACGCTTCCGCAGACGTAGCAGGTTGCATCGTTTGGATGCACACGTTCTCTCCCGCAAAGATGTGGATCCGCGGCTTCAATGAGTACAGAAAGCCTCTTTGCCACCTCCACACCCAGTTCAACCGTGACATTCCGTTCGACACCATCGATATGGACTTCATGAACCAGAACCAGTCCGCACACGGCGACCGTGAGTTCTCTCACATCCTCACCAGAATGGACGTTCCGCGCAAGGTTATCTCCGGTCACTGGTCTAACCCCGCTATCCAGGAAAGAATCGCAGACTGGATGAGAACCGCTATCGGCGTTCTCGAGTCCCGTTACCTCCGTATCCTCCGCGTTGGCGACAATATGCGTGACGTTGCCGTTACTGAGGGTAACAAGGTTACGACCCAGGCAAAGCTCGGCTGGAGTGTTGATTATTACGGCATAGGCGACCTTGTTGAAGAAATCAACCAAGTCACAGACGAAGAAGCAGATGCTCTTATTGAGGAATACAAGAACAGCTACACCGTTGTTACTGATGATATTGCAGCAATTAAAGAACAGGCAAAATACGAAATTGCGCTTGAACGCTTCCTCAACATAACCGAAAGCACGGCATTTACTACAAACTTCCAGGATCTTCACGGTCTTAAGCAGCTGCCCGGTTTAAGTGCACAGCGCCTTATGGCAAAGGGCTACGGATTTGGCGCTGAGGGTGACTGGAAAACAGCCGCACTCACCCGTGCGATGAAAATTATGAGCGAAAACGATTCCACGGCCTTTATGGAAGACTATACATATAATCTTGTCAAGGGTGAGGAAGCAATTCTCGGTGCTCATATGCTTGAGGTCTGCCCCACAATTGCCGATGGTGAAATCAAGCTCGATGTCCAGCCCCTTGGTATTGGCGACAGAGAGCCTCCCGCAAGACTGATTTTCAACTCAAAAGCCGGTGAAGCAATATGTGTTTCTCTTGTTGACCTTGGCAACAGGCTCAGGCTTATCTGTGCAGAGGTTGAGTGCATATCAACTCCCGAGCCAATGCCCAAGCTCCCTGTTGCCAGCGCAATGTGGAAGCCTTATCCCGATTTTAAAAACGGCGTAAAAGCTTGGCTTCTCGCCGGCGGTGCTCACCACTCCGTATTAAGCTACACTCTCACAAAAGAGCATATTATTGATTTTGCAAGAATGGCAGGAATTGAATGTGTAGTAATCGGAAAGGACACAAATATTTCCGATTTTGAATTAAAGCTTATGCTTGGCGATGCTGCTTGGCATTAAATATACTTAAAACTTCGACATTTAATAAATTTTACTTGCCAAAAACAACATATTGTGGTATTATCTAAATATTATGTGTAAAGGAGTGGCGCAGATGTCAGCTGAAAACGCAGCAGTTTCAACCACCAATGAAGCTAAGAAAAGTCTGAACAGGCGCTATGTCGGCACGAAGGAAACCTTCGCTTACATACTTGACGACATAGCACAAAGCTTTAACATCGGCAAATACGATGACGTTTTTAAGATGAATATTCTTAAAATTGACCTCGTTTTGCAGTCGGTTACCAACGGTGTAATCGGTGTATGGGATATTATCAATGATATGTTCCTTGCAGCAATTGTCGATAAAACCCGTACCCGTTGGGGTAAATTCAAGCCGTGGCTTGTAATTTATGCTATCCCCGGTGTATTCCTCACGGTTCTTTACTGGGCATTGCCTATATTTATGGGCACACAAGGTATCGGTTCAAATATTCCAAGATTTGCCGTATATCTTGTTTTGCAGATTTTCTCAAATCTGGCAAGCTCACTTATCTCCATTGTCCGCCAGGGCATGACTTCAACAATTACACCCAATATTGTTGACAGAACACGACTGATTACCCAGGCTAACCTCCTTTCGGGCTTTGTTGAGAAAGCTCCCGAAATCCTTATGGGTCTGCTTATTGATATTTATATCAACAGCCCCAAGAACCAGGCTCTCGAAATCACCAACAATACGCTCTATCAGGCCGGATACAACAGAATGTTCGTTCTC
>JAZNXW010000005.1:0-113603 GCA_045594085.1 Eubacteriales bacterium | reverse complement strand
CTGAAGGAGCACATGGAGGTGGTCGGACACAAAGAAGCCTTTGACTTTGTGCGTGAGCTTGTGCAGGAGAAAGCACCTTTGTCGGAGCGAGTAGTACAGCAAATCCATTTCCTTGTGTTAGCGGATCAGCGGGAGGATCGCGGTGTTTATCGCCGCGTGCCCGTTCGTATTATGGGTGCGCAACACGAACCGGTGCAGCCTTATATGATACAGCCCAGTATGGAGCAACTGATGATTCACTATGCAGAGAGCACAGAGCATATCGTAACCAAGCTGGCTCGGTTCCACATTGAGTTTGAGGGGATTCACCCCTTTATCGATGGCAATGGCAGAACCGGACGACTCTTGGTCAATCTGGAATTGATGAAGGCGGGTTATCCACCTATCGACATCAAGTTCACCGATCGCAAGGCCTATTACGATGCCTTTGATGCTTATTACGTCAAGGGAAACCTCGCACCTATGGAAAAGCTGTTCGCGGGATATGTGAATGCGAGATTGGATCAGTATCTGAGTATGCTACAGGATTAAAAAATACCGGATGGCTATGATAAGTCGTCCGGTATTGCTTTTTTGGGGTGAATAATAAGCAGATTTTACTCGATCCTCTATTTGAACCTGTGCTTTTTGAGGCATTTTTGTGCTCGGATTTGTGTGAGTTCGAACCTGCGGCATCTTGCTCCTTTTGGGCGGTTTTGAGGCGATTTTTTGCCCAAAAATGCACTGGTCAAAATTGTGGTCAAAATCAGGGCAAAAATCAAAATTTGTGCACAGTAACGAAAAAACGACCGATTTTCAAGGTTTTTAGCCTCAAAATCGGTCGATTTTTGGTCGGAGTGACAGGATTCGAACCTGCGGCATCTTGCTCCCAAAGCAAGCGCGCTACCAACTGCGCTACACCCCGAGGTATAAAATTGTGGTCAAAATATGAGGGTTTACAGAACTGGTCAAAATTGTGGTCAAACGATACTTTTAGGATGTATAAAGTGCGAAAAGTCCAGTGTTTATGCGGGTTTTTGAGGATTGGGGTCTTGCGATATACTTAGCTCCCAAACCACCCGCTCTACCAGCTGAGCCACACCCCGATTTTGTATTGAATTTTTATATTTTTGCGTAGAAGTGGGACAAACTGTGGTCAAAGTCCTTTTTTACGCTTTTTTGAGATTTTGCAAAGTGCCGAAAACCCGCATAAATAAAGGCTTTTTCGTACTTTTGATTTTTTTGAGGGGCGAACCTTGTTCACGCTCCCAAATGTCGCGCGCTACCAACTGCTCCAGATGATATTATACCACCGAATTCTTATTCCGTCAAGATTTCGGTGGTATAGTTTTGTTTTCAGAATGATCAGAGCGCGGTCGGGACAAATTTTCCGTCACTGAGCACGTATATTTCTTTGAAGCCGGCAGATTTGGCACGGGCGATCATATCCGTATACGCGCAATCGAGTGCGGATTTTCCGTGGCAATCGGACGAAATCGTGATCTTCCCTTTTGCACTCGCGATGCGTTGCAGCACGCGCATCGACGGATACGGTTCCGTACGATATCCGCGTGCGACGGCGCCGGAATTCATCTCGAAAATAACGTTTTCCCAAATAAGCGCCGTCAATGCTTTTTCCATCGCGGAGACGTACCGCGGATGATTCTCATCAAACGGGCAATCGGGGAGTTCTGCGAACTTCGTTACGAGATCAAAATGCCCTATTATATCGCAATTTGTCACCTTTTTTAGCTTTTCGATGTTTGCATAGTATCTTTCGGCAAATGCATAACAATCTCCGCCGAAATATTTTTCAATTGCATCCTTGACAATTTCCGCGCTTTTATCGACAGGGACGTACACGTTTTCGACTTTGACGTAATGGGTTGAGCCGATGATATAATCTGTTCCAAACGGTGGCGCGGACGAGTAGAGATCCTGTTCAATGCCGCAATAAACCGCGATCCTATCGCAGTATTTTCGCTTCAGACGCGCACATTCTGCGGCATATTCCGCAGAGCTTGAAAGCGGCATACAGTAGCTTTCGTCAAACGGCGTATAGCTATGCGATGAAAAGCCTATTGAATCAAAGCCCTTAGCTATTGCCTCGAGCACGAGCTCCTCGAGCCGATCCTTACCGTCGCAGAACGTGGAATGTGTATGCAGATTTTGCTTATACATTGCTCTTCATCGTTTCCTGTTTGACTTTTTTATCGATGACGTGACGCGATGCAAGCTCACGTGTAACGTCGTCAAGCGTGATCCCCGTTTCCGCCATCAGCACCATAACATGATAGCAGAGGTCCGCTATCTCATAGACGGTTTCGGCTTTATCGCCCCCCTTTGCCGCGACAATGACCTCCGTGGACTCCTCACCGATTTTTTTGAGAATTTTATCTATTCCCTTTTCGAAGAGATAGGACGTATACGAGCCGTCCTTTTTGCTTGTTTTTCTGCCGATGATGAGCTGCATCAAGCCGTCGTAAGTGAAGTCTCCGCCCTCGTCACAGAGCGTTTCAAAGAAGCACGAATCAGCACCCGTATGACACGCGGGACCATCCTTCCTGACAGTCACGAGCAACGCATCTCTATCGCAATCCGCCATTATTTTCACGATATGCTGATAGTTACCGCTTGTTTCGCCCTTGAGCCAAAGCTCCGCTCTCGAACGGCTCCAGAAGCAGGTGAGTCCCTTATCGAGTGTGATGCCGAGGCTTTCCGCATTCATATATGCAAGGGTCAGCACTTCCCTTTTATCAGCATCGAATATGACCGCGGGGATAAGACCGCGCTCGTCAAATTTTAGGTCGTTAATTCCGATCATAGCTGTATCTCCGTTTTATTTTTTCATTCGCACGTTTATGCCGTTTTGAGCCAATTCGCGCTTGAGATCGCCTATCGCGATCTCGCCGTAATGGAAGACAGACGCGGCGAGCCCTGCGTCTACGTTCGGGATCTCGCGGAAAAGCTCCGTAAAATGTTCCATCCTGCCTGCACCGCCCGATGCGATGACGGGCACTGACACTGCTTCCGTCACTGCTCGAGTGAGCTCGATATCAAATCCGGACTTGACGCCGTCCGTATCTATGGAATTGACAACTATCTCGCCTGCGCCGAGCTTAACTCCGCGCTTTATCCATTCGATCGCTTCCATTCCCGTATTGATGCGTCCGCCCGCAGAAAAGACTCTGTACACGCCGTTGACCCGTTTTATGTCCGCCGACAGCACAACGCACTGCGAGCCGTAGAGCTCGGCGGCGCGTCTTATGAGGTCGGGATCGCGTATCGCTCCCGAATTGACGCTGACTTTATCCGCTCCGCATTTAAGCACACGGTCAAAATCGTCAACGGATGAGATGCCGCCTCCCACGGTCAGCGGTATAAATATGCGTTTTGCAACCTCTGTGAGCACATCTGTGAACAGGCGTCTGCCCTCGTAGGTTGCTGTTATATCGTAAAAAACGAGCTCATCCGCGCCGGATCTGCTGTAATAATCTGCGAGTCTGACGGGATCGCTCACGTCCGTGAGTCCTTCAAAGTTCATTCCCTTGACAACACGTCCGTTTTTTACGTCAAGGCAAGGTATGATGCGTTTGGTTATCATTTCGTCTCCGTTTTCTTTGCCGCCGCGACGGCTTTCTTGAGGTCAATGGCGCCCGTATAATACGCTTTGCCGACGATGGCACCGTATATACCGAGCGATGCGAGGGCGTTCACGTCATCCATTGACGACACGCCTCCTGAAGCAACTATATTGATGCTGTATTTTTGCGAAAGCGTGCGGTAAAGCTCACGGTTTGTGCCCTTCATCGCGCCGTCGCGAGAGATATCCGTACAGATGACAGTATGCACACCTATCCTTTCCATATCGGAAAAGAAGTCGTCTGCCGTGATGTTTGTTTTCTCCGTCCAGCCGGCTACGGAAACGTATCCGTCGGCAAGATCGGCGCCGACTGCGATCCTGTCGCCGCATTTATCAATGGCGGCGGTGAGAAGAGCTCTGTCCTTGACGGCGGCTGTGCCGAGAATTACTCGCGCCGCGCCGGCATCAAGATAGCGTTCAACAGTCTCCATCGTTCGGATGCCGCCTCCGACCTCGATCGGTATGCCGACGCGGACGAGGCGTTCAATAACAGGCAAATTCACCGTTTGCCCCGATTTTGCGCCGTCAAGATCGACGACGTGGGCAAACTCCGCACCCGCATCGGCAAAATCTCTCATCACGGACACGGGATCACGGCTGTACACTGTTTTCTGCTCGTAATCACCTTTATAAAGACGGACGGCGCATCCATCCATCAGATCAATTGCGGGTAAAATTATCATGACTGTCCTTTCATTCTGCAGAAATCTCGGAGGATGCCGAGTCCGACACCTCCGCTTTTTTCGGGATGAAATTGACATCCGCAGACGTTGCCGCGTTTGACCGCGGCTGTTATTTCGGCGCCGTACTCAGTCACGGCGGCTACGTTTCCGGGGCTTGTTTTTGCGTAATACGAATGGACAAAATAGACGAAATCGCCGTCATTCACGCTTTTTATATGCTCTGCTTCCCTGTTTTTGACGGTGAGCGAGTTCCATCCGATATGCGGGATCTTGAGCCCCTTCGGGATCATGTCCGCGATAGGCTCAACCGTGCCGTCGATAAGACCGAGACCGCGGTATCGGCCGTTTTCAAGGCTTTCCTCAAAGAGAAGTTGCATTCCGAGGCAGATGCCCATAACGGGCTTGCCGCCTGCGGCTTCTTTTTTTATAACGTCCGCAAGTCCGCTTGAAAAAAGCTTATCCGCCGCATCCGCAAAGGCGCCAACACCGGGCAGAATGATTCGGTCAGAGTTTGCAATAACGTCCGGATCGGACGTTACGGTAACGTCCTCACCAATAGCAGAAAGGCTTGACGCAAGCGAGAACAAATTTCCGACACCGTAGTTTATTATAACTGTCACGCTAAAACTCCTTTGCTCGACGGGATCTCATCTGCGAGGTCGGAATCGATCCTTACAGCTGCGCGGAGCGCACGTGCCGTTGCTTTGAAGATCGCCTCGGCTATGTGGTGTGTGTTTCTGCCCGCAAGCTGCTTTACGTGCATGGTAATTCCCGCTTCACGTACAAATGCAAGCAAGAATTCTTCCACGAGCTCCGTATCAAAATCACCGACGCGCGATGACGGAAATTCGACGTCAAAAGCGAGATATGCGCGACCGGACAAATCAATAGAGGCAAGCACAAGCGCCTCGTCCATCGGCAGGATCACAGATCCGTAGCGGGTTATACCGCGTTTTGTTCCGATCGCTTCGGCAAAAGCTTTTCCGAGACAGATACCTATATCCTCAGCGGAATGATGGAAATCAACGTTTGTATCGCCGTCACACGTGACGGAAAGATCAAATCTGCCGTGCGAGGCCAAAAGCGTCAGCATATGATCCATAAATCCGTTGCCGGAGTCAACGGTACTTTTTCCCGTACCGTCGAGGCTGACGGACAGCGATATATCGGTCTCGTTTGTTTTGCGTTTGATTTCTGCTTGTCTCATAATGATCTCCCTTTATTTTGCACTGTCACAGATGATCTTTGAAATCGCATCTGCGACAGTTTTCATATCCTCCCGCGTACCGACCGTTATGCGGTTATAATCCTTGATCCTTTCGTTATCGAAGCGTCTGACGAGTATGCCTGCGTCGCGGAGCTTATCGAAGATAAGCTTTCCTTCGACCGTCGGATGCTTTGCAAGGACGAAATTTGTTTTGGACGGCAGGACCTCAAAGCCGAGCGCCTCGAGCGCTTCGGTAAACGCCGTGCGCGTTTCAATGATACGCCTGCAGTTTTCTTTGTAATACGTCGCATCCGCAACTGCGGCAGCGCCGACAAGCTGCGTTATGTAATCGATGTCATACGGATTTGTCGAATATTTGAGCAGTGTCAGATCCGCGATCAAGCTCTCGTCTGCGACGGCGTAGCCGAGTCTTGCACCCGCGAGCGAGCGGGACTTGGAAAACGTACCGACAACGATGAGATTCTTATACTTTTTCGTAAGCGGAACTGCGCTTTCGCCGCCGAAATCAACGTAGGCTTCGTCTATGAGGACGACGCTGTCGGGGCTTCCCGTGACGATCCGCTCGATCTCGCTTTTCGGGAGCGCGAGCCCCGTCGGCGCGTTCGGATTTGCGATCACGACGAGCCTTTTGCCGCCGATATATTCATCGGGATCGACGGTGAAATCGTCTTTAAGCGGTATTTTTTCGTAATCTATGCCGTGAAGCTCACAGAAAACGCTGTAAAACCCGTATGTCAGATCCGGAAAAACGGCTTTTCGGTCGGCTCCGTACGCCATAAACACGAAATTGAGCACGTCGTCCGATCCGTTTGAGACAGCGACGTTTTCGATGCCGACGCCGAAGCTTTCGGCAAGTGCGCTTCTCAGTGCCGTTGCCTCGGGATCGGGATAAAGCGGAAGTCTCGCCGCATTTTGTGCGTTCAGCACTTCCCTGACGCCCTCCGATGGAGGATACGGACTTTCGTTCGTATTGAGCTTTATATAGCGTTTATCCTTCGGCTGTTCGCCGGGGACGTAGGCTTTAAGGCTTGAATATTTTTTTGAAAGATAGGGACTTGTCATTTATTTCCCTTTCCGATGCGGACGAGCGCACTGTTTTTGTGTGCCGTGAGTCCTTCAGCCGCGGCAAATGCGGCGATATCCTCCGCAACAGCGCCGAATGCATCCTCGGTGTAATACGTATACTGAATCTTTTTCACGAAATCATCGACCGAAAGCGGAGATGAAAATCTTGCCGTGCCGCCCGTCGGCAGAGTATGATTGGCGCCTGCGTAATAGTCGCCTGCGGCTTCGGGACAGTATTTCCCGAGAAATACGCTTCCGGCGTGACGAACGGAATCAAGCAGATCAAAGGGGTTTGCAACCGCAAGCTCAAGATGCTCAGGCGCAAGCTCGTTTGATACGTTGACCGCATCCGCGATCGAAGAGGTGACGATGATCTTGCCGTTCGCCTCGATCGAGCGCGATGCGATCGCTTCTCTTTCGAGAAGCGGAAGCTGTCTTTCCACCTCTGCGGACACAGCGCTTGCAAGCCGTTCGCTGTCTGTGATAAGGACAGCGGATGCATTGACGTCATGCTCTGCCTGCGAGAGCAGATCCGCGGCAACAAACTCAGGATCCGCCGTTTCGTCTGCGATGACGAGGATCTCGCTCGGTCCCGCGATCATATCGATTGCGACCTGACCGTAAACGAGGCGTTTTGCCTCTGCGACATACGCGTTACCGGGACCGACGATCTTATCGACTCGCGGCACTGTTTCGGTACCGTATGCGAGCGCGGCAACGGCCTGCGCCCCGCCGAGCTTATAGATCTCATCTACGCCCGCGATCGATGCCGCGGCGAGAATCGCAGGCGCGATCTTACCGTCACGCGAAGGCGGCGTCACCATTACGATACGTCCGCATCCCGCTAGCTTCGCCGGGATCGCGTTCATCAGCACCGTTGACGGATATGCGGCTGTTCCGCCGGGGACGTATATACCCACTTTATCAAGAGGCAGAACCCGCTGTCCTGCGACAACGCCGTTTCTCGTCATCATAAACGATGAACGGATCTGATGCTTGTGAAACTCCTCGATATTCGCCGCAGACTGCTTGATAATGCGTATAAGCTCGGGGCTTACCTCCCCGTATGCACGTTCGATCTCCTCAGGGCTGACTTTGAGAGAATCAAGCTTCACCTTGTCAAAGCGTTCGGTATAATCAAAAAGTGCCTCGTCGCCGCGCGAGCGGACATCTTCAATGATGGCACGGACGGGATCCGTCACGTTAGCCGTCGGGAGCACGCGCGAGAGGATCTCATCTTTTCGGTAGGGTGAATATCTGAGTATTTTCATACTAATCTCCATTTCGCCGCCGTCGGCGGCACAAATAATTATTGCAATCCTACGTCTTATCGATAGGACTGCACTGTTCGAACAGCATCCGCTATCGGATCTATCTGTTCCTTTTTGAATTTGAGTGCCGATTTATTTGTTATCAGACGCGCGCTGATGTCAAAGACCGTTTCTATGACATCAAGATCGTTTGCGTAGAGCGTTTTTCCCGTTTCCACTATATCGACGATAACATCGGCAAGTCCTATCACGGCGGACAGCTCTATGGATCCGTTGAGCTTGACTATATCAATATCGCGGCTCTTTTTTGCGTAATGCATCTTTGCCGTTTCCGGAAATTTCGTCGCAACGACAAGAGTTTTGTCTCTGTCATCGACGAAGCCGCGCGGTGCGGCGACGCACATACGGCATTTTCCGATACCGAGATCCGCAAGCTCATAAACGTCAGGCGAGGTTTCAACGAGAATATCACGTCCGACGATTCCGACATCGGCAGCGCCTCTCTCAACGTAAACGGCGACGTCGGAGGGCTTTACCCAGAAATAGCGGATGCCCGCATCCTTGTTTTCAAAGACGAGCTTGCGCGTTCCGTCCTCGTGGATCTCGGGGCAGTCATATCCCGCATTTTCGAGCACTTCAAGCACCTTTTCTCCGAGTCTTCCCTTTGGTAATGCACAGTTTATCATTCCGTCACCTCCGTGAGCTTGCCGTTTACGAGACGCATCAGGCGTTCGTATTCGATTCCCTCGGCGCTTTCCGCAACTGCAACGACGAGTCCCGTTTTGCGAAGCTTTTCCGCTTCTGAGAGGAGCGTTGCCGCATAATCGTCGTTGTTCACGAGAACAAGAACGTCCGTTACGCGCCTGCGTTTTTTCGGCACGAGTCGGTCAAGCGTATCCGCATAGACGGAAAATCCGATACCGCCTCCCCGTTTGCCCATCCTATTGAGAAGCAGATCATAGCGTCCGCCCGAAAGCACGCGCTCGGGAATTCCTTCGATAAATCCTCGCATCACGATACCGTTGTAATACGTTCTGTCGTGGACGACGGAAAAATCGAGTCTGACCCGATCTGCGTATCCCGCCTCCGAAAGTATCGTGGAGAGTGATTCGAGCTCTGCTACGGCGTCTTTACCGACAAAGTCGGGTAAGCGGCGCTTCAGCTCCGTGATCGCGTACGGAAGCGGACCTTCTGTAACGATGAGAGTTGTTAGGGCCTTTTTTACGTCATCGCTCACATCGGCGGAGCTGATTCCGTGCGCGCTCTTTTCCGCGACACACTTGAAGAGGAGGCGTTTGTCGGAATCGGTGAGATCGCCGTGCGAAAGCACGTCACCGAGAAGTCCCATGTGAGAAATGTCGAGCACATAGCTTTCCGAGACGGCGGCAAGGCTTCGCACAGCCATTATGACTGTTTCAGCCGTTTCAAAGATGCCTATCCGTCCGATACATTCAACTCCGAGCTGCAAAAGCTCGCCGTACGTATCGCTTCCGCTTTTTGTTCGGTAGACGTTTTCATTATAATAATATTTGGCTGTTTTGCCGTCAGCGCTGTTTTTTATGATCGACAGCGTTATATCCGGCTTGAGGGCGAGGAGATTACCGCGTCTGTCCGTGAAGGTGATTATACCGTCGGACGGCAAAAAGTCCTTGTTTGCCGCATAGAGGTCATATTCCTCGAATTTACTCATTTTGAAATGAGCGTATCCGTAGCTCTCGTAAAGAGATCGCAACGTAAGACCGATCCTTTCGATCCCGCTCATACAGGTTTCCGGCGCCGGAGTCATTTCTTTCATTTCTTTAATATACGATCGTTCACGAGGCGGTAGCCTCCCTGCCCGTAAAGAACGGAATTCTTTACTCTGCTGATGGTCGCCGTACTTGCGCCGGTCGTTTTTGCTATATCGTTATAGGTATGGACCTCGTTTTCATCGAGCAGAAGTCTTGCGACCTCATATCTCTGCGCGAGATCCTTGATCTCCTTTACCGTACACACATCCGCGAAGAACTTCTCACATTCTTCGGGGGTTTTGAGCATCAGGATCGCTTCAAAAAAGCTGCGTGTGGTTTCATCGAACATATTATTCATTGATTTACGCTCCGGTTTAATTGTGTAATGCTTTATCATTTTAACACGCTAAAGCGTTAAAGTCAACGGCTTTTCTCAATAAATACACGAAAGCGAATATTTTTTGCATTTATTCATCATAAACATCCCTCTCTTTCGAGACTTGCGCGGGAGGTTTTATCCTATTTGCACAAATAGACGTGCGGATTCGGTCAAAAAACGCGACACTTATATGAAAATGATATTTTTTCATTTTTTGTATTGCATAATTATTCGGTTTGTGGTAATATAATCGCATAAACAACGTATGCACGCCGCTTGCGGCGCATATTTATTCATTAAACTTGTTAATAATTCATTTTCATCACTGAAAGGAACATTATCATGAAAAATTTCGCTAAGATCATCTCTTTAGTAATCGTTGCCGCTATGTGCATTGCACTCGCATCCTGCGGCGCAGCACCGAAGACAGTTGACGACATCAAGGAAGCAGGTCAGCTCGTTATCGCAACAAGCCCCGACTTTCCTCCCTTTGAAAGCATCGAAAACAACAAAGTAGTCGGCATTGAGATCGACATCCTCAACCTCCTCGCAGAAGAGCTCGGCGTTGAGCTCGTTATCGAGAAGATGGACTTCGACTCCGTTCTCCCCGGCATCCAGGCCGGTAAGTACGACATCGGCGTTTCCGGCATTACCATCACCGACGAACGCAAAGAAAACGCTGATTTCACAAATCCCTACTTCATGGCAGCTCAGGTCATCGTTGTAAAAGAAGGCAGCTCCATCACCTGCAAGGCAGACCTTGAAGGCAAGAAGATTTCCGTTCAGACAGGTACCACCGCTGAAGACTACTGCACCAAAAACGGTTACGAGGTTTCCGCATTCCAGGCTAACAACGACGCTTGCAGCGCTCTCACCACCGATAAGGTTGACGCTTGGGTAGTTGACAACGAGGTTGCTCTCGCAATGACTGCTGAAACAGAAGGTCTCGTAGTTCTTGAAGAATACATGACCGAAGAGCCCTACGGCTTCGCACTCCTCAAGGGAAGCGATGAGCTCGTAGAAGAACTCAACAAGTACATCGACGCTTGGGTAGAAGACGGCACGATCGAAGCCATCTTTGAAAAGTACGGCACCGTTTACGTTGCTCCCACCAAGTAATCAAGGCTGAATAACGATTGATAACGGAAGTGGCTTCACTTCCGTTATCTTGCCGTATTAAGCAAATCGAAAGGAACATATAATGACCTCATTTTCCGTATTTCCCGTATTTGCAGCCACCAATTTTTTCACCAAATGGATTGACAAGCTGCACAGCACCTTCATTGAAGAAGACCGCTACACCTGGCTCATCGAGGGTATTTTAAACACATTCCTCATTACGGTATGCGCACTCATCATCGGCGTTATCCTCGGTGCGATCGTTGCTGTAATCAAGTATTTTGCCGAGGACAACACTGCCCTTCGTCCGCTTGAGATAATATGCGACGTATACACGACGACCATCAGAGGCATCCCGATGACGGTGCTTCTGCTCATCTTCTACTATCTGATCCTCCGCTCCGCAGACGGAGTAACGGTTGCCATCATCGCGTTCGGCATCAACTCCGGCGCATATATGGCGGAGCTTATCCGAAGCGGAATCAATGCCGTCGATGCGGGTCAGATGGAGGCGGGACGAAGCCTCGGCATGTCGCGTCTGCAGACGATGTACAAGATCATCTTCCCGCAGGCAATCAAAAACATCCTCCCCGCCATCGGAAACGAGCTCATCGCGCTTCTCAAGGAGACCTCCGTTGCCGGTTACGTTGCCGTTATGGACCTCACCCGTGCCGGCAACCTCATCCGTAACAATACATACGACGCGTTCAACCCGCTTCTTGCCGTTGCCGCCGTATACCTCATTATTGTAATCCTGCTTACACAGCTGCTCAAAAAACTTGAAAGGAGACTGCACAGAAGTGATCGTCGTAAAGGATCTTTGTAAAAACTTCGATGATCTCGAGGTCCTCAAGGACATAAACATCGAGATCAAAAAGGGTGACGTAACCTGCGTTATCGGTCCGTCCGGCTCGGGTAAGTCCACCTTCCTGCGCTGCCTCAATCTGCTTGAGTCTCCGAGCTCCGGTCACATCATTTTTGAAGGCAACGACCTGACCGAAAAGGGTGTCAACATCAATCTGCACCGTCAGAAGATGGGCACCGTATTCCAGAATTTTAATCTCTTCCCCCATATGACTGTGCTTGACAACCTCATCACAGCTCCTATGATGCTCAAAAAGGTACCGCGCGACGTTGCAGTTGAAAAAGCGAAAGCGCTTTTGGCGAGAGTCGGTCTTTCGGACAAGCTTGACGCATATCCCGCTATGCTTTCCGGTGGTCAGCAGCAGCGAGTTGCCATCGTTCGTGCGCTTGCAATGGAGCCGGACGTAATGCTCTTTGACGAGCCCACCTCCGCGCTTGACCCCGAAATGGTCGGCGAGGTGCTTGACGTTATGAAGGAGCTCGCACGCGACGGAATGACGATGGTTGTCGTCACGCACGAGATGGGATTCGCGCGTGAGGTCGCAAACCGCGTCGTATTTATCGCCGACGGCATCATTTGCGAGGACGGAACTCCCGAAGAAATCTTCTCAGCGCCAAAAACGGAGCGTCTGCGTTCCTTCCTTTCCAAGGTGCTCTAAAACTCAGTTATCTCAAATGATTTGTGCCGCCGATGGCGGCAGAATGGAGACTCTTATGAATCTTAAAGGCAGAGATCTTCTGACTCTTCTTGACTACACTACCGAGGAGATCCTCGGACTCATTGATCTTGCCGCCGAGTTGAAGACAAAGAAAAAAGCCGGTATCCCTCACAAGCTCTGCGACGGCAAGAACATTGCTCTCATTTTTGAAAAAACAAGCACACGCACACGCTGCAGCTTTGAGGTTGCGGCTCGCGATCTCGGTGCGGGCGTGACTTATCTCGATCCTACGGGCTCTCAGATCGGCAAAAAGGAATCCATCGCAGACACGGCGCGCGTCCTTGCCTCTATCTATGACGGAATTGAATACCGCGGATACGGTCAATCCGTCGTCAACGAGCTTGCGAAGTATTCATCTGTGCCCGTATGGAACGGACTTACAAACGAATATCATCCTACGCAGATCCTCGCGGATCTGCTCACGATCCGTGAGCATTTCGGCAAACTCGCCGGCATCAAGCTCGTCTACATGGGCGACGCAAGATACAACATGGGCAACTCTCTTATGATCGGTGCGGCTAAAATGGGACTTCATTTCGTTGCGTGCGCCCCCGAGGCATACTTCCCGAACGCAGCGCTGATCGAAACCTGCCGCAAGATCGCGTCCGAGACGGGTGCCGTGCTCGAATTCGAAACGGATCCCGACGTTGCGTGCAAGGATGCTGACGTCATCTACACCGACGTATGGGTATCGATGGGCGAGCCGATAGAGGTATGGGAGGAGCGAATAAACGAGCTCTCACCTTACGAGGTCAACTCTCACGTTATGTCCGTTGCCGGCGAGGGTGCGGTATTTATGCACTGTCTTCCCGCGTTCCACGATCTTAAAACGGAGGTCGGCAAGACAATGGGTGAAAGATTCGGACGCACCTCCATGGAGGTGACGAACGAGGTCTTCGAAAGTCCCGCATCAATCGTATTTGAAGAAGCTGAAAACCGCATGCACACAATCAAGGCCGTTATCGCGGCAACACTTTAACTAAAATGAAAAGATATCTTATTCTTGACGATGGCACCGTTATCGAAGGCATCGCCTTCGGTGCAAATACTGCCGACGTTACGGGGGAGATCGCCGTTTCTACAGCCGTTTTCGGCTTCAACGAATCGATCGCGTCCCTTGATTACGAAAACAAAATAGTAATGCAGACCTTCCCTGCCATCGGTAACAGAGGAATGAGTGCAGAGGAGGCAGCGCGCAAGTGCTGCCTTTCTGCTTATATAGTGAACGGTCTATGCGATACTCCGTCGGGTGACGAGGATCACCGTCACACGGTTGACGAGCTATTGAAAGCCAACGGTATTCCCGGAATCAAGGGCGTAGACTGCCGTGCGCTGATGAGAAGGATCCGTCTGAACGGGATCAAATCCGCGACAGTGACGGATGCTTTGCCCTTTGACGGCACGGAGGTATGATATGCCGATAGACAAAAGCATTAAAAAGACACTTCTTATCGGATCGGGTCCGATCGTTATAGGTCAGGCTGCCGAATTCGATTACGCGGGCACTCAGGCGTGCCGCGTGCTCCGCGAAGCGGGCATCAACGTCGTGCTCGTGAACTCCAATCCCGCGACGATTATGACAGACCGCGCATTCGCGGACGAGATCTATCTTGAGCCGCTTACTGTAGACACGCTCAAGCGCATCATAATCAAGGAAAAACCCGACAGTCTCCTCGCCGGTCTCGGCGGTCAGACGGGACTCACTCTCGCGATGCAGCTTTACCGCGAGGGATTTCTTGACGCACACGGAGTGCGTCTTGTAGGCACGAACATCGACGCGATAGATAAGGCGGAGGACCGCAAGCTCTTCCGCGACACGATGGACTCTATCGGTGAACCGACGATCCCGTCGGACATAGTAACGGACGTTGAGTCCGCGATCGCGGTTGCGGATCGCATCGGATATCCCGTTGTTGTACGTCCTGCATTCACGCTCGGCGGAACCGGCGGCGGCGTCGCATACTGCAAGGACGAGCTGATGACGGTTGCATCCGCAGGTCTTGATGCATCTCCCATCACACAGATACTCGTTGAAAAGTACATTTTCGGCTGGAAAGAGATCGAATTCGAGGTAATGCGCGACTCCGCGGGCAATTCCATTGCCGTTTGCTCGATGGAAAACGTTGATCCCGTCGGAATACACACGGGCGACAGCATCGTTGTTGCGCCTGCACTGACATTGACGGAGGAAGAATATTCGATGCTTCGTTCGGCATCGCTGAACATCATATCCGCGCTCGGCATCGTGGGCGGATGCAACTGTCAGTTCGCACTCAAGCCGAACAGCACCGAATACGCCGTGATTGAGGTAAATCCGCGCGTTTCGCGTTCATCCGCGCTTGCATCGAAAGCGACGGGCTATCCGATCGCAAAGATCACGATCAAGGTTGCGCTCGGCTACACACTCGATGAGATCGTAAACGAGATCACCGGCACAACTTATGCGTCCGCTGAGCCCGTTGTCGATTACGTTGTCGTAAAATTCCCGAAATGGCCGTTTGATAAATTTGTCGGCTCATCGCGCAAGCTCGGCACGCAGATGAAAGCAACGGGCGAGGTTATGGCGCTCGGTGACAGCTTCGAGGCGGCACTGATGAAGGCTGTACGCGGAGCGGAGATCTCGCTTGACACGCTGAACGCATCGCCCGTTTCGTCGCTTCCTCTCCGCGAACGTCTTGCGTTCACGGACGATTATCGCATTTTCACCGTTTTCGAGGCGCTCAAATCGGCAATGTCCGTTGACGAAATAGCTGACATAACGAAAATCGACAGATTCTTCATCGGATGCATGAAAAAGCTCGCCTGCTTTGAGTCGGAGCTGAAAAAGGAAGGACTCACAGACGCGCTTTACACTCTCGGAAAGAAATACGCGTACACGGATCGCGCCCTCATGCGCATTTCCGGCGCAGACACCATTCCCGTATCTCATGCACGCGCGTCTTATAAGACCGTTGACACCTGCGCCGCCAAATTCGACGCGGTAACACCGTATTTTTATTCCGTTGCCTCCGGCGAATGTGAGGCGACAGCTTTCCCTCGCTCGGGAAAGCCCGTCGTCATCGTGCTCGGATCGGGCCCGATCCGCATCGGTCAAGGTATCGAATTCGACTATTCATCCGTCCGTTCCGTATGGTCACTGCGCGAGCAGGGCTATGAGGTCGTGACCGTCAACAACAATCCCGAAACAGTTTCCACCGACTACGGCACCTCCGACAGACTCTATTTTGAGCCTCTCGACGAGGAATCTGTCAGAGATATAATCGAGCTTGAGCGTCCTGTCGGTGTCGTTGTGGCGTTCGGCGGCGGAACTGCGATCAAGCTGACGTCGTTTGTTGCCTCTCTCGGAATCAGGATCCTCGGCACATCCGCCGAGGGAATAGATCTTGCCGAGGACAGAGAACGTTTCGATGCGCTTCTTGAAAGCTTCGGAATCAAGCGTCCGCGCGGAAAAGGAGTACGCACGACGGATGAGGCACTTTCCGCCGCAGAGGAGCTTGGCTATCCCGTACTCCTTCGCCCCTCTTACGTCATCGGCGGACAGAATATGTCCATTGTTCACGACGAGAGCGAGGTTCGACGCTACATGGATCGCATCCTTGCGGACGGTATCGACAATCCCGTGCTCGTTGACAAATATATGCCCGGCACAGAGCTTGAGGTAGACGTTATCTCCGACGGAGAGCACGTTCTGATTCCCGGAATTATGGAGCACATCGAGCGCGCGGGCGTTCACAGCGGCGACTCCGTTGCCGTATATCCTCCCTACTCCATCAACGACAAGATGACCTCCGTCATCGTGGCGCGCTCTACGGAGCTTGCAAAGGCGCTCGGCACGAAGGGGCTTGTCAACATACAATATCTGATCTACGAAGGCGAGCTTTACGTTATCGAGGTCAATCCGCGCGCATCGCGCACCGTCCCCTACATCAGCAAGGTAACGGGCGTTCCGATGACGGACATCGCATCGCGCGTTATGACGGGTGAAAGTCTGCTTTCGGCAGGCTACGGTGACGGACTTTACCGCACTCCTCCCTACTACACCGTAAAGGTGCCCGTCTTCTCATTCTCCAAGCTGACGGACGCAAATTCCTACCTTGGCCCCGAAATGAAATCGACAGGCGAGGTTCTCGGCATAGGAAAGACACTCGGAGAAGCGCTCTTCAAGGGCATCACGGCGTCGGGAATGACGATCCGTCATCCGAAAAAGGACGCATCCCTCGGCATATTGCTCAGCGTTGATGCACATGATATGCTTGAGATAGTTTCGCTCGGAAAAAAGCTGTCCGATCTCGGTTACGTGATCTATGCGACGCCCGACACGGCGAAAGCCGTCGGTAGTCTCGGCATTGACGTAAGCTGCGTCGGAAACATCGGCGAGACGGACGAGGCATTCCGTCTGATCGAATCGGGATCACTTGCCGCGATCGTTTATACGGGCGCGCTCCACGACGAGACGCTTTCCGATTACATCGCGCTCTATCACCGCGCGCTGACGCATCACGTTCCGTGCTTTACGTCGCTTGACACTGCAAACGCTTACGCAGACGTTATCAAAAGCGGATTTGCAGAGCACAACACGGAGCTTGTTGACATCTGCAATATGAGAAAGGAGCGGCTCTCCGTTCCGTTTATCAAGATGCAAGCTGCGGGTGACGACTACATATTCATCGACAACCGTTCGGGCATTGTTGACTGTCCCGAATCCCTTGCCGTTTCGATGTGCTCGCTCCACGACGGAATCGGAGGAGACGGACTTGTGCTTATCGAGCAGTCCGAGGTAGCTGACGTGAAGATACGAATCTACAACCGTGACGGCACTGCCGCGGCAATGGCAGGCAACAGCATCCGTTCGGTTGCGAAATACGTCTGTGACAGAGGCATCGTCCGCGGCGACACAGTTACTATCGAGACAGCAAGCGGAATCAAGACGCTTACCGTTCATCGCCGCGACGGAAAGGTAACGTACGCGGATGTACATATGGGCAAGCCCGAATTTGCCCCTGACAAGATACCGACAACGCTTGACGGCGACGAGGTCGTTATGCGCAAGATCGAGGTTGGAGGCGAAGAATACGAGGTGACGCTCGTTTCCGTCGGAAATCCGCACTGCGTGATCTTCTGCGGTGCCGTTGACAGGATCGACATAGAAAAGCTCGGCCCCGAGTTCGAGTCTGCACCGTACTTCCCCGAGCGCATCAACACCGAATTCGTGCGCGTCGTAAACAAAAGCATGCTGAAAATGCGAGTTTACGAGCGCGGTAACGGTGAAACTCCCGCCTGCGGTACGGGCGCAGCCGCGACTGTTGCCGCTGCCGTCCGTCTCGGCTATTGCCGCGAGGGCGAGGACATTACCGTAAAGGTACGCGGAGGAGACCTGACAGTTAACTGCGGCTCCGACGGCATCACGCTTTCGGGCGACACGCGTCTTGTTTTCGAAGGTACCATCGAGATATAAAACAAAAATCCCGATTGCGGATACACCGCAATCGGGGATTTTTTGTTTATTTTCAGCCTTGCTCGCGAAGCTCTTTGCGTTTGATCTTACCGCTGACCGTTTTGGGAAGCGTTTCCATAAACTCGACAACGCGCGGATACTTATACGGCGCGGTACGCGATTTTACGTAATTCTGGATCTCGCGCTTGAGCTCTTCCGTGCCCTCCGTGTCCTTCGTCAGAACGATATTCGCCTTTACGATCTGACCACGGATCTCGTGCGGCACAGCCGTGACTGCGACCTCAAGGATATACGGAAGCTCCATAATGACGCTTTCGATCTCGAACGGTCCGATTCTGTATCCGGACGATTTGATAAGGTCATCGACACGTCCGACGTAATGATAATAACCGTCCTCATCGCGCCACGCGGTATCTCCCGTATGGTAGATACCGTCGTGCCATACGGCAGAGGTTGCTTCTTCGTTATTGTAATAGCCGCAGAATAGTCCGTGAGGCTTACCGCGCTTTGTATTGATGCAGATCTCGCCCGTTTCACCTGTTGCGACCTCGTTGCCGTCAGAATCGAGGAGCTTGACGTCGTAAAGCGGAGACGGCTTACCCATAGATCCGGGTTTCGGCTTCATTCCGTCGAAATTGCCGAGTACGACTGTGGTTTCGGTCTGTCCGAATGCCTCCATAAGGGAAACTCCCGTATGACGGCGGAACTGCTCGTATACCTCGGGGTTAAGGGCTTCTCCCGCAATCGACGCATGCTTGATGGAGGAAAGATCGTAGCCTGCGAGATCTTCCTTTATCATAAAGCGATACATTGTAGGCGGTGCACAGAACGTGGTGATGCCGTACTTTGCGAAGAGCGGAAGTATATCGGCGGCGTCAAATCGGTCAAAGTCATAGACGAAAAGCGCGCCCTCCGACATCCACTGTCCGTAAAGCTTACCCCACATTGCCTTTGCCCATCCCGTATCGGAGATAGTGAGGTGAAGTCCGGCAGGATCGACGCAGTGCCAATATCTCGCGGTAGGATAATGTCCGAGCGGATACGTATGGCTGTGGACAGCGATCTTGGGATAACCCGTTGTACCAGACGTAAAATACATCAGAAGCGGATCGTCTCCGCCTACGGGAACACGGTCAAAGTGACTGGAATACATTGAGATTTCAGCATCAAAGTCGCGCCATCCGTCACGCGGACCGCCTACTATGAGCTTTGTCGTAACGCTCGGTGATGTGAGCAGAGCTGCTTCGATCGCCTCCGGCACGCCGTCATCGGGAGTGGAGATAACGGCTGTGACGCCTGCGGCGTTGAATCGATAATCAAAGTCCTTTGTGAGAAGCTGATTTGTAGCGGGAATAGCGATCGCGCCGAGCTTATTAAGTCCAAGCATAGCGATCCAGAACTGATAATGACGCTTCAGGACGAGCATTACCCTGTCTCCGCGAGCGATTCCGATCGAGCGGAAGTAGTTGGCGGCTCGGTTTGACGCGCGGCTGATTTCACGGAAGGTGAAGCGTTTTTCATTTTTATGCTTATCGAGATGGAGCATCGCGAGCTTCTGCGGTGCAAGGCGCGCGATCTCATCGAGAATATCGTATGCAAAGTTAAAGCCTTCGGTTCCGTGGAACTTTATACCCGAGAATATTCCGTCCCCGTCCGTTTCCGTCGTGACGAATTTATCTGCGACGCCGAGTCGTGCGCCCTCATCCTCGAGCTTTGTCTTTTTCTCCTCATAGGTTTCGGCTGCCTCGTGCGCGATGACAGACATCGTATGCGAGTCCATATACTTGCCCGTGGAGTCGCCGTTGATAACGATGGCATAGAATTCGCAATCCATACCGCCCGTCGCAATCATACCGTGAGGCGTGGAACTGTCGTAATAAAGAACGTCACCTGCGCAGGCGATCTCTATATGGTCTCCGACCTGCATCTTGAGGTAACCGCTCTTGATGATATCGACCTCTTGACCGTTATGATAGTTCAGGTGAATGGGCTTATTCTGCTCTTCCTCCTTGTAATACGCGGTTACAAGGAATGGCTCGACCTTCTTATTCTTGAAAAGCGGTGCGAGATGCGTATAATCGAAATCGCTGCGCTTGGTCGTTTTAAGGCCCTTACCCGCACGGGTAATGGTAAACGATGAAAGCGTCGGGCTGTTACCCTCGAGAATGTCGGTGACCTCAACGCCGAGATGCTTCGCGCAATTGTACATAAACGCGATACTCATATCGACATCGCCCGACTCGTATCTCAGATAGTCCTCGTGAGAAACGTCCGTGGCCTTCGCCATATCCTCCGTTGATATATCGAGAATCTCGCGGAGCGCTCTTATACGCTCGGCAATTTCCTTAACCTGATAGTTCATAATAATTCTCCATTCCGCCGCCAACGGCGGTACAAATGATGTTTTACAAATAAAAATTCCGTCTCAAGGGATAACTTGAGACGGAAATAATCCGCGGTACCACTCAAATTGCGCCAAAGGCGCCTCTCAGGCTCGATTCAAGCCTTTTGCCTTAACGCGGCAGGACGTGCGCACTTACTTTATTCGGTGCGCCGGCTCGGGAGCGACATCTGTCGGTTTACTTGCCGCGTGCTTCTCACCAACCGCACGCTCTCTTTACGGCTTTCCGTCCGTCAGAACTCTCCGTCTGTGCCTTTAATTCAGTTTATCATAATACATTGCGTATGTCAATCAAAATTTTACGCTATATATGGATTTTTTGCATAATTTGAGGATCAAAGCAACATAACGCCGCGGCGTTTGCATTCGTTTTTCACGTCTTCGCTCCAATACGAGGATTGCACCTCACCGATATGAGCCTTCCGCAGGAAAAACATACACATACGGCTCTGTCCGATACCGCCGCCGATGGTATACGGCAGCTCACCGTTCATCAGTGCGCGGTGGAAGGGGAGTTCCAGTCTTTCCTCGCATCCGCGTTCGCGAAGCTGACGCACAAGCGCAGTCTCATCGACTCTGACACCCATACTCGAAAGCTCAAGTGCTATATCAAGCACGGGATAATAAACGAGAATGTCTCCGTTGAGCGTCCAATCGTCATAGTCGGGGGCGCGTCCGTCGTGCGGCTCACCGCCCGGAAGCTTATCACCGATTCCCATGACGAAGACAGCGCCGTACTCGCGCACAGCCGCATATTCTCTTTCCTTGGGCGTTTTATCAGGATATTTCGCCTCAAGCTCGGCTGCGGTAATGAACGTGATCTCCTCGGGGAGCAGGCGATCGATGAACTCATAATCGTCTACGATATAATTTTCCGTGTGTCTGAGTGAACGGTATATCCTGCGGACGAATCGTTCAAGCGTTTCGCGTGTACGCTCATCTTTTTTGATGATACGCTCCCAGTCCCACTGGTCTACAAACACGGAATGTATATTGTCCGTATCCTCATCGCGGCGTATAGCATTCATATCCGTATAAAGTCCCTCACCGACGGAAAATCCGTAATCCGCAAGTGCTTGACGCTTCCATTTTGCGAGAGAGTGCACGATCTCGAGCTCCTCGCCCGAGGGCAGATCGAACGAAACGGGACGTTCGAATCCGTTCAGTGTATCGTTAAGTCCGCTTTTTGAATCGACAAATACAGGTGCGGACACACGGGTAAGATTAAGCTGTATTGCAAGGTCTCGTTCAAAAAAATCCTTGACCTTTTTAATGGCAACCTGAGTCTGACGGTTTGTCAGAATGGAACGGTAGCCGTCGGGAATATAAAGGCTCATACATCTCACCCTCCGATTTCAATAGAATGACTTATTCTATCACTTATTCTTCGGTTTTGTCAACGCCTTTGCAATTTTTGATGCATAGTTACGTGATTTTATGTCAATATTCAAAGCAAAGGATCAAATTTGAGGTGAAGAAATGAAAAAAACATTGTATTTTTGCATTTTTGTGCTCGTTGCCGCGTGCGCGTTATCATTCCTGCCGTCGTGCGAGGAGATGTCGATTTACGACGGAGTGATACGTTTACACGTACTTGCCAACTCCGACAGTGAGGAGGATCAGGCGCTAAAGCTGTACGTCCGCGACAGTATTCTCTCAACAGTCGGAGATATCGTGGAGGGCGCCGAGACGAAATCGGAGGCGGAAGCGGCGATCTCGTCATCGCTTGATGCGATACGTGCATCTGCGTCAAATGCCGTTCGTGAATACAGCGCAGATTCTCCTGTTTCGATAACGCTTTCGGAGGAGAAATATCCGCGCAGGAGCTACGGCGCTGTGATTTTGCCGTCGGGCACTTACACGTCGCTCCGCGTCATGATCGGCGAGGCAGAAGGTGCCAACTGGTGGTGCGTACTCTTCCCCGACATCTGCACCTCCCCCGCCGTAAAAAACGAACGCGAGACGAAGGATGAATTCATCGAAGCGGGATTTACACCGTCGCAGTACAGGCTCATCACAGACACAAACGAGACGCGCTACGTCATCAAGCTCCGAATTGTTGAAATTTTCGAGTCGCTTTTCGGAAGATAACACGTGCGGCTCATTCGCACAAAAAAAGCACCCGTTCGGGTGCTTTTTTATTCGGTATCGGATGCTTCGGCAAGGCGCAGATGCTTCATATAAAGCGTTCCGTCCTCTCGTTTCATTATCATAGCAGTATAATCGACCTCTTCACTGCCCTTCGACAGCGTAAACGCGACACGGTACGTATGCGTTGTCTCGACACAGCTCGTTACGTCAACCTCCACCTCGGATGTAACGGGCTGACCCGTTGTCGTATACGCGTTGAGCTTAGTCAAAAACGTAAATCTCGCGCTCGACGCGTGTTGCACGCTCGAGCCTCCGCCAAAATAACGGTAGACGTAGCTTTCATAGTCCGCTTTTGGAATCAGCGTCGTAATATGATACTGCGGATAGAGCTCCTCCGCCTCCTTCAGAAGTGCGGAATTGCCGCTGTACGCAGAGTAGCTCGTTTTAAGCATATAATTAAGTATTGCATCGACGTTGCCCGATGCGGCATCGCGAGTCGTTTCGAACGTTGACAGATACACGCTGTCGTAGATGAGGATCGAGATGATCCCCTCGATCTCGCCGTATATTTCATCGTCTTTGTCGGGGAAATGGATAGCCGCTTCGTTTTCGTAATCGTTCATATCGAATCCGAGCATTGTCATAACGCTGTTATACAGCGTTCCCTCTCCGCCCGAGCAGGAAACAAACGAAAGGCAGACGGCGCAAAGCAAACAAAATGCACCAATACGCATCATTTCACGTCTCATCACGCGTCTCCTTTCCGAGGCGAGACCTCACCGCCCTTTCAACGTCTGCATACATATAAAGCGATCCGAAGATGAGGAGCGGACGGCTCTCTCTTTTCGCATCTGCGATGGCGGAGGCGACTCCCGCCTCAATCGAGTCAGCCGCAACGGCCTCGACGCCGAGAGAGCGGTAAACGTCGGCATATGAATCCGCATCAAGCGCACGGGGCACTAACGGCGTAACGGCATAAACTCGGTGCGCGTACTGCGCGGCGATACGCGCGGTTTCCGTATAGTCCTTATCCGCCATAATTCCCGTAAGCAGGATAGGTCTTTTGTCAAGGCAAAGACGCGCACTCGCAAATGTGACCTTTACTCCGTCGGGATTATGGCCGCCGTCGTAGATTATAATGGGATCCTCCGAAAGAAGCTCAAATCTGGCGGGCCATTTTGTCTTTGCAAGTCCGATGCGCAGCGCTGTATCGGAAACGTCGTATCCGAGCTCACGCAACATCTTCACTGCTGATATGACAGCCGCGGCATTGCGCGGCTGATATTCGCCCGCAAGGGTGATACTGAAGTCACGTTCGCCGTCAAAGTCAAAGGTGCTTCCGAAAACATCCGTTTTTGTCACGGAAATTGACGAATAATCGGCACATCTGAAGTGCGAGCCTCGTTTTTCAGCCTCGGCTTTCACAACTGCGCGTGCCTTTTCATCGGTTCCCGTGAAAATAACGGGAGCTCCGCTTTTGACGATCCCCGCTTTTTCCGCCGCAATAGCCTCGACTGTCGAGCCGAGGAAAGCCGTATGATCAAGCGAGATCTCCGTGATGACGGAAAGCACGGGAGCTTTTATGATATTGGTTGAGTCAAGTCTGCCGCCCATACCTACCTCGAGCACGACAATATCGCACTTTTGACGGCAAAAATATTCAAACGCGATGGCTGTTACAAGCTCAAACTCCGTGGGAGAGTCATCCATTGCGTCTGCGTGCGGCTTTATATATTCCGTGATCTCGGCGAGCTCATCGTCTGCGATGTTTTCGCCGTTAACGCGGAAGCGTTCATTGAATTCCTTTATGAAGGGAGATGTAAAAAGTCCGACCTTGAGTCCGGATTCGGACAAAACGGACGAAAGCATACTGCAAAACGAGCCTTTTCCGTTCGTTCCGGCTACGTGGATAAAGGAAAGCCGATCCTGAGGATTACCGAGACGCTCGCAAAGCTCCGCTATGCGCGAAAGTCCGGGTCTGCTTCCCTTCCAGGTAACCGAATGTATATATTGAATTGCTTCGGTATATGTCATTTTGATATTATCCCGGTTATAAGTTTATTTATCTCGCGGTTGCGCCAGAGTATACGTATGACCGCAACCTCGATCGCGCAGGCAAGCGCGCTTATGGCAAGTCCGATAAAGATACCGTACCACGGCATACCGTAGTAGATCATTTTTCCGACGGATTTGATCACGACCTGACCGACAAGATGCGCCGACGCGGCGGACACGATGAACTGTCTGTCCGTATGCTCACGGATCAAATAACGTGAAACGAGTCCCGATACGGCACCGACAGTGACAGCTCCGAGGCTGATGATCGGATTTATCGCGGGATTTGTCGAAAGCACGCAGGAAACGGCGTCGGATGCAAGTCCGACAAGTGCGCCTGCGGCAGGTCCGAAGAATATTCCCGCGAAAATGACACCGATATTTTCAACGGTGAATCTGTAATACACCGCGACGGTAAACAGATTCTTGCAGATGATGCCGAGCACGACGGAAACCGCCGTCAGCATAGCAAGCACGGCGAGCTTCGACGCGGTGCTTTTGTTTGAATTTTGTCCTTGCATTACAATACCTCCGAATGCAGTAATTTCGTCATTGCAGTCGGAGATATCTGTAATATCATCTTATGCAACAGCGGGATGCGACGCATGCACCGCGATTATATCTTCGTCCGTAGGGCAACTCCCCGTCCCTACGGCACTTTACGCGCACACGTCTACTCTGTGATTTTTATTTTTATCAGCCCTTGATGCTTCCGAGTTCAGGATCGACACCGTAAAGCTGAATGAGTTTTTTGTTGAACTCCTCGGGCGTATTATAGCCCATCTTTTTCTGACGGTTATTCATTGCCGCGATCTCGATAATGATCGCAAGGTTACGTCCGGGACGGACGGGCACCGTCGTGGTGGGAACGTTGATACCGAGGATATCGGTATACTGTGTTTCAAGTCCGAATCGGTCGTACATCTTTCCCTGCTCCCAGTTTTCGAGCTTGATTATCATATTGACTCTTTCAGACTGCTTGACCGATCCCATACCGAAGATACGTCTGACATCGACAATTCCGATGCCGCGCAGCTCGATATAGTATTGGATCAGCTCAGGTGATGTACCGACAAGGGACACAGCGGAAACGCGCTTGATAACGACTGCATCGTCTGCGATAAGTCTGTGTCCGCGCTTGACAAGCTCGATAGCCGTCTCGCTTTTGCCTATACCGCTGTCACCGAGAATGAGTACGCCTTCGCCGTAGACCTCGACGAACACACCGTGCATAGTGATCCTCGGCGCGAGCTGAAGATTGAGCGACGCGATAAGCGCAGACATAAAGTCACTCGTGATCGAGTCCGTTGTGAGCAAAGGAGCTTCAAAATACGACGCGATCTCTATCATTTCATCAGTCGGAGTCTGACCTGTCGTTACGATCGTAGCGACGGGGCGTCGGCTGAAAAATTCATAGAGGACTGTCTTTCTGCGTTCGGGATCGAGATCTGCAAGATACGCCTGCTCAACGACGCCTACAAGCTGCACTCGTGCGGGCTCAAAGCGTTCGAAATAGCCCGAAAACGCGAGGCCGGGTCTGTTGACCTCCGCGATGATGATCTCGCGGTCGCGTCCGTCCTCGGGTAAATAGGTTACACCAAGCTTGAATTCATCTATTATGCCACCGAGAGTGACCTTTTCTCTGTCGAAAGCCATACACGCACCTCACAAGCCTTATTCAGCATCGCTGACAGGTTAAGTATATCACACAAAATCCCTGTTTTCAAGGCACGACACATTATTGATAAAAACATTTTTCTTTTCTGTCATCCTTTCCGCGGTTTGTCCTCCCCGTTCATATATTTGTCATAATTATAGTTTATATTTATAGTTGTATTAGTATGCATACGATTATTTTGAAAGGTTACAACAAGTATATGAAGCTTTATTTCGGCAGAGCGGCTGTTGTCGCGTTTGCTTTTTTGATCGCATCTCTTTCACTTTTTGCGTGCACGGACGTTCCCGAAAGCACGGAAGAGGAGCTGACGTCAGTGCTCACTGTCGGAGACGTTGAAGTTCCCTTTGAGGTCTACCGCTACTTCTTTATGAACTACAAAAACGAATACGACAGCGGCGATGACTCTTATTGGAAAAACGATGACGTTAATGCCTCTGCAATCTGCGAGGTCATCAAGGAGAAGACGCTTTCTGCCATTCACCGCTGTTACGCGACCTTCGCGCTTTGCGAGGAATACGGAATCGATCCGTACAGCACTGAGATGGACAAGATCGTTAACGAAACTGTCGATTACTACATAAAAAACGAATTCGGAAGCAAAAAGGAGTACGTTGCATCGCTCGAAAGCGTATATATGACGGACAGCGTTTTCCGCTTCATCATGCGCAGATTCGAATGCGACAAGGCGCTCAATGACGCGCTCATCGCATCCGGTACTATCAAGACTGATGACGAGACTGTTCTTCTTGCAATCAAGGATCCTGACGTGTTCTGCCGTGCAAAGCAGATTCTCATCAAAAACGACGTTGGCGAGGACATCTCCGCCAATCTTGCCAAAGCAAAGGATGCTCTCAACGCCGTCAGTCTCGGAACGGATTTTGACCGTCTCGTTGCACAGTATGGCGAAGACACCGAGATGATCATCAACCCGACAGGCTATTATTTCACACACAATGAGCTTATCGAGGAGTTTGAAGAAGCGGCATTTGCGCTCAAGATCGGTGAAACGAGCGGAATCGTCGAATCCCACGTCGGTTATCACATCATTCAACGTCTTGACGTTGACGCTTCATACGTAAAGGAAAACTTCGAGGCTTTGAAGGAATCGTATCTGACCTGGAAGTATCAGGAGGCGATCGAATCCGAGATGGACAAGCTTACTGTTACCGAAACGAACGAAGCGCTTCTCTCATCGCTCACGGATTTCGCAAAATAAGAGAAAATTCAAGTAAAATCCACACGAAAGGAGGACGGTATGGGAGCATACAGACGTCCCGTTAAATTTCAACGCCGACGCGTACCGAGACGGCACAACAAGTACGTCGGAATAAAGCCGAACACAACCGTTCTCTTTGTCGTGATATTCATTGTCGCGTGCATAATCGGATCGGTCATACTCGGAAACCACCTAAAGAGAAAAGCTGAGGAAAACCGTCCGTCAATTCTTGACACTGCGACACAAAAGGACGACGAAACAACCAAGACGAGCTCCGGCGTTTCATCTATCGCACCCGCAGACGGTCACATCCGTTCGGGATGCCTTGACATTTCGCACGAATCAGACAAAGACGCGCTGACCAAGAGTCTGCACAATCTGTTCTCATCCGGATTCGATTCCGTGACGCTTCCGATTGCGAAGGACGGTGCGCTTCTTTACTATTCACCTGCGGCGGTTGCGCTTTCTTATATGTCCGCAGACGCAGATCTGCCGTCACTGACAGAAACGGTCGAGCTTATCAAATCCGTCGGTGCCGCATATGGCATCAATCCGACGGTAACGGCATATTACAAGCTCACTTCGCCCGAAACCGAGGATCCCGTACTCAAAGAAGCATCATATCTGTTTGACACCGCGATCATTTCAGAGGCGTACACGCTCGGAGCTGACGAGGTTCTTGTTGCAGGCTTCAAAAAAGATCTTCACACAGACGAAAGACGCGATGCGATCCTGCTTTTCGTCGAAAAGCTGAAATCGTCTGCTCCCGATATAAAGATCGGATTTGCGTTTGCTCCCGAGGTCTACTGCACGGACACAACGGCAGCCAATCTTGAAAAGATTGCATCCGAGACAGATTTCCTCGCCGTTGACACATCCGAGCTTGATTGGACCTACTCTGTCACCGACGAGCCTGTCTACACAACCGACGAAAACGGTGACCGTATTGAAACGACGGAGACAGTCGTGCTTTCAAGCATCTACGGTCAGATCGAAGGAATCACATCCGCTGCCAAGGGCAGTATTTCCCTTTACGGCTTGCGTTTTGTTTTGAACGGAACCTACACGTACACGCTCACAGAGGCCATCGACGCGCTTTATTCCAAGGGTGCGCTTGATTATTACGTTATGTCCGCGCCCGAATCCGGGTATTCGCCCGAGGAACCCGAGACGACCGAATCCGAATCCGAAACCGAAACAAAAAAGGAAACGGAAACAAAGCGTCCCGTACAGCAGGAAACAAAGCCGCCCGAAACAACGACACCCCCGGAAACGACACTTTCCGCTGACACTGAGACGGATGTTCCCGCTGACACTGAGACGGATGCTCCCGTTGACACCGAGACGGATGCTCCCGTTGACACCGAGACGGACGCTCCCGTTGACACCGAGACGGACGCTCCCGTCGATACCGAGACGGGCACTCCCGTCGATACCGAGACGGATGTGCCCGCAGACGTTACCGTTGACACAACGTCCGAAGCCTCTCCCTCCGACACGGAATAAAAAGCTCTATGATTTCAAAAACACCGCTTATTATTACAGATAAAAACGGTATCATAATCTACTGTAACGAAGCGGCGCACAATCTTTGCGCCGCTGTTTCCTTCGGCACTTCGATCGAGGATCTTATGTGCAAAGACGAGCTCGACACATACAGATCTGCGCTTTCCACCGCTTTGCAGTCGTTTTCCGTCAGATTATCCGCACTTGACGGTGCCGATCTCATATTTGATCTGACTAAAGAGCGCTCCGACGGCGTGCGTTACGTCCACGTAAGGCAAAAAAGCTCCGAGATCAAGTCTGCAATTTCATACAATGACATCGCTGACAGCTTCGCGCACGCAGTTTCGGATCCTCGCTTATCAAAGCGCAGGGTAACTGAGCTGTACGAAACTCTTATGCCGAGCGGCATAACCTTCGGCTCGGGAAGCCGTCTTATGCTTTACAAGCTCTCCGATCTGACAGCTCAGCTTTATGAACGCATCATTCCGAATCTTATGTCCGTTTACGGCGACGTGACTTCCGAGGAAGTAGGCATTACTGACGAAAGCATAGTTTATGCAGAGCCGTACGGTCTTTACCTCACGCTTTCGGCAATGATGTCTGCCGCCTCCGCCGTATCTCCCGACGGCGGAATCCGCCTGCTGATCGAGGACCGCGGAGACGCGGTCATATTCGAAGCATCCGCTGACGGCGTAAAGATATCAGACGATCCGATGCGCACGTTCGGAGTCCATTACATTGACGTTTTATACGCGCAAACGCTTGCATGCGCCTCCGGATACGTCTTTGCATACGAAAATAACCGCGGCACGAGCGGCGCAAGCTCTTCGGGAAAGGTGTGCTTCACGCTTGCTGTCAAATGCCGCGATTATTATCCCGCATATCTCAAGGCAAAATCATCTACGGCAAGCTCTGCCGCGATTCTGGCGTCGCTATTCCCTTTTTCAGCAAAGAAACAGGATCACGAGCATCAGTAAAAGCTCATCGTCAGCCTTGCTGTCCCACAACACGAGAATAAGTGCGATAAGTATGATATTTTCGGTGGTAAGTCTGTCGAGGATACCCGAAAGCCCTCCGACTCGTCTTTCGGGCACGGCACGTGCGTTTTTATGTACAGACACAGGCACCGCATCCTGCGTCACCGTCACAGAGGGCACCGCCGCTTCATCGGCGGCTTCGGGTACATCTCCCTCATCAGGCACATTAGCTTCCTCAAAGACGTAGCCGCGTCTGAACGCTTCCTCCGCTGTACGAAGCGCATCCGTATTCTGCCCGTCCCCGACGCCGATATCGGAAAATGCATTTCCGGCATAGCTTTCGGGAATCTTTATTTCGCCCGCACGGCGGCGTCCCGTTTCACGTTGACCGCTGATATACATATCTCCCTCCGTCAGCCCAAAAAGCCCGAAATACGGTTCACTTGTATTATCGCATCCGCGGCAGCGGCACGCGATTCCGACAAAAACGGACGGAGCGCCAAAAGCAGACTTTCACGGTTTTCCGCCTTGCTTCCGTACGAGACGTTATAGCCCGCCGTTTGCTCCGAATCAGACGAGTCGAGCATCACATCCATTCCTTCCTCCGTCCTCCGATCCTCGTCGGAATCAGCTAAAACGGGGACTGCATCTTCCACCTCCGAGGTAGGACTTGACGCGCCGAATATTCCGCCATCGGACTGCGTCAGCAATCCCAAAAGCGGCATTATTTTCGGAAGCATATCGAGAATTCCCGAAAAATCAAACCCATCGGACCCCGCGCTTTTATTTTTGACCTTATTCGCCGCAGAAAAAGCTCCGATCCCCGCGATAAGCGCTTCGAGTACTGTTTTGTTTTTCAAAAGCTCAGACGCCGCACCGACAAGTCCGCCGAGTGCACCACGTGTTTCGCTTCCCGTCATTTTCCGTTCCTTTTATAGGACTCGAGTATCTCCGTCGCGCGCTTGATGTCACCGTCAGTAAGCCCCGACAACGCCGCACGCAGCTTTGTCAGATCCTTCGGCCTCGACACACTCGACAGATTGAGTCCGCCCGACGTAGCTATCATTTGAACGGTGCGCCAGAGCTGCTCGTCGTTCTGCTTCAGGAGTCTGTCTACCGTTGCCTTATCTATTTTCATCTTTCCACCTCGCGTTTTCGCCTGTATTCCGTCCGTTTTTATATACGGGCGGTCAATAAAAGTATATGCACGGCCGAGAAAGGAGTTCCGATCTTATGAAAATACTCGTTTTTTCCGATTCCCACGGCTCGGACGCGACAATACGCCGTGCGCTTGAGCTTCACGTGCGCACCGCTGATCTCGCTCTTCACGCAGGTGACGGTGCGCACTCGTTTATGCTCCTATCGCACGAGTATCCGTCCGTAGGCTTTCTCGCTGTCAGAGGCAACTGCGACAGTATTCGATCGATGTTCGGCGGATCTGAGCCGCTTTCGGAGGAGCAACACACATCCGTCTGTGGACATAGACTTATGCTGACACACGGACATCGCTTCGGAGTCAAGTCATCAACGTCTGCACTCATCTCCTACGCAAGAGCAAAGGGCGCGGACATAATCGTATTCGGACACACGCACGAGCCGTGCGAACGCTACGTCCCCGCATCGGACGGTCACGGTGAGGTCAGGCTTTTCAATCCGGGAGCCGCCAAGGACGGACTCTACGGTATTATCGAGATCCGCGAAAACGGAATTCTGATGCAGAATGCATCGATCTATTGAGTCCCGGAGGTTATCATGAAACATCCAATAAAAGAAGCTCTTAAGACACATTTTTTACGTTACCGCAAAATGACCCCTCAGGACACGGTCAAGCTGATATATCAGAGCGAGTTCGGTCCCGGTCATCTCATCACGGACGAAAAATACGTTCGCGCGCGTCTTATTGCGGAGCTTGAGGACACGGCGAGGGATGAAAGCATCCCTTCCGTTGAGCTGATCGGCGGAGAGGCATGCAGGATAAATCTCGCATCCTTGCCGACAGGGCTTTCCGCAGACACGCTTTTCCGCATATTCGTTATGAGTGCATCGATGTTTTCGGGATCCGAGCGCTCATTTGAATCGAAGCTTTACGAGGTCTACTCGCTTATTGAGGAAAAATACGCGCCGTTTTCGCGCTACGAATACTCTGAATACATCAAAAAGTACATGACAGAGGGCGGCGGTGCCGTGCGACATTCCCTTTACTATAATGCGCTTTACCGTCCCGCTTACAGAGTCATACACGTTTCGTTTCTGCCGCTTCTTCCTCTTTTGGCGGAGATCGACAGACTCATCGCCGCAGGTGACGCATCCTTCACTGTGAAAATCGACGGACGCTGCGGGTCAGGCAAGACAACGCTCGCGTCCATGCTACAGTCGATCTACGGCTGCGGAGTCGTTCACGCAGACGATTTTTATCCTGTGCGCGGAACACGCGCTCCGCTCGATTTCGAGCGTCTGAATCTTGAAGTCAGAGACCTCATTTCGGGCAAAGCCGACAGCTACGGCGCTTTTGACTGCTCGGTGCAGGCGGTGACGCACCGCGTCGCCGCATCACGCGAGCCGTTTCTCATCGTCGAGGGTTCGTATTCCCTTCATCCGAACGTCCGATTCGGTGATATTTCGGTATTTGTCACCGTTGACGGCGAAGAGCAGCTTCGCCGCATAGAAAAGCGCTCGCCCGACAAGCTTGACGCGTTCAGGACCCGTTGGATCCCTGCCGAGGAGGCATACTTTGCCGAGCACGGAACAGCGGAAAATTGTGATTTCGTCATTGATACAAATAAATTTTCATAATAAGGAGACCGCTATGACACCTTCGAAAACAATTTATGCTGACAATACGCGACGTCACGACGTCAACTACGTTTTTGACATCGCATTTGCCGAGCGCGAAAGCGGAGAGCTGACCTTGCAACTCCTTCTGCCCTCACCCTCGTTCAAGGGTGAAAAATTCCCTCTTATAGTTGACGTGCCGGGATCGGGATGGAGCGGTGCCGACGGTCACCGTCACGTACCGCTTATGACTGATGTATGCGAGGCAGGATACGCGGTTGCATGCATATCCTACAGAGGCACCTTCCGTGACAACGTACGCTTTCCCGCGGCGGTTGAGGATCTCAAGGAAGCGATCCGTTTCCTTCGTGCAAACGCCGACAAATACGGCATCGATTCAGACAGAATCGGGCTGTTCGGGGATTCGTCGGGCGGTCACACCGTCATCATCGCCGCTTTGACCGGAGATGACAAGACCTTCGACGTCGGCAGACACAAGGACGAATCGACTTCCGTTCGTGCCTGCGCCGCATTTTATGCGCCCAATGATTTTACAAATCTTGTTGCAGACAGACTTGCCGAGGGCAAGCGCTTGCGTCCGGGCGAAGGTGAATTCCCCTTTGAAGGACGTGAAATGTATGCTGATGATTTTCTTATCGATCCGAATGAAAAGCTCATACGCGCAAGCGCGTTCAATTACATTGAAAAAGGAAAGCAGATGCCTCCGTTTTTGTTCCTTCAGGGAGATGATGACCCCATTATCCCGATGGCGCAGGGACTCCGCTTCTGTGATGCGGTACGCGACGCGGGCGGACGCTCCGAATTTGTCAAGATCGTGGGCGGCGGACACGGCAGAGGCTGTCTGACCCGCGAAGCGATGGACATAGTTGTGGCATTTTTCAACACATATATGAAATAAGAAAAAGCTCCCAACGGGGAGCTTTTTTATTTTCTCAGCAAATGTTTTTCGATATACCGCGCGACGCCGTCTTCATCGTTTGAATCCGTTATTGCGTCCGACGCAGATTTGACCTCGGGGATTGCATTTGCAACAGCAACTCCGAGCCCGCATCTTCGGATAGGCTCGACGTCGTCGAAATCGTCTCCGAAGTAAACGGCATCTCCTGCATCAACGCCGAAATGACAGAGCATCGCGACAATTCCGTTCATTTTTGTTGCTTCACGGCTCATTATCTGCACGAGCGATCCGTTTGCGACGGTACAATAGGTGCCGTCCGTCAAGGCGGATCTCACTTTTGGCAGAATATCCGTGTGAGGATTGCTTACTATGATCTTATAGACTCTTCCCTCCGTCGGCAGATCGGGAAATCCTTCGTATATGATCGGTGCCCACGCGGGGATATCCGTATTGGCAAAAAATCCGTCGGAGGTTTCCGCAGAAACGACCGTATCGGGATCGTCTGTGAGCTTACAGAGCACGGAATACGCATCTTCTCCTTTGATATGATGCTCGACCGTTCCCGTCGGAAGGACTACGGCGGCGCCGTTCAACGCCGAAAAAGCGTCAAATCCAATCATTTTATCGTATTCCGTCACATTTCTGACAGGTCTTGCGGTTGCCGCCAATATGAGCATTCCGCTCTTGCGGCATTCGCGGAGAATTCCGAGTGTATATTCGGAAATCGATTTGTCCGTATGAAGCAAGGTTCTGTCAAGATCAAAAACGATCGCTTTAACTGTCATTTTTCCTCCCGTAAGTTTTTTTACAGTATATCACAAATTCCGCGCAAATTCTACTCCTCCGATATTTATTATTTCATTTATTTTCATCGTGTTTTTGTTCTTTTTATGCAGAAAATAAGAAAACAGAACAACAATTCGGAGGTTCTCCTTATGATAAACAAAAACAGATTTGCGATTTCTTCGATTGCGTTTGCCGCGGCGTTGATCCTGCTTTTGAGCTCTGCCCCTTACGTCAGTGCCGCGGAGTCGGACCTGACGCCTCACAGCTGGTACGTTATGCGCACGAAGGATCACACGCAGCCGCGTCTTGAGGGTGCGATGTCCTTTATCGAGGCGCACGGCGGATACTACGTTGACAAAGCTCACGCCGACATCAATTCAGATGACAAGGTCGTTTATCTTACCTTTGATGCGGGCTACGAAAACGGAAACGTCGCACGAATTCTCGACACAATGAAGGAAAAAGATGTTACCGGGGCGTTTTTCATCCTTGAAAATCTTATGGTGCGAGATCCCGAGCTCGTACTCCGCATGCACAACGAGGGGCATCTCGTCTGCAATCACACCTGCTCTCACCGTGATATGAGCGCGGTATGTGACATTGAATCCTTCCGAGGCGAGCTTGATGCCCTCTCGGCCCGTTTTTACGAGCTGACAGGCTCTGAAATGCCCAAATATTACCGTCCGCCCGAGGGGAAATTTTGCGAGCGAAATCTCAAATTCTGCGAGGAGCTTGGATACAAGACGGTTTTCTGGAGCTTCGCATACGCAGATTGGGACAACAATAAACAGCCGTCGCGCGAGGAGGCGATGAAAACGGTGCTCGGCAACGTTCACAACGGTGCCGTTCTGCTCTTGCATCCCACATCCAAAACAAACGCCGACATACTCGGAGAGCTGATCGACACGCTCAAATCGGAGGGATACCGTTTCGGCACGCTCGACGAGCTTACGGGATGCGCCGTCTCACAATGAAGTCGCTGTTAATACGTTTTATCGCGCTTGCCGCAGTATTCGCCGCGCTTTCGGTGAAACCGAGCTGTGCGGAATGGATCAGCGGTGACGTTTACCGCGGATCGGGTGAGCGTGTCGTAGCGCTGACCTTCGACGACGGCCCGGACGAGACAAAAACAGACGAGATCCTCGACGTACTCGATCGATACGGGATCAAGGCGACGTTTTTTATGATCGGCAAAAACGCGGAGCTTTACCCCAACGTGGCAAAGCGCGTCATCGCGTCAGGTCACGAGGTTGGAAATCACACGTATTCCCACGAATTTTTATCGGGCAGCACCGTTGATGAGATCCGATGCGAGTTTACTCTCGCGGCGGACGCGATATTCTCCGCATCTGAATACAAATCACATTTCCTGCGTCCGCCCGGAGGGATATACGACGACAAGGTGATCTCCGCCGCTAAAAGCGACGATCTTGTTATCGCGATGTGGACTATTGACACGCTTGATTGGTGTCACCGCAGTGCGGATGAGATCAGCAGTGAGGTACTCGACAACATCCGCGGCGGCGACATCATACTGATGCACGATTACGTTTGGGGCGAATCTCACACCAAGGAAGCGCTTGAAACAATAATACCCGCGCTGCTTGAGCGCGGGTATGAATTTGTTACACTTTCCGATATGTATCTGAATCACCGTAACTGACGGACATCAGAGGTGCCGTACGTGTTTTTGATATATTCCTCGGCAAGGATGGCGCAGACGCCTACCGTTCTGTATTTATCTCCGACAAGAATAGAGTCACGCATCATGCCCTCAAAGGTCATTCCGACCTTTTCCATAACGCGTCTGCTTCTGTCGTTGCCCTTCATATATCTGCATTCGATGCGGTGAAGTCCGAGTGTCATAAATCCGAATTTCATAACGGCGCCGAGCGCTTCGGCGGCTATTCCGCGTCCCCAATACTCGGGATTCAGGACGTATCCGCACTCGGCGCTGTTGTGCTCCTCGTGAAAGCAGGTAAAGCCGCAAGTGCCGATCATTTTGCCCGTGCTTTTATCGACGAGCGCCCAATCGTAAAATTTACCGACGCTGTATCTGTCCTGAAGATAATTGAGGTAACGTGCGGTATAGTGAACGGACGGATGCGGCATCCAAAGAAGATATCTTGTCACCTCGGGATTTTTCGAATATTCATACATATCCTCAGCATCGGCTCGCTTCATCTTACGCAAAAGAAGTCTTTCCGTTTCAAGCTCGGGAATAGATGAAAAAATACGTTTTACAAGCGACATATCCATATGATTTTCCGTCCTTTCCCCTGCACTTTATTATATTATAGACTCTCGCCTCTGCGTTTTCAAGTACGAAGATAATAAAAGGTAAATTTTCTGATATTTGATTGCTATTCCGCACTTTTTATGTTAAGATATATTCATATATGTGCCGTAATATGTTCGTGTGCCGATTCATATACTGTACCGAACAAGCAAGCGGAGGACACATATATGAACGGAACAGCCGAAAAGGACATTTTCAAATCGGGTTCCCCGATCGGAGACGAGAAGGACTCTCATTTTACGATAGGATACGGCACCGTGATCTTCATCATCGTCACACTCGCCGTTATCTTTTCCGCCATCTCCGTATACGCGCATCTTTTACCTAAGGCGCTTTACGGCTCGCTCGTCTCATCCGCAAGGTCTTACGTCGGGAGCTTCAACTTTGACGGAACTCCGTCGGATCTTTTCAAATCTGTCTCGTCTCTTTCCGCAGACGAGCTTATATGGACCTTGATCCTATTTGCGTCTCCCGTTATTATTTTCCGAAAGCAGCTCATTTACGCATTTATTTTCGTGCGGACGTATTTTCTCGTGCTCGGACTCGGGCTCGTGCTTTCCGCCGACGTCGGAACGTACGGCGCCGCTGCCGTATCTGTATCGTCTGCCGCGTCGCTGTCCGTTTTTGTCTACGCCGCGTACTCTGCTCTGCGATTCGGAGATCTCATACACACAAACAGCGCGAGCGGTATATTTTCCGCAACCGTAAAATTCACACTGAAAATACTGTCAGCTCTCGGATGTTACGTCATCACGGAGATCCTAATTCTGCTACCGAGCGCTTTCATATAAAAAGAAAGGCATTTCAAAATGGCAAAAGAAAAAAAAGGCTTCAATTGGTTCAACCGTTACAGTCTCGACGGCAAGGGCGTCGAGAAGGACGAGCCGAAAATACTCGAGAATCCCGGACTTGCAAACTTTTTCAAGTTCTATTGGCGCAAGCTCGGAAAGCTTCTGAGCATCAATCTGCTTATGGTTTTCGGGAATTTTCCGATCTTCTTTTATTTCATCTACAAAGCGGGATATTTCGGAGTTGAGTCATCCGCACCGTATTATCAGGTGTTCGCTCCGCTTTACGGAGTTGAAATGATGAAGGATTCGCCCGTTACCGCGGCGCTTTACGGCATCTTCGGAATACAGGTTCCCATATCCGCAAACACGGGAACGACTCTTATCTTCCTCGCGCTGACGGCGCTTCTCTTCTTCACGTTCGGTCCCGTCAACGTCGGCATCACCTACGTCTGCCGCAATCTGCTGAAGGAAGAGCCCGTATTTCTGATGCAGGATTTCTTCTATGCGATCAAAAAGAACTTCCGTCAGGGACTGATTCTCGGTATGCTTGACCTCGCTGCGATCCTTCTTCTCGCATACGACGTCTCGTATTTCCTTAAAAATCTCACGTCAACGGCGATGTACATTATGTTCTACATATCGCTTCTGATGTTCGTTCTGTTCTTTATGATGCGTTTTTACATGTATCACATACTCATCACCTTTGATCTTTCTATTTTCAAGATACTTAAAAACTCCCTCATTTTCTCGCTTCTCGGCATCAAGCGCAATCTTATGGGCCTTCTCGGCTTTGTGATCGTGCTCGCGTTCAACTACTTCATGTTCGGCACATACATTCCGATCGGTATCATCCTTCCCTTCATCATCGTTCCCGCGACTCTCATGCTCATTGAAACGTACACAGCTTACCCGAAAATCAAGGAATACATGATCGATCCGTACTACAGCGATAACGAGGAATTTTCCGATGCAGAGGCAGCGGACGCCGAGTAATCTCCTACGGCTTTTTCAAGTACTCCGCACATCGCGAACGCCGGCACGGACAATATTGCCCAATAAATACAATACCGCAGGCATATCTGCCCCAAAAGATTGAACGGCTCACCGCCGTAATCCCACACATCAAGTCCGAGCCACAGATTGAAAATACATCCGGACAAAAGCTCAGCCGACGTTATAACAGCACATCCCGCCGCAGCTGCGGCGATCAGGCTCGGTCTGAATCGCAAACGTATGAAATACATAGCGGCAAAGCACACACCTCCGACGAGGATCATCGTCGGGTGCGTATGACCGCGCCAGAGCGTTTCGATCGCGCCATATACGGCTCCGCCGAACAAAACCGCGGATACGTATCCAACATTTTTACGATAAAACAAAAAATCACCCCCGATGTCATTATCGACGCCGGGGGATTTGCTTTATTCACGCAATTACTGTTTATTTGCCTCGAACTCTTCCTTTTTGGAGGTGATGAGTCTGTTGATCGTCTCTACGGTCTTATCTACGTCGGCACCGTCGTGAACGGGCATATCAAACACGATTTCATCTTCGTTGTTGCGGATAACGATGGACTGATATTCAAGAGTGACCTCTTCGAATTTCTTGCCCTTCGCGATGATAAAAACGTTTGATCCGCGCTCGATCGTTGCGTTTTTGAGCTCCGTATACTTCGCTTCAAAGTAACGCTGCTCTTCCGTTTCCTTTGTAAGATAGAACTGATACATAAAAATGTGGAGCTTTTCCATCGCAAAGAGGATCTCTGCGGCGGAATATTTATTCGAGCGATACTTTCTGTCGTCACCTCTCTGCACCGTAAGGTCGCTTCCCTCCTCGCCGTAGCCGCGATAATCGTAATCGCTGAACATTACGGGCGGGAACGCCTTGATGAGTCTTTCGCGGATATCGACACCTCTGCGCGCAAGCTCATCAATGTCCTTGATCTTCTTTTCGACTGCGTTATCGATGTCCACATCGGAGGGGCGTGCATCCTTCGCAAAGATAAAGATGCAAAGTCCGACTGCGATAACGACGGTACCCATCATAGATCCGCCGCGGCCGATGAAAAAGAACGGTATTCCGAGAACCGCGATAACCGCGCCCACGATCTTCCAGAAATTCTTTTTGGGGAGAAAATACTTGATATTGTTGATGTAATCCATTAAAACTGCCTTTCCTTTTTCTTTTTTGCTTACACAAATACATCTCGGTAAAAACCACCTTACGTATTTTATATTAATATGTTTTTTTAGTCAATAACCGAAAGGTTGAAGATGTCATTGTTAACAAAAACTTTAATTTCAGCCTCAAAAGTTAACATTTATCGAAACGGATGTTATTTTGTTATATTTTATTGACTTTTCAGTATTTTATGAGTAAAATTATTTTAGAAAAATATATCACAATCGGTTTATGCTGTGAGGATGGTACAATGAGTCGTAAAAGCAATCGTGAAGAGTTCATTTTTACAAGAGTCAGCGAGCAAAATAAGGCATTCAGTCCCGTATCCGCTGTATTCCCCGCAACAGCGTCTGAGCCTCGCACATATTCACTTCCCGCAGACGTAACAACGATCGGCTATCTCGGCCGCGGCACCGCCGTCATCTCTGCCACAGGCTCCGATTTTAAGGTAGCGGCAAAAGAGACTTTCATCATTGAAAAGATCGCTTCCGCGGGCGTAGAGATCAAGATCTCCGCTGACGCGGTGATCTCGTGGTTTTCCTGCAGCGGTTCTCTTCCCGAGGCACTGACCGCCGCATACACGACACCCACAGTAGCCGTACGTCATCTTGACATCAGCGGTATTATGCAAAAGATCATGGAGTTGCTCATCGTTACAGAGGGTATCATCGACGAGCCGCGCGAAAAGGCGCTTTCCGCATACTTTTTCGAGGCTGTCAGCGAGTTTTATTACTCATCCGATCCCATTAATGAGACTTCCTCTAAAAAGAAGCTTTCCGAGGCAGAGCGCATCCGCATCTACATCGACAATATGATATACAGCAATCCGTCGCTTGACGATGTAAAAGATCATTTCGGCATCACGAAGATGCACGCGATCCGCGTTTTCAAGGCAAAATACAAGCAGACTCCGATGCAATATGCGATTGAGCATCGCACCGAGGTTGCGTCCACACTTCTTTCAACGACGGATCTTCCGATCAAGACGATCTCCGAGATGCTCCACTATTCCAACACACAGCATTTCTCCAACTCCTTTAAAAAGATCGTCGGTCAGTCTCCGAATCAGTACAGACAGAACGCAAAGAAAAAATAAGCATAAAAAAGCGCACCGACGGTGCGCTTTTTTGTTTTTGGTATTTATTTTAGTCTTAATATATGTTATAATATAATGTATTTTAATGCTTACAAGCAAATTTTATATATACGGAGCTTTATTATGTGCGGCTTCATAGGTTTTTCGGGAATTACCCGAGACAATAAAAAAGTTATCGAGTGTATGCAGGACCGTATCTTCCATCGCGGCCCCGATGCCGGAGGATCCTATCTCGGAGACGGAATCACTCTCGGATTCAGACGTCTGTCCATTATCGACCTTGCGGACGGCGCACAGCCGATGTCGAACGAGGACGGCAGATACACTATAGTTTTCAACGGTGAGATATACAATTTTATGTCGCTTCGCGATGAGTTGACGGCGCTCGGTCACGTTTTTGCTACAAAATGCGACACCGAGGTAGTTATCCACGGCTACGAAGAGTTCGGCGAAGCGATTGTTGACCGTCTGCGCGGTATGTTTGCGTTTGCAATCTGGGACAGCGTTGAAAAATCCCTCTTTTGCGCACGCGATTTCTTCGGAATCAAGCCGTTTTACTATTCCGTCACGGACAAGGGTGATCTTGTTTTCGGAAGCGAGATCAAGGCGCTGCTTGAGCATCCCGATCTCATCCCCGAGGTCAACCCCGACGCGCTCCGCCCGTATCTTTCTTTTCAGTATTCGTCGGGAGCGACGACCTTCTTCCGCGGAATCAACAAGCTTCCGCCCGCCCACACGCTGACCTACAAGAACGGAGAGATATCTATCCGCCGCTATTGGGACATCGACTTTGACGCTGACGGCGAAAAATCCTTCGAGGATTTCGTTTCCGAGCTTGAAAGTGACGTTCGCGAGTCAGTCGCGGCGCACAAGATCAGCGATGTACCCGTCGGTTCATTCCTTTCGGGCGGTGTTGACTCGAGCTACATCACAGCAACTCTTATGCCGCGTCACACCTTCTCCGTAGGCTTTGATTTTGACAAATTCAACGAAACAAACGAGGCGATGCGTCTTTCCGAGATCCTCGGAATCGAGCATCACGCCGAAATGATAAGTGCGGACGAATGCTTTGAGGCATTCCCCGCTATCCAGTACCATATGGATGAGCCGCAGGCGAATCCGTCGTCCGTTCCGCTTTGGTTCCTCTCAAAGCTGACGCGCAAGTACGTCACAGTCGTTCTCTCCGGCGAGGGCGCCGACGAAATCTGGGGCGGATACGAATGGTACGACGAAACTCCGACGATGAAAAAATACAAAAAGCTCCCGCGTTTCATTCGCCGTGCGGCGGCAGTGACAGCGGCGAAGCTCCCTTATTTCAAGGGACACGATTTCATCATCAAGGGCGGTGAGATGCCCGAAGAATACTTCATCGGTCAGGCGCAGGTCTTCTCCGAGAAGGAAGCGGTTTCGATCCTGAACGAAAAATACAAGCACGGTCCCTCTCCGCGAGAGGTGACGGGCGCGATATACGCTAAAGTCAAAGACAAGGACGAGCTTACGAAAAAGCAGTATCTTGATCTCAATCTGTGGCTGTCGGGCGACATTCTGCTCAAGGCCGACAAGATGTCCATGGCACATTCGATCGAGCTCCGTGTACCTTATCTCGATCGCGTCGTTATGGATGCGGCACGCCGCGTTCCCGCGAAACATCGCGTAAACGAAAAGGGCACGAAGTACGTTCTGCGCGTTGCCGCGAACCGTTCCCTTCCCGATGAATGGGCAACACGTCCCAAGAAGGGCTTCCCCGTGCCGATAAAAATGTGGCTCCGCGAGGACAAGTATTACGGCATCGTGAAGGAATATTTCACATCCGATTATGCCGCAGAATTCTTCAATCCGGACGAACTGATGAAGCTGCTTGACGATCACAAGTCCGGACGCGCAAACAATCAGCGTAAGATTTGGGTCATCTTCACATTCCTGACTTGGTACCGTGAATTCTTCATTAATTACGAAAAAAATTCTGCAAAAGGAGAGTAAAGTAAAATGTCCGCAATCATTCCCGTTTTAATAGGCGGCGACCTCAACGCGTACAACATCGCACGCGCCTTTCACGAGGCTTACGGCGTAAAAAGCTACATTTTCGGACGTTACGCTGTCTCCGCGACAAAATATTCCGGAATCGTAATCCCTACGTTCGTTCCCGATCTCGACAACAAGGATCGTCTTTTATCCGTTCTGAAAGATTTCGCCAAGGCACATAAGGGTGAGGAGCTCATCCTGTTCGGATGCACGGACGATTACGTTTCACTCATCATTGATCTGAACTCCGAGGGAGCGCTCCCCGAGTACAATGTTCCCTACACGTCCGCGCGTTGCCGCGACATCTTCGCAGATAAGGCAGACTTCTACCTCATGTGCGAAAAATACGGTATTCCGTATCCGAAAACGCTCATCATCGGTGCGGCAAGAGAGCTTCCCGACGATTTGACGCGCGAAGGTTTCGCTTTTCCCGTTGTTATCAAGCCGTCCTCGTCTGCAGAATACTGGCATCACCCCTTCGACGGCATGAGAAAAGTCTATTTCGCCAAGGATCAAGCGGACGCCGAACGCATCGTATCCGACATTTTCGGCTCCGGCTACGACCGCCGCATTATAATTCAGGAAAAAATCGTCGGTGGAGATGACGACATGCGTGTCGTAACCACATATTCCGATAAAAACGCAAAGGTCAAGATGGCTTGTCTCGGTCACGTCCTGCTTGAGGAGCACACCCCCAAGGGCATCGGAAACCATTCCGCCATAATCACGGAATATGCGCCCGACGTCACCGCGCCTCTCATTCATATGCTTGAGGCTGAAGGATACACCGGATTTTGCAATTTTGACGTTAAATACGATGCGGCAAGCGGACGCTACCTCGCATTTGACATGAATCTGCGCCAGGGCAGAAGCAATTATTACTGCACCTCTGCAGGCGCCAGCATCGCAAAATGCACAGTTGACGATCTCGTTAACGGAATAGATCAGCCGTTTTTCGAGGTTAAGAAAAGCGTTTTCTGGCACAACATCCCTCTCGGCGTGGTCTATTCCTACACCGAAAATCCCGCTCTTGTCGAGCTGGCAAAAAAGCTCCGCAAGGAAGGCTCCGAGGCATCCTCTTTGCGTTATACGCACGACCTTCTGACGCGCCCTCTGCGTCTCGCCTGCGTCACGGTGATGATGCTTCGTCAATACAAAAAGTACAAGATCAATTCTTAATTCAAAAGGAGGTATCGCTTCATGGAAAACAAAAAGAAGACGCTTGGCATACTCGGCGGTATGGGTCCGATGGCAACCGTGCGTTTTTATGAGCTTCTTACGGAGCGAACTCTCGCCGAAAAGGACTCGGATCACATAAACGCTCTCATCACGAGCACGGCTTCGATCCCCGACAGGACTGATTTCATCCTCGGCAAAAGCAAGCTTTCTCCCGCGCCTATGATGTGCGCGGACGCTGTGAAGCTCCGCGACGCAGGTGCGGACGTTATTGCCGTTCCGTGCAACACGGCGCAATATTTTCATTCGGAGCTGTCAGCGTCCGTTGACGTGCCCGTTCTTAACATCGTTGACATAACGGCGCTTCACGTCAAAAAACGCGGATTCTCCTGCGCGGGCATTCTCGCGACGGCGGGCACGGTCAAGATCGGCGCATACAAAAACGCGCTCGCCGCGCTCGGCGTTGACTGCATTGATCCGCCCGAGCACATTCAGGCGCTTGTCACGTCCGTGATCTACGACTACGTCAAGGCAGGCAAGCCCGGCGGCGAAGCTGTATTTGCCGAAATTTCCGACTACATGCTCTCGCACGGCTGTGACTGTCTGATCCTCGGCTGCACCGAGCTTCCGCTTGCGGCGCCGAAAAACGACGACAGACTCGTCGATTCTCTCGAGACGCTTGCGTATGAATCCATCACCGCCTGCAACTGCACACCGACGGGATTCTCCGATGCGTTTATGTCCGCTTACGAAAAATAAACTTTAAGGAAACCGGAAATGCTCTTACATAAGCTGTTTTCTGATTTAAACATATCAGTTCCCGCGGGATTTGAAAACGACGTTATCGATCACATCTCGTACGATTCGCGCATTGCCGCGCCGGGAACACTGTTCGTTTGCATCAACGGCAGTCTCACCGACGGCCACAAATATGCCATCGACGCATACAAGCGCGGTTGCCGCGCGTTTTTGTGCGAGCACGAGATTGATCTGCCCGATGACGCGGCTGTTATGCTGACGGACAACACATCGACCGCGCTTCCTCTCGTCTCAACCGAATTTTACGGCCGTCCCGCCGAAAAGCTCCGCATTATCGGCATCACGGGCACGAAAGGAAAAACGACGACCGCGCTCCTCATTCATGATATTCTCAACGGTGCGGGCATAAAAACGGGTTACATCGGCTCGGCTGGCGTCATTTTCGACGGTCTGCGCACCTCTTCCCTGCGCACGACGCCCGAATCGACCGATCTGCATCTGTATTTCCGCAAGATGCTCGCGGCGGGTGTAACGACTGTCGTTATGGAGGTATCATCGCAGGCGATCTTCCGTGACAGAGTGTACGGAATCAAGTTTGACACCTGCGTTTACACGAATCTTTCGCCCGATCACATCGGACCGTACGAGCACCCCGATTTCGATCATTACCGTGATTGCAAGGCTCGTCTTTTCAGCGATTTCGGATGCGATTTCATCGTCTACAACAAGGATGACGCCAACGCGGAATATATGCTTCGCGAAGCGAGCGCGCTTGCGCAATCCGTTTCTATGGTAAAAGACGCCGATTACGTCGGTCATTCGCCCGAAAAATGGCGTGGCGACGGTGCGCTCGGCATCGATTTTTCCTGCAATTTCGGCGGAATTGACCACAGGATCCGTTTGCGTTCACCCGGCGGATTTTCCGTTTACAACGCGCTTTTGGCGATTGCGGTCTGCCGTCATTACGGAGTTTCCTTCGGCGAGATTGCCGCTTCGCTCGCAAAATCTTCGCCTTTGGGACGCTTCGAGGTTGTTGACGCGCTTCCCTATGCGACCTTCGTAATTGATTTTGCGCACAATGAGCTTTCCATCCGCTCCGCTCTGTCGGTGCTTCGCGAGTATTCGCCGTCAAGACTGATCGTTCTTGTCGGAAGCGTGGGTGGTCGCACCTTCTCGCGCCGTGCACCGATCGGTTCTGCGGTATCAGAGCTCGCTGATCTGTGCATACTTACTGCAGACGATCCCGATTACGAGGATCCGATGGTCATCATCGAAGACATCCTCAAAGGCTTCGGTGACTCCGAAACGCCCTATGTTTGCATCCCCGATCGCCGCGAGGCTATCGAATATGCCGTCTCCGAGGCGAAGCCCGGTGACATTGTTCTGCTTGCGGGCAAGGGACATGAAAACTTCCAGCTTCTTTTCGGTGAGCACACGCCATTCTCCGAGCGCAGCATCGTTAAAGAAGCCGCACAAAAACTGCTCTCGTCAGTACGGTGAAATTTTAATAATAATTCTTAAATTTTTTTATTTATCTATTGACACATCTAAAAAACAATGCTATAATTAGTTCGTAATTAAGAATGATTCTTAATTTTCGATAGAATCTAACACCTGAAAGGATTAAAAAATCATGAAAAAGTGGAAATGCCCCGTATGCGGATACATCTATGAAGGCGATGTAATTCCGGAAGGTTACAAGTGCCCCATCTGCAAGGTTCCCGGCGAAAAGTTTGTTCTCCTTACTCCCGAGCTCAAGGGCTCCCAGACAGAAGCTAACCTTCAGACTGCTTTTGCAGGCGAGTCTCAGGCGCGCAACAAGTACACATATTTTGCATCCAAGGCAAAGAAGGACGGCTACGTTCAGATCGCTAAGATCTTCGAAGAAACCGCAAACAATGAAAAGGAACACGCTAAGATGTGGTTCAAGCTCCTCGGAGGCATCGGAACCACTGCCGAAAACCTCAAGGCTGCTGCTGAAGGCGAAAACTACGAATGGACTGATATGTATGCAGGCTTCGCAAAGACAGCTCGCGAGGAAGGCTTTGATGACATCGCAGAAAAGTTCGAGATGGTAGGAGCTATCGAAAAGGAACACGAGGCTCGTTACCTCAAGCTCCTCGAAAACGTTGAAGGCGGTCTCGTATTCTCCCGCGACAACGAAATGATCTGGCAGTGCTCCAACTGCGGTCACATCGTAGTAGGCAAGGCTGCTCCCGAAATGTGCCCCGTTTGCGCTCATCCGCAGGCATACTTCGAGCTTCTCGCAACCAATTATTGATTTTCATACAGAAAAACGCGATGGGATTACCCATCGCGTTTTTTGTTACGCTTTACTGCTTTTTATTATATTTGGCTGACAGCATGAGCACGATGACGCCGACTGTGACACACGCGACACCAACGAAGGTGAGCACGGGAAGGATTCCGCGTCGCGCCTCTCTGAGAAGAAACATAAGCGTCGGAAGTCCCGCGCCGCCTATGATACCTGCAGATCCGCCGACGACACCTACCGCGCCCGTCAAGACGAGCACCAGCGGCAGCACGATCGCATCGATCAGTATCAACACAACGCCCGAAGCTATCGCAACGACAGCCATTTTCTTCTGATTCACTGTTTTTGCCTCCAAAAATCAAGGTTTATAAGCTCACCGAGCGACGGGATATCAAAATCCGCCATCGTTTTAATACTATCACCCAAAGTCTTCCCTGTCAATATAAAAGCATCGCTTGCACGGTGCTTTTTGTTGTTTTGTTAATCTTAACCAAGCTTGTATGCAGCGCTGCTAAGCGCAATATAAAAGCACCGCGATGCGGTGCTTTTTTGCTGTTGGCTTGTTTTAATTAACCAAGCTTTGCAGCGTTGATCTTGATGCCGGGGCCCATCGTGGATGCGATTACGCAGCTCTTGATGTACTGACCCTTAGCTGCAGCAGGCTTAGCCTTGATGATAGCGTCCATAAGGGTTTCAAGGTTTTCCTGGAGCTTCTGAGTACCGAAGGATGCCTTACCGATGGGGCAGTGGATGATGTTGGTCTTATCGAGACGGTATTCGATCTTACCTGCCTTAGCTTCCTGGATAGCACGTCCGATGTCCATAGTAACAGTACCGGACTTGGGGTTAGGCATAAGTCCCTTAGGTCCGAGTACACGACCGAGACGGCCGAGCAGACCCATCATATTGGGAGTTGTGATGATTACATCATAGTCGAACCAGTTTTCCTTCTGGATCTTTTCGATCATATCCTGATCGCCTACGTAGTCAGCGCCTGCAGCTCTTGCTTCGTCTGCCTTTGCGTCCTTAGCGATTGCGAGAACGCGAACGGTCTTACCTGTACCGTTGGGGAGAACGATAGCACCGCGGACCTGCTGGTCTGCGTGACGAGAGTCAACACCGAGACGAACGTGGAGCTCGATAGTTTCGTCGAACTTGGACTTTGCAGTCTTGAGTACGAGATCGAGAGCTTCTTCTACGTCGTAAAGCTTGGAGGATTCGATAAGCTTAGCGCTTTCCTTATATTTCTTGCCCTTAAACATTGTTCATACCCTCCTTTAGTCCTCAACTACAACGCCCATGGAGCGCGCTGTACCTGCGATCATGCTCATAGCTGCTTCGATGGAGCCTGCGTTGAGGTCCTTCATCTTGAGCTCTGCGATCTGCTTAACCTGTTCACGCTTGATAGTAGCAACCTTGTTCTTGTTCGGAACGCCGGAGCCGGACTCGATGCCGCAAGCCTTCTTGATGAGAACGGGAGCGGGGGGAGTCTTTGTGATAAACGTGAAGGAACGGTCAGCATAAACCGTGATAACTACGGGGATGATGAGACCGATGTCCTGCTTAGTCTTTTCGTTGAATTCCTTAGTAAAGTTGGGAATGGAAACGCCGTACTGACCGAGAGCCGGGCCTACAGGCGGCTGGGGTGTTGCTTTGCCGGCGGGGAGCTGGAGCTTGATATAGCCCATTATTTTCTTTGCCATTGTTAATAACCTCCGAATGTGGTGAAATTACGGGAGAATGCAGTTAAAATTTTCTCCCTCCCACGTATGCGGCGAGATGCCGCGGGGATTGCTTACGCTTTTTTGATATGTTTTGTTTCCATCATAACGGGCATATCACGTCCCGCAGTGGAAATAACGACCGTAACGCCGAGTCCGTCAGGTGTGAAGGACTGAACGGTTCCGGTGAAGCCTACGAACGGGCCATCGACGATGGATACGGTATCACCGACCTCGATCGCTGCGCGTTCGGTACGTGCTTCAAGATGAATAGCCGCAACTTCCTCGTCCGTAAGCGGTACGGGCTTGGATCCGGGACCTACGAAGCCTGTTACACCGCTGATATTACGTACAACGTGCCAGCTTTCGTCTGTCATTATCATTTTGATAAGCACATAACTCGGAAACATCTTAGATTCCGTTGTCTTGACTTCGTCGCCGTTTGTTTCGGTGACAGTTTCTATCGGGATAACGGATTCAAATATCAGATGTCCGAGACCTCTGTTTTCGACAATCTTTTCGAGATTTGCCTTTACCTTGTTCTCATAGCCTGAGTAAGTATGCGCCACATACCAACGGGGGCCGAGATTCATTTCATTGATATCGCTCATTTCGGTCTATCAGATGATCTTACCGAGACCTACAACTGCGAGCGAGAAGAGATAGTCGATAAGACCGATTACAACACCGAATACAACGAGTGCAACGACAACGAGTATCGTTTTCTTCATTGTGTCGTGCTTTTCAGCCCAGACGATCTTTTTGAATTCGCTCTTGAAGGATCTCCAAGTCTTGAGCGCTCTTTCCTTGTCCTTAAGAACCCATACGAGAACGCAAACGAGGATAACAGCAACGATTCCGAGAGTGATCAGACCCGTGTAAAGCACGAAATGGTCTTCTTCCTTCTCTTCTGTCTTATTTGTTGTACCCGTTGTGCCGGTCGTCGTATCTTTTTTGTCCTCGGTTTCAGCCTTTGTTTCCGCTTCGGTTTCAGCCTCGGTTTCTTCGGCTGTCTCTTCTTCGGCAACGGCTTCCGTGGTCACTGCGTCCTCAGCTTCGTCAGCAAATGCGATAACGGAGGAGAAGGAAAGCATTACGGTAAGCGCGAGAAGCGCTACCAGTATTTTTCCGACGTTTTTCATTTCTTCACACGCTCCCTGATTACTTGGTTTCCTTGTGAAGAGTGTGCTTGCGGCAGAAGCGGCAATACTTGTTCATTTCAAGTCTGTCGGGATCATTTTTCTTGTTCTTCTTCGTGTCGTAATTGCGCTGCTTGCATTCTGCGCAGGCAAGTGTTACTTTGACTCTCATGTTTGAGCGGCACCTCCTGATTTTTTGTTTTTATCGTACCTCCCTCGGGCGGACGCTCCCCTTGACGTGGCGCATCAAGGACATTGCACGCAAAAAAATGCGCACAAAAAAAGAGCCCTCCGCAGAGGTAGCAACATTATACCACTGCGGAGGTGTCCGTGTCAAGTATTATTTTGAAAGAATCTTGAGATTTTTCGAGGATTTTTTATTAAACTAACGCTTATTCTTCCTTTGCGGGAATGTCTATTTTGATGCAAAGCTCCTCAAGGCTCTTGGGATCTGCCTCGGAGGGGCACTTGGACATAAGCTCGCTTGCGTTCTGAACCTTCGGGAAGGCGATGGCGTCTCTGATGTCCTCGAATCCGAGAGTGAGAGCAACAAGTCTGTCAAGACCGAATGCGAGACCGCCGTGCGGAGGGATACCGTACTTGAGAGCCTCCATAAGGAAACCAAACTTGACGTTTGCCTCTTCCTCTCCGATGCCGAGCTTTTCAAACATCAGCTTCTGCATATCGGGTGTGGAGATACGGATGGAACCGCCGCCGAGCTCCGTACCGTTGAGAACGATATCATATGCACGGGAGCGCACTGCACCGGGATCCGTTTCGAGCAGAGGCATATCCTCCTCCATCGGAGCGGTAAAGGGGTGATGCTTTGCATAATATCTGCCGTCCTCTTCATCATACTCGAAGAGGGGGAACTCGGTAACCCAAAGGAAGCAGAACTCCTTGGGATCAAGCAGACCGAGGCGCTTTGCGCATTCTCGGCGGAGCGCACCGAGGGAATCGTAAACAACCGCATTCTTATCAGCAACGATGAGGATAAGGTCTCCGTCCTCGAAGCCCATTTTTGCTTCGATAGCAGCATTTTCCTCGGGAGTGAGGAACTTCTTATAAGAGGAGGAAACCTCGCCGTTCGTCATTTTCGCCCATGCGAGTCCCTTTGCCTTATAGGACTTGACAAACTCCGTGAGAGAATCGATTTCTTTTCTTGTGAATTTGGAGCCGCCCTTTACGTTGATCGCGCGGACGCTTCCGCCTGCGGCGATCGCGCCTGCAAACACTCTGAATTCGCAGGAGCTGAGCGTTTCGGTGAGGTCAACGAGCTCGAATCCGAAGCGGAGGTCAGGCTTATCGGAGCCGTAGCGCTCCATAGCCTCTTTATAGGTCATACGGCGGAACTTGGGTCCGAGGTCCATATCATAAAGCTCACGGAACATATAACGAATGAAGCCTTCGTTCATATCCATGATATCGTCTTCATCCGCAAAGGACATTTCAAGGTCGACCTGAGTGAACTCGGGCTGACGGTCCGCTCGGAGGTCCTCGTCACGGAAGCAGCGTGCGATCTGGATGTAGCGGTCAAATCCCGCATACATCAGAAGCTGCTTATAGAGCTGTGGAGACTGCGGCAGTGCATAGAAATTGCCGGGATGTACTCGGCTGGGAACGAGGTAGTCGCGTGCTCCTTCAGGTGTGGGACGGATGAGACAAGGCGTCTCGATATAAGCAAAGCCGTTATCGTGGTAATAATCGAGAACACAACGGGTGATCTTCGAGCGCATGATGATGTTTTCCATCATTGTGGGACGGCGAAGGTCGAGGTAGCGGTACTGCATACGGAGCTCGTTTCTTACGTTGATCTCGTCAACGATCTCAAACGGCGTTGTTTCAGCGGGGCAGAGGATCTTGATGGAGTCCACGTAGATCTCGATGGCGCCGGTTGCGCGGTTTGCGTTGACGTCGCTTCCGCGGGAGCGCACGAGTCCGCTCGCGGAGATTACGTATTCGGAACGGACGGCTGCCGCCGTTTCAAACACGTCGCGTGCAGTGTTTTCATCGAATGCGAGCTGGATGATACCGGAACGGTCGCGAAGGTCGATAAATATAAGGCTGCCGAGGTTTCTCTGCTTTGCGCACCAACCGTTGACAGTTACGCGGGATCCGATGTCATTAACCGTAAGCTCTGTCGAATAATGTGTTCTTTTATCTTCTTTCAAAAATGCCATTTTATATATACTCCTGTGTTATTGAGATTAATTTCGTTTTTATTTCCGTATGCTCAAAACGGCTTTTCTCCGGCGCCGTACGGTCGGCGCGCGATATCAATGTCGCGATGCGGCGTTTGTGATCCTATCCTCACGAACGGTGCCTCCTTTTTGTTATCTGTCCAATATGATATAATAACACACGCAAAAAATAAAATCAAGCATAATTATATTTATATTAATAAGTTTGAATTTTGTAAATTATCGTTATTGTCGTTTACACGAACGGAATTTCGTGTTATAATGGTTATGTATATATTTTTTTGCGAATAAAAAGGAGCAATATGGCAATAAAGATACCCGTTATCAGGGCAGGCGATACGCTTGAGCTCAAGAAGCCGCATCCGTGCGGATCGAATCTGTTCACCTGCGTCAGAGTCGGCTCGGACGTCAGGATCATCTGCAAAAATTGCGGACGCGATATGACGCTTCCGCGTGAAAAGCTTGAAAAAGCTATAAAAAAGATCATAGAAAACAAACAAGGATAAAATCATGGATACACAGCCCCCCCTCACAAATCCCGAAACAAACGACACTCCCGCGTCTGAAACGAACAAAATCTCCGTTGCGGACGAAGTTTCCCTCCCCTCTCCCGAATCAAACGAGGAGTCTGTCGGTGACATCATTGACGTTATTGCCGAGGCGGACGACGATTACGATTTCGTCGAGCCCGACGAGGAATATTATGCGATCGATACGAAAAAGCGCGGTCTTCGCTCCGTTTTCACAAAGGAAAACTTCAAAAAATACCGTTATCTTGCTTTCTCCTTTCTCGTTCCTGCGCTTACGATGTGGCTCATCTACATCGCGATGGGAGTATTTCCGTTCGGTGACGAAAGCGTGCTCGTGCTTGACTTGAACGGTCAGTACGTTTACTATTTCGAACAGCTCCGTGAGATCGTTTGCGGCGAAGGCAGCTTCCTTTACTGCTTCGGCCGTGCGCTCGGCGGCGAATTTATGGGCATTTACGCATATTATCTTGCATCTCCCTTCTCCTACATCGTTTGTCTTTTCCCGAAGAAGATGATAACCGAGGCGCTTCTCTGCATGTTCCTTCTCAAAACGGGACTTTGCGGACTTAATTTCGGAATTTATCTTCAGTACAAGACTGCGAAAGAAAAGCTCAACAAGATCGCAGTCGTTATGTTCTCGACGATGTACGCGCTGACCGCATACGCAGTTGTTCAGCAACACAACACGATGTGGATCGACAACCTCATCTTCCTTCCGTTCATTGTTATGGGAATCGAGCGTATGATAAAGTACCGCCGTTTCCGTATGTTCGTCATTTCCCTGACCGTTGCGGTCATGTCCAACTTCTACATCGGATACATGACGTGCATTTTCGTATTCTTCTATTTCTTCGTTTGCTATTTCACGATCGCGCCTGAGGATCGAAACCCCACCGGTGAGGAGGCACATTTCGGAAAGTCCTTCCTCCGAATCGCGGGATGCTCCGCGATGGTCATCGCAATGTCCGCTGTCATTCTTTGGAGCGCATATTACGCTCTGACATTCGGAAAGACTACCTTCTCCACTCCCGATTTCACGTTCAAATCCAAGTTTGATCTGCTTGATCTTATCTCCAAGCTCTTTATCGGATCATACGACACCGTCCGTCCCGAGGGACTTCCCTTCGTTTACTGCGGCTCGCTTACGCTGATCCTGCTCCCCATCTACTTCATCATCAAAAAGATCCCGTTCCGCGAAAAGGTTTCCGCCATCATCGTTGCGATCTTCTTCGTATTCAGCTTTACCGGCTCCACTATCGACCTCGTATGGCACGGATTCCAGCGTCCGAACTGGCTCAACTACCGTTACAGCTTCATTCTCTGCTTCTTTATGGTATATTTCGCGTACTGCGCCTTCATTCACATCAAGGAGGTAGACGCGAAGGTACTGCTTGCGGACATCGCAGCCTGGATATTCCTGCTTATGCTTCTGCAGAAGTTCGACGAATACGAATGGATCGACGATTACGGCACCGTCTGGCTGTCGTTCGCCTTCTTCGTTGCGTATCTGATACTTATGCGATTCCAGATCCGATCGATCGAAAAATACGGCGTAACGCTCGCGATAACGTCTGTTGTTGTGCTTGAGTGCTTCGTGGGCGGACTTCTCAATCTCGTCGCGCTCGACAATGACGTTGTATATTCGAGCAGAGTTTCGTACCGCACCTTCATCGACAGGGTTCAGCCCGTCGTCGATGAGGTTCAGGCGCAGGACGATTCCTTCTACAGAATGGAAAAGACCTTCCACAGAAAGACCAACGACCCGCTCGCGCTCGGATTCCGCGGCTTCTCCAACTCGACCTCGACTCTTAACAAGAACACGATCACTTTCCTGCGTCAGCTCGGTCTTTCGTCCAAGTCACATTGGTCGAAATATCTCGGCGGAACGCCTGTATTTGATATGCTTATGGGTGTAAAATACGTTCTGGCTGAGGAAAGCGACTACGTTTCCTACATTTACGAAAAGATACACGAATACGATCCCGGCGAAAAGTACGAGGTCATCTCCGCTTACAAAAACCCGTATGCGCTCTCTATCGCATACGGAGTTGACAACGACATTCTCTCCTATTCGATGGAGGATCAAACCTCTCCGTTTGACAGAATGAACGACATCGTTACGATCATGACGGGCAGTGAAGAGACTCGCGAGGTATTCGTTCCGATCGATCTGACGGAAACCACTTACACGGGCGTGACGCTCACGTTTGCGACGGGCCACCGTGTTTACACCGCAGACTCCTCCGACCGCAAGGGCAAGGTGGAATATCTGTTCACCGCCGTCGAGGATGGCGAGATCTACTGCTATTTCCCGAGCAATTGGGCAAGAGAATGCGATCTTTACGTCAACGGATCGAAGCTTTCGACATATTTCGGAAACGAGACCTGCAGAATCGTCGATCTCGGTTATTTCACTGCAGGTGAGGAGGTCATCGTTTCGCTTCGTCTTACCGATAACGACAAGCTCTACGTCGGCACGCTTCCCACGTATTTTTACAACATTGACAGTGAAGAGCTTGCCTCCGTATACGAAACGCTCTCGGAATCCGAATTTATTATTGAAGAATACACAGAGGACAGCTTCTACGGCACGGTTGACGTAAGCGTGGGCGATGAGCTCATTTACACCACGATCCCTTATGATGAGGGATGGAAGATCACCGTTGACGGAGAAGAGGTCAAGCTGATCGAAACGCTCGGCGCAACGATTTCCTTCTATGCGGAGCCCGGAATGCACTCCGTTTCGATCGAATACCGCCCCGACTGCATCATTTACGGACGTCTCATCTCACTTGCGGGCTTCATCGTTTTCGCGGGAGTATGCACAATTGACGCCGTGGTTCGCAAAAGACGCGGTTATTAAAAATTACCGTTTTACATTTTGGAGATTTATATATGTTTTATTATCTTTCGGGTGAGCTCACCTACGTCGCTGACGGCACTGCAGTCATCGACTGCGGCGGAGTCGGCTACAAGCTGACCGTAAGCGCAACGACGCTTGCCTCCCTCCCCTCCATAACATCCGATTGTCCCGTCGCGAAGCTCTACACTCACATGGCTGTACGCGAGGACAACGTCGAGCTTTTCGGATTTTATTCGCTCGATGAGCTTGACCTTTTCAAGATGCTGATCTCGATCTCCGGTGTTGGTCCCAAAGCGGCGATGTCGATACTGTCGCTTATGTCTCCGTCTGCGCTCGCAGATGCAATCACGGCGCAAAACGTCAAGATGATCTCCCGCGCACCCGGAGTAGGAGTCAAAACTGCTCAACGCATAGTTCTCGAGCTTTCGGGCAAGCTTGTTACCGCAGATCCCGGCAAGACCGCAGGTGCGTCCGGCACCGCGTCAGCCGTTCGTGCCCCCTCTTTCTCCGAGGCGCAGGACGCGCTCATCGTACTCGGCTATTCACGCGCAGAGGCACAAACCGCTCTCAAAAACGTTCCCGACGCAGAAAAAAAGAGCACGGAAGAGCTCATCAAGGCGGCTCTCGTGCGTCTCATGTAAGCGGAGGTAAGCAATGCTCAACAGTGATTTTGATTTTGAAAACAGACTTCTCGACTCGAGTCTGCAATCGGCAGATCTCGGTCACGAGACGGGCGAAAGCGAAAATTCACTCCGTCCGAAGACGCTTGCAGAATACACGGGTCAGGTAAAGGCAAAGCAAGAACTCGGCATCTACATCGATGCGGCGAAGCTTCGCGGCGAGCCGCTCGATCACGTTTTGCTCTACGGACCTCCCGGTCTCGGTAAAACTACGCTTGCGGCGATCATTGCCGAAGAAATGGGTGTCAATTTCCGCATAACGAGCGGTCCCGCAATCGAAAAGCAGGGAGATCTTGTGGCTCTCCTGACCAATCTCAACGAGGGCGACGTGCTCTTCATCGACGAGATCCACCGTCTGTCACGTCAAATTGAGGAAATACTCTACCCCGCGATGGAGGATTACGCCATCGACATTATCATAGGCAAGGGACCCGCGGCTCGAAGCATTCATCTCGGTCTGCCCCGATTCACCTTGATCGGCGCAACGACTCGTGCAGGTCAGATGACGACTCCTTTGCGCGACCGCTTCGGCGTCGTGCTCCGTCTTGAGCTTTACACGCCCGAGGAGCTTTCCGCAATCATCACGCGAAGCGCGGGAATTCTCGGAATCTCCATCGATCCCGACAGCGCGTATGAGATCGCGTCACGTTCACGCGGCACGCCGCGTATCGCAAACCGTCTTCTGAAGCGCGTTCGCGACTACGCGCAGGTGCGCGGCGACGGTGAGATCACGGAAAAGCTTGCCGAAGAGGCTCTTTCGATGCTTGAGATCGACGAGCTCGGTCTTGACAACACCGACAGACGTATAATTTCGTCTATGATCCGCTTCTACGGTGGCGGTCCTGTCGGTCTTGAGACGCTTTCGGCAACCATCGGTGAAGAAGCGATCACGATCGAGGACGTATACGAGCCGTATCTTTTGCAGATCGGCTTTCTCGCACGCACTCCGCGCGGCAGAGTCGTGACCCGAATGGCATACGAGCATCTCGGAATCCCGTATTCGGGAGACGTATCCGCCGCATCCGCTGACGGACAGATAAAAATAACCGACAAATAAACCACCCGAAAAGGAATTGTTTCAAATGAAGATAAAGACTAAAAAAAGCAGCTTTGAACACGTAGATTCCCTTCCCGAGTACAAGCATCTGAAGCCCAAAAAGCCGAACATTCTGTTCCGCACCGTTGTCCGCGTTGCGTCCATGCCGGATCTGATCGCGACCCGCTTTTCATACAAGGAGATCGGGATGGAACGCCTCGGCAAAAAGGAGCCCTGTCTTTATCTTATGAATCATTCGAGCTTTCTTGATCTCAAGATCGCCTCGAAGATACTTTATCCGAAGCCGTACAACATCGTAAGCACGCTCGATGCATTTGTAGGCAAGCGTTGGCTGATGCACAACATCGGCTGTACGCCGACGACGAAGTTCGTCACTGATGTAAATCTCGTGCGCAATATGGTCCACATTCTGCGCAAGCAGAAAACGTCAGTGCTTATGTATCCCGAGGCAGGCTACAGCTTTGACGGAACGTCCACGCTTCTGCCGGACAGCCTCGGTCAATGCTTGAAGCTTCTGAAGGTCCCCGTCGTTATGATCCGCACATACGGCGCATTCGCGCGCGATCCGCTCTACAACGGATTGCGTCTGCGCAAGGTTAAGGTTACGGCGACCGTTGAATACCTCTTCTCTCCCGACGAGATCGCAAAAATGAGCGTTGAGGAGCTCAATTCCGCGATCAGAGAGCAGTTTTCGTTCGACGGATTCCGTTGGCAGCAGGAAAACAAGGTGCGCATCCAAGAAAATTTCCGCGCCGAGGGACTCTCGCGCGTGCTGTACAAATGTCCTGCGTGCGGAGCCGAGGGTGAGATGAAGGCGCACGGCGTCTCGATTGAATGCGGAGCTTGCGGCAAATCGTACACGCTTGACGAATACGGTCATCTTTCCGCGGACGAGGGCGAAACGGAGTTTTCTCACGTCCCCGACTGGTTCCGTTGGCAACGCGAATGCGTCAGACGCGAGATCGAGGACGGAATGTACAGATTTGACCTTGAATGTGACATATATATGCTCGTCGATTCGAGGGCGCTTTACAGCGTCGGAGACGGCAGGATCGTGCACAACTCCGACGGTTTCCGACTGACGGGATGCGACGGCAAGCTCAATTACAGTCAGCGTCCGACGGCTTCATACAGCCTGAATGCGGACTATTTCTGGTACGAGATCGGTGACATGATCTCGATCGGCACGCAGAAAAAGCAGTTCTGCTGCTTCCCGAAGGGCAAAAGCGGCACCGTCACGAAGATGCGTCTCGCGACGGAGGAGCTTTATAAGATCGCGACGGAAAAGAAATGAAGTTAGAGAAAACAGCACCTCGGAGGAGGTGCTGTTTTTGTTTGCTTGCCTTTTATTTGAGATACTTCGCGATATAGTCTTCGCCTGTGCCGTAGTTTTCGAGGACATAGTCCATATCCTTATCGCCTCTGCCGGAGACGTTGACAAGTATACTGCCCGTATTATGCTCCTTTGCGTATCTGATGCCGTAGGCGATTGCGTGCGAGCTTTCGATAGCGGGGATGATGCCCTCAAATCTCGAAAGCAGATAGAATGCTTCGAGTGCTTCTTCATCGGAAACGGTGACGTATTCGACGCGTCCGATATCGTGCAGGAACGCGTGCTCGGGTCCGATTCCGGGATAGTCAAGTCCGCTTGCGACGGAATATACGGGAAGCGGCTCGCCGTTTTCATCCTGGAGGATATAGCTTTCAAAGCCGTGGAGCTTGCCGGGAGTTCCGTACGCGACGGACGCGGCATGCTGACCGACCTCCGGACCGCGTCCGAGAGGCTCGGCACCGTAGATCTCGACAGGTGCGTCAAGGAACGGGATGAAGAATCCTGCGGCATTGCTTCCGCCGCCGACGCAGGCGGTGATCGCATCGGGATAATTGCCCGTCATTTCGAGGAACTGTTCCCTTGCCTCGATGCCTACGACAGATTGGAAGTCACGAACCATTTTGGGGAACGGATGCGGTCCGACGGTAGATCCGATGCAATAGATCGCGCGGTCATATTCCTTCGCGTATGCGTCAAAAGCGGCGTCTACGGCTTCCTTGAGCGTTTTCTGTCCGAACGTGACGGGAACGACGTTTGCTCCGAGGAGCTTCATACGGGAGACGTTGGGTGCCTGCTTGGCAATATCGACCTCGCCCATATAGATATCACATTCGAGTCCGAAATAAGCGGCGGCTGTAGCGAGCGCTACGCCGTGCTGACCAGCACCCGTTTCGGCGATGAGCTTCTTTTTGCCCATGAACTGCGCGAGGAGTCCCTCTCCCATACAATGATTGAGCTTATGTGCGCCTGTATGGTTGAGATCCTCACGTTTCAGGTAGATCTGACAACGTCCGACGAGATTTGAGAGGCGCTCGCAATGATAAACGGGGGTCGGTCTGCCCTGAAATTCGCGGCGAATGCGGCGAAGCTCGTTTATGAATTTCGCGCTGTGGCAAATCGTTTCATAGGCTTCGTCGATTTCCTTGAATGCGGGAATGAGCTCAGGCGGAAGGAAAGCTCCGCCGTATGCGCCGTAATAGCCGTTTTTATCGGGATACTGCTTCAAATAATTATCGAAATCTTTATAGTTTGCTTTCATGATGATATTTCCTTTCGGTTTTATGTTATTGACGTGGCTTTGAGTCGGTAGAGGCTGCGTGCAAGCGTTGCCATCGCGACGTTACGCCGCCGAGGAGTATTTTCATAATCGGTATTTCCTTTTCTCACGAATTCGGGAAAGGGAGAAATAAAAAAACGCTCCCGTCCCGTCACAACAGGACAGAAGCTAAAGCTCCGCGGTGCCACCTGAATTGAAAATCAAAAGACTTCCCTCTTTATGGGATACGATCATATCCCCGCAGTACGGTAACGGTCTGCTCCCGTCGGCACATACTCAGCCTTCGCCTTTGTCTGCCGCCCTCACGAGTCCATTCACCCTGCATCCGCCAACGGTACTCTCACCATCGACCGCTCTCTTTATGGCTTACCGCACGGTTACTACTCTCGTTCATCGGTTTATTACTATTAATTATACTCACACACAGCGTACGTGTCAAGTATATTTTCCAAACAGCCCGGCAAAAATATTATTGGGGCACACTTCGTAAAGAAGTATGCCCCAACACGTTTATTATATTGATCTAAAATCAGAGCCAGAGGAGCTGGATGAGATTTCCGTTATAGTAGGAGTAGAGGACGTCATTATAAACGTGAACCTCAGAGGTTGCCCAGACGTTGTTTTCCATACCGATAACGGTAGACATATTCTTATTGGTCTTGGAGCCGTCCTTGATGATCTGGAATCCGCCTGCGCCGCTCCAGCCGCCGTAGTTATAGTTGACATAATCCTTATCGGAGCTGTAACCCCAAACGATAGCCCATCCCTCAGAGGTCTGGCTTGTTCCGCCCGTTCTCATAACGTCGATAACGATCTTATAGCCTTCGCAATCGGCAGGAATATTTACACCGTCGAACGCAAGGATCGCGCCATAGAGTGTGATAGCTCCGTCATATGCAAGGACCATATTATCGATTTCGTTGCCGTCAGCATCGGTTTCTTTTCTTACTACCCAGTCGCCCTCGGTGTAAGTATAGTTACCGCCGTTACGGTTACCGAATATGCAGCCGTCAATGAAGTCATCTGCATCCTCGAAGTCCTCGGAATAGTAAACCTCGCCCGTAGCGATATCGATAATCTGTACGTTATCGATCATAAAGGAGGAATTCCACTGACCGAAGCCGAACTTACCCGTTACGAGGGGATCGTTGCTCTTCGTTTCGCTGATTCTCAGCATTTCAGTGCCGTTTACATAAATAGCAATATCCTTAGCATTGATATTAACAGCCGTGGGGATCCATTCGCCTACGGGAGAAGCAATATTAATAGAGTTGATCGTTTCGGATTTGCCGTCCTTAACTTCGCTAAGCACAACGGAGGAAGAGGATACTGCGAGCTCGTAGTAGTTCTTTTCATCCTTTACGCAGAAGTAAACGGATGCGGTTTCGGTTTCGTCCGCGACCTTAACCTTTACACTGAAGCGGTAGGGACCCCAAGCGGAGTTACCCATAAGGAGCATTGCGCCTTCTGCGCCCTCAGCAGAGAAGGTGAGCTGCTTATTGGCTTCGTCAAGCTCATCAGCGCCTACGGTCCAATCTGCGAGATTGGGAGTCCAATTGCCGCCGGGAGCAGCAAAACCTGTATAGAGGAGAGCATTAAGCTCTGTTACCTCAGTGAATTCTTCATTGATGATATCCTTTTTGTCTGCCGATACAACGCGGAAATTATCGAAATCAACGCCCGATTTATTGGCACCGATACCAACCATTCCCGTATACACTGCGTCGGTGTTGGGAATATAATCGTCAAAGTAGATCGTGGGGAGTCCGTTTTCGCCGATCTCAAGCTCAGTCGATTCGGGAGCCTTCGTATCGGTGGTATCGGATCCGCCGTTAGTGTCCGCGCCTGCGTTTCCTGTGCCGTTGTTATCAACGATGGGGAGATCGGGCTCGTTGTTACAAGCGGAAAGTGCAAGCATGGGAACGAGCATCAAAGCCGCGAGAATGATGGAAATTACTCTTTTTTTCATTTCAAGTATTCCTTTCGGTAGATTACACATAAACTCATTCGATTTATGCATTAAGTATAAAGATATTATAACATCGGTCAATTAATCTGTCAACAATTTCTACAAATACGTGAAATATTTCCGCATCAAGATACGTTACTGTCAAGCTTCGTGAAACCCGCCCGTTTTCAACGTATTGTTCAGGCCTTGCGCTTACGCGAATAGAGATATTTATTGAACTCTGCGCCGATCAGGAAAATGTACATTATCATATAAAACCAGATCATAAGTACCATGATCGCGCCGAGGCTTCCGTATAGTGTCGGCATTGAAGAAAATTCGGAAATAAAAAGCGAGAAGATATAGGAATACAGTATCCAGCCGACGGCGGCGAGAACTGCGCCGGGCAGGTGCTGTGAATATGCTTTCATTCCCGCGGATGCGGGAGTAAACGTACGGAGGATGAGTGCAAAGAAAAGAGCGAGCAGCACCGCAAAGAGCACGGGAGAGAAAGTAACGGTCAAGTCGAAAACGGAGTGGAGCGACGGAAGAAGTCCTCCGAGCAGGGTTGCGAGCGCATCACCGAATACGAGGAACACGAGCACAGCGATAATGAGCACTATAAACACTGCGGTAAATACGAGTCCTGCCAAAGATTCGCTGAAAAAAGAGTCCGCGGATTCTCCGTACACGGAGCGTACTCCTCTGCGTGTGGCGCGCACACCCTTTGATGCACTCCAGAACGCCGCTACAGCGGAAAATGAGATGCGCATAGGTCGTTTGGCGAGAGTGAGAAACTCACTTTCGATATATTCGCCGAGGACTCCGGGAATATTCGTCGCGACCAAAGAAAGGTAATCTCCGATGTTTCCGTCTATAATATAGCTCGCCGCCGTTACGGTCAGCATCAAAAAAGGGACAACGGAAAGCACGATGAAAAACGCCGTCTCCGCCGCGTAAACACCGACACGATCATTGCGTATCATTTTTGTGAGACTTTTTATGCGGCTTTTCAATCTGCCGAAGTGTATTATCAGAGTATGCTTCATTTCGTTCTCCTTCGTATGTTTTTGGCAGTACATTTCGTCGGTCACTGTCAAAGAATATGCACTTTCGACAGTTTTATGCATTTGTATATATAGCCCTCTCGGTTGTTCGGCGTTTGTATAAACAGATTGCGCAACAAAAAATGCGGCAAAAAGCGCATCTTTAGAATAAATATCTGCAATCGCGGTCTTTTTATAAACAATTTGTTAACATTTAGGGCGTACAATGAAGTATAATATCACTATATATAAATTATATTACTTAAACGTGGAAGAGACATATGAAGAACCAAAAGCTCGTATATATCATACTCCTTTTTGTCGCAATCACGGCTGCGCTTGCTTTTACCGCCGTACGCACGATCGCGCTCATTGACGAATTTGACGCTGCCGACGGCTATTACGCACACGACGCCGTCTTTCCCGCCGTTTTCACTTGGGGGGCAGTTGTCATAATCGCCGTAATATTCATCGTCACATTTATTATAAGACGCGCCCTCAACGCTGTCAATCCCGACTCGGACTCGGGCGCGGTCATTTTTTCCGCTGCTATGATGGCATTTATGATAATTGCCGTGCTCATATCGGACATTTTTGAGCTCAACGGAATGCCCAGTACGTTCACACTGTTAACAATGATATTCGCCTTCCCCGCCGCGCTCTATTCCCTGATCGGAGTCGCGCTTCCCATCAAATCGAAAAACGGCAAAATCGTTCTTTCCGCGTTCCTTATGCTGTGGCTTTTTGCGGTAACGCTGAACATTTATTTTGCAGACGGTGTAGCCATCAACAATCCCAACCGCGCGCTTGAACTTACAGCCGTTGCGCTTTATCTGTTCTTCTTCGTCAACGAATGCAGATACAACGTAGGCACGGCAAAAGGATGGTCCTACGTCGCATTCGGGCTTTCTTCAGTTGTTGTCGGGGGAATGTACTGCCTGCCAAACGTCATCCTCGCGCTGATGAAGCTTTATCCCGAAACGCTCGATTTCACGTTCGAGCTCATCATCGCCGTCATTTGGGTATACATCCTTATGCGTATGTGCGTTCACGCCGCCGATCTTGATGACGATGAAGAAGCTGACGATGAAGAAGCTGACCCCACAGAAGAGCAGATCTGACGAACATTTTATATAAAATGAAATATTATGCCGCGACGTCGGCAGATTGGAGATTACTATGGAAGAAAAAACCTTTTTTGATGTTCCCACGCCCACTTTGACACTCGGCGCAACGGAAGAGGCGCCCTCGATTCCTTCTATTAAGACGGAAGCGGCTCCCGCAGAGCCGGCGAAGATCGACGACAGTATGCTTTCCGAGGAGGAAAAGCGTCTGGTTAACGAATTTTCCGAAAAAATAGACATCACCGACAGTGCTGTTGTTATGCAGTACGGTGCCCCCGCACAGACAAAGGTATCCCAGTTTTCCGACTCTGCGCTCGAAAAAGTCCGCACCAAGGACCTCGGTGAGATCGGTGATATGATCTCGGGGCTCGTTGTTGAGCTTAAGGGCCTCTCTCTCGAAGAAGAGTCCAAGGGCTTCCTCGGTCTTTTCAGACGCACGTCCAACAAGCTCGCTACCTTGCGCGCTAAATACGACAAGGCAGAAACAAACGTAGACAAGATCTGCGGCGCGCTCAAGGATCATCAGATCCAGCTTCTCAAGGACATTGCAACGCTCGATCAGCTTTACGCTGTAAATCTCACGTATCAGAAGGAGCTCACGATGTACATCATCGCGGGCAAAAAGCGTCTGCAGCAGGAGCGTGAGACTACTCTCAAGGAGCTTTACAACAAGGCTGAGGCATCCGGTCTTGCCGAAGATGCGCAGGCTGCACGCGATTATTCCGATCTTTGCGAAAGATTTGAAAAGAAGATCTACGATCTCGAGCTTACGCGCATGATCTCTATCCAGATGGCGCCTCAGATCCGTCTGATTCAGAACAGCGACACGCTCATGGTCGAAAAGATCCAGTCCACGCTCGTCAACACGATCCCGCTGTGGAAGAGCCAGATGGTCATCGCTATGGGACTCACTCACGCGGGTCAGGCAATGGAGGCTCAGCGCGAGGTATCCGAGGTGACGAACGCGCTTCTGAAGCAGAACGCGGACGCGCTCAAGACGAGCACGATCGAGATCGCGAAGGAATCCGAGCGCGGAATCGTCGATATGGAAACGATCAGACATACAAACTCTCAGCTCGTATCCACTCTCGAGGAGGTCATCCGCATCCAGGACGAAGGAAGAGCGAAGAGACGCGAATCCGAGGCGGAGCTTGTCAAGATCGAAGCGGAGCTCAAGACAAAGCTGCTTGACATCAACGCAATCAAGAACGAAAAGTAATCATTTTTTACATCCGTCCGAATCGGGGAGGGGATCCCTAAAGCAGATTCCCTTCCCTTTTTCTGTGAACTATCATTCATCATCATTATGACTATTTTAACTGTCGATTCAATTCGCTATACAATCGGCGTCACGACTATTATTGACAACATTTCATTTTCCATAAACGAGGGCGACCGTCTCGGAATTGTCGGCGTCAACGGAAGCGGAAAAACAACGCTTCTCTCCGTCATCACCGGAGACATCACACCCGATTCGGGCAACGTTTACGTTGCCAAGGGCAAGACGGTGGGAATTTTGCGTCAAAACGAAGTATTCAAGTCTGTCGAAGGCTACGGCGACACCGTACTTTCGCAGATGTACGGCGCTTTCCCTCGCCTTTGCGAGGCTGAAGGTCGTCTTTCGGAGCTTGAATCCGCGCTCGCGGAGCTTCCGTCGAAATCTCCCGAGTATGAGCGTCTTATGAAGGAGCACGACTCCGTGAACAAGTTTTACACGGAGAACGGCGGACTTTACTACAAGTCGCGCTGTGCGTCCGTTTTGTCGCGTCTCGGATTTGATGAGAGCTATCACACGCTTTCTCCGTCTGCGCTCTCCGGAGGTCAACGCACACGTCTCGCTCTCGTTCGCCTGATCCTTTCGGAGCCCGACATACTCATTCTCGACGAGCCGACAAACCACCTTGACATCGATTCTCTCTCTTGGCTTGAGAGTTTTCTTTCAGGCTACAAAAAGACAGTCATGGTCGTTTCACACGACAGATATTTCCTCGATCGGGTAACCAACAAGATCCTTGAGATCGAGCACAAAAAATCAAAGCTTTATAATGCATCATATTCCGGATATGCAGATCAGAAGCGACGCGACCGCGAGATAGCCACCAAGCACTACGCGACGCAGCAAAAGGAGATCAAACGTCAGCTTGACTTCATCGAACAACAGAGGAGATGGGGACGCGAGCACAATTTCGTGACGATCCGCAGCCGCGAAAAGTACCTTGAGCGTATGCAGCTCGTGGACAAGCCGGAGGCGCTTCCGAAGTCGATCCGTTTCCGTCTTGAAGCATCGGGCAGAAGCGGCAACGACGTACTCGATGTTCGCGGACTGACAATGGCATACGGAGAAAACGTGCTTTTCCGCGATCTTGAGTTTTCAGTCAAGCGTCTTGACAGGCTTTTCATCTGCGGTGTCAACGGATGCGGAAAATCAACGCTTATCAAGCTTCTGACAGGCTCGCTTGATGCGCTCGACGGCGTGATCGAATACGGCTACAACGTCGAGATAGGATATTACGATCAGGAAAATCAAAATTTGGACGACAGAAACACCGTCATCGAGGAGCTTTGGGGCGAATATCCGTCACTCACGCAGACGGAGGCAAGAAACGCGCTTGCGCGCTTCCTTTTTGTCGGAGACGACATTGAAAAGCCCGTTTCCGTTCTGTCGGGCGGCGAGCGTGCGAGACTTACGTTTTGCAAACTGATTTTGTCGAGAGTGAATCTTCTGATCCTCGATGAGCCGACGAATCATCTTGACATTCAGTCGCGTGAGGCACTTGAGGACGCTCTCTCCGATTTTGAGGGGACGATAATCGCTGTTTCTCACGACAGATACTTCATTGACAAGCTCTCGACTCGTATCCTGCCGCTCGCAAAGACGGGCGCGAAGGTTTGGGAGGGCGGATACTCGGATTACACGTCGCATCTTTCAGTTGACTCTGACACAGATCGCAACCGAACGGCATCCGAGGCAACCTCAACAAACAAGGAAAAATATCTCGCATCAAAAAAGGAAGCTGCGAAAAAGCGCAAGCGTCAACGTGCGGCAGAGAAGCTTGCCGCGGACATCAAATCGGCGGAAGATGAGATCGAGGCGATCGACGCAGAGCTTTTTGGTGAGGCGGCGACGGACTACGTTCGTGCGGCGGAGCTTGATGCGCGCAAAACGGAGCTTGAAGAAGCGCTTATGCTCATGTACGAGGAGCAGGAAACGTTTGAGAAAGAGTGAATAAACGTAAAAAAGGACACGGTAATCCGTGTCCTTTTTGAGTTATTTGCTGCTTATTTGAAAGCGACGGAAATCGTGAGCGCTTCCTGCGCCCCGAGAAAACTACTAAAGGGGACACGGAAATCCGTGTCCCCTTTCGAGAACGGTTTTGGGAAGACTTACTTAGCTGCGTCTTCGTTTTTATTTATGATTTCTTCGCCGTTGTAGTGGCCGCATGCCTTGCATACACGGTGATCAAGGTTGTATTCACCGCAGTTCGGGCACTTAACCATGTTCGGAGCGTCGAGCTTGCTGTTATTGGAGCGTCTCTTATCTCTACGAGCCTTGGAAACTTTTCTCTTCGGTACTGCCATTTTGTGTTACCTCCTTCAGATGCGTCGAACTTCCGTCCGAGCGCTTGTATTATTTTTTATTTTCATCGTTTGATTCGAGCAGCTTTGCGAGCACTTGCCATCTCGGGTCAATCTCGCGCTGCTCCGCGCAATCACAGCTTTCAAAATTGAAGTTACAGCCGCATTTTGCGCATATCCCCTTGCAATCGGGGCGGCACAGAAGCTGTGACGGAAAACCGAGCATTATCTCCTCGACAAGGTCGAGGTCAATGTCGATCACGCCGTCTTCTTCTATGACGTAATCGCCGCCGTCCTCCGCTGTGATGACTCCGGAGCCTGCGATGATGCGGTCAAGCGTCACCGTAACTGTTCCGTTTATCTCATCGGCACATCGGTCGCACAGCGCGCCGTAAGAAAGCGACGCCGAAACCGACATTGAAAGACAGCTTCCCGAATCGCTGATCCGTCCTTCGACTTTGATCTGTGACGTCGGGGTTATACCTTCGGGAGGTATCGGGTACTGCTCGCCTGCGGGATCTATTTCGTATGCGAAATCATATGTTTTGCTTCTTCCGGTGAGAACCGAAGTTATATCGAGCTTCATTTTCCCTCCATAGATACAAGATCAAAGTTTCCGCGCCGAAAACACCCCTATTACGAGGACAGCATTGATTATTATAAATCAGAAGATTTCTTTTGTCAATAGCTATCTTTCAAATTTGTTTGAGATAAATGCAGATATATTCGGATTTTTTTGATTTATAATATATTTGCGGCGCTTCTACGTGCTTGACAGTAGACCTTGACTTTGATATAATGTATTTTGTGAAAAAATGCGCTTAGGCAGGCGCTCGGCTCGGAGGAGGCTGTATGTTCGGTAAAGATTTTTCGTCCGTTTGCGGAAACAGATCGCTTATCGGTCACATCAAATCCGAGATCAAGCGCGCTTCGCTCGGTCACGCTTACATCATCGAGGGCGAGGAAGGCGTAGGCAAGCATTCGTTTGCCGAATGCTTTGCCGCGGGTCTGATCTGTGAGGGAGGAAAGGATGCACTTCCCTGCGGTGAATGTGCCGCATGCCGCAAGCTCGCCGCGGGATCACATCCCGACGTCACGACCGTTGACTCGGGCGGCAAGGCTTCGCTCGGTGTAGACATCATCCGACAGCTTCGCGCGGACGCGCACGTGATTCCGTCCGAAGCGGAACGAAAGATCTACATCATTGAGAGCGCCGACACCATGACGGAGCAGGCGCAGAACGCATTTCTGCTTTCTCTTGAGGAGCCGCCGTCATACGTGACGTATCTGCTTTTATGCCGTGACGCGTCCGTTCTGCTCGACACGATACGCTCGCGAGCACCGTCGTTGCGCATGTCTCCCGCCAAGTCCGACGAGCTTCACGAGTTCCTTTTGAAGAACAGATCTGCCGCCGACAAATACAAGCGTCTGGATGAGGAATCGAAGGCAGAGCTTTCCGTTTGCGCAAGCGGAAACGCAGGACGCGCGCTCAAGCTTCTCGAAGGCAACGCGCTTGCGGAAAGAATAAGCGAAAAGAAGGCTGCGCTTGAATTTCTCACGTCGCTTTTATCCGGAGACGGCGAGGCATACATCACGATCGGAAGTCAGAAAAAGATCAAACGCGAATCCGTTACGTCTATACTCGACGACATGACAGCGGCGCTTCGTGACATGCTCATATTCAAGAAAGTACGATCCGCCGACACAGTATTTTTCACAGGCGCCGACGCCGCCGTATCCGCCGCGTCGCCTTATTCGGCAAGAAAGCTCGCATTTGCGCTTGATGCCGTCGCAGACGCGCAAAAGCGCGTTTCAGCAAACGCGCAGACCGTTTCCATACTTCTTTCGCTCGCAGTACGGATGAAAAAAATCAATCAATAGCATATAAACAGCCGCGAGCTGTCGCGGCACGGAGAATTTTATGTCTGAACAATCAAACACACCGAAAGCAAACAAGCACCATTATTATAAACGTCGCGGCAAGAAGTCCGCGAAGCAACAGCTTCAACCCGAATCGGTTGAAGTAAAGGAGCCTGCAGAGGTTACAGTCGAGGCCGAGGGGTCATCGCTCGAGGGCTCCGCGGCAAAAAAGCCGCGTCACAAAAATCACAACAGACGCAAAAACAACACCAAGGAACACATCGAGGAAAAGTCTGCGGAAAGATCCGTTGAGGCGGCAGACCCCGCACCGGAGAAGAACAACTACCGCATGGTACCCGATTACTGGTACGAGGAAAAGGTAGAAAAGGTCGAAGCTGAGGAATACGACGAATCCAAGCTCGTTGACATTGTCGGTGTACGTTTCAAGGAAAACGGCAAGATCTACTATTTCGCGCCGATGGATTACGTCTGTCCCGAGGGACTCGACGTTATCGTTGAGACGGCGAGAGGAATTGAGTTTGGCACTATCGCCATTTCAAACAGAAAAGAGCGCCCTGAGGCGCTTGTTGCTCCGCTCCGTCCCGTTGTGAGAATCGCAACGGAAACCGACATTGAGCGACACGACGAAAACGTTCGTCGCGAGGCTGAAGCGTTCAAGCTCTGTGAGGAAAAAATAGCGCAGCATGGTCTTGAGATGAAGCTCATTGACGCTGAATACACATTTGACAACAGCAAGCTCACGTTCTATTTCTGCGCAGACGGAAGAATCGACTTCCGCGAGCTCGTCAAATCCCTTGCGTCCGTATTCCGCACGAGAATCGAGCTCCGTCAGATCGGTATCCGCGACGAAGCGAAGATGCTGGGCGGACTCGGAATCTGCGGACGCCCCTTCTGCTGCTCCACCTTCCTTTACGATTTCAATCAGGTCTCCATCCGTATGGCAAAGGAGCAGAATCTCTCGCTCAATTCCGCCAAGATCTCCGGCACATGCGGCAGACTTATGTGCTGTCTGCGCTATGAATGCGAGACCTACGACGCTGAAATGAAGCTGACTCCGAGAGTTGATTCCACGGTCAAAACTCCCGAAGGAGCAGGCACCGTTATTGAGGCTCTTCCTATGCTTGCATCCGTGCGTGTACGTCTCGGAGATGCCGATGATGCACCCGTAAAGGTGTTCCATCGCGATGACGTTACAATCATCGGAAGAAAGCACGAAAAACGCTCTGAGGAGAAGTCCGAATAAATAAAATCATATTATTTTATAAAAAACACTTGCAATCCTGCGCTTTTGTGTTAAAATAATATGTGGATCGACGGAGCGCCATCCGTTTATCCGTGAATTTCATTGTTTTGGAGGATTTTTAAGATGGCATATAAGATTAATGCAGAAAAATGTCTCGGTTGCGGCGCTTGCGAGTCCGAATGCCCCGTTGAAGCAATCTCTGAGGAAGACGGCAAGTACGTTATCGACGCTGAAAAGTGCCTCGATTGCGGCGCTTGCGCAGGCGTTTGCCCTGTAGAAGCTCCCGAAGCTGAATAATTAGCACGAACATATTCTTAAAGGGGAAGGTGCCGAACGGCTCCTTCCCCTCTATCCTATCAAAAGGAATTTTTTTGCGGCTATGACTGTTAACGACGGCGAAAGAATCAACAAAATAAACGACAACGTCACGCTCATCGAGTCCGAAAGCGGACTCAAATTCACGACGGACGCGTATCTTTTGTCCGCTTACATCAGGCGTCCGAAGGGCAAATGCATCCGAGCGGCAGAGCTTGGTGCAGGCACGGGAGTGATCTCCCTGCTCGCCTGTGCGCGCGGTCTTTCGGACGAGATCGTTGCCTATGAGGTACAGCCTCGGTTTTGCGATATTATCAGACGAAACATCGAGTACAACAACATGGGTAAGTGCATCAGCGTCAAATGCGCGGACGTTCGCGATCTGACGGAGGCGAGTGAAGGCGGTCAGTTTGATCTCGTCTTCTCGAATCCGCCTTATATGAAGCCGGGCACAGGCAAAGGCAACTACAGCGACGAGAAAAACATCGCGCGTCACGAGGTGATGGGTGGAATATCAGATTTTTGCGCAGCCGCGTCCCGTTTGTGCAAATTCGGCGGCACGTTTTACATTGTGTACCGTCCGGAGCGCACCTGTGAGCTTTTCTCCGCGCTCACGTCAAACGGATTTGAGCCAAAGCTGCTTACATACATCTATCCGGATGTCAAGAGCCGTCCTTCCCTGCTCTTATGTGCGGCGAAGCGCGGCGGCAAGTCCGGTCTTACGGTGACTCCTCCGCTGTATATGTACGAGGGCGGACGGACCGAAAGCGACACCGTCAAGAAAATCTACGAAAACGGGTCTTTCCCGGAGGAATACACGTTATAAAGGCTTTCGAAGCAATCTTTACCGAGGACTACACACTGTGAATGATTTTGAAGTAACGTTTACTGAGCAAGCAAACGAAAAAAACCGCGTTTTGGGCGGTGTTCTGTATCTTGTCGGAACTCCGATCGGCAACTTGTCCGATCTGTCCGAGCGCGCAAAAAAAGTGCTCTCCGAGGTTGATTTTGTCGCCGCTGAGGACACAAGACACACGGGCAAGCTTTTGTCCGCGCTCGGAATTTCCAAACCGATGACAAGCTATTACGAGGAAAACAAGCACGAATCGGGAAGACGCATTATAGCACGTCTGAAGTCGGGTGAGAGCTGTGCGCTCTGCACGGACGCGGGAATGCCCGCGATCAGCGATCCCGGCGAGGATCTTGTGCGTCTTTGCGCGGATGAGGGCATCACCGTCACGTCCGTTCCGGGCGCAACGGCTGCGATCACAGCGCTTGCGCTGTCTGCCGCATCGACGCATAGCTTTGTGTTCATCGGTTTTCTGCCGACGGACAAAAAAACGCGTCGCGCGCTCATCGACGAATGCAAGCGCGAACGCAGGACTGTGATTCTGTATGAGGCGCCTCACCGATTGAAAAAGACGCTGGAGGAGCTTCGCGAGGCTTGCGGCGGCGACCGAGGTCTTGCCGTATGCCGCGAGTTGACGAAACTGAACGAACAGATCATACGCACGACGCTTGACGGTGCTGTAGAGCATTACGAGACCGAAGCTCCCCGCGGCGAGTACGTTCTTGTGCTCCACGGAGCAAAGACGCCCGACAGAGCCGCAGATTGGCGCGACATGAGCGTTGCGGAGCACGTTGAGGCGTACATCTCGGACGGAATGAGCAAAATGGATGCGATAAAGGCTGTCGCACGCGACCGCGGCGTCGGCAAGAGTGAAATCTACAAAGAGCTGATATGAGCGGAGACGTTATGAAACGAAAGGTTGTGACCTTGTGCGGATCTATGAGATTTTCGGACAAGATCGCAGAGGTGGCGGAGCGTCTCGAGCTTGAAAACGGACACGTTGTGCTCACCCCTGTGCTTCACGTCCTTGATAAGCCGATCACCGCCTCCGATGCTGATTTGCTGGGTGAGCTTCATCTCGCCAAGATCGACATATCAGATGCAATATACGTTGTAAACGTGGGCGGTTACGTTGGTGAGGCTGTAACAAAAGAGATCGAATACGCACAAAAACGCGGAAAAGAGATAATATATCTTGAATAACAATAAAAAGCGGCACACGTCTGAACGAAGTGTGCCGTTTATTTTTTATTGCTCGTGAGTCGGAATGTTTCTGCCGATATAATTTATAAGTACGGTATCGTCATCGTAGACGTAGAGCTCATAAACGAGCATTCTTTCGGAATTGCTTTCTATATCGTTTCGGAAGGTACCGTTATTCTCGAATATTTTGTATGTGACGTAATATATATATGACGTAGCGCCATCAACCGTTGACGTGCTTTTAAATTTCACATTGATATCATAGAGCTTTTGCGGCGTGAAGCGAGTCTTATTCGAATTTTCCTCAAAATACTCCTCGGTAAAATAGTTGTTATACGTTTCATACTCGCCGTTTATGACTGAATCGAAGTATTCGGCAAAAAAGCCCACTGTGATATCATAGCGCGAATAGTCATCGTCTGTGATAGTGTAGGTATCGCTTCCCTTCGTGTACGAAAGATAGCGGTTGAGGCCCATATATTCCTCATCTTCAAAGATATTCTCATTATAATCGGCAGGATAAAAGGACAGACTTTTTATATCGTCCATATAGTCGCTTTTGTAGCCGTCATCGTTTCGGCTTTCTATGTATTCCGCAAGCTTTGCGATACCCGGCACAATAACGTATGCGACGACCACGACGGCAAGCATTGCGGCAAATGCGATTATAATACCCCGCTTTTGTTTGTTGAGCTTTTCGTTTTTGTTTTCGTTGTTCATTTTCGAATTTCCGTTTTGTCTTTTTTTATATTATACCCTCTCGGCAACCTTATTACAAGCGTAAAATATGAATTTACAATAAATATTAATGCGTTCTTTTTTATTTTAATCAAAATATAATATTGACTTTATTCCCTGCCTGCAATATAATATTTCTGTCGATAAAAGTCGATCGCGCATCGTTCGGCACATTAGCAATATTAAGAAAATCAAAATCGGAGGATACTTGATCCATGTACAATCAGCTTAAGCAGATCCTTATTGAAGAACTCCAGGTAGACGAAAAGCTCATTACTCCCGACGCAGAGCTCATCAACGACCTCAACGTTAACTCCATTGAGCTTGCAGACCTTGTTATGATCTGCGAAGAAAAGTTTGATATCGTAATCGAAGAAGATCAGCTTGCAAAGTTCGTTACGATCTCTGACATCGTAAACTATCTGGAAAGCCTCGACAAATAATCTGCTATATAAAAACGCGCCTCGAAGGCGCGTTTTTTCGTTATGCTTACTTTTTAATGAGTGCGGTGCCGAGCGATGCGACAAGGGTGACAATGATCGCGGAGGCTGCGAGAGTCGAGCCGCATCCGGACTTTTCCTCTTCGGGAACATCTGTCACGGGAGTCGTTGTCACATCAGCTTCCGTCTCCGTTTCAGGCTCTGTTTCGGGTTCTTCGGTCTCGGGCTCTGTTTCGGGAGCGTACTCGGATTCATCATGGAATTCGTTTGCGCCCGCTACGCCGCCGATGAAGTATTTTGCCATAAGATTGCCGTCATAATAGATGGCAAAATCGGAAATATCGGCATTGGGTATATCGAGCGTTTCGGAGGTCCACCATGAGTTATATCCGAAATCAAGCTTCTGCGAAAACACGAGAAGCACGGAGATGGTCATATAGTCTGTGGGGAGATTTTCACCGTAAAAAGCTCCCGTTGCGCTCGAATTTGCGATGAGAGTATCAGATCCGTAAACGTACTCATCATCGAGATAAAGTGCAAACTGATCAAAATCAAATTCCATCTTTACGTGGACAGTCGATCCGATATAGGGCTCGAAGATATTTTCGTAATTTCCATCGTGAAGTCCCGCATCAAACCAGCTTCCCGACCAGTTATTGTAGAACATACCGCCGCCGAGAGTGAAGCAAAATCTGGCAGCGCCATCACCGTTATGGAAGCAGAAGAGCGTGGAATATGGATTGATCGCACCGGTTACGGAAAGATCAAATTCGATCGTGAGCACCTCAGGCACGACGGTACCGTAAAGGTGGTTATCGTAATGATAGCCGTCGAGATGCGTACCTTTGTTTGCGTTGGGCATTACTTCGGAAAGGTCAGCCGCAGAAACGGACACGCTGAGGGCGAGAATCATAACGAGTACAAGCATAAGGGATGTGAGTTTTTTCATAGCAGCCTCCATCAAAAACAGTAGTATAGTCTACATTTTCAGTATACAAGACATTTCGCCATATGTCAACAAATTTCGTCGGCACTTTCGCCTTCGGCGAGCAAGAGTATCAGCTTATCCGCATACGGTTCAGCGAGCTTTGACTCGGCAAAACATTTGACGTAATAGGGATCGCCCCAGAAATGCATCGGTACTGCGTGCTTTATCTTCAAGTTACGCACTGCGTAATCAAATCCGAGCACTCCGTTTTGATCCTGACGCGGATCAAGCGGCAAAAACGCGATATCGATAGTTTCATCTGCAATAAGTGCGAGTTCTTTTTCAAACGCTGTACGAACGGCGAGTTTTTGGAAGAGAGTTGCGCCGTCCCAGAGCCACAGATGAAGATCGCCAGCGTGATAGATAGTATGATCATCTATTTTGACGAGATATGCGACACCGCAATCAGTGGATCGAAGGGTTTTGACTGTCATATCACCAAAAGTGTAGTTTTCACGCTCGGAAACAAAGCTGATATTGACGTTTTCGGGATAATTGCGGATCCCGGAGTCGAGGATATAATACGTATCGGGATCATCGGCGCGCTCGAAGATACGGGGCGAATAATGATCCTCGTGGTAATGGCTAACGAAAAATATCAGCTTTTTTCCATCGGGACGACGAGGGAGCTTCCCTTTACAGTAGTCAAAAACGAGAAGTGCAGATTCCGTTTCAACGGAAAATCCGCTATGGCAAAGATACGTTACTTTCATTTATTTTCTCCTTTGCAATCGGCTGTACGTAAACGGAGCAGCTTGATCTCATCCGCGTAGCCGTCCGGCTCGTTCGGCGTTTCAAGGCAGAACGGCAGATGCGCAAGACGCGGAGAGGTCAGCACGTGCACGAGCGTGTCCGTACCGATCGTTCCATGTCCGATTTTTTCGTGTCTGTCCTTATGCGAGCCGATTGGATTTTTGCTGTCATTAAGGTGCACGGCGCGAAGTCTGTCAAGTCCGATAACACGGTCGAACTCGTCGAGAACTCCGTCAAGATCGTTAACTATATCATATCCTCCGTCATACACGTGGCAAGTATCAAGGCACACACCGATCAATCCCGCTATGGCGGGATTTTCTTTTTCGGCAAGGTCGATCATTCTTGCGATCTCATTGAAGCTGCGTCCGATCTCGCTGCCCTTTCCCGCCATCGTTTCGATAAGAACGGACGTAGTCATTCCCTGCCACATCGTTTCCGAAAGGATCCGAGCAGTTTGGGTGATACCGATATCCGCCGTCTGCGTCGTAAAGGATCCGGGATGGAAGTTATAAAGCACCCCGGGCAAGCGTTCGAGGTATTCGAAATCCTCGCGCATTGCACGTGCGGTAAAATCTCTGACCACGGACTTGGCAGAGCACGGATTCATCGTATACGGTGCATGCGCGATGAGCGATGTCGGCGGGATCTCGTACTTTCTGAGCAGAGCCTCGGCACGCGCTTCATCATCAAGATCTATCTGACGTGCGTCGCCGCTTCGAGGATTACGTATAAAACACTGAATAACGTTTCCGTTAATTTTATGTGAGGTTTCGATCATCGAAGCGTATCCGTTCGCGACGGAGAGGTTTGCTCCGAGCTTCAATTTTTCGTTCATTTCATCTCCGTTTGCCCCGTTTTTGTGCGATTTGAATAAAATTGCGCGTTGCGCGTTCTACGTCACGGGGTATCCGAAGTTATTATAAATTATTTGATTTTTCTTGTCAACACGCGCTTTTTCCGGGGTAAGATCCGGCGTTTTTCAGCTCGTTTTTTAAAATTCCGAACTTTTGTTCGTTTTGACTATTGATTTTTTTGGCAAAATGTGGTATAATTACGGCACGATATGAAAAGCACGCGCTCCCGGCGTGTTTTTCTATCGAACAAAAACGAACATTTGTTCAGATTGGTGGTGAAGCTTATGTGCGATATTTGCGATTACGATCTTGATTTCGGTCATTACGAGGGATGTCCCCTCGACGGGCGGTACGGTTACGGGACTCTGTCGTGCTCTGTTTGCGGCGAACAGATACGTCAAGGGCAGTACTACATATACAATCCCGACGGACACGGCAACGGCTTCGTATGCTCCGATTGCATCGAATCGTTTTCGGTCACGGAGATACTTGACGTTTGCGGCATTTCCTCCGTCACCGAGATCATAGCCGAGCTTTCGGACAAGCTGATGAAGGCGAGTGAGCCATATTAAATCTGCGAGGAGGAAGGATCCGCTTTTCTCTGAATTTCGCGGGATCAGGGATGAGATCCGACTTTTGAGACGTGAATTGTGTGAGCTCGATCTCATCAAGTCGGCACTTGACACTGCGGGAGTGGAGGATGATCCGCGCATCAAACTTCTCATCGGGCAGATCCGCCGACGGGCGGAGGAGCTTACCGAAAAATATGAGAATTTTGAGCGCTTCATCTCCGAGGTGGACGATTCATTTGACCGTGCCGCGCTTACGCTGCGTTATCTTTACGGGATGACATGGATCCGAGTGGCGTTTGCTCTCGGCGAGCACGACGAGCAATATGCGCGGCGACGATGTGAAAAGTACACAAAACGGACAAAAAAGTTCGTACCGAAAGATGCGGTATAGAGGCTGTGACCGCACCGTAACTTTGGGGGTGATAACGTATAAATCTTACAAAAAGAGCGCGTCTTTTTTATGAGCTTTACGATTCGGGAATGTCCGCAGAGGAGGCTGCCGCCGAGGCGGGTTACCGCCGCGACGGGATTGCTGAAAAGCTCATTGCGGAGCGTGCTCGAAAAAACGAAACGGAAGAAACGGAGTCCATCGCCGATTCGTCGGAGATACTTCGTATGCTTACATCCGTGATGCGCGGTGACGTTCACGATCCCGTCGTTGTTGTTGAGCAACGCACGGGAAAGGAAGGAAAGACGGAAAAGCGCGCACGTGTAATAAAAAAGTCTGCGTCCGTTAAGGAAAGGATGTCTGCGGCGGAAATGCTTGCGCGCCGTTACGGCATACTCGACACAGACAAGGAGGATTCGGGAGTAATCCTTGTCGGTGAGGAAAGATTTACGGACGAAGAGGACTTCACAGACGATGAAGCGGATTGACGTTCGCGACGCTGTCGGCAGAGGCTACGGCAAATTTTGGAGATTCAAGGGACGATACAGAGTAGTCAAAGGCTCACGTGCATCAAAAAAGTCAAAGACGGCGGCTCTGTGGTACATATACAACCTGCGAAAGTATCCGCTCGCTAATCTGCTCGTTGTACGTCGGACCTACGCCTCACTTGAAAGATCCTGCTACACGGAGCTTAAATGGGCTGCGGAGCGTCTCGGCGTGGCGAAGGAATTCATATTCAAGACATCTCCTTTGGAGATCACACGCAAGCGGACGGGGCAAAAGATATTTTTCAAGGGACTGGACGACCCGATGAAGCTTACGTCAATCTCAGTCGGCAAGGGAGTTCTGTGCTGGTTATGGTGCGAGGAGGCATTCGAGATATCGAGTGAGGACGATTTCAACATGATCGACGAGCTCATTCGCGGTGCCGTCCCCGAAGGTTACTTCAAGCAATTAACGGTCACCTTCAATCCCTGGAGCGAACAGCACTGGCTGAAAAAGCGTTTCTTCGACGCGCCGGCATCCGTGGACACGCTCGCAATGACAACTACCTACAAAATGAACGAATTTCTCGACGAGGCGGACTTACGCATGTTCGAGGAGATGAAATGCACGCGTCCCGCGCGCTACAGGACTGCGGGACTCGGTGAGTGGGGTGCTGTCGGCGGTCTGATATATCCTTCATTTGAGATATGCGGATTTGATTGCGAGACGCTTTTGAAAAAGCCGGGAGCCGAGGAGATATTCGGTCTCGATTTCGGGTACACGAACGACCCGACAGCTCTGTTTTGCGGCATACTTTGCCGCGATGAGAGACGGCTGTACGTTTATGATGAGATATATGAGCGCGGTCTGACCTGCGAGGCGCTTGCGCGTCTTCTTAAGGAGCGCGGGTACGGCAGGGCGCGGATCATCGCAGACTCCGCCGAGCCTCGTCTCATAGACGAGCTGCGCTCGATGGGCATCAAAAGCATTCGTGCCGCGGTAAAAGGCCGCGGAAGCATTCTTCACGGCATCGACCGCGTACAGCGTTACTCCATCACGGTGAGTCCCGTATGTAAAAATTTCATCGGAGAGATAAGGTCCTACGTTTGGGAGACGGATCGCGACGGCGGAGCCGTAAACCGACCTGTCGGAGTTGGCGACCATCTTATGGATGCGATGCGTTACGCTGTCTCTGAGGCATCGTCCGCGTCGAACTTCAGCTTCTGACAGTACTTTGCGATGAAAAATTCAAATATATTGCCGACACGGCAAGGTGGTCTAAAATGAAAACAAAAATCAACAAATTTTACGCTGACATGCTCGAAACGGAGGTTTCGCATTTCCGTATGTCTCCATCGAGGCTTGAAGCGTGCGATGCCAAGCGCTATTACCGCGGTGAGCACGACGTTTTACGACGTGCCAAAACTGCGATCGGCAAAAACGGCGAGACTGTACGTCTCGATCTGCCCTGCGCGAGGATCGTGAACAATCAATACGGGCGCATCATTGACCAGAAGGTCAATTATTCACTCGGACGTGCGCTCACCGTTGACACCGAGAACACGGATTTTGCCGATGAGCTGAAAAAGTACTTCGGCAAAAAGGGACAGACTACGTGGCGCCGCGCCGCTACGGAGGCGTTGAACTGCGGAGTTGCGTGGCTTCACCCCTACATTGACGAATCGGGCGAGCTGAAGCTCCGTCTTTTCGATTCGACGATGTGTCTTCCCTTCTGGAGCGACGCAGAGCACACAAAGCTCGACGCACTCGTGCGCATTTGTCCGTCCGAGACTTACATCGGCAAAAAGCTTAAGCGCAGCGAGCGAGTCTTCGTTTACACAAAGGACGGCGTCGAGGAATTCTCCTGTTCACGCGGACGTCTCCATCTCGTGGACAAGCGTCCGTATCATTTCCGCGGTGCCGACGGAAAGCCCCGCAAATGGGACAAGATCCCGATCATTCCGCTCAAATACAACATTGACGGAATTCCTATGATAAGACGCGCAAAAAGTCTTCAGGATGCGCTCAATGAGCTTCAGTCCGCATTTTGTGACGCGATGGCTGAAAACTGTCGCAACACCGTTTTGGTGCTCAAGAATTTTGACGGCGAGGATCTCGGAGAATTCCGTCACAATCTTGCAACCTACGGTGCTGTCAAGGTACGCTCCGACTCAAACGGAGACGGTGGAGTTGAGAAGCTGAGCGTTGACGTAAATGCGGACAATTACGAATCGCTGACAAGTCAGCTTACCGAGGCGCTTATCGAATGCTGCCGCGGCTTTGATTCGCATGATTCGCGTCTTTCGGGCAATCCGAATCGCATGAATGTGCTTTCCATCTACTCTGATATTGATCTTGATGCAAACGGATTTGAAAACGAGCTTGCTTTTGCCTTTGACGAGTGGATGGGCTTCATACGCTCGTATCTTTTCTACACGGGCAAGGGCGATTACAGACGCATCAAGGCAGACGTCATCATCAACCGTGATCTGCTCGTGAACGAATCGAGCGTTATCGATTCGCTTGCGTCATCTGCGGGAATACTTTCGTCTCGCACTCTGATCGCGGCGCATCCGATGGTAAACGACGTCGAAAAAGAGATGGAGCGGCTCGGCATCCCCGAGACTGACGAACAGAAAGGAACGAATTAATGAACAAGGATTTTCTTTTGGGAATGGGCATCGGAGATGAACAGGCCGACGCTCTGTTGAGTGCGATCACATCCGAGCTTGAGTCATTCAAGGCAGAATGTGCGCGTGAAAATCTCCGTGACAAGTATTCGCGTGCCGTGAACGGTGCGCTGACTCTTGCAGGAGCAAAAAACGTGACCGCTGCGCGGTCCGTACTCGAATTTGACTGGGACGGAACGGATTTCGAATCCGAGCCCGTCGGTCTTGCCGAGGCTGTTGCGTCGCTCAAGACATCTATGCCATATCTGTTTTCCAAAGAAACGGAGAGCGGCGACGTTTACAGCTTCGTCGGCATCTCCCCTGCTGAGGAAGCGGACGGCGACATTGCGCCCGAGGAGCTTTCGTACAGCGAATACATGCGACTTTACAAAAATCGCTAAAAAATACTGATTTATTCTGAGAGGATTAATTATGCAAAGACAGTTTGATTCCAAAATTTTCGATTCCGCGGCATTCGGCGATTACGTCGGCCGTGTTCCCACAGTAAAAAAGAGTGAGCTTATCGCTCGTCACGTTTTCGTCGGCAACAGCGAGATCCGTGCGCTCTTCAGCGGTGCGGGCAACGCCGCATACGCGAGAGTTCCGCTTTTCGGTGCCATTTCCGGTGACGCGCAGAACTACGACGGCGTGAGCGACATCACACCTCAGGAGACGGCGTGCTACGAGTTCGGTGCTGTCGTTGTGGGCAGAGCAAACGCCTGGAGCGAACGCGATTTTGCGTGCGATCTTGCGGGTGTTGACTACATGGACAACGTTGCTCATCAGGTTGCGGAATACTGGGAAGAAGCGGATGAGGCAACACTCATTTCCGTTCTCTCCGGCATTTTCAATGCAGGATCCAGCGCAAATTCCGCGCGCTACGCCGCGAAGAACGAATTCATCGAAAATCACACCTTCAATATAAGCACCGAGACAGGCGACGCAGCCAAGGTTGGTGCAGTTTCGCTCAACGCGGCGATCCAGAAGGCATGCGGATCCGCAAAGGGCAAATTCCGTGCTGTACTTCTCCACTCCGCTGTTGCAACGAACCTTGAAAATCTCCAGCTTATGAACTATCTCACCTACACCGACAAGGCGGGCATCACACGTGACCTCGCTATCGGCACATGGAACGGCAAGTCCGTCATCGTTTCCGACGCGCTCCCCACCACTACCGACAGCTCCGGCAACATCGTTTACACCTCCTACATTCTCGGTGAAGGCGCATTCTTCTACGAGAACGTCGGCGCGAAGGTTCCGTACGAAATGCATCGTTCTCCCTCCGAGGACGGCGGCTGTGACGTACTTTACTCCCGTCAGCGCAAGGTCATTCACCCCTTCGGCTTCGACTACGTAAAGGCATCCCAGTCCACGCTTTCTCCCACAGACACCGAGCTTGCACTCGGCATCAACTGGGAGCTCGCTTCCGATGAAGACGGTGCGATCATCGACGACAAGCTCATCCCGATCGCAAGAATCATTTCCCTCGGCTGATGACTACCGAAAGCAAGATCAGAAAGGGCGTTGAGGAGCGTTTGCATTCGCTTCACATCGCGCCTGCGTCTGACGGCTCCGACATCGGCATACTTGATGCTGTGATAAACAAAGCCAAGGATACGGTTTTAACCGTATCCGGCTTTGACAAGGTTCCCGATGAGCTGATCGGTGCTGCCTCGGACCTTGCGGCGGCTGATTACGCGGAATACATTCTGACATCTGACGCGGGTGCAGGCACGCTCTCGTCCAAATCCGACGGAGATTACTCCGTTAAGTACAAGGACGGGACAAGCAAAGAGGAGAGGCTTTTTGCAATGGCTGAAAAGATGCGAGCACGCGGAATCGATGCAACGAACGCGTTTCGAAAGATAAGGTGGTGAGGCGCGAATGATATGCGCTTATTTATGTAACCTCGCAAAGGACACTCTGACCGAGACTCTCGGCACCGACGTAACAATAACAGTTGGAGAACCGCCTGTTACGTCCGAAAAAGGCAACGTTTACATTCACATTCCGAAGCTTGCATACAACAGAAGGACATTTTCCGCTGACGCTGAGGACAAGACTCAGCGTATCACCGTTTATCTGAACGTGGTATATTATCCGACGAAGCCGGTCACCTCTTCCGACGGCAGGTCGGACATATTCAAAACGCTTGGCACCGTTGAAATCAGCACAACGGAATACAAGATCGAGTCCTACGCAGCAGAAACGCATCACGCTTACTACGACATCACAATCGGATACAGCTTACCGATATCCTATTTCGGAGTTGAGGAATAACAAAGCAAAAAAATCCCGCCTATGGCGGGATTTTTTATTCGGATTACGTCAATTTCTGAGGGACTGGATCGGTGCGGGGATACGTCCGCCGCGGTTGATAAAGCGCGCGGGAGAATGCTGATTTACGGGCATAACGGGAGCGGATCCGAACAGACCTCCGTAATTGACCTCATCGCCCACGTCCTTACCGATAGCGGGAATTACGCGGACTGCCGTTGTCTTATTATTGACAACGCCGATAGAGATCTCATCCGCGATGATACCGGAGATGATCTCATCAGGGGTATCGCCGGGAATAGCGATCATATCGAGTCCGACGGAGCAGACGGCGGTCATAGCCTCGAGCTTTTCAAGCGTAAGCGCGCCCATAGCGGCAGCTTCGATCATACCTGCATCCTCGGAAACGGGGATAAACGCGCCGGAAAGGCCTCCGACATGGGAGCTTGCCATAACGCCACCCTTCTTGACAGCGTCATTGAGCATTGCTAGAGTAGCTGTTGTCCCGTGAGCGCCGCAGCGTTCGAGTCCGATCTCCTCAAGGATACGTGCGACGGAGTCACCGACTGCGGGAGTGGGAGCAAGTGAGAGATCTACGATGCCGAAGGGCACTTCGAGCATTTTAGACGCTTCGGTAGCGATGAGCTGACCGACTCTTGTGATTTTGAATGCGGTTCTCTTTATAGTTTCGGCAACAGCAGTCAAGTCGCAATCACCTGCACGCTTAATAGCGGCGGCGACAACACCGGGACCTGATACGCCGACGTTGATTACACGTTCGGGCTCGCCCGTTCCGTGAAACGCACCCGCCATAAAGGGGTTATCCTCGGGCACGTTTGAGAAAACGACAAGCTTCGTTGCGCCGATGGAGTCACGGTCAGCCGTAAGCTCCGCCGCACGCTTGACTATGGTACCCATCTTTTTGACGGCATCCATATTGATTCCTGCTTTGGTCGTTGCTACGTTGACGGAGGAACAAACGCGGTTCGTTTCAGCGAGCGCCTGCGGGATGCTTTCGATCAGAAGATCGGCTCCGTTTGTCGCGCCCTTCTGCACCATAGCGCTGTAGCCGCCGATAAGATCGACGCCGATCTCGGCAACTGCACGGTCAAGCGTCTTTGCGAGACGGATCGCGTCATCGGTTGAGTGGTATCCCGCCACCATATACGAGATCGGGGTAACGGAGATTCTGTTATTTATGATCGGGATGCCGTATCTGCGCTCAAGCTCCGAGGTAACCTCTGTAAGCTTGCCCGCGCTTCTTGTGATCTTATCGTAGATCTTATCGGACAGGCGTCCGATATCGTCGCTCTGGCAATCATAAAGGGAGATACCCATTGTAACGGTTCTGATATCGAGGTTTTCCTCGCGTATCATATTGACAGTTTCCCTTATCGCCTTTACATTAAGCATATCTGAAAGTCCTCCCGCTATCAGATCTCGTGCATCGAGTTGAAGATATCCTCGTGCATAACGCGGATCTCGAGGTTGGATTCGCGTCCGAGCTGTGTCATTTTTTCGGAAAAGTCGTCGAATCGGGAGTCCATATAGGAAATATCGACGATCATTATCATAACAAAATATTCAGAGAGCACGGACTGAGTAATCTCGTGAATGTTTACATTATAAGCGGCGCATTCTGCGGAAACGCGGGAAATTATACCGACGCTGTCGCGTCCGACAACTGTGATTACTGCCTTCATAAATACCTCATTTATAAAACAAAAACTATACATATATATTACTATAATAATCGATCAAATGCAACCGAAAACTCACGCTCGTGTACATTTTTGTCGGAGTTTACAGAATAAAGCCGCAGAATTCCGCCGTATTCTACAAAGAAGCAAAATTTCTCTTTCCGACGCTTTCCGCCTGTTCATCGCAGTATTGACAGCGGCTCACATATATGATAAAATTATATAAAAGAACGCGGCAGGACACTGTCGCGTTTATTTCGGGAGTTAAAAATAATGGATTTTATGATAATCGCCGAGCTTATTCTGCTCGGAGTTGGTCTTGCCGCCGACGCATTTGCAGTTTCGATCTGCAAGGGACTTGCTGTCGGCAAGGTCAAGCTTCGCCATATGGTCACAGTCGGACTCTGGTTCGGCGGATTCCAGGCACTTATGCCCACCCTCGGCTACTATCTCGGCAGCTACGCGCTCAATCTGATCGAGTCCTACGATCATTGGATCGCGTTCGTTCTTCTTGCCGCTATCGGCATCAACATGATCCGCGAGGCGTTCTCATCAGAGGATGACGGATGCGGATGCGAATCGGGAGATCCGTTCGCTCCGAAGAAAATGCTCGTGCTCGCCATCGCAACAAGCATTGACGCGCTTGCAGTCGGCATCGCGCTTGCGATGTCGCAGAAATACTCCATCGGAGCGGCTGCCGCATCGATCGGAATCATCACGTTTGCGCTGTCCGCGGTCGGTCTTCGCATCGGCTCCGTTTTCGGAGACAAATACAAAAAGACGTCGGAGATCGCAGGCGGCATCATACTGATACTGATCGGTTTGAAGATCCTGCTTGAGCATCTCGGAGTAATAAGCTTCTGACGATAAACGTAAAAATCCTTCGCTTGCGCGAAGGATTTTTTGTTTTTGTTTGATTTACTTAATTTCAACGAGAGATTCGTTCCACATTGCGGGAGCTTCGTAGCCCATAAGATTGACCATTGTAGCCGCTACGTTTGCAAGACCGAACTCGCCCGAATCAGCCTTTACTGTGCAGATCTCGTCAGCGCCGTAGATCACGCAAGGTACACGGTTGAGGGAGTGGGAGGTCTTCGCCTTGGGCGTACCGTCCTTATTGTACTTGGGTCCCTTTGTTTTCTTATCGATCTCGTACATTTCGTCTGCATTGCCGTGGTCTGCGGTGATGAGCGCGACGCCGCCGAGCTCGTCGATAACGTCAAGGATGCGGCGGAGCTGGAGGTCGAGAGCTTCAACGCTGCAGCGTGTTGCGGCATAGTTACCCGTATGACCGACCATATCGCCGTTCGGGAAGTTTACGCGGTAGTAATCGTACTTGCCGGACTTGAGCGCCTCAATAAGGGCATCTGTGATCTCTGCGCACTTCATCCAGGGGCGCTGCTCGAACGGAACAACGTCGGAGGGGATCTCAACGAAGGTTTCGAGTTCTTCATCGAACTTACCGCTGCGGTTACCGTTCCAGAAGTATGTCACGTGACCGTTTTTCTGCGTTTCGGAGATCGCATAAGAGCGCACGCCGCTGTTTGCGAGGTATTCGCCCATTGTATTAGATATCTCGGGGGGAGAAACAAGGTAATTCTTCGGGATATGGAGGTCGCCGTCGTATTCAAGCATACCTGCGTAGATCACGTTCGGAACTCTCACGCGGTCGAACTTATCGAAGTCCGCGCCGCCCTCGAAGGTCTTGGAGATCTCGATTGCGCGGTCGCCGCGGAAGTTATAGAAGATAACGCTGTCGCCATCGTTGACTGTGCCGACGGGTGCGCCGTTTTCCGCGATAACGAATGCGGGGAGGTCCTGGTCAAGCACGGGAGCTTCAGCGCGATAGGTCTCGATAGCCTCAGCCGCGGATGCGAACTGTCTGCCCTCACCGAGGACGTGGCAATGCCAGCCGCGCTCTACCATACTCCAGTTAGCCTCGTATCTGTCCATAGTGATGTTCATTCTGCCGCCGCCGGACGCGATCTTAACGTCGAAATCATCGCATCTGAGGTCTGCAATGAACGCCTCGAACGGGAGAACGTACTCAAGCGCAGAGGTTTCACCGACGTCACGTCCGTCAAGGAGCGTATGGATACGCACGGTTTTTACGCCGTCAGCCTTGGCGCGGACGATCATAGCCTTGAGGTGATCGATATGGGAGTGCACGTTACCGTCGGAGAAAAGTCCGAGGAAATGGAGCGTGGATCCGTTATCGACAACGTTTTTGATGAGCTTTTTCCAAGTTTCGGAGTTGAAGAGCTTTTCGGACTCGATGGAAAGGGTGACGAGCTTTGCGCCCTGCGCAAAGACCTGACCGGAGCCGAGTGCGTTATGACCGACCTCGGAGTTACCCATATCATCGTCGGAAGGAAGACCAACAGCCGTACCGTGTGCGCGGAGGGTAACGGTGGGATGATTCTTCATGAGATCGTCAAGTGTGGGGGTGTACGCCTCATAAACAGCGTTGCCTGCGGTTTCGGGCGCAATGCCGATACCGTCCATAACGATCGTGAGTACGGGACCTTTGACTCCGTCAAAGCCGGAGAGCTTTTTAAGTTCTGCCATATTTTCAGTACCTTTCTTTTATATAAGAGAATTATTAACGCATAACCTTTATAAGTATACTATAAATTCGCGGAAAATAAAAGATGCTATTTCACTAAAATGAAAATTTTGTCACCGCGTGATTATGTCGTTTCCGTGGAAATAATCAGCGATGCTCAAAACGCCTGCAACACAGTCTTTATCATCCGTCGCCGGTGCAGTATTCGTATCGTGCGCATAAACGAGCGGATGTATATCGTATGAATTCATATGATGAAGAAGCGTCTGTGCCGTGCCGAAGGCTTTATCGAGATGACCGTCACCTCCGCCGACAAGGATAACCGCACCTCGTTTCGGCTTCGCTATCGGATCGGCTTTGCGGAAAAAGCGTGCACAAAAATAAGTTTGCAATCGGCTTCCCACATCAAGCGTTTTACCCGTGATTTCGGAAAAATATATAGGCGACGCTACCAGAATATTGTCGCAGTCCTGTATATATTCATAAACTGCGGTCATTTCGTCGTTTATCGCGCACCCGTTATGATTCCAGCAATAACGACAATCAACGCAAGGAGAAATATCAGCGGAATATGCATTCACAAGCATATATTCGCCGTTGTAATGATTCAAAAACTCGTTGATGAGGCTCGCAGTATCTCCGTTTTTCCTCGGTGAGCCGTTGATGATGAGAGTCTTCACTCGACCCCCTCCACTCTGCCGTCGTAGATGGCGATAAGTCTGTCAGCGAGTCCGTCGACGTACAGAAGCTCGCCCTGCTCTTTTATGATTTCGGGCGCAAACTCGGTGATTTCAAAGTTTTCACCGATATAATTGATGACTTTCGTATGCTCGGACGCGGCTTTTATACCGCAGATGACGTCATATCCGTCCTCGCCCGCCGCGACGGCGCGTGCGATGCGGAATTTTCTTTCGACTTCATAAAACGGATCGCCGTAGTCGCGGACCTCGCCCGTCGAGGTCACGCCTACGATGTGACCGCGCGTATACGCATCTGCGTCGGAGATTCCCTCGGGCACGGGATCCTGCGTATAGGTGACTCTGCCGTTTGTGAATTTATAATCGAACATGGGATTTTGCGACTTGTCGATCGTATGCGACGCGATGAAGGTTGCGTCAGCACCGCCTGCGAGCTTACAGCGGATCACGGACGTATCAAAATTCTCGATAGAATTGACTCGGTAAAGCTCCGCAGTCACGTCGGTAACGGGTCTGCTTTCGTCCACGGACGCACCGGTAACGTAAAGCATATTGTGGAGGTAATGCGCGGCGGCATTGTTTGCAACACTGTCATAGATGAGCGCGCCGTCAGCGGCGCGTATCTTCCCTGCCCAGCCCGTGCCGCGCTTGAAATAACGTTTATCTCGCGGCCATAGTATGAGCGTTTTCAGTGAGGTCGGCTCTCCGTACACGCCTGCGATAACGTCGCGCTTCAGCGCTTCGATCGCGGCGCTGTGCGACCACTGATAGCCTATATGGACGCGTCGTCCGCTATTTTTTTCGGCTTCGAGGAGCACAGGTACGTCGCGAACGTCTCCGCAAAGCGGCTTTTCGCAAAGCACATCCGATCCGTGCTCAAGCGCGGTGATTATATTTGACGTATGGAACTGTATGGGTGTGGAAATGACGGCAAGATCGGCTGATCTTTCGGTGTAAAAGTCATTTATATCCGCATACGGCTCGCCTGCGATGGCGCGAAGCTCATCAAGTCTGCGACAGGATTCGGGGTACGGATCCACGATGCCGACAAGCTCGATCATCTCGAGTGTTTCGGGGCGAAGCACCTCGTTGACGTATATTGAGCCGTAGCCGCCGATGCCGACGAGCACGACTTTGATCTTTGCTGATTCTTTCATTATATTATGTCCTTTCCGTCGTGTTTTCCCTTTTTCTGTTTTAAGTATACCCCAAGGAAATGTAAAAATCAACTGTTGTCGAAAAACGCGCGCTTCGGCACTCTGCACAAAAATCAATCACGATTTTTGTGCACTATCCCCAAACAATCACGCGACCGTTTTTGAAAGTTCATCGAATTTAGCCCTTGCAGAGTTTTGAAAAATCAGTATACTATAGGTGTCTTCGGGAGCACGCTTTCGAATGACAAAAATACCACAGAAAGGAATGGCTGTAAAATTATGATCAAAAGAGAAATTGAAATGCACGAAGTTGACGTTGCGGAATTCATCAAGGCGCTCGACGGCTGCACAGGTAACGTATACCTCGAAAGCGAAGAAGGCGACTGCATCAATCTGAAATCCCGTCTGTCTGCTCTCATCGGAATCGCGCAGATCATCAAGGGCGGTCTTGTAACAAAGGCAACTCTTCGCTGCGAAAACTCCGAGGACGAATCGAAGCTGTTCCGCTTCGCTCTGTACAGAGAAATGCCTCAGAAGAGCGAAGAGAACAACTGACGTCTCGACAAAAATGAAGTTAATATATGAAAATGCAAAAAAGGCGGTCCTGCGGATCGCCTTTTTTGCTCGGGTAAAAATCCCCCACCCGTTGACACGGGTGAACGATATATGATATAGTAATCTTATCATCTACCGCAAGGAGGAAGTTATGGAATTCAAGAAAAACAATCCCGTAGTCTGGGCGGACATCCCCGACGTTGACATAATCAGAGTTGAAGACACGTACTACATGATCTCGACAACGATGCACCTCTCTCCCGGAGGCGTTATCTTCCGTTCATACGATCTCGTTAACTGGGAGATCGCAACCTACCTTTACGACAAGCTCGACGATACCCCCGGTCAGCGCCTTGAGGACGGACGCGGCATCTACGGTGCAGGTATGTGGGCGGCAACTCTCCGCTATCACAACGGCAAATTTTACGTCATTTTCGTTGCAAACGACACCAGACGTGAAAACTGCTCGTATCTGTTCACCTCCGAGACTATAGACGGACCTTGGGAAAAGAGAAAGATCAAGGGCTTCTATCACGACTGCTCGCTATATTTTGAGGGCGACAGGCCTTTCATCGTATCCGGCGGCGGCGAGCTCCGTCTCGTTGAGATGCGTCCCGACCTTTCAGAGCCTCTTCCCGGCGGCATTGACAAGATAATCATCTCCGATAACGATTACGTCGGTCTGCGCCACGAAGGCTCGCACATGTACAAGATCAACGGCAAATATTACGTTTTCACGATCCATTGGCTCCGCTACGGCTCTCGCCGCAGAGTTGAGGCTTGCTTCTTCTCAGACAAGATCGACGGTCCCTACGTCGGCAACAACATCCTCGACGACGATATGGGCTACCACAACGCAGGCGTTGCTCAGGGCGGTATCGTAGACACTCCCGACGGAGACTGGTACGCGATGCTGTTCCAGGATCACGGCGCTGTCGGCAGGATCCCCACTCTCGTTCCGATGACGTGGGACGAGGGTTGGCCCGTATTCGGCATCGACGGCAAGGTGCCGCACTTCATCGAAACTAAGTCCACGCGTCCCGGCTATGTTTACGAGCCGATCGTCACAAGCGACGACTTCGACTACGCCGAGGGCGAAAAGCTCCACAACGCATGGCAGTGGAACCACATCCCCGACGAAAATCTCTACAGCTTCACCGAAAGACCCGGTCATCTCCGCATCAAGACGGGTCAGCTTGCTTCGAACATCACTCTTGCTAAAAACACGCTCGGTCAGCGCACGATGGGACCCGTATGCGAGGGCAGCGTCAAGCTCGACGTTTCCGGACTCAAGGACGGCGACTACGCGGGCATCTCCGCATTCCAGAGTAACTACGCCTTCATCGCCGTAACGCGTGAGGGAGACGAAAAATACATCGTTATGCTCGGCGGCGGTCCCAACCGCGACGAAAACGGACGTCTTCTCCCCGGCGGTCACACTGTTCCCGGAACGGAATTCGGCAGAGTCAAGCTCGAATCAGACGAAGTCGAGCTGATGGTGCACTGCAACTTCGATGACAACATCGACGAGGCTGACTGCTACTACAAGAAGGACGGCGAATGGGTCAAGCTCGGTAAGACGGTCAAGATGCTCTACACACTCGACCACTTCATGGGCTACCGCTTTGCCCTCTCCTGCTTCGCAACGAAGGAAGCGGGCGGCCACGCAGACTTCGACTGGTACAAGGTTGAGGTCATCAAGTAATAACGCCACACAAAGAAAAAACCGCGCACAGCGCGGTTTTTTTGTTTGTATGTTGTTCCCGTTGTGCAGACACCCCGACTGTGATAAAATATTTTTGTTCTTACCGAACTTTTCGGTTTTTTCGTTCGTATATGTAAATGAAAGGGGGTGGAGCACGTTTGATGATCGAGACATACATAGAAAAATACGGACGCAGGCTGTACGGTCTGTGCAGATCGCTCATCGGCGACGACGCGGACGATCTGTATCAGGAAACGTGGCTCCGCGCCTATATGAAGCTCGACACGTACAAAAGCGAGCTTTCGTTTGAGGCATGGATTACGGGAATATGCGTAAATGCGTACAAGGACGAAATGAGACGCAGACGGCGCCGATACGCAAACGAGATCGACGCAGATGCAGACGAAAAACAGCGTATGCTGGAAAATCTCGGCGAGGCCGACGATCACAGTCATTATGAGCTGCGCGAAGCAGTCGGCAAGCTGCCTCCCAAGCTGCGCGAAACGGTCATTTTATATTACTATAACGGTCACGACGAAAAAACAACGGCAAAGATACTGAAGATTCCCGTCGGGACTGTCAAATCGCGTCTCAACGCGGCTAAAACCAAACTGAAAGGAGAACTCACGGATGAACAGCTTTAATTTTGAATCACATACACCGCCCGTGGTAACGGAAGCGGATTTGAAGCGCCTTGCCAAGGCGCGGACGTTACGCCGTCAGGCTGTAACCGTCGCCATTGGCACGGCACTGACTCTCGTTGCGATGCTCATTCTGTCAGCCGCCGCGTTCAAACTTTCCCCCACACTCGGTGCGGCAATGCTTATTCTGCCGATCTACACCATCGTATGGGACGGAATCATAATTTTCGTATTTATTATTATGAAAAAGCGGTCGGAGCGCCGCAATCAAAACACGTTTTCAGGCTAAAAGGAGGATATAACAATGCCAGCAGAATCCGGAGTAACCTTTGCGCTTATAATTCCCATAATCATACTCGTTATTGTGTTTTTTACAGTTGCGATTACTGTCGGAATAGGCGTTTACGTCTACCGTGATGCGAAAAAGCGCGAGATGAACGCCGCGCTCTGGACGCTTGTCGTCCTACTCGCGCCGGGACTGATCGGACTCATCATCTATCTTATCGTACGAAGCGACCGAGAGATCAAAAACACGTCCTGCTCATACTGCGGAAACAAGATCGACGACAGCTTCAACGTCTGCCCATACTGCTCACATGTGCTGAAGCCGCACTGCCCTCACTGCTCGCATCCGATAGGTGCGGGATGGTATTCCTGCCCCTCCTGCGGCGAGCCGATTCCCGATGAGCTTCGCGTATCGACAACGGAAAAAGATCAAAGCCGTGACCGCGGTCTTACCGTGATCCTGTCGGCGGTGATAATTGTGCCGATCGTACTGATCGTTCTTGCGATAGTCGCTTTCTTTATGATGACGGGACGCACCGTTTTGAACGACAAAGTATACACCGATGAATCATTCACCGTCGAATCGGTCTCCCCCGACGAAATAACGCTTAACATAACAGTAAGCATCCACGACGACATCGACAACGTCTATTCCGCGCTTATTACTTATTACTCGGGCGGAAACAGCGTTGAATCCTGCGGTGTATCGAATGCGGACGGAACTTCGCTTTCGTCAATTTATTTTTCGGACAGCTTCTCCGTTTACGACACGATTGACGAATTTGAGATCGAATTTTGCGACGAAAACGGAAACGTGCTTGAGACGACCGGCAAGATAAAATTCACCGACTCCACCTTCATCGACGCCTCTCTCGATCTGAATCACGGAACCCCCGAATTTTCGTATTAAGAAAAATAAAAAACCGCGCACAGCGCGGTTTTTTTGTTTGGTTTTTATATCTCTGCGATGAGCTCTATCTCAACGAGCGAACCTTTGGGGAGCGCTTTGACCGCTACGCAGGAGCGTGCGGGCTTCGACGTAAAATATTTTGCGTACACCTCGTTGAATGCGGCAAAATCAGCCATATCGGAGAGGAAGCACGTCGTTTTGATGACCTTTTCAAAGGACGTTCCTGCCTCGTCAAGCACGGCGGCGAGATTTTGGCAGACCTGCTCTGTCTGCTCGGTCACGTTCTCGCCCGTGATCGCGCCTGTTTGGGGATCTATCGGGATCTGTCCGGACGTATAAAGAAGCGCTCCGATGATCTTCGCCTGGCTGTACGGACCGATTGCAGCAGGAGCTTTATCGGTATGCACCGTAACGCTCGATACTGTCTTTTTCGCCACCGCTTTGCGGTACGCATCGATCACGATATCCGCAACCTCATCGGGAGTGAGATTTGTACTGTCAACGACGAGATCGTAATTGTTTTTGTCGGAGTAATCGACACCGTATATATTAAGGAAGCGTTCGCGCTCGAGGCTGCCGCGCTTCGTAATCGAGGCTTTTGCCTCCTCGACTGTCGCGAAGCTTTCGACGTTACCTCTGTCAGCAGCCTTGACTCTGCGAGCCGCTTCATCTATATCCACCTTGATGAACACACGGAAAGCGTTATGCGCGAAATGCCATGCCATACGGGAATCGAATATGATGCTGTCCTTTTCGAGGGATATGCGCGTAACCGTGTCGTCGATGACGCGGTCGAACGCGGAGTCCGTCATCATACGCTGATTGAGTTCAAGCGTCGTGATGCCCATTTTTTCGGCGGCACTGCGCTGTACAGAGCCGGTGGAGTAGATTTCAAATCCGAGCTTTTCGGAAAGCTTGCCCGCAACGGTCGATTTGCCGCTGCCGAGGTTTCCCGTGATCGCAATATGCATTATGGTGATCCATCCTTACTGTTTTTGTGGAAATAATTATATCACAAACATTCGCTTCATGTAAAGCGGTATTTGAAAAAGATACCGTCAATCCGTAATTTCACGGGCAGGATATTCCGAAAAGAAATCCTCGATCTCGTCATTGGCGTATACGACAGTCTGATCTTTTGTAACAAAATAGTCGGCGCCTCCCTTCACCACAGGGCCGTGAATGCCGAAGATCAGCCTTTCGGAATTGCGGCAAATGTCGAGCGCGAGTTCAAATATCTCGCTTTCGTGCACGGATGAGCCGACGTACGCCGTCCTCGCACCTTCACTTTCAACGGCGAGGATAAGCGTCGGATGAGTCGAGCGTTTGATCTTAGCAGAGGCGATGTCGATGACGACGTCGCCGTATCTGATTTCGTTTCCGCAGACGTACTCGACAACGGATACTCCGTGAGTTTTTGCGAGAGCGACAAGGTCGTTATACACAGCAGTCTCGTCTTCATCTGCGGGAGAAGGGATATAGATGCGGCTTAAATATTCGCTTTCAAGTAGTTTTTTCACAGTCGTGACGTGGCGTCTGTGCAGATGCGTCAGCATATACGCATCGACGTCCGATCGCAGCTCTTCGCGCGCAATTTCGACAGATGCCGATGTTATATAACTGCCTCCGTTTGATATATCCACAACGAGCGAGCTTGCTCCGTCAGCGATGACAAAGCCTTCATTTTTGTTGTTATTTAAGTAAAAAACGGTGTTTTTGTCGTAAGTCAAGCGGTAGTGGATAGACGAAGCCGAAAGCGCGAGAAACACAGCGACCGCAATACAGCCTGCGGCAGCTCCGTAACGCTTCGGGAGCGTCAAAACAAGCGTTATGCAAATGACTATCATCGTCACGACGATTGCCGATACAACGTCGGATACGGGCAAAAGCATCTCCGCTCCATCGATTTTGGCGATAACGGAGACGAGCTTTGCCGACAGGCGGCACAGCCACGAGCACGGGTATGCAAACACCGTCCACAGCCACGGCAGACGGAACGAAATCACCGCAAAAGGCGCGAGGTAAAGTATAAGCGTGATCGGGATAAACATCGCGAGTGTACCGATCGGTGCGAGAAGCGATATTCGTCCGAAATTTAGCCACATTACGGGAAGCGTGAAGATGATCGCATAGAACGACATCGTGAGATTCAAAATTATCAGCTTTATTGCATCTGAAATCAGCTTTGCCGCCTTCCCTTTCGCGGCAAATCGCGAGAGGGCGGAGGCAAGCCGCTTCGGTGAGGTCTCAGTCGCCGTGATGCAAGCGAGCATTGCTGAAAACGAGAGCAAAAGTCCCACGTCCGACGCAGAAAAAGGCGAGACAAGTATGATAACGGCGACCGAAACAAACAGCGCTGTTACTCTGTCCGCTTCCCTGCCGAAGAAATACGAAAGCTGATACAGGATCAGCATAAATCCCGCACGCAGAACAGATGCGGAAAAGCCCGTAAGCCCCATATACAGCACCGTCGCTGATATGAGGACAAGAGTACGCGGAGTTTTATGAAGCGTCAGCTTTTTTAGGATCTGCTCGAGTCCGCCGATGATGATCGACAGATGCATTCCGCTTACGGCAAGCAGATGCGAGATCCCGACGTAAACGAAATCACGGCGAACGATGCCGTCAAGCTCTGTTTTATCAGCGACAAAAAGAGTCGATGCAAGTCCGTAATCACCTCCGGAAAGCTCCGCAGAAACGGTGAGTACAGCCGCGATCCGTTTGCGCAATCCTTCGATCAGGGACAGCACCCCGTCCCGATGTGATATAAGCTCGATATTCTCCGAATCTTCAACGATGGCGAGCACCGTTATACCGCGTCTGAAGCCGTTGGTTTTCATATCGTATGCGCCATCATCCGTAAGCTCGTCGAATCTGACGCGTGCACGCACAACGTCACCGACTGCCAGATCCGCCGAGAATTCCGTTTCAAGTCTCGCAGACAAGATCAAATTTTCGCCGTCTGCGGATTCAATATCCACCACGTATGCTCCGCTGTACACCGTCTCGGATTTGATCTCGGTGATGACGGCTTCGATTTCCGCATCAGTGCCGACGAGGCTTTCAGCCGTCCTAAGCTGCTTGTCAACGGTGAAGCGCAAATACAACGCGGCAATCGCGATGCCAAGCGAGGCTAAAATGAAGCCGATCGCGAGCTTTTTAATCTGTTTTGACTGCTTTTTCCGATTGACGAACAAGAAAGCCGAATACAGCGCCGCCGCTGACAAAGCGGTGACGGCTATTATCGGCTTATATCGCGGAGAAGAGGAAATAAGCAGCACCGATGTCATCATAAAGACCGCGGCAGAAAACGCCGCGGGTCTGTTTTTGAATATAGTCATATCAAGCAGCAGAAGTGAGCTTTTTACGGTTTTTGAGTGACTTCAGTGCGGAAACAAGCACATACACAATCAGATTAACCGCGACAACGGACGCGCCGACGGGCAGATCATTCTCGCACGCGAGCACAAATCCGATCACAAAGCAAAATACGGCATGACACACCGCTGTAACTATGACGCCCTTGAAGCTCTTTCTGATACGCATCGCGGTAAGCGCGGGAAAAACTATGATCGCAGAGATCATAACCGAGCCTATCATCTCCATACCGATTACAACGGTAACGGATATGAGCGCGGAAATCATCATATTATACACGCTTGAACGGACTCCCGTTGCCTCCGCAAAGGTTTCGTCGAAGGTGACGGCGAATATCCTATTATAAAAAAGCACGAACACGGCGAGCACCGAAACGGAAAGACCAATCGAAAGATACAGGTCTTTGTCAGTGAGCGTAAGGACAGATGCCGATCCGAAAAGACTGGAGCACATATCGGCGGTGTAGCCCGTAGTGAAGCTGAAGATGAGCACGCCCACCGTTATCATCGCCGTGGACACGACTGCGATGGCGGCATCGCCGCCCATATTGCCGCGCTGTGCGATATGCATAAGCAAAAACGCAGTCAGCATAACGATCGGGATAGATATTTCAAGCGAAAAATTGCCGCTTGAATCGAGCAAGGTCGCGACGGCAAGCGCGCCGAAGCCTGCGTGAGCGAGGCCGTCGCCTATCATTGACATACGGCGAAGCACCATCGTGACTCCGAGCACGGACGCAGACAGCGAAACGAGCACGCCGACAGCCGCCGCGCGCAGTATGATCCCCGCAAGCATCGGAGATGAAAGCATTTCTATGATGTTCATACGCCGCCTCCGTTTCTGTACTCCCGCCACACGTTTGACGCGAGATAATCCTCTTTTTTGCCGAAGAAAAGCGGCGATTTTTTCATATGGAGAATATGCGACGCCGACTCTGCGACAGCATCGAGATCGTGCGAGACCATAATGACGGTGACACCGTGCCTGCGGTTAAGATCAGCTATTACCGAATAGAGATCTGCGGTCACGACGGGATCGAGTCCTGCTGCCGGCTCGTCGAGGAGCAGTACATCGCCTGCGGCGACGAGTGCGCGGGCGAGCAGAACGCGCTGCTGTTGACCGCCCGAAAGCTCACGGTAGCTTTTATGCTCGATATCGTGGATGTGGAGCGCCGTCATAGCCTCGCAGACACGTTCGCGGTCATGTTTTGTGTAAAACGGACGGAATCCGCCTCTTCCCAGGCATCCCGAGATAACGACCTCATAAACGCTCGCGGGAAAATCACTTTGGATCTCCGTTTTTTGCGGCATATAGCCGATCTTACGTGAGTTGAGTCCGTCGCCGTAGGTTACAGATCCCGCGACGGGCTTCGTCAGACCGACAAGTCCCTTTACGAGCGTGGATTTTCCCGTTCCGTTCTCTCCGATGATATACAAATAGTCGCCCTTTTCGACAGAAAAGGTGACGTTTTCCGCCGCGACGGTTCCGTCATAGCCGAAGGCGGCGTTTTCACATTTGATAAGTGCCATTTTTACTCCGAACAGCAAAAAATTTTGTCAGTTAAGTGCAAAACGCAGATTTTCCGCGTTTTGCTTCATAAGATCGACGTAAGTCACGCCGTCGATAAGCTCCCTTTCGGTCACATTATGGCAGGAATGAAGCGTCAAAATGCCGCATCCCGTCGCTTCCGAGATGAGCTTTGCCGTTTTTCCGTCCGAGTTTTCGATGACGAACACATACGGCACGCCGTCCTCAGACACCTTCGCAATCATCTCCGCGATAACGGATGCGGACGGCTCCTGTCCGACAGAACAGCCGGAGAGGGCGGCGGTGTATTCGATCCCGTATTCATTCAAAAGATACGCAAAGGGAAATCTGTCCGCGACGACGATCTCACGTCGCTTCGCTCCGTCTGCTACATCTTGGAACAGAGCGTCAAGAAGATCAAGCTCAGATGCATACGCGTCCGCGTTTGCACGGTAGTAATCTTCGTTTGCAGGATCAATCGAAACGATAGCCTCGAGAATACCGTACAGCATACTCTTCGCATTAACAGGCGACGTCCAGACATGCTCGTCAACGGGGCAGGAATGGTCGTGATCTATATGATCGTGGCCGTGCTCGAGCTCGTGAAGTGCGAACTGCGCAGATGCGAGGAAGACCGTATCCGCATCCTTGAGGGATTTTGTCATATCCTCCGCCCAAGTATCGATCCCGTTGCCCGTATAAATAAACAGATCTGCTTGGCTTACCGCTGCGATGTCAGTCATAGACGGCTCGTAGGTATGGCTTTCCGATTCGGGAGCAAGCAGCATTTTCACCTCTGCCCTTTCTCCCACGATCGCACGTGCAAAATCATACTGCGGAAAAATCGTTGTGATGATCGTCAGCTCGTCCGACGGCTCGGGCTGTTGGCAGGACACGAGCGGAAGCACGCACAAGATAAAAGCTAAAAGAAATGCTGTACGTTTCATGCTCTCTCCTCGCATTTACGGCAAAGTCCGTATATCGTTGTGTGCACGGCATCGACTCTGAATCCGTGCTCGGCTTCGATGTGCTTCGTCATCTCGCCGATAACGTCACAATGCGTATGGAACAGCTCGCCGCAGCTCATACATCTTAAGTGGAAATGCGAGTCCTCGTGATTGCATTCCGCATACTGATAAACGGCGCACTTCCCCTCGCCCGTATGGAATTTTTTGATCTTATTCTCATCCACGAACGCGGACAGCGTTCTGTACACGGTCGCGTCGCCGACGTCAAGTCCTCCCTCGGTGATGATCTCCTTCACCGTGAAGCAGCTGTCGGGGTTATTTTTGAAGAAATCATAAAGCAGCTTCCGCTGTTTTGTCGCATATTTCATATATATCCGTCTTTCAATTTGATAACGATTATCATTTTTGAAAATTATATCACATTTTTCTCGGTTTTTCAAGCAAATTGATAATAATTATCATTTTGTTAAAATCTCTGTATTCATTGACAAGCGTTCGGCTTATGTGATAAAATTTTTACGTAATCAAACGCTGTAAGGCGTATATAATTTCAGAATGGAGGCACAAAATGAAACCGTTAAAGGATTACAGCTTCATACGCGGCGTATGCCATAACTCACACGAATGCGGAGAAACCTATCTTCGCGAGATCGGCTACGCCAAAAGCATAGGCGTAAACTCATTCCGCACGTGGCTTTCCTATCACGCTTGGCAGCGTGACCGCGACAGCTTTATCGAACGCACTCGCAAATTCATTTCCATCGCGCACGAAAACGGAATCACCGTTATGCCCATCATCTTTAACGGCAACGGTCTGAATCCCGAGACTCTTGAACCCGAATGGCGGGAATCTGTCGGTGACGCATACGTTACAGATCTCGTAACCTCGCTCAAGGACGAGCCCGGCATCATTATGTGGGACATTATGAACGAGCCCTCCTGCAACGATTATCATCTCAAATCAGAGGGTGAAGAGCGAGCCGCAAGATGGGCAAAGATCAACGCATTCCTTGAGCATTACTGTGCCCTCGTAAAAAAGCTCGACTCCGATAATGCTACCACGATCGGCCACACTTGGGCGGGCGACCTCGATCCGAGCGCGGATTGGGTAGACGTTCTCTCCTTCCACGACTATCTCGAAAGTGAATCCCGCATTGAAAACACCTATCTTCACGCTGAATCAATTGCGAAAAAGTACGGCAAGCCTCTCATCAACAGCGAGCTTTCCTGTCTCGGACGCGCGAATCCCTATGAGCTTTCGATCAAAAAAGCTTACGAGCACAAGGTTGGCTTCTACGTCTTTGAGCTTATGATTCGCGGTTATTGGGGCGACATCCACGGCATATTCTATCCCGACGGAACTGTACGAGACCCCTCCACGGTCACCGCTATGATGGGAATTTACAGAAATTACTCCGAATCTCGCATCAAGCCGAATCCGAACAAGGAAGGCAAGGCGGCAGAGGCGCTCCATCGTCTTGAGCGCGCGATGACGGACTCCGCCGAGGTATTCCGCCACAAAGCCGCATCCTCAGACGCTATTCTCGAGGCGCTCGAATGGGTCATCAATCTGCTTGAATGCTGTGAGATGGTTCCTATGTACGAGCCGCCGAGAGTCAAGCTTCTCAAATACAAAAACACGCCCGAAGAAAAGCGCGATCTTGATGAAATCAAGGATTTTGCATACGAGCAGGCGTGCATACTGAAAAAATACTGCAGAATGTTCTGAAAATAACAAAGGAATCAATTATGAAATACGATGTAATTATAATCGGAGCAGGTCCCGGTGGAATCTTCTCCGCTTATGAGCTGGTACAAAAGAAGCCCTCGCTCAAGATTGCGGTCTTTGAAGCGGGACACGCGCTTGAAAAGCGCCGCTGTCCCATCGACGGCGAAAACATCAAATCCTGCATAAGCTGCAAGAGCTGCTCTATTATGAGCGGATTCGGCGGTGCGGGTGCGTTCTCGGACGGAAAATACAACATTACAAACGATTTCGGCGGCACGCTTTACGAATACATCGGCAAAAAGAAGGCTCTCGAGCTGATGCATTACGTTGACGGCATCAATATGCGTTACGGCGGAGTCGGCACAAAGATGTACACGACTGCGGGCACGCGCTTCAAGACGCTTTGCATACAAAACGATCTGCATCTGCTTGATGCCTCCGTCCGCCACCTCGGGACGGACATCAACTACATCGTTCTCGGTAACATTTACGCATATCTCAAAAGCAAGGTTGACTTCTTTTTCGACACGCCCGTAACGTCCGTCGGCATCATTGACGGCGGCTATGAGATCGTATGCAAAAACGGCACCTATACCTGCACGGACTGCATCATATCAGTCGGCAGAATCGGAAGCAAATGGATGGAGAACGTTTGCCGCGATCTTGACATTCCCACCAAGTCGAACAGAGTAGACATAGGTGTGCGCGTTGAGCTTCCTGCGTCCGTTTTTGCGCATTTGACAGACGAGCTTTACGAAAGCAAGATCGTATACCGCACTCCCAAGTACGGCGACAAGGTCCGTACGTTCTGCATGAATCCCAAGGGCGCTGTCGTCAACGAAAACACGAACGGAATCATCACCGTCAACGGTCACAGCTATGAGGATCCCGAAAAGCAGACAGAGAACACGAACTTTGCCCTTCTCGTTGCAAAGCATTTCTCCGAGCCGTTCAAAGATTCCAACGGATACGGCGAATCGATCGCGCGGCTGAGCAATATGCTCGGCGGAGGCGTTATAGTACAGAGATTCGGCGATCTCATCCGCGGTCAGCGCTCGACTCAGAGCCGCATTGACGATGCATTCATCACCCCGACGCTGAACGCAACTCCCGGTGATTTAAGTCTCGTGCTTCCGAAGCGCATTCTTGACGGAATCATCGAGATGATCTACGCACTTGACAAGGTTGCACCCGGCACAGCCAACGACGACACGCTTCTTTACGGAGTAGAGGTCAAATTCTACAACATGGAGGTCGAGGTCAACAGCAACCTCGAATCCAAGTACAAGGGGCTTTACATCATCGGTGACGGAAGCGGCATCACTCATTCCCTCTCGCACGCGTCCGCCAGCGGAGTTCACGTGGCAAGAAGCATCGCGGAACGGCATTAACGACAAACAAAAAAGACACCCTCGGGTGTCTTTTTTTGTTTGTTTATTACTTGAGGAAAGCGAAATCCTTGATGATAGGGGCTTCCTTTGCTTTTCCGGAGCAGACTTGGAAGAAGCAGATGAGTTCAAGGACGGTGAGGACCACGATAAGGATAGCTCCCACGATCGGAACGATAAACGTCCAGCACAGAAGCGCCGTAGCGATACCGAGGAGCGACTCAACGATAGCGAACTTGAGCGCCTGCTTTACGTGGAACGAGACGAACTTCGAGTTATTGCTGACGAGAAGCGCGATCACGATGCCGATCCAGCCCACAAGGTACGGGATCATAGCGAAGATCTTGTTTTCGGAAATATCCGCAGGATCGTATTCGGCGGTATGGTCGGCGGGATCTGCCACGGGCGCAGGTGCGGACGCGGGCTGAGCCGCGAACGAGAATCCGCAGTTCGTGCAGAAAGCAACACCGTCGTCGTGTGTGGTGTTACAACCGGGACAAACTTTCATAAAAAACCTCCAATGGATAAAAATTTATATCGACAAGACCATATTAACACAATATCCCCGAAAAAACAAGCGTTTTCGGGGATATTTTAATATTCTTAAGGATTACGCAAAATTGCCGTCGGCATCAAAATCGAGAATATCGGAAAGGATATAGTTCGAGACGAACATTCCCTGTCGGGTGAAGCGGTAACGTCCGTTTTCGTACTCGACAAGTCCGCCTTTGATATATTTGGCGAGCTTTTTGCCGTACGTACGCTCGAAATCCTTGCCGAAAAGCATCAAAAACTTACGCGTATCGATACCTTCGTTGAGGCGCATACGGAGCATAACGTATTCACCGAGACGTTCGCGGAGCGGTATTTCCTCGTATTCGTCCGTCATCTCCTCATCACCGACTCCCTGACAGCATTTGATATAATTCGACACGCTTCGTTTATACGAGAATCTGATATCCTTGAAATAGGAATGAGCGCCGGGACCGAATCCGAGGTACTCCTCGCAGCACCAATACTTGAGATTATGCCGTGATTCGAAGCCCTCGCGGGCGAAATTGCTGATCTCGTACTGTTTGTATCCGTTAGCGGCAAGAAAATCTATCGCAAGCGAATACATCGCGAACTCAGTTTCGTCATCGGGGCGCGGCATAGACGGCGCTGTTACGTAAAGCGGTGTTCCCTCCTCAAGCTTGAGATTATAAAGAGAGATATGCTCGGGACGGAGTGAGACCGCATAACGCAGAGTCGCCATCCACGAATCCACTGTCTGATACGGAATTCCGTACATCAGATCGATATTGACGTTGTCGAATTTTGCCTCGCGTATGACGCGGTAGCTTTCCTCAAACTCCCTCAGACTGTGGATACGGCCGAGCGCCTTCAGCTCGTGCTCGTGCGCAGACTGAAGACCGACGGAGATCCTATTGACGCCCATACGTCTGTATTTTTTCAGCATAGAAAGAGACACCGTTGCGGGATTGCACTCCATCGTATATTCCACGCGTTTTTGCAGGCGGAACGTGGACTTGACCGCACGTAAAATACGCATCATCTCCTCCTCGGGAAGGACTGTCGGCGTACCGCCGCCGATGTAGACCGTATCCGGAGCGTAGTCACCGCCCGCGACGCGATAACTTGAAATATGCTTCACAAGAGCGTCCGTATATGCGGTATATACACGCGCATCCTTAGGTGAATACGAGTAAAAATCGCAGTATGCGCACTTACTCTTACAAAACGGGATGTGTATATAAACACCGAGTCTGTTACTTTGTCTGCGTCGCATTAACACAGTCTTCACCTGCCTTTCTGTGGTGTTCTTCGGGGCGCTGCCCCGAACCCCGCACAAGGGACTTTTCGAGAAAAGTTCCTTATGGATCCTCAAAAGCTTCAAACGGGGGGATTTTACGGGTTACGGAAATGACATTTTCCGTAATCGACATTTTAGGGGCGCTGCCCCGAGCCCCGCACAAGGAACTTTTCGAGAAAAGTTCCTTATGGATCCTCAAAAGCTTCAAACGGGGGAATTTTACGGGTTACGGAAATGACATTTTCCGTAATCGACATTTTAGGGGCGCTGCCCCGAGCCCCGCATAAGGAACTTTTCGAGAAAAGTTCCTTATGGATCCTCAAAAGCTTCAAACGGGGGGATTTTCAAGCTACACCGACAAAAATCTGTGATTTTTGTCAGGACTGATGTGCAATCCGTGATTGCACATCAATCCTCGTCGTCCAATTTGAGGACTGCCATAAACGCTTCGGGAGAAACCTCGACGGAGCCTAGCTTTCTCATCTTCTTTTTACCCTCTTTCTGCTTTTCGAGCAGCTTCTTCTTTCTCGTTATATCACCGCCGTAGCACTTGGCAAGCACGTCCTTACGAAGTGCTTTGACAGTTTCACGCGCGATAATACGGCTGCCGACAGCCGCCTGGATAGGAATCTCGAAGAGCTGACGCGGGATATTGTCCTTCAGACGGATCGCGATTCGACGTGCGCGGGCATATGCCTTTTCCTCGTGGACGATGAACGTCAGAGCATCGACCATTTCCCCGTTAAGCAGGAAGTCGAGCTTGCAGAGCTTACTTTCGACGTAGCCCGCGGGCTCGTAATCAAGCGACGCATAGCCGCGGCTACGGCTCTTGAGGGCGTCGAAGAAGTCGTATATGATCTCATTGAGCGGGAGCGAATAATGAAGCTCCACTCTCTTTTCATCGAGATATTTCATATCGTGGAAAATACCGCGTCTGTCAGTGCAGAGGTCCATAATTCCGCCGATATAATCTGTGGGAGTGATGACACTTGCCTTGACTATCGGCTCATATGCGACCTCGATCTCATCCGCGGACGGATAATTCGACGGGTTATCGATGCGCATCAGCTCGCCGCCGCGCGTCTTGATTTCGTAGATAACGCTCGGTGCCGTTGTTATGAGGTCGAGATTGAACTCGCGCTCGAGTCTTTCCTCGATGATCTCCATATGGAGAAGTCCGAGGAAGCCGCAACGGAAACCGAATCCGAGCGCAATCGACGTTTCGGGCTCAAACGAAAGCGCGGCATCGTTCAGACGGAGCTTTTCAAGTGCGTCGCGCAGGTCATTGTAACGTGCGCCGTCGGCAGGATAGATACCTGCGTACACCATCGGAAGTGCGTTCTGGAAGCCGGGGAGGGGCTCTTCTGCGCCGCCCTCGGCGTGCGTAACCGTATCGCCGATTCTCGTATCCGCGACGTTTTTGATGCTTGCAGTGATATAACCGACATCGCCTGCGGCGAGATATTCCGCCTTTGTGAGTCCGAGCGGCTTCATATATCCGACGTCAACGACGTCAAATTCGACACCCGTGCTCATCATTTTGATACGCTCACCGGCACGCAAAGTTCCCTGCATCACGCGGACGTAAACGACAACTCCGAGATAGCTGTTATAATATGAGTCAAAAATCAGGCACTTGAGGGGCGCGTTTTCATCTCCGCTCGGCGCGGGGATATCTCTTGCGACAGCCGCAAGCACGTCGGGAATATTCTGCCCCGTTTTGGCGCTGACAGCGGGACAATCCTCGGCGGGAATGCCGATGACGTCCTCGATCTCGTTTCTTACGACATCAACCTGAGCAGAGGGCAAGTCGATCTTATTGATAACGGGCACGATCTCAAGATTTGCATCGACTGCAAGGTACGCATTCGCAAGCGTCTGCGCCTCGATGCCCTGAGTTGCGTCAACGACGAGGAGCGCGCCCTCACAAGCGAGGAGTGAACGCGAGACCTCGTAGTTGAAGTCGACGTGACCGGGAGTGTCAATGAGATTGTAGATATACTCTTCGCCGTCGGGCGAGGTATAGTCAAGTCTGACCGCGCGCGCTTTTATCGTTATGCCGCGCTCACGTTCAAGATCCATATCGTCGAGGAGCTGCTCCTCCATCTCACGCTTTTCAACGCTGTTCGTTGCCTCGATGATTCTGTCGGCAAGAGTTGATTTGCCGTGGTCGATATGAGCTATTATTGAGAAATTACGTATTTTTTTCCGTCTTTCCGTCATAGGGCTTTACCTGATGCTTAATTAAGTATAGTAATTTGGGGTTACGTCGCGGAGCTTGTATTTATCGATGACATCGTCCTTGACCTTGACCTTTTCCGCAGCCTCGGAAATCATCACGGTAAAGACGTAATCCGCAAGCGCGGAATCAAAATCCGAGAAGAAATCCTTGCTCGCTTTATCGGACCAAGGAGTGCCATCGATCTCATAGCGCTTGATGTAATGCACGCCGTACTTCGTCTCAAGACGCACGGTTTCACCGATATCAAGCTCAAACGCCGCGTCCACGACCTCAGCGACGAATGCCGTATCCTCCTTGAGATAATATCCGTTTTCGTAATACTTATCCTCGGAATATTTCTCCCAAACGGACTCAAACGAATCTCCGTCTGCGATCGCCTTATCGATAGCCGCGATCGTCGCGTTCTTCTCCGCTTTTTCCGTCTCTGTCAGCTCAGCCGTGTACGCCTCTCCCGTTTCGGGATCGTGAGTGAGCGTACCGAGCTCATTTTCAACGGTAACGTACTTGAAATTATTATTGACGTAGATGTGCTGGATGCGGACGTAATTATCCTTTGTGAATTCGAGCTTGTCGCTGTCGGGGATGCTTATAACTCCGCCCGATCCGTACAGATACTCATACGTGTACGAGATCTTCGCATCCATAACGTAAACGTCGTAAAGAGTGTCCTCGTCAATGCCGTATTCCGCGAGTATTTCTGCGAATTTTTTGTCATCTCCGTCAGCGAGAGTTGATTTAAGGTCCTCAATTCCGTCCTTGATGTCCTTTTTCATCTCGGACGTAAACGAAAGCCCCATATAGTCAAACAGCCACACTGCAGCAATGTTCTTTTTCACATTTTCGACGGTGATCTCGGTGAAATATTCCTCCGCTGTCATACCGTCCGAAACTGTACTGTCCCAAAACTCATCGGAATCGACGACATCGGCAAAATTCTCCATAAATATTGCCTTATAATGCGACATCCAATACAAGTACATATTCTCCGTAACGGTGACTCCGTCATACTCCATGGCGACCGTTCCCTTGCCGGCGCAGGATGTGAGCGCGAGAACGGCAATCAAAAGGATCGCCGCAATGAGCTTTTTCATCATAGAGAAAGCATCCTTTCGTTCTTCGTTTATTTGTCTGTGTTTTTGAGTTCCGCGTACCTTTTGACGATTGCAAGCGCGATGTCGAGCGGTTTTGCGCCCGATTTGTACGTCACGGACATATACGGCACAGCCGCAGACACGACGCGCATTCTCGCGCCGAGCTCGCGGCATTTATCGTCAAGCTTTGCCCACAGGTCAAACTCGAGCTTTTCGGGCTTAATCGAAAGCGATCCGTCGCGTTCCTCGACAGCGAGCACGCCGGCACTACGTCCGATACCGCGCAGATGCGCTATCTCCAGCAGATTCATAACAGGTTTCGGCGGATCTCCGAAACGGTCGCAAAGCTCATCAAGGATGTCATCCGCGTCCTCTTTCGTCTCGATCCTTGCGATCTTTTTATACATCTCCATTCGGTGAGATGAGCTGTGAACATAGGAATTCGGCAAAAACGCGTCGATCTTGATATCGACTGTGCAATCCGCGGGAGGCGGAGGTGCAGGCTCGCCCTTTTCCTCGAGGACAGCATTTTCAAGTATCTTGACGTACAGATCGTATCCGACAGCATCAAGGTGACCGTGCTGCTGTGCGCCGAGCAGATTGCCCGCGCCGCGTATTTCCATATCGCGCATAGCGACTCTGAAGCCGGCACCGAATTCCGTATATTCCCTGATCGCGTCGAGACGCTTCATACTGATCTCGGAGAGGGCTTTTCCCTTTCTGAACGTGAAATACGCATACGCTCTTCGTCCGGATCTGCCGACGCGACCGCGGATCTGATGAAGCTGTGCGAGTCCGAGTCTGTCCGCGTCCTCTATGATGAGTGTGTTCGCATTCGGCACATCAACGCCCGTTTCAATGATGGTAGTGCACACAAGCACGTCAGTCTCGCCGTCAATGAGCGACTGCCAGATCGCCTCGAGCGATTCGCGGTCCATCTGACCGTGCGCGGTCACGATCTTCGCATCGGGGAACTGCTTTTGCAGGCGTGCGCCCACAAGATGTATGCTTTCGACGCGATTGTAAAGATAAAACACCTGACCTCCGCGTCGGAGCTCGCGTCTGATAGCCTCTTCGATAACTATATCGTCGTGCTCAAGGACGTAAGTCTGCACGGGCAGCCTGTTCCCCGGCGCCTCATCGAGCAAAGACATATCCTTGATCCCGTTCATCGCCATATTGAGCGTACGCGGGATCGGAGTAGCCGTCAGCGTAAGTATATCGACACCGACAGCCATTTCCTTGAGCTTTTCCTTCTGAGCAACGCCGAATCTCTGCTCCTCATCAATGATGAGCAGACCGAGATCGCGGAATTTTATATCCTTTGATATAATGCGGTGCGTTCCGACGATCATATCGATCTCGCCGCGGCGAAGTCTGCGCAGTATCTCCGCCTGTTGCTCCTTTGTACGAAAGCGCGACAGCATCTCAACCGTGATCGGATACGGACGCATTCTGGCGGATGCCGTATTGTAATGCTGGAATGCAAGGATAGTTGTGGGCACAAGAAATGCGACCTGCTTGCCGTCAAGTATAGCCTTGAATGCGGCGCGCATTGCGACCTCTGTTTTGCCGTAACCGACGTCTCCACAAAGAAGTCTGTCCATCGGCCACGGACTTTCCATATCGCGCTTGATGTCCGCTATCGCCAAGGTTTGCGCTTCGGTCTCCTCGTAATCAAACGACGCTTCAAATCCGCGCTGATAATCGTCATCCTCGGCAAAAGCGTGCCCCTTCGCGCGTTTACGCGCGGCGTAAAGCGCGATGAGCTCCTTTGCCATATCCTTTGCCGCCGATTTTGCACGCGATTTCGCGCGCACCCACTCGGCGCCGCCCATCTTTGACAGCTTGAGCGAGCCATCGTCGGAATGAGCGCCTATATATTTTGACACAAGATCAAGCTGATCCGTGGGCAGATACAGCAGATCAGTGCCCGCGTATTTGATCTTGACGTAATCTCTTGAAACACCGTCAATGGTGAGATTTTCAAGTCCCAGATACTGACCGATCCCGTAAGCGGCATGAACGACGTAGTCTCCCGTCTTCAAGTCGTTATACGAAAGGAGCTTTTTGGTGCTGGAATCCTTGCGTTTATCGCCTCTGATGCGGCGTTTCTTCGGTACGGCATCGGGCTCGGACGTGAACAACAAAAGCGCGAAGCGCTGTGTCGGAAGCTCGAAGCCCTCCGTATCCGCTCCCCACGTAACGTACGTCACGCCGCGCTTCATATCGTCTATCGCAGGAGACTCGGACTTGACCGCGGGAAGCCCCTCGTCCGTCAGCGCATTGACCGTTAGGTCAGCCGCCGCCTCGGATGCACAAAGCACAGCGATCTTATACGATCCGCGCATAAACGTGATGATATCCTCGCGCAGAAGCGCGATGTTTCCGTTATAATTGACTCCTCTGCGTGAGGAAAAGCCGTACACGCCCGAAACGGCGCGTCCCGACAGTCCCGCCGACGAGAAGGTGTTCGCGATAACGTGCACGTTTCTGTCGCAGAACAGCTCGAACATGTCCTCGCGGAAGGTATAATCCGCAAGCTCGGACGAAAGGAATCCGTCCGAAAGGAGCATTTTTATATCCTCGTCAAGGACGGCAAAATATCCGTCCAGACGCTTTTTGACGTTATTGCTTTCAACCGTCACAACGACTGTGCGGCGCTTGAAATAATCAAAAAGGCAAGTTTTCGGAGCGCCGAAAAGCGGCATATATTTATCTGCGTAGTACATCGGCAGGCCCGCCGCCGCACATTCGGATTCGGTGCGCAGGATATCGCGTGCATTTTCATTTTTTGCTTTGAGCGAAAGCTTTTTCGCTGACTCCGCAATACGCGCTCTCGTGTCCGAATCGGCGTAAAATTCGCGTATCGGAAGCACTTTCAGCTCCGTAACGGAATCCGTGGCGCGCTGCGTGGACGGATCGAACGCACAGATTCTGTCGATCTCGTCACCGAACAGCTCAATTCTGTACGGAAGAGCATTCCCGACCGCGGAGGGCGGATAAACGTCAACTATGTCGCCTCGGAGCGAAAAATGACCGATTCCGTCAACCATATCGACGCGTGTGTATCCCGCTTCGGTGAGCGACGCGGCAAGCGTGTCTCTGCCGATCTCGTCACCTACAGAAAGTGTAAGAGTACGCTTTTCGAGCAGATCCGACGGGATCGTATATCCAAGAGCCGCTTCGGGTGTCGTTACTATTATGTCGGCTTCGCCCGAAACGATCGCAGACAGCACAGACAGCCTCTCATGCTCGCTGTCATGGGAGGCGGTGATATTATGGAAGATGAGGTCGCGCATCGGATAATAAAGTGCGCGTCTGCCCTCCGCACGGAAATGAGAGACGAGACGTCTGCCCTCCGCGTCGTCGGACACAATAAATATGACAGGATCGCTTCCTGCCGCGGCGGCATCATCCGCCGTTGCGGAATAAAGCGCGTATGACGCACCGAGACAAAGTCCCGACACGATTATGGGCTTTGGACGCACCTTGAAGCAGAGATGCAGATTCTCCGCGTATGCGGCATAGTCTCGCTCGAGACGGATGCTTTCAGTGATGAATCTCATCGGCGTTACCCGTTGCACTTACTCTGCGCAGTCTCGATATTCCCCGAGACGATATATCCGACAGCGTCAGTGACGCGTCCGAACGAATCGAAGATGATCTTTTTGTCCTCGTCGGAAAATGCGGACAGCACCCAATCTGCCATATCCCATTCGGGCGAGGGCTTTTCACCGACACCGATCTTGATACGCGGGAATTTATCCGTGCCGAGATGCTCGGTTACGCTTCTGATTCCCTTCTGTCCGCCGTCGCTTCCCCTTGCACGGATCCTGACCTTACCCACAGGCAGGCTCACGTCATCCGAGATGATCAGAACGTGCTCCGGAGGTATCTTATAAAAATCCGCCGCCGCGCGCACGGCTTCTCCCGAAAGATTCATAAACGTCTCCGGCTTCATAAAGAGCACCTTAACACCGTTTATGACAGTCTCGCCGCAAAGTGCCTTGAATTTAAGCTTTTTACACTCAAAGCCAAGCTTTTGCGACATATAATCTATGGCAAGGAAACCCGCATTGTGACGCGTAAACGTGTACTTTGCGCCGGGATTTCCCAGTCCCGCAACAATGAACGATACAGGCAGTGCCGTTTTTTCTTCATTTTCACGGGATATTCTTTTCAAAAGCTCAAATATATCCGCCACAGGATTCCCCTTTCATTTATCTTAATATCTTAACGTTTCATAACATTATATATCAAAATCGCGATTTTTACAAGTATCAATAACGAAAAGTCAGCAAAAGGAAAATATATTTTAATTTTGATAAAAAAAAGGGTGGTAATTTTTCTTCATTTGTGTTATAATTAGACGCTACAGTGTAATTTTTTATTTTCATGCTGATGCCTAATGTTTCAGATTCAAAAATTATTTATATTTAACGGAGGAAATCCATGAGCAAAAAGTATGTTTACTTGTTTTCCGAAGGCAATGCTTCAATGCGTGAGCTTCTCGGCGGTAAGGGCGCTAACCTTGCTGAAATGACCAACATCGGTCTTCCCGTTCCTCAGGGCTTCACGGTATCCACAGAAGCCTGCACTCAGTACTACGAAGACGGCAGAAAGATCAACGACGAGATCCAGACTCAGATTATGGAATACATCGTTAAGATGGAAGAGATCACCGGCAAAAAGTTCGGCGATAAGGAAAATCCCCTTCTCGTTTCCGTTCGTTCCGGCGCCCGTGCATCCATGCCCGGTATGATGGATACCATTCTTAACCTTGGTCTTAACGAAGACGTTGTTGAGACTATGGCTGCAAAATCCGGCAACGCTCGTTGGGCTTACGACTGCTATCGTCGTTTCATTCAGATGTATTCTGACGTTGTTATGGAAGTTGGTAAGAAATATTTTGAAGAGCTTATCGATGAAATGAAGAAAGAAAAGGGCGTTACTCAGGACGTTGATTTGACTGCTGACGACCTTAAAGAACTTGCAAATCAGTTCAAAGCTGAGTACAAATCCAAGATTGGTAAAGACTTCCCCACCGACCCCACCGAACAGTTGATGGGCGCTGTTGAAGCTGTTTTCCGTTCTTGGGACAACCCCCGTGCAAACGTTTACCGCCGCGATAACGATATCCCTTATTCTTGGGGTACCGCTGTTAACGTTCAGATGATGGCATTCGGTAACATGGGTGACAACTGCGGTACTGGTGTTGCATTTACTCGTGACCCCGCTACCGGTGAACCCGGTCTTATGGGTGAGTTCCTCACCAACGCACAGGGTGAAGACGTTGTTGCTGGCGTTCGTACTCCTATGCCCATTGCTGAAATGGCTGAAAAGTTCCCCGCAGCTTTTGAAGAGTTCAACAAGGTTTGCGCTATCCTTGAAGACCACTATCGCGATATGCAGGATATGGAGTTCACCGTTGAAGACGGCAAACTTTACATGCTCCAGACCCGTAACGGTAAGCGTACCGCTAAGGCTGCTTTAAAAATTGCTTGTGACCTCGTTGACGAGGGTATGATCGACAAGAAGCAGGCTGTTGCTATGATCGATCCTCGTAACCTTGATACTTTATTACACCCCCAATTCGATGCTAAGACCCTTAAGGCTTCTGCTCCTGTTGGTAAGGGCTTGGGCGCTTCTCCCGGCGCTGCTTGCGGTAAGGTTGTATTCACTGCTGAAGATGCAGAAGAATGGAACAACCGTGGCGAAAAGGTTGTTCTCGTTCGTTTGGAAACTTCACCTGAAGATATTACAGGTATGAAGGCTTCTCAGGGTATTCTCACCGTTCGTGGTGGTATGACATCTCACGCTGCCGTTGTTGCTCGTGGTATGGGTACTTGCTGCGTATCAGGTTGCGGCGACATCATTATGGATGAAGAAAACAAGAAGTTCACACTCGCTGGCAAAACTTACAACGAAGGCGACTACATCTCTATCGATGGTTCTACC
>JAZNXW010000004.1:0-336816 GCA_045594085.1 Eubacteriales bacterium | reverse complement strand
AAAGAGTTTTTTTGCATTTTTGAAAATTTTGTTGTTTTTCATAAAACCGAGCCCTTGGTTTTATGTATTTTGCACCACTTACGATAGATACCATACACACAATATATGCTTTTCTTCGGTTTTGGTGCAACGATATATTGTTATTTTTCGGCAAGCATCCGCGTCACGAAATATTTTTCAAAAAGCACTTGACAAGAAAGTCTTTCTGTGATAAGATAAAAAAGCTGTCAACAGTAGGGTTGCCCCATTTGCTCAGACGGTAGAGCACTTGACTTTTAATCAAGGTGTCCGGAGTTCGAATCTCCGATGGAGCAACCGAAATCGGCAGGCTTTTCGCCTGCCGATTTTTTTATTATCCGCCGACGGAAGCAAAACCTTCAAAAACACGTTTTTTACATCAATTTCAAATTGAAATTACAGGATTTATACTGTATAATATTTATAATATTTGTAAGTATGCGAAAGGAATCGAAGATTCTATGAAAAAACAGATTTTATCAACGTTAAAATCCGCATCGGCGCTCGTTTTGGCACTCACGCTTGCGTTCACAGGCATGATCGTCTGCTCCGCGGGCTCCGCCGAGATCGAGCCGATACTGTGCTATGATTTCGAGTCAGGCGACGGCACAGACTCCGCAGGCGACAATGACGCAACGCTCAAGGGCGGCGCCAAGGTCGAATACGTGGACGGCATCGAATCCAATGCACTTTACTTGAACGGATCGAACTCTTATCTCGAGTTCCCTGTCGGCTTCTTCGACGGTATGAACAAACTGACCCTCTCCCTTGATGTCTGCTCGCAGATGGACAGCGAAAACTTCTTCACCGTTGCGATCGGCAAAGACTCAAACAAATATCTCTTCCTTCGCACAAGAAACAACGAGTTCCGTTATGCGATCACGGAAAACTCCTGGTCCTCAGAATATGACGTGCTCGGCTCAGGCAACTTCAAAAACGTATGGACGAACGTCACACTCGTCATTCACGGATCGACAATGCAGCTTTACATAAACGGCGAATGCGTAGATGAACAGACGGGAGTGACTCCCTCTCTTGCCAAATTCGGTGAGAATGTCCTCGGATACATCGGCAAATCATTCTATGACGGTGACCAATACTTCAAGGGTTACGTAGACAATATCAAGGTTTACGACACCGCTCTCTCCGATACCACGATCGCGGAGCTTCTCGGTGTGAAGGTGACTCCCTTCCGCGACATCACATCTTCGCGTTCCCACATCATTACGTGGAAGGATGACAAGGAGACAAGCACCGTCAACGTATACGTCAGCAAGAGCCAGAGCAAGAATCACAAATCCGTGAAGCTCAAATTCACGACTCAGCCGAATGCATCAATAGACGCAGACGGTGACGTTGAAGTTGCGTTCGGCACTTCCAAGGAAATCACCTTCACCGTTAACGGCGAAAAGGAGACGTGGACCGTCAACGCCGTTCTCTCTGCAAATCCCGTGCTCGACGGTCAATTCTCAGACCCCGACATCGACGTTTTCGGTGACAGATACTACCTTTACACGACCTCTGACGGCTACGCAGGATGGTCGGGCACAAAATTCCACGTTTTCTCGTCCTCGAATCTCGTTGATTGGACCGATCACGGCGTGATCCTCAACTGCGAGCGCGGCAAGGACGTAAAATGGGCAGTCGGCAATGCATGGGCGCCCTCTATCGAGGAAAAGAACGGCAAATATTATTTCTACTTCTGTGCAAAAGACACCGCAGGTGTCTCCCACATCGGCGTTGCCGTTGCGGACTCGCCCACAGGTCCCTTCGTTGCTGAGGACGAGCCGCTTATGACAGTCGATATCTGCAAAAAGTACGGCGTTTCGATGGGACAAGCGATCGACCCATCCATCTTTACCGATGACGACGGAACATCGTATATGCTTTTCGGTAACGGCGCCGCTGCCATCGTCAAGCTGAACGATGACATGATAAGCTGCGACTACAAAACGCTCAAAAACTATAACAACGTCCTCGATTTCCGCGAGGCAATCACCGTCACAAAGCGTGACGGCATCTATCACTTCACCTGGTCCTGCGACGACACGGGAAGCCCCAACTACCGCGTAAACTACGGCACCTCCGACAGCATCTACGGTCCGATCAAGAACAGAGGCACGATCCTCGAAAAGAACGCGGAGCTGGACATTCTCGGCACAGGTCACCACTCGATTTTGCAGATTCCCGGCGAGGACGAATACTACATCGCCTATCACCGCTTCTACACTCCGCTCGGTCATTTCACCGACGGTACAGGTCACCACAGACAGACCTGCATCGACAAGCTGACCTTCTCTTCCCGCGGATACATGGAAAAGGTCACGCCCACGCTTGAGGGCGTTGACGTCCGCTATCTGTCAAAAGAAGCGGAAGAAGCCGACAAGAACAAAAACGACGCCGAGACTACCGTTCCCGTCACAGACGACACCACGCCTGTAACGGATGTGACAACAGAAGAGACGGGCTGCGGCGCTTTGATCACCAATGCTACGGCTGTGATTTCACTGATGGTTATCGGTATTGTCGGAATCGTCATCATTAAGAAAAAGGACGAATAATATTCTCTCACCTCAAAAGCTTCAAACGCAAAAAGAGCCTTGTTTTCACAAGGCTCTTTTTGCGTTTGGTTATGGAGTGATATCGTCCCCGTTTTAAAAGTTTTTGAAAAAGGGGGGGACCGGGGGAGAACTTTTTTCAAAAAGTTCCCCCCGGAGCATTATCCCATATATATGACACAGTCTGTAAGCCGGGTTCTGTCGAGAGTTGTCATCTATCTTTGCTCCGCGTCTCCGCGAAGCTCGAAGTGCCTTTCACAAACTTAAAATCAACTGCCAATTTCACAAGCGAAATTGGTGAAGTTAATTTTACGAAAGTAAAATTTACTTCCGCCTCCCTCGCCACTGCATCGGGCCGATGACGAGGACATTGAGGGAGTTGCTTCGGATAGGGTTTACAGGGAGCGGCAGTTACCTGCCGTTCCGGTGAGCTCTTACCTCGCCTTTCCATCCTTACCGCAAAATGCGGCGGTTTATTTCTGTTGCACTTTCCCGGGAGTCGCCTCCGGCGGACGTTATCCGTTATCCTGCCCTGTGAAGCCCGGACTTTCCTCACGGTAAGGCCTTACGGCGCAAACCGCGCGACAACTCGACCGTGTCACGCTTGATATTATAGTAAATTCAAGCGTCGGTGTCAAGTCTGAGGTGCCGATTTTTCATCGTTTCAAGCAGACTGTACGGTATGCGGAGATCTCCCGTGCCGCGTCCGATCGAAATATGCGGCTTGAAATCCGCATGAAAATCGCTGCCACCGGACCTGATGAGTCCAAGTTTATCCGCAAGTACGCCATACGCAGCCGTCTGCGCGGGCGTATATTCCGTATAGATCCCCTCGATGCCGTCGAGTCCCTCCGCTTTGAGACGCGTGAGGAATGATTCAAGATCGTCAAGCGTGCGTTTCGTCTGATTCAGATGCGCCACAAATGCAAGCCCTCCCGCGGACTTGATGAGACGGACCGCCTCTGCGTCCGTCAGCGCCTGACGGGCGCTGTACGCCGGGCGTCCGCTTCCGAGCCAAAGTGCAAACGCCTCTTTGACTGAGACGACATAGCCTTTTTGTACCATCAGCTTCGCAATATGCGCGCGGCAAAGCACGTCTGAGCCGGCAAGCTCGTGAAGCTCATCCATGCTAATATCAAATCCGTGCTCGACAAGCTTTTCCACGACGTCACGCTCGCGCATCGCACGAACTTCTTTTGCATATTCTAGCGTTTTTTTGAGCTGCTCGTTTTCGGGATCAATAAAGTAGCCGAGGACGTGAGTCTCCGTCTTTGACTGTGCCGAAAGCTCGATCGCGGGGATGACCTCGACGCCGATTCGCTCGCCTTCCGCCGTTGCTTCGGCAATTCCCGAAACAGTATCGTGATCCGACAGCGCTATTGCAGACAAGCCTGCCGCCTTCGCCGCTCTCACTACCTCTGCGGGCGACATACTGCCGTCACTGCAGTTTGAATGTGTATGCAAGTCGATATATTTCATTTTTTCCTCATCATATTCCGAGCAATCTCTTTGCGTTTTCGCACAGGATCGCGTCTTTTTCATAATCTGTCAGGGAAAGCGAACGTACAAACTCCGCCGTTTCCTTCGGATCACCCCACGGGCAGTCGGATCCGAGCAAAACTCGCTCTGCGCCGTGCGTACGCACAAGCTCCGTCGCCTCGTCCGCGTTCGACATCTTATATGTCATAGACAAATCGAAATAGATCTTACGTCCCGCGAGATACTTCATCACGTCCGCGTGCATTGCGTATCCTCCGCCGTGAGCAAACACGATGGGCAGCTCATCATTTCCGTCCGAAATGCTGTCGAGCAGTCTTGCCGCGCGTTCCGGCGTGCATCGAACAGGATGACCGGGAAATCCGACGTCAACTCCGGAGTGAGTTACGACGATCAACCCCTCTGCAAGCGCCGCGCAAACTATACGAACGTAGCGCTCGTCGTCGATGTAGGTGCCCTGATAGTCGGGATGAAGCTTGATCCCCTTTAGTCCGAGACTTGCGATCTGCCTGACATGCGCCTCGGGCGTCTCATCGTCGGGATGGATACCACCAAAGGAGATGAGTCCCGTTTCGCACACAGACGCGGCGAAGCGGTTAATGGTGTCGAACTGCTCCGCTCTCGTTACAACGGGCAGAACCACGCCGAGATCGACTCCCGACTCGTCAAGCTTTTTCTTGAGTCCCGCGACGGTGCCGTCAGTCAGCGGCGTCATTCCCGACACGGACGCAAGTGCGTCAACTGTTCGTTTGGCTATATTATCGGGAAACGCGTGTGTGTGAAAATCTATTATCATGCTGTATTGCTCCGTTTGATTTGCTTACAGCTTATTATACCCCCACATATACGTTAAAGTCAAATAAATTTGCGGTTGACACGGAGAGTTTAAGATAGTATAATTTATAGTAATATTCGGTTCACAGCCGAAAACGCGATGACGTGAAGAAGTAGACAGTTCACGCATACACAGAGAGACGCGGGTTGGTGCGACGCGTTTATGCAGACAGTCGAAATACATCACAGCAGCGGCGCACCGAAAGGATCCGTCCGAGTAGGCTGCGACGGCACGCCCCGTTACAGCGAATCGAGGCGCACATACGTCTGTGCGCAAACTTGAGGTGGTACCGCGGTGAAAGCCGCCCTCTTTTGCAAGCCTTACGGCGCGCAAAAGAGTTTTTTTGTTTACAAGTACATTATCATAAGGAGACACTCACGATGACCATCACCGATATGCTCGAAAAGAATGCCCGTCTGTATCCGCACGACACGGCACTTGTAGAGATCAACCCCGAACGACAGCCGGGAGACGACGTTTCCTGGCGTGAATACAGTCTTATTATGTCTGCTCCCGGTGGAAAGTATCGCCGAGAGATGACTTGGCGCGAGTTCAATACAAAAGCAAACCGTTTTGCAAATCTTCTTCTCACGAGAGGCATAAAAAAGGGAGACAAGGTCGCAATCCTGCTGATGAACTGTCTTGAATGGCTCCCGATCTATTTCGGTGTCCTCAAGACAGGAGCTCTTGCCGTTCCGATGAACTACCGTTACACGTCTGAGGAGATTACATACTGTCTGAATCTCTCCGATGCGGCCATGCTCGTGTTCGGTCCCGAATTCACGGAGCGCGTCGAGGAAGCGCTTGATGCGATTCCCGGCATCACCGATTTCTTCTTCGTAGGCGAAGGCAAGCCCGAATTCTCCGACAGCTACGAGGAGATGGTTTCGTACTGCTCCTCCGTCACCCCCGCGATCGAAGTTTCCGAAAACGATCTTGCAGCGATCTATTTCTCTTCCGGCACAACGGGCTTCCCGAAAGCGATCCTGCACGCGCACCGCGCGCTTGCCGCGTCAGCGGAGATTGAGCAGAAGCACCACGGACAGACGCGCGACGACGTTTTCCTCTGCATCCCTCCGCTTTACCACACGGGCGCGAAAATGCATTGGTTCGGCAGTCTCATTTCGGGCGGACGCGCCGTCATACTGCGCGGAACGAAGCCCGATTGGATCCTTCAGGCGGCATCCTCCGAGCGCGCCACGATCGTATGGTTGCTCGTGCCGTGGGCTCAGGACATCCTTGACTCCATCGAAAGCGGCGTCGTGGACGTATCGCGCTACAATCTTGACACTTGGCGTCTGATGCACATCGGTGCACAGCCCGTACCGCCCTCCCTCATTTCGCGTTGGAAGCGCCACTTCCCCGATCACGATTATGACACAAACTACGGTCTGTCCGAATCGATCGGTCCCGGTTGCGTGCATCTCGGCATAGAAAACATACACAAGGTTGGTGCTATCGGCAAGGCGGGACATCTTTGGGAGACTAAAATCACAGACGAAAACGGTGAGCCCGTGCGTCAAGGCGAGGTCGGCGAGCTTTGCGTAAAGGGTCCCGGAGTTATGCTCTGCTATTATAACAACGAAGAAGCAACACGCGAGATCCTCCGCGACGGTTGGCTCTGCACAGGCGACATGGCGATGGAGGACGAGGACGGGTTCATCTACCTCGTTGACAGAAAGAAGGACGTCATCATCACCGGCGGTGAGAACCTCTACCCTGTTCAGATCGAGGATTACATACGCGCTCACGACGCAGTCAAGGATGTTGCCGTTATCGGCTTGCCGGACAAGCGTCTCGGTGAGATCGCGGCAGCCATCATCGAGGTCAAGCCCGGATTTACAATCACGGAGGCGGCGATGAACGAATTTTTCGAGGGTCTGCCGCGCTACAAGCGTCCGAGAAAGATCATTTTCGCGGATGTACCGCGCAATCCGACAGGCAAGATCGAAAAGCCTCGTCTGCGCGAAATCTACTGTGGCGAACGTCTCGTCGAGCAGCAGATCAAGGGATAAAATTAAAAAGGGAGCCTTGAAAGGCTCCTTTTTTTGTGGGGATTTGGCATCTGCGTGCGCTTGCACGGAGTGTGTCACCACATCAACGCCGCGCAGCGCCAACGCACGCCGAGCGTGTGCCGCCACCCGCGCACGCAGTGCGCGTACAGCCGCACCCCCACAAAAAAAGCACCGCATTTCTGCGGTGCTCTTCCCTTACTTTTTCTTCATTTCATCGAAAAATCCGGAGTTGGACGGCTCCTCGCCACACGCATAAAGATGCGACACGTCACCGAGATGCTTGCATCTGAACGCAACCTCACCGGGCACAACCTCCTCGGTCGAAACAAGAGTAACACTCGACGGAGCGACAAAAAAATTCTGCCAAAGAGTCGGCGTGGGCATTCCCAGCAGATGCGACAGCATAACGAACATAACACCGAGGTGACAGTAAAACAGGATCGTGTCCGTGTTTCCGCCCTCTGTGCGATAGATATTACCGTCACGGTGATAGCCGTATCCTGCGAGTATCTCGTCGATTCCCTCGGTAACGCGGAGATACCACTCCTCCACGTTGCCTCCGCGGCTCATTGTGGGACCGCGAAACCAATTGTCCTTGTCATAAAGATCAGGGTGCTTGGTCCACCAGCCGGGCGCAAGATCCCACGGCATACGGTAGTGACCGTCCGGCATTTGCATCAAAGCGGGGAATTCGAGCATCCACGGCTTCGTGATAACCGTGCGTCCGAGAGGCTCGAGACACACGCGCGCCGTATCCTGCGCGCGTCCGAGAGGCGAGCAATACACATCTCTGATGGGCTCAAGCTTTGCGATACGCGGAGCTAAAAGCTCAGCTTCGTGCCATCCCTTCGCCGTAAGCGAATCGATAGAATAATCGGGATCGGCGTGTCTGATGAAATACAGCTTCATATCGGTTCCTTTTCGTGTCAGAATTCGTTTTTAATGCTTCTCGAGAAGAGCGAATCAAGGCATTCCTTTGTATCCGCACCCTCATAAAGAATTTTGTAGACCACCTCACAAATGGGCAGCTCTACGTTATATTGCTTCGCAAGATTCATCATCGCGCATACGGTATAGTATCCTTCGGCAAGGTCCGTGTAGCTTTCGCCGCGAACGTAGGCTTCGCCGAAGCGTCTGTTATGGCTGAAAAGCGAGAAAACCGTTGCCTCGTAGTCACCGAGGTGGCAAAGTCCGTATGCTGAATTGGGGTTGCCTCCCATCGCGCCGATAAGACGTGCGATCTCAGAAGTACCTCTCGCCATAAGCGCGCCCTTGAGCACGGACAGATTGAGTCCGTCAAGCATACCTGCGGCGATACCGATTACGTTTTTGGATGCCGCACCGATCTCGCTTCCGATCAGGTCGGTGCCGTAATAAAAGCGTATGAGCTTGCTCGAGAACGCATCAACGAGCTCGTGCTTGAACTCCTCGTCGTCACTGTCGATGACCATACAGTTCGGATTTCCGCGCGTGAACTCCTCGACGTGACCGGGGCCCACCCAGACTGCGATACGACTTCCGGGAGCTGCACCTGCTGCGGCGATCTCGGACAGACGTTTTCCCGTTTCAATCTCGATTCCCTTCATACAAAGGATATAACGGCGCGGTCTGTCAGAGGCGGCTCTGATCTCGTCGAAGAGTCCTCTGAGTCCCTGTGAGCCGATGGAAATGATAACGGTATCCGTATCAAGCGAGGAAACAATGTCCGTAGAGAGCTTGAAATCATCGGGAAGCGTGAGATAACCGTTTTTTCTTTCGTTCATAAGCGCGATCATATGAGGATGCGTGCTCTGACCGTAAAGCGTGATATCGTGACCCGTATTATGCAGATAGTATGCGATGAACGTACCCCATCTTCCGCAGCCTATAACTGTTACTTTCATTTTCTGTACAACCTCTTTTTCTCCTGCTTCGGTTCGCAGGTAAGATTTACTCCGAGCTTCTTGAAGAGATTTTCATCAACTCTCGAAAGCATAACAGAGGAATGAGCCTCACATCCGTGAAGCATATCAAGACATTCGATCGTTTTGGCGGCGTTTTCGTCAGTGACGGCGCAGATCGCAAGCGCGATGAGCAGCTCGTCCGTGTGCATTCTCGGATTACGGTTGCCCATATGCTCAACCTTGAGATGCTGGATCGGCTCGATAACGCTCGGAGAAATGAGATGGACCTCGTCTGCAATGCCCGCGAGGTACTTGAGCGCATTGAGGAGCGCCGCGGAGGACGCGCCGAGAAGCGACGACGTTTTGCCCGTAACGATCGTACCGTCGGGAAGCTCGATTGCAAGCGCGGGCGCGCCCGTTTCTTCCGCCTTTTTGTTTGCCGCATCAATAGCGGGACGGTCTGCCGTTGTGATATTCATTGACTTTTTAAGAAGCTCGATCTTATAAACGACTGATTCGTTTGCGATTCCCATCGCCTTTTCGCAAAGAGCGGCGTAATATCTTCTGAGGATCTCACGTCTGGACGCCTCGCGGCACGCGTCGTCGTCCACGATGCAGTTGCCGACCATATTTACGCCCATATCTGTGGGACTCTTATACGGCGAGTCGCCGTAGATCTCATAGAAGATCGCGTTCAGAACGGGGAATATCTCGATGTCACGGTTATAGTTGACAGTCATCTCGCCGTAAGCCTCAAGATGATAAGGGTCGATCATATTGACGTCATCGAGGTTAGCCGTTGCCGCCTCATAAGCGAGGTTGACGGGATGCTTGAGCGGCAGATTCCACGTCGGGAACGTCTCAAACTTAGCGTAACCGGAGCGGACGCCGCGCTTATTCTCATGGAAAAGCTGGGAAAGGCAGGTCGCCATCTTTCCGCTGCCGGGGCCGGGCGCTGTCACAACGATGAGCGAGCGCGTTGTTTCTATGTAATCGTTCTTTCCGAAGCCTTCATCGGATACGATTAGCGGCACGTTGGACGGATAATCCGGAATCGTATAATGATGGTAGACCTTGATGCCGAGGGAGGTGAGTCTCTTTTCAAACTGCTCCGTCAGGGTAGACGGAACGTACTGCGTGATAACTACAGAGCCCACAAAAAGATCGATCGAACGGAATGCGTCGATCAGACGGAGAGTTTCCTCGTCGTAGGTGATGCCGAGGTCGCCGCGACGCGTGCTCTTCTCTATCGAAGACGCACTGATCGCGATAATGACCTCTGCCTCATCCTTCATACGCAGAAGCATTTTGATCTTACTGTCGGGCTGAAATCCGGGAAGCACTCTTGCGGCGTGATAGTCGTCAAAAAGCTTACCGCCGAACTCCACATAGAGCTTACCGCCAAAATATTGTACTCGCTCTGCGATCTTTTCGGACTGCATTGCGATATATTTATCGTTGTCAAAACCAATCTTGTACATATAATCTCCAAATTCTCCGCGATCTGCGGCAATTTTTATTTACACTCATACCACGAGCTGCCAAGCGCCACCTCCGCGGAAAGCGGGACTGACAGCGATACTGCGTTTTCCATCTCACGGACAAGCAAAGCCTTGACCGCTTCCGCGTCATCGACGCTGCTGTCAACGATGAGCTCATCGTGCACCTGTAGGATCAGCCTTGCATCAAGCCCCTCCTCGCGGAGCGCACGTGCTGTATTTATCATCGCGAGCTTGATGATGTCAGCGGCGGAGCCCTGAATGGGAGAATTCATCGCAACACGCTCACCAAAGGCACGCGTCATCTTATTCGACACGTTGATCTCGGGAATGTATCTGCGTCTGCCGAAAAGCGTAGTGACGTATCCGTACTCCTTCGCCTCCGCGACTGTGTTCTTCAAATATTCGTCAACCTTTTTGTACGTCGCAAGGTAATTTGCGATATATTCGGACGCCTGCTTGCGCGACGTACCGATGTCTCGCGAGAGCGAATAGTCACCGATGCCGTACACGATGCCGAAATTGACCGCTTTTGCACGGGAGCGAAGCTCCTTGGTGACGTGCTCTATCGGCACACCAAACACCTCGGAGGCAGTCGATGCGTGAATGTCCGCACCCGAAACAAACGCGCTCTTCATCGTTTCGTCGTCGGATATTGCGGCGAGCAGACGAAGCTCGATCTGCGAATAATCGGCGTCAACAAGCACTCTTCCCTCCGCGGACGGAACGAAGAAGCGGCGGAGCTCACGTCCGAGCTCTGTTCTGACGGGAATGTTCTGCAGATTCGGATCCGTGGACGAAAGCCTTCCCGTCGCCGTAACCGTTTGGTGGAACGTTGAATGGATGCGTCCGTTTTCGTCCGCCATTGCGGCAAGTCCCTCACCGTACGTACCGCGAAGCTTTGCGATCTGACGGTAATTCAGAATATCATCCACAATCTCATACGAATAGCGAAGTCCCTCGAGGGTATCCGCATCGGTTGAGTAGCCTGTTTTTGTTTTTTTGCCCGCGGGCAGTCCGAGCTCCTCAAAAAGGACAGCTCCGAGCTGCTTGGGTGAGTTGATGTTAAATTCGTGCCCCGCACGGAAATAGATCTGCTCTGCGAGTGCCGCCTCGGCGCTCTTCAGCGTTTCCGCATACTTCAGCACGCCTGCGACATCGATGTGGAAGCCCTCCGCTTCCATATCAGCGAGCACGGGAACGAGCGGCAGCTCCACTTTATAAAGAATCTCCTCGGACGTCGCAAGTCCGCGCGCACGCGCCTCATCCGAGGCTTTTGCGAGCAGCTCCTTTTCCGCCTTAGCCAGACGGAACACAGTCAAAACCGCATCCTCTGCGCGAGAAAAAGCCGTATTTTCGCCAAGATAAGTCAACGCAAGCCTGTCAAGCGCGTATGAGCTTTCGCCCGAGCGCAAGACGTACGCGGCAAGCTCCGTATCAAAGCCTATGTTGAGCTTGACTCCCACGGAGGCGAGAGACTTGTACAGCTGTTTTGTGCCGTGCGCCGTAACGGACGCACGCGAAAACATCATCTTCGCTTCACTGCTGTCAATGTCAGTGACGTAAACGGGACCTTCGCCGAGGGCGGCAAGATATACCCTTGTTCCGTCAAGCCATGCTGTCACATCGGTGAGTGCGGACGCCGTTTTTGCATCGAGCGCGACAGCGTCGGGGACAGATGCAGCAGACGTTGACTGCGACGGATCCGCCGCGGCGGCAGTGAGTCCGAATCGCTCGGACAGCTTGTAAAATTCAAGTTCCGTAAACAGCGCGCCGAGAGAGACCGGATCAATTCCCGTGTAGCGAAGCTCGTCAAGCGTTACATCAACGGGCGCAGATCTCGTGATCGTCGCAAGCTCCGCTGACATATACGCGGACTCCTTCCCCTCACGCAATTTTTCACGCACGGAGGGGGTGACAGCGATCGAATCGAGATTTTCATAGATTGCATCGAGAGATCCGTTCTCGGAGATGAGTTTTTTTGCTGTTTTTTCGCCGATACCGCGCACACCGGGGATGTTATCTGATGAATCTCCCATCAGCGCCTTGATATCGACAAGACGTCGAGGCTCCGTTCCGTAATTTTCATGGAAGAGCGCTTCGTCGTAAACTATATTTTCCTTTGAGGTGATATAAATGACGCGGGTTTTCTCCGTTATGAGCTGGAGAGTGTCGCGGTCACCGGAAAAGACGTAGACCTCATAGCCATCCTCCTCGCCGGCTTTTGCAAGAGTGCCGAGGATGTCGTCAGCCTCATACCCCGGGAGCGCTATCGGATGCGTACCGAGCGCCGCGGCACACCGCTTGACGTATTCTATCTGCTCAGTCAGCTCCTCGGGCGCTTTTTGGCGCGTGCCCTTATAATCGTCGAACATCCTGTGACGGAACGTAGGCTCGGGCAGGTCGAATGCGACCGCGACGGCGTCGGGCTTCAACTCCTCGATTTGCCTTGACAGCGTCGTGGCAAGACCGTACACGGCATTTGTATAGAGTCCCGTTTTCGTGGTAAAGGGACGGATTCCGTAAAACGATCGGAACATTATATTCGTGCCGTCTGCGATAAGGAGCTTTTTCATCTTTCGTTTTTCCTGTTCGTTTCAGTTGATCTTGTTCAAGTCGTAGGGTGTCGTCTGATAGACGAAATAATTGAGCCAGTTTGAATAGAGCAGATTTGCGTGGCTGCGCCACGTCATCATCGGCGGCTGTGTGTCGTCGTCGTTCGGGAAGTAATTTTTCGGCACCTCGATCGGAAGTCCCGCGGATTTGTCGCGCAAATACTCTGTTTTAAGCGTTTCGGGATCATATTCGGAGTGACCGGTGATGAATATCTGACGTCCGCGCTTCGTTGTTACCGCATAAACGCCCGCTTCGTGAGAAGACGCGACGATGCGGAGCTCGTCGCAAGCCTCGATATCCTCACGTCTCACCGTTGTGTGACGAGAATGAGGCACCATAAACGTATCGTCAAAACCGCGCAAAAGGATCGAGTTTTTGTAGTCCTTATGATGTGGGAACACACCGAACAGCTTCTTTTCGAGCGGATATTTACCTATTCCGTAATGGTAGTAAAGCCCCGCCTGAGCGCCCCAGCAGATGTGGAAGGTGCTCGTCACGTTTGTTTTGCTCCACTCCATTATCTCGCAAAGCTCGTCCCAATATTCGACCTCTTCGAACTCCATCTTCTCAACGGGTGCACCCGTGATAACAAGTCCGTCGAATTTGAGCTCACGTACATCGTCAAACGTTTTATAAAACGCGAGCAAATGATCCGATGAGATGTTCTTGGATTTGTGCGTCTTCGTGTGCAGAAGAGTGAGCTCGACCTGAAGCGGAGTGTTTCCGAGCAGACGCGCAAGCTGTGTCTCCGTCGTGATCTTCGTCGGCATCAGATTGAGCACCGCGATGGACAGCGGACGTATATCCTGGCTGATCGCGCGAGTCTCCGTCATCACGAATATATTTTCATTTTGCAGAGTTTCCGTTGCGGGAAGCAGATTCGGTATTTTGATGGGCATTTATGCGCCCTCCTGCTGATTTTATTCGGTAGCTTTTGTGAGTGCCGCATCAATGTCGGCGATGATGTCGTCGGCGTTTTCGATACCGATCGACATACGGATGAGGTCGGGAGTGATTCCCGCCGCCGTAAGCTGATCATCCGTAAGCTGGCGGTGAGTTGTAGACGCGGGATGGAGCACGCAGGTACGTGCATCAGCAACGTGAACGACTATGCGTGCAAGCTCGAGACTGTCCATAAATTTCATTGCCGCGCTTCTGCCGCCCTTAACGCCGAAGGAGATAACGCCGCAGGCGCCGTCGGGGAGATATTTCTGAGCGAGCTCATACTGATCTGACGTCGGGAGCGAGGGATAATTGATCCATGACACTCTCGGATCCTTTTCAAGAAACTCTGCGACCTTGAGCGCGTTTTTAACGTGGCGTTCCATTCTGACCGCGAGGGAATCGAGTCCGAGATTGAGAAGGAAAACGGCGATGGGCTGAGGTGTGAGTCCGAGGTCGCGCATAAGCTGAGTGCGCGCCTTGGTAATGTATGCGGCGTTGCCGAACTGCTCGGTATAAACGACACCGTGATAGGATTCATCGGGAGTCGAGAGCTCGGGATATTTGCCGTCCTTGGTCCAATCAAACGTGCCACCGTCAACTATAACTCCGCCTACAACGGACGCATGACCGTCCATATATTTGGTCGTGGAGTGGACGACTATATCTGCGCCGAACTCAAACGGACGGCAGAGCACGGGAGTCGCAAAGGTGTTGTCGATGATAAGCGGCACACCGTGGCTGTGCGCGAGCTTTGCATATCGTTCGATATCGAAGACCGTGAGAGCGGGATTGGCAACGGTTTCACCGAAGAGCAAACGCGTATTCTCATCGAAAAGTGCGCTGACTTCCTCATCCGTCATATCGAGGGTGAAGAATCTGACCTCGATGCCCATTCTCGCCATTGTGACAGCGAAAAGATTCGTCGTTCCGCCGTAAATGGACGCAGAACAAACAAAATTCTGACCTGCGGAGGTGATATTGAAGATAGCAGCAAAGCTTGCTGCCTGTCCGGAGCCCGTACACATCGCACCTACGCCGCCCTCAAGCGCCGCAATCTTCTTTTCAACGGCATCTACGGTCGGGTTGGAGATACGGGTATACATATGACCGGGAGCTTCAAGATCAAAAAGCTTACCGAGGAACTCGGACGAATCGTATTTATACGTTGTGGATTGATATATGGGAAGGATGCTGGGTTCTGAGTTCGAGGGTTCCCATCCCGCCTGAACGCAATTAGTGTCAACCTTGTAATTTTTCATATTTTCACTCACTTTCACGTCAATATCAAAACAAATCGCGGGGCAATCCTGCCGCCGAAGCAGCATATTCTCCCCGCATATTAAAAATCTAAATTTAATTATATACCAATATATATGTCAATGTCAAGCAACGGCACCCGATTTTATCAAAAACCGCGTACAAAACGGTCGAGTCTTTCGACAAGAATTCCGCCCGCAAGACCGATGAGAGCGCCTGACACCGCGCCCGACAAAAGGAGCACCGGAAGATAGTAAAACACCCCCGACGTATGCATCACGACAGCCGCCGCGGCGAGCTGTCCGATATTGTGTGCGACTCCTCCGGCAACAGACACTCCGAGAGGCGAGAAAAGTCCCGTTTTGCGTGAAAGGATCATCACGAAAAGGCTCAGCGCCGCACCCGTAAGGCTGTAAACAAACGACGAGGCAGAGCCGAAAAGCACGCCGACGACAAACACGCGCACAAGTGAAACGAAAGCGGCGTTTTTACCTCCGAGAGCGTATAGCGCAAAGACGACGGCGACATTGGCAAGTCCCGCCTTGACGCCCGGCACCGAAAACGACGGCAGCATCGACTCAACGTAAGAAAGTATCAGTGCCGAAGCGATTATCATCGAGGTTACGGCAAGTTTTTTCGTGTTCGTTTTCATATGTCAATAAAGCTCCAGATCAACTTCGTTTTCATCTTTCCCCGTCTCGACAACTATCATCAGCCGATGCGGCAGACAGATCACTCTCTGCCCGGGTTTTGAGACAGGGTCCGAATGAACGCAGGTACGGTCGGGACAATCCGCGTCGGAGACGTATACTTTCCCATCCCGGAGCGTGACTGTGTTAAATCCGCCGTCATCCGACAAAAAAGTAACCGTTGCGTCTTTGTCGAGGGCGTATCTGCCCACTTCCTCGCCGTCTACGTAAACGACGGCGTATCCGCCATCATCGGCAAAAAAAGACAACAGAAAAAAGACCGCCGCCGACAGAAGCACGGCAATGAAAAGTATCACATCTGCCTTTTTCGGTGCGGTCTTTTTCATTTTTGTCAAGTCTCCGTTTTCAATCTTTTCACGTATATTTGTGTATGCCCGAAAAATTGCCTATCTTTATGCAACCGACGGGACAAGCCTCGGCGCACGCCTTGCATTTCGTACATTTGCCGTAATCTATCGTTGCAAGATTGTTAATTACCTTGATCGCCTCGACAGGGCATACTTTTTCGCATTTTTTACATCCGATGCAGGCATTTCCACACTTCTGACGAGCGATAGCTCCCTTCTCCGTGTTACTACATGTGACAATAACCCGATTCACGTCGGAGAATATCGCAATGAGCCCGTTCGGGCACGTCTTAACGCAAATTCCGCATCCGGAACAAAGTCTCGAATCAACGCGTGCGATGCCGTCCACGATCGATATCGCTTTATTGGGGCAGGCGGCAACGCAGTCGCCGTGGCCGAGACAGCCCGGACCGCACGCCCACTCGCCCTCGTAAAGCATACGCGCCGCTTTACAGGACTCGATGCCCTCGTAATCAAATTTTCTTTTCGAGTTGTTGCAGTCACCCATGCATTTGACAAACGCGACCTTTTCGACAACGTCCTCAAATTCAAGTCCCAAGGTCTCCGCGATGACTCTTGCCGCCTTGTCGCCGCCGGGGACGCAGAGATTTGTTTTCGTCTCCGTACCTTTGGCAAGCGCATCCGCATAGCCGTCACAGCCTGCATAGCCGCAAGCGCCGCAGTTTGCTCCGGGAAGAGCTTCCCTGATCGCGGCGGCGTTTTCGTCTTCGGGAACGTTCATATAAACGGATGCGAGCACGAGAATTACCGCGCACACCGCACCTATGGCGGCAAGCATCAGGATAGCATAAACAATAGCTGTCACGTTTGCCTCCTTATCCGAACATATTCTCCGCCATACCGGTAAAGCCCATGAACGTCATTGACGTGAGCGCGGCGGCGATGAGAGTGATGGGGAGTCCATTAAAGGGCGCCGGCGGATTCGCACGGACGAGCGCGCGGCGCACGCTTGAGAACAGAACGAGCGCAAGTCCGAATCCGACGGCGGCGGAGAACCCGTCTACGCAGGATTCGATGAAATTATAGTTATTTTCGACGTTGAGCAGCGTCACTGCAAGCACGGCACAGTTTGTCGTGATAAGCGGCAGGTAGATACCGAGCGAGCGGTAGAGCGGCTTCATAAACTTCTTCAGCACTATCTCAACGAACTGCACAAGAGTCGCGATGACGAGTATGAAGATAATGGTCGAAAGATACTCTATACCGAGCGGCACCATCGCGTAGGTATAGATGAGATAGGTTGCGGCGGACGCCGCCGTCATAACGAAAATGACGGCTCCGGACATACCGAGCGAGGATTTGAGATCCTTCGATACGCCGAGGAATGGACAGATGGCGAGATACTGAACCAAAACGTAGTTCTCCGCAAACACCATCGTGAACATTATGGTGAGGATCTTCATTGCGTCTGTCACTGCTCTTCCGCCTCCTTTCCGTCCGCACTCTCGCATCCGAGAGCACAGGATTTACAGTTACCGTCACATCCGAGCTTTGGCTCGAATTTTTTGCCTTTTTTTGCAAGCGCCCAAACAAGCGTTGCCATAAGACATCCGTAAGTGAAAAATCCTCCGGGAGTCTGCGAAAGGATCGCGATCTGATATCCCTCGGGAATGATACGGACGCCCGCAAGCGTTCCCGAGCCGACAAGCTCGCGCACGACAGCGATCAAGCAAAGACTCATCGTGTAGCCGATGCCCATTCCGAGTCCGTCGAAGAAGCTGTCAACGACGGTATTTTTCGATGCAAACATCTCCGCACGTCCGAGGACGATGCAGTTTACAACGATCAAAGGCAGGAATATGCCGAGAGTTTCATAAAGCGATGGCAGGAACGCCTCAACCACCATCTCAACAACGGTAACGAACGCCGCGACGACGACTATGTACGCGGGAATTCTGACCGTATCGGGTATGATCTTACGTAATGCGGAAATCGCGACGTTGGAGCATACGAGCACGAACGTCAGTGCCGCGCCCATACCGAGGCTTCCGATGAGCGTTACGGAAACGGCAAGCACGGAGCAGCATCCGAGTACGAGTACAAGCACGGGATTTTCCTTGAAAATTCCGTTTGTCAGGATCCGAAGCTTATTTTTCATTTCTTATCAATCTCCGATCTCTTCGTAAACGGCAAACGCCGCATTCACACAGTCACGCAAAGCGGCGCTCGAATACGTCGCCTGCGCGATCAGATCAACGTCATTTGCGGAACCCGAGACTCCGAGGTACTTCGCCACGTAATCCGAATCCGCAATCTTTGAGCCGATGCCCTTGGTCTCGCTTGACGCGTCAACAGAAAGCCCCGTGATCTGTCCGTTTGTATCAAGAGCTATCGAAGCGCTCACGGATTTATATCCGCTTCGGGTAACGCTCACGATGTAGCCGACGAGCGCTCCGCTTTCGTCCTTACCGACGTAAACGCTGTCAATATCATGCTCCTCCGAGACGGAGAGCTTCTCATACGACGCCGCTTCGGGCAAAAGCTCCCTGCGGGTGTTTTCCGCCGCCACTTCGGCGTTTTTTTCGATGATCGGCGCCGTTATGTGATTTGTCAGTGCAAGAAGTCCGCCAACTACGATACAAATAATGACGAGCACCGCGAACGGCTTTATCATTTCCTTGATCTTTTTCATTTTGCGTCACCTCCGAAGGGCTTCGTCGGACACAGCGCATCGATATAAGGCACAAGCACGTTCATCAAGAGGATCGCAAACGAGACGCCCTCGGCGTTGCTCGAATAGCGTCTGATCACAACGGTAATGAAAGCACAGCCGATGGCAAACAGCGCTTTGCCGCGCTCCGTATTGGGAGACGTGACGTAGTCTGTAGCCATAAAGATCGCGCCGAGCATCACACCTCCGGAAAGCGCCGCCGCAATGGGATCACCCGCGCCGAATATCCACGAAAAAAGCATAACTCCGCCGACAAAAACGACTGGGATCGTCGGTGTTATGACTCGTCTTACGATAAGATAGAGTCCGCCGATGAGAAGCGCGATCGCGCATGTCTCTCCGAGGACACCGCCGTGCACGCCGAGAAGGAGCGTCGGCAGATCACTTGCGTTAAGAGTAGCCTTGACGAGCGGAGTTGCGCCCGCCACCATATCGGCACGGACAGGAAGATGAGACACCGCCCACTCTGTAAGATGACCGGAGTAATCGGTCATGCTGCCCGTAAACGAGAAGAACATAACGATGCGTCCGACAAGTGCGGGGTTCATAAAATTACATCCAAGTCCGCCGAAGAGCATCTTTGCCACGATGATTGCCGCGGCGTCGCCTACGATGAGCTGCCAGATCGGCATTGATACTGGCACGTTATATGCGACGAGCATACCCGTAACGACGGCGGAAAGATCACCGACCGACACGGGCTGCTTCATCATTTTGTTCCAGACAAATTCAAAAAGTACACACGCCGCGACGGAAACAGCCGTCACAAGAAGGGCACGGGGTCCGAAAAGCACCGCAGATGCGGCAAGGGTGGGAAGAAGTGCGATCACAACGTCACGCATAACGACCGCTGTCGTATTGTGTGAGCGAATGTGAGGCGAAACGCTGACTTTAAGCACGTTATTTCACATCTCCCTTCTTTTTGGCATTATGTTCGGCAAGAAAAGCCTTCGCGAGCTTGTTCGTCTGCACGATCGGACGTCCTGCAGGGCAAATATACGCACAGCATCCGCACTCCATGCAGACGTTGACCGAAAGCGACGCAAGCGCGTCGCCGTCACTTGCCTTGAGCGCGGACGAGATCGCGGGCGGATTAAGTCCGAACGGACAATGCGCGATACATTTGCCGCAACGGATGCAAGCCGTTACGGGAGGCGGAGCAGCCTCCTTTTTATCGAGCGCGAGGATCGCATTTGTATTTTTAAGTATAGGCATATCGAGCGAATAAACGCAAAGTCCCATCATAAGTCCGCCGTAGAGCACCTTGACAGGCTCGGATTTAAATCCGCCGCAGAAGTCAAAGACATCGGAAAGACTCGTTCCGATCGGAACTCTGACGTTTTTCGGCTCTTTGATCGCTTTGCCGTCTACGGTCACGCATTTTGAGACGAGCGGCATACCCGTTTCGAGGTATTCCTGAAGCGTGGCGAGCGTCGTGACGTTGATGACTATCGTTCCTACGTCGATGGGAAGCTTGCCTGCCGGCACTGTCTTGCCCGTGACGTTGTAGATCAGGACTTTTTCGCCGCCCTGCGGATAGAGCGTCGGCAGTACCTTGACCTCAAGCGCATCTCTTCCGTCAGCGATCCGCCTCATTGCCGCGATTGCATCGGGCTTGTTAGCCTCAATTCCTATGTATATTTTTTTGACACCGAGATATTTGACAAGCGTATCGCATCCGCGTCCTATGAGATCCGCTTTCTCTACCATGGTGCGTGTGTCGCTCGTGATATACGGCTCACATTCCGCGCCGTTGACGATGATCTCTTCAATACGTGACAGATCACCTACACCAAGCTTGACAGACGTGGGGAAGCCCGCACCTCCGAGACCGACACATCCGCTGTCGCGCACCGCTTTGATGAAGCTGTCGTAATCCGTCACCTCAGGCGGGCGCACGTCGGGGCTGACCTCCATAAGTCCGTCAGATTCGATAACGATCGCGGGGAAGGTGCGTCCGTTCGGAGCAAGATATTCCCCTGCCTTGCCTACAGTGCCCGACACGCTTGCGTGGATCGGTGCGCTGACGGGACCTGTCGCTTCAGCGATAAGCTGACCGACGAGCACACGGTCACCGAATTTGACAACACTCGACGCAGGTGCGCCGATATGCATTGAAAGCGGGATCGTCACCCGCTTCGGAGACGGCATAACGACCGTTGCGGTCCTTGCAGTATTCTTAAAATGCGGAGGATGAACTCCGCCGAGCTTTTTCTTAAGCATTGGAAAACCTCGTTAAAATATCCAAAATGAAGCCTGAACTTCAGTATATATCTTATATGAATTGTAATATAATATCGTTTTTTTGTCAACACAGATGACAAAACTTTCACGCAGAATCTTCACAGAATCTTCATTGTTGTTTTTCAATTGATTTTGTGGTACAATGTCAGTGTGAAAAAAGACAAAACCGATCCGCAACGGAGTACCGCTATGCTCATATATAAAGAACCGTTTCCGCAACTGAAAAGTCACGTCTCCGCCGTCGCTCTAGGCACCTTCGACGGACTTCACCGCGGTCATCTCACCGTAATAGACGCCGCTGTCAGCGAGGCTCACCGACTCGGAGGGCTCGCCGCCGTCTGGTGCTTTGCATCGCCGCCGAAGAACGTCTTTTCGCCCGGATCCGCCGAGCCGCTGATGTCTCCCGATGAAAAGGCGGCGAAGCTTGACGCACACGGTATTGACGTGTTGATAATGCCTGCTCCGACACCGGAGCTCCTGTCTATGGATGCGGACGATTTCCTCCGCTCGCTGGCAAGCTCGCTTCGTCCGTCGTCCGTTTTCTGCGGATACAACTTCACCTTCGGCAAAAATGCGGCAGGCACCCCCGACGTGCTCTCATCTTCGCTCACATCCGAGGGCATCGAAGTTAACGTCATTCCCGCCGTACTGACAGAGGACGGAACTCCCGTCAGCTCAAGCCTTCTTCGCCGCCGTCTCGCTGACGGAGACGATACATCCGACCTTCGCACCGAATCTTATACAAACGCATAACATCATAAAACGAACAAAAAAAGCCGAATGAGCTTTCCTTGCAGAAAGCCCATTCGGCTTTTAATTTTTCTTTATATCGCTTGATTTTCGGAATTAGACGTTTGTCTTATATCTTCATGGTTTCTTCGACGTTAAGGACAAAAACGGTTGCACCGCCGACAGACACTTCCTTCGGAATCGAATCGTTTCTGAGACCGCGTCCGAAGGACTCTGTCGGAGACGGAATATGCTTTCTCGTTGTACAGTGCTTTGCGAGAACAGCCTTGACGTCTTCGACCTTGTCATCATCGGTGCCGATAAGAAGCGTTGTGTTGCCTACCATAAGGAATCCGCCCGTTGTGGAAAGCTTTGTTACGAAAAATCCGCGCTCGGTGAGAGCCGCTGCCGCGACAGCACTGTCATCATTATTAACAATTGCAAGTAAAAGTTTCATCATTTTTCTCCAATCAATATTTATTAAATTTATTAAATGTAATCGTCAAGGAAACCGCGGCTCTTTCTGTCAAGCCGTCTTATGTCGGGAATCTCATATCTGTTATCGTCATTATCTCTGATGAGGATGCGGAAGCCGTACATCAGCTTGATCTGATGCACGATGTTGCGTATCTCGACGACGCAGGCACCGCGATCCGTTTCGCAAAAGAATTTTATCACACCGAACTTCTCGGAAAGTCCCGTGATCGCTTCGATCTTGGGCACATGATAGTATTCGGAAAGGCATTGTTCGATCACAGCGCGTTCCGATTCGGGCAGAGTTGCAAGATCTCGGATAACAGCGACCTCATTGCCGTCGTCGTCAAGAAGCGTGATGTACTTCGACACGCCCGTCATCGGAAAAAGACGTCTCGGCTCAAGATGAGTGAACCTCTCGCCCGTGTAAAGCGTCATATCAACGAAAGTAATGTCCGTTCGCTCAAAATGAGCTATATCGTTATCAATATATATGCGTTCCATTACTCAAATCTCTCCTCTTCCTTGCTCTTTTCGACCTGTGCAGACATCTTCTGGATTTCAACAAGTCGCCAATACTTGCCCTTTGCGGCAAGCAGATCCTCAGGTGCGCCCATTTCAAGTATCTCGCCCTTGTCAACGACGATGATCTTGTTTGCCTTGCGGAGTGTCGAGAGTCTGTGCGCGATCATTATCGTCGTGCGTCCGCTGATGAGGCGCTCAATAGCGCCCTGAATGAGATTTTCCGTTTCGGAGTCTACCGCCGCCGTCGCCTCATCGAAGAAGAGTATGCTCGGATTCTTGAGCACGGCTCTTGCGATTGAAAGACGTTGACGCTCACCGCCGGAAAGTCCCGTTCCTCGCTCACCGAGTACAGTGTCGTATGCATCCGGCATACGTGCGATGAAGCAATGTGCGTTCGCCACGTCTGCGGCGTGCATAACAGCCTCAACACTCGCATCGGGAGTGCCGTATGAAATATTGCTGTAGATCGTGTCGTGGAACATCATCGGCTCTTGCTGAACGTAGCCTATCTCGCGTCTGTACTGCTCCATGTCGAGCGTTCTTATGTCTACGTCGTCGAGGAGGATCTCGCCGTCGTATCCGTCATAGAAGCGCATAAGCAGATTGATGATCGTGGACTTACCGGATCCGGTCGTACCGACGATACCGACGATGTCGCCGGGCTCGATAACGAAGCTGACATTCGAAAGCGCCTTCTTGGAGCGATCAAAAGAGAAGCTGACGTTACGGAATTCGATCTTACCGCGGATACAGTCGAGAGTTTTGCCCGTTTCGCCTGCGTTTTCGGGCTCTGCATCAATAATGTCGAGGATTCTTTCGAGCGCCGCCAGCGAGCTCTGATAAGAGTCGCTGAAGTTGGCGAAGAAATTGACGGGGCCGTAGAACATAGACGTATACGAAATAAACGACACGAGAAGTCCCGCCGTGATAAAATCGGGATTGTCTATAACGAGATTGCCTCCGACAGCCCAGATGAGGAGCGATCCCATCGTAATGACGAAGGAGACGATATGCGGAAACGCGATCGTGATCCTTGCACTCTTGATGTCAGTCTTGAGCCATTCCTCGTTATATGCGTCAAAGGTCTCCGTAGAGCGTTTTTCGTTCGTGAAGCTCTTGATAACTCTGATACCGGGGAGGTTGTCCGTCAGAATTGACGTAACTGCGGACCAACGGCGCCAAATCTTTCTGTAATAGGGGCGTATTTTTCTGCCGAAGACGCGCGCACCGACAGCAACGAACGGCACGGGAATGAGCGACAGAAGCGTAAGCTGCCAGTTCATTGACAGCATAATAACGATAATACCGACAAGGGTGAAGAGCTGAACGACGACCTCCTGTGTCAGACGGAGGACGAAGCCCTGGATCGTTGCCGTATCGCCGCTGATGCGGTTAATAACGGAGCCTGTCGAGGTCCTATCGTAAAATTTCATAGGCAGGTACTGCGCCTTGCGATACACGTCGCTTCTGAGGTCGCGCACGATCTTATCGCCGCAGATGCGGAGCATATACGAGCGGAGCATACCCACGCCGTACTGCACGATATACGCCAGAACAAGCGTAATAACGACTCCCGTCAGCGCCGCCTTGTCTCCGTTCGGGAGCACGTCATCGACGAGATGTCCCGTCATATACGGCGGCAGCATTGCCATAGCCGTTGTCAACGCCGAAAGCAAGAGACAGAATACGAGCGTATACTTGTGCGGAAGCACGTATTTTGCGATCTTCGCGATCAGCTTACCCTTGGACTGACAGTAAATGCATTCCTTTCCCGAAAGCGAGCGTCCGCATTTCGGGCAGTAGCTGAACTGCTTTTCGATAACGGCGGCAACTACGTCTACCGCCGTATCCGGGTCTGATGTCGGATCCTTTGCCATCATATCCGCATACTGCGCCGCAGCATCGAAAAGTGATGCGGATTTGTACGAAAACCTCATAAAGTTGACGCTTTCGCCCGGCTTTTTCGTAACGATGAAAACGGCATTGCCGTAATTGCGCTTGACCTTGCATTTTTCAATCTCGTCAAACGCGATCCTTGCGCCCTCTCCGTCAGCATCCGTTCTGTAAAGGGCTTTGTCCGTCGCCGTCATATAATCGACGGCATAGCGGCCTTTGCTGTCCAGATCTGCTGTCATAACGAACATAATTCGCTCGCCGTCGGGTATCTTTCCTTCGACAAGACGGATCTCTTCACTTGTCAGCTCTCTGCTGCAAAGGTATCGGGTTGTGTCTTTTGTATTCATAACGCGATCTCACCTTTTCTTTCGCAGATTTACGAAAAAAACCTTTCGCTTGATTCTGCCGCCATTATAGAGGAATAGCTTTTGAATGTCAATAAAACCGACGAAATATTTTTCGTCGGTTTTTACAAATTTACACCTGCGCGTTTGTGCACATTGACCGAACGTTTTAAAAGTCTTCATTCGTCGACAATATGCGACACGCAAAATTCCGCAGCGCTTGACATATCGCTAAAACAGGAGTACAATTACAGACAATATTTGTGATACCCGAGGTAAGGTATGTTCTATTACGAAAAGCGTGAGGAGTTGAACAGAGATTGGTTTGTTATAGAGGATGAACGGGATTTTTCATATCCGGCACATCTTCACCGTTGGTACGAGATCATTTTCGTGCGCGACGGAGAAATGGACGTTATTATTGATGGCGTTACTCACACTCTTCGCGAAAACGACTCTGTTTTCATCTTTCCCAATCAGCTCCATCAGCTCGTCACCCGACGGGCTTCAAGTCACAGGCTTATTTTGCTCAAGCCTGAGCTGATCGCACATTTCAATGCAAAGGTACAAAACTGCATTCCGAAGGATCCCGAAAAGCACGTGGACAACAACGCGTGGCGCGAGCTTTTTTTGTCCGCATCCGACGTAAGCTCTTTTGAGGAGATAAAGGGCATCCTCTACATCTACTGCGGATTCTTCTCGCAAAACGAGTTCTCATCCGTTTCCGACAAGGAGACAGGCGACGGAGCGGATCTGATGCACCGCATCTTCCGTTTTGCGGACGAAAACTACCTCGTAAGCTGTTCGCTCAAGGATCTTTCCTCACATATCGGATACGATTACAGCTATCTGTCCAAGCTCTTTTCTGAGCGCATCGGCATATCCTTCACGGAATATGTCAATATGCTTCGCATCGACCGCGCGTGTTATCTTCTGAAGAACACGGAGCTTCCCGTGCTTGACATCTCCGAGCTTTGCGGCTACGGAAGTCTTCGCAGCTTCAACCGCAACTTCCTCAAGCAGACAAATATGACTCCACGCGAGTACAAGCACTCACCTATCCTTTACTCGAGAAGCAAGATAAAACCGTGAAATTCACAATTTTTATATTAAAATAATAATTATTATATTTATTTAACGCAAGATTTGTGGTATACTCATATTTGGCAGAGTTTTCACAATCATCACTGCCGTCAGTTTCAATTGAAAGGTCCCCAAAAATGAAAGAAAAGAAAAATCCCGAGTTGCAGTGCCGTATGGGCAAGGTCGGCGGCGAAGCCGTACTTGAAGGTGTAATGATGCGCTGCGGCGACAAAATAGCACTCTCCGTGAGAGGTGAGGACGGCTCGATCTCCGTCAAAGAATCGGAGTTCGTCTCCATCCGTAAAAAGCACAAATTCTTCAACACCCCCATTATCCGCGGTGTTGTCAGCTTCATCGAATCGATGAAAATGTCCTTTGGCTGTCTGAACGATTCCGCCGAGATGCTCGGCATCGACGAGGAGCTCGAGGAGACAAAATTTGAAAAATGGCTGCGTGAAAAATTCGGCAAGGGCACGCTTGACGTCGTTATGGCGATCGGTGTTGTGCTCGGCCTCGGCATCGGTGTCGGTCTGTTCGCGCTTCTGCCCACTTACCTTGCAAATCTGCTCGCAGACGCTTTCCCCTCACTCGAGCACAACTGGTTCATCAGCGTATTCTCCGGAATATTCCGCATTGCGATCTTCGTTTCCTACATCTGTCTCGTTTCGCTTATGAAGGACATCAGACGCACGTTTGAATACCACGGTGCAGAGCACAAATCCATCGCTTGCTACGAATCCGGACTCGAGCTCACCCCCGAAAACGCCGCAACCTGCTCCCGCTTTCATCCGAGATGCGGCACGAGCTTCATTTTCGTAATCCTCATTCTCAGCATCCTTATCTACACGATCATACCTCACGATTGGGCTTGGTACGTACAGTCTCTCGTCAAGATCTGTATGCTCCCGATCGTTATGGGTCTGAGCTTTGAATATCTCATCTACGCCGGCAAGCACTCAAACGCTATGACCAAGTTCCTCTCCGCTCCCGGTCTTTGGATGCAGCGCATCACGACGCGCGAGCCCGATCTTTCCCAGCTTGAGATCGCAATCACCTCGATCAAGCTCTCGATGCCCGAGGAATTTCCCGATTTCGATCCGACGACGTACAGCCGTCCCGTCGAAAAAGCCGACGACACAAGCAAAGAAGAGGCATGACGCTTCGCGATGCTGTGCGTCTGCTTGAAGAAGCGGGCGCAGATGACGCAAAAAACGACGCGCTCACGCTGTATGCACACGTGTCCGGTCGTTCGCGCGCGTCGCTTATGTTCTCAATGAACGACGATATTTCCGCAGAGCCGTGCTTTGACGAATTCACTGCCCTCTTGAAAAGACGCGCGGCGCGTGAGCCGCTTCAGTACATCATCGGCAAGTGGAGCTTTTTCGGTGACGAATACTTCGTTTCGCCCGCATGTCTCATTCCGCGCCCCGACACGGAAACCGTAGTGGAAGTGTTGCTCTCGCGTCTGAAAAAGGGTGCCGTGATCGCGGATCTTTGCTGCGGAAGCGGCTGTATCGGCATTGCCGCCGTCCGAAACTCGGACGCTGTGTGCTTCTCCGTTGACGTTTCCGAGGACGCGCTTGAGATAGCGAAAAAAAACGCCGCCTCTCTCGGCATCGGCGAAAGGATCCGCTTTGCCCGCTGTGACGTGCTCGACGCGCAGTCCGTCAACGACGTGTTTTCGGGCAAAAAATTCGATTTGATCACGTCAAATCCCCCTTACATCAAGCCCTCCGATGCAAGCTCCCTCGCACCCGAACTCTCATATGAGCCCGAGATCGCCCTTTTCGGCGGCGAGGACGGTATGCTCTTCTACCGCTCCATAACGGAGAATTTCCTCCCGTATCTCGCGAGCGGCGGAGCCTTCATCTACGAGATCGGCTACGACGAAGCCGATGACATCAAGACAATCGCGGACGCCGCCTCTCTTTCCTGCTCCGTCGTAAACGACATTGAAGGAAGACCACGCGCCGCAACACTGACAAAACAACAGTAAATGCTATGACAGAACGTAAAATCAAGATCTTCGACACAACCCTCCGCGACGGAGAGCAGACTCCCGGCGCGCATCTTTCCGTAAATCATAAGCTTGAGATCGCGCTTGCGCTCGAACGCCTCGGCGTCGATGTCATCGAGGTCGGATTTCCTGCGTCCTCGCACGCGGATGAGCGCGCCGCCGCAATGATCTCACAGCGCGTAAAAAAGTCCGCTGTCTGCGGTCTTGCCCGCGCTGTCAAAAACGATATCGACGTCGCTTGGAACGCAATCAAATCCGCGGCAAATCCGCGAATTCACGTATTCATCGCGACAAGTCCGCTCCATCGCGAGCATAAGCTCCATATGACGAAGGAAGACGTTCTCCGCCGCATCGACGAATCCGTTTCATACGCACGCTCGCTGTGCTGCGACGTACAGTTTTCAGCCGAGGATGCAACGCGCACAGAGCCCGAATTTCTCGCTGAGGCGGTGCGTCACGCGATTGCCGCAGGTGCGTCAACCATCAACATTCCCGACACAGTAGGCTACACAACTCCCGAAGAATTCACAAATCTCATTTCATACATACGCGCCTCCGTTCCGGAGACCGACAGCGTCGCCTTGAGCGTTCACTGTCACGACGATCTCGGTCTCGCCGTCGCAAACAGTCTTGCCGCCGTCCGCGCGGGCGCGACGCAGGTCGAATGCACCGTCAACGGCATAGGCGAGCGCGCGGGCAACGCCGCCGCAGAGGAGATCATTATGGCGCTGACTGTCCGTAACGATACATTCTCTGTTACGCACGGCATCACAACAGAGGAGATCATGCGCGTATCGCGCCTTGTCGCCTCCCTTTCGGGCCTGCGCATACCGAACGGCAAATCCATTGTCGGCAAAAACGCATTCCTGCACGAATCGGGCATACATCAGCACGGCGTCATCACTAACGCCGCCACGTACGAGATCATGACACCCGAATCCATTGGTCTGCCGCGTCACGATACAGACAGACTTATGCTCGGCAAGCTCTCCGGACGCCACGCGTTTTCCGCAAGAGTCGCGGAGCTTGGCTACAATCTCGCTGAGGAAGCTATCAACACCACGTTTGCGACCTTCAAGGAGATCGCGGAACGCAAGGACGTTATGACAGACAGCGACGTTATGGCTATCATCAACGAATATCTTGACACCGTCTCGGGCAGATTCGCTCTCGACACGTTCCAGATCCAGAGCGGTAACCGTATGCAGGCTATGGCAATGATAACCCTCGTCCGCGAGGACGGCGCACGCTTTTCCGAAGCTGCACTCGGCGACGGTCCTGTTGACGCCGCCTTCAACGCGATCAACACGATCACGGGCGCATGGGATCACGTCACGCTCGAAACGTACAACATCACGGCTGTGACGGAGGGTGCAGACGCGCTCGGTGAGGTCAGAGTCAAAATCAAATCGGGCGATATCGCGCTCGCGGGACGAAGCGTTTCCTCCGACATCATCAAAGCAAGCATCCGTGCGTATCTGCACGCGATCAACAAATGGCTGAAGCTCAGCGAAACATAAGCTATGAAAGTTGAAATTTACGATACAACCCTGCGAGACGGCGCGCAAGGCGCAGGTATAGACTTTACAGACGACAACAGAATAAGCATAATTCACGCTCTTGACCGTCTCGGCGTATCTTATATTGAAGCGGGCAACGCCGCTTCCGAACGCGACGCCGAGTTCTTCGCAGGATGCGACGCGATCAAGCTTGAAAATGCGAAGCTTTCCGCGTTTTGCGCGACAAGACGCGCCGGCAAGAAAGCCGAGGACGATCCAGTTCTCCAACGTCTTGCATCCTCCCCCGTCGAGTACGTCGCCGTAGTCGGCAAGGCTTGGGAATACCAGGTCATGACCGTCCTCGGTACAACTGCGGATGAAAATCTCGAAATGATCCGCGACACGGTGGAATTCCTTTGCAAATCGGGAAAACACGTCTTCTTTGACGCCGAGCATTTCTTCGACGGCTACGGAGACAGTCCCACGTACGCACTTTCCGTGCTCAAGACCGCGCACGACGCAGGCGCGGAGCGCCTTGTCCTTTGCGACACGAACGGCGGTATGCTCCCCGACACCGTCGGAGTAGTCGTCACCTCCGTCCGCAAGCGTCTGTCCGATGCCCCCCTCGCCATTCACTGTCACGATGATATGGGAATGGCTGTTGCTTGCTCCGTTGAGGCTGTCATCTCGGGTGCTGTGCAGGTGCAGGGCACTATCTGCGGCATCGGCGAAAGATGCGGAAACTGCAACCTCAACACCGTCATTCCCGTGCTTCAGCTCAAGCTCGGTTATACCTGTCTTTCAAAGGAACAGCTCGCAGGTCTGACACGCACGGCGCGCGCCGTCACAGAGACGGCAAATCTCGCGTTTAACGAGCATTCCCCCTTCGTCGGCGGCTATGCATTCACGCACAAGGCGGGAATGCACATCGACGCCGTCCGCAAGACTCCGCGCACCTTTGAGCACACCGTTCCCGAGCTCGTCGGCAACGCGAGCAATCTGCTCATATCCGGAATCGCAGGAAAAAGTGCATATCAAGCGGTCCTTGATCGAATCGCGCCCGAGCTGAACATCGAAGCCGGCTCCGAACGCTTCAACAAGATCATATCGCACATCAAATCTCTCGAAAGCCGAGGATTTCAATTCGAAAACGCCGAGGCTTCCCTCTTGCTCGTTATTCTTGAGGCGCTCGGACTCAGGCGCTCATTTTATGAGCTGCTCACGTTCCGCGTGATGATAAGCGAGCCGATGTCCATTAATCCGGACAGCAAATGCTCAGCGTTCATCAAGGTCGCCATCCCAACCGCGGACGGAGAACGCAAGGAAGAGCTGACTGCCGCCGAAGGTGACGGTCCCGTTCACGCTCTTGACGTCGCACTCAGACGCGCACTTTCGGGCTCGTATCCCGACCTTGCAAGTGTCAAGCTCTCCGACTATAAGGTTCGCGTGCTTGATTCCGCGAGCGACACGACCGCATCGTCCGTCCGCGTTCTCATCGAAAGTACGGACAGCGTCTCAGTCTGGCGCACAGTAGGCGTTTCCGTTGATATCGTTGACGCAAGCTGGCAGGCTCTGCGTGATTCTATCGAGTACTACTTATACAAAAAACTGTAACGGAGTTTATTATGAAAAAAAACATAATCTGCATTTTCGGCGGCAAATCAACGGAATACAAGGTCTCCCTCAGATCCGTCGAATGCGTCCTCAGAAACATCGACCGCGAAAAATACAACGTCTCCGTCATCGGCATCACCGCGGACGGAAAATGGTACCTTTACGAGGACGAGATCGATCTTATCCCCGCCGACACCTGGCACACGTCGGATAAGCTCTATCCCGTATCCGTCAATCCCGCAAACGGAGACGGCGCGTTTCTCGTAACGCGCGGCGGCGTGACTGAGGCTCTTGCTGTCAATGCCGTTTTCCCCGTTGTTCACGGTAAATATTGCGAGGACGGCACCCTTCAGGGAATGCTATCTCTCGCGGGAATCCCCTACGTCGGCTGTGACTGCGGATCCTCCGCGATCTGTATGGATAAAACGCTGACCAAGCTGATACTTTCAAATTACGACGTTCCTCAGGCGAATGCCATCGTCTTCACCGCACGCGAAATCGCATCCGACGCGGACGCTGTCGCCGCACGAGTCGAAGCGACGCTCTCATACCCCGTTTTCGTTAAGCCCTCCTCATCCGGCTCCTCCGTCGGCGCCGCAAAGGCTCCCGATAAAGACGCTCTCATCGCCGCACTCACCGATGCTGCAAAATACGATCGCAAGATCCTGGTCGAGGAGTTCATCAAGGGACGCGAGATCGAGATCGCCGCACTTGAAAACGAGGACGGAACTGTTACCCTCTCCCCCTGCGGCGAGATCAATCCCGGTGCGGAATTTTACGATTATGAAACGAAGTACGAGACGGACACCGCCGAATATTTCATTCCCGCGCGCATCTCCAAGCTCACGTATATGCGCATCCGTGACACTGCGGAGCTGATCTTCCACGTTCTCGGTTGCCGCGGTCTGTCCAGAATCGACTTTTTCGTACGTGACTTCAAGGGCACCGAGCAGATTATCTTCAACGAGATCAACACCCTTCCCGGCTTCACCTCGATCAGCATGTATCCGAAGCTCTTCGAAAAGCACGGCATCGGTGTGACGGAGCTTATCTCCCGTTTGATCGAGTCGGCAGGAACCTGATCCGTACAGATTGACAAAAATACAAAAAGAAAGGCACGGAACACAATTATGAGCACATCCAATCCCCACGGAAAAGCCCGCGACGCCGCTTACACCGCCGTTGCCGCGCTCTCCCGCACGCATCTCACCGTCGCAACGGCGGAATCCTGCACAGGCGGTCTCATCGCCAAGCTCATGACCGACGTATCCGGAGCTTCCGCTGTGTTTGAGTGCGGCATTGCCGCATACTCGAACGCATCGAAGGTATCCGTGCTCGGAGTCAAGCCCGAAACGATCGAAAAATTCGGTGCGGTCTCACCCGAAACCGCCTCCGAAATGGCAGATGGCGCAAGACGCGTTTGTTCCGTTGATATAGCCGTTGCATCAACGGGCATCGCAGGTCCCGCGGGCGGAACTCCCGAAAAGCCCGTCGGAACCATTTGCATTGCGGTCTCCTCCGAAAAGCACAGCGAGACGGTGAAGCTCTCACTTCCCGAAAATGCGGGCCGCGACGCAATCAGATACGCGACCGCGGAAGCCGCCCTCGCGCTCATCGCAAAAACAACGGAATTTTATAAATAAGATCTCATTTTCTCGTCAAAAAAACAAAGAATGGAGCAATATCATGGCTGAATTCAAACGCATCGGCGTACTTACATCCGGCGGCGACGCCCCCGGCATGAATGCCGCAGTCAGAGCGGTTACACGTTCCGCGATCGAGCGCGGAGTAGAGGTAGTCGGCATCTACAAGGGCTACCGCGGTCTCATCGATAATGAAATGAAGAAGTTCACGTACCGTGATCTTTCCGGTGTACTTAACCAGGGCGGTACCGTGCTTTACTCGGACAGATGCCACCGTTTCCGTTCGCTCGAGGGGCAGCAGGCTGCTGCGCAGAACTGCCGTGAAAACGGCATCGACGGCGTCATCGTCATCGGCGGCGACGGCACCTTCCGCGGTGGCGTTGACCTTACCGCTCAGGGTATCCCCACCATCGGCATCCCTGCCACCATCGACAACGACATCACCTCCACGGATTACACGATCGGATTTGACACGGCAGCAAACACCTGCCTTTCCATGATCGACCGTCTGCGCGACACCTGCGAATCGCACGCACGCGCCAACGTAGTAGAGGTAATGGGACGCGACGCGGGCTACATCGCGCTCGAGGTCGGCATTTCCGTCGGTGCGATCGGCATCGCGATCAAGGAGATCCCCTTCAACGAAGCAGATCTGATTGAGAAGATCGTCAAGGGCCGCGAGGGCGGCAAGCGTCACTACATCGTAGTTGTTGCAGAAGGACTCGGTGAATACGCGGAGCATCTTTCCAAGGTCATTCCGCTTGAAACGGGAGTCGAAACAAGATTTGCGCGTCTCGGCCATGTTCTCCGCGGCGGCTCTCCCACGCTGCGCGACAGAATGCTCGCGACACGTATGGGTGACAAGGCTGTTGAATGTCTGCTCAACGGTGACTCCAACCTCGTAATGTGCGAACGTAACGGTACGATCGAGCCGATGGACATCACATATGCGCTCCGTCTTGACCAGATGTATAAGTGCAAGCTCAAAGACGGCGATCTCAAGCCGTATTCGCTCGCTGACATCAACGAAATGCGCACGCTTTGCGCCGAAAAGCGCGATTACCTGCAAAATCTCTACGACGTCGCCAACAGACTGTCGAAGTAATAGGATCGGTAGAGCTTCCGGGGGAAAACTTTTGAAAAAGTTTTCCCCCGGACCCCTTTTCAAAACTTTCAAACAGGGGGCAAGGGCACGGTGCTGATACACTGCGTAAAGTAAAATCTGTTTTGGAGATGAGGCGAGGAGCACTTCGTACGACAAGAGTTCTTCGCGTTGTAACAAAAAGTTTTCCCCCGGACCCCTTTTCCAAGCTTTCAATCAGGGGCGCGGTACCGGCGCATAATAAAAGCAAAAAAGGAACCTCGCGGTTCCTTTTTTTGTTTGAACGCTTTTATGGGAGTAAGCTTTTGCTTGTAAAAACGAAGGGATGCTTTTCTCGAAAAGCATCCCTTGTCCAATCACATTGTATAATTGTCAAAATATCCCTGGATCCAGATGATGGGCGTACCCTTATCACCTGAGCCGGAGGTAAGGTCGCAGAGCGAACCGATCAGGTCGGTGAGGTTACGGGGCGTAGTGCCCTGAGATACCATCTGACCGTGAAGATCCGCGTCCTTATGACGGATATAATCCGAGATCGCGTTCTTGAGCGCGTCGCCGGAGAGATTCGCAAAGTCGTTGTCCGCGAGGTACTTGAGCTTGAGCTCGTTCGGCTGACCTACGAGTCCATCCGTGTATGCGGGCGAAACTACCGGGTCCGCAAGCTCCCAGATCTTGCCTACGGGATCCTTGAACGCGCCGTCGCCGTAGATCATAACCTCGACCTTAACGCCGACCGCGTCGAAAATGCGCTTCTGAACGTCAAGAACGATAGGTTCGCACTCTCTCGGAAAGAGCTTGACGGACTCCTCCGTCGCCTTGTTGCTTCCGAGCAGTCCGTACTTTTCGTTACAGCCGCTTCCGTCTACAGATTCGGTCAGCACGTCATCAAGTCCGTATACGAGCTCTGCGCCCGCAGCCTTAAGCAGACGTTTGGAGCGTGCACGGGAGTGGATGTCGCAGGTGAGGACGTTCTTCGTGTATCCCAGAATGGCGCGGCAGTCATTCGCGAGAATAAGCTCCGCTTCACAGCCCTGGCTCTCGATGAGGCCCTTATAATATTCGATATAATCAACACCTGTGAATTCGTGCTTGGGATGACCGAAGATCTCAACGAAACGCGCTTCTGTAAGCACGTCCGTCCAAGGATTGATGCCTGCCTCGTCGAGCTGATCGAGCGAAACGATGTGGTTTCCTACCTCATCGGAGGGGAAGCTGAGCATCAGAGTTATCTTTTTCGCGCCTTTTGCGATACCTTTAAGGCACATTGCGAAACGGTTACGGGAAAGGATCGGAAAGATAACGCCGAACTCACCCGTGGGGAACTTCTTTTTGATATCCTGTGCGATCTGATCAACAGTGGCATAGTTGCCCTGCGCTCTTGCAACGACAGCTTCGGTAATGCCGATAACGTCGCGTTCGCGGATCGTGATATTTTCGCTTTCGGCAGCAGCAAGAACGCTGTCCGCAACGATCTTTGCAATATTATCACCGTTTCTGATGATGGGAGCTCTTACTCCGCGCGAAATTGTTCCGATTAATCTCTGGTCTGACATTAGAGTAGCCTTCTTTCGTATAAAAATTTTAGTTGTATCGGTTATTTTTATAGAATAAGCTTATGCGCGTTCAGCTGCGAGCGCTTCTGCGAGCGCTTTTGTAAACTGATCTGCGCAGGACGTGTTACGGGGACCGCAGGTATTGCCCTCGAGAAGCTCGATAATATGCTCTGCTTCCTGGCCCTCTGCGAGCTTGGATATCGCCTTGAGGTTGCCGTTGCAGCCGCCCTTAAAGCTTACGTTATGGATCACGTTGCCGTCGAGCTCGAATTCGATCTCGCGTGCGCAAGTACCCTTTGTTACATAAACATGCTTCATAATTTGTCGTATCCTTTTTTGATTTAATTAAGCTGCGGGATCTTCCGCAGACGTATCCTCCGCGGTGCCGCTGTCCGTATCGGGCACGACGGGATCGGGCTCTGCCGCCGCCTGCGCCATAATGATATTGCCCTCGGTAACTGTAATTATCACCGTCGCTTCGTTGGCGGAGGAAGATTCCTTATCGTACTGCGCGCCGAAATCCTCGTCATTGACCGTAACCTTGCCCTGACGAGCGGAAAGATACGTATCAAAGAAGTCAAGCGCGTTGGACGTGGTAACGGAGACGTTCGTAGTCACACCGGTGATGCTGACGTTTGTGAAATTAAAGTTTTCCGCATTGACGTCACCGTCAGTCATTGTGGTTGTGAGCGTGCCAACCGTTACGCCGTTCAGGTAAAGGTCCCCCTTCTTGATATCGCTCTTGATGTACGAGGTCGTATTCACAGACGTGAACACTGCGTCACCCTCTCCGAGGTTGACCGCAAAATCAACGGAGGTATCAAGATTGGAAACGTGTACGCTGCCCTTATCGAGAGTAACGTTGATAACGTTGATGTCACCGTCGGTAGGAAGATAGATATTGACTCGCTTCGCCATAACCGTCTCTGTTTTCTCCTGCTCGTGCAGATAGCCTCTGAGACCGTCAAAGCTGAATCCCGTCTCCCAGAACTTGAGCATAGACATAATATCAAGCGAGGTATTGACGGTGATGTTTCTGTTCGTGGTCGTCATCGCATAGGATCCGTCTTCGAAGTTGTAAAGCTCCATATAAGGCTCGGAAAATCCGCCGTATATGTAGACGTCAGCTTCGTCAAGCACGAGCTCGAGCTTGTTGTAAACGTCCTCTACGCCGAAAGTGAACTTGTAAACGCTGTTGTTTTCCTCGTCCACAGTCTGACCGAATATGTCGATCCCCTCCTCCTCAGCGCGTTTTTCCGCGTTGTCGCAGATACGGTTGCCGAAGAAGATGATAACGATCGATATAAGTATGAAAATTATCGATGTAGGCTTCATAAATTAGCGCACGCTCCTTTCACATAGAAATAAAGCTCAACGCATTTGTGTGCCGTGAAAACGAACAGCTCAAGAACCTTCTTGATGAGGAACGGGAGGAGTCTTACCGCGACGTTATACGCAACGATACCGCCGAGCATAAGATATCCGCCGATCTTGAGTCCGAGACCTATCTCGTAAAGTCCTATCGGTGCATACTTGAAAAGCTGAGTTATGCCATACACGATTCCGACGACGGAAAGCGTCGTTCCTGCGGCAACCGCAACAACAAGCGCGGCAATGATCGCAACGATCGCTACCGCAAACGCACCGATCACGACAAGGAACAGCGTCGCAACCGCAAAAATGAGGAACAGCCAGACAGGTGAGGTGCACGCAAGTATGATGTAGAACTTCTTATAGTCCGCGTTGGGATCGGGACGGAAGATGAGCTTCTTTTCGCTTTTCTCCGTTTTTCTTTCGTTCGGTGTCTGCGCGTGACGCTGCTGTTCTCCGTCCGCGTTTGTCTTCGGCGTGGGACGCGAGATCTTCGCTCTCTGCGGCACAGGACGCACACGGCTTGCGCTCGCAGGCCGCTGCTGAGGCGCAGGTGCATATTCCTTCACTTCAGACTCACGCTGTGCAGGTGCGGCAGGACGCGCCACCTGCTGCGGTGCGGGCGAGGACTCCTTCACGGGAGTTTCGCGCACAGGCGCAGGGGCAGGTACGTGATCAGCAACGCGCGCCTTAGGCGCGTCCGTTTTGGACGCCTCCCTTTTGGACGCTTCGGTTACGGAAGCTTCCGACTTGGGAGTATCTCCCGCATGAGTTGCTTGAGTATATGCCGTTTCCGCTTTCTTTTTAAGTGATGCTGCGATCTTCGACATCATTGCGTCGTTACCCGACATTGCGGAGAGCTTTGCCGCATCCTCGTCCGAAAGAGAACCCACGAACGACTTCGCTTCGGCGATCGCGCCTTCGCGTTCGATGCCGCTTCCCTCGAGTTTATACGCAAGGATCGCTATTAATTTGTTTTTATCCAAATTTACACCTCCTTTTTTGCAAGTTGTGTGTAGATAAAAGCAAAAATTTGTGATATACTGTCTTTCGCGGACGCGTTTTTCGCGCGTCTGCACAAAAGTACATTATATTTTACCAAAAACGAGGATAGATTACAAGTATGAGAATGAGAAAAAAAAAGAATTCACAAAATAGAATTGAAAAATGTTCACGTTTGCTCATAAATTCCCCCGCCGAGGAGACATTTTCTGACATTTACGCTCCTTTTCCCGAGGAGCTTCGCGGTTTGCCCGTCTGTCTCGAGATCGGATGCGGCAAGGGCGACTTCGTTTGCGGCATGGCAAAGAAGCACCCCGACAAACTTTTCTACGCGGTGGAGCGCATCTCGGACGTAATGCTGTTCGCGCTTGAGAAGAGGACAGCTCAGCTCGCAGAGGATCCTACCCTGCCCGACAACGTCCGTTTCATCATCGGCAACGCACAGGACGCGGAAACGTGGTTCGCCCCTGACTCCCTCTCGGGCGTGTATCTCAACTTCAGCGATCCGTGGCCGAAGAAGGGCTACTACAAGCGCAGACTGACCTACCGCGGATTTCTTTCGATCTACTCGCGTCTGCTCGCCGCCGGCGGCACGCTCAACGTCAAGACAGACAACGTGATCCTTTTCGATTTCACGCTTGAGGAGATCCCCGAATCCCCCTTCAAGCTGTCGTGGCACACACGCGATCTGCACGCAAGCGAATGGGGCGAGGGTAACGTCGTGACCGAGTACGAGCGCCGCTTCACCGAGCTCGGCACGCCCATCAACGCGCTTTCTGCGGTGAATGAGAAGTGATTTTTATGTGGGATTTGCGGAGGAAAACTTTTCGAGAAAAGTTTTCCTCCGCGCCTCTTTTCAAAAGCTTACGGGCGGTTCTTTCATAAAACAGCAACGGTGAAAATTGAAAGTACATTCCCGAATAAACAAAAAGCCTTCTTTCGAAGGCTTTTTTGTTATCCGAAATCATGACGCGTACCACCGGTACTGCCGATCGCTTCAAAAACACAAACGATTTTCTCGATCTTATCAAAACAAGTTTCATCGGAATAACTCGGATTTTCGATTATATCTTTTATCTCGCACAGCGCCTTACAGCATTTCATTTCCACAAAATCCGTCAAATCCGTTTTCTTTTTGTCGATTGAAATACTTACCGCTTCATTTTTGAGCACGTCAATCAAAATTTCTTTAATAAGTTCCATACCGCCTCCGTATATGGGGATTATATCCCCTTAATAAATATGATTATAACCCCCATAATATTATATGTCAAGAATGGGAGGCAAACTTATGATCGTATTTGATAAACTGTGGGTGACAATGAAAGAAAAGAACATTTCGACATATACTTTACGCGAAAAATGCGGCATCGACAGCAAAACGATACGCCGCCTGCGCGCCAACGAAAACATTGAAACAAAAACGCTCGACAAGCTCTGCGCCGCGCTCGCCTGTCAGCTTTCCGACATCGCGGAATACATCCCCGAATAGAAAAAAGCCTTCTTGCGAAGGCTTTTTTTGATTGTTAAAACCACAGCGACGTATCCTTTTTGATGAGACGGAGCGTATGTCCGCACGTCTCGCAGATCTCGACGCCCTCGGGATTGTCGTAACCGCAAACGATACAGCCTTGCTCGGCAAGTATTTTGCGATATTGTTACGCTTCAGACGGTAATACCGATCGAATGCTTACACTTGTCGCATTTTCCCTCGGCCTTTTCGTTTTCTTCGCCGCAGATCACGCATTTCACCACATCCGCATCATCGTCTATCACCTGCAGATGTTTTGTTCCGTATACGTGAAGAACTCGGGTGCCTACTTTATACTCCGAAATAAAGCTTTCAAAAACGTCGGCATCTTTTGTGTCGCAGGCTACGGAGGAAACCGTATCGCCGTTCGGCAATCTGACGATAACGGTAAGTATATTTCGATATTCCGACATTTTTGATCCGTATCCGTCAAATCCTGTTTTATAATTTGCGCCGTTCATTTTGCTTTGTATTATCGTTTTCGTTTTATGCTCCACAATTTCTCCTTGCCAAGTGAAATCAATCAGCTTTATCGGAACACCCGTCACGACAAACACAATCACAATCAGAACTATGTACATAAGTACCGTATACGAAATTCCTCTTTCAAGTATTTCGTTAAGATTCTGTGTAAGTCCTGTAATTACAGCAGCCAAAAGCACCGCACACACAAGAACTCTCGCGCCCGCGCGGAGCAAATAATAACGCTTAATGTCTCGAGGAATTTTGATTTTTTCCATATTATCCTCCTATCTTTTATCAAAACCACAGCGACGTATCCTTTTTGATGAGACGGAGCGTATGTCCGCACGTCTCGCAGATCTCGACGCCCTCCGGATTGTCGTAACCGCATACGATACAGTTCATCGTATCGGGATTGTTGTCGGGGTCGATCTGATAATACTTCGCGCCGCGGATATGTACGATACTGACTCCGGGGCGGTAATTCTGCAGATAGAACGACAGCGCCGCGCCGTCGCGTGCGTCATCGGCTCTGCCTTTAAACGCAACACATGTCTTTGTTTCGCCGTCCTCTGTCTCAACGGTGACATAAATGATGTTTATATAACGGCGGAGACGTGTTCCCGTTGTCTGAAGCGTCGTCTTTACCTTGACGTCCTTGATTACACCGCACCACGTTTTATCGCGGATGACATCGTGAAGTCCCGACCAAAAATACGTCACAACCAAAACCGCCGCATACACAAGGATAGTCCAATAACGGATACTCGACCAAAAATCCTGCGCGTACCAGACAAACACGAATATTTCTGCCGCGAACAGTGCCGCCGCCTTGAGGACGCGCAGCACGATGCGTCCGTTGACGTGATTTTGCACGTCCTTTGGGATTATGAGTTGGGTTTTTGTCATTTTTTCTCTCCAAAATGCAGACTGTGTCCACAGGCATGGCATTTTCCCTCGTTCCCCTCGGCTTCGTTGCCGCAAACGATGCAGTTTTCCAAACGCGACTCGCTTTGGTCGAGAACGCCGACGTATTTCGTGCCGTACACGTGGAACACGCGCCTGCCGACAGCGTATTTTTCCGTCACCGTCTCTTGAACGTTGGCGCTCGGAAGCGTTTCCTCATCAAAGACAACCTTTTTGATCTCTTTGCCGGAATCGGTTTTCACTGTAACGGTAACGTTCAGCTTGTTGCAATAATCGTACAGTCCCCAATCGCCCTTGCCGCGACGGCTTTCCGTGATCTGTGCGTCCACAAAGGTTACGGTGCCTATCCAGCTTGAATCAAGAAACCTTTTCGGAAATTTCGTAAAATACAGCGTCAATGCAATAACAAGCACATACGCCGTGATTATTGACTGTCCCTGCCCGGTGAAGATTCTTTCTCCAAACAGCTTCATCGCTGCAATAACGGCGGCAAGCGGCACAAGACAAATCAACGCTTGCTTTAATGTTTGCAAAATGACATACGAGCGTATATCCTTGGGAGTTTTGATGTTCATAAGGTCTCCTTTTATAATTTGCACCGATTCACGGTGCAAAATAGTTGCGTGTGTCCGTGGGTAAAAACAAATATAGCCGGGGCAAGTCACATTCGGGCTACCCCGGCTATATATAGGTTATTCAATCATATAAAGTCCGCACTCGTGCGAATCGGATTCGCCGCGAGCTTTATTCGCCCTTGACAAGCTCCGTTGCGGAAACCGCAAGACCTGCGAGCGACTGGATCTCGGACGGGATGATGATCTTCGTTGCCTTACCGTCCGCAACCTTTTCGAGAGCCTCGAGGCTCTTGATCGCGATGACGCCCGAGCCGGGAGCGGATTCGTTGATCATTCTGACGCCCTCTGCCGTCGCCTGCTGGATCTTGAGGATCGCCTCTGCTTCACCCTCTGCCTCGCGGATCTTCGCTTCCTTGACAGCCTCTGCGCGAAGGATAGCCGCCTGCTTTTCCGCTTCCGCTTCGAGAATCATGCTTTCCTTCTTACCTTCAGCAACGAGGATCGAGGACTTCTTTTCGCCCTCTGCACGGAGGATAGCCTCACGGCGTTCGCGCTCAGCCTTCATCTGCTTTTCCATCGCGTCCTGGATCTCCTTGGGCGGGATGATATTCTTGAGCTCGACTCTGTTGACCTTGATACCCCAAGGGTCGGTCACTTCATCGAGGATAGAGCGCATCTTGACGTTGATAACGTCGCGGGAGGTGAGAGTTGCATCAAGATCAAGCTCACCGATAATATTACGGAGCGTGGTGGAGGTGAGGTTTTCAATAGCTGCAATGGGGTTCATATGACCGTAAGCGTAGAGCTTGCAGTCAGTGATTTGATAGAAAACAACTGTATCGATCTGCATTCTTACGTTATCCTTCGTAATAACGGGCTGGGGCGGGAAATCCGCTACCTGCTCCATGAGGATGACGTTCTTTGCGACGCGGTCGATGAAAGGAAATTTGAAATGGATACCCGTTTCCCACGTTGTGAGGTAACGGCCGAGACGCTCAACGACGCAAGCGCGTGCCTGCGGCACGATCTTGATGTTGGCGATTACGATGAGAAGGAGCACTGCTGCTACGATAACGAGAGTTACTGCTCCGCCTGTGCTGAGAACTGCTGTTGTGATCATAAATTTTCTCCTTTGTTGTCAATATGTTGCTGTAAAAACGAACGTTTTATGCTCTGACGATCGCTTTTACTCCTTCGATGCGAAGCACCGTGACCTTTTCGCCCTTTGCGATCTTCGAACCGTCATCGGATCTTGCGGTCCAATACTGCCCGCTGACAGCGATCTCGCCTGTCGCCAGGTCGTTGTCGATATCTGCGGTCACGACTGCGGACGCGCCGATGATGCGGTCTGCGTTTGTCGCTGTCTTTTCGGCTACGCCGATCTTGTTTTTCAGCACAGTCTTTGACAGAACGAGCGCCACTGCACCGAGCACGATAAACGCGACGATCTGAACGGGAATGCTCACGTCAAATATCGCCAGGATGAGGCAGATGAAGCCTGCGGGCATAAACCAGATCGTTGTGAGGGTTGCCGTTGCGGCTTCGACAAGAACGCTCATAATGAGCACAAACGTCCAAACATACGGCATATACTCGATCATATTCTTTCCTCCTTTCGGCTCGTTTATGTTACATCGGCGGACGACAAGGCACAGCAAACATCGATCCACCGCCTCCAACCTTGATTAGATTTTACCACACGGTCAGATGATTGTCAAGTGGTTTCCGAAGATTTTTTCAATATTTTTTCACAGAATGTTCAAAAACCGAGAAGACGGCGCAAATTATCCGCGTCTTCTCGGTTTTCTGTCGTTTTTATTCTGCTGTCGCAGGCGTCATATCGGGGATGGCAACTGCGTTATCCCAATAAGAGTAGATACGAACGGGAACGTCACCCACCGTAAGTCCGATATGTGTGCGATTCTTTGCCGCGAAGCCCGTATCGCCGGAAAGGCCGACCACGCCGCCCTTTTCAACCGTGTCACCGACGGATACCGAACACTCGGAGAGGTGACAGTACCAGCTTCTGAGACCCCAGCCGTGATCGACAACGACAACATAACCTGTCGTTGTGAGGTAGCCGGAATAAACGACCTCACCGGAGTTGACGGCATAGACGTCCACGCCCTCTGCGACGCTGTAATCGCAGCCCGTATGACGGTACTGAGTGCCCGTCGCCGTTACAGTGATCGTTCTGCCGAAGCCGGGAGAAATGGTCGCATCCGCGTCAAACGGATTCTCGAGGAACGTGCCGTCAAACTTATGAGCCGACAGTCCCGCGGACTGTGCAAGAGGCAGGAGTGCATCCTCCGCTTCCTTGCGAGCCTCCTCCGAATAAGTCGCATTTTCAATAGCCGCACTTACGGTACTGTTGCTCTTGCCGTAGCTGTAGGACTTGACATTGAGGCTTATATTCTGCGTTGTCGCGCCGTATGTAAGGGTGAAGGTATAGACCTGATCGGCGCCGTTCTCATAATCGTATCCGATTGGAACAAGAGCGTAAACGTAATCGCCTTCGGTGTAGAAGGTGGGGGTATAATCGATGGCAGGCTCAGATGAGAAGCCGATCTTTGTCGGATCGTCCACGTTCTTGCCCCCGATGCAAACGAACTCGCCGTTTTCGATCTCCGTCTGTCCGATATAGAATACGGCAGGATCAACGATATCGCCGATAAAGGAATACGTTGCGGAGCCGTAAAAGTCCTTTTCCGCTGTCTGATACCATTCCGCAGAAACGTCAATGGCAAAATTATCTCCTCCTGTAAGTGAAAGCTCAGAGATCTTGTCGATCGAATCGGAGAAGATGACCTCTTCACCGTTCTTTACCGTGATCTTAACGTAATCGGGAGCTTCGCTGAAGGAAAGCTCAAGTCCGCCGTCAAGAGTGCAGGTCTTGATCTCCGACGTTATGATCTCGGAGGTGTCGATGCTGAGGAATTTTCCGTCATAGTTTTCGTAATTCCATGCAAGAGATGCGGGAGAGATCACCGTGCCCGCTACGTTGAGTGTGGGCGTAGGCGTTTTGGTTACCGTATAGATGCTTGCGGAATATTTCGTGGCAAGGAATTCGGCAACGTCCGTTGCATTGAGCTTATACACCTTCGATTCGGAATCCACAAGATATGCGTCCGTGGGCGAGGATGTGAAATAATACTTATATTGAGAATCGACCTCATAGCTCGTCAGTGTAATGAGGAAGAAGTCATCGTTTTCCATCGCATCGGGAAGAGAGGTGACCTCCGTTGCGTTCTTCTTCATATTGACGAAGAGATTAATCATCGTTGCGGAGTCGGGGTTAGTATCCTCGGACGAGAACTCCCATTTCATTCCGGCAAGGTCCTCGATTTTAAGATTGCTGACCGTTTTAACGTCCGCCGGCTCCTTTTTGGTCGAAGAATAATATCCGACCGCGACAAAAGACGGAATAAACAGTGCTATAAGCAATATGACCGTCAGTATTTTTTTATTCATATTGAACTCCAAAAGCAATTAAATCATGTGTCCGTGCAGATTTTTCGTCCCGGATCGGGAAAATCGGACACCATTTTACCAACATATTATACAATAAAACATCCGATAGGTCAAGTAGCAGATTGAATTCGGTCACCGCTTACATTATATTTACAATTTATGTGAAAAATCACCTTGCACTCGGACAAAAATGTGGTATAATACGTATTGACACAACTATATGTTGCGTTACGACATCAATCTGAATGAAAACGGAGATATTATAGATATGAAGTGCCCCATTTGCGGCTATCCCGAAAGCAAGGTCGTCGATTCGCGCCCCGCAAGCGATTCCTCAAGCATAAGACGCAGACGTGAATGTCTGTCATGCCAGCGCCGCTTCACCACCTATGAGGTGGTAGATACAGTACATCCCGTCGTTATCAAGCGCGACGGAACAAAAGAGCTTTTCGACAAAAACAAACTGCTCGTCGGCATCATCAAGGCGTGTGAAAAGCGCCCCGTCAAGGCTGAAATGATCGCAAACGACATTGAAGCCGCCCTCTCCGGCTCGCTCAACAGAGAGGTCACATCTGCGGAGGTAGGTGAGATGGTGCTTGCAAGACTCAAGCATCAGGATCCCGTTGCATACGTTCGTTTCGCATCTGTACATCGCGAGTTCAAGGACGTTGACACCTTCATAGAGGAGATATTGAAGCTCCGCTCCGAAAACACAGATACAGAAGAATAATGCCCGAAACGGACAGCACGGCTCATTCCGTCTGTCCGTTTGGCATATACCAAAGAAAGAAGCACAAACATGAAACGAAATCCCGCCATTTGGCTGATCCCCATACTTGCCGTTTTTATCGTCGCCGCTGTGCTGATCGCGCATTTCGGAGGAAGACTCCGTAACGACCACACCGACACGGAAACGGACACGGGATCCGTGTCCGTATCAGACGCCGACGGCGACACCTCCGACGCCGAATCCTCTGCCGAAACGGAGACAGAGACCGAAACCGAACCCGTGTCCGAGACCGAAACAGACTCCGACACCGAAACGGTCACATCATGGATCGACGGTCTTCCCGATATGCCCGATTATGCCGATAACACGCTCGGCATCAAGGGCGGTTACACCCCCGACTCATCCCTCACAGATGTGCTCACGGACGCAATTGCGGTCTTTGACCGCCCCGTCTCCTTCTTCGCTGTCGATCTTGAAAGCGGCACGTCCCTTTCCTACAACGCAAACGAAAAACGCGGCGCGGCGAGTATGATCAAAGCCGCCTACGTTTACTACGTCTGCCGTCAGATCGACGCGGGCAACGCGTCTCTTGACGAGAAGCTGACCTACACTGCCGCCGACACCGTATACGGCGACAACGTCATCGGAAAAGCCGGACTCGGCAAGGAATACACGCTTTATCAGGTCATTTATTACACGATTGTTTCAAGCGACAACGAGGGCTATTATATGCTCCTGCGCCGCTTCGGACGCACCGATTACGACGAAATGATCTCCTCGCTCGGTTGCACGTCTGCTTTCGTCTCGGGCACGAGATGGCCCGACGTCACAGCACTCGATATGGCAAAGATCTGGCAAGAGATCTACGATTACAAGGACGAAACCGCCACGGGCAAGATGCTTTACGACCTCTTCTCCGAGGTCGAATATATGAACTTCATTGAGATCGCGCTCGGCGTGCCCGTCGCGAACAAGGCGGGCTGGAACTCCAAGTATTTCAGCGACAGCGGAATCGTTGAAAGCGAATCCTCGACCTACATCCTCGTTGTTCTGTCCGAGGGCAGCTATTTCAACTCCGTCAAGAGTCAGTTTTACGACATAATACGCGCCGTTGACGCACTTATGAACGACGCGGCGGAAAAATGACCAGCACACAAGCAAAAACGCTCCCGATCGGGAGCGTTTTTTTATTTATATCACCATTTGGGTGCGTAATATTTTTTGAGAGCCTTGTCTGCCGCGGACGAGCGTTTGGAGAAGAGTTTTTCTGCAGAAAGCTCCGTATCAGCCGCCGCCTCACGCACGACGTTATACGTTCCGTTTGCTATGTCATCGGACACGGATCCGAGCGTATGTGCAAAATCAAAATACGGAGTATCCCATATCAGCTCGACCATATCGAGCGTCGTGCTCATTCGGACGGTATTATACATATGATATTTCACGTAAGTGTCACGGAGATATCCGTACGACGCCGCAGACAGCGCGTTTATGAGCACCCCTGCGCCTTCTGTGTCCGTGGTTGTGATCGGAACCGCATACGCAAGCGTCGAGGACGCCATATAAGTGCGGTATGAGGTCTGATCCTCAGTAAGCTTCGGCATCGGAACGACTGTCCAGTCAAAATCCGCCTTCGCAAGCGAAGTCATACAAGTAAGCTTGCCTATATGAAGCGTCGTCTTACCCGCCATAAAGGATTCCTTCAGCTTGGCTTCTCCCATAAGCAGAAGCTCGGATTGTGAAGCGAGCGCACGCGCCGTTTCCACCGCCTTTTCCGCCGTAGCGGTATACTTTGAAACAGGTGTTTTGTTATGTGAGTTCGTTACGTATCTGACTCCGCCCGACGCCGCGATAACGTCAGCCAATGCGCCCATGCTGCCCGCGTACGAGAGCGATGACGCTTTCGCTATTTCAATCGCACGATCCCACGTCCACTGTCCGCTTGCCGCAAGCGCTTCGACGTCTGCGTCGGTGACCTGCTCGAGCTTATCGAGGTTCACAAACATCGCATAGATGTTGTCGGGATTGATCGTTGCCGTGCTGATGACACCGTAATCATAATATCCCGCAGACAGTGCCTTTGAGGCAGATGAGTTGAAGTACTTTTTGTTCGTATCGAAAAACGGAAGCGAGCGCAGATTGTAAAGGCAGCCTTCCTTCGCGAGCGTTGCCAGCTCGTTTGCACCGACGCAGAGAAGATCCGCATAATATGCCTCATCCTTGACCGCGGCTTCAATGTCCGCGATCATCTCGGTGAGTGTTGTCTGTCTGTATCTGATCGAGCATTTGAGCTTTTCTTCCACCATACGGTTACGCTCATACACAGCGGCGGAATAATCGTTTTCGTCTATCTCGGCGCTGTCGTCGAAATCGGATGTAAGGATGTGTATATCATCCGTTGCCGTCGTATTTATAAACAGCGACACGCCGCCGAAATCGTAGCCTCTGACAGTCGAAAGCGCCGCCTTCGCGTCATCAAGTCCGGTATAGACGTGTTCTTTCACGTCCGTATCCTCTGTATCGCCACCGACAGGATCGGCGGAGGTCACGACGTTGCCGTCGGAGTCTGTTTCCGTCTCCGCAAACGTTCCCTCGTACGGAAAAATATTATCAAAATTAACAGTAACAAAGGAGCACGACGAAAGCGCTGACGAGGTCAGCGTCAAAAGAGCAAAAACTGCCGCAAAAAGCGCTTTTTTTCTCATTTTCCGTTCTCCTTTCATTTTTTAGTCCGATTCTGCCGTATAGTTTTCTCCAAGCTCGACAGTCACGATAAATCCGCCTACGTTATTGCCGGACACGGTATATTCCGAATCCTTCGGGACGGGGATCTCTGTTTTTTCGCCGTCGGAGGCAGGTACCGTATAGATCGCATACGTTTCGCCCGATTCGACAGTATAATAGAACGGCTCCGTATAAGAATAACCGCCGACAAGAATGATGTACTCCTCCATACAGTAGTTTTCATTCATCATTATCTCCGCGTGAGGTATGCCGACGTAACGGTAATGCCAATACTCGTAAAGGATACCCGTTATGTCCTCTTTATCCGCGCGGTAACGCTGAATGAATCCGTATTCCTGACAATGATTGGGGAGCCAGTTGCCATCCTTCTTTTCGCCGTACGAAACGAGGTCGAAGGCATATCCCGTATGATGCTCGCTGTGACCGGGGATAGCTACGTACGCGTACGCCTGCTCCTCACCCACGCTTTCGATGCGGCTGACAAGGATATCGTTCTGATCCTCATACGTTCTGTATCCGCTGTTGATGACTGTATATCCGTCCTCTGTATCGGCGTAATATGCATCGATCATCTCATTAAGATAAGGCAGCACCGACTTTGCACACGAGATGTTCACCGTCGCGAGGCCGTACGTGGCGGATTTATCCTCGTTCTGATAAAGTCCTACGATTTCCTCTTCTATATCGAAGTTGTACGCAGTTTTGTTATTGACAAGAATGAGATATCCTCTCGCGACGTCTGCCGTAGAGACGGAAACAACATCAAAAAGCTCCTTGTCGGGCTCGGGCTCCTCTGTTTCCTGCATGTTCGAGCTTTCATCCGGCGTATCGATTATAATCACGTTGCCTTCCTCGTCCGTGTCGGTGAGAGCAGCAGTATCCGAATCCTTCGGCACGTCCTTATACGGATCCGGATCTCGGTTACAGACGAAATACACGCACAGAATAATAACTGCGGCGATAAATATCGTCAGCACGAGCATTCCCGAGGAAAGCTCGGGGCCGATCGTGTCATTGTATCTCGTTACGCGTCTTTTGCTCATAAGTAGCTCCATTCCGCCGCCGCAGGCGGCTGATTATGTGGAATTTTGCGCCACCGTCCTAACAAAAGCGGACGATTTTCTTTCACTTTTGGGGGATCGTTGAATCTCCCCAAGGCGCACTATCACCGCACGAAATCGGCGCGGTACCGCTTTGTATGACTCCACATTTCGTGCGATCGGAAAATGAAATGTGAGAAGACGCAAAGCGCCCCTCACATTTTCATAAGCGTTATTCAGGTTCAGCCCTCAAGGCAAGCCTTGCGGGAAAGGTTGAGTCTGCCCTTTTCATCAACGCCGAGGAACTTGACTGTCATCATGTCGCCAACCTGGCAAACGTCCTCGACCTTTTCAGTGCGCTTGTTTTCAAGATCCTTGATGTGGACCATGCCTTCCTTACCGGGAGCAAATTCAACGAACGCGCCGATGGGGATGATGCGGGTAACTCTGCCCGTGTAGATCGCGCCTGCTTCGGGCTCGAATACGATACCTTCGATGATCTTCTGTGCAGCATAAGCAGCGTCGCGGTTAACGGCGGAGATATAGATCGTGCCGTCTTCTTCGATGTCGATCTTCGCGCCTGTATCTGCAACGATCTTCTGGATGACCTTACCGCCGGTACCGATGACTTCGCGGATCTTGTCTACCTTGATCTTCATTGTGAGCATCTTGGGTGCATATTCGGAAACGTCAGCTCTGGGCTCGGGAATAGCCTTGAGCATGATCTCGTCGATGATATAGTCACGACCCTTGTGGGTAACTTCGAGAGCTTCCTTGATGATCTCGGGAGTAAGACCGTCGATCTTAAGGTCCATCTGAATGGAGGTGATACCCTTATGAGTACCTGCTACCTTGAAGTCCATGTCGCCGTAGAAGTCTTCAAGACCCTGGATATCGATCATTGTCATCCAGCGTTCGCCTTCGGTGATAAGACCGCAGGAGATGCCCGCAACGGGAGCCTTGATCGGAACGCCCGCGTCCATAAGTGCGAGGGTGGAGCCGCATACGGAGCCCTGGGAGGTGGAGCCGTTGGAGGAAACGACCTCGGAGACTACGCGGATAGCGTAGGGGAATTCCTCAACGGAGGGGAGAACGGGAATGAGGGAACGCTCTGCGAGCGCGCCGTGGCCGATCTCACGTCTGCCGGGCGTACGGGAAGCCTTTGCTTCGCCGGTGGAGTAGCCGGGCATATTGTAATGATGCATATAGCGCTTTGTTGTCTGATCATCGATGCCGTCGAGCTCCTGAGCTTCGTCAACGGAACCGAGTGTGCAGATGGAGAGAACCTGAGTCTGTCCGCGAGTGAAAAGGCCGGAGCCGTGAACTCTGGGAAGAACGCCAACCTCGGATGCGAGGGGGCGTATCTCATCAAGACGTCTGCCGTCTACGCGCTTGCCATCCTCGAGGAGCCAGCGGCGAACGATCTTCTTCTGGATCTTGTAGATGATCTCTTCCATCTGAGTTTCGATCTCGGGATACTGCTCGGAGAACTTTTCAACGATGGCGTCCTTGATCGGAACCATTCTTTCGTCTCTTACGTTCTTGTCGGGAGTGTCGAGAGCGAACATTACGTCCTTTTCGCAGAAAGCGAAAACGGAGTCGAACATATCGTGATCAAGCTCGCAGGAGGGATACTCAAACTTGGGCTTTCCTACCTCTTCGATGATGTGGTTGATGAACTCGAGAAGCTTGCAGTTTTCCTCATGTCCGAGCATGATAGCCGTGAACATATTGGAATCGGAAACTTCCTTGGCGCCCGCTTCGATCATAACGACCTTGGTAGCGCTGGATGCAACTGTGAGCTCAAGTGTGCTTACCTGACGCTGTGCCTGCGTGGGGTTAACTACCGGAACGCCGTCTACCATACCGATGTAGCAACCGGAGATAGGTCCGTTCCACGGAATATCGGAAATGGAAAGAGCGATGGAGGCACCGATCATACCGGTGATCTCGGGGCTGCAGTCGGGGTCTACGGACATAACCGTCATCGAAAGAACGATGTCGTTACGGAGATCCTTGGGGAAAAGGGGACGGATGGGACGGTCGATAACGCGTGCGGTAAGGATAGCCTTTTCAGAAGGTCTGCCTTCGCGGCGAAGGAACGCGCCGGGGATCTTGCCTGCGGCATAGAGACGCTCCTCGAAGTCTACGGACAGGGGAAGAAAGTCGATGCCGTCACGGGGCTTTTCAGATGCTGTTGCGCAAGCGAGGATAGTTGTTTCTCCATAGGAGATAAGGCAGGAGCCGTTTGCGAGGCCTGCAAGCTTGCCGACCTCTACCTTGAGAGGACGTCCTGCGTATTCGGTTTCAAATACTCTGTAATTTTCGAACATTGTTGGATTAACCTCCGTTAGATTTTATATTTTTCAAACGGGACGCAACGGGTCAACACTTAAATACATGCGCGAGCTTCGCGGACATATTTAAATGCTGAACCAAATCGTGCCTCCCGCAGTGTTTACAAGAAACGGGGTTGCCGCAAAATGCGGCAACCCGCTTTGGTTTCTTTTGTCGGAATTACTTTCTGATTCCGAGCTTTTCAATGATCGCGCGGTAACGCTCGATGTCTACCTTCTGGAGGTAGCCGAGGAGGTTGCGGCGATGACCAACCATCTTGAGAAGTCCTCTTCTGCTGTGGTGGTCCTTCTTGTTTACCTTGAGATGCTCGGTAAGAGAGTTGATTCTCGCGGTGAGTATCGCGATCTGCACTTCAGGAGAACCTGTGTCGCCTTCGTGGATAGCGTACTGCTCGATGATTGCCTGCTTTTCGGTCTTTGTGATCATGTTTTTCACCTCATAAAAATATTAGCAAATCGACTCAGCATGCGGCGGGTGAATGTTCTTTATCCGCGTACCGTGCCGACAGCGAGAGTTATTATAACACGGAAAATCCGTTTTGTAAATACGCTCTTTAATAAAAAATCGTGCACTTTCGGGGCAAATTTCCGACTTTCGATAAAAATTTACATTTTATCCTTCGTCCGGACGTTTTTTCTTCGTCCGAGTCCGCGCAAAAGGGAAACGGCACCTGACAGAGCGAGAAAAACGCCGAGTACGATCCTGAGCGCATCGGGGTCTGTCAACGATGCCGTGAGCACGCCGAAAAACGAGCCGACCGCACCGCCGGAGGCAAGCAGAAGAACCAAAAGAACGGGAATCCTTCGCTTTGTCACGTGGACTGTCATCGAGGAGGCGGAAGCGGCGATGAAAAAGCAAAGATTCATAAACTGCGCCGTATACTGCGGAGTCTCCGAAACGAGCGTCAGCCAGATGAGAAGCAAGCCTCCGCCGCCGACTCCCATCCCGGAGAGGACTGCGGCAAAAAAAGCCGCGACAGCGTCGATCAAGTCACATCACCCCCGTTCCCTTCAAGACAAGCGACACTCCCGCCCATATTATGAGCAGAGCAAATATCATTTTGATCCCGACTGTGGGAAGTCTGTCAAGCAGAAGCGCGCCGACGGCACCGCCGATAACGGCAGGCAGCACGTACGGCTTCATAACGGACAGCGACGCGTCCGTGCGGATCATATACATCACTGTCGATACAGCCGAAATGGGCAAAACCGCAGCCACAGACACAGCAAAAACGTCGCGGCTGTCAAAATCCGTATCCTTTGTCAGAGCAGACAGAAGCGCCACAATGACGATCCCTCCTCCGCATCCGAGAAGTCCGTTTAAAAATCCGCCCGCAACGCCGCCTGCGACAAGCAAGATAGGTAGATATGCATTTTTCGTCTTCACACACGCACGCGCCTCCGTATAATTAAATAGTTTATTTACAATCGGTAATGTCAAGTCCTCTTGTATTTTTGCTCAAAATCTGTTATTATATACTTTGGATATGTATCCTCACGGACAATTCACACCCGAAAAAGCATCGATAAAGACAGTTTCACCGTAAGCACAGAAAGGCACGGACAATATAAATGGCAGTCAAACAGCAAAACAACAAAGACAAAAAAACAACGGCAAAAAAAACCGTCGACACAAATAACAGCAAAAATTCCTCCGACAAAAGCAAAGCCTCAAAAGTCGCTTCTGAAATAAAAAAGCCCGCAAAGGAAAAGGCTTCCGAGCCGAAGCCAAAAAAGGAACGCGATCCGCAGAGCACGGTCAATCAGATACTTCCCTTCGTGTTCATCGTCTGCGCGATCCTCTCTCTTCTCGTTCTCGTGCTTGACACGGACGGATTTGTCGTTCGTGCGCTAAAAAGCGTAATGCTCGGACTTTTCTCCGCGGCAGCGTTCGTCATCCCCGCGCTTTTCGTTCTGCTCGGAACGTTATGGCAGACGGACGTCATCGCAAACAGACTGAAACTCAAGTTCTGGTGCGCGGGCATCTCGCTCGTTCTCGTTTCGATGCTTATGCATATGTTCTTCTCGGGCGAGAAGATGTTCAATCTCATCGACCTTTACAAATTCGGCAATACATATCAGAGCGGCGGTGTCGTCGGAGGCTTCCTTGCGACTCTGCTCATGAGCGCGGTCGGCAAAACAATCTCCTTCATCATCATATTCTCCGCGCTGTTCGTTTCCGTTCTGCTTCTGTTCGGACTCACTCCCCGTTCCGTACACATCTTCATCGCTTACCACGCAAAGCGCTACCGCGACAGAAAGCGTGAGGAAAAAGAAGCGCTTGCATCCGTCCCCACACCTGTACAAAAGCCCGCCGTTGAGCGCATCAAACAGCTTGATGAGGAGCCCGAAACGAAAAAACAACAGAAAAAACGTCTGCGCAAAAGCAAATTCGATCCAGACGTTGACATTTCCGCAGACGAAGCTGAAAAAGCCGAGGAAAACGTCGGCACTGAGGTCGATCAGGACGTGATCGACAAAAAGATATTCGACGAGGTCATGAAGCGCACGCGCGAGCGTTACGGCGAGCAGAATTTCGCTTATGACGAGTCCTCCGAGGACGACGTTAAACCCGAGCTTTCATACGGCTCGATCAAGTCTCCCGAGGTAAAAGACGACAGCTTCGCGCCCGCAAAAGAGGCACTTGCACCCGTTTCTTCCCTCTCCGACGACGGTGAGATCGACCTTTCCAAGATTTTCGTAGATCCCGATAAGATTGCGGGACTCGCAGAGGCACACGCATCATCCGTGTCGGGTGAGCGCGCCGTGATCGAGGCGGAATGCGAGATCGTATCCGATCCGTCCGAGGAGATCCCCGCGGAACCCGAGGAGGAAGAGATCGTCGAAACTCCCGTTCCCGTTTATGAATTCCCGCCCACAGCGCTTCTCACTCCTCCCGAAAAGCGCTCCGCCGCAGACTTTGAGGAGCTGAAGGAAAATTCGCAAAAGCTCGTTGATACGCTCCGCAGCTTCAACGTAAAGGCGCGCGTATCCGACGTTTCGTTCGGTCCCACGATCACTCGCTATGAGCTTGCGCCCGAATCGGGCACGCGTGTCCGTTCGATCTCCAATCTTGTCGAGGACATCGCACTCGGACTTGCAGTTCCCAACGTCAGAATAGAGGCTCCCATCCCCGGCAAAGCCGCCGTCGGAATCGAGGTGCCGAACAAAAAACGTGAAAACGTATATCTCCGTGCGCTTCTCGAGGGCGAAGGCTTCGAGGCATCCGGAAGCAGACTTACCGCTGCGCTCGGATCCGACGTTGCGGGCGCGCCCGTCTATTGCGACATCGCAAAAATGCCGCATCTGCTCGTTTCCGGTGCAACCGGTATGGGTAAATCAGTCTGCATCAACAGCATTATCGTCAGCCTTCTTTACAAATCTACTCCGCAGGAGATCCGTCTTCTCATGATCGACCCCAAGAAGGTCGAGCTAAACATCTATAACGGCATCCCGCATCTGCACGTCCCCGTCGTTTCCGACGCGAAGAAGGCGGCAGGCACGCTCTCGTGGGCTGTCACAGAGATGGAACGCCGCTACGAGCTTATCGAAAGCGTCGGCGTGCGTAACATCCAGAACTACAACGAGATCACATACAACGACCCCGAAAAGGAATTTATGCCGCAGATGGTCATCATAATCGACGAGCTTGCCGACCTTATGATGACCGCTCCCGATGACGTTGAGACCTCCATCTGCCGTATCGCGCAGATGGGACGCGCCGCAGGCATCCATCTCATCATCGGTACACAGCGTCCGTCCGTTGACGTAATCACGGGTCTTATCAAGGCAAATATTCCGTCTCGTATTGCATTCAAGATGGCGTCGCAGGTTGACAGCCGTACCGTAATTGACATCGCGGGCGCCGAGAAGCTTCTCGGACGCGGCGATATGCTCTACGCTCCCGTCGGCGTTATGAAGCCGCAGAGAGTTCAGGGCGCCTTCGTCAGCGAAACAGAGGTACAGAAGGTCGTCGATTTCATCAAGGGTATCTTCCCGATGCCTCAGTACGACGAATCCGCCATCAACGGAATCGAGGAGGCTGCCGCAAGATGCGGTCAGAAGAAGGGACGCGGAGGCTCTGCCGACACGGCTGAGGCTCCCGTGGCAACAGACGACCCCATGCTTAAGCAAGCACTCGAACTTGCCGTCGAAACGGGCAAGATCTCGACATCCCTCATCCAGCGCCGTCTCTCCCTCGGCTACGGACGCGCCGCCAAGCTCATCGACACGATGGAGGCGCGCGGCTACGTCAGCGCTCCCGACGGACAAAGACCGCGCGACGTGCTCATCACACGTCAACAGTATCAGGAACTCGTTTTGCAAAACGAATTCGACTGATAAAACAAAACACACGTTATTTTAAGGAGATTATTTATGTCTGCCGAGTATAAGTACTGTCCGAAATGCCATATAATCAACTCGCCCTCCGCAAAAAAATGCGAATGCGGTCACAGCTTCGCTGACGCGCCCGCGCTCACCGAAGCGGAGCTTGCAGAGCTCGTCAAGGGCAAGAAAAGACGCTCCGCAATGCGCACCGCCGTCGCCTGCGTTCTGATCGTAATCTTTACTCTGCTCGCGATTAAGTTCGGCATCGTCGTTCTGCTGATCGCCATTGCGTCCGTTGCCGTTCTTTTGCTCGGTTTTTCTCTTCTTTACAGACTCAAGAGCAGCTATGACAGAAAAAGACTCGGAGACTGATCGGTATGGGTTATTTTATAGCAATCGACGGGCTTGACGGCTCGGGTAAAAAAACACAGAGCGACCGCCTGACGGAGCATTTGAGATCAAAGGGCATAAAGGTCCGTGAGCTCGATTTTCCTGTCTACGAAAGCGACAGCTCGTATTTCGTAAAAATGTACTTGAACGGCGAGCTCGGACGCGATCCGTCCGAAACGAACGCCTTTGCCGCGTCGATGTTCTTCGCCGCCGACAGATACGTTTCCTATCGCCGCGACTGGAAGTCGGATCATCTTGATCCCGACACTGTCATCATCGCAAACAGATACACGACCGCCAATGCAATACATCAGCTCTCCAAGCTTCCCGAGGACACCTGGGACGACTTCATCGGCTGGCTGACTGATTTCGAGTTCTCACGTCTCGGTCTGCCCTCCCCCGATCTCGTACTTTTCCTGGAGCTTCCGCCCGAGGTCTCGCTTTCGATGGTCGAAAGCAGATCAAACGAGACGGGACGAGTCAAGGACATCCATGAACTCGACCGCGAGCATATGAAAAAGAGCTACCGTGCCGGTCTTTACGCCTCGGATAAGCTCGGCTGGACCCGCATCTCCTGCGCCAACGCGGAAAACACCGGAATGAGAAGCCGCGATGACATCTTCTCTGACATCATCGCCGCCGTAGACGGTCTTTTCTGATACGCGCAGCTCCCGAAAGGAACATTAACCATGGTATATTTATTTCTCGCAAACGGATTTGAAGAAACAGAGGCTATCGCTCCGCTCGATCTTCTGAAGCGCGCAGGTGTCGATGTAAAAACCGTTGCCGTCGGTACGGAAAACGCCTCGCTCACAGTTACGGGTGCTCACGGGATCCCCGTTACCGCCGACGTTCACGAATCACAAATCGAGCTTGACGACGTGAACGGAGTCATCCTTCCCGGCGGACTGCCCGGCGCAGACAATCTTTATGCATCCGAGCACGTCAAGACTGCACTCGAGACCGCAAACGCCAATGGCGCCGTCATCGGTGCGATCTGTGCCGCACCATACATTCTCGGAAAGCGCGGTTATCTTGCAGGAAAACGTGCCGTTTGCTTCCCCGGATTTGAAAACGACCTCGTCGGTGCCTGCGTTACCGACGCTCCCGCCGTCACCGACGGAAATATCATAACAGGCAAAGCTATGGGCGCCGCGATCCCGTTCGGACTCGCGCTCGTTACGTCGCTTTGCGGAAAGGAGACCGCGGACAAAATAGCCGCCGCGATACACGCAATATGAGCTACATGAAGAATCAAAAGGCGGAGATCCGCGAAAAAATACTTGAAAAGCGTCGCGCCGTTTCTCCCGAACGCATACGCGAGATGAGCGACGCGATCTGCCGCCGCGCAGCCGCCCTCGCCAGCTTCCGACTCGCGGAAACGGTCCTTCTGTACGCGCCCAAGGAGATTGAGGTGGACGTTCTTCCTCTCGCAAGAACAGCTCTTTCGGAGGGCAAGCGCGTTGCATTTCCGAAATGCCGCCGTGCTCCCGAGGGATATTCGTATATGACGTATCACATCGTGTCAGATCTTGATGAGCTCGTTCCCGGCAGCTTCGGCATCCTCGAGCCCACCGACGACGCACCTCTTTACGACATCAAAAGCGATCCGCATCCCTCCATCGCGTTCACTCCCGCTCTCGCCTTCGACAAAAAGGGCTACCGCCTCGGCTACGGCGGCGGCTACTACGACAGATATTTCAACACCTATGACGGATCCGTTATCGGCGTTGTCTTCTCTGACTTCATCGTTCCGTCTCTTCCCCACGGAAGATACGACATCAAGGCGGGACTCATCATCACAGAAAAAGGAGTGAAGGTCACGGTTGAAGATTAAAGGAATCAACGCGGCGCCCGCGCTCGTCGCCGTTATATATCTGCTTCTCCTGCTGTCGGGATTTTGGTCCCCCGCCTCGGGAGACGAAAATCCGTATCTCTCCGTTATCGTCATTGAGCTTTTGATCTTCGTACTGCCCGCGCTGTTCTTTTTCCGTCTGCGCGGCAAAAAATACGCCGCACGCGCAAGAGTCAAGCTTTTTGAGCCGGGCGCGGTCCCCTTCATTATCACCGCTTCCGTCACGCTGATGCTTCTTTCGTGCGCGATCAAGCTCGCGATCTATTCGATCTTCGATTACTCGCTTGACGTAACGAACATATACACCTCATACATCCCCGACGCGCCGGCGGGCACTGACCTGATCTTTTCGGCGCTTGCGTTTGCCGTATTCCCGGCCGTTACCGAGGAGCTCGTCTTCCGCGGCATCGTGCTTACCGAATACGAGGACTGCGGAGTTGCGAGCGCCGTGCTCATCAGCTCCCTGCTCTTCGCAATGCTTCATTTTGATATAAAGCTGTTCCCCGTCTACTTCATATCGGGCATACTGCTTGCGCTTTCCGCATACGTTTGCCGTTCGCTCCTCGCGCCGATGATAATCCACACACTCAACAACGTGTTCAGCCTCTTTTTCGAGGACTACATCTGGAACAGCATCCTTCAACCCCGCAACATCGTAATTTTTTCATTCGTTGCGGTCTCTCTGCTTCTCCTTTCGCTTATGTTGCTTTTCGGAGAGGCAAACCGTCTTTACAGATCCTACGGAAATTTCGGCGCAGACAGCTCCTACATACGCAAAAAAAGCGAACGCACGCCCGTTACCTCGGCGCTCATCTCCGTTCCGTTTGCCGTATGTGTGCTGATCTTCGTCCTTGTCGTATTGATCTGACATAAAATCTCCCGAAAGGAGAATCTAATCGAAAATGAACAACACTCCCGAAAAAAATTCCCGTATCGATAAGTCCGACTCTGCCGTATCAACGACAAAATCCGAAAAAGGCAGCAAAATGGCTGCTTTCTTGAAAGGACTCAAGGGCAAAAAGAAAAGCCGTCCCGTCACCGCGACAGAAGAAGAGGACGCGCCGAAAAAGCAAAAAGGCGAATCTGCGGCGAGCCGTGCCGTCACGGGAACTGTCGTCGGACTGATAAAAAGCGTCGTCTACATCTTCGCCGTTATCGCGATCGGTATCTGCATCGCGATATTCGCCGTTATTCCGATCGCCAACGACGTGTTCGCATTCAAAAAAGAAGAAAAAATAGTTGAGCTTACAGTGCCCGAACTTGCAACGATCAACGACATAAGCGAGCTTCTGTACGAAAACGGACTCATCTCGTATCCCGAGATCTTCCGCATCTATGCCTCCATCGGCAAGGACGACGGCGAGTTCATCGCCGGCGACTACACCCTCTCCTCCACACTCAGCTACGACGACCTGCTTGCATCGTTCAAGTCCGTATACACCCGTGAGATCGTATCCATCACCTTCCCCGAGGGCTTCACTACGGACGAGATCATCGATCGTTTCCTTGAAAACGGCATCGGCACGCACGAGGGCTTCGTTCACGCCATCAACGAATACAACTGGAGCGAGGATTACAGCTTCTGGTTCGTTGACGAGCTCATGGAAAACGGCTATTCAGAAGACCGCTTCTACCGTCTCGACGGTTATCTGTACCCCGACACGTACTATTTCTACACAGACACCACCGAGGTCGAGGCGATTGCAAAGCTTCTCGCCAACTTCGAATCCAAATTCCCCGAAACCTACCGCGACGTTGCGGACGATCTCGGTTACACTGTTGATGAGATCATCATTATGGCATCGCTCGTCGAGTGTGAGGCGGGTTATCTTTCCGAGTTCTCGCTCGTCTCCTCCGTTTTCCACAACAGACTCAAAAACAAAGCCTACTATCCCTATCTCGATTCCGACGCAACGATCGTGTACGCGATCCTTCACGCCACGGGTGAGCGGCCCGAAAATCTGACGGAAACGACTTACGACTCCCCCTACAACACCTATCACAACCGCGGGCTGCCTCCCGGCCCCATCTCCAACCCCGGATATAACGCGATCACATACGCGCTTTATCCGAAGGACACTGATTACTACTATTTCGTAGCAAACAACGACGGTTATTCCGTCTTTTCGGAGACTATGGCAGAGCATCAGCAGGCGATCCGCGACGTTCTGAACGGCACCGCAATATCAACTGTACTTCAGAACATCTACGATCAGGAAGACGACGAATAAGCTTAACTCAAGGAGTCTCGCGTCATGTTTTATACGACCGAAGAATATATGAAGCTGAGATACGAGCGCTTCGGCAGGCAGTACGCGCACAATGCGACGACAAAAGCCGAGCACGAGGCGTGGTACGAGGTGGTTTCTTCACGCCTCTCTGAGGTGATCGGACTCACTCGCTGTCTGCCAGTTGATCCGAACCCGACTCTGCTTGAATCCGTCCGCTTCGACGCAAACGAGCACGGCGGCGGATTTGTGCGCGAGAAATGGCTGATCGAAACGGAGCCGACGGTGTTCATGCCGTTTTATCTACTCGTGCCGGACGCGCCCAACGGGGCTGCGATGATAAATCCTCACGGTCACGGCGGCGGCAAGGATCTGTACCTCGGCTTCTCCTCCTCGGACGGCTCACTTTCGGGTCGCCCCGAATCGTTCGGCGTGATGCTTGCACGTAACGGATATCACGTTGCCGCACCCGACGCAAGAGGCGCGGGTGAGCGCCGCGAAAAAGGACAGCAAAAGGACGGCATGGAGGGCGCGACCTCCCACCGCGAGATGCTTAACGCGGAAATATGTCTCGGCATCACCCCTCTCGGCGGCATGGTCTGGGACATTATGCGTCTCGTTGATTTTCTGTCCGTGCGCGACGGGATAGATCCCTGCCGCATCGGATGCGCAGGAATGAGCGGAGGCGGTATGCAGACCATATACGCAGCCGCACTCGACAGGCGCATCGCGCTTGCCATCACGAGCGGTTACTTTTACGGCTTCCGTGATGCGCTTATGCTTCAGCCCGCAAACTGCGGCTGCAATTTCGCTCCGTATCTGTACGAAACAGTCGATATGGGCGACATCGGTGCGATGATCGCACCGCGTCCGTTCTTTATCGAGTCCGGAACAAACGACCATCTAAACGGAGCCACCGGCATTGAAAACGTCCTCTCACAGGTCAGCATCGCGCGAGTCGCGTACGGCATCTTCGGCGCTGAGGAGAAACTTCTTCATTCCGTACACGGCGGTATCCACGAATGGGTCGGATACGGAATGCTCGATTTCATCAAGAACAATCTCTGACGCTCTCACTTTTTACCTCGAATATGAAAAGTCCCCGACGGAAAAAATACTGTCGGGGACTTCTTTTGTCCCGGGAAGGACGGTATTTGTTACATGGACGGTTACGATAAACATTCACCCGACGTCTATGAGCCTCTCCCGTCGGGGCTCACGATGGCATTTGCTCAGGACATAGACGCGCTCGTGCGATTCACAAATCTCTCTGTTGCCGAACAGGACGAGATCATCAAACGGGCGAAAAATGTCCGCACAAAGGCTGAAATGCAGAGGCTGATAAATTCAATAGAATCCGGTCCGGCAACAATATAACAACAAAAATGTGCGTATACCCAACAGGCATACGCACATTTTTTAGTGCAACAGTTATTCGGCGACTCCCGAACCCGTCTTTATATCATTGACTTTTTTCAAAATCAAAAACACACCGAATCCGATCGCAGCTCCGACGAGGTTGAGAATAATATCATCCACGTCAAAGCTTCCGCACCTAAGAAGAAGCTGCATTATCTCAACTGCGACAACCGACGCCGCAGAAACGGCGGCATACGGTAAGAACTTTCTCAGCTTTTCAAAGAAGAACGGAAAAATAAATCCGAAAGGAATAAACAAAACAATATTGACGACAACATTATAAATCACGGTCTCGACATTTATTGTATCGGCAGCCAGTCTTCTTACGTACTCTCGGAGAGTCACAAACGGAATAAGATTAGTATGTGATTTGACATAGTCCACAAACGGTAATTGCGCGTCCGCAAATCTAACTCTCAACAAAAACAAAAACGCAATCAATATCAAAACATACACAACCGTTACAATCGTTACCGTTAAAGATAATTTCTTATTCATAATTTATCATTACTCCATTTATCATTACTCCAACGTAACGTTTCCAACTTTTCCGGTTCCATCAAAATACAATCCGGTTCCGCTATTAATGTCGCTTGACCTTTTAATAGTGATGAAATATCGGTCACCTGCTTCTACTTCAAAATTACCATAATAAAAACCACCATCCGCAACACCGGTATAAGAATCTTTGGCTACGCAAATGCCAAGAAAACCTATTTTATATAAAGTTACAGTATATTGGAAATCTTCAATGTCGACAACATCACTTCCAGTAAAGACTGAATTAGTCGCTTCGTTAAACATACGTATATATGTATATACATACATTTCATTCGAATTAGGAATAAAAACATCCGAATCTACACTTACATAAAAATAGACTTCAAAATTTCCGCTTGAATCCATACGAGCATTCGATTCAATAAAACGGAAATACTCCTGCGGTTCATATGTATTTGCCGCGTACGAAACCGTGGTAAAGCTTTGCAACAACATAATCACCGAAAGACACATAATCAAGATCTTATACTTGATTCTCTTGTTTTTTTTCATAATCAACCTCCAACATTTTTAGTATTGTAAAAAACAATGCCGATACCGTTACAAATTAGACTTCGACTTAGGTAGATCATTTCGTATTTTTACAATTTCACAATCTCCCATATTTCTTATCGCTTGTAAATTGCGATATCTGCATATAACATATCTTTTACATTTATATGATAACATCCAACCATTTTTTTTGTCAAGCGCTACGCATCAAGATGTCGGATTTTTTCTTTTGTGAAACACGATATCTTGTTTTTTCAAATATTTTTCAAATTCACAAAAATTGTAGCATCTTATGAAAATAAATGGTATAATGACTTTAACGGATATGTCATATCCTAACCATTATTATAGCAATCTAACAAAGGTGCACTATGACAGAACGCAAGCTTTTCTGCGACGGCTGGAGCTTCCGCGAAGCTCCGCTCGATACCCCCTACGAGGACGCTCTTTCGGGCGAGTTCACTCCCGTTGAGATCCCCCACGACTATATGATCTACGACGTCAACGCTCTCTACCGCGACGGAGAGGGCTGGTACAAACGCGTGCTCAATCACAAGCCCGACGGAAGAATATATATTCTCCGCTTCGAGGGCGTATATATGGATTCCACCGTTTTTGTCAACGGCGAACCCGTTTTTGAATGGAAATACGGCTATTCCACGTTTGAAGCCGACATCACATCCGCGCTCAAAGAGGGCGAGAACGTGATCGCGGTGCGCTGCGTTTACCGCGATACAAACACACGTTGGTATTCGGGCGCGGGCATCTACCGCCGCGTATGGCTCATCACCGCAGATGAGGCGCGTCTGCCCTCAGACGGAGTATACATCTCCGCTATGAAGTCAGGTGACGGCTGGAAGGTTCACATCGATACGGAAAAGATCGGCAAGGGCACCATCGTAAGCACGATTCTCACAGAAGACGGATCCGAGATCGCCAAGGCAGAGGGCGATTCCGTTATAATGTACGTTTCCTCTCCCCGTCTGTGGGATCCCGTTGATCCTTACCGCTACACACTTCTCACGGAATATTACATAGACGGCGCACTTGTCGATCGCACCGAAAACAAATTCGGATTTAGAACAGCCGAATTCGACTGCAACAGAGGCTTCATCCTCAACGGACGTCCATACAAGCTTCACGGCGTCTGCGAGCATCACGATAACGGTGCACTCGGCTCCGCCGTCAACGAAAACGCGCTCCGCCGCAAGATCGAAAAGCTCAAAACGATGGGAGTGAATTCGATCCGCACCTCTCACAATATGCCCGCCGTCGAGCTTGTTGAGCTTTGCGATGAGCTTGGCATCGTCATCATCGACGAGGCGTTCGATATGTGGGAGCACAATAAGACAAGATACGACTACGCGTGCTTCTTTAAGGATTGGTACCGCCGCGACGTCGAATCCTGGATCAAGCGCGACCGCAACCATCCGTGCGTAATTATGTGGAGCATAGGCAACGAGATCGGTGACACGACGAACAGACGCGGATACGAGGTCGCGGCGACACTCGCCGCCGAGGTCCGCATCCACGACCCGAGAAGAAACGCCGCCGTCACGATCGGCTCCAATCATATGCGCTCCGATTGGGGACAGCAGTGCGGTTATCTCATAGACACCGTGGGCTACAACTACGCCGAATCCCTTTACGATAAACATCACGCAAAGCACCCTCAGTTCTGCATCTACGGCTCCGAAACGTCCTCGACGATACAGAGCCGCGGAATCTATCATTTCCCCTACGAGGATAAAGCAGTCACCCACGCGGATCATCAGTGCTCCTCTATCTTCAACTGCACGACCTCTTGGGCGTCCCCTTGTACCGAATACAACATAACCCGCGACAGAGCAGCAGAATATTGCGCGGGACAGTACATTTGGACGGGCTTTGACTACATCGGAGAGCCCACCCCTTACGACACGAAAAACTCCTACTTCGGTCAGCTCGACACTGCGGGTTTCCCGAAGGATTCCTATTACGCATACCGCGCAGAATGGACAGACGGCAAGACCTCTCCGATGGTGCACATAACCCCCTCCGTCTGGGATTTCAACGAGGGCGAGATCATTGACGTGACAGTTCACACCAATGCCGCAAGAAGCGAGCTTTACTGTAACGGCACGCTCGTTGGCAGCTTCGATCACGATCATACCGTTTCCGGTATGCAGATCTCCGAATTTTATAAGATTCCCTATGTCAAAGGCGCGCTGACCGCCGTCGCATACGATGAAAACGGCAACGTTGTCGCACGTGACGAGGTAAGCTCGTTCGGTGATCCCGTAAGAATCGTTCTTGAGCCCGAAAAGGCCGAAATGCGCGCAGACGGACGCGACCTTATCTACGTCGCGATCTCCACAGTCGATGAAAACGGCGTTTTCGTCGGCAACGGACGCTCGAGAATGAACGTTTCCGTTTCCGGTGCGGGCAGACTTATCGGCCTGGACAACGGTGACTCCACAGATTATGAGCCCTACAAGTGTACGTCCCGACGTCTCTTCTCGGGCAGACTTATGGCAATCATCGCCTCCAACGGCAAAGCCGGAAAGATCAATGTCACCGTTTCTTCTCCTGCTCTGCCCGACGCTTCCGTAACGCTTGATGCGATTCCCGCAGAGATCCCCGAGGGAATCGAGATCATCGACAGATGCGAGATATCTCCCGTGTCGCATGAAATACCTCTCCGCAAGCTTGAGCTTTCCTTAGACGGCAGCCGCGTCCTCACCAAGGATGCGCCCTCCGCAAAGCTCACTCTCAAGCGTTATCCCGAAAATGCAACAATAACAGACGTGCAGTGGCGCGCCTTCTCCCGCGGTGTCGTCACAGACGGCGTAACGCTTGACGTCACAGACGCCGGCGTTACAGTGACCGCGCTTGCAGACGGTGAATTCCGCATACGCGTTTCTTCCAAGAATGATACTCCCTATGAGGCTATCTGGTCCGAGATATGCTTCACTGCAGAGGGAATCGGTGAATATCATATCGATCCTTACCGCTCTGTTCCCGCAATGCTGAACTCCTATGAGGAAACTTACAAGCACGCACAGGAGTCCGAGGGCGGAATCCGCTTCTTCGATAAGGACGCGCACGCTGTTTTCCGCAAGATCGATTTCGGCAAGGACGGCTCCGACAGCTTCTTTATTACGATGATGCGTGTCCACGTTCAGAATATGCTCTTCTCCGTATATGACGTAACTGACGGCGGCAAGACTCATCTCGGCACCTACGGATTTACCGCGTCCAACGTCTGGTACACGTATTCAACCTCCGAATATCAGCTCGACACCGTTCTGACCGGCATTCGCGATCTCAAGTTCACTTTCACTTATCCGATCGTTTTCGGCTGCTTCGGATTTAACAAAAAGCTTCGCGCTTTTGACGGCATCTGTGCCGCAGATTGCGACGTCGTTTACGGTGACGCATACGAAAAGCGCGAGGACGGCATTTACGGCATCGGAAACAACGTAACGGTACGCTTCTCCGATCTTGATCTCGGAGAAGGCGCAAGCTCCGTAACAGTCAAGGCTGTAACGAGAAATGATCGCGACTCCATCCGTCTTACCGTCGGTGACGAGCTCTACGCACTCGATTTCACGAAGAGCGAGGACTCTGTTACTGTTCCCGTCGAACTTTCAGGCACCGTAACGGCAGATCTCGTATTCCTTCCCGGCGTTGATTTCGACCTGTTCGAGATCAAATTCAACAAATAACGATCAAACGGAGGCTAAAATGAAAAACGGTCAGTTTATCTGCGACACAAACGGAAACATCCTCCACGCTCACGGCGGTTACATCATCCGTCACGACGGATTTTACTATTGGTACGGCGAGGATCGTACAGACGGCAACTACGTCTCCTGCTACCGCTCCACCGACCTCAAAACGTGGGAATTCCGCAATCACATCCTTACTGTAAACAGCGTCTGCAAGCCCTACCGCGTCCGCACGGGACTCAAGCTCCGTGCACCGCACGGCGGCAAGGTCAACATTGAGCGTCCGAAGGTGCTCTTTTGCGAGCTGACGGGAAAATTCGTGATGTGGGCACATTACGAAAACGGCAAGGACTATAACGACGCCGCCTGCTGCGTCGCAACCTGCGACACTCCCGACGGAAATTTCGTATATCACGGTCATTTCAACCCGTACGGTCATATGAGCCGCGATTGCACGCTGTTCCTCGATGATGACGGCACTGCATATTTCGTTTCCGCAGCGCGTGACAACGCAGATCTCCACGTCTACCGTCTCGCTGATGATTTTATGAACGTCGATAAGCTTGTGAACGTCCTTTGGCAGGGCGAATACAGAGAAGCCCCCGCCATATTCAAAAAGGAAGGCAAGTACTATATGCTCTCCTCGTTCTGCACGGGTTGGGCGCCGAATCAGGGGTGCTGGTCTGTTTCCGATTCAATGGACGGAAAATGGGCGCTCCTGCGCAACTTCGGTGACAAAAAGACCTATTTCAGTCAGCCCGCATTCGTGCTCCCCGTCGAGCGCGACGGCGTGACCGAATATCTCTACTTCGGTGACAGATGGGGAGATCCCTTTACTCAGCCCTTCGATTACGCAAAGTCCACTTACATCGTACTTACGATACAGTTCGATGAAACGGGCGCGCCCTACATAATCTGGTCTGACGACGCTCCGATATAAGCTCGGTGAAGAAAGAAGAACATCAAAAAACCACCCTCACGGGTGGTTTTTTGTTATTCGCCGCGTTCAAGAGTCTCTGCGTCTGCGAGGCATCAGTGCTATTCATCCCGAACAGTGCGTCCGTCGTCACGCCAAACACGTTTGCAATCGGCGCGACCTGCGAGATGTCGGGCATTCCGGTGTCGTTTTCCCATTTTGATACAGTTTGGAACGTAACACCAAGCTGTTCGGCAAGCTCTTCTTGTGTAAGATTTCTTTCTTTGCGCAATCTGCGAATGATCTGTCCAATCGTTTCTTTCATTATTTCCCCTCCAAATCGCGCCTTTCGGTACTGTAACTGTATTTTCGCACACAGAGAGCAGAAAAAGAAGCGACTCAAAAATGAGCTATGCTCAACTTTACGTTGAGTTCATTGTAACATAGCCAAAGCCGTTTGCCAATCCCCTCGCATTTTGTCGCATCCGCACGAACGGTTTTTATTTTTATTGCCTCGCCGTTGATTGACACTCGGGACGATCGGTAATATAATAAAAATAAACGAAAAAGGGGGCGTTTTTTACGTCAACGCAAAAAGAGCTGCCCATACGCGGGCTTGTCCCTATCTATGCCGCCGCAATCGTCCTGATTCAGCCGATAATGGACCTTCTGTCGTATTTTTTGATCGTCACAAACCGCTCGAGCGCTATCTCTTCCGCGCTTCGGCTGTGCGTGCTTGCGGCGACTGCCGCCGTCGGATTTACCGCCGCGCGGCAAAAGCGAGCGTTTTACGTCACGTTCTGCGCGCTCGCGGTGTTCGCTCTGCTTCATTTCGCATTTTCCTCCGTCTACGCGGCTCCGTCTGCCGCCGACGCCGTCAACCTCGTCCGAATATTTTCTCTTCCGGTCACCGCAGTCAGCTTTGCCGCTCTTATCGACGCGGACAAGCGGACCTTACCCGCCGTCTTCGGCGCGGTCACGGCGGCCCTCGCCGTCATTATCGCGGTGATGCTCGCCAGCACGCTGACAGGCACGGATCCGCACACGTATCCGGGCAAAATGATCGGTACGCTCGGTTGGTTTTCGGGCACAAACTCGCAAAGCGCGATCGTCTCGATGGCGTTTCCGTTTGCGCTCGCGTACGCATCGGAAAGGAGCAAAAAGCCAACGCTTGCCGTTTTGGCAGTGTCAATGCTCGGATCCGCGGCACTGTTTTTTCTTGCAACGAGGCTCGCCTACGCCGCGATCTTCGGAGTTGCGTTTTCGTTTTTCATCGGAGAGCTTGTCTTTCGCGGATGCCGCAAACGTATCGTTTCACCTGCGATATTTCTCGTCGCGCCCGTACTTGCCGCGGTACTGTTTTGGCTCTCCCCCATGATGTCGAACAGACAAAAGGTGGACGAAAACGCCGCGATAAAAGAAAGCATTACAGAATCCGTTTTGATGCACGGCAATGCCGAGGATCTGTACCGTCACTATCTTCGCGCGCTCACCGACCGCTTCGGCTTTGATGCCGTTTTCGCCGCATACGGCGAAACGCTTGATACCTCCGTGCTGACCGATTCAAGACTCGCCAAAATAACGTATTCCCGTCTTCTTATGTCCGAGCGTCCGATGTGCCGCGCGTTCGGGCTTGATCTTCCGTCCATGACGTTCGGCGGAACAAATTTCGATGCCGAAAACGACTTTCACGGGATCTATTTCCTTTGTGGCAGCGTCGGTCTTATCTTGCTTTTGGCTTTCGCCCTTGCGTTTGCTTTTCCGTTCGCACGAGCTGTGCTGAAGCACCCCTGCGGCATCGATCATTATCAGATCGCGGCGTTCGCGGCACTTGCATGCGGAGTCGTTCACGCATATTTTACAGCGGGAGTGCTTCGGCGTCCGAACGCATCTTTTTATCTTGCCGTCGCGCTTGCGGTTTTGTACGCACACTCGCAAAAGCACAGCCACAGCAAGGATTTCCTCAACTAATGCAATTGCCTATCATAGATTAGACAGTTGACTACAACCGCAAAATTGCCGTTTTCAGAGTCAGGAGGCAGCGATGATCTCACTCTCCGTTATCATTCCCGTATACAACACATCCGAATATCTCCGCGAATGCGTTGAATCTGCGGGACATCACGACAATGTCGAGATCATACTCGTTGACGACGGCTCCGATGACGCGGCATCTTCCGCCTTGTGCGACGAGATCGCACGCGAGCGGAGCAACGTGCGCGTCATCCACAGTGAAAAACGCGGCCTCGGAGGCGCACGCGAGCTCGGGCTCGCTCACGCCGAAGGCGAGTACGTGCTTTTCCTCGACAGCGACGATCTTCTCACCGAGGACGCAATTCCGTCCGTCATCTCCGCCGCCGAAGAGCACGGCCGTCCGGACGTTATAGAGTTTGGATTCATAATCCGCGGCGAAAGCGGCACAGACACACTTCACCGAGAAAGCATCTGTCGAGCGGACGGCACCTACACTGTGCGAGAGCGCCCCGAGCGTCTGCTCTCGCTTCCGTCTGCGTGGTCGCGCGCTTGGAGGCGCGAGTTTCTGTCCGGCACCGCGATCGCGTTTCCGTCCCGTCTGCGATATGAGGACCTCGCAACGGTCCCCGCGCTTCTCGCCGCCGCAGGCTCGATATGCTCGATCGGTGAGGCGCTCTACGTTTATCGCAGTCGCGCCGGCTCGATCATGACAGACACAGATCCCGACAAAAACCGTGACATTATGACCGCGTTTGATCTGCTCATCTCTCGCTTTGATGCGCTCAGCCTCACGGATACCTACCGCTCTGAGCTGTCGCATCTCGCGGTCACTCACGTGCTTCTCGCCGCATCCGTCCGTGTTCTTTCGTGCGGTGCGGGATCGGAATCATTTGCGCTCGTCCGCGAGCTTATCGCATACGTGAGAGATAGATTCCCCGATTTTGAGCGCAAGCCGTATATCCGCCGTCTTAACGCACGCCAACGGACTCTCCTCTACGCGCTTTCCGGAGGCCGTCTCAACCAAGCGCACCTTCTTGTGCGCCTTCACAACGCCGTAAGCTGACCGAAAAAAGACCGCAAAGCGGTCTTTTTTTGCTTCAACCCGTTGACTTGACGGTGTAAGCAGGATAAAATTAAACGTGTACTCTCAAAAGCAAAAGGAGGCAAATATGGACAACAACGACCGCATCGGCTGGCTGTATCTTCTGCCCGCGATAATTTTTCTCGGCGTATTTATGGTCTATCCCTTAATAGACGTATTCGTTTATTCATTTGAGGAGGGATACAACTCCGCCTCTCAAACCTTCGTTGGAGTCGGCACGTTCAACTATTCTTACGTTCTGCGCGATCCGTACTTTTTGCAGTCACTCAAAAACACCTTCATACTCGTTATAATCACCGTGCCCGTATCAACGGGACTCGCTCTTCTGATCTCCCTCGCGCTCAACTCGATCGAAAAGCTCAGGAATCTTTTCCAGACCATATATTTTCTCCCCTACGTAACAAACACGCTCGCAGTCGGTCTCGTCTTTATGATACTGTTCAAAAAGACGCCTTATACGGACGGACTTATAAATCTCATCCTGAGCCTGTTCGGTATGTCGCCCGTCGATTTCATTGACGGACCGTATTGGGCAAAAATGCTCGTTTTGTGCGTATACACCGTGTGGGTAGTGCTCCCCTTCAAGATCCTGCTTCTCACCTCTGCGCTCGCATCCGTCAAGGAGGACTACTACAACGCCGCGAAGGTAGACGGAACGTCGCGCTCGCGCATCTTCTTCCGCATCACCGTACCGATGATCTCGCCAACGCTGTTTTATCTCATCATCACGGGCTTCATCGGCGCATTCAAGGCATACAGCGATGCTGTCGCGCTTTTCGGCACAAAGCTGAACGAGACGGAGATGAACACCATCGTCGGTTACGTCTACGATATGCTCTACGGCAACAGCGGCGGCTACCCCTCGTATGCATCCGCCGCCGCGATCATACTTTTCGCAATCGTCCTCACCATCACCTCCATCAACCTGCTTATCAGCCGTAAGCACGTCCATTATTAACAAAGGAGGCGATCAATATGACAACAAATCCCGATTTTGAAAAAATCGAGCGTGCTCAGGCCCGCAAAAAACTCGTTATCAAATCGATCGTATATTTCTTCCTCGCAGTTTGGGCAGTAGCAGTGCTCTTCCCGTTTTATTGGATGCTTCTCACGTCCGTCAAGGGCTACGGAGCATACAACAGCGAATACATCCCCAAGCTCTACACCCTCTCCCCGACGCTTGAAAATTACAAAGACGTCTTCACCGCCGTCCCTCTCGCGGACTATCTTGTCAACACAGTCATTTTCACCGTCGTAACGACGGCGCTGATGCTGATAGTCACGGTGCTCGCCGCATTTGCCTTTGCAAGACTCAAATTCAAGGGTCGCGATCTCGCATTCACCCTCTTTCTTTCAATGATGATGATCCCGAGCGAGCTCGTTGTCATCACCAACTACGTCACCGTGACGAATCTTGACATGAAAAACTCGTTTGCGGGACTTATTCTCCCGTCCGTAACCGCTGTATTCTATATCTACCTGCTAAAGGAAAATTTCGCGCAGGTGCCCGATGAGCTTTACTACGCGGCAAAAGCAGACGGATGCGGCAATTTCAAGTATCTGTGGCGCGTGCTTCTGCCTATATGCCGTCCCACAGTAGTAACGATCACGATCCTTAAGGTCATCGAATGCTGGAACAGCTACGTATGGCCGAGACTCATCACAGACGATCAGAAATACTTTCTCGTTTCAAACGGAATCCAGGAGATACGCGAAAACGGCTTCGGACGCGAAAACATCCCCGCGATGATGGCTGCCGTCGTAGTTATTTCCGTGCCGCTCATCGTGCTTTTCCTCATCTTCCGTAACAAGATCATGGAAGGCGTTGCGAGAGGAGGTACAAAGGGATGAAAAAACGCATCCTTCCTCTCATTCTCGCGCTTGCCGCGCTCCTTCTTTCCGGATGTCACGGCTCACGCGGCCCCGATCCCTTCGTGATGCCCGATTCGTTTGACACCGAAACGGAATACGAGATCACGTTTTGGGCAAAAAACGACACAAATATAACACAGGTCGAGATCTATCACGATGCGATCGCGGGATTCGAGGCGCTTTACCCGAACGTGAAGGTAAACTTGCGTCTCTACACCGACTACACGCGAATATACAACGACGTCATAACAAACATCTCGACAAACACGACGCCCAACGTCTGCATCACGTATCCCGACCACATCGCGACGTATATGACGGGCAAAAACATCGTGCTTCCGCTTGACGGACTTATGTCCGACGGGCGTTACGGTCTCGGCGGCGAGGAGCTTCGCTTCGACGCGCCGACGGCTGACGAGATCATCCCGCAGTTTCTCGGCGAGGGCGTTATCGACGGAATCCAATACGCGCTTCCGTTTATGCGTTCGACCGAGGCTTGCTACATAAACAAAACCTACGTCGAGGCACTCGGATATGAGCTGCCCGAAACACTGACGTGGGACTTCATCTGGGAAGTGTCCGACGCCGCAACAGCGAAAAACGACGACGGCACCTACGTCGTCAACGGTCAGAACGTAATGATCCCGTTCATTTACAAATCAACGGACAATATGATGATCCAATCCCTGCGTCAGCTCGGCGCAGGCTATTCGACCGATGATGGCTCGGTTGAGCTGTTCAACAACACGACCAAGGACATTCTTCACACCGTCGCCGAGCATACGGGTACAGGCGCATTTTCGACCTTCAAGCGCATCGGTTACCCCGCAAACTTCCTCAACGCAGGTCAGTGCATCTTCGCAATCGATTCAACGGCGGGCGCAACCTGGATGGGCAGCGAAGCGCCTCTCATAGATATAAGCGAGGACAAGCTCGTGAAATTCGAGACCGTCGTTATGCCGATACCACAATACGATCCCGAGAATCCGCAGATGATCTCTCAGGGTCCCTCCGTCTGCATCTTTAACAAGGACGATCCGCAGGAGGTACTCGCAAGCTGGCTGTTCGCGCAGTATCTGCTCACGAATGAGGTTCAGATCGCATATTCTCAAACGGAGGGCTACGTTCCCGTAACCTCAAAGGCACAGACCTCGGATGAATACGTTGATTACCTCTCCCGAAGCGGAGAGGACAACGAGCTTTACTACAGCATCAAAATCGATGCGGCAAAGCTCCTGCTCGAAAACACCGAAAACACATTCGTCACCCCCGTTTTCAATGGCTCCGCGTCGCTCCGCAACGCCGCAGGTCAGCTTATCGAGGACGTCTCCAAGTCAGTGAGCCGAGGCGGAACGGTTGATGAGGAATTCATATCCGATCTTTTCGACAGCATTACCTCTCTTTACAGACTCGATCAGATCAGCGGACTCGGCAAAAACACCGATTTCGGAGATGATGATCCGCTTCCGGTTGAATCCCGCGTACTCATTATTGCGCTTGTTCTCGTCTGGATAGGCATAATCGCTTATGTTATACGGGAAAAATCACGCAAGAAAAAGACATAATTTCGTCGAAATAAACATTGCATATCCGACATTTTTGTGTATAATAGACTTGTAGGATCAAAAGATCCGCAACTAATTAAAGGAGAATTATTATGAAAAGAATTCTTGCACTTGCACTCGTTTGCATTATGACGCTCGGCTTTGCCGCTTGCAGCGAGGACATCCACGCTAAATCCGAAGGCGTAATGACCTATGAAGAATACGCGGCAGCAGAGCTCGACACCGAGGTCACCGTTGAATGCTTCGTTCAGGCTCATCAGTCCTGGTGGTTCGACAGCGAAATCAATCAGGGCAAGATCACCGTTTACGCTCAGGACAAGGACGGCGCTTACTTCCTTTATGAAATGGCTTGCACCGAAGAAGACGCTGCAAAGCTCGAACCCGGCACCAAGATCAGGGTAAAGGGCCATAAGGGCGAATGGCAGGGCGAAATCGAGATCATGGACGCTACCTTCGAGATCCTTGAAGGCACATGGACAGCAGAGCCCACTGACGTTACCGCTCTTCTCGGCAAGGATGAGCTCATCGATCATCAGAACAAGCTCGTATCGTTCACAGGCATGACCGTTGAAGCAGTTGAATACAAGAACGGCGAGCCCGGCGACGACATCTACCTCACCCTCAGCAAGGATGGCAAATCCTACTCCTTCTGCGTTGAGGTTTACCTCACCGGCACCGATTCTGCAGTTTACGCAACGGTAGGCGAGCTCAAGGTCGGCGACACCGTTGACGTTGAAGGCTTCCTCTACTGGTATCAGGGCGCTAACCCGCACGTTACATCCATCACGGTTAAGTAATAAGTTCAATACTTAAAAAGGCTTACGGCAATTCGTAAGCCTTTTTCTCGTTTCCTGATTAAAAATCGGCAAAATGCGTTGACAAGTGCGGTGCAAAGTGTTAATATTAATTTTGATCGGAATAAGTGGTGGAGTCTGTCACCGATGCACAAGCGTCGGTTTATCTCGATTGAAAGCTGAAGAAGCAGTTTTTGTGACAGATCCGTATTCTGCGGCTCTTTTTTTATGCTTTTTTGGTGGCACACTTCTCCCTTTTCGTATAAACTATCAATACGGAGGGTTGTTATGACACCTACACTTCAAATGTTCTACGGCATATCTATCCTGATTGCCGCGATCGCCTTTGCTTTTGCCGCTTACCTTTACGTTTGGGTAAAGCGTCAGCCGCAGGAAAACAAAAGGATCACAGAAGTCGCCGGACTCATCAGAGACGGTGCAAACACCTTTATGAAGCGTGAGTACAAGATCCTTGCGATCTTCTCTCTCGTCGTAGCGCTTCTCATCCTCGTTCTTCTTCCCACTCCCATTTGGAAAACAACGGCTGTATGGAAGAACATCGCTATGACAGTTTCCTACATATGCGGAACGGTTCTCTCCGCAATCGCAGGTAAGCTCGGTCTCGTAGTTGCAAGCCTTTCCAACGGCAGATCCGCAGAAGCTGCCAAGAAGGGCATCAAGCCCGCGTTCCTCATCGGCTTCCGCGGCGGCTCCGTTATGGGACTTATCGTTGTAGGCTGTGCGATCCTCGGCGTTTCCGTCGTCCTCTGGATCGTAGGTGAAGCCTCCATCCTTCTCGGATTCTCCTTCGGCGCAAGCTCTCTCGCTCTCTTCGCGAAGGCAGGCGGCGGTATCTTCACCAAGACCGCTGACGTAGCTGCTGACCTTACGGGTAAAGTCGAGCTCGGCATCGCGGAAGACGACCCCCGCAACCCCGCAGTTATCGCTGACAACGTAGGTGACAACGTAGGCGACGTTGCAGGCATGGGCGCTGACCTCTTCGACTCCAACGTAGCGGCGCTTTCGTCCGCTCTCGTTCTCGCACAGACTCTCGGCGGCGACGTGAATATGATTATGGTTCTCTGCTATGCCGCACTCGGTCTGCTTGCATCCATCATCGGTATCGCAACCGCACGTATCACCAAAAACGGCTCCCCCACAGGCGCTCTCAACTCGTCCACGTACGTTACCTCTGCCGTGTTCCTGCTCCTCACCGCAGGCGCGACCTTCCTCTTTGATTTCTCCTGGCGCATCTTCGGCTGTTCCGCAACGGGACTTCTCGTCGGCGTTATCATCGGTCTTGCAACAGACTACTTCACCGACGACACCAAGCCGATCGTCAAGAAGGTTGCTCATGCTTCAAAGAGCGGCCCTGCATTCACTGTTCTTTCCGGCGTTTCCTACGGCTTTGTATCCGCACTTCCCGCTATGATTGGCATCGCGGTTTCCGCGCTTATCGCATATAAGATCTGCGAGCCTATGGGCGGTCTGTATCCTCTCTTCGGTATTTCTATGGCGGCTGTCGGAATGCTCTCCATCGTCGCTATGATCATCTCCAACGACGCATACGGTCCCATCGTTGACAACGCACGCGGTCTCGCTGAAATGGGCGGACTCGGCGAAGACGCTATCCGCGTCGCTGACGAACTTGACTCCGCAGGCAACACCGTTAAAGCCGTAACCAAGGGCTTCTCCATCGGTGCCGCAGGACTCACCGTCATCTCCCTTCTCGGCACGTTTATGTCCGAGGTCAACGCCGCCGCAGTCGAGCTCGGTCTCGAAGCGATCTCCGGCTTTGACATTATGGACCCGACAGTATTCTTCGGCATCCTCGTGGGCGCCGCTATCCCCGCAGTATTCTCCGCGATGCTTATTCTCGGCGTTGACAAGAACGCACAGAAGATGGTTGCAGAGATCCACCGTCAGTTCAACACCATCGTCGGTCTCAAGGAAGGCAAGGAAGGCGTTAAGCCCGAATACGACAGATGCATCGATGTTGCAACGACGGGCGCGCTCCGCGAGCTCATTCCCGCAGGTCTCGTTGCGATCCTCGCGACGATCGCTGTCGGATTCATCGGCGGACCTAAGGCTGTAGGCGGATTCCTCCTCGGAAACATCGTATCCGGTCTGCTTCTCTCGCTCTTTATGTCCAACGCAGGCGGACTCTGGGATAACTCCAAGAAGTACGTCGAGGCAGGCAACGAAGGCGGCAAGGGCAGTGAGGCCCACAAGGCTGCTGTCATCGGCGACACCGTCGGCGACCCCTTCAAGGACACTGCAGGCCCCTCCATAAACACACAGATCACGGTTGTTTCGCTCGTTGCGTCTCTCCTCTCTGCGCTGTTCGTTCAGTTCAACATCTTCGGTTAATCTTTCAACAAAAAATCCCGTTGCAGCCGCAACGGGATTTTTATACAGAAAAAGTCATCGCATCCGCGATGACTTTTTTAATTTTATTTTTTTGACGATTCGTTCATCTCCGCAAGCTTGTTGTTGATATCAATGATATCCTGCTTTTGTGTTTTTTTCTCGATAAGATATGCTATCGTTGCACCGACGGGCACGAAAAGCACCGCCACAACTGAAGTTATTCCGTGCACCTCCTCGGGAAGAAGACCAAATATATTGATTATGCACAGAACAACACACACGCAAATAATGACGTTTATAACCTGCCGTTTCTCTTTGTCTTTGGAAAAAAGCTCAAATTCCATGATAAGATTTTCTATCAAAGAAACTATCGGCGTGGTCACCGCCACAAATCGAAGCGCCTGTATCAGAAAAAGCAGATAGTGTTGCGTATGCTCATCGGATCGAGGGAAAATTTCAGGCAGCAGGCTCAACAACGCAAAGCACAGCGAAATAACGCCCAAACCGGACAAGAAATCCGCCAGCCATTTTTTAATCAGTGACTTCATAACTTATACCCCCAATTTTTCTTTGACCTTTTTGACGTAATGCCGCGATATCAGAACTTTTTCGCCGTTTGCAAGAGTTGCTTCCAAAGTATAATTTCTGCCTGACCTTACGCTTTTCATAATTTTCAGATTCAAAATAGTCGTTTTTGATATTCGGGTAAAGTATGTACCTGACAATTGTTCTTCAAGAAGATATAGTTTTGCAGACGATTTATAGACCTGATTGCCTGTATAAATGAAAACTTTATTGTCTACGGATTCAAAATAATATACGTCCTTGAGAGGGATAAAGGTTGTCTCACCTTGTTGTTCTCCGAGAACGCTTTTTCCTGCAATGCCGATATATGAAATTATGTCGTGCAAAGTATCATCAATGGTTTCGCAACGCACCAATATTTCAGGATCCTTATATTTTACATCTTGCTCAATAGTAACCTTCGCAGTCCGCACTCCTGCTATTTTGCATATTTTATCTTCAATCGTATTTTATCATTGGACTGATAAAAAAACAAGGTTCAAGCGGTTAGTTACATTTTGAGATTGCCAAGATGCACGTACAGAAAAAATCTCGTTGCGAAGGCAACGAGATTTTTTGTTTAAATTTCGCCGCGCAGGCGCTTCACAGCCTCGCAATCAGCGGTGCCGAGATACGAAAGCGCATCCTCGACGATCTCGTTTTCGTCAGCAAGAACAGACTCGGCATAATCCTTGACGGACGCGAGCTTGTGACCAAACGCGTTTGCGCAGAACCGCGATTCGCGGAACGCGTGAAAATCGGACCCCGCGGTGCGGTGCAGTCCGTAATGAGACGCATAAAAATTGCTGAGCTCCGAATCCTTCGGAGTTTTGTTGACTGTGCAGTTATAAACCTCGGCGGCGTCCGTCAGTCTCGGGAAAAGACGCAAAAACGGTACCCACTGCGCCTCTCTGAACGGATGCGCCTGCGAGAGGAAGGCTCCCGCCTCGTGTGCGCGGCGGCAGTATTCATTAACGCTCCAACTGCAGACGTCGGGATTTGCAAGGAGCCACTCCTTATCAAGTCCGTACGTCAATATTTCGGATCCACCGTGACAGTATTCCCAACCGAAGAAAACGTCAAGGCCGATCTCGTCTCCGCGTTTTTTTGCATTTTCATAGCCCTTGACAAAGCGTTCGACTCTTTCCTCCCACGGAAGATCGCGCGGAACAGCGCAGTTGCCGTTGAAGAAATGGTCCGTTATGATAATGCCCGTATATCCAAGCGCTTTATAAAAATCAGCGGCGTCCGCGCCCTTGATGTGAGAGCATGCGCTTGCCTCCGACGTATGCATATGTGCTTCGTATAAGAATTTCTTGTTCATAGCGGTCTCTCCGATTTGTCAACAGTATTTTTTCGTATTTTATTGTACATCTCCGCACCGATAATGTCAAGAATCGAAAAAGGGGTTTAATTCCGCTGAAAATTATGATACAATATAGTTAAGTGTTTCAAGAAGGAGGTGTCGCGGCATGATAAACAGACGCTCGTTGGCAGTTTTATTCACGTTTTGCCTGATCTTTACCCTTATATCCGTACACGTTTCGGCGGACAGCGACGCTTTCGAGAGCGAAACTCCCCCCAGCCTCACCGTTGATGATATGACCTCGCGCTTTGCGTGGACGTCATCTTCACTTTCCGTTACACGCGCCGCATACACCGATGAGACCGCGCATATGGCATCCTCCGAGGATGACGGCGGCTATCTGCTCTTTTCAGCGTCCGGCGTAGGCTCCGGCAAGGAGCTTTCCGCTCGCAGAGCCTTCGACGTGCCGGTAAATCTTTACCGATTCAAAACCTTATCGTTTGATTATTTCATCACGCCTCAGACCACGGAAAACGTAAGTGTCGCATACACGTTCACGGTGACGCTTTATTCGGGCACCTCATCAGTATCGACCTCGTTTGCCGCCATCACGGGGGAATGGGCAAAAGCCGAGATTCCCGTCGAAAGCTGGAACAGACGAAGCACCGTTGACGCCGTTTCCGTCGCGCTCACTCCCGTTTGCGAGAGCGAATCCGACGCGAAATTCCCCGTGATCTTCCGTCTGGACGGAATGACCGCCGAGGGCGTCGCAGACACCGCCTACGAGGACAGCTTTATGACCTCGTCATTCTCCGTCAAGGATGGATCCGTCACAAATTACCAAAACGGCATCGTGCTTTGGCGTCGCGCCGCATATTCATCCATATCGGCAAACATTTCCTATTCGGATGCAAATGAAGCGCTCGGACACAACGCCCTGCGTGTGGTTCTGTCTGTCGGAACCGATACGGAGCTTCGCTTCACCGCCGTCTACGCAGACGGAACTGTTTATGAAAGCAAAGCACAGACAATCGCCGCAGGAGATGATCCCGTTGCGTGCTATTTCACGTTCCCGTCGCCCGAAAAAGCGCTCAGATTCGCCATCGTCTCCGACACGCGACTCGGAGGCACAGTCACACTGTACGGCATTGACACTGTATATCTTCCGACGCATACGACGGGAGACGAGCTCGGCACGCTTGACGTTTGCGCCTTCGGTGCCGACGGATCACTCAATCTGCGCGGCACCGTCACCTCCGATGCAGTTGTAGAGCACATCGGCGGCACGATCCGAATCTATGCCGTTCCGATCTACGCCTCCGTCGAATCCGCCGTACTCAGCTCCGATCCGATTGCGGAAACGACAATGACGACGCGCTTCAACCTCACAGTTGATCCGTCATCTCTCCCCGACGGCGCCGCCGCGATGCGATATGCCGTCATAATCGCAGATCGGACCTCGCTCATTTCCGTATGCGCCCCGATCCTGCCCGACACCGAAAAGGCAGGCGTCACCATTCCGTCTCGCTCCGACAGCCTCAAGGGAATATGCTCTGCCGACATCGATCACGAAGCCGGGCTGACCGAGATCAAGATCGATCTCGACACGATCTTCGGCTCGCCCTCGTCATCAAAGATATATTCCGCATTCGGCGAGCTTTACTACTTCGACTCAGACGTGCTTGCACGTCTCGATTCAGAGATCAAGGCAGTCTCTCTCGCAGGAACGAACGTCTATCTGCGTTTTTACCGCACAAATGAATCTGCCTCCGCTTCGCTCATATCCGTGGACAGCAAGGAAGCCTTCCGTGAGCTATACGCCGCCGTTGATTTTCTCACCGCACGTTACTCATCGGATGATTACGGCTACGTCAGCGGCGTCATCGTCGGTGAGTCCGTCACCGATGACTCAAATTGCGCTGACGATGCTAAAAAAATCAGTTCTGTCATAAGTTCCGCCGCAGTCATAAGCGGTGCGGGCGGCATGAACTTGGCGGATTTCAAGGTCATCCTCCCCCTCGGCGACAGCTTTATCACGGTTTCCCCCTCGCTTGACTCTGCGGAGCTCACGCTCCGTCTGATCGCAAATTACACCGACTCGATCGGGCTTTCCGATTACGGAATTATGTGGCAGACGGATTCCGTTGCGTCATCGTCGGGCGTGTACGGTGCAAGCTCCGTAGATTCCGTTGCGAAATACGCATCCTCGCTCGCAGGAAACGCTCCCAAATATTATTTCGTCAGATACACACCCGCCGACATAGGATATCCATCCGCAGAATCGCTTCTGAAATCAACGGCCCGCGCATATTTTGCCGTTTGCGAGCAAAGCTCCGTCCAAGGCTTAATTCTTGACATAAGCTTTCTCCCCGACGTTGCCGTCGGCGGAGTCTTCACAGATATCTTCGCCCGCATCGACACAAACGAATACTCGGACGCATTCTCATCGATCCTCTATCCGGGAGAGGAGCTGACGTTCCCCTCATCGGCGGCGGAAAAACGCGCTTTCCCGCGCGCCGTATCCGAAATCGAGCCGAAGATCTCCGTCAGCACGCTCGGCAGCGCCGCGATCCTCGATTACAGCAGCTCGTTTTATACAGGCGGATGGTTCCCGCTCACCGACTTGGGCGAATGTATGACTGTCAAAGCGGACTTCGGACGCGTTATGCGCTTCTCGGACGGAATAATGTACTCCTGCCCGTCATCCCCGCTCGATCTGTCGCAGGCTCCCGTAATCTCCTTTGAGCTTTACGCCGATTCACCCCGAGTCTACACGCTCACTCTGATTTCAAAATCTGCTTCCGTATCCGCCGAGTTCACCGTCACAGAGAGCTCCGACACCGTGTTCTTCGATCTGTCGGATTTTGACGGCATCTCCGCCGTCACGGGCATCCTGCTCCGTCCCCGCGATAATGAGTCCGGCTTCCTCTACATCAAAAATATGTCCGCCGGCAGCTTTCTTCTCACGGACGACGAGCTGAGGGAAACGTTCAGCTCATCCGCTATAAGCGGCTCCGACTCCGAAAAAGCTCCTGAGGAAAACATCGTCGAGATCATCGCCGTCATCTCCGTCGCCGCCGTCATCTCCGCGCTTGCGCTGTCCCTGCTCAGACGGAAAGAACATTAACGGGGTGTCACAAAAGCTATGAAAAAGCATGAAAAGATCGTCCTTTTTGTAATCTCATCGATTCTTGTCTTAATGGGAATCGCTTGCATCGCAACATTTTCTTTACGGGCCTATGACTACGCGCAGCCCGGCTATGACCTCACAAGTCAACTGATCATGATCGCGATCTGCGCAGCAGAGGTAATTCTTGTGCCACTGTCGCTGATCCTTTTCATAAAAGAGTACCTCAGCGTCGGCGGTTGCCTTCTTTGGTTTGTGACCGTAGCTGTATGCCTTTGCGTAATATTCGCCGTGGCTGCAATGTGGATACTACCCGCATTCGGTTTTTACGTTATCCCTCCGTCTCAGCGATAAGCGAGAATTAACAAACAAAAAATCCCGCATCTCTGCGGGATTTTTCTTATTCTTTTTCTTCGGGCTCGAGTTTTTTGATCGAGACCTCGCGGACCGCCTTTTCGTCTGCGGAAAGCACTGTGAACACATGCTTTTCGTATTCGAATGTCTCTCCATCCGTCGGCAGCTTACCAAGCTCCTCGACGATCCAACCGTTCAACGTCGTGGATTCGCCCTCAAACTCGATCTTGAGCTGCTTTTCAAGACGAGAAAGCTCCGTGGTTCCCTCAACGCGGTATCCGTCCTTCGTTTCGGGGATCTCCTCTGACTTGACCTCATACTCGCCAAGCAGACACTTGATAAGGTCGCTCATCGTTACGATGCCGTCCGTGCCGCCGAATTCATCGACAACGACAGCGAATCTGATTCCCTCCTCCTTCATGTGGGAGAAGATGTCGCCCGCCTTCGCATAAGATGAAATGAAGCACGGCTTGCCGACAGCGCCGTCAAGCACCGCTTCCTTGGATGTATCCTCCATCGTAAGGAAGCGTTTCACGTCAAGAACACCGATAATGTTATCGGAATTTTCGGAATAAACGGGATAATAGTCGTATACGTTTTCGTGGATGATCTCACGCCACCTATCGACCGAATCTTCGATGTCGAGCATCGTAACCTCGGTTCTGTGCACCATAGCCTCACAAACGGAAATAGAGTCAAATTCAAAGAGGTTTTGGATAATGTCGTTTTCCTCGGAGTCGATGATACCGCGCTCCGCGCCGATATCCGCCATCATTCTGATCTCCTCCTCGGAGACCTCGCCCTCCGTCGCAGACGGATCTATGCCGAGCAGGCGCAGAATTCCGTTTGTGGATACGGTGAGAAGCCATACGATGGGTGAGAACAGCTTGGAAATAACGCTGACAGGAAGTGCAAGCTTAAGCGCAAGCGACTCGGATTTGCTCTGTGCAAGACGTTTCGGCACGAGCTCACCAAAGACAAGCGTCACAAACGAAAGGAGCAGCGTGATAAGCACGACAGCGACAGCGTCGAGCGTTGCCGCATCGACAGTCACGCCGAGCGAAACGAGCCAATTAACGATATATTCGGAAAAGTTGTCAGCCGCAAACGCACTTCCGAGAAATCCCGAAAGCGTGATGGCGACCTGAATCGTCGCAAGGAAGCGAGCGGGGTCTTTTGTCAGCTTGAAAAGACGCTTTGCCGAGCGGTTGCCGTCCTCGGACATACGCTCAAGCTTCGCTTCGTTGACGGAAAGCACCGCGATCTCGGCACAGGCAAAGACCGCATTCAAAAATATAAGTATGATCTGAAGTAAAATAGGTTGCAGCATAATATGTTATTCTCCTTAACTAAAACTAAACGTAATGTGTTCGATCGGGCGCGTTTCATCACATACGGAGAAAACGGATCAAACGACGGAGAAAAGCATAAAGACTGAACGGATCAAAAGAAGAGTCCGGGGTACACCCGTCCGCGCTCATGGATATAGTCCTCCAAATAAAAAACTGTACTGATTATGTAGTTTAACAGAATCGGATGAAAAAAGCAACACAAAATCGGAAAATATAAAAAAAGCAAAGGAAATTTAACTTTTCCTTTGCTTTTTTGCGTTTTTACGGCTTACTTTTCGACCTTTTCACCGCAATGATTGCAGTAAAAGCTGTCAGACGCGATCTCCTCCTCGCATTTCGGACAGAGCTTCTTGTTCTTGACAGATGCAAGCGTCTCCTTGCACTCACGGATCTCTTCCTTGATCTCCTCGATGTCCGCCATCAGATCGCTGATCGCCTCCACAGTTTCATCGCCCTCCATAACGGCTGCGTAATAGAGACGTCCGATGCCCTCGTACGTGCACGCAAGCTTTGTTTCTGCAAGATGAAGCTTATATCGGATCTTTGCGGCACCCGTCAGCTCGCCCGCCTTTTTTACAGTATAATTCGCCGCGTCTGTCGCGGTCTTGGATACGTCTTCCCAGAATTTCATAAAATTCCTCCCCGTAAAAGTTCTTTTTTCTATTATATCAAAAAAATATGAAAAGTCAAAGACGATTATGCGTATAGAACGTGTGCGAGAGCGGAAAACTATAAAAAAACGAACGGGGATGTTGCAAATGAACATATCAAACGAAGAATATAAGCGCTACGCGGACAAAACGGCGCAAAAATCGCCGTGCGTGAAGAACTGCACGCACGCATTTCTCGTCGGGGGCGGCATCTGCGTGCTTGCACAGGGGTTGACCGACGTCTACACCTACCTCGGCGCGGCAGAGGACACGGCAAAAACGGTCACGTCTGTGACGCTGATCTTCATCGCGGCGCTTCTGACGGGCATCGGCGTGTTCGATGACATCGCGCGCTGGGCGGGCGCGGGCACACTCGTGCCGATCACGGGATTTGCGAATTCGGTCGTATCGCCCGCGATCGACACCAAAGCAGAGGGTTGGGTGCTCGGTGTCGGCGCGAAGATATTCACGATCGCGGGGCCCGTGATCCTCTACGGCACGCTGGCAAGCGTGGTGTATGGGGTTGTGTATTGGGTGTGCATACGTGTATAAAAAGCTCGGGGAAGAAACTTTTGAAAAAGTTTCTTCCCCGACCCCCATCTTTAAAACTTTTTAATCGAGCATAATTTTTATTGGCTGAAGCAACCGTCAGCCGAACTTTTTCAACGCACTGTTGATGTTATCCACAAGACGCTCGGTGAGGATAGCCATAGACTCAATGTGTACTTTTTTTCCTGCAACAAAAAGCGTCATCGAATCCCGATTTTTCCTGAGTCCTTGGATGTCAGAGAATGAATAAGTATAGGTTTTCCCAAACATAGTGGTATATGTAAACTCTTTGTCGGAAATAACGCGTATCGTTTGATTGCGCCAGCAAAGGAGCGCTGCAACGCCGAAAGCAAGCGCAGCGATAGCAGCCACAATAGCCCATATCACATGGAAAACGGCGAAATAAACAGCAAGAGCAACGCCTATACCGAGGAATATGACAGACATCGCAAGAAGTCTTTCAGGCAGATACATATCGGCTCGGGGCTCGTCTCCGTTATTGGCTATACCCAAAAATTTTTCTACTGCAATCAAAAGAAGTTTAAGTTTCATAACGCGGCTCACTTTCTATAATAGTTTTTCTGTGGAAATTATAACACACGACCGCTTTTAAGTCAAGTTTTGACCGACATCGTCTTTACAACTTTTGCGTTAAGATTATTGCGGTCTTTTTCTTCTCTTTTCCTTGACCTTTTGCCTCGGGCAATATATAATTGAACCAACGACTTGTGCAAGGAAAGGTCAAATATGAATATGAACATCAACATAAGAAAAAACATCGGACACAAGATCAACGAAAGAATGATCGGTCTTTTCTTTGAGGACATAAACTACGCCGCTGACGGCGGTCTTTACGCTGAAATGATCGAGAACCGTTCGTTCGAGTTCTATCGTTCCGGCGGAGACGTCCGCGACTATTACACCGTCTACGACGGCGGCTACGGCTGGAGCGCGTACCCCGAAAGCTTCAGTGCCGTTATCCGTCCCGTTATGGGAAGTCCTCTTTGCGAAGAAAATCCTCACTACATGAGAGTTGAAGCCAAGAGAGCGGGCGGCGGTCTCGCAAACAAGGCTTACGACGGCATCACGCTCACAAAGGGCCTTGACTACAAGATCACCTTCTTCGCACGCTGCGTGCGCTTCGGCGGTGATTTCACCGTTTCGATCGTCAAGGACGGCGTCGTTTACGGAAAAGCAAGCGTCAACTCCGGCGATTTTGTCTCCGAAACGTACAATTTCTTCAGGAAATATGAGCTCACTCTCACCGCCGACGATGACGTCAGAGCCGCTACCTTTGCCATCACCGTAAACGAGCCCGGCATCGTCGAATTCGATTTCGTGTCGATGTTCCCCGGCGACGCCGTCGCAGGCATATTCAGACGCGATCTTTTCGAGCTTCTTGCTGAAATGAAGCCCGGATTTATGCGTTTCCCCGGCGGTTGCATCATCGAAGGCAACACGCTTTGGAACCGTTACCGCTACAAAAATTCCCTCACCGAGCCTTGGCGCCGCAAGAACAACTTCAACCGTTGGGCTGTGCACGGATCGGGTCCTCACAACAATTTTGAGACTCGCTTCGCGCACTACAACCAGACGCTCGGCCTCGGATTCTATGAGTACTTCCTCCTTTGCGAGCTGATCGGTGCAGAGCCGCTGCCCGTGCTTAACGTGGGACTTGCTTGTCAGTATCAGTCCATCGAGCAGGTTGCCATCGACAGCGAGGAATTCAAGGAATTCGTGCAGGACGCGATCGATCTGCTCGAATTCGCCAACGGCGATGTGACCACCAAGTGGGGCGCTGTCCGCGAAAGACTCGGTCATCCCGCTCCGTTCGGACTCAAGATGCTCGGCATAGGCAACGAGCAGTGGCAGACGGAACGCGCCGACTTCTTCGAAAGATACGTCATCTTTGAAAAAGCAGTTCACAAGTACGATCCGAACGTGATGATAATCGGATCCGCAGGTCCCGACATCACCTCCGAAAAGTACGAAAAGGCGTGGAACTTCTACCGCGAGCACGAGGACGAAGTAGGATTTGCATACGCAGTTGACGAGCACTACTACGTCAAGCCCGAATGGCTGTTCGACCATGTCAACTTCTACGACGAATATTCGAGAAAGATCAAGGTCTTCTCGGGTGAATACGCGGCGCATCCGTCGGGAATCCGCAAGCCGACAGAGGCAAACAACCTCCACGGCGCGCTCGCCGAAGCCGCATTCCTCACGGGCGTTGAGCGCAACTCCGACGTTGTCGTTCTTGCATCCTACGCGCCGCTGTTCGCACGCGTCGGCTACTCTCAGTGGTGGCCGGATATGATCTGGTTTGATGACAAGAACGCATACGGCTCACCGAGCTATTACGTTCAGAAGCTCTACGGAACAAACGTCGGTGAGGTTACACTCAAGACGGACGGCGAGGAAAAATCCGCCGCCGAATCGGGCATCTACTACTCGATTTCCTACGTTGAGTCCACTGATACCGTCATCTTAAAGATAGTCAACCGCAACGCGGAAGACGTTCCCGTAACTCTCGCCGTTGACGAATGCTGGGCAAACAAGTCCTACACCGCCGAAATCATGTCGCACGAGGATCTTCTCGCATCCAACAGCATTGAGGAACCCGAAAAGGTCAAGCCTTACGCTGCTTCCGGCAAGGTCGCGGACGGAATCACCCTCCCCGCACAGTCATTTGCAGTAATCAGATTCTGATAAAATCACGGACGAACCGATTGATTCGTCCTCTTACAAGCAAATTATAAGAGAATATCTATCGACAGGAAAAGGACAGAGAATTTCAGCGTTCTCTGTCCTTTTTGTAGATAAATATTTATTTTACATCTGTTCGCGCAAGGTAAGCAAGGATCATTTGACCTCATTCGCCAAATAATTCAATAATGTTTTTCCTTCATCACAAAGCGACAAGACCTGTTCCGCCGTTTTTATTTTAACATCAGGATATTCAAATTCTGCGCTCCACTCTGCTTCATCAATTCGATCTAAAAACCGCAAAACCATGATTTTCCCCAAAACCGCTTTTGTATAAATATCAGTGTCGGAACAGTTGTCAACGATGCTTTCGTAATGGCGCAAAGAATTTTCTGTCAATTCATTAAAATATTCAACACTCGGATCATTTTCGTTGAGTTCTGCAAACGCAAGCCGATATTCTGCATAGGCAAGCCACTCCAAATAATTATAATTATCGGGAAACGCTAACGTCGCTTCTTTTGCCCACCAGTAACTACTGCTGTGATTTCGGGAGCATCTGAAATTTTGATACGCCGTATCATATTTTTCTTTCAATTTATCCTCATCATTTGTCTTTATTCCCAGTAATTCATCGGCAGTAATTCGGAAAAGTTTTGTAAGAGGCTCAATAAGCGATACGTCAGGAATAGAGATATTACATTCCCATTTTGAAACCGCTTGATAAGAAACACCTAGCTGGTCGGCAAGCTTTTCTTGTGTCAAGCCATTCTTTTTTCGAAGTTCTTTGATTCTTTCCCCAATCGTCATTTAATTCACCTCGCAATTTTACTTGTAGGAATTCGTGTTCCGATAAAAATATAGCATACCCGATAAACAAAAACAATAACTTATTTTTCGAGTTTCAATGCAACCGACGGTTGAATCGACTGAATCAGCAAAAACGCGACTTTATTAAAAAAAGACATTTCCCTCTGAATTAAAAACCTCTGAATTAAAAAGCAGAAAAGTGCACCGTATCCTACCACGGGCATCCATACAGATGCGTCCGTTTTTGCTTTTGATGCATAAACTGACTGTAAACGCACGTTTACAAAATACGCATTTACAGAGGTAATAACAAATGATACAAAGCAAAGCTTCGCCGTCGGCAGAGACTTACATTGTCGGAGGAGAGGGCGCGCCGCGCATACACGGAAAAGCGGATTTTTATGCGTCACCGTACGGCACCATTGTGTCTGTTCACGTCACAGGGCTGCCGAAGGACGGATTTTTTGCGTTTCACATCCATGAGGGCGCGGACTGCGGCGGTGACGCATTCGCCGACACAGGCGCTCATTTTGATCTGACAGGATCGCCGCATCCGGATCATTCCGGTGATCTTCCGCCGCTTCTCTCGTGCGGAGGATGCGCTTCAATGACCGTATTCACCGACCGTTTTACAGTCGATGACGCGATTGGAAAGACTGTTGTCATCCATTCGGAGCCTGACGATTTCCGCACTCAGCCGTCGGGGAACGCAGGAACAAAGATCGCCTGCGGAGTAATAACGAAAGTGAAATAAAAAAGCATCCTCCCGGATGCTTTTTTCATTTGTGCGTCAAAACAGCTTCGAGCTCATCAATATACCAGTACGGTACGAGCGTGCCGTCTGCGCTCATCTTTTTGAGCGTTTCAAAGTCAACGAGTCTCGCGTCCATTGTCTCAGACGGCAACAGCGTCACGTCGTCAAGCGTAAAATCGTGTCTGAACAGCCACACGTCCGTGAAATAGTCCTTTCCCGTGTATCGGCCGATTATACGCCCGCGTTCGGGATCGAGTGCGAGTCCCGTCTCTTCACGCACCTCACGCATTGCCGCTGTGAGCGAGTCATCGCCCGCTATGGCGGAGCCGCCCGTCGATTCCCAACGTCCCGGGAACCCCTTGTTCAGACTGCGCTGTGTCAGAAGTATGCGGCCGTCACGATCAAGCGTCCATATATGAACTACCATATGGTAATCCCCTGCGGACATCGGATCGCCGCGTCTGTGAAGCCGTCCCTGCGGCACGCGGTCGCGGTCATAGACGTCCCAAAGCTCATCGGCGGAATTTTGCAAATTGAGCCAATTTTGCACGTAATTAAACAGTTTCGGCTGTATTTCGGGGTAAGTCAGATCGTCGGGCAAAGTGACGAACAGCTCAGTTTCGAGCATTTCGGTACCGTCCGGCACCTCGCCGCGCTCGTGCGCGTCGGCGAAGTACAGCATTCCATACGATTTATCGCCGTCTCTGTCAACGCCGTAAACGGTGACGGGAGTCAGGACCGCGTCGCGGATACCCGTCTCCTCCCAAAGCTCACGTACCGCCGTCTCATCCGTGCTCTCACCGATCTCACGGTGACCGCCCGGCACCTCCCACGTCACTCTTTCCCGATGACGCGAGAACACCCATTTACCCTCATACCGAGTGACAATGACAGAAAATCCGATCTCACGGTCCGCCACCTCGCTCGGTTGACAAAAAAACACAGTAATCACTTGGAAAATCCTTTATTTTTACGATATTGTCGAGCGGTCGTGCTCCGTGTGAGCAACACGGCGCAGAAGCTCTGCATTTTCGGGACGCGTCAATGCGTCGGGAGCATCAAGCAGCTCCGATGCATCCGCAAACGCACGCTTCAGCCAAAGCATTCCGTCCTCATCCTCGAGCCGTGCGAGGCAGAACGAGACGCTTCCGCTTTGGCGGACGCTTCCGTTTTGAGGCAAAAAATCGCCCGGACCGCGCAGTGCGAGGTCCTTCTCCGCGATCATGAAGCCGTTATGCTCCTTTTTCATAGTCATAAGACGCTCGTAGGCAGGCGTTCCCTCTGCATTCGCTGATTTTGAGACGAGCACGCAGTATGATTTATCCCTGCCTCTGCCGACACGTCCGCGAAGCTGATGAAGCTGTGACAGACCGAATCGCTCCGCGTTCTCCACCACCATCAACGTTGCATTCGGCACGTTTACTCCGACCTCGATAACAGTCGTTGAGACGAGGATCTTTATCTCGCCGGAGGCAAAATCCCTCATCACCGAGTCCTTATCCGCGCCCTTCATCTTTCCGTGAACGAATCCGACCTTTATATCGGGAAAAACGGACTCGGAAAGCTCCTTCGCGTATTCCGTTGCTGCTTTAAGTGTAGGCTCGTCGGGATCGCGGTACTCGTCCGCGTCCTCATCCGTGCCGACAGCGGGACAGACGACGTATACCTGATTGCCGTTTTCGATCTGCTTGCGCATAAAGGCGTAAAGCCTCGGGCGGTAGCTTTCGTCAACGACAAACGTATCGACAGTTTGCCGTCCGGGAGGCATCTCGTCGATAACGGAGATGTCGAGATCGCCGTACATAACAAGAGACAGTGTACGCGGTATAGGAGTCGCACTCATAACGAGCGTATTCACGCAGTCGCCGCCCTTTTCGGCAAGCTTTGCCCTTTGCATCGCACCGAATCGGTGCTGCTCATCTGTAATCACGAGTCCGAGCGAGTCAAATCCGACTCCGTCCTCGATAAGCGCGTGCGTACCGATGACGAGATCGGCTCTGTCCGCGCCCGTTGCCGTGGCAGAGGCAAGCGCCGCGCGCTTTTCCGCCGCCTTCATCGATCCTACGAGAAGCGACACCTTGAGTCCGAGCGCGCCGAGCGTCTCGGAGAGATCCGCATAATGCTGACGTGCAAGGATCTCCGTCGGTGCCATAAGCACGCACTGTCTGCCGTTTTTCGCCGTGATATACGCAGACGCGGCGGCAACCGCCGTCTTGCCGCATCCGACGTCACCGACGACGATACGGCACATCGGCGTATCCGACGAAAGATCGGAGGCGATGTCCGCGATCGCACGTTTTTGCGCGCCCGTAAGCTCGTATCCGAGCGAGGACGTATACGGCGACAGATCCACCCTCTCAAACGGCACCGTACTGCCATGATGCATTTCGTCGCGTGCAAGCCGCATACGGACGGCAAAGAGGAAAAATTCATCGTATATGAGTCTGCGTCTTGCGCGCTCAAGAGCGTCCGCAGACTCAGGCGAGTGTATATGTTCATACGCGTAGCGGAGCGTGGACAGTTCGCGCTCGCGGCGTATTTCATCGGGAAGATAGTCGCGCACGGACGGCAAAAGCGCGTCCGACGCTTTTTTGATAAGCGACACAAGGATTTTGCGCGAAAGTCCTTCTGTCGTTCTGTATATAGGAACAAGCGAGGCAAGCTCCGCACCGACAGCCTCAAACGCAGGCGAATACAGCTTTATTCCGTTGCGCTCGCGCACCGTTTTGCCGTAGAAACGCGTCCGCGCCCCGACGGGAAAGGAGGCTTTGAGGTAATGCCGATTGAAAAAGCAGACCTCTGCCGTACCCGAATCGTCCGCGGCGCGGAATTTCAGTATCGTCATTCCTCTGCGAGGAGTCGTGATCGAAGCCGCCGTCACGACTGTCAAGACGTATGCATGCGGCTCCCCCTCCGGCTCGTCCGCGATGCTTCTGACGTCACCGCGGTCCTCGTATGCTCTCGGATAATGCGACAGCAGATCGCCTACTGTATAAATTCCGAGTTTGAACAGCTGTTTTTCTCTCGCTCCGCCCTCGGCAACTCCCGAAAGCGCCGAAACGGGCGAGTCAAACGTGATCTTTTGCTTCATTACTTGAGTAAAACAGTCGCGCCCGACGGGATCATAACTGTTTTTTCGCCGTCAGTTCCCCAAAGATCGATTGCAGTGGGGTTATGTACCGACGTACCGTCAGCGGAGAAATAAAGTCTGCCGAACGCCTCGTGATAATCACATATCTCGATGTTTGTCGCGTACCAGATATCGTCTCTGCCGCCGATCTTTTCGAGCAGCTCCTCAATAACGTACCAGTTATCCGCGCCCTCAAATTCATACGCGTGGCCCCACAGATAAAACATCATCGGCTCCGCTCTCGGGCGGTCGAGCGCGATGAATCTGTCCGCAAGCTCATTCAGTCTTGCGTCTCGGTGATGGCAGGTAGCCTCAAGCCTGAGCCAATCGCGAGGCATATCGAAGCTGTGACTCGATATGACCGTGCGGCAGTATTTGATGCCTGCAAGACGCAGAAGCTCGACTGCCGTATCGTTGAACGATCCGAAGGGATAAGCTCCTCCGCGGATGATACCGCCGTACTGCGCTTCAAGCACTCGGCGGTCGTTTATGATGTCCCACATCGCAAGCGGCGCGGGTTGTGAATTCCAATGAGGATGGTGAGTGCCATGGATCGCGACCTCGATATCATCTCCGACATAAACGCTCTTGCATTCGGAAAGCGGCATACGGCGATGAACCTGCCCCTCGGGCCATTTATGTCCCTCTGGCGGATATTCACCCGAGCTCAGATTGAAGGTGCACTTGACCCCGTGACGTCGCATCAGCTCGATAAGTCTTATATCCTGCTCAACTCCGTCATCGTAGCTCATCGTAAAAGTCTTCTGCTTCCCGCCGGGAAAGCGCATACGAAACTCTTTCATCACAGTTCCTCCGTTCCACACTCTTATTTATAATGCTTTGCAAGACCGCCCTCCGCAGTCTCGCGGTAGAGGGCCTTCATGTCCTTACCCGTCTCATACATCGTATGCACTACAAGGTCGAAGGATATCTTTCTCGTTCCCGAAAGGAAATTCGCGAGCGAGAGCGCGTTGATGGCACGCATCGACGCAACTGCGCATCTTTCGATGCACGGAATCTGCACAAGTCCGCAGATCGGGTCGCAGGTAAGTCCGAGCAGATGCTCCATTGCGACCTCGGCGGCGTATTCGATCTGATCGATGCCCATTCCGTGAAGCTCGGCGAGTGCCGCCGCCGTCATCGACGTAGCTGTGCCGATCTCCGCCTGACATCCGCATTCGGCGCCCGAAACGGACGCATTCGTTTTGACTATATTTCCGACAAGACCTCCGACAGCAAGCGCATCTATGATCTCATCGTCCGTGAAGCCCTTCATTTCCTGCATATATTTGAGCGCGGCGGGCATTACGCCTGCGGCGCCGCACGTAGGCGCTGTCGCAACTATGCCACCCGAGGCATTTTCCTCCGCGACGGCAAATGCATACGAGCAAACGAGTCTGTTTTCGCGCGTTGTTTTGCTCTCGTCGATGTGACGCTGATTGAAAAGGAACTGCGCCTTTCTTTCAACGCCGAGTCCACCCTCAAGCACTCCCGACGTGCGCAGTCCGCGCGAGATCGCATCCTTCATTGTCTGCCAGACCTCGGCAAGATGCTTCTTGATCTCCTCGCCCTCGTGAAGATAGACGTAATCGGACAGGCGCATTGTATGCGTCTTGCAGTATTCCGCGATGTCGGAAAATTTGTTTTCCGGATAGACGTCGGACGGCACGACGGGCGGCTCGCCCGGTATCTCTATGTCACCGCCTCCTACAGAGAGAAATCTTGTCGCGGATATCGCTTTTCCGTTTTTATAAGCTGTGAAATCAAGCGTGTTTTCGTGAGGGATATCCTCCGTCACGGTGTCAAAAACGACCTCCGCCTCAACGCCTTCAAGCGCGGACATCACTGCATAATCGGTATGATGTCCTTTACCCGTTTTCGCAAGAGAGCCATAGAGGGTGACCTTGATAAAGTCCGCGTCCGGATTACGGTGTCGGAATTCCTCAGCAGCGTATGCGGGTCCCATCGAATGTGAGCTTGACGGTCCGTGACCGATCTTATATAAATGCTTGAGCGATTTCATAAACGATCTCCGTTTCAAATATAATTTCGAAATCCGAGAAGCCGCACTTCCGTGCGGTAAAATTCTTCAATTTAAGTATAACAGAAAAACCGTTCGGAATCCATAATATCGGCAAAAAAATCATCTCTCTGCCGAAGAAACTTTCTAATCGGTTGACTTACACCTCCGATTTAGTGTATAATTGACACAGTAAAAAACGACTCCGAAAGGAAATGCGTAATATGACATTCGAAATCGTAAAAAATCAGTTTATAAAGGACGGCAAGCCGATCAAGCTCATCTCAGGCGCCGTTCATTACTTCCGCAATATGCCCGACACGTGGTCCGACATTTTTGAAAAGATGGCTGCGATGGGCTGTAACTGTGTTGAAACCTACTGTGCGTGGAATATGCATGAAAAGAAGCCCGGCGAATATGATTTCACGGGAAATCTCGACATCGCACGCTTCATAAAGACAGCCGAGGCGGCAGGACTTATGGTCATCGTCAGACCCGGTCCCTACATCTGTGCGGAATGGGAGTTCGGCGGTCTGCCGTGGTGGATCCAGGCAGACGAGGGAATCGAGATCAGATGCTCCAACCCCGTATACATCAAGCATTTTGACCGTTACCTCGATCATCTGCTCGCAGAGGTTCGCCCCCTGCTCTCTACAAACGGCGGTCCCGTTATTATGCTTCAGTGCGAAAACGAGTACGGCTACTACGGCGACGACAAGGAATATCTCAAATATCTGCGCGACGGCTACATCCGCCGCGGTATCGACGTACCGCTGTTCACCTCGGACGGAACAAGCATGAGCGACCTTCTCGACGGTCACATCGAGGGCTGTCTGCCTACGCTCAACTTCGGAAGCCGCGTCGAGGAAAATTTCCGCGCGCACGACGTGCTTTTCCCCGACGCACCCAAGGTCTGCATGGAAATGTGGAACGGCTGGTTCGACGCGTGGGGCGATGCGGAGCATCACACCACCGACGCGGAAAAATACGCGGGCGTAGTTGATGATATGCTCAAGCGCGGCGGCCTCAACATCTATATGTTCATCGGCGGCACCAACTTCGGCTTCACATCAGGCGCAAACCATTACGAAACCTTCGCTCCCGATGTAACAAGCTACGATTACGACGCTCTTCTGTCCGAATGCGGCGACGTAACTCCCAAATATTACGCAGTCCGCGAGGTCATCAAAAAGTACATAGATCATCCGCTGCCCGAGGTTCCCGGCAACAGAACAAAGCGCGCCTTCGGCAAGCTCACTCTGACAGAGCACGCAGGATTCTTCGACACGGTCGGAAAGCTCGCGTCTCCCGTTCACTCCGACGTTCCGCTCTGCATGGAAAAATACGGCCAGGGCTACGGCTACATCGCGTACCGTACTGTCCTCAACCGCGATTACAATAACACCACCCTCTCCTTTGAAAGTCTCGGAGACCGCGCCCAGATCTACGTCAACCGCGACCTCGTCGGCGTCGTTTACGTCAACGATCCGAAGCTCGAGATCAAGATCTCCGCTAAAGCCGGCGACGTTTTGACCGTTCTTTGCGAGAACATGGGACGCTGCAACTTCGGCCCGAAGATGATGCGCAAGAAGGGCATCGCGGGACGCTGCCTGCTCGGCGGCAAGATCCACTTCGGCTGGGATGTTTACACGCTCCCGATGGATAATCTCGATCTTGTCGAATACACGGACGAGATGCCGTATGAAAAATCCGCGTTCCACCGCGGCTTTATCGAGATCGACGAGCCCGCAGACACGTTCCTCAAGCTCGACAGCTTCAAAAAAGGCTTCGTTCTCGTCAACGGCTACAACATCGGACGCTATTGGGAGATCGGTCCGCAGGTCACCCTCTACATCCCCGCTTCACTCCTTAAGAAAGGCAAAAATGAAATCGTCGTGTTCGAGGGCGACGGACTCACGGGCGACCCCACCGTCGAATTCTGCGACACTCCGATCTTAGATAAGAAGTGATGAAAGGCGTATTTCTGACGGAAGAAGAACAAGCTGCGAAAAATGCTCGCAGACGGTCTCTTCGAAATAAGATCGTCGGCGCATTGGCGATCCTTTTGACCGTTACGGTCGTTGCTGTTTTCGTTGACGGATGGGTGTGGACGTTTACAGGTCGTTCCCTGTTCCTTTTCGACACAAGTGCCGAGGGCAGCTTCGGCGGTGATCTTTATTGGAAAGGCAATCACTACGTCCCCGTTGAAGGCTTCGTATACGATGAAGCAAAGGCGGTAGCGCAGACAAAAGACGGTCTCACGGTAAGTGTTGTAAAAGGCGACCGCGACAGAAATTACGTCATCGTGCGTAGTTTACTCGATCAGTGTTATCTTGTCCGAAATGATTATGAGCCGCCGACCGAGGGCGAGATCACGTCCGTGGCGATCAATCACAACATTGTCGAAAAAAGCAAGTTGACCGACAAAAACGACGACCTTTACAACGCCGTTGCCGACATTCTCGCGTCCGCAAAAGAAGATCTCTCCTTGGAATTGACCGAGAGCGAATACAGAAACCTCACATCAAGATCGTTACACGTCGGCTACGAGGATTGCCCGGTCGCAGCAATTTATTGCGGCTCTTTTGTAAAGATCGACGGTGTGCTGCATCTCTCGATAAATTATTCTCCCGATGACGGAACAGTATCTGTAGCACTGTATACTGTCCCCGAAAAATACGTCACAATTATTGAAAGATTCTTTTGAAAAAGCAAAAAGCCTGACGCAGATGCGTCAGGCTTTTTCTTCACCCCCAACGGGAATCGAACCCATAACTACCCCTTAGGAGGGGGCTATTATATCCATTTAACTATGGAGGCGTATTCATTTTTCGCGGACGCAGTGACTCAACTCGCCTTTTTTGCGTCAATACTACATCCGTGAGGTACAGTATACCACATCGAAAGCGTTTTTGCAAGCGTGGTTTTCTCCTTTGACGTTTTAACGCTTCTTCGTCTTGACAATGCGCGGACGCGGATATATAATTTACTATGGAGTATAAGGGTGATCTGCCCTTAATATATTAAGCAAAAATCTCCCCCGAGAGGTAAAACAAATGTCTGAAAACGCAAAACGCGGCGGTATCTCCGTACAGACGGAGCATATCTTCCCGATCATTAAAAAATGGCTTTATTCCGAAAAAGAGATCTTCCTGCGCGAGATCGTATCAAATGCCTGCGACGCCGTCACAAAGCTGCGCCGTCTTTCCTCGCTTGGTGAAATATCCGGAATTGACGAGGACGCATTCCGCATCGACATCATTCTTGACGCGGATGCGGGCACGCTCACGGTCCGCGACAACGGCATCGGTATGACTGAGGACGAGCTCGACAGATACATCTGCCGCATCGCTCTGTCCGGCGCGCTTGAATTTATCGAAAAATACGAAGGCGAGGGTGGAGGAGACGGCATCATCGGTCACTTCGGACTCGGCTTCTACAGCTCGTTTATGGTCAGTGACACCGTTGACGTCATCACTAAATCATACACCGGAGCGCCCGCCGTCAAGTGGGTCTGCACAGAAGCCGGCGAATACGAGATTTCAGCACCCGACGAGGACTGCGGACGCGGCACCTCCGTCGTGATGCACATCACAGACGCCGAAAAAGAGTTCCTTTCCGCATCAAAGATCCGAGAGATCCTTGACAAATACTGCTCGTTTTTACCCGTTCCGATCTATTTTTCGGACGGCGAGGGCCACGAATGTGACTGCGGTCACGATCACGACGAGGATCACGAATGTGACTGCGAATGTCACGGCAACTCTCCCGTAAACGACGTAACTCCCCTCTGGCAGAAATCCCCCTCCGAATGCACTGACGAGGACTACAAAAATTTCTACCACAAGGTGTTCTCCGACTACCGCGAGCCTCTTTTCCACATTCACATCTCCGCTGATTATCCCCTCAACTTCAAGGGCATCCTCTATTTCCCGAGGATCACAAACGAATACGAGAGTCTTGAAGGCCAGGTCAAGCTCTACTATAATCAGGTATTCGTCGCGGACAACATCAAGGAAGTCATCCCCGAATATCTTCTTATGCTCCGTGGCGTGCTTGACTGCCCCGAGCTTCCTTTGAACGTATCGCGCAGCTATCTGCAGAACAACAGCTACGTTTCCAAGGTCTCCGCGCACATCACAAAGAAGGTCGCAGACAAGCTGACAGCGCTTTTCAACAATGAACACGAGCGCTACTGCGAGATTTGGGACGACATCAAGACCTTCGTTGAATACGGCTGCATCCGAGACCGTAAATTCTACGACAGAGTCAAGGGTGTTGTGCTTCTTCCCACGACCTCGGGCGAGCACGTTACAATCGACGAATACCTCGACGCTGCAAAGGAAAGACACGACGGCAAGATCTACTACTGCAACAGCAAGATCGCAGAGGCGCAGTACATCTCCGCATACGAGGCAGAGGGCATCAAGGTCGTGCATCTCTCTTCCGTCATCGACACGCAATTCATCTCGCTTCTCGAAGCGGATAAAAACTGCAAATTTATGCGCGTTGACGCAGGAATCGACGACGTGCTCAAGGTAGAAAACGCTGCTGAGGTGAGCGGCACAGACTCACTTGAAGCGCTTTTCAAGCGCGTTTCGGGAAACGAAGCGCTTACGGTTGAGTTCCAGCATCTGCGCGACGCAAAAACTCCCGCAGTTATAATCGAAAACGAGCAATCCCGCCGTATGAACGACATGATGCGTCTGTACGGCATGGCGGACAGCATCGGCGCAAAGAAGGATCTGTCACTCACGGTCAATCTCGAAAACGAGCTCATTCAAAAGCTCGCCGCCAAGCCCGACACAGACGTCTCCGAAACTGTGGCGAAGCACATCTGGTCGCTTGCGCGGCTCTCAAAGCGAGAGCTGTCGGCAGATGAAATGAAGCAATTTCTCGCCGAAAGCTACGACATTCTCTCCCGCATATAAAATCAACCGAAAGGAGGTCCGTGCCGTGAAGACCACAGACACAGACATCATCGCGCGCGGACTTTCCGACGCATCCGAGGAGCTTTTGCGCTCGGAAACAGTAAAAAAAGGCTACATCAAAGAGCTTGCGCGTCTCGCGCTGATCGACGAAGGCGACTCCGTCGGTGAGCTTTTCTCCGCCGACGGATACGGCGGAGCCGCGTTGTCATCATCGCTCAAAGCCGCGATCGGACTTGTAGGGAACGGCGCCTCCGGCGGCATTTTCGCACGTTTCCTTACCGACGTTTACGAAAAACGCTTCGGTGAGGTCAAGGATTCATTGCTTTTCCCGGAGTACGATTCCGTGCCTGCATCTGCGTCGTTCGTTTCCGGAAGCGGAGCCGACGCCGCATTTGAAGCCTTCGCTCGCCATTTTCATCTTTCAGCAGTACACACAAGCAGGATCTCCTCCGCTTGTGACGCCGTGCTCGACGGAGATGCAGGCTACTGCATCCTTCCCATTGTGAGCGGCACGGACGGCAGATTGCGCTCGTTTTACCGCATGATCGACGTGTACGGACTCAAGATCTCGGCAACTGTCACCGTAGAGTCTGTCGAAAACGTGATGCGCTACGCGCTCTGTAAGCGAAACAGCCATCCGATCTCGCCATCTCCGTCACGCATTGAGCTTTCCGTCCCCTGCGACGGAGCGACCGCCCTCTCGCTCGCAAAAGCGGCAGAGGCGCTCGGTCACGGTCTTTGTGAGGTGTCGTCCGCACCGTCAGAACGCAACGGTGAGATCTTCAGTTTCACATTTATTCTCGGCGGAAGCTTCAAATCCTTCATCCTTTATTTGAATCTTTTCCATCCCCGATTCACTCTGACGGGGATTTACGACGCGGTGACGGAATGAAAAAAGAAAAACTCTCCTTCATTCCCGCAAACGCCGACGCAATAATGTCTTTGACGTCGCTGCCTGTCACCGTCGTTGAGTCGATCCCGTCCACAAACACCGCACTTTCCGATCTGATAAAAAGCGGTCACACCGATCGACGCATCATAGCCGCACTTTCCCAGACCTCAGGCAAGGGCAGACTCGGCAGAGCCTTCTTTTCCGAGCACGGCGGCATCTACTTCAGCTTCAGCTTTACAATGCCCGCGCACCGCGCGCCACACGAGGCTCGCCTCGTCACGCCGCTCGCAGGCGTCGCCGTCACATCGGCTCTTACGGATCTGTACGGCATCAACGCAGGGCTCAAATGGGTCAACGACATCATCGCAGACGAAAAAAAGCTCGGCGGCATTCTCTCAGAGGCGCTCACCGTCGGAGATGAGACTCACATCATAGTCGGAATCGGCATCAACGCCGTCAATACAGATTTTCCCGACATCGCAACCTCGCTTTCGCGCGTAACGAAAGGCGTCTTCGACGCAAGCGAGATCATATCGCAGACAGTGAACGGATTTTTTCGCCGTCTGCCCGCAATCGCGGATGTACACACCGAGTACAGACCGCGTCTCGTACATCTCGGTGCGCCCGTCATCGTGCATCGCTTCGACGGCACGCCGGACGTCTCCGCCGTCGCCGTTGACGTAAACGAAGCCTGCGAGTTGATTGTGCGCGGTCGGGACGGCACGCTCACCGCGCTTTCATCGGGCGAGGTATCCATAATTATCGAAAAAAACAAAGCAAATACATAATTTTTCCGGAGGAAAACTATGGACAACTACATCAAAACAGCGTATGAAAAATGGCTCGCCTCTCCCGTCGTTGACGAGGGATACAAGGCCGAGCTCCGCGCCATCGCAGACGACGAAAACGAGATCAAATCCCGTTTCGTGTCCTATCTCTCGTTCGGTACAGCGGGACTTCGCGGCACTATGGCAGCAGGAACGAACAGAATGAACGTCTACACAGTCGCTCACGCAACGCAGGGACTTGCAGACCTCATCCTCGATTGCGGCGCTGCGGACCGCGGCGTTGCCATCGCCTACGACTCGAGAATCAACTCGCGTCTTTTCGCGGAGACGTCCGCTGCCGTGCTCGTCGCAAACGGAATCAGAGTATTCCTTTTCGACAGTCTGCGTCCGACTCCCACCCTCTCCTTTGCGCTCCGTTATCACAAGTGCATCGCGGGAATCAACATCACAGCATCCCATAACCCCTCCGAATATAACGGCTACAAGGCTTACTGGGAGGACGGCGCACAGCTTCCGCCCGATCACGCAGCCGCCGTTGCCGCATCCATGGCAAAGGTAGACATATTCGAGGACGTGAAGCGCATGGACTTCTCCGAGGCCGCAAACAGCCCGCTTCTTACCGTCATCGGCAAGGAAACGGACGAGGCTTATCTCGCGTGCGTGCTTGAGCAGGCTGTCAATCTCGATGCGATCGAAAAGGTTGCCGATTCACTTAAAATCGTCTATACTCCCCTTTACGGCGCAGGCTACAAGCTCGTTCCCGAGGTCATCTCCCGCATCGGTCTGAAGCATCTGACTCCCGTCACAGAGGAAATGACCCCCGACGGACGTTTCCCCGGCATCAAGAATCCCAACCCCGAATTCAAGGAAGCGTTCACCCGCGGTCTTGCTCTGGCCAAGGAGGTCGGCTCCGATCTCATCGTCGCAACAGACCCCGACTGCGACCGCGTCGGCGTTATGATAAAGGCTGCAAACGGCGAGTTCATCAACATCAGCGGCAACCAGATGGGCGCGCTCCTTCTCGATTACATCATCACCGCATACAACGAGCGCGGCGCAATGCCCTCCGAGCCTTACGCTGTCAAAACGATCGTTTCGACTGAAATGGTGTCGAAGATCTGCGCGGAAAACGGCATCACGCTTCACAACGTTCTCACCGGCTTCAAATTCATCGGTGAGGTCATAAAAAAGAGCGAAGAGTCCGGCCACGGCAGCTTCCTTCTCGGATTTGAGGAAAGCTACGGCTACCTGAAGGGAACCTACGCACGCGACAAGGATGCAGTCGTTGCAACTATGCTTATCTGTGAAATGACCGCGTTCTACGCCGCTCGCGGAATGACGCTTGCAGATGCGCTTGACGGTCTGTACGCACGCTACGGCTTCTACCGTGAATCAACTGACAGCATCACGATGAGCGGTCTTGACGGTCTTGAAAAGATCGCGGGTATTATGCAAAAAATGCGCACCGAGTATCCCACGTCCGTTTCCGGCAAGGCTGTAACTCACGTCCGTGACTATCAGGCGGGCACCATCACAGAGCTTGCTACGGGCAAGGTCGAGCCCACGGGACTTCCCTCATCCAACGTAATGTATTTTGAGCTTGAGGACGGTGACGTAATCGTTGCACGTCCGTCCGGCACAGAGCCCAAGATCAAGATCTACTATCTCGTCGGTGATGAGACACGCGAAGCCGCTGATGCAAAGATCGCGTCATACAAGACGGAGATCTCCGAATTTTGCGGACTTTAAGATTATCTGACTCAGGCAGGATCAACGTTCTCGGCGTCGGATTCGACAACGTCACGCTCGATTCCGCACTGCGTCTCATAACAGATCACATCAAGACGGACGCGGGCTTCGCGTCCGTCTATACACCGAATGCGGATATTGTGGAGCTCTGTCGGCGCGACAAAACGGGCTCGCTTTACGGCATTTTCGCATCAGCCTCTCTGTCCGTTCCCGACGGAATCGGTATCGTCAAAGCGTCACGTATCCTCGGCACGCCGCTGTCAGTGCGCGTCGCAGGGATCGAGCTTGGATCAAAACTGCTCGAACGCGCCGCAGAGGACGGGATCCCCGTCTACTTTCTCGGCGGTGCGGAAGGGATCGCGGAGAAAGCGGCAAAGCGTATACGTTTGCGCATCCCGTCGCTCAACGTGGCAGGCGTGCATCACGGTTATTTTGACAAAAGCGGCGCCGATAGCGACGCTGTGCTCCGTCTGATCGGTGAGTCAGGTGCGAAGCTGCTCTTGGTTTGCTTCGGCGCCCCCACGCAGGAGAAATGGATCCACAATAACGCGGACGAGCTCGCAAATGCGGGCGTTGCGTGCGCGATCGGTCTCGGCGGCAGCTTTGACGTATGGTCCGGCAAGATTCGCCGCGCTCCGCGATTTTTCCGCGACCACGGGCTTGAATGGCTGTACCGATCTCTCAGCCGTCCTTCTCGGATAGGCAGGATCGCCTCAGTTTGCCGCTTCGGGTGCGCTGTGATCCGCGAAAAACGCCTCTCTCGTCCGTAAAACATCACAATTTCGGACAATTATCCGCCGTTTATATTTGTTCGTTTCGGAGATATTTGAAAAAATCCCGAACAATAATTGAAAAATCGCGTTTTTCCTCTTGTAATTTTTCGAGAATTAAGATAAAATATAAATTGGCAAACCACGAATCAATAATTTTATTTATACATGGAGGATTCAATCATGTCAGTAAAAGTTGCCATTAACGGTTTCGGTCGTATCGGCCGTCTCGCATTCCGTCAGATGTTCGGCGCAGAAGGTTATGAAATAGTTGCTATCAACGACCTCACCAAGCCCTCTATGCTCGCTCATCTTCTCAAGTATGACACCGCTCAGGGCGGCTACTGCGGCAAGATCGGTGAAAACCTTCACTCCGTAGAAGCAGACGACGAAGCAGGCACCATCACCGTAGACGGTCAGACCCTCAAGATCTACGCTGAAAAGGACGCTGTTAACCTTCCTTGGGGCGAACTCGGCGTTGACGTTGTTCTCGAGTGCACCGGTTTCTACACCTCTAAGGCTAAGTCCCAGGCTCACATCGACGCAGGCGCTAAGAAGGTTGTTATCTCTGCTCCCGCAGGTAACGATCTGCCCACTATCGTATACAGCGTAAACGAAAACACCCTTACTAAGGAAGACACCATCATCTCTGCTGCTTCCTGCACCACCAACTGCCTCGCTCCCATGGCTAAGGCTCTCAACGACCTCGCTCCCATCGAGTCCGGTATCATGTGCACAATCCACGCTTACACCGGCGACCAGATGATCCTCGACGGCCCCCACAGAAAGGGTGACCTCCGCCGTGCAAGAGCAGGCGCTGCTAACATCGTTCCCAACTCCACAGGCGCTGCTAAGGCTATCGGTCTCGTAATCCCCGAGCTCAACGGCAAGCTCATCGGCGCTGCTCAGAGAGTTCCCACTCCCACAGGTTCTACCACTATGCTCAACGCTATCGTTAAGGGCCACGTTTCCGTTGCAGAAGTTAACGCTGCAATGAAGGCTGCTGCTAACGATTCCTACGGCTACACCGAAGAACAGATCGTTTCCTCCGATATCATCGGTATGCGTTACGGCTCCCTCTTCGATGCAACCCAGACCATGGTTATCAACCTCGAAAACGGCACCTCTCAGGTACAGGTTGTTTCTTGGTACGACAACGAGAACTCCTACACCAGCCAGATGGTTCGCACCATCAAGTACTTCGCAGAACTTTAATTCTCGAATATACAAAAGAAAAATCCCTTGCCACCCGGCAAGGGATTTTTTGTTTATTCTTCCGTGAGCGTGAATTCGGGGGAAACAATGTAGTGATTCGGGAAACAGATGATAAATCTGTAAGTTCCGGCTGTCAGCGGTTCGCTTACGCTTTGGGGGTTAAAATAAATATCGGTGCTTTGGGAAGTCACGGTCGTCAATATCGACTGAACAGTGTCGCGCTCTTCCACTGCCGTCCACTCACCTGTAGATGTGTTTAATTTCTGAATGATCGGAACTTTGCACAGGCTGAAAGGCTTACTGCTTTTGTTTCCGACAGTTATTCTTATTTCCTCCGTTGCCGTATACGATGATTTTTCAAGAGTTACATAGATGTTTTCGTAATCGCTGCCTTCACCGTGATACGGAGCAGAGACACTTATCACAGGAAGAACTTTGTCGGAAGCATTATTTGCTTCGGGAACATCGGGTGTTTCAATCTCGCAAGCGTCCGAATCAATGTCATTTGGTGCTTGATTGTTGGGCATGTCGCAAGATATTATGCAAAGCGATAGAATAAGCAGGCAAAGTACGAGTGCGATAGCTGTTAGTCTGAACTTCATAACAAAGCCTCCATAAAAATAATATTTTGGATAAGAACTGTGAATTTTGACGTTTTTTCGCCATTTCGAGTCCCCTCCATAATCATTATACACAACAAAGCGCTCTCCGTCAAGGATTTTCTTCCTTTTTTTAACATTTGCCGTCCTCGCGCATATCATAAAGCGTAGACACAAAAAGTGCGAAAGTGAGGCTCTATATGAACGAAGGCGATTATGTTTTTATGAACGAATCCCCGCCCGAGGGTTACACGGAATCGGGCTATCTCATTGTCACCGTTTACACCGCGCGCGGTGCGATCCCTATCGGGGACGCGCTCGTGACGATCAATTACGCCACCCCCGGTCAGCTCGCGCCGTATGCGGTGCTGACGACGGACAAAAGCGGCAGAACGCCGAAGATCGCGCTCCCCGCGCCGCCGCGTGATCTGTCGCTCTCCCCCTCTAACGGAGAGATCCCTGCGCCTCCACTCCCGTACTCGCTTTACAACATCGAGATCGTCAAGGAAGGCTTCTATCCCGTGACCGACATTGGCGTGCAGATGTTTTCGGGAGTCACCGCGATCCAGAGCAATGATCTGATCCCGCTGTCCGAAGCCTTACCGAGCACGTTTTATCGCGACAATTCCATTTACGTAGACGAAAACGAAGAGGAGAACCTGTGACAAACGGCACCCTGATCTTACCGTACGTCCCCGAGACGATCACGGTGCATCTCGGTCCGCCCGATGCCGCCGCGGAAAACGTCACGGTGGACTTCCCCTACTACATAAAAAACGTCGCATCAAGCGAGATATATCCGACGTGGCCCGAGTCCGCTCTGCGCGCTAACATCTTAGCAATAATCTCGTTTGCGCTCAACAGAGTCTACACCAACTACTATCGCAGCCGCGGATACTCCTTCAACATCACAAACGACACCTCCAGAGATCAATCCTTTGTCGCGGGGCGCGACGTCTACGAAAACATAAGCGAGATCGTGGACGACATCTTCAACAATTACGTCCGCAAAGTCGGTACGATCGAGCCGTATTTCACGCAATACTGCAACGGCACGACGTCTGTATGCGACGGCTTGTCGCAGTGGGGCACGGTCTCCCTCGCAAACGACGGACTCAATTCCGTCGATATACTGAAATACTACTACGGCGACGACATAGAGATCGTGGTAAACGCGCCCGTGCAGGGCATCGAGGATCCCGTCCCCGACGTCGTTCTGCGTTACGGAAGCTCGGGCAACGAGGTCGCGCAGATACAGATCAAACTGAACAGAATATCGAAAAACTACCCTGCGATACCGAAAATAAACCCCGTCGACGGCATTTTCGGTGACGAAACGGAGCGCGCGGTGCGCGAATTTCAATCGATATTCAATCTCACCGTAGACGGGCTCGTAGGCAGATCCACCTGGTACTCGATCCAGCGCGTTTACGCCGCCGTCAAACGTCTGAACGACCTCGCATCCGAAGGCATCTCGCCCGAGGAGGTAACGAATCTGTTCGCACAGGTGCTCGACGAAGGTGACACGGGCGTGGGTGTGCGCGAGCTTCAGTATTTTCTCAATTTCATATCGCTTTATAACGAAAGCATCCCCTACGTCGAGATCGACGGAGTCTTCGGTCCGTTGACGCGCTCCGCGGTGGAGTCGTTCCAATCGCAATATGGGCTTGAGGTGACGGGCGTCGTCGATATCGAGACGTGGGATTACCTCTACCGCGCTTACAAGGGCATCATCGAGTCGCTCGGGCCCGATTATTTTGCGAGCACGACACTGCCGTATCCCGGCTATCCGCTCCGCATCGGAATGCAGCTTGACGTAATTCGCAACCTTCAGGAATATCTGCGTCTCATCGCCACCGTTTACACAGAGATCGTTCCACCCGAGATCACGGGCATTTTCGACACGGCGACAACAGCCGCCGTCGAGGATTTTCAGATCCGAAGCGGTCTTCCGTCAACGGGAGTCGTCGGAAGCGCGACCTGGAACGCGATCACCTCAACATACCGTTCGATCTTCGACGGTAACATAGCTGAGAATACGCAAGGACCGAACACGACTGTTCCGTCGTGACAGAATGGAGAATTGATATGAACGAAAACGTTAATTTTGACATTACGCAGGACCGCGACACAGTGCGGATCCTGCAAAACATGCTTCGTCTCATCTCGCAGGCGGAGAAAAATCTCCCTCTCATCGGCGAGGACGGCATTTATGACGAGGGAATGCGCGAGGCGGTGCGGCAGTATCAGTCGTTGCGCCGTTTGCCTGTCACGGGGGCAGTCGATCCCGTAACGTGGGACTACATAGCAAACGACTACGAGCGGATCCTTGAAGAAAATCGCCCGCCGCTCACGATATCGCCGTTTCCCCCGATCCTCGGATATACTGTCGGTGACGGCGAAACGAGCGATCTTGTGCTGATAATCCAGATCATGCTCTCCTCACTCCGTCTCGCCTATGACGGACTCGGCAACGTGCCTCTCTCGGGCTTTTACGATTCGCGCACAGCCGCCGCGGTGCGCAGATTTCGGATGAAGAATCTGATGCCGCCCGAAAGCTACGTCGATCTTGAGACGTGGAACCGTCTCGCACGGCAGTATAATTTGTATGTAAACAGCGCGCAGTGAGGGGAGCGTCCCTTGCAAACAAAAAAGCACCCAAAAGGGTGCTTTTTTGCTTAAAATCAATATTCGAAAAGTCCGTTGGCAACGGAAACGGATCCGTCGCAGTTGACTACGTCGCCGCCTGCGTCGATGGAGAACTTGCCGCCCACAACCGTTATGTTGAGGGGGGCCTGTAATGCATCGTCACCCGCGTCGATCGTGAAATTGCCGCCGTCTATGTAGACGTAGCCCTTGTCTTCCTTGGTATCCTTGGAGGATTTGATCGCATCGTTCTTGCAGGCGATGTTGATCGTGCCGTCCTTGATCGTCACGCTGTCGTTACCGCGCAGACCGTGATTCTTCGCAGTCACGTTGATCGTACCGCTGATGATCTTGAGGTCATCCTTCGTGCAGATGCCGTTGTTGTAGTTTGCATACACGTTGAGCGTGCCCGTGCCGTTGATGGAAAGGTCGTCCTTGGAGAACAGGCAAGCGTTCGGCTCGCCGTCAACGTTGAGATTCGTATATCCCGAGCCGTCCTGAAGCGTGCTCGTCGTTCCTTCAACAAGAGTGATCGTCGTCTTGTCGCAGGACTTGACGTAGACCGGTGCGGATTCCTTGCAGATGAGCTTGATTCCGTTGAATACGAGATGCACCTTTTCCTCAACGGTGACCTCTACGATAACCTGACCGTCCGTGCAGGAGCCGGACAGCACGTAAGTACCCTCTGCATTGATCGTTACAACCGTGCCGGAAACGGACGCACCGTCGCCGCTTACAGTTACCTTACTGTCCGTGAACTCTATCTTGGTGTCGTTTTTGCCGTAATCCGTTTTCTGGTCGAAATTGGTGTAGCGTCCCGTTGACCCAGCGTCATCGCTTCCTGCGGGATCGTTTTCGTCGTCTTCGCCGCCGGACTGCTGACCGCCGCCGGAGTTGTTTGATCCACCCTGATTCGTCCCCTGATTTCCCGCGGCACCGCCGTTATCGTTGCAGGACGCGAGGACAAACACGGACGAAAGCACAATCAGAAGCGCCATAATGAGCGATATGATTTTCTTTGCCATACTTTTCTCCTTGACATGGGCTTGTCGCCCGTTCTTAATTAATTATAATACATTGATGCGTATTTTGAGAGGCTGATTTGTTAATTATTCGTGTCGATTGTTCGGTTATTTTGTGAACGAGCGCGTTTTCGTATCAAAGTGCCATCAAGGAAACGGCTTTTGCCGCACGCGACTTTGTGAGGACGGACGAAAGATCGTCTCCGTCCGCGATGAGTCCGAGAGCATGCGCAGTCCTGATATGAGCTCTTCGCCAATTCTCACACGCTTCGTCAAAGGGACACGGCTTTTCGTTCGGGAGCCTATTTCTGCTCGCATACGCAAGCGCCGCCATCACGGCAAAATCCGCGAGGGTGATCGCCTCATCGGGACGGAATTTTCCTCCCTTTTCAGCGAGTTCGGAAGGGATAAGTCCGTTCTGATACGCACACTCGACAGCCCCCGCATACCATTCGTGGCCGAGAATATCCGTAAACATATCGTTATAGACATTGACAGTAAAGAAGTGCGCCGCCTTAATGAGCAGGTCCGCGGCTTCTGCGCGCGTCAGCGGAGTCTTGTCATCTACTGCCGCAGGAGCCTCCTTCACCGCTTCCGCCGCCTTGAAATCGGCAGGCGCCGACGGCGGCTTGACGCTGTGAGGAGCTGCCCACTCTCCGTCCGCACCGCAGACAAGAGCCGCAAGGCTCGCATATCCCTCATCCGTGAGCTTTGCAAGCTCACGAGCAATAAACCTCGCACACATATATGCTCCCGGATCGTTCGTGTGCGTAAAATCGCCGGGATAATAATAGCGCTTCGCAGACTCAAGCCCCTCTGCAAGGATCACCTCTACCATAAAATCGTGCAGACCGATGACGGGCACTCCGTACTCCTCACCGACGCGCTTGCAGGCGCGGTCATAATCATAAAGCAGGTCGTTATACGTTCCGTCGCCGCGCCACGAATTGCGCGCAAGCGGAGTCACGATGACGGGATACGCCCCGACCTCACGCGCCTCGGCTATATACTCGATAAGTCTGTCTCTGTATCCGCCCTCGGCTGTGAGAAAGTCCGTTTTTTGGTCATTGTGCGCGAACTGCATCAGGAAAACGTCGCCTTTTTTCATGTGACGCTTCACTATCGCGTGATGACCGCCTGCGCGGAACGTATGCGTTGTCAAGCCCGAATGAGCATGATTGGAAACGGCGATGCCGCGCTCAAGAAACGCGGACAGCATCTGTCCCCATCCGCTGTACGACGTTGACGGCGTGTACGGGTACGCGCACGACTGATCCGTAAGCGTTGAATCTCCCGCAATCCACACAGTCGGGATCTCTTTTTCCTCCGTCAGCTTTTCTATCTCGACGGAGGTGAGACTCGGCCGCTTACCCACAACGGAAACGTCAATGCTCGTTCCGTCGAATTCGTGTCTGTAGCCGCGGGGAATGAACTCGCACACGTTCACATCATAGCTGCGCACAAATCTCTCACCCGCGCGCAAAATTTCTTTGGCATAAAGACGGCGGCGCATGAGGAAGATGAGTATTTCCTCATCTCCGCCGTCGGTGTTATCGATTTCAATTTTTACCCTGTAATTCCCTGCGCCCGACGGAATCTCGGCACGGAACAAAAGCGGAACTGCGCCGTGGACGCCCGTTTTCGCCGCATCCGCGTCGGAATCGAGATAAATGCCGTTCCCGTCAGATCGGAGCTCTGTAAAATCCGTTTCCGTCAGCCAGAAATGAGGAAAAAATGCGCTCGACAGTTCGGGGATGCGCAGGCGCTCCTCCGACTCGATTCGGCGCTCCGCTTCCGTGACAAATCCGCTTGTTCCCGTCGCATAGCGGACGGGAGACGCGTTGCGAAAATCGTACTTCATCCTACCGTTCCTTTCCGTAGAGCGTGACAGGTCCCGCAATACCTGCGGAAACGTAATCGCGGTCGTTCTCAAAGATAGACTTAAAGCGTCTCTCCTCTCTTGCCTTCACCTCTGCCTCGGGCGAGCCGAGTATGGACGCCGCATCGGCGTTGAGCACCTCGATCTTCACGTCGTGATCGCCCGCCGTAAGCGTCAGCTTCACCGTATACGGCGCGAAAACGACGTTTTGTTTCGTGTTTTCGTCACCGTCAACTGTGACCGTCGCCGCATAGCAGATCCTTCCGAGCGACAGCGCATATTCGCCCGTTTCGGGCGCCGTGAGCTTGCATTCGTACGTCGTGATGCCCGTATAATCGACGGAATCAAAGGCGTACGGTGCCTCTCCCATCTCAACTCTTTCGCCGTTCGGCTTGGTTGCGCTCCAATTATAAGCTTCGCCGCGGAGCGTATATTTTGCGCGCTTGACTCCGACGGGAGCGTTCGCGACGCGATATATTTTCAACTCAAGCGGAGCGAGCGTGAGAGCCTTCTCCGCTTCGTCCGCGTCAAGCCACGACATTGATTCAAAATCAAATACGTGGATGCATCCGTCCTTTTCAAACGCGAGCTCCGATTCATACGCGAGCTCCGATTCGTTGAGGAAGAAGTACATCTCTCCCTCTTTGTCCGTGCGCGTCGTAAGCGAAACTCTTCCGATCTTCATTCGGACGGGACTCTTTACGTATTCCGCGATCCTTTCGGGATGCGTGCATACGGGATACCCCACAAATCCGTCTGCGGCAAAGCCGACAAAGACGAGCCGCACTCCGCTTTCGCGGAGCTTATCGGCAACCTCGTTTGAAAGCATGCCGACAGCAGGCACGATCACAGTCGTGATCCTTTGTCCCGACGGAACGCATATAGCGCCGTCCCGTACGGTCGAAGAGACGATCACATCATCCCAGATATAATCAAAGTCAACGGGTGCATAAAGCAACGCATCGACTGTTTCGTTCACCCATTCCCACGGCAGATGCAGGCTGACTCTGTTCGGTCTTGCGGGCGGATACTCGTCCGCGAGCTCTCGCCGCGGCACGTAAAGTGCGACGCTTGCCGCAGGATTTGATTCGTTCAGGAGCTGATTCGTTACGTTCACGCGTCTGTTCACGTCCCGCGCGAAAAGACGGCTTATGGGATGCTTGAAATCGATGGGCGAGCCGTAGCCGTGTCCGTTTGTGATGTCGGGGTCCGCTATCATAAGATAAAATCTGTCGATACCGCGAAGCGCCTGATACTCCATAGCCCAACGCATATAATCCGGCGTCATACAGTTACCCGTCGCCGCGAAGCTTTCGCTCATCGCGTGACGCTTGCCCGTCATACGTCTGAACGAGCCCGCGAAGCGCGGGAAATCCGCGGTATGATCGGGACGGATCTGCGCCCAGATGTAATCGACTCCGGGGGAATCGTTATATTTGTTGTTTTTGAAGAAATCGCCAGATACGGAATTGAGCGAGCGGATGTCGTGATCGAGGTCCTGATGACCGACAAGCTCGACTCCGTGTTCGTGGCACCATTCCGCCATTCCGCCGAAGAAAGCCTCTGCCATTCGCGTCGTGGCAACGTCACGCCAATCGTCGCGCGCGCGGCCACCGCCGCCCGTGACGATAAGCGGCAACTTATCAGTGGGATCGTAGCCCTTCTTTTCGATAAATTCGTCAATCAGATCGAATGTATACGGGAGCGGGAACGACAAAAACGGCTCGTCATAGAAAAATCCCTTCACCGTCTTGCCGAAATATTCAGGCATACGGCGATAGTACTCCTCGTGCATAACGGAAATGAGCTTCGCGACAGCCTCGCGGCAGAGAAGATCAAGCGTACACTGCGTATCGTCCTCGGGATCGTGAACGAATACACCCACGGTTCGCGTATTATCGTATTCCCAGCTTGCCGCGACGAAACGGCAGCGCTTGTGCTTTGCTGTATAAGTCAGCTTGCCGTCAACGACGGGGATAATTTCATATCCGCCTGCGGGTGATGCAAAAATATTTCTGTTTACGTGCCACGCCGCTGCCGCGAGAAGGTTTTTCGGAGCTGTAACCGTCACCGTCTGGCCTTCCTCAACAATCATATCGACGGCGCAATGGAGCTTTTTGCTTCTCCACTCGGGATGTCCCGCCATCGTCTTGCCCGCCGCCGTACCCGTGGGATATCCCCACTCATCAAAGATCCAGACGTCGGTGCCGCGTTTTTCCGATTCCGCGCACGCATATTTGAGCCCGTTCATATAGCCGTCGATCCAACCGTCGATGTCCGTTGTAGGGGCATTGGATTTCCCCTCCGCGGAGAATCCCGAATATCCAAGCTCATCAAGACTGCGAACGAACAACTTCATCGATTTTTCATCGTATGTGTTGCCGAAGCCCGTATGAAGGATCGGTGCATATTTACGTTTGAGTTCCATATTCCGTAGCCTTCTTTCTTTATACAAAAGCTTATTTTGTTTCGATTATTCCCTCTATAAGGATCGCGCGGCAGGGAGCACCGTCGCTTCCGCCGAGCTTTATGGGCTGTGCGGCAAGGAAAAATTCTCCGTCTGGCACGCCCGACAGATCAAGTCCCTCCACGATAGCAATCTCGTGACTGAGAAGCTGCTTATGCACCGCCATCGGCGCATCCGGATCCGATATGCTCTCACCCTCGCATCCGACAAGCCGCACGCCTCGGCGGATCAGCTCATCAGCACCGTCTGCGGTGAGAATGCCGCCGCGGATGAGCACTCGTGCATCTGTTTCAGCGAGAACTTTCCGAGCCGTTTCGGAGGTGAAAAATCCCTCCTCCGCGCTGACGACTCTGCAGACTCCGACGTATGCGTGAAGATCCGTTTCGTCGATCGTTTTTCCGTCCTTTATGAAATGATACGGTGCATCGGCGTGAGTTGCCGAGTGCGCGCATATATTTATGTCCGTAAGCGAGTAAACGTCGCCCGCATCATAGCTCGCGGCACGCAAATATGTCGGAACCGTGTCTCCGGGGTAAACGGGAGTTGAAAAAATCTCCTTTGAAATATCGTATATTTTCATTTTAATCCTTAAATATGTAAGCTTTACAAGTCGATTATATCACGCCATCCCGTCATTTTCAATAAAAAAGCCATCCCGCCGAACAAAATACTTTCTTTTATAAAAATATTGTGATATAATAACCGATAAGACGGCAAAACACAACATTTTTCGACATTCCGACTTCTTTGCCGCAAATCACACGTAAAAACAGGACTTAGCGTTATGAAAAAAACTTTGATCTATATCATCACGGTGGCATCTCTTGCCATCATGCTCTCGATCTCGGCGTATGCGCTTAACACAGACGCGTACAACGCCGTTTATGCGGGTCTTTCGGCTTCGCAGGAAAGCATCGATCTTTCCTCCTACAGCATCACACCCGACGAGCTTTCCGAGATCTTCGACAGGATAACGTCGCGTTCGCCCGAGCTTTATTACGTCGATAGCGCCTTCGAGTATTCCTACAATGACTCCACAATGTACCCCTCGTACAAGATCTCCGCAGTGGATCTTACCGCGGCGGATGCCGTCTACAGCTCCTTCATTTCGGGCATCACCTCCGGCGTGAAATCCTCGTGGAGCGACCTTGAAAAGGCTCTCTATCTGCACGACGCGATCGCACTCCGCCTCAGATACGACTCAACCGTATCAAACGTCTATGACGCCGCCGCAAGCGGCAAGGGCAACTGCACCGCATACTCCCTCGCCTACATCGCGGCATGTGAGAAGGTGGGTCTCTCCTGCGACGTTGCCATCAGCAGCTCTATGCAGCACATGTGGAACATCGTCAAGATCGGCGGAAATTGGTACCACGTTGACGTAACGTGGGACGACCCCACAAGCGATCTTAAGGGCAGAGTCAATCACCAAAACTTCCTCAGAAGCGATTCCGCTATAGTAAATGCGTCCGCAACGACTCATTCGGATTGGGCCGCAGACTACACATGCTCCTCCACTCTTTATGATTCCGCTTGCTGGATCAACGTAAATTCTCCCTTCGTATATGCCGACGGAGATTGGTATGCGATCAACAACTCCAACTTCTCCCTCGCGCTCTATGATCTTGCGTCCTCGTCATCCACCGATGTTGCCTACATCAGCAACAAATGGCCCGTTGACGGCAGTACGACTCACATCTACACCGACGCTTATTCCGGTGTCGGCGCCTACGACGATTTCATTTACTACAATTCCCCATACAAGATCTATTCCTACAACGTAAAAACAGGTGACGTTGCAACGGTATATGAGCTCGGAACAGACGAGGCAGTCACGGCAGGATGCATATATTTCCTCTCCGTAAACGGAAGCACTCTCACGTATTACCTTTCGAAGGATCCCGGTGTAACGCAGCCCTCGTCGGGCACGGTCGATCTTAAGGCGGACGCCTCGACCTACACCGTCACCTTCAACGTCAACGGTGAGCCCATCGGCTCTTACGATTATTCCGAAGGCGAGCCGATCACGCCTCCCGAGGTAGGCAAGATCGACGGATTCCTCTTCGTTGAATGGGATTCGCTCCCCGCGGAAATGCCCGCAGAGGACATCACCGTCGAAGCGATCCTTAACGTATGTCCTCACGCAAACGCCGAAAATCAGATCATCACCCCCTCGACCTGCACCACCGACGGTGAAGGCAGTGTTATCTGCACAGATTGCGGTCACGTCATCAACAATTACCGCATCGAAGGCAAGCACGAATTCGGCGATTGGACTACCATCACCGAAGCAGACTGCTCAACAGACGGTCTTCGCAGACGTTACTGTCCCGTTTGCGGCGAGATGACGGAGGAAGAGGTCATCCCCGCGTATTCCGCGCACAGATTCGGTGACTGGGTCATCCTCAAGGAAGCCACCGAGGACGAGGATGGCGAACGCGAACGCACCTGTGAAAGATGCGATTTCATTGAAAAGCAGCCCTTCTCGCTCGAAACCGACGACACGACGGAGGAAATCACCGAGCCCGACGATCCCGACGCGTCCGATCCCGGATCAAACGGAAGCACATCCGGTACAGACACAGACGAAACTGAGCCCGACACAACAAAGCCCACCACGCAGGGCGGAAACTCGAAGCTCAAATCATTCTTCGTTTATTTCTCCATAATCGTCATCGTCATCTCCTGCGTGATCGGTATTTTCCTGCTTTACAGATACGCATTCGGTAAAAAGAAGCCAAAAAAGGCTCCCGTAGTTGAAGAAGATCCCGAAATCCCGGATGATATTGAAGAATAAAAAAACAAACACCCGAAAGAAACGTTTCTTTCGGGTGTTTTTCGTTTATATTCCGTAATAGTCTTCGTCGTCGGGAAGCTCATAATTCTTGCTTGCGTCCGTTTCATAAACGAAACGCGGCTTTTCGCGCTTCGGAACGGAATGCTTCATTATTTCGTTGATGTTTTTGACTAAAAACTCCTGCATCTGTTTGCTGTATACGTTCTGCATATACGCCTTGCCGACAGTGTCGGTACGGTTCTGCGTTTCGATACCTGCAAGAACGCCCATATCGGACGCAACACGCACGGTATTGCCGTTCGGGAGCGTATCAAGCTTCAGATATCCCATCGAAACGAGGCATTCCGCAAGCTTTCCGCCCGAAACACCCTTCATCACGTCTCTGTCTATGACGTCGTTGATTCGCGCCGCAACAGTGTTTATTCCCACGTGATCGTCCGTGATGAGCACCTTTTCCATATCCTCATCCGAAAGATAAAATTCCACTCTCTTTCCCCTGGACTCATCCGTATGCGCGCTCTTGTTTATTTCCTTTTCAAGAACCTCGGAGATATAAGCAAAGCATTTATAGAAATTGTCTGCCGCGATCTCGCAATCATATGCAAGAGGCTCGCCCGTTATGGGATTCGTTCCCGACGAAAGCGAGTCCATATAGTATTTGGCGCGCTTCAAAACATCAATTTCGTTCACAAAAAGCTCCATTCCGCCGCTGAAGCGGCATAAACAGTGACCGGCGTGAACCGAGCACCCGGGCAGCACTTTCACGCCGATATTTTTTCGTACGTTGTGATTGTACCACATAAATTCGTCAAGGGCAAGCGTATTATCAAAACTTTTTATTCGCAAAATCATTCCCCCTCGGGCGCAAAATTTCAAAAAAATTGTCAATATTTTGTGAATTTTATCTATTACCAAAAAGTGTTTTTCGTGGTATAATGATTATACGACAAAAATCATGTTACTGAGGTGAATAGATGTATTCTGTTGGCGAATTTGTTGTATACGGTGCTGAGGGCGTTTGCCGCGTTGCCGGAATAGAAGAGCTTGACCTTACGGGCGAGCCCATGCTTTATTATGCACTTGTGCCCGAATCCGACCGTTCATCGAAAATATTCGTGCCTGTTGCAAACAGCAAGCTCACGGACAGAATCTCCCCTATGCTGAAGGAGGACGAGATCCGTGCGCTTCTTGCCGATTTTTCCGAGGGTGAACCCATCTGGGCTGACAGCACGAATCTTCGCAAGGCGCGCTATCACGAAATAATCAACAGCGGAGACAGAACACGCATCGTGCGCATGGTACGTGAGCTTCACGCACGCCATCGCTCCATCAAGGGCACGGGACAGCGCTTTTCACTTACCGACGAGCACTACTATAAGCTCGCACAAAAGGTGCTGTTCGACGAATTTTCACGCGTGATTCCCGTAAAGCAGTCCGAATTTCTCGCCCTGCTTACCGAAAAGAAATAAAATTCACAAGCACCGCTCTTCCGAGCGGTGTTTTTTACATTTTCGTCTTTTTTTCATCGGAGATGTGTAGTATAATGAAATAAAGAACCGTTAAAAAGGAGCCGCATCGAGATGACGACAACAAAAAATACACTTATCGAGCTTTACGATCCGGGCACGCATCTTTATAACGCCCTCGGCGTAATGCTGTTCCGTCCGGAAAAGGTAATTTTTCTGATCCCCGAGCATTCCTCTCATGTTTACAACAAATTCAAGGAAGAATACAAGCGTCTTTGGCACTCTCGCGGATGTATGCCCGAAAAGATCGTCAGCGTTCTCACAAAAACCTCAGATATAACGACTCTTTCCGAAACGATCCTCGGATTTTGTAAAAACGACACGATCCTTGATCTCGAGGGGGGCACACCCGAACTCTATCTTGCTGCCGGCTACGTTTTTGCAAACGCCCCCGACGGCACCCGCTGTCTGCGCGTTGACTTCAAGGACGAAAAGATCATCGAGTACAAATGCGGTGAACCGTCGTCTGCACGTGCCTTCACGGACGAAGAGCGCACGCGTCTTTCAATATCCGTTGACGAGTGCATCCGTATGTACGGCGGCGAGATCACGCACGATTCGTACACGTCGCTTCTGAGGAAAGGAATGTCAAGGGATGAGATCATCCGCGAGGCGCGTCTTTTCTATCACGCACTTGAGGATTCCGTCGGCAGAGACTGGAACGATATCGTTCCGGAACGCATCCACGTTCACGATCAGGACAGCCGCACAGTTTACGTCAACGAAAACGATCTGCGCCATCGCAACGTCAACCGTGCCGTATCGGCACTTACCGATGCGGGACTCATCCGCGAGATCCGCATCGCAGGATCGCGCCACATCTATAAATGCGCATCTCCGCTTGCGTACTCCTGCTTCCTCAAATCCGGTGAGGCACTCGAGCTTTATACCCTCTCCCTCGCACTTTCGATAGATGGCGTAACAGACGCGAGATGCGGCGTTTCCGTCTCGTTTTACGGAAGCGAAGGAAGCTCCGACAACGAACTCGACTGCATTTTTATGCGCGACACGACGCCCGTGTTCATTTCGTGCAAGAACGGACGAGTCAGCTCCGATGAGCTTTACAAGTTCCATACAGTATCTCGTCAGTTCGGTGGGAACGAGCACATAAGTCTGCTCGTCGCTCCTCATTTCCGTGATTCCGATGAAAAATCCGCCAACATCCGCGACCGTGCACAGCTTTACCGCATCGCAATGCTGACGAAATTTGCAAAAAAATCGGACGCAGATGCAACCGAATACCTCCGAACAAGAACGGACGAACGCAAAAAAAAGCTCTCCCCGTCAGCTTCGCGTTAAGTAAGCCTTGACAAAACGGCACAAAAAAGCTACAATTAAAACACAAAAATTAAATTTATTTTTTTAAGGATTTAACATGAAACGATTTTTGATCTTACTCATTGTATCCTCTATGCTGCTTTCCGTAGTCGCTTGCGGTCAGGGCACTCCCGAAGACACCGGCACACCGACAGATTCCGTTGTCGGCGAAACAGACTCCGTCGGCACCAACACAGAAGAGGAGCTTGACGAACCCGTGAAACTCGAAAACTGTAAAACAGTCAGACTCGACCTCGCAGAAACACATCAGACAATCGAAAGCTTCGGCGCTTCCGGTGCGTGGTGGTCTCAGGACGTCGGCGGATGGGACGAGGTCCGCAAATCCGACGGCCTCGAGGTCCGTGAATACATAGCACAGCTTCTCTTCGATGATGAAGTCGGTATCGGCCTCAACTCCTACCGCTACAACATCGGTGCGGGAAGCGCAGATGCAGGAAGCAAGAGCACATCCGGTATTGCTGACAAGTGGAGACGTGCTCAAAGCTTCATCAACCCGAAAACGGGCGAATACGATTGGGACCGCGATGCCAATGCCGTCTGGTTTATGCGCAAGGCAGCCGAAATGGGCGTTGATGAGATCATTATGTTCTGCAACAGCCCTCACGAAAGCCTCACCATCAACGGTAAGGCATACACGGATGCAAGCCGTGAAGGGCAGAGCAACATCGCGAAGGAAAATTACGAAGCGTTCGCAAAGTATACTCTTGACGTTGCCGAGCACTTCGTTGAGGAAGGTCTGCCGATCAAGTTCGTTTCTCCCATAAACGAGCCTCAGTGGGGCTGGACGGGCGGTCAGGAAGGCTGTCACTACTCCACTACCGAGACGATCAAGGTCCTCACCACGTTCATCAACGAGCTCAAGAGCCGTGACGCTCTCCTCGACGCGGGCGTTGAGATCAGCGGTCCCGAAGGCGTTAACTGGAACAAGGACAACGGCGTTCTCGATATGTGCCTCTCGATGATGCAGAACAAGGTGCTTGTAAATCATCTCTCCGCGATCGACAACCACTCCTACTGGTCCGACGCAATGGTTAAGAAGAACTTTGCAAACTCCTTCATCAAGAAGTATCCCGATATGAAGATCCGTATGTCAGAATGGTGCGAGATGGTAAACGGCAAGGACACCTCCATTGATTCCGCCATCAACCTCGCAATCGAAATGAACGAGGACCTCACCATCCTTGACTGCGTATCCTGGCAGTACTGGATCGCGGTAAGCTGCTACGACTACCGCGACGGTCTCCTTTATGTCGATCTCAACACTCACAAGGTAACGATCCCCAAGCGCTTCTACGCAATGGGTAACTACAGCCGCTTCATCGATCCCGGTTACGTCCGCATCGACGCATCCCTCAAGCAGTCCGATTTCTACACCTCCGCATACAAGGGAGTAAACGAAAACGGCGAGGAAGAGATCGTTATGGTATTCGTAAACAACAAGGATACCGCCGTCAACATCGATTTCTCCGGCATCGACGCATCTGCATACAACCGCATGGGCGTTTATCTCACCAATAAGGGCTATTCCCTCGCGGAACGCTTCTACGGCGAATTCAATGAGGATTCCTGCGTTGAGATCCCCACTCGTTCCATCGTGACAGTTGTTGTCAGCAACGTTGAAGAATAAGTCGTTTCGACACGATTTTTCAAAAAAAGTCAAAATCATATTGAATATCATTTGATTTATGTGGTACAATAAGCGTATTCGGGAGATTCTTCCCGAATACGCTTATTTTGGTATAAAGCAATATCTTTTCTTGAAGGGAGCGTGGCCATATGAACAACGGCGGATATAACAGCAATCGACCGCATCCGCGCGTCGGAAACATGCGCATTCCTTCAATCGAGGAGCGCAAAAAGACACCCTACGTCAAGCCTGCCGATCCCGAAGCATCGGGAGAGGTCGTCGCGCCCTCTCCCGCATCGGTTACCGATCGTGCAGAAACGACGATAACCGAGCTTCCCGACGATAACGTCGGCATTTCCTCCCCTTCAATGGGATATTATCCGCTCGCGGGACGCAAAAAAAGCTCCTTCTATACTCCGTCCGCATCTGACGTTGAGATATTTTCAATGCTTGCTCTTCTCGCGGCGATGATAATCTTCGTCATATTCATCCTCTGCTCATACGGCGGCTACGTTTTCTCAGACGCAACGGGAATATATCTGCATACTATGGCGGCGGCAGACGGCAAGATCCTCTCGTCCGCGGCAGTTTCTCCTCTGTCCGAGTCCGATTACTTCGACGGCGGCGAGGTAATCGAGCCCGTCGATCCCGACGCGCCATACGACTTCACAACCCCCGTTCCCGTCTCCGCTCCCGCCGACGACGCATACTTTTCAGACGCGGTATTCATAGGAGACTCGCGCACGGAAGGGCTTTGGCTCTATTCTAAGCTGAAATCCTCCTTCATCTGCGAACGCGGGCTTAACGTTTCAAAAATGTTTTCAGACGCGCTCGACAAATATGACGGCAACACCGCTTTTGAGGAGCTTTGCGAGACCGACTGCGGAAAGATATACATCTCCTTCGGCATCAACGAGATCGGTTGGGTCACCTCCGCCTTCATCAAATCGTACGGTGAGCTGATCGACCGCATCAAAGCGGAAAAGCCCGACGCCGTGATCTACGTTCAGAACATCTATCCGATGTCAAAGGAGCAGCACGACAAGGCGATCTACGGTGATAATACAAAGCTTCACGAATATAATGAACTGATCGCGGAGATGTGCGCGGAAAAAGAGGTCTATCTGCTTGACGTTGCCTCATATTTTTCCGACGAAAACGGGCATCTTAAGGATTCGTACGAAACGGGCGTTGACGGCGCACATTTCAAGGCGGGCGGTCAAGGCTATGTCGATTGGACCAATTACATCAGAACACACACCGTGCAAACACAACCGTAAAAACAACACAATGGAGTTTGAAATGAAAAAATTTATCACACTTACCCTTGCAGTACTTATGCTTCTCTCGTTCACCGCTTGCGGCAAAGACGACGGAGAGGACACCGACACCGCGCCCGTAGTTGACGCAACAGCAGAAGAGATCGCAAACGCGATCCTCTCCAAAGTGACATTTACCGACGAACTTTCCGAGATCGACGCCGAAGTCGCTTCTCTGCTCTATTCCGTCGAAGACGGCGTCAAGGTCATCGCTTACTGCGGCTCCGGTGCACTCGCGGAGGAGATCGTCATCGTTGAAGACACAAAGGCAAGCGTAAAGACCGCATTTGAGGCATACCGCGATAAGCAGATCGGCATTTTTGAAAAGTACAATATGGAAGAGGTTGAGAAGCTCGAAAACGCCTACATCGAGGTCTTCGGTGACTATACCGTTTACTGCGTCTCTCCCGACACGGATGACGTTAAATCCGCACTTTCGTCCTTGACAAAGTAAACCTTTTGTGATATTATAAGCAGGATAATGCAGTGATGAAGTCAGCGAATGATCCGATTTCATCTCAAAGAGAGCGCCGGCTTGGCTGAGAACGGTGCGGTGAAGGATCACGAGCATTTCCCTTCGGAGCAGACCGCGTGAAACTACAGTAGCGAGGTACGGGCCGTCCCGTTACAGACGAAAAGAGTGCTTGCTCTCGGCAAGAATATGGGTGGTACCGCGGAATTTCGTTCCGTCCCGGCTTCGGGACGGAACTTTTTTGTTTTCACCCGTCAAAATCAGTAAAAAATAATTTTCCATAACCGAAAGGACAAAAATCATGAAAGAAAAGCTCTTGAGCATCAAATCGGAGGCGCTCGCACTTCTTAACGAGCCTGATGCCGATCTCGAAGCTCTCCGTATTCGTTATCTCGGTAAAAAGGGCGAGCTCACTGCGGTTCTCCGCGGAATGGGCGCACTCACTCCCGAAGAACGTCCCGTAATCGGCGCTCTCGCAAATGAGATCCGTGCCGCTATCGAAAGCGAGCTGACCGCAAAGAAGGCAGCCGCAGAAACAAACGCACTCGCAAAGAAGCTCGCAGACGAGCGCATCGATGTTACTATGCCCTCCCGTCTGCCCGACGTCGGGCAGCGTCATCCCCTCGCTAAGGTTCAGCGCGATATGGAAGACATCTTCCTCGGTATGGGCTTCAGCGTTGTTGACGGTCCCGAGGTAGAGCTCGATTACTACAACTTCCAGGCGCTCAATATGCCCGAAGGACATCCCGCACGCGACACGCAGGACACCTTCTACATCACAGAAAACATTCTGCTCCGTTCGCAGACCTCCGGCGTACAGATCCGTACAATGGAAAAGACCGCCCCTCCTATCCGCATAGTCTCTCCCGGCAGAGTTTACCGCTCCGACGAGGTTGACGCGACTCATTCCCCCCTCTTCCATCAGTTTGAGGGTCTCGTAGTAGATCGCGGCATCACGATGGGTGACCTTCGCGGCACACTTCTCGTATTTGCACAGAATCTCTTCGGCAAGGACACGAGAATCCGTTTCCGTCCTCACCATTTCCCTTACACCGAGCCCTCTGCAGAGGTTGACGTATCCTGCTTCGCCTGCGGCGGCAAGGGCTGCCGTCTGTGCAAGAACGAAGGATGGATCGAGGTCCTCGGCTGCGGAATGGTACATCCCAACGTACTCCGCGGATGCGGCATTGATCCCGACGAATTCTCCGGCTTCGCCTTCGGCATCGGCGTTGAACGCGTAACTATGCTCAAATACCACATCGACGATATGCGCCTGCTCTATGAAAACGACCTGCGCTTCCTCGGTCAGTTCTGATTAAAGCGAAAGGAACGGTACACAAAATGAAACTTTCATATAATTGGTGCGGTGACTTCACAAAGGTCAGCGACATCCCGATAAAAGAATTCGCAGACCGTATGACAGATACGGGAAGCAAGGTCGAATGCTGGGAAACTCTCGCAGAAGACATCGAAAACGTCGTCGTTGCGAAGATCGTTTCCATTGAAAAGCATCCCGACTCCGACCATCTGCAGATCTGTATGATGGACTGCGGCGAAGGTCAGCTTCGTCAGATCGTAACAGGTGCGCAGAACGTATTTGCAGGCGCGATCGTGCCTGCGGCAAAGTCGCCCGCCCTCCTTCCCGGCGGCGTTAAGATCAAGTCCGGCAAGCTCCGCGGCGTTCCCTCCGACGGTATGCTCTGCTCCATCGGTGAGCTCAATCTCACGAGTCACGATATGCCCGGCAACGACAACAACGGCATCTGCATCCTCGGTGAAGAGTTCGCAGATATGGTCGGCACCGACATACGCGACGCGCTTATGCTCCGCGACACCGTCGTTGAGTACGAAATCACGCCCAACCGCCCCGACTGCCTGTCCGTTATCGGTCTTGCAAAGGAAGCGGCTGTCACCTTCGGACGCACTTATGATATCCCCACGCCTGAAGTCAAACCTCTCGGTGACGGTGATGACGTGACCAACTACATCAAGGTTGACATCGAAGCAGAGGATCTCTGCCCCCGTTACTGCGCAAAGGCAGTCAAGAACGTCAAGATCGCGCCCTCTCCGCTTTGGATGAGAATGAGACTCCGCGCGCAAGGTGTTCGTCCCATCAACAACATCGTTGACATCACAAACTACGTTATGCTCGAGTACGGCCAGCCTATGCACGCATTTGATTACAAATGCCTTGACGGAGCTCACATCCACGTGCGCCGTGCATTCGACGGCGAGCTTTACAAGTCCCTCGACATCAATGACGAGGACCGTCCGCTCAAGTCCTCCATGCTCGTCATCGCAGACGACAACAAGCCCGTTGCCCTCGCAGGCGTTATGGGCGGTGCGAACAGCGAGATCACGGACGAAACAGCAACAGTTATTTTCGAATCCGCGAACTTCGATGGCGTTTCCGTACGCCGTGCCGCAAAGGCTATGAACATTCGTACGGAGTCCAGCGCACGCTTTGAAAAGGGCATGGATCCCGAAAATGCAATGCCCGCACTTCTCCGCGCTTGTGAACTCGTTCAGCTCCTCGGCGCAGGCGACGTTGTTGACGGCGTTATCGACGAATATCCCGGAAAGCGTGAGCTCCGCACCGTTCCCTTCGATCACGAGCGCATCAACCGCTTCCTCGGCACACATCTCACTCGCGAATATATGGTAGACGTGCTCGAAAAGCTCAGCTTCTCAGTGAATGGCGACTCCGTAACAGTTCCGTCCTGGAGAAACGACGTTGAATGCATGAACGATCTCGCGGAAGAGATCATCCGCATGTACGGCTACAACGAAGTTGAGACGACGCTTCCCGTCATCAGAATGGCAGAGGGCGGGCGCACAGAGCGTCAGTCCTTTGAGGAATCCCTGCACGGTCTGCTCTGCGGAATGGGCATCTGGGAATCCACCACCTTCTCCTTCATCGGACCGAAGATGTACGATATGATACGTCTGCCCGAAAACGACGCGCACAGAAGCTGCGTTGTCATTTCGAATCCGCTCGGTGAAGACACGAGCGTTATGAGAACGACCGCGATCCCCTCGATCCTTGAGGTCCTCTCCCACAATCAGAATCACAAAAACGAGTCCGCCGCTATGTACGAGCTCGCTACGATCTACATCCCCACGTCTGCAGACACGCTTCCGAACGAAAAGAAAACTCTCGTCATCGGTACGTACGGCAAGGGCGATTTCTACTCCCTCAAGGGCATCTGCGAGCGCGTGCTCGGTCTTGCGGGTGTTGCAGGCTACCGTGTTGTGACCGAACGTGAAAATCCCACGTTCCATCCCGGCAGATGCGCACGTATCACCCTCGGAGACGCTACTATTGCAGTTCTCGGTCAGGTTCATCCCGAAGCAGCAGACGCATTCGGCCTGTCCGGCGAGATCTACGCCGCAGAGCTTGATATGGAAGCGATCTATGAAAACCGCAACCTTTATCACGAATTCCGTCATCTGCCCAAGTATCCGTCCACGTCACGTGACTTCTCCTTCGTCTGCGACGAGGAGCTCGAGGCAGGCAAGATCGAAGAGATTTGTCTCCGTGCAGGCGGCAAGCTGACGGAAAAGGTAAACGTATTTGACGTTTACCGCGGAAAGCAGATCGGTAACGGCAAAAAGAGCGTTTCGATCAGAGTTACCCTCCGTGCCGCTGACAGAACGCTCACCGACGAAGAAGCCGACAAGGCTGCTTCAAAGATTCTGACTGCGCTTGAAAAGGAACTCGGAATTTCGCTCCGCGACAGATAAAAATTAATAAAAACTGCTTGCATATAGCACATTTTGTGTTATAATAATAGTAATAACAGTAGAAAGGAGGCGGTTTCAAAATGGAAGAAAAGAAAAACTGCCCGTACAAAGGTTTACTGCGCGCGCTTATTATAATCGCTGCCGTTATCGGAGCTTTCGTAGCTCTTGAGGTTATTCTCGAACGCGTATTCAAAAAGTATCTTAAGGTTACCGTCGAGCTTGACGATATCGACGAACTTGATGAGGAGTGCGACTGCTGCGAATGTGAATTCGACGACGAATGCATCTGCGATTGCGACTGCGATTGCGACTGCGAAGACGTTATCGAATGCGATTGCGAAGAGTGCTGCCCCTGCGAAGAGGAAGCTGTCGAAGCAGAATAATCAATTACGAGCAAACAAAAAATCACCGCAGAAATGCGGTGATTTTTTTGTGCGGTGGGGCGTGCTGCGTGGCACATACACGCTCGACGGAGCGAGCGCGTCACTGCACCCCCGCAAAAAGAGCACCGCAGAAATGCGGTGCTCTTTCTTAATCACATCTGTCTGTCGGTCACGTCCATCGGCTCGCGTCCGCGGCGCACGACAAAAAGACGACGGCTCGCCCACGCCTCCTCGCAGAGCGCATCAAAGTCCACCTTCGCCTCCTGCGCCTCGACCTTGTCGAGCTCGGGACGCGTGCGCGGATGCGGCGGAGTGAAAACGGTACAGCAATCCTCATACGGCAAAATCGACGTCTCGTACGCGTTTATCTTGCGCGAGATGTCAATGATGTCCTCCTTGTCCATGCCTATGCAGGGACGGAGGACGGGAATCGAACACATCGCGTCTGTGACCGCGATCGCCTGCATCGTCTGGCTTGCAACCTGACCGAGGCTTTCACCGGTGATGAGCGCCATCGATCCTGTTTCGATCGCGGTGCGCTCCGCGAGCTTCATCATAAAGCGGCGGAGCAGAAGCGTGAAATAATCCTCGTCGCAGTTGTCGCGAAGCTCTTCCTGTATGTGCGTCACGGAAACGACGTGTACTCTCATCGATCCGCAATAATCGGTCAGTATCTCTGCGAGCTTGAGGACCTTATCGCGCGCCTCCTCGCTCGTGTAGGGGTAGCTTTCAAAATGGACTGCATCGACAAATACGCCGCGCTTCATTATCATAAATCCCGCAACGGGAGAGTCGATTCCGCCCGAAAGAAGGAGCATCGCTCTGCCGTTACTGCCGAGCGGAAGTCCGCCCGCACCGCGGATCTGATTTGCATGAATATAAGCACCCTTTTCGCGGATCTCGACAGTTACAGTCACGTCGGGATTCTTCAGATCAACTCGGAGTCCGGGCACGGCTGCGAGAAGCGCCGCTCCGACCTCGCCCGCAAGCTCGGGCGACTTTATCGGAAATTTCTTGTCTGCGCGCTTTGCAACAGCACGGAACGAGACTCCGCCCATAAGGAACTGCGGCAAGTATTCGACGGCGACGCGAAGGATGTCGTCAAGCGTTTTTTTTGCAACGGCGGCGACGGTGAGTCCCGAAAAACCGAAGGTGTGCTTCGCTTCCTCAAACATCTCGTCTATGTCCGCGAACTCGTCCAACGGCTCAACGTAAACAGTGCTCTGCGCTGCGTATATCTCAAAATTTCCGACTCTTTTTGCTTTGTGACGCAGGTCGGTAAGCATTATCTGCTCAAACTGCGGTCTGTTCGCGCCCTTGAGCGCGACCTCGCCGTACTTACAAAGTATAACTCTTTTCATATTTTCCATAGTAATCTCCAAAAAGCTCCCGTTTTCGCAAATTCGGAAGCATCTCTTTTTAAAAAATTTACAAAATCTATTCCAATGCGGCTTCAATTATATTATAATAGATATATATGCCCTTATGATGGTAGCAGTATATTTATTATAAAACAGACTTGCGGAAATTTCAATATCCCGCAAAGCAAAAATATCTTACATAGGGAGAGAATGACACAATGGAAAAGTACGACATCGAGATCGCCGGTATCGCAATGACAGTCAAGACAGACGAAAACGAGGATTTTGTTACCTACGTTGTAAACGAGCTTGACAACCGTATCAACGCAATGACGCAGAAGAATCTGCACTGCTCTAAGACCGAAGCGGCGCTTCTTTCTGCGCTCGACTACTGCTGCGAAAAGATCAGACTTGAAAAGAAGGTCAAGAATCTTGAGGCACAGGTTGCGCTCTATACCGCAAACGTAAACAGACTCAAGTCCGAAAATCAGGAGCTCAAGGAAAAGCTTGCTCACTGATATGCTTCCCGAATTGCTCGCACCTGCGGGCACGCCTGAGGCGCTCCGCGCCGCCGTCGCAGCGGGAGCTGACGCCGTTTATTTCGGTGTCGGCGCATTTAACGCAAGAATGAACGCGAAAAACTTCGACGGTGACGAGCTTTCAGGTGCGCTGTCGTTTTGCCGCGCGCACGGAGTCAGAACAAACATAACGCTGAACACGCAGATCTACGACCGCGAACTGACAGACGCGCTGCGCACCGTCGAGATGCTTTGCAGGCTCGGTGCGGATGCACTCATCGTTGCCGATTTGGGACTTGCCACGCTCATCCGCAAGCATTTCCCCGAAATCGAGCTTCATGCGTCAACTCAGGCGTGCGGAAACAGCATCCGTGACGCGGAATATTTCGCTTCGCTCGGATTTTCACGTATGGTAGCCGCACGCGAGCTTTCGGAAACGGAGCTCCGCGAGCTTTGCAAACGTTCTCCCATAGAGATCGAGATGTTCATCCACGGTGCAAACTGCGTTTCCGTGTCGGGACAGTGTCTTATGTCGTCTCTGATCGGAGGACGAAGCGGCAACCGCGGACTTTGCGCACAGCCGTGCCGTCTTTCCTACAACGGATCGTATCCGCTGTCACCGAAGGACAACTGCCTTGCGTCCCACATCGCATCGATCCTCTCGTTCGGCGTTGCGTCGCTGAAGATAGAGGGTAGAATGAAGTCCCCCGACTACGTTTACCGCGTGGTTTCCGTCTATCGCCGTCTGCTCGACGAGTCGCGCTCCGCGACAGCGTCGGAGCTGCGCGAGCTTTCGAGCGCGTTCTCTCGCTCGGGCTTCACAGACGGATTTTTCACGGGTGACGTAAAAAAACATCCCAATTCAATGCTCGGCGTCCGCACCGACGCTGACAAAGCAGAAACGAAAAAGACGGAGACGTCCGTCCCCGCGCCTGCACCCGTAAAAATAATCTCCGCCAAAGCAGAGCTTGTGCGTGAAAAGCTCTCGCAGCTGACTTTCGTGACCGCACACCGTACGGTCACGGTCGAAGGTGCCGTCCCCGAGGATGCTCGCACAAGAACGATAAATGCGGACTACGTCCGTGCACAGCTTTCGAAGCTCGGCGGTACCCCCTTTTCCGTTGACGCAAGCGTTTTCGACGTGATCGTTGACGACGGGATCATCCTTCCCGCCTCTGCGCTCAACGAGCTTCGCCGTCTTGCCGTCACCGCACTGACGGAGCCGACGAAAAAGAGTTCGGGCGAAGTCGCATTCGATCTTTCCGTGCAGAGCTCCGCGTCGTCGAAGCCAACACTTAAAACGGCTGAATTCCTCACCGAGGACAGCATAACGGACCGTGCACGCTCATATTTTGATATCATATACCTTCCCCTTTCCGAATACGGCAAAGGCTCACGCGCCGACGGCGTTATTCTCCCTGCCGTCATATACAGCGGTGAAGAAGCGAAGGTTGCCTCCCGGCTTGCTGAGGCAAAAGCAAACGGCGCGACTCACGCGCTCGTTGCAAATGCAGGTCAGCTCTCGCTCACGAACGGACTCGGACTCGACGTTTCTGCCTCCTACCGTGCAAACGTATCAAATTCTCACTCCGCATCTGTCCTTATGAGCACGGGAGTTACGTCCGTCACCCTCTCTCCCGAGCTGACAGTGCCCATGATGCGCGACATCGCGCGCACCGCGCCCTCCTCCGTCATCGTTTACGGAAGAATTCCGCTTATGACGACGGAAAGATGCATCATCCGTGCGGTTTCGGGTGATAAATGCGTATGTCAAACGAAAAAAACTTCGCTTCGCGACCGTATGGGTGCGGAATTCCCCATTTTCCCCGCCGATGGATGCAGAAGCGTCATCTATAACAGCGTTCCTGTCTATATGGCGGACAAACAGGACGTAACAGAAAAGATCGGAGCGTGCCGTCATCACTTCATATTCTCGTCAGAGACGAAAAAGGAGACTGATGCCGTCATCGAGGCTCACGAAAAGGAGCTTCCCGCAAGCTATCCGATCAGAAGAATAAAATAAAAACATCATCAGGTAAAATTCAATGGAAAACAACATCAAGGTAAAGATAAAGAAGCTCAACCCCGCGGCGACCATTCCCGAATATGCGACAAGCGGCGCCGCCGCACTCGATCTACGCTACTGCGGAGACGAGCCGATCATGCTCGCTGTCGGTGAGATACGTTCGATTCCGACAGGACTCGCGATCCAAACTCCGGACGGCATCGCCGCCATCGTTTGTGCGAGAAGCGGGCTTGCCTTCAAGCGCGGCATCTCCCTCGCAAACGGAATCGGTCTGATCGACTCAGATTACAGAGGCGAGCTCTGCGTCGGGCTCAAGAATCACGGCTCCGCGCTCTTCACCGTTAACCCCGGTGACAGGATAGCACAGCTTATGTTTATGCCCGTTTTCGCGGCTGAGCTCATCGAGACGGACAGCCTCGACGAAACAGAACGCGGCGAAGGCGGCTTCGGTTCGACGGGAATCAAATAATGAAACGCATAATTCTTGCGTCGAAGTCTCCGCGTCGAAGCGATCTGTTACGCTCGCTCGGACTCGATTTTGACGTTATCGTAACGGACACGGACGAAACTCTCCCCGACGGAATATTGCCCGACAGGGCGGTTATGCTTCTGTCTGCCCGCAAAGCAGATGCCGTCGCCGTTGAAAATCCCGACGCAGTCGTGATCGGCGCCGACACCGTCGTTTACCTCGCCGACGAAAACGCGATCCTCGGCAAGCCGAAGGACAGGGCGGATGCGGTACGTATGCTCAGATCAATGTCCGGACGCTCGCACGTCGTTTACACGGGCGTGACCGTCATCTCCGACGGAAAAGCACACACTGACTGCGAGGCAACAAAGGTGTTCTTCCGTGCTCTCTCGGACGAGGAGATCGAGGACTACGTTGACACGAATGAATACTGCGACAAGGCGGGCGGATACGGCATCCAGAGGCTTGGAGGCATCCTCGTATCGCATATTGAGGGAGAATACTTCAATGTCACGGGAATGCCCAAAACGCTCACCGCACGTCTTCTTTCCGAAAGCGGTATCAACATACTCAAGCTCAATAAATCAAAGTAACTGAAAGGACCGCGGCAAGTCCGCGCACTCACTTATGTCAAGAAGTATAGGAATAGACCTCGGTACGGCGAACACGCTCGTATGCGTAAAAGGTAAAGGAATAGTTCTGCGCGAGCCCTCCGTCGTTGCCATTGAGGCAAGAACGGGAAAGGTCGTCGCCGTCGGATCCGACGCGAAGCTGATGCTGGGCAGAACGCCCGGCTCCATCACCGCGATGCGTCCTCTGAAGGACGGCGTTATCGCTGAATTTGACGTTGCCGCCGCAATGCTGCATCAGTTTTTCAAAAAGGTGTCCGGCAACACGATGCTGACTCGCCCGCGCGTCGTCATATGCATTCCGTATGGCGTCACAGAGGTTGAAAAGCGCGCAGTTGAGGACGCAACTCTCGAGGCAGGCGCGCAGAGCGTCGCTCTCATCGAGGAGCCCATCGCCGCCGCTATCGGCTCCGGTCTCAAGATCGGAGGCGCACGCGGAAACATGATAATCGACATCGGAGGCGGTACTACTGAAGTAGCCGTCATCTCACTCGGCGGTATAGTTCTCTCCAACTCGCTGCGCGTTGCGGGCGACGAGCTTGACGAGGCAATCGTCAACTATCTGCGCCGCAAATTTAACGTCCTCATCGGTGACGCAACGGCGGAACAGCTCAAAAAGAACATCGGCTCGATCCATCCCGCCGCAGACCGCGGCGAAATGGAGATCCGCGGACGCAACCTGCTCTCCGGACTCCCCGCAACAGTCTCCATCAATTCTGCCAACATCCGCGAGGCGATCACAGAGCCCGTTTCTCACATCGTGGACGCGCTCCGTACAACTCTTGAAGCGACTCCCCCCGAGCTTTCCGGCGACATTTACGATAACGGCATCGTACTGACGGGAGGCGGCGCGCTTCTCGGCGGTCTCGATATCCTTCTGTCGGGCGTCACGGGCATCCGCGTGCTTCGTCCGAAGCATCCGCTCGATTCCGTAGCGATCGGCATCGGCAGAGTTCTTGAGGCAGAGGACAAATTCGCGGGAGCTATCCAATACAGAACAAGATAAAAGCAAAGGAACCCCAAAAGGACTATGAAAAAATCCTTCAAAAGCAAGTTTTTCATAATAATGCTCTGCATCGCACTGGCGCTTGTCATCGTACCGTCAGTGCTTTCCCTCATGGGGCTTTCCGATTACGTCGGCTCCGCCGTAACGTACATACTTTCCCCCTTCGAAAAGGCGATGTCCAAGGTCACGGATGCCGTCACGGGATTTTCCGATTATTTTACGGAATTTGACCGACTCAAGGAAGAAAACGAGGCACTCAAATCCGAGATCGCGGAGCTGAAGGACAAGTATTACCGCATCGAGGACATCGAAGCCACAAACAAATGGCTCTACGATTACCTTGAGATCAAGCGCGAACATACAGAATTTGACTTCGCAATGGCTGAGATCGTCGGCCGCGAGGTCGGAAACTATATGACAGTATTCACCATCGACGTTGGAACCGACGCCGGCGTGACGGAAAATATGCCCGTCATCACCGCGGACGGCATCGTAGGTTACGTCACCGAAGCAGGCTCAAACTGGAGCAAGGTTCTGACGATCCTTGAATCCGCCTCCTCTGTCGGCGCGTGCGTAGAGCAAACGGGCGAGCTCGGACTGCTTGAGGGTGACTACAATATGCGTGAGGACGGGCTTTGCAAGCTCATCTATCTCGCATCCGATTCAAAGGTCGCCGTAGGCGACCGAATCATCTCGAGCGGACTCGGCAGTATTTACCCGCGCGGACTCATCATCGGTTACGTCGAAGCGACCGAATATGACGAATACACGCGTTCAGTCGTCGCTTACGTCCGTCCCGCGGCGGATCTCGAAAACATCAGCCGCGTTATGATTATAAAATCGTATGAAACAGTCGCAGAATAACAAAAAACGCGGGAAGCGCCGAGGTGCCATAGGCGAAGCCGTCAGGATCGGGCGCTCACGCGTTTCTTATTTCTTCAAGGAACGCACCGCGACTATCGTCGGCGGCAATTATCAAGTCGGGCTGACCGTTTCAGAGATCGTCAAATACGTTGTTTACGCACTCCTCGGACTCCTCTTCGTTCTCCTGCAAATATCGTTTTTTTCGCGTGTAAAACCGTTCGGATCCATTCCCGACGTACTTATCGCGGCTGTTTTTTCTGTCGCAATGTTTGAAAACGAGCGCGTCGGCGCGATCTTCGGACTCTCCGTCGGCTTCATTGTCGAAGCGGCGGGCGGCGTCGGAGTTTCGCTCCTTCCGCTTATCTATATGCTCGTCGGATACGTATGCGGACTCGTCGCCTCCGAATATTACAAGCGTTCCCTGCTCCTGTTTCTCATCTTTGACGCAGGCGCACTCCTCGTCCGTATGTTCACGACTTTGCTTTACGTCGTTTTCACGTGGAGCATCGTCGATCTTTCCGTTGTCATACCGAAGGTGCTCATACCCGAAGCGCTTTCCACCTTCGTAATTTCCCCCATCCCCGCGCTCATAATTGCAATCGTCAGCCGCATTTTCCGAGGGGAAGAAAAAAAGAAGCCGGGACTTGACTGATCCGGCTAACCACATCAGATTAACACTTAAAATTCGCCGCTGTCAGCAAAGAAAAGGAGGTTTTTATGAATCAAAGACACGTTCTGCGTCTGTTTGCGCTCGCATTCGTTTTCATACTTATCTCCATTGTATTTGCGGCACGTCTCATCAGCATTCAGGTCGCGGACCCCGACTTCTACGAGCATATTTCCACCAAGACCTACACAAGAACAGTCACACTTCAGGCACAGCGAGGCGAGGTCTATGACTGTAACGGCACGCCGCTGATCAAAAACGCATACACGTACAGCGTCAAGCTCGATCGTGGCACGCTGCCGACCAAGAACGCCGAGCTTAACGAAAATCTCGTTGCAATATACGAAAAAATCGAAAAAGCTGACGCTGAATACTCTCTTTCCGAGATCACCTTCCCCGCAAAGGGCGTTTATCCCGAATACACGCTTGACGACGACTTTTTCGACATCACCGTAAACAGATCCCGCTTCCTCCGTCTGCTCGCCATGCTCGGACTTGAGGACATCGGCACCATCATTGAAGGACAGTTTTACCCCTACGCGCTCTCGTATTTCAACTCCTTCCTCTCGTCCGAGGATCATCTGCGTTCGCTCTACGCGCTCGCACTCTCCATGGACGACGGTCCAACCTCCGTCTCGCTCGATTCGATCGTCGAGGTGCTTGCCTTACGCTACGGTATCATCGACGAGGACGGAAACCTCCTTTACGACAGAGAGACCGCGGATTTCATCCTGCGTCTGCGCTACGATATGGAATCGCGTGATTTTTCCGCTCTCAACCCCTACACCGTTCTCACCGGCGCCGACATCGCGCTCATCACCTACCTTGAGGAAGGCTCCTTGCGCGGATTTACCATTTCCGTCGAGGCTTCGCGAGTCTACTGCGAGCCCGGAGTTGCATCTCACATCCTCGGACGAACGGGTAAGATTCAAGCGACGGACGTCGATTATTACACCTCTCTCGGCTACAAGCTCGATGCCATCGTAGGTGTTGACGGAGTCGAACGTGCATTTGAGCAGTATCTGTGCGGCATTGACGGCACGATGACCATCACCGAGGATGAATACGGCAACGTCATCAGCCGCGAGATCACAAAGGAGCCCGTCGCAGGCTACGATGTGTATCTGACAATCGACATTGAGCTTCAGCGCGCCGCAGAAAAGGCGCTCCTCGACAACATCGAATACATCCACGCCAAGGCAGCGGCAAGCGGCGAAGAAAACAACGGAGAGGACGCCAACGCAGGCGCACTTACAGTCGTTGACGTCAACACAGGTGCCGTCAAGGCGCTTGCGTCATATCCCACTTACGACCTTTCAACATACCGCGAGGACATCGGTGAGCTTATCAAAGATGAAAACGCGCCTCTTTACAACCGTGCTCTGAACGGCAACTATCCTCCCGGCTCGACGTTCAAGCCCGCCGTCGCTGTTGCGGCGCTGTCAGAAGGCATCGTAACCGCAAAAGAAAAGATCGAAACCCTCGGAATATACGATTACTACGCCGAATCGGGCTTCACCCCGCGCTGCTGGCTGTACGTTTCCAGAGGAAGAAGCCACGGAAAGATCGACATTTCCGAGGCGATCAAGGTCTCATGTAACTACTTCTTCTATGAGGTGGGCAGATTGCTCACCATCGAGACGATGAACAAATACTGCCGTGCACTCGGTCTCGGTGAGCCCACCGGCATCGAGCTGCCCGAGAAAACGGGCGCGCTCGCCGGCCCCGACTACCGAACGGAAAACGGACTTGACGGATGGAACCCCGGCGACACGCTCGCCGCCGCGATCGGGCAGTCCGACAATCTCTTCTCTCCGCTTCAGATCAGCGTCTATATGTCTGCGCTCATCAACTGCGGCGAGCGATACAACGCTCACATCCTTGATTGCGTAAAGAAATACGGATCCGGCGAGATCGTTTTTGAGACGGAAACACAGGTGCTCAGCACCATTTCGCTTGATGAACGCGACGTCCAGACTGTCCTCGACGCGATGCAGACCGTGGTTGAATCCGGCACTACGGCAACTCTCTTCGACAATCTTCCCATCAAGGTCGGCGGCAAGACGGGTACGGCGCAGATCTCCAAAAACCACAGCGACAACGCCGTTTTCGTCGGTTTTGCTCCGTTTGATTCACCCGAGATCGTAGCAACCTGCGTCATCGAACGCGGCGCGCAGGGCGCGTGGGCAGGTATGGCTGTCCGCGACGCATTTATTGAATATTTTGACATTGAGATAAAAGAAGATGAAAACTCTCTTAACTGAAACCGAACGTTTTGACGCGATCGCATCGCGTCTTGAGGAGCTTTATCCCGACGCGGTATGCTCACTCGAGCACGGAGGAGACGCATGGCGTTTGCTCGTTATGGCGCGCCTTTCCGCGCAATGCACGGACGCGAGAGTAAATATCGTGAGCCGCGAGCTGTTCGCGCGCTTTCCCTCTGCCTCATCAATGTCCGACGCAGACGTTACGGAAATCGAAAGCATCGTCCGTCCGTGCGGGCTTTATCGAATGAAGTCAAAGGACATCAAAAATCTGTCGTACGAGATCATCGATCGCTTCGGCGGCAAGGTGCCCGCCGATATGGATTCGCTTCTGTCCCTGCCCGGCGTCGGCCGCAAGATCGCGAATCTTATCCTCGGTGACGTATACGGCATCCCCGGCATAGTTGCCGACACGCACTGCATACGCATCGCAGGCAGGCTCGGTGCATATCCCGAAGCAATGAAAAATCCGCAGACGGCGGAAAGGATCCTCTCCGCCATCGTCCGTCCCGAGCTGCAAACGGATCTCTGCCACCGTTTCGTCCTTTTCGGACGTGACGTATGCACAGCACGCTCACCGAAATGCGGCAGCTGCTCCCTTTCCGATCTGTGTCCGCACTTTTACAGCGGCACGAATGCAAATATCACTTGACACGGACGCATTTTTTCGGTACTATATAGTATGTAAATTTAAAAATTCCCCGAAAGGAACAAATAAAACATGGCAAACGAAGAATTTGTAAGCGGCGACATCGTCGTTCTTAAGGACGAAGAAGGCAAAGAAGAAGAATATGAGCTCGTAGGCAGAGCCGAACTCGACGGTAACGTATACTACGCTCTCATCCCCGCAGACAGCGAGGACGAATACGTCATCCTCAAGCTCGAGGCAGACGAAGAGGACGAATATATCCTCACCCCCATCGAAGACGACGAGGAATTTGACCGCGTTGCCGATTATTTCGACGACGAGCTCTTCTCCGACGTTGACTACGACGCAGAATAATAAAAAAACACGCTCTTTGAGCGTGTTTTTCTTTTGTATTTCTACAAAAATTCCTTGATTTACACACAAATATATGCTAAAATAAATTTGTATAAATATCACCCCACCATAAGGAGATAAATCATGGGCAAGTTCGTCATCAAAGAAACCAACACCGGTTATAAGTTCGACCTCAAGGCAACCAACGGTCAGGTTATCGCTACATCCGAAGTTTACACCACTCTTGCAGCTTGCAAGAACGGCATCGAATCCGTAAGAAAGAACGCTCCCAAGGCAGAAGTTGAAGATCAGAGCGCTCCCGATTATCCCGTACTCAAGAACCCCAAGTTCGAAATGTACATCGACCGCGCAGGCGAGTTCCGTTTCAGACTCACTGCAAGAAACGGTGAGATCATCGCTGTTTCCGAAGGCTACAAGACCAAGGCAAGCTGCGACAACGGCATCGAATCCGTAAAGAACAACGCTCCCGAAGCGGAAGTTGTAGAAGCTGAATAAGTAATGCTCATTAACAGCATCCGCATATGCGGATGCTGTTTTTGCATAAATTTATTTTATCAAGAATGAACCCAAATGAAAACAAAATCCCTGTTACTCGTTTTCCTTGCGCTTGCGATGCTCGTTTTCCCCGCGTGCGCGGACGAAAGTGAGGCGGTCCTCCCGTCGCATGAGCTTGTGACGCTTTACGTTGACACCTCGCGTTATGCCGAGGAGGGCTATCTCGACATTTCGCTGACAAACAACAGTCCCGATGAGCTAACAACTACAAACGACGTATTTTGTATGCTCTATCATCTCGAGGACGGAGAGTGGGTGCAATACTCCAACACCGAAAACGTGAATGAGCACTACCGCCGCACCGTGATAAAGCCCGACCAAACGCTCGATTATTCCTATCACATCACGTTCTGGCAGGAAAATTTCGACGGCGAGGTTGATATGCCCGGCGGAACGTATATGATCGTATTTGCGTTCCACGGTCTTGACATAGGCTACACAGTGGCTCCCGACACCGACGCGCCGTATCTCGTAACGTCTGTGTTCGAGCTGCCCGCGCGTACCGTTGATCCCGACGGCGGCGTGCCGCAATAACACTTGTTCCGTTTGCACAAAAATGCGCCTTACAGTTTGTGTATTTTGCCGATACTAAAATCGGCGCATTTATGGTAAAATATAAGTGCCCTGCCGAGTGCGTGATAGCTCGGTTATTTAAACCCACGATAGAATAAAGGGAATCCGGACTTCGTTCGGTGTCGATGCAGGCCTCCCGCTGCATTCTGCGGCGGATGTTGGAAGCTCAAAAGCCGTCGAGAGGATGTACCCGCCTTGCGAGAGCAGGGTTTCTAATCGCCGGGTTACACGGCTAAGTGGGGCTCAGATAAAAAAACAAAAAGCGCCGCGCGCGGCGCTTTATTTGTATCAAAGACAGAGGTACTTTATGAATTCCGCTTACTTATTCGTTCATTTCCGCGAAATTTCTACTCCCGAGGGGGAACAGGTCAGATTTGCGCTCAGTCTCGACGGTTTCAACTGGGAAGCTGTCAACGACGGACGTCCCTTGATGTGGGCTTACTACGGTGACAAGGGAGTTCGCGACTTCACCGTGACACATTCCGTCATCGACGGCAAGTACTACATACTCGCTACGGATCTTTCCCTCGCATACAGCATGAGAAAGCACGGCAGACGCAACTTCTGGAAGGCTGTGTCCGAAAACGGCAGTAAGAATCTCGCCGTTTGGGAGTCCGAGGATCTCGTTCATTGGTCCGAGCAGCGTCTTGTCAAGGTAGGAACGGACGATTTCGGCTGTCTTTGGGCACCCGACGTTATCTACGACAAGGATGCGGGCGATTACATCGTCCACTATTCTGCGTCGCACGTGTCAAATAATTACGGTCCCAAGGCAATCTGGTATTCGCGCACAAAGGATTTCGTCAATTTCACAGAGCCTCAGATACTTTACCGCAACCCCGAGGGCGAGATCATCGACTCCGCGATCTATGAGGAGGACGGAAAATACTATATGTTCGTGAAGAATCACTGCTCACCGAACAGAGTCGTTCTGATGGTATCCGACAGCATCACGGGAGAATACACACGTGTTGCCGCATTCGACGAGTCCATGGAACGCGAAGGCGTACAAAAAGGTCTTTACGAGGCTCCCACCGCGGTAAAGCTCGACGACGGAAGATGGTGCCTTTTCATTGACTTTTACGGCGCTTCCGGCGAGGGTCAGGGTTACGTCCCATTCGTCGCGGACAGCCTTGCATCCGGCAATTTCCGCCGTGCAGATGAAAGCTTCCGCTTCCCATACGGATTCAAGCACGGCACGATCCTGAAGATCACAAAGGACGATTACGATAAGATCAAGGCTCACAATTGGGGCAAGATCATCGGCTGGTAAAAATCACCCCCGCGCATTGGGTCGTACTCTAAAGGACAGTTTTATAAAGATACGGCACACCTCGAAATAGGTATGCCGTATCTTGCGTTTGTGTACACAAATGCAGTGCTTGTCAGGAAAATTGATAACTCATAGATGAATATAAAAAGGCTCCCTTTTTGCCGATTAGCGCACCAATGTTGTTGACAAATTGAGTTTGTTCTTATTTTCTTATTTCATACCAAAAATCCAAAGCATCGTCTTTTTTTAATTCAGTATTATGTTCCAAAATCTTTTCAAATATGCGTAATAGTTCAGAATCTGCAAAAGAGTCAACGGATTTAGTTTGTGAGGACACTAAAACAATTTTCTTTTTTCCTGATTGTATAACCAGCATTCCCGCTTTTGCCATACCGTAAACAGAAACGGTTGTTCCTCTTAACCAATTAACTTTTTTTAATTCATATATTTTGTTTTGTTTTTGTATGTACACTATTCCGCTTTCAATCCAATAAGCACCTGTTCTTTCAAACCACTTGCGATTTTGAGTGCATTTGTAGTAAACATACAGCCAAACAAACATAATGATAGCACAAATTAAAAAATACCAAAAATTTGCGTATTCTATTCCCATCGACTCAGCAACTAAGAGTTGAACTATTAAGATAAGAGGCAATGCAAGCCCTGCGCATCCAATTCTCAAAAACCATCGTTGATATGTGAAAAAATTTTTCTCCATTTTTGATTACCTCGTCAAACTCTCATTATCATTCGGGTTCATCACTCCAATTTCGGCTCATGCATAAGGCTAAGACCACACCCTATTATAACACAAAAACCGCAGAAAACCAATCTGCGGTTTGTGTTTTTTTCTGTCGGCAGGTAAAACTGTCCTTTAGGGTACAGCCCTATGGCGCGGGGTGTTTTTTCTCTTTTTCGTAAATATTCTTCCGCGGACTTGATTTTTCCGTAAATATGTATTACAATATCATTGAATGCAAATATAATCCAAAAAACAAGGAGATATACAATGGCACTCGTAACAACGAAAGAAATGTTTGAAAAGGCTTATGGCGGCGGATACGCTGTCGGCGCTTTCAACGTAAACAACATGGAGATCATCCAGGGTATCACCGAAGCAGCTATCGCTCAGAAGTCCCCCCTCGTTCTCCAGGTAAGTAAGGGCGCTCGCGGCTACGCGAAGCACGCTTACCTTATGAAGCTCATCGAAGCCGCTATCATCGACGCTCAGGAAACAGCAGGTTTTGATCTTCCCATCGCTGTTCACCTCGACCACGGCGACAGCTTCGAGCTCTGCAAGTCTTGTATCGACGGCGGTTTCACCTCCGTTATGATCGACGGCTCCTCCAAGAGCTTCAAGGACAACATCGCGCTCACCAAGCAGGTCGTTGAATACGCACACGCTCACGGCGTTGTTGTAGAAGCAGAACTCGGTACCCTCGCAGGCGTTGAAGACGAAGTAAACGTTTCCGCAGAGGATTCCTCCTACACCAAACCCGAAGAGGTTGAAGAATTCGTACACGCTACAGGCTGTGACTCCCTCGCTATCGCGATCGGCACATCCCACGGTGCATACAAGTTCAAGCCCGGCACAAAGCCCCAGCTCCGTTTCGACATCCTCGAAGAGGTTTCCCGTCGTCTCCCCGGCTTCCCGATCGTTCTTCACGGTTCTTCCTCCGTTCCTCAGGAATTCGTTAAGCTCATCAACGAAAACGGCGGCAATATGCCCGGCGCTATCGGTATCCCCGAAGAGCAGCTCAGAAAGGCAGCTTCGATGGCAGTCTGCAAGATCAACATCGACTCCGACCTCCGTCTCGCTATGACCGCTTCCGTACGTAAGTACTTCAACGAACATCCCGATCACTTTGACCCCCGTCAGTATCTCAAGCCCGCTCGCGAGGCTATCAGACAGATGGTTGAGCACAAGATCGTTAACGTTCTCGGCTCCAACGGCAAGGCATAATCAGACAGCATTCAAAAAACGGAGCGGATTTTCCGCTCCGTTTTGCAATTTTTTCAATCAAAGCCGCCGCAGGCGGCAAACGGAGACCACTTATGAAATGGAAAGAGACTTTCCGCATCTGCTCGCACGATATAGACGCGGCGGGCAACATTAAAGTCGGCGCGCTGATGCGATACATGCAAGAGACCGCATATCTCCATATGGCAGGCATTCATCCGTCTGCAGAGGAGCTTCGCGCAGAAGGCAAGGTGTTCCTGCTTGCACGTGCCTCCCTCAGCATTTATCAAAACCTCGTCCACAGAGACGAGATCATTATTGAAACCTGGGAATCCGAACGCAAAGGCGTCGGATTCGGACGCTGCTTTTCAATCTCACGAGGAGGAGCGATCGTCGCGGAAATGTCATCGGTATGGACGTTTTTCAACTTCCGCGACCGCAGAATACTGCGCACCACAGACGCCGAAGACATCATTTACGGCTACGACGAGGACCTCGCGCTCGATCTTCCCCGCAGACTTACCTATCCCGAGGACACAGAGCTCGCGCTCATAGGCACTCACACAGTCGAATTTGCCGACGCTGACGAAAACCGCCACGTCAACAACACCGTCTACGCGGACATACTCTCCGGATTTGTACCCGAAATCAAGGACACGAGCGCCCGTATCGTTTCTTTTTACATCAACTACGCAAACGAATGTCCCTTGGACGACGAAATGCGCATTTACCGCACGGGCGAGACAGGCGAATGGTTCTTCCGCACATTGCGCTCCGACGGTAAAACCAACGTCGAAGTTAAAATAATAACAGAATGACAACAGTAAAGATCATAACCTCCGACCGCGAGCTTTATGATATGCTCGCGCTCTGGCTCAGCGATGAAGGCATCGACGTCACAGATGCTCACACAGCAGATCTATCAATTCTCGACACGGAAACCGCAAGCTCTGCCACATCGAAGCTCACCCTCACAATCGGCGGCGAAAACTCGGAGCTTCCGCGTCCGTTTTCGCGTCTCGCGTTCACCGATGCGATCAGAACCAAGTTCTCCGATCGCAAGATTCGTTTCCGCGTAGATGCGGCGCGTCGCCGCATCTATCACAATCGCAACTACGTTGCTTTGACTGAAAAAGAGTACGCGGTCTTCCGTCTGCTTTACGACAGCATAGGATCGACCGTTTCGCGTGATGCGATCTCCGCGGTTGCACGCGGTGGCGAACAAGAAACAAACGCCGCAGACGTTTACATCTGTATGCTCAGACGCAAGCTGACGGAGCTTTTCGGTGAAAATCCGATCAAGACCGTCCGCGGCAAAGGATACGAGCTCAAGCTCTCGCAGTAAGGACAGCTTATGACTACAGTAGACAGATTTTTCTCACCCGCGCTTGGCGAGGACACGCCGTATATGGTCGTCATCCCCGATCATCTCGTCGGGGAAACCTCCATCCCCTACGTTCACATCGTTCACGGCATGACAGACGACGTTACGATCTGGCTTAGATTTACACGTCTTGAATCCCTGCTCGCCGCGCACGGCTACGCCGCCGCGCTTACCTTCGCAGAAAACAGCTACTACACCGATATGGCGCACGGTAAGCGTTATCTTTCCGCCGTTGCTGACGATTTTCCGTCGTTTCTCGCGAAAAAGTACGGATTTTCGCTCGCACGCGAAAATCGCGTCATTATGGGCAACTCCATGGGCGGCTACGGCGCGTTCAAGCTCGCCCTGACTTATCCAGACCGTTACCGCGCCGCCGTCTCGCTTTCGGGCGTGACCGACATCGTTTATCGCTTCGTAGATTGCGGCTTCTGGCCCGATCACGGAGCTGCAAACTGGGGTGACGACTACCGCGAAACGCTCCCCGACTCGCCCTCTGACCTTTATCGGCTCGTCAGCGACGTCGAGAACGCACGCGTTCCGCGTCCCGTTCTGCGTCAGATCTGCGGAACCGACGACTATCTGTATCCCGACAACCTCCGTTTCCGTGACTTTATGCTTGCACGCGACGGTTGGGAATACACTTACTTCGAGGACAAGGGAGCGCATTGGTGGGATTTTTGGGACCGAGTCCTGCCAGACGTGCTCGATCATTTTGAAAGCATACTGAAAACAAAATAACCGGGAGGCACCGTTATGACAGAAACTCGACAGTATACCGTTCACGTCCGAGACATTTTCATCTCCGATCCGTGTGTGCTCAGAAGCCCTGACACGGGCAAATACTACATTTACGCGCGTATGTTTGATCCGAAGCGTTTTCCCGAGGTAAAACGCGGTGCGACCTTCTATGCGATGGAGAGTGAGGATCTCATTCATTGGAGTCGCCCGATCCTCGTATTCGACAAGCCCGATGATTTCTGGGCAGCTCTCGATTATTGGGCACCCGAATGTCACTATTATAACGGTAAATATTATCTTATCTCCTCTTTCCGTGCCGAAGGCAAGTACCGTCGCTGTCAGGCGCTCGTTTCAGAGTCTCCGACGGGACCGTTCGTGCCATTCGGTGAGCCATTGACGCCTGCAGGCTGGCAATGCCTCGACGGAACCCTCTACGTTGATCGCAAGGGCTCGCCTTGGCTTGTTTTCTGCCACGAATGGCTCCAGGTTTGGGACGGACAGGTATGCGCCATCCGTTTGAAGGACGATCTTTCCGCTCCCGTAGGCGATCCCGTCGTGCTCTTTTACGCAAGCGACGCACCGTGGCGCGGCTCGATCGAAAAGGATGGCGTTCCCGGTCAGGTCACGGACGGCTGCTGGCTCCACCGAATGAAAAACGGTTCGCTCATCATGCTTTGGAGCAACTTTTCGAAGGGTGGATACACCATCGGCACAGCAAAAAGCCGTTCCGGCGAGGTTCTCGGACCGTGGATTCAGGATCCCGATCCGCTTTGGGCTATGGATGGCGGTCATCCGAGCCTCTTTTACACGGGTGACGGCAAGCTGATGATGTCCTTCCACTGCAACAACAAGGACAAAAAGATGCACATCTGTCAGATGGAGGAGGATGGCGACAAGCTCCGCATCATCAACGAGATTACGGGCAACTGGTACTCTTCCGTCGGCGGCGAATACGTCGGCCACTTCGGGTACAAAACGCCCTCAACAGACGTTGACGGCAACGTACCATACAGATTCAAAAGATAACAAAAAAGCGTTTCTTCCAAACGGAAGAAACGCTTTTCTTATTCTTTGTAAGGCTCGAGTCTCGTTGCCTCTCGAACGTAAAAAACAAACACCGCAACGGCGACGACAGCCGTCAGCACTATCTCAGGTACGGTCCAGATCTTCCCCTCGCCGAGCCGCGGAATAAGATAACCGCAGAAATCGTATACGGCGTGGATCAAAATCGCGATCGGCAGGCATCGGGTCTTCACGAAAACAACGCCGCACATCCCTCCGATGAGGAATGAATATCCCACCTGCTGCAAAGTCGCGCCGAAGCCCGCACCCGCAAAAAGATTAAATAAATGAACGAGTCCGAACGCCGCTGACGTGACGACAAGTGAGCAGAACACGCCTTTTTTTGTCTCACCGAAGCGTTCGAGCACGAGGTCAAGTATGATACCGCGGAACGCGGTCTCCTCAAAAATGCCGATAAAAAGGCACTCAAGAGCGAGCATAGCCACGTCCGTCGCCGTGCCCGTGACCTCGACTCCGCCCGACAAAAACGGTATCCACGGAAAATTATTGACTGCAATAACGAACGCAGGTGCCGCAAACAAAAACGCCCCTGCGGCTCCGTTTTTCACGCGCCACACATCCGTCCCGTAATACAGGATGAGCGAGACAAACGCCGCCGATCCGCACGCTCGCGTAACAGTCATTCCGACCTCGTCCGAGCTGTCAAACGACGCGACGCCGCACAAATACAAAATCGCAAGCGCCGCCATTGACAAATACGACGCCGCAAGAAACGCTTTACTCCGCATCAGGTGCCTCCGCGTCCGTTTTTTTTGTTTCCGGAACGATGGGATGCGACTTATACCAGTGTCTCATTCCTGCGTAAAGCGCCGCCGCAACGATCAAAAGCAGGATCGCTGTAAGCTGTGAAGGAGATAGGAACGACACGAATGTTTCGCCTCTGTTATCCGCGCGCAGATACTCAATGAAGAACCTCCACACGGCGTAAACGGCAAGATAGATCGACAGGCAGTACGTTTTGCCGTGCAGCACGCGCCACAGAAGCAAACCGAACAGGCAAAACAGATACAGCGACTCAAAAAGCGGGATCGGTACCGTTTTGGCACCGAGATTGACAGTATAAATGCCGTACCACGCGTCCGTCACCTTACCGTGACAGCAGCCCGCAAAAAGACATCCGATACGTCCGATCGCGTGAGCAAGCGCGATTGAGGGCGCGGCAAGATCAGACACGTAAAAAAAGTTCTTGCCACGCAGATTTTCCTTATCCGTGAACGCGAACACGGCAAAATAAAACGCGATGAACGCGAGCGCGCCCATAATCAGTCCGCCGTAAAACGTCATTCCCGACGTTTTGGGCGAAAAAACGCCCGTCTCGCGGTAATCATAGAATGCCTGAAAAAGAACCGCACCCGTATATCCGCCGACTATTGCAAAAATGCCCGAAATGATGCACATATTGTGCACCTTTGCGTTGAGTCCGACCTTGTCGCCAAGGAGACGGAAACAGATGAACGCCGACATCAGCGCGAGCATAAAGCAGAGCGCGTACAGATCAAAATTGGGTAATATATCGTAAGGGTACATACAAACCTCCAAAAAGCAAGCCGTTACCCTTTTATGATACAGCAAAACGCGTTATTTTGCAAGTGCCGCGCGAAAGACGGCATAAAAAAAGACTCCCGAGGGAGTCTTTTTTTATCAAGTTAAATTAGTGCTTCTTGATGATAGCGCAGCCGAGGATGGAAACGAGAGCTACGATAGCAGCAGCAGCGCCCATGGAGGAGCCGCATCCGCCTTCTTCAGCGGGAGCATCGGTAGTAACTGTGGGTTCTTCGGTGGGCTCGGTTTCTACGGGCTCTTCAGTGGGCTCGGTGTCTTCGGAAGTAGCTTCCTTAACTACGATGTCTGCATTCCACTCGTCGAGAGTTGTATAGGTCTTGGGAGCAGCATATGCGCCGTAGAGAGTAGCAACTTCGTCATCGGAGAGAGCGCGGTTGTAAACAACGAGTTCGTCTATAGCGCCTGCGGACATAGCATCGCCCCAAGCGTTAACGCCGTTGATGTAGATATAGTCGCCGTTAGTAGCGGGATCGCCTGTGTTGGGGTTCGGGAGACCGGAGTTGGTGCCTGCGTTTACGCCGTTAACATAGAATGTTACAGTGTAGGTGTTGGTGTCTGCATCGAGAACAGCAGTGTAAGCGAAGTGTGTCCACTGGAGTTCGATTTCAGCTTCTGCATCGTAAAGAGCAGCTTCTTCGGTGGGAACGATCTCGAGACGAGCGCCTGCAGCGTCGTTGGAGCCGAGAGTGATACCGTTCTGAGCCCAGCCCTGAGAAACGTCAACGTTCCAGATGCCGATCCAGGATTCGGGGGACTGAGAGTGCTGACCGTACCAGCAGTAAGGAGTGATGCCGAGGTGAGCAGTTTCGATGATCCAGAGACCTACGGTGAAGTCGCCTTCGCCGGGGTTGATGGTCTGGAGACCGTCGCCGTCGCCGCAGAAGAATGCATTGCCTTCAACACCGGTGAACCAGTATCTTTCAGGGTCATCTGCATCGGGATAGAGAGCTTCGCCGAACTGAGTGGTGATCGGAACACCAGCTTCGCCGCCTTCAACAGCGTTGTCATAGTTTCCGTCGAAATGGAAGTTACCGATAAGTCCATCGGTGGGGATTTCTGCTGCGGAAGTGCTTACTACGAGAGAGGAAGCAAGTACTGCAACAGCGAGAAGGGCAAAAAGAACCTTTTTCATTTTTTCTTTCCTCCAAAAAATTTGGGTTGCACCGCTGCGCGGCACATACTCCATTGGTGTCTAATATTTTACCGCATTTCAGCCGTTTTGTCAATACTGTTGTTTTCAATTTGTACATATTTCCAAAAATGCGCGTCGCTTCCCCCTCAAAAACGCGCCGCGAAGGAGCGATTTTTGTTTGTTTTTCACAAAAAGAGGGGATTTGGGAGGTAAACGTCGAATTCTCGTCGGCTCGGATCAGCGATACAAAGGCGTATTTTCTCTGTGTTTGGATTGATTTTTCCGCTCGGCGCAATGGGCACTTACACGCTCGCGGAGCGAGCGTGCAGCCGCACAAACGCGCAAAAAAGCACCGATTTCTCGGTGCTTTTCTCTCATTCGTCTTCTTCTGAAGCTTTGGTTCCGGAGCCGAAATAAAGCTCCCGAAACGCGGCGGCAGAGATCCCCTCATGATACTTAAAGAACTTATGAAAGCTCTTCGTGTTCGGAAATCCCATCTCCTCGGAGATTTCCTTCACCTTCATATCCGTCGAAAGGAGCAGCTCGCGGATACGCTTGATACGAACCGCATCTATGTACGCCTTGACGCCCGGCTTATAGTGAACCTTGAACAGTCTCGTTATATAATCTTCATTATAATTAAAGGCAGATGCAACGTCGGATACCTTGAGCGGTCTGTTTGAGTTTTGCGAGATCCATTCGCAAATCGAGAACAGCTTCGAATACGGAGCATCCTCATTAACCGCCCCCGCGCGCATCATTTCGAAAAGGACAAGCTGGAGCGCACAGGTACACGCATCGTCGTCATATTCGGGCGAACGCGAATAGAGGATGAGCTCGCGGAAAAGACGCGTCGTGCGCTCTGCGTCGGGTGTGCTTCTCGGCGGAAGAGTACCGAGATCGCCCGAAAAATGCACCCAATAAAGCTCTGCCGGCTCTGTGTTTTCGCGGAAGCCGTAGCGTCGTGCGCCTGCAGGAAGGATCGCGGCCTCGCCCTCGGAAAGAACAAATCTCTCGAATCCGAGTCCGAGATAGATTTTACCGCGCGTGCACCAAAGGAGCTCGTGCGTTTCGGTATTGCTTGAGGGATGGCTCCATCCTTTCGGTGCGAGGATCTTGCCCGCGACCGCATACCTTACGTCAAAATTCATATCAGGCTCCTTTCAGTCGGTGAATGTGCGCAAAAGCTGAAAATGTAGGATTTTTGCACCTTCTCTGAATGATATTTTATCAAAAATCAGACGAAAGCGCAAGGTTTTTCCGCTAAAATATCTTCGATATACTTAAAAATTATTGAAAAAAGCGCTTGTTTGTGTTATCATAAAGTGATTTTTTATAAGCAGAGACGGATTTCGCCGCACTTTAACAAGAGCATCACACATCCGTCACAGTAAAATGATACGATTTTCAATGACAAAAGCTACAAGCATACGGAGGGATCGGATTTGATCGAGGTAAAACACCTTTCCAAAAAATACGGCACAAATCTCGCGGTTGACGACCTTTCCTTCACCGTTGAATCGGGCAAGATCTACGGATTTCTCGGTCCGAACGGCGCAGGAAAATCGACCACGATGAACATAATCACAGGCTGTCTCGCACCTACGTCGGGAGAGGTCTACATCAACGGACACAGCATTATCGAGGAGCCCGTCGAGGCGAAGTCTCACATTGGATATTTGCCAGAAATCCCTCCGCTTTACACAGATATGACGCCACGTGAATATCTCACGTTCGTCGCAGAGGCGAAAGGCGTGCGCAAGGATAAGCTCGAGGACGAGGTCGCTCTCGCAATGAAAGAAACGGCGATCACGAGCGTTGCGGACCGTCTGATCCGCAATCTCTCCAAAGGCTACCGTCAGAGAGTCGGCATCGCGATGTCGATGCTCGGCAATCCCGACATCATCATTCTCGACGAGCCCACCGTCGGTCTTGACCCTCAGCAGATCATCGAGATCCGCGATCTTATCAAGTCCCTCGGACGCGACCGCACCGTAATTCTGTCCAGCCACATTCTGACAGAGGTTGCAAGCGTATGCGACAACATCATCGTCATCTCGCGCGGAAAGCTCGTTGCCAACGACACGATGGAGGCGATCGCAGAGTCCCTCAAATCAGAAAACATCATGAACATCACAGTCAAAGCGACTGCCGACGAGGTGAAATCCGTATTGTCCGCGATAGAGGGCATATCCTCCTTTACGATCACGGACGAAGCCGAGGAATCCGCATCCGCTGTAGTCAAGTATCCGACTGATCTTGACCTGCGCGAGACCGTTTCATTCGCATTCTCCGACATCCGCCGTGCCGTACTCAGCATGACCGTCGAAGAAGAGGATCTCGAGGCGATCTTCCTCAAGCTTACGGAGGCTCCCGTTGAGACGTCCGAGGACGAGGACGACGGACTTTACGAGGAATACGATGAGGATTTCCACGAAGACGATGCCGACGAAGATCTCGAAGACGAAGACGACTGCGACTATGTTTACGATCCGCAAGATTATCTTGCCGACACAAACGCTGTCTCCGCCGAATATGTCGAAGAAGACGAAAACGACGGCGATGACGAAAAGGCCGATGACGGCGACGACGATTACAAGCCGCTTTTCGGCGGAAAGTGAGGATAAAATATGCTTGCTATATACAAAAAGGAAGTAAGATCGTATCTTTTCAGCATGATCGGCTGTGTTATGATCGCGATCACCCTTGCTTTCATCGGATTTTTCACAACGCAGATCAACTTCCGCACAGGTTATCCCGCATTTGAGTACTCGCTCGGATTTATGATAATCTACTGCATCTTCCTCATCATTGTACCCTTCATAACGATGCGTTCCATCGCGGAAGAGCGTCACACAAAGACAGAGCAGCTGCTCTTTTCCCTTCCCGTCCCCGTTTACAAGGTCGTACTCGCGAAGTATTTCGCACAGCTCACCGTTTTTGCGATCCCGATGCTCATTTCCGCGATCTATCCGCTCATTCTCAGAATGTACGCAGAGGGCGAAGGCATCGTAAATCTTGCAACCGCATACAGCACGTGGATCGTACTCTTCCTTCTGCTCGCGGCTATGATCGCGATCGGAATGTTCATCTCGAGCCTTGTTGAAAATCAGATCATCGCCGCTGTTGCGACGGTTGCCGTTTTCCTTGTGCTCTATTTTATGTCGAACATCACCGATTCCCTCTCCACAAACGCATCGACCTCCCTGATCGGCTTCTGCGTTCTCGCCGTCATCTTCGGCGCGATCGTATGGGCGCTGACGAAGAATTTCGTCGCAGGAGGAATCGGAGCCGCGCTCCCGACGCTCGGACTTCTCATCTGGTACATTATCAAGCCCGACGCATTCTCCGGTCTCTTCGCAGAATTCATCGGCAAGCTCTCCATTTTCGACAGATTCCTTGCCATCGTTTCTTACCAGAATCTCGACCTCGCCGCTGTTGTTTACTACATCTCGATAGCGTTCGTTTTCGTTTTCATCACGGTACAATCCGTGGAAAAACGCCGCTGGAACTGAGGAGGTGCAGCTATGGATAACAACGTAAAAAGAGAAAGCAGCCTCCGCTCCCTCCGACTCGGCGGATACAGCATCGTTTTGACCATTATCGTCATCGCCGCTGTCGTGATCCTCAATCTTATCGTTAATTCTCTCCCTCCGCAGTACACTCAGATCGACCTGTCGGGCGCTGACGTATATCAGATCTCGGAGGATTCCGAAAAGCTCGCGAAAGAGCTTGACACGGACATCACAATCTATTACGTTTCCACGCTGGCAAACAGAAACAGCCAGCTTCACAATTTCGTACAAAAGTACGCCTCGATGTCGGATCACATCAAGATCGAATACGTCGATCCTGAAGAAAATCCCTCGTTTGCAGACAAGCACGGTCTTACGGACCAGAACAGTCTCGTCGTTTCCTCCGAACTTCGAAGCGAGGCAATCCTCTACACCGACATTTACGAATATTCCGAGGCGATCCAGCAGGAATACTACTCGACCTATTACTATTATTACATGATGTATCAGGACGAGCAGTACGCGATCGAAAACATCTACTCCTACGACGTTTTTGACGCTGACAACGAGATCACCTCCGCCATCGACTACGTCACGACGGACAAGCTTCCCGTCGTTTATGCGATCACCGGTCACGGCGAAGCGGATATTTCCGAGACGATCATCAGCATGCTCGACTACAACAACATTCTTGTTGAGAGCTTGAATCTTATGACGTCACAGATCCCCGAAAACGCAAGCATGGTGGTAGTCAACGTGCCCACCTCCGACATCACCGAGGCCGAAAAGGACACTCTCATCGCCTACATCAACGGAGGAGGCAAGGTCTATACCATCACAGATGCGTCCAACTACTCCCCCTCGGAGATGCCCAATCTCACCGCTGTGGCAAATCACTGCGGTATGGACTCCTACGACGGTGTCGTTCTCGAAAACAACACGAGCTACTACTCCACCTACAAGTATTTCCTCGTTCCCCGTCTGCAGTCCTGCAAGGTTACGCAGTCCGTTGACAACGTAGCAAACGTCACCATCGTTATGAGCCGCGCTCACGCGATCACCAAGCTCAAGGATTACGACGGTGCAATGACCGTTTCCCCGATTCTTCTCACATCCGAGGATGCATACATCATCGGCGCTGACGAAACTGTTCGCGAAAAGCAGGACAGCGACGTTGCAGGACAGTTCTACCTTGGTGCGATCGCGGAAGACGCCTCCACGGGCGGCGCGTTCGTATGGTATTCATCGTCCCTGATCGGAGACGATATGTCCTACTATTACGTCAACTACAATAACCTCTACATCTACGCTTACTCCATCACCGAAAACTGCGACAAGCCTCAGGCGATCACCATCGACTCCGTTGCGCTTTCGACAGCCTCCAACCTCACCTTCACCGAAACGGACATTATTGTATGGACCGCGATCATTCAGATCGTTATTCCGCTCGCAGTCCTCGTTCCCGGAATCGTGCTTTGGATCCGTCGTCGCAGACGTTAAAAACAAGGAGACTTAATGAATTCAAAGAAACGCAAAGAAAGAAAGCAGATGATCACGGTGGCTGTAGCCGCCGCGATCCTTCTGCTTCTCATTGTGGTATATTTCGCCGTCACCAACACGATAGGCAGCGGCGATAAGACAGACACCACAGACACTCAGCCCTTAATGGACATCGGCACCTTCACCGTTGCCGACGAGGACTACACAGAGCTTACGGCGCTTTCCTACACCTATCAGGGTGAAACGATCAGCTTTGAGCTGTCCGAGGACAGCTGGATCATTTCCGACGATCCCGAATTCCCTCTGGACGAGGCAAAGCTCTTCTATATGGCGCAGTCCATCTCCGATTACGGCGGATTCCGCCGTCTCAACTACACAGAGGACAGCATTACCGCATACGGCTTTGACAAGCCTCTCTTCGACATCACCGCGACCTACACAAACGATGAGGGAACCTACTCCAACAGATTCCGCATCGGTAATCAGAACGCTCTGACCGGATACTACTACTTCTATCAGGACGGCTCCGATTACGTTTACATGGTCAATAACGCGATTTTCGCATACTTCTCTTACACGAAGGCGGATCTGTTCGTCTCCTACGACGTGCCCGATCCCGACGTTGAGGACATCACCGCAATGACCGTCACCTCAGGTGACAGCGTCATCGAGCTTGAGATCCCCGAATCCGCCGCTACGAAAAACGAGGACGGCACGATCAATTACTCTCCCGTTGAAAAGATTATGGCGGCTCTGTTTTTCGATCTGCATCTCGAATACCGTTACGCGGTTGATTACAGCGTGACCGACGAAGAAAAGGTCACCTACGGGCTCGATTCCCCGTCGCTTTCCGTCAAGCTCGATTACATCCGCTACCAGGACGTAACTACAGAATCCGGAACCTCCGGCGCGCAGATCAGCTTCGACGACACCTTCACCGTTCATTTCGGAAATAAATTCACCGAAATCACAGAAATGGGCTCTTCCGAAGATGACGCCGCCGAGGGCAAAGAAAAGATCTATTATATGACCGAATATTCCGACGTCGTCTACTCCGTCGATTATGCGACTTATCTTGAGATAATCGCTGCCGCAGGACTCGAATAAACCTCAAAAAACATTGAAAACACGAGAGAAAGTCGGATTTTTGATGTTGACATGGGCGAAATAATGTGTTACAATAAGCCGTTGCGTAAAAGCGACGGCTTTTTTGTTGCGCTTTTATGTCTCCTTACCGCCGCAAAATACAACGACCGGGCGGCGGTCATTTACAGTCCATGAGGAGGTATTAAACATGGAAAACATCAAGAACACCTACGAAGTCCTCTTCGCCCTCAGCGTTAAGAACGGCGAAGAAGCGGTAGCGGCTGCAAAGTCCAAGATCATCAGCCTTATCGCCGACAACGCAGAAATCGTTGCCGAGGACGTTTGGGGCAAGCGCAAGTTTGCTTATCCCATCAATTATCAGAACGAAGGCTACTACGTACTTGTTTACTTCAAGTCCGAGCCCGAATTTGTTGCTGAGCTCACTCGAGTTCTCGGCATCACCGAAGACGCTCTTCGTTACATGGTCCTTGCAGTTGACGAAAAGAAGCAGACCATCAATGTTGCTCCCAAGGCAACAGAAACCGCTACCGAAGTTCCCGCTGAAGCAGTTGTTGTTGAAGAGGAAGTTGTTGTAGCTGAAGCTCCCGCTACCGAAGCTGAATAATGAGGCGCGACGATGGCAAACTTCAATCTTAACAAGGTTATTTTAGGCGGAAGAATGACTGCTGACCCCGAGCTGAAGATGACCTCTTCAGGTATCCCCGTTACCACGTTTTCGATCGCCGTCAACCGCCGCTTCCAATCCAAGAGCCAGGACGGTCAGCAGCAGGCTCAGCAGGCAGATTTCATTAACTGCACCGCATGGCGTAACACAGCAGAATTTGTTACACGCTATTTCCGTCGCGGAAGCTCCATTTGCGTTACCGGTTCCATCCAGACAAGATCCTGGACAGACCAGCAGGGACAGAAGAGATACGCTACCGACGTTGTTGTTGACGAGGCTTTTTTCGTTGACTCCAAGGGCGAAAGCGGAAACTCCGGATACACTCCCGACGCATACAGCACTCCCGCATACACCGGCGGCACAACAGCCCCCAAGTTCGAGGAGATCTCGGACGATGACGATCTTCCGTTCTGATCGGACGATCGCAAATTAACGAAAGGACAAGGTTTCAGATAATTATGGATAACAACCAGAACACGGCCCCCAAGACCGAAAAAACCGAAAACACACAGCGCCCCTACCGTCAGGCTCCCAGAAGAAGAAAGAAAGTCTGCGTTTTCTGCGCTGAAAAAATCGACTACATCGATTACAAGGACACTGCACGTCTTCGCAAGTTCGTAAGCGAACGCTCCAAGCTCCTTCCCAGAAGAATCACCGGTACCTGCGCAAAGCATCAGCGTCAGCTCACGCTCGCTATCAAGCGTTCCCGTCAGATGGCTCTTATGCCTTACGTTTCCGACTGATTTCGGTAATAACGCAAGAAGAAAGCACCTCGAAAGAGGTGCTTTTTTGTGTTTGTGCGGTGGCGCGCGGCGTTTTGGTGCAGAGACGACGCGCCGCCTGCGTCGGCGCACAAAAAAAGCACCGCATTTCTGCGGTGCTTTTTTCCTTATATTCAATCTTCTTCGTCTTCGGCGTCCTCGTCCTCTTCAATGACGGACACCGTCGCCCATTCAACGCGTCTGTCTGCAAAAACCTCCACGTTAATGTCCAGTCCGAACGCCTGAACGTGCGGCGTTTCGCCGTCGTCGGGGATGAGCGACAGCGACGAGAACACAAGACCGCCGAGCGTGTCGTAGTCCTCATATACCTCATCATCGAATTTGCATCCAATCGTCTCAGCGAGCGTCTCAAGATCGACAGATCCCGCAACGCGCCACAGATTTTCGTCCAGCTTCTGGATGTCCACGGGCTCGTGCTCGTCAAATTCGTCGTAGATGTTGCCGAAAATCTCCTCAAGCAGGTCCTCCATGGTGACAAGACCGCTTGTTCCGCCGTATTCGTCAAGCACGATTGCGATGTGGATCTTCGATTTTTGCAGCTCACGGAAAAGAACGTCCGCCCTCACCTTTTCGGGCGTTACAAGCGGCTGATGCATAAGCTCACGGATGGGTGTAGGCTCGCCCGACATTCTGTCAAGCAGATATTCACGCGTGTAGAGTACACCGATGATGTTGTCGATATCGTCCTCGAACACGGGAAATCTTGAAAATCCCGTTTCCTTGATGACCCGGAGTATCTCATCGTCGTCATCTGAAACCTCGATCGCCTCCATATCGGTGCGATGCGTCATAACGTCGCCTGCCGTAATGTCGGAAAATTCAAACACGTTTTCGAGCATCTCCTTTTCGGAGGCTTCGATGTTGCCCGATTCCTCGCTCGCATCGATCATATCGAGGATCTCATCCTCGGTGACCTCCTCGGGATTGCCGAGACTTACTCCGAAAAGCTTCATAACAGCCTTTCCGAGAAGCTGTGCTATTGCGGCAAGCGGTGAAAACAGCGCAAACACGGGACGCGAGATCCACGAGGTTGCGGCATAAACGGAGACAGGGTTATGCTCTGCGGCAAACATCGGTATAACGACAGTGAATATGTAAACTATCACAGACGAAATAATGACAGTCAGAAGCGCGCAGATAACGTATGCGGTGGTCGTTGCTTTTTCAAGCAGCGCGATGATCGCAGGGCAAACGCCGATTACAGCGAGCACAGTCGCGATCGCGTTGAACGTGTAGATAACGTAAACCGCATTGCGTTCGAGCTTTGATGAATCCTCAACGGCAGTCAAAAGCGCCTTTGCGCGTTTGTCGCCATCGTCTGCGGATTTACGCACACGCGACTCCAAAGCGGAGCAAACGGAGCGGTAGCAGAGCGAAAACATCATCGAAAGAAGTGTAAAAGCAAAATAAAGAACAAGATATGTCCACAAATGGTCATCAGGCACAGTGATAATCCTCCTTGCCGTGCCACGGCATATTTATACAGATGTATTATATAGTATCGTGTCCGCCGTGTCAAGAAATAACGCTCATATTGTGTTAATTTTGTTTCAACGGAAGAGTAGACGAAAGCAAAAAATACGCGGAAGCTTCCTTCCGCGTATGTATGACGTTAAAACGTGCCCGTGATTCCCGTCCCGTATGCGGCAGGCGGAGTCCCGACGCCGAGGCCGAAGCTGACGGACAGCGCAGAGTCCACCTCGCTCATCGCGGCGGCATCAAGATGACCGATCCTCTCGCGCAGACGGCGCTTGTCGAGCGTCCGTATCTGCTCTGTCAGAACGACCGAATCCTTCGACAGTCCCGCAGTACTCGATGTGATACCTATATGCGTCGGCAGACGCGACTTTGACATTCTGCTCGTGATCGCGGCGGCGATGACGGTCGGGGAATATCTGTTTCCCACGTCGTTTTGTATTATCAGAACGGGACGTATCCCGCCCTGCTCGGATCCGACGACGGGCGACAGATCCGCGTAATATATATCTCCTCTTCTTACACCGTTCATTTTGCTTCTCCGTTGTTTTACTTATTTTCGGGGCGCCCTCACGGTATTAGTATTGCCGGGTGGGGCGGATATTAAACCGCCGTCACAAAAAATAACGGCGCCCTACTGTAAGTTTACTCGGAATGAAGCGTTTTGGTGAAGGATCAGTGTCGGGACGTGTATCTGATGAAAAGCTCGTACGCATCCGAGGCGGAATGCGGATCGAGCGCCACGCATATAACTCGGGCGTCATCGTTCCAGGTATAGGTCCCGGGACGGTTCGGATACTGCGGATAGACAAGCACCGCGGCGTAAGTCAGCTTAAAATCCTCGTCAAACGATCCGATGACGCGAATGAGACACGGCTCGCCGTCTGCAGTGTAAGCGTGCTCGTAATGCACGAGCGTTGCGTCGTTGCGAACGATCAGCTCATCCTTTGCGGCGGCATAGCTTGTAATTATCCCGCTGTCCTCCGACACATAGAAGCTCTGTCTGTACTCGGTTTTTTCAAGGATGTCTTCATAACCGGCTACATACACGAGTCCCTCAAAGCTATCGGATCGGAAAATATAATTTTTATATTTTCCCTCGATTCTGATCTCTGCGGGCTCCTTCGCATCTTCGTCACCCACATAATATGAGTATCCGGTGAGCGTGTACGAGACCTTCGTTACGTCTGCGATTCCGTAGCAGACGAAAAAGAACACCGCCACCGCGGCAAGCGCGATTCCCACAAGCTTCAAGAGCTTACCGACGTGCAGATGCTCGAAAAACGATCCAAGCGCGAGCGACAGTGAATATTTGCGTTCCCAACCCGTATTTTCCGAAAAATACTTTTCATATATTCGCTCGTACTGCTCTGAAAAGAGGATCTTTTCCTCCTCCGTCGGATCCGTAGAGCTGCGCGACGGCAGAGCAGTCGGTGCGAATATCGCATCTGCCAGCTCCTCTGTCGATGTGACCGATAGCTCATCTACTCTGTCGATATGATCCACAAGATACGACAGATTTTCAAAATCAACGTGCATCCTTTTTCTGTGAGAGCTTACAATCTCGGGGATCGACTCGGGAGACGACTCCATCGTTTTGATCTCATCTATGGTAAAAAGTGCGCGTCTGAGTGACGCGATCGTTTTGAGCTTTGCAACGTCAGCGTCCGTATAGTCGCGGAAATCTCTTCCGTTTTTGTTCGTGACCGAGGGCGTGATGAGTCCGTGCTCCTCATAAAGACGTATCGCACGTTCCGTCAGTCCCGTCTCGCACGCGGCTTCCTTGATCCTCATAGCCTTACCTCCCATCATCATATGCCACAAGTATAACATATCACCCAAGGTGAGAAGCAATACTTTTTTTCAAAATTTTCATCCGGATCGAAAAAAAGCATCCGAAACGGGCAAAAAGCCGATCGGATGCGTGTTTTTCACTGTTTTTTCTCGAAAATAGCGGACAGCTCATAGATGCCGCGGATCGGGACGATCTCGATTCCGTCGGGCATCGAGGCAAGATCCGTTCCCCTTTTCGGGATGACAATGCGTTCAAATCCGAGACGCGCCGCCTCACGGACGCGCAGTCCGATGTTGGAGACGCCTCTGACCTCACCCGCAAGTCCGATCTCGCCCGCAACAGCGAGCTCAAACGGAACGGGAACGTCCTTGAGTGCGGATATAAGCGCGGCGGCGACGGCAAGATCGCAGGCGGGCTCGTCGAGACGCAGACCGCCGACGACGTTGAGATAAACGTCATATTCGGAGAATTTAAGTCCGAGGCGCTTCTCAAGCACGGCGACGAGCAGGCACAGACGGCTGTGATCGAATCCGTCTGCCGTGCGGCGCGGCGCCGCAAACGATGTTTTGACAGTGAGCGCCTGAATCTCCGCAATGATGGGGCGCGTACCCTCCATACAACAGACGGTGCAGCTTCCCGAAACGCCTCTCGGTCTGCCCGAAATGAGCATTGCGGACGGATTTTCCACCTCGGTGAGTCCCTTATCCGTCATTTCAAACACGCCTATCTCGTTCGTTGCTCCGTATCTGTTCTTGACGGCACGGATTATTCGGAAATTCTGATGTCTTTCGCCCTCAAAATAAAGCACGGCGTCAACCATATGCTCAAGCACCTTCGGGCCTGCGATGCCGCCCTCTTTATTGACGTGACCTACAAGCAAAACGGAAATTCCGTAGCTTTTCGCAAGCGAGGCGAGCGCGAGCGAGCACTCGCGGACCTGCGAGATACTTCCCTGCGCGGACGGCGACGCCGCGGAATACAGCGTCTGCACCGAGTCTGCGACGAGCACGTCGGGCTTCAGCTTTTCGCATTGACGTATGATCTTATCGACATCCGTTTCAGTATAGACGTAGAGCTCGTCCGCCTTGACCCCGAGCCTTGCGGCGCGAAGCTTGATCTGTGAGGACGATTCCTCTCCCGACACGTAAAGGACCTTGCGACCGCGCGCCAGGACCTCTGATATCTGGAGCAGAAGAGTAGATTTACCTATACCGGGCTCGCCCGAGATAAGCACAACGGAGCCCGTCACGAGTCCTCCGCCGAGCACGCGGTCAAGCTCCGCATAGCCGGTGGGAGTACGCATACATTCATCGTGCACAGACGCACCGATGGGTGCGGCATCCTCGCCGTCAGAGACGGCAACGGGACGGCGCGTGCCCGCGGCGGCAGGTGCGGCAGGTGCCTCATAAGTTTCCTCGACGAATGAGCCGAACTCTCCGCACTGCGGACAGCGTCCGAGTTTTTTCGGGTATTGATAATCGCATTTTGAGCAGACGTAGACAGTTTTTGCTTTCATTTTCACATTCCGTTTATATTTATTTTGTATCAATTTTATTTTGTATCAATTTTCGTTTGAGACGTATTCCGCGATCGCGCAAGCGACAGTCAGCGCGAGGCGCTGTCTGTATTCATCCTCTCCGAGAAGCGCACATTCCGTCGGATTTGACAAAAATCCGCATTCGGCAAGGATCGCGGGACGCGTAATGCGGTTCAGTATGTATATGGACGTGCCCGCGCGCTTGATCTCGCGCTCGTTTCCCTGCTGCAGATATGCTCTGACCGCCGTTTGAACAGTCTCCGCCAGTGCGGCTGACGCATCGTTGTTCGGTGAATAATATACCTGCACACCCTCGCACGAGGACTGCGGAAACGAATTCATATGGATACTGACAAACACCGCATCCGTATGATCTTCAGCAAAGGCGAGGCGGTTTTTGAGGTCGTAGGTTTTCTTTTTACCATTGTAATCGGCAAGCTCGCCGTACATATCGTACAGCATCACGTCCTCCGTCCTCGTCATCGCACATTTGATGCCCGCGCACGAAAGGATGTTATACACCCGACGTGCCACGTCGAGGTTCACGTCCTTTTCGAGTGTGCCGTCAACTCCGACACAGCCTCCGTCCTCGCCGCCGTGTCCCGCGTCGATCACGACGAGAACGGGCGACGCCTCCGCAGGCGCAAGGGCATCTTCGTATGAATCCGACATCAGATGGACCGCCGCACCCATAATGAGTGTGACCGCGGAGATGAGAAGCGCTGTCAGTATGAATTTTGCCGTTATTTTGGCTGTCGATCCATTGTCGCGTGTCATATTGCGTCCTCGCCTTTCAAAAGCAGTTCCGTTGATTATATGACAGCGTTGGCGAAATTATTCCTTTGTTTCTTCGTGATCGTCTGCGGCGCAGACGGCGCAGGGCTCGTATCCGAGATCAAAAAGCTCGGATACGTCCGTGACCTCGAGCGTCTTCTTATTTGATTCCTTCATCGCGTCTATGCTTTTACAGCCGGGATAATGGTATTTTTCAGTGTTCGTATTGAGAACGACCGCGAAGGCTTCACGCGTCGTCTCCCCGTCGGTTTCATTTCCGTCGGTTGCCTCCGTCTCGGGAACGGCGGTATCACCGCCGTAAACGGCGCTACCGTCACGGTTTCTGATCTCACCCGACTTTGGATAATAATCGAACACATCCTTCGTTGTGCGGATGCGGTAATATTTCTCACCGCTTTCGGACTCCGTCCAGGACGTAACGTATTTGACGCCCTCGCTCATACCCAATCCGCGCAAAATCTCATATATTTCGTGGGCTTCGGCGTAGGAGATGCCCATCTTTTCCGAGATCAACGCCACGTCTGCGGCATCGACGGAGGCGGATTCCGTATCACCGTCTGCCGTTGCATGGGCAGGCGCGCAGCCGGCGAGTACAAGACACAGGCTCAAAAGGGCAAATACAAAAAACACACGTTTACGCATATCCGTCTCCTTTCGCCGTTTGATTTGAGTATACCACATATCTCGACCGTTTTCAAGAAATTACGAGCCTGTGCGCGAGGTTTTGTGCTGTTACGGTTGATTTTGCACCGTCTCGGTGATATAATATCATCGGAAACATACTCAAAAAAGCAAAGTGACAAAAAATTATGATAAATGATATAACAATCAAAACGGACGGCACGCCCGTCACCGTCGTGTCCGATTCGGTCGAGACAACGGAGGCGCTCGGCGCCGAGCTCGGCAGGATTGTGCTCGAATCGGGCGAGGATCCCGTTTTCATCGCGATGAAGGGTGATCTCGGTGCGGGAAAAACCGCTTTCGTGCGCGGACTTGCGTCCGTGCTATCGCCCGGAAGCGCCGTCCGATCTCCCACGTATGCTATCGTAAACGAATACGGCCGCGGCAAGCGTCCGCTTTATCATTTTGATCTGTACCGCATTACAGATGCGGACGATCTTTACTCCGTCGGATTTTACGATTACATCGAAAGCGGCGTTTCCGTTGCCGAATGGAGCGAAAATGCAGAGGGCGAGCTCCCGATCCCGCGTTGGGAGGTAACTGTCAACGGATCTGCGGACGAGATCCGCACGCTCCGATTTGCATACATCAAATAACGACACCGAGAGGACACGTTTATGCTTATTCTTGCAATAGATTCAACTGCCAAGGAGGCGTCTGCGGCAATATACCGCGACGGCTCCGTCATTGGCGAGATCAATCTTCGTTCGGGCAACACTCACAGTGAACAGCTTTTGCCCGCCGTAGATTTCCTGCTCCGCGCATCGGGTCTCACTCCCGCCGACGCAGACGTTTTTGCGTGTGCTGCAGGTCCGGGATCCTTCACGGGTGTAAGGATCGGTGCAGCAACCGTCAAAGGACTCGCGTTCGGACGCGGAAAATGCTGTGCCGCAGTTTCAACGCTTGAAGCACTCGCGGAAAACGTGCGCGGACTCGGCGGCGTTGCATGCGCCGTTATGGATGCGCGCCGCGGTCAGGTCTACACCGCAACCTTCGATTGCAGGGGCGGTGAGCCCCTCCGTCTGACGGAGGATGATGCGATGTCCGTAACCGAGCTTGGCGAAAAGCTCGCCTCACTCGATTTAGACTGCCCCATTTACCTCGTCGGTGACGGCTACGACGTTGCGTTTCCGAGGCTTTCGGGCGTGCTTTCAATCCTCGCTGTAACTCCACCTCCGCTCAGGACTCATTCCGCCGCGTCCGTCGCATCTGTCGCGGAGCGTATGGCTGCTCACGGCGAGCTTGTCGATGACGTATCGCTTTCGCCGTCCTATCTGCGTCTGTCACAGGCGGAGCGCGAATACAACGAAAAAAACGGCATTAAGGAGTAAAACATGAAAAATCAAATGAAAAAGATACTTCTGTCGCTCTTGGCTGTCGTCATAATCGTCGTTGGATATCTCGTTTTCCCCGATATGGGCACGAGCACAGACAACGGCACAGACACCGACGGCGCCGATGTTGCCGACACTGCCGGCGACACGGGAGAGGAAGCCGATTCTTCAGACTCACAAACGGACGGGTACAACGTCGTAGAGGATGGCGAATACCTTGACCGCGACTCCGTTGCCGAATACATTCACGTTTTCGGCAAACTCCCGAAGAATTTTTTGACAAAGGACGAAGCATCGGATCTCGGCTGGGACAGCAAAAAGGGAAATCTTTGGGTCGTTGCACCGGGATGCGCCATCGGCGGTGACATCTTCCGCAACTACGAGGGGCAGCTCCCCAAGAAAACGGGACGTGTCTACTACGAATGTGACGTCAACTACGGCGGCGGCTACCGCGACGCGGAGCGCATAGTCTTCTCGAACGACGGTCTGATCTTTTACACGTCGGATCATTACGAAACCTTCACTCAGCTTTACGGAGAATAACGGAATATGAAACGTGTAAACATAGACGGTAAGGAGCTCACGTCGCCTAAGGCTCTTCACGATGCACTCAAATCGGCGTTTCCCTTCCCCGAATATTACGGAGGCAACCTCGATGCGCTTTACGACGTACTGACAGACATACGCGAGGATGTATGTCTCGCCGTTGCAAACTCCGCCGACGCAAGATCCGCACTGGACGGATACTGGTGGAGCTTTATTGAGGTCTTCTCCGACGCACAAGCCAAAACGGGCAAACTCAGACTGCTTTTAATGTAATTAATTTATTTGATATGAGGTGAAAAACATGAAGATCGCACTTGCCGCCGACCACGGCGGATTCAGACTCAAGGATAAGCTCGTTGCGCATTTGAACGCAAAGGGCATCGAAACCGTCGATTTCGGCACAAACACCGCCGATTCCATCGACTATCCCGATCTCGCGCATCCGCTTTGCGAAGCCGTCGCATCGGGAGAATGTGATCTCGGCGTGCTCGTTTGCAGCACGGGCATCGGTATGTCCATGGCGGCAAACAAGCACAAGGGTATCCGCGCAGCTTGCTGCTCCGAAACGATCAGCGCGGGACTCACACGCGCGCACAACAACGCAAACGTGCTTTGCCTCGGCGAATTCATCGTCGGCGAACACACGGCGAAGGAAATGGTCGACATCTTCATCTCCACTCCCTTCTCCGAGGGCGAACGCCACGTCCGCCGCGTGAACAAGGTCAACAGCCTCGACTGAGGGAATAAAAAAGCACCCGAATGGGTGCTTTTTGTTTAATGATTCTTTTTGATGATCGCACAACCGAGCACACTAACGATCACAACGATCGCAGCGGCGCCAACGGACGAGCCGCAGCCGGACTTTTCCTCGGGAGCGTCTGTCACGGGAGCCGTAGTTACAGGCGCTTCTGCTTCGGGAGCATCGGTTTCGGGATCTTCCGTTTCGGGGGTGTCTGTGTCTTCATCGTAATAGCCTTCGGGAGCTTCGCCGCCCTGAGCTACATAAAAATCTATAACCTCTTCTTCAGACATACATCTGGGATAGATATAAAACTCATCAATGTAACCATCGACAAAGTTTTCACCGGCGATTACACCGTTTGCCCAAGTGGAAGCACCGATGTAGAAAATGCTGTCATCTCCGAGAATATCGGGAAGAGTGGTATCAAAGAGCGCATATTCGCCCCACCATTCTCCGTTAATGTAAAGAACGTAGCATGTATCATCAAATGTAACGGTTACATGCTTCCATACGTTAGCTGTATGGTCACCGACAAGCTCGGGCGTTCTGTCTTTTGTTTCACCGTCTTCAGCGCCTATAACGCAAAAACGCTGTGCAACTACAGAAGCGTTTTCAAGAAGGCCGATGTATTTTTCCTGACGGTAGATTTGGAGCCAAGGATGTCCGTCAAATCTGGGAGTTGCAAAGAACGTCCAGCTCGGACCTATTCCATTGGTGTTGCTCCAGAAGGAAATTGTAACGTCATGGAGACCGGTGAGGAGAGAAGAACCGTCTTCTTTCCATACCTCAAGCCAATAAAGAGCAGACGGATCTGCGTTGCAGAGGTAGAGGGAACCGTCTCCTGCAATCTTTTCGTCAGGTGAAATAACTACCTGAGCTTTTCCGTCCACGGCCTTGTTGTTCGGGAGAGCTACAGCTCCGCCACCCCAAAGTCCATGATTCGTGTTGTCGAAGGAGAAATAAGCGATATAATCATCGGGAACTCCGGGAGCGTTAGGACCGGGAGCTTCGCCGTCAGGCTTGACAATTACGGGAGGTTCCGTGTTGGGAGCTTCAGTGTCAGGAGCTTCGGTGTCGGGAGCTTCGGTGTCGGGAGCTTCCGTATCGAAAACATTTCCCTCATGAGGAGAAACAGTGTACGAACACTTTTCGCCCGTGAAGAACACGTAGAGACCTTCGCTTGTGTCGCAATTATATTCGGCTGTGTAAACGAAGTCTGAGCCGTTATCACCGCTTACATCATATGTAAACTTAAATCCGGACACGGTTTTTTCGAACGTAGCAACGATATCACAGCTTGCCATAATGCCTCTGTATTCATCCCACGCATCACCGTTTCCGTTAACATCGACGAGGGTGGAGGTGAATTTTGCAGATCCGCCGTCCTTGTAGTTCCAGCCCCAGCTGTCACCACGAATAACTGCATATTCAGAATATCCTTCAGTATTGAGCGCAGGGTCTGCTTTTCCATCAACGTAAACAGATGTAAAAACAGCTACGATACCGTCATAGTTTTCAGCTCCGTTGCTGGTATGTTTAATATCAAGAACGAGGGGTTCGTCGGTGATCTCATAAGAATGCGTCCAATCGGACCAGAAACCTGTACAAGAAACTTTTTCCGATTCAGCAGCAAACACCCACGCAGACATAAGCACGAGCATTATCGCTGCAAGAACGAGTGTAAGAATTTTTTTCATTTTGGTTTTCCTTTTTTAAAGAAGTATAAATTTCCCGAGTAAAAGGTGACGAGTGGATTAAGATATGCATCTTAATCCACTCTTTTTGTTACACCAATTTATTTGCCCTAACGATTAGTGCTTCTTGGAAACAATGTAAGCTCCGGAAAGAACTGCTGCTACAGAGAGGATAGCTGCTGCAACGCCGGTCTGAGGAGCGTCGGTGGGCTCGTCGGGAGTTTCAGTAGGCTCATCGGGAGTTACGGTAGGCTCATCGGGGGTCTCTGTGGGCTCATCGGGAGTTACGGTGGGCTCATCGGGAGTCTCTGTGGGCTCGTCTGCTTCAGATTCAGTAATTACGAAAGTTCCGTTTTCGCCTGTGAACAATACATAGAGACCTGCGCTTGTGTCGCATTTGCTGGTAACGGTGTAAACAAAGCTTGTACCGTTAGCACCGGTTACGTCGTATGTGAAGGTGTAACCGTCTTCGGTCTTTACGAACGTAGCTACGATATCGCAATCCTTCATTACTTCTCTATATTCATTCCACGGACCTTCATTATTGTCAACGTCAGCAAGAGTAGAGGTGTATGTGGTGTCGGCGTTCTTTACTGTGCCGCCATCACCCTCATTTATATAGCTGTCGCCACGAACGGCTGAATAAAGAGAGCCGCTTGCTCTGGGATGTACATCTTCATCGGTAAGGTCTTTGGATGTGAAAACTGCTACGATGCCTTCCCAGTTGTAATTGCCGTCGCAGGTATGCTCTATTTCAAGCACGAGGGGGGTGTCGGTGATCTCATAGGAGCGAGTCCACTGATTAAAGTAACCGACACAAGTTAATGTTTCGGATTCTGCAGCGCATACACCCACGGAAGCGGTTATGATTGTAAGTACTGCAATAACAATGGTAATAACCTTTTTCATTTTGCTATTCCTTTCTTGAAATGAAAAATTTTTATATTTCAACCGGAACACCGGTCAAAAACGAATTAATAAAGATCAAGCTTCGAAAGGGACTTCTGTATCGACTTTTCGCAAGATCGCTTCATTGCAGGGAACACTGCGGCGGGGGTTATTGACGGATCCTTAAGATAGGCATAAGCTCCGCCCCAATCAAAGAATACTCCAAGGTCATAAGAACGGTTCTCGAAGATGATATCAAGCATCGCTGCAGATTCTTCATCTCTTGAATATCTTGACTTAAGCTGTCCTTCATAATACGCAGGAGTGATTATATCCTTACCGTATTTTGCAAGAGCCTCGAGAATAATACCTGTAGTATACGTATCATCGCAGGATTTCGGCACAGTCATAGCGCAGGAATTTGTTACGATGAAAGAGTAGTACTGAGGCATATCCGCAGAGTACTTAGGATAAGGAAGGATACCGAATTCGTGTTCAATACCTCTGTATTCACGAACAAAAGCAACGATCTCATTCGCGAAAAGAGTTTGTTTATTTTTAAGAGCGGAAGAAATAAAACCGATATCGACAGCAGATACGGCATCAGAGTCTCCCATTACCGTAGCCGTCTTTTCATATACGTCATTGAACTCTTCCGAGCCCCAGGACACAACGGGAATACCGTTATCATCCATTGTGACAAGCTTCAAGCCTGCGGACTGCCAAGTTGCCGCCCAGTTTTCTCCGTGTGTGCAAAGACCCCACAGATCCTGGTCGTCCATTACACCGTCACCATTGGTGTCGTATGCAACCGCACTTGCCATTTCATGCATCTTGTCAAGCGTCCATTCGTTGTTCGCCACGAGAGTATAAGGATTTTCCAAGCTAAACTGAGTAATAAAATCCTTCGTGAAATAAATTACCCAAAGGCCTTCCTTATCAGAGATCGCAATGTCTCCCGCCACCATATAATGGAGACCTCCGATGGCAAGCTGCTCTGTCGCATCATGGTTCCACCAAGATTTAGAAAGATCCACGTACTCGAACTCGTCGAGAGGATAGCACAGTCCTGCTCCTGTAGCCGTACAGGACATTGTCATATTGTTGAACACAGCGTTATAAGTGTAAGTTCCCGATTCTACATCGGTTTTAAGATACTGATGTACGCCACTGCCGATGCCGGACTCTACAGAAGAAATGTTGATTCCGAGAAGTTCCTCTACCGCTCTGTTTCTTTTGTAATATGCAATCTCGTATGCGTCTTCAGACGGTTCATCAAAGTCCATCTGTGCATAACAGTAGGTTACATTTTCAGGAGTAAGCAGAACGAAGTCTGTGTCTAATTTTTCGTCGGGAATATCAAGTGTTTCTCCGGAAGCATCGCCATTCAATCCGGAATCCATCGAATCGCCATCACCGGAATTTCCCCCGGCTGAATTGCACGCCACAAGCGGCACAGCAATCAAAAGAAGCATAAGAAATAAAGCTACTGTTTTTTTCACAATTGTATCCTTTCTTGAAATATTATTTTTTTTAGGGTTTTATTTGAGTTCCACAACATTAACAGAGTGAGGTGCAAGAGTAATCTTGCCGGTAAAAGGCATCCATTCGGAAACGGTGACTCCGACCTCCGTCTTATCAACATCATTGTAAGAATCTGTAGACGGTCCGTTCACGGTGTGAATGCGATATTCATTAACCTCGTCTTCGATAACGGAAACATCGAAGCTCTGCTCGTTTTCGGGATCCTTATTGATTGCCGCGATCGCGTACTGTCCATCGCCGAACGTAACAACAACGTCAACAGTGTCAACCGTCTTTTCCGTGCGGCCGTCACGTCCCTTGATAACGGGGACTTCCTCGCTCCAAATATTAAGAACCGTATCCTTGAGGAGGTTGGAATAAAGATCGAACACAAAGAACTGAGGACGGAGAACGATGCCGTCTTCATATGTATAAATAGCACCTCTCGTGTTGACAATAGGAGAGAAGCACGCCATCTTTACAAGGTCACAGTTTTTGAGACAAGCATTAAGGAAAGCCGCAGAGAACACCGCATCTGCCATTGTGTAGGTGGAGTTTACATCGTTGAGAGATCTTGCGCCGATGACTTCTTTTTCATAGAATTCCTCGTCCTCGTTACGCTTAATGTCGCGATACCAGATATCCATAACGTGAGGATGATGCCAAGCACGGAGATTCCACTCATCGTAAGAGATTTTGATTCTCTTTTCAAGACCGAGTGCCGTAAGATAAGCGCGCACGCGATCGATGCCGCCGGAGATGTCGTCGCCCGTGTTAAGCATTACGGCGTTATAATCCTTGTAATGAACGCCATCGGAGAAATCCCAATAGCCGTGAATAGATATCCAGTCAAGATACTGACCTGCACAGCGGAGAAGGTTGAGGTTCCAGTCAAGATTATCAATGGAAGCGGCGGAGAGCTCGATCGTAGGATCGACTCGAAGCATCATTTTTGCGGATTCACGCACCAAGCGGCCCCATTCATCGGAATCCTTGGAGCCCATTTCGTGACCGCCCCAATTTTCGTTGCCGATGCTCCAATACTTGACGTTATGAGGCTCGGGATATCCGTTCGCAATTCTTTCCTTTGCGAATCTACCCATATTTTTGATATTGCAATATTCGACCCAATTGCTCATTTCTTCGGCGGTACCCGTACCTGCGTTTGTGCAGATATAAGGTTCACAGTCGAGTTTGCGACAGAGCTTAATAAACTCATCTGTGCCGAATTCGTTGGATTCTTCAACTCGCCACGCCTTATCGAATGTGGGAACGCGATTTTTACCAACTCCGTAATGCCAATCATATGCAGAAACGTAGCATCCGCCCGGCCAACGGATAATGGGAGTTTTGATCTTCTTCATTGCATCAAGAACGTCTGTACGGAAGCCGTCTTCATCTGCAAACTTGGAGGCGGGGTCGTAAACTCCGTCATAAACCTGGCGGTGGAAATGCTCGAGGAAATGTCCGTAAAGCATTTTGTCGGCTTCGCCGACCGTGATTTTGGGATTAAATGTTATTTTCATAAAAACCTCTTTTTCACAAATAACAAATTGACAATTCGTTCAATATTTGCTATAATACGGTAAACAAGCTGTTTAATAGCAAATATCACCAATATATTTAAGAAAGTTGTTTTCCGTTTGATAAGTATTACATAAATATTTTATAACAATTTGCAAAACATAGTCTATGCTCAATGGTATTGACTTTTTGCGTGATAACATCATGATCTGCTGAAAAAAAGTTGTTTCGAACAAGTCAAAAAACTTGCAAAAATAATATTCGGTTTTTGAGGGGGTAAACACGATGAACATCAATTTATGCGGCATAAATCTCGCACACGACAAAACATTCATCATTAACAGACCTAACGGGTCGGGAGACAATCTTTTTATTTACACCAGAACACCGATAATACTCTTTAATGAAAACGGTGAGCATCACAGATACCCCGCCGACACTGTTGTATTTTTCCGAAAGGATATGCCTCAGCGTTTCATGGCGGCAGGACAAATATATGCAAACGATTATATCCACTTCGATGCCAACGAAGAGGACATGAAATTTATTGATTCTCTTGAAATTCCGTCGGGAGTTCCGTTTGTTGATCTTGATTCATCTGTGTTTATGAACATTCACAGATACATCTGCATCGAATACAGAACAAATCACAGAACAAAAGAAGCGGCAATAAATCATCTTTTAAAATATATGCTCATAAAGCTTTCGGTCGCAATAGAGGAGCAGAGATCAATTCTCATCAACAATTCAACAAAAAAAGCTATGCTGGAGCTTCGCGCGGAAATATACGCTCACGTTGAAAGAGATTATGACATTGCAACGTTAGCTGCCAGAGTGGGATTTTCACCTTCATATTTTCAAGCACAATACAAAAAGCTTTTCGGCAGAACCTGCATTAACGATGTTATGTTCGCAAGAGTTGACCGAGCAAAGCAGCTTCTGAGAACGACCGACAGTTCGATTTCCGAAATATCCCGCGCTTGCGGATTTGAAACGGAATCACACTTTTCGCATATGTTTAAAAAATATGCCGGTATCACCGCAAGTGAATATCGAAAGCAGATCGCCTCATCTATGGCACTGTAAACAAAACGATTAAGCCATTCAAACATCATTTTTATAGTTTTTGAAAGGAAAAAGATATGAAACGACTTTTCTTATCCCTTGTAGCTGCCGTTCTCTTATGCGGCCTTTTCTCCTGCGAGATTCCGCAAAACGCGGGTGACAACAACGACACCAATTCCTCCGATGATTTTGTTTACGGTGAACAGAAGACGTTGAACATACATAAGATCTCCGAGCTGAACACCGCGGAGTACGAGCTTGACTCGGCAAAGGGGGAAGAAGAATTCTCCTCAATAGTTAAGAATTACAGAGAATCTTACACTCTCACTCCCGCAGATCTCGGCGGAGTGCGAGCTTATTACCCTCGCGTTAAAATGGTCAACGATAGCAATTATCTTCTTTTCTATCACGATGAAATGTACGGAGGCAATGCATACTGCTCAAGAAGTACGGATTGCATTTCGTGGCATTCTCCGACAAAGGTTTTCGAGATGGGAGCCATAACCGTTGAAGGAAAGCCGAACACCCTTAAGTTCGCGAACCCCGATGCCTGTGTTCTGGACGACGGAAGAATTATAGCAGCGGCAGCTTTCAGAGCAGAAGTCGACTACTTAACCTATCCGGATTATAACGGCGTTGCCATTTCCTTCTCTTCTGACAACGGCAAAACCTGGAGCGCTCCGGAAACAGTATACGTGGGAACAGTCTGGGAGCCTTATATTATGCAGGATGACAACGGTGATATATACATTTTCTTCACCAGCGTTGCTCCCGGTACTTATTTGTACGGAATTAATAATCTCTCAAGCGGAGTTGGTCTTGTGCGCTCAACCGATAACGGAAAGACCTGGTCACCTAATGTTACCGGTGCACCGTATGTTCCTCAATACGTAATGCGTCAGTATACCGGCACAAGTCCTGACGGTGTTAAAATATACAACGACCAAATGCCGGTGGCTTTAAAGCTCAACAACGGCACGATTGCTCTCGCAGTAGAAACATACAATCAGTTTGCAGATTCCTTAAAATTTTCAATTTCATATAACAATGACAGATTCTCTGAAGATCTCGGAATGGAACGCAGCGGACCAACGGACAGACAGACAAACGTATTTAACCTTGCGGGTCCGTATCTTATGCAGTTTGATTCCGGAGAGGTTGTTCTGACATATCACTGGGCAGACTCGTTCAAATACAGAATGGCCGACTGCACCGCTGAAAACTTTTATTCCGAGAAAACACTGGTTAATAACTGCGGCATGTGGGGCAGCTCCGAAAAGATAAGCTCTCACAGCGCGGCTCTCTCCATCGGAACAAACGATTATGATCTTGTCGTTACAAGAGTATATCTCAACCACACTCTGAACGCCAAAAAGCTTACTCCAACTATGAGCGCAAACACGGATGAGTGGGATGCGAGCACAGATGCTATTTTCCTTGGCGCAGAGTCTCAAGCTCAGGTCTCCGTCAGACTCGCATACGACGAAGAGTTCGTATATCTTCTTGCCGAAAGAATCGACCGAGAAATAACAGACGAGGACTCTCTGTCCGTATATTTTTACGGCAACAACGGAACTCAGTATATCGTTAATATGACAAATTCCGAATACACCGTAAGCAGTCGCAGCAAAACCGACAAGAAAGAAACGTCAATCGATCCCAAAGAGATCGGAATCAAAGCTTATGCCGCAATAGACGGAACAAAAAACGATTATCTCGATACCGATAACGGAATCGTATACGAGATCGCAGTTCCGAGAGAACTTGTTGACATCGACGGAGAAGTATTTTATCGCGTTAAGTTGACAAATTTAGATGCCAAAGAAGTAATCAAGGAAGACTCCAATCCGAACGCATCGTTGCTCTCTACGGAAAATTGGGCGAAAGCGGTTCTTAATTAAAGAGCTGACATCTTCAAGCCCGACTGCATATAAACACTGTACAGAATCATAAAAGAGAGGATTTCACTATGAAAAAGCTTGTTGATTCAAAGAAAAATTCCGCAACTCGCGACCCCTTTGTGTTCAAGCATAACGGACTTTATTACAGTTGCTTTACAGCGGATTGCGCATCCTTGACGGTGGCAGCATCAAAAACCGTTGAAGGACTTGGCTCTGTTGACGGAATAAAGGTATATACTCCCGAGCCCGGACACGAATATTCAAGCAATCTGTGGGCGCCTGAGCTTCACATTGTTGACGGGGTATGCTACATATACGTTGCTTGCGATGACGGAAACAACCACAATCACAGAATGTTCGTCCTCACAAATGACTCCTCAGATCCTCAAGCACCCTATAGAATGATAGGTAAGATCACAGACCCTTCTGACAAATGGGCAATTGACGGCACTATCATGAATCACAACGGAAAGAGCTACTTTATATGGTCCGGTTGGGAAGGTGACGAAAACATTTGTCAGAACCTCTACATTGCCGAAATGTCAGGGCCTACCTCGCTTGCCTCAAGCCGCGTTCTCATATCAACTCCGGAATACGATTGGGAAAAGATCGGGGCTACCGGCGAGCCGGAATCTCCGTTTATTAACGAAGGCGCATTTGTCTTTACCGCAAACGGAAAAACATATCTCACGTACTCAGCGTCGGGATCCTGGTGCACCGGCTACTGTATTGCTCTTCTCGAATTTGTCGGAAACGATCCGCTTTGCCCCGAAGCATGGGTAAAGAAGCCGACGCCTATACTCTCTTCCAACAACACCGTAAAAGGCGCAGGCCACTGCTCCGTCATCTGTGACGATGATGTTATTCGCGTCTTCTTCCACGCATGGTCGGCAGATGAAGCTGACATACGTTGGAACACAGTTGATACCTGGTACGGCGAATTGAAAATTGGCAAAGACAGCATCACAATCGAATAATTTGTGTATCAAACAAAAAAAGCACCCCTTCGGGTGCTTTTTTCTTAAACCAATCTGAGTTTTTTGGCGAGAACTTCGCCGTCTGCGACAATGTACATACGAGACGCATCGTTGATGCCTGCAGCATAGGTATGTCCGTTGATAATTGCCGTCAGCTCGTGAGGCGTCTCGACAACCATAGAAATATCCGCGTACACAAATCCGTTTATCACAAGCTCGTTCACGTTCTTGACGCGTCTGTACACGATCTTTTGTCCGTTTGCCTCTGCTTCAAGGAAAACGCGGTGCTTGACTGTCATATCAGCGGCACGAAGGATGGTGGACTCCTGCATCACATCCGTCGGCTCAAAGCCTTCCGGCACTTCCGCAGGGGATTCAACGGCAGGCTCAGGCATATCCTTGAGCTGTTTTCCGTATTTCACACCGATAATGAGATAATAGAGCACCCAAATGTGCACGAGCACGTCTATGATCGCGTCTGCCAGACTTGCAGCAAGGGCGTACATACCGAGCATTATGATCGTGTCGAATATGAACATCACAAGCGCGAGGATCATCCAACCGTAACGCTTCTTTGAAAGCACCCACGCGGCAACGTAGATTACCAGATCGATCACCGCGACAGCAATGAAGGGATAGAGCGCGCTTGACCCCATTTCCGCCGCGAATTCCAATCCGAAAATCACGGAAAGATACGGCACCGTTGCAGAAAAGAGCAGCATAGTGTTTGAATTTACGAGGAGAAGAACAACGTTGACTACCGTCAAAATGATCACCAAAAGCAAATTGTGTCTTGCTGTTGAATACTTTTGTTCGGCAAGCTCACGCGCGGAACGGGCGGCATTGGGGTTATTCATAGCATAAAACTCCTTATAGGTCATATTTTATTTCATTATAACTAACGTCCGTTTGCTTGTCAACAAAAAAGCACCCCTTCGGGTGCTTTTCATATGCGTTTACTGCTTCTTTGCTCTCGCTTCGGCTTTGAGACGAAGCTCCGTATTCAGGATGCGCTTACGGAGACGGATCGACACGGGAGTAACCTCGATCAGCTCATCGTCGGTGATGAATTCGATCGCCTGCTCAAGGGAGAGCACCTTCGGCGGAATGAGGCGGAGCGCTTCGTCCGCGCCTGCGGAGCGGATCGACGTAAGATGCTTTTTCTTACATACGTTGACTGCGATATTCTCCATCTTGGGGCATTCGCCGACAAGCATTCCTTCATAGACCTCTGTGCCTGCGCCGATGAAGAGCGCGCCGCGCTCCTGCGTATGGAAGAGTCCGTAAGAGGTCGCCTCACCCGTTTCGGACGCGACAAGCGAGCCCGTGAAGCGGAGCGTGATATCGCCCTTATAGGGCTGATATCCGTCAAAAAGCGTATTTATGATGCCCTCGCCGCACGTATCGGTGAGAAATTCACTTCTGTAGCCAAAAAGGCAACGCGACGGGATCGAATATTCGATCTTCATACGAGAACCGACGAGATTCATCTCGAGAAGTTCGCCCTTTCTCGCGCCGAGCTTTTCGATAACGACGCCGACGGAATTCTCGGGAACGTCAATGGAGACGCGCTCCATCGGCTCGTAGCGTTCGCCGTCCACCTCACGGAAAAGAACGTGCGGCATCGAGCAGCAGAGCTCGTAGCCCTCTCGTCTCATCGTTTCGATGAGGATGGAAAGATGCATTTCGCCTCTGCCGGCAACGGAGAAGCTGTCCGTTGTCTCGCCGTCCGTCACACGGAGGGAGACGTCGCGAAGCATTTCCTTATAAAGACGTGCGCGGAGCTGGCGCGACGTAACGAATTTTCCCTCTCGTCCCGCGAACGGGCTGTCGTTCACGGAGAAGGTCATCTCGATAGTCGGTTCGCTGATCTTGACGAATTCAAGCGGCTCGGGAAAAGCGGGATCCGTGAGCGTATCACCGATGGTGATGTCCGCGGCGCCGGAGAAGCACACGATATCGCCAACTCTTGCAGTTTCAACGGGCATACGTGCAAGTCCGTCGAACTGATAGAGCGAAACTACGCTCGTTTTCTTGGACGGAGCATCGGGAGTGTGATAGTTGACGACGGAGACGGTCTGACCGATCTTCATCGAGCCGCGCTCGATGCGTCCGATACCGATACGTCCGACGTATTCGTTATAGTCGATATTGGAAATGAGCATCTGAAGAGGACCTTCCTCGTCTCCTTCGGGTGCGGGCATATATTCAACGATCGTATTAAAAAGGGGCTTGAGATCCACTCCCGCCTCATAAGGGGAGAGAGATGCGGTGCCCGCTCTGCCGGAGCAGAAGATCATAGGCGACTCAAACTGTTCCGTTGTCGCGTTGAGATCGAGCAGAAGCTCGAGGACCTCCTCCTCGACCTCTTCAATTCTTGCGTCGGGACGGTCGATCTTGTTGATGACAACGATGACCTTATGTCCGAGCTCCATCGCGCGTCCGAGAACGAAGCGCGTCTGAGGCATCGGTCCCTCAGCGGCATCAACGAGAAGAATGACGCCGTTTACCATCTTGAGTATGCGCTCAACCTCGCCGCCGAAGTCGGCGTGACCGGGAGTGTCGATGATGTTGATCTTTGTGTTTTCATATATGACGGATGTGTTCTTCGCAAGAATGGTGATTCCGCGTTCGCGCTCGAGGTCGCCCGAGTCCATAACACGCTCCGTGATCTGCTGCTTTTCGTGATATTCGCCGCACTGCTTGAGCATTTCGTCTACGAGAGTCGTCTTGCCGTGGTCAACGTGCGCGATGAATGCGATATATCTAAGGTCTGTACGTACCAAATTTAGCCTCCGTGCCGACTTTGCGGCTTAATTTATAGCTTTCATAACAACTCCTTATTATAGCACAACCTTTTATGCAAATAAATAAAAAATCAAAAAAAATCGCCCTTACAGAGCGATTTTTTTAATATAATTTCGATTATTCCTCAGATTCTTCCGATTGTTTTGCAAGCTCCGCGTACTTTTCCGGGTCGAAGCAAGGCTCTACGTATGAATGGAGCCACTGTCCGTGCTTGATCTTATTGACGATGAGCTGGATTCCGACGGAAAGAACGATGCCGACAAAGGGGATAAGTATGTAGTACGGCAGTCCGTTCAGACCGATATCGCCGCCTTCGATAGACTGGACGCCGACAGTGTAGTAAACAGCGGCAGCGGCCATATATCCCGCAATAGGAAGCCACGATGCGATCTTCCAACCGAGCCAGAGAAGCATAGCCGCCATTGCCGCAGGATACAGAAACTGCATTGCAAAATTGCCGATGTTGAGAAGGAATCCGAGAACGGGCGTATCATCGCAAAGCGCGGACACGGTGGATCCGACCTTCGGTATGTCTGACTGGCGCGTAGCAATAACGTACTCGCTTCCGAGAAGGAAGCCAACAGCATTATTGGCGAGTAGCTTTATCATATAAAAGCCGACAAACCAAAGCACTGTCTTGAAAAGTCGTGTTTTTTTGGATTCGGAGTTGAGTCCGTAGGAAGCGTTCATACTGTTCTCCATTCCGCCGCTTGCGGCGTAAGTAAATTTGCTATTTAATTATAATCAATCGTATAAATATTGCAAGCATACGTGCAAAATTTGTCGATCAAAGCGAATGGATGAGCGATTTGAAGTGCTCACCGCGCTCCTCGAAATTACGGAAGCGATCAAAGCTTGCCGCCGCAGGGGAAAGAAGCAGCGTATTTGCGCCGAGCGCCTTCGCGCGCTCATACGCGTGACGCACCGCGTCATCAAAATCGGGCACAACCGTATACTCGGGGGCTCCGTAAACTCCATCGAGCGCCGTTTTGATGAGCTCCGCAATATCACCCGTAAGCGTGACGGACGCAACACCGCCGTGCGCGACGATTGCCTCTGCAAGCGGCTCCATGGGGATATGCTTATCATAGCCGCCGCAGATAAGAGAGATACGTTTATTGGCGAGGGCGGAAAGCGCCGCTGCCGTGCGCGACGGAGACGAATCGATCGATCCGTTGTACGCAGAGATGCCATCGAGCTCGCGGACAAATTCAAGTCTGTGCGGCACGCCGCTGAAGGTTCGTGCGATTCTGTCCGCCGCCGGTGAAAGCTCATCCGCAGGCACGAACGCGCTGACCGCCGCTATCGCTGCCATATAATTTTCGACGTTGTGAAGTCCCGGAAGCTTGATCGCAGAGCGCGCAAGCACGACGCTTTCGCCCCCATCAACTCGCAGGATGATATCGTCGCCGTAAAGATAGACTGCATCCGTCACGTCGTCATCAACGGGCACAGATGAAAAATACACCACCTTCGCCTTCGTTTCCGACGCGGCACGCCTGCAGGCGGAATCACGGTAATTGAGCACCGCAGTGCGGCATCCATCAGCGACGACACGGAGCTTAGCCTCCGTATATTCGCCCATATCCGTATGCCAATTGAGATGATTGGGAGACACGTTTGTGATTACGGCGACCTCGGGAGGCGTCGGCATCGTCATAAGCTGGAAGCTTGAAAGCTCTGTAACAGCGTAATCATCTTCTCCAAGCTCATATGCACGCGGCAGAAGCGGTGCGCCGATGTTACCGCCGAGTCCGATCTTGACGTTTTTATCTCGCAGCGCCTCGGTCAAGATGAGATTTGTGAGAGTGGTCGTTGTTGTTTTGCCGTCGCTTCCGGTGATTGCGAATTTATGTGCGGGAGAAAGTGCGTAAAACAGCTCCATTTCGCTCGTCAATATCGCTCCGCGAGCGACAGCGTCCGCGATTCCGTCGGCGTCGGGACGCAGACCGGGGGTACGGAACAGCACGCCTGCATCAATTGCATCGAGGTATCCGTCACCGAAGCGGAAGGTAACGCCCTTCGCCTCATACGCTGCGACGTCGACTGTTTTTTCAACAGCCTCGCGGCTTTTTCCGTCACGAACGTTGATCTTTACGCCCTCGGACAGAAGAAAATCCGTGAGCGGCACGTTCGATATGCCAAATCCAAGCACGGCTGCTCCGTCGCGTCGGCATCTGTCGAGTATTTCCTTACCTGTTAACATAAAATGTGATCTCCGATTCAATTTTGCTTTTGGACGCTCTTGTATTCGTCATAAAATTTATAGTACGGGCAATGATCGAAGGTTCCGCGAAGGAAACGCTCCATTTCGTCCTCATCGAGCGACATCTGGCAGGAGTAATCCTCCGAAAACTCATCATAATCGTAGTAGACGCAGTCCTCGCATCTGCTCACGATCTTCTTTTTCTTTTTATCCTGTTTCTTTTCCATATAAATGCGTCCGTTCGGTAGAGTGTTCTGATTAATTATATTCCATCCGTCCGTCAAAATCAAGTTCAAACGCTCAAATAATAAACTCGCTGTAAATTTTGCCTGCTCCTGTTGAAAAAAAGACCTTTTTTTGGTATACTGTTTTTAATGCTTTATAAACTATGTCATACATGACAAAAGGATGGACTTGAAATTGAAAAAGACGATCTTACTTATCATTGCCGCAACATTGCTTGTTTTTGTCCTCTCTTCCTGCGACGGCGGCACCTTCGGACTCAGATTCGAGGTCACTGACGCAGGCGCTATCGTGACCGAATACGTTGGAGACGCACTCGAGGTCGAGATTGCAGACGAATACGACGGCGTTCCCGTCATTGGCATCAAAGCTCAGGCGTTCCGTGACGAAGCTGTTACAAAGGTCGTCGTCCCCGACACCGTTACCTCGATCGGTGCGGCGGCATTTATGGACTGCAAAGCTCTCACCGAAGTCGTTATCGGCTCCGGAGTAACCGAATTCGGTGACGGCATTTTCTACGGATGCGAGGCGCTCACGACAGTCAACTTCCCCGAAAAGCTCGAATCGATCGGCAAAGGCGCATTTCGCAACTGCGTAAGTCTCACCTCGATCGTATTCCCCGATTCCCTCACGTCGATCAGAGAAAACTCTCTTTACGGATGCACGGGACTCACCTCGGTCACGCTTCCCGCAGGCGTAACCGAGATCCCCGCCAGCTATTTCCGCGACTGTGAATCGCTCACGACAGTAACCCTCAAGGGCGACATTACCGCCATCAGCGACTACGCATTCGCAGGATGCGTCAAGCTCACTGATTTCTCAATCCCCTCTACTGTCGAAACGCTTGGCGACTCGGCGTTTATGAACTGCGAATCGCTCACGTCGATCACGATTCCCGAAGGCGTAAAGAAGATTTCAAGACAAGCGTTCTATCAGTGCACCGCACTCACGTCCTGCACTCTGCCCTCCTCGCTCAAGATAATCGCAGAAGAGGCATTTGCACATTGCAAAGCCATGGAAGTTTGCGATCTGCCCGACGGACTTACAACTCTTGACGAAGCAGTTTTCAACAACTGTGAATCTCTCAAAGCTGTAGTCATTCCCGAAAGCCTCACCTCGATCCCCAAGACCGCATTCCTTGACTGCGAATCGCTTGAATCCCTCACTCTGCACGACAAGATCGACCACATCGGAATCAACGCGTTCACAAACTGCGAATCTCTCAAAGCTGTTGAGATCCCCGTTCTTATCACCGAAATCCCGATCGGTTGCTTCGCCGGCTGTGTAGGACTCACATCCGTCACGATCCACGACACGGTAACGAAGATCCCCGACACCGCTTTCTCAGGCTGCAAGGGCTTTGTGGTTAAGACGGAAGCAGGATCCTTTGCCGAAAGCTGGGCAAGGGAGCTCGGAAAGAGCGTTGAAACAATCAAGTAATCACACAAAAAGCACCGATTTCTCGGTGCTTTTTTGATGCGTTTACGCCCCTCACGAACGAGCCGTTCGGCGCATACAATAATAACGTACTCTTATATCCGAAAGGCACAGACAATGAACAAATCAAATCGCATCGCTGTCCTCGGCGGCGACGAAAGGCAAAGCCGTATCGCGGAGATCTTCGCCGCAGACGGCAAAAAAGTGCGTGTGTACGGAATTTCCGAGGACATATGCGGCGTCACGAAATGCGACTCCGCAAAGGGCGCCGTTGATGGCTGCGGAGTCGTCATTTTCCCGTTGCCCGCCGTAAAAAACGGCACATACCTGAACGAAAAAAGCGGCTCGCTTACGCCCATCGAGGCGATCCTTGACTCGATCGGGAGCGACGCCGAGATCTATGCGGGGCGCGCGGACGCCGCCTTCCGCGAGCAGTGTCGCGCACGCGGACTGACCTTGACCGACTACTACGATTCCGAGCCGTTGACGGTCAAAAACGCGCATCTCACAGCGGAGGGGGCGCTCCACATCTATATGACAGAAAAAAAGACCGCCGTTGCGGGCAGCCGCATCCTCGTCCTCGGCTCGGGTCGAGTCGCTAAGTGCGTCGCTCGGGTGTTTTCCGCCATCGGCGCGGAGGTAACAGTAATGGCGCGCAACAAGGGCGAGCTCGCAATGGCGGAAGTGACCGGCCACCGCTCCGCCGACCTCACGGACGGCAGAACGCGTCTCGCGCAGTTCGCCTCCGGCTACGACGCGATCGTAAACACGGTGCCCGTTATGTTTATGACGGGTTGCTGTCTTTCCGTGATCCCCGAGGAAACGCTTGTGATCGATCTCGCCTCCGTTCCTTACGGAATCGACGTTGTCGAGGCGCGCAGACTCGGCATCAACGCCATCCGTGCAACGTCCCTGCCGGGCAAATATGCGCCCGAGTCGGCGGCGCGCATCATCGCAGACGAAATAGCCGAACGGATGCGGTATTCGGGAGGCGCAAGATGATAGGATATGCGATCTGCGGCTCATTTTGCACTCACGCCGCTTCTCTTTCCGTGCTCGAATCGCTCGCACGAAGCTATGATATCTGCCCGATTCTGAGCGGTGCCGCCGCATCGACGGACACCAGATTCGGCACAGCCGCCTCGCTCATCGAAAAGGTTACCGCGATCTGCGGACGTGAGCCGATCGTGACGGTCAAGGATGCGGAGCCGCTCGGCCCCAAGACGCCGCTTGAGGCGCTTGTCATAAGTCCGTGCACGGGCAACACTCTCGCAAAGCTCGCAAACGCGATCACGGACACATCCGTTACTATGGCGGCAAAGGCTCATCTGCGAAACGGAGGCAGACTGCTCATCGCGCTCGCATCAAACGACGCAATGGGAGCAAATCTTTCCAACATCGGCACGCTTCTCGTCAGAAAAAACGTGTATTTTGTTCCGATGAAGCAGGACGACGTCGTGCGCAAGCCTCATTCTCTCGTCGCTGACCTCAGATTTTTGCCCGACGCGCTTGCCGCGGCGTTTGACGGACGCCAGCTTCGTCCGCTGTTTTTGTGAAATAAAAAAAGCAGAGCCACGCTCTGCTTTTTTTATTTCATTTTCGGAAAATCGTCCGTCATAATAACCGTTCCGTCGGAAAGCACCCACAAAAGCTCAACGCCAAGCTCTTCTGCGAGAGCTTTTCCGTCCTCCACCGACATACAGAAGACCGCCGTAGAAAGCACGTCCGCGAGCGCCGCCGTAGGCGCCGCGACCGTTACGGACAGAAGCTCGTTTTCGGGCATAAGCGTCTCCGTGTCGATGATGTGATGATACCGAACGCCGTCCGCTTCATAATAGCGTTGATACGATCCGCTCGTCGCGAGCGCAAAGCCGTCCGCGACGCTGACCCTTGCCGTATACGACATGCTCGCTCCGTCCGAAGGGTTCTCGACGCCCACCATCCAGCCGTCACCGTTCGGCTTTGGTCCCGTCGCTGTGACAGTGCCGCCGACAGAGACGGCATAGTTCGTCTTACCGAGCGATCGCAGCTCATTTACAATTACGTCTGCAACCCATCCCTTGGCAAACGCACCGAGGTCGAGCTTTAGCTCCGGATCAAGAAAATAAACCGTTTTTTTCTCGCGATCAAGCGCGAGATCGTCAATATCCGTGTGCTCCGACGCAAGACGAAGCTCGTCCGCTGACGGAACGGCAACGTCACCGTCGAGGGCGCGCGATCTGTATTCGTGCCAAACAGACGTGACCGCGCCGAACGCGACGTTGCATTTGCCGTTCGTTTTCGCGTGCGCATCCTTTGCGTACACAAGCAGATCAAAGAGCTCGTCGGGCACGGTGACGGGAGCTGTCCCCGCCGTTTCGTTGACCGTCTTTAGCACTCCGTCCGTGTAAATGTCGCAAAGTCCGTGATATTTTTTCAGGATCTCCTCGATTTTTTCGCAGGTTGCGTCAAAATCGCCGTCACAGCCCGTAACCGTTATGACTGTATCAAAGTAATCGTAATAAACTCTCGTCTGCGGCGCGGACGGATACGTACACGACGAAAGCGCGAACGCAAAAAGGAGCGCGAGGACAAAAACGCATTTTTTCATACACTCACGCTCCTTTTTTATGTTTTTACGTTAATTATACTGTCGGACCGCCCGATCCGGGACCTAATCTTTGCGGAATCTCACCGACCTTTTTCGCCCAAACGGCAACTCCTTCGTTTGTGAGTCCCGTAAGGACAACTGTGGGAACTTCATTTTCCGCATCCCACGCGGTCAGCGCCTTACATTCCGCCGTGTGTCCGCCGCCCATGTCGATCTTTATGCCGCAATCTCCGTCGTAGCTCCAACGGATACGAGTATGACTCGAGATGTGCATACCGCCGTTAGGCATGATCGTTGCGGGAGCGCAACCAATGACGCTCTGCGGTACGGTGGGAGTAAGCGTGATCCATTCGTATCTGCCCCAGATTGCCTCGGACGGGATCGGCCGGATCGGCTCGCCTGCGTAATTCTCGGGCGAGAGCATCGGCCAGCCGTCACTTGACCAAACGATACGTCTAATATGCATCGTCGAATCGACGTGCTTATACACGCCGTACGGTCTGATATGGCAGACAAGGAACCAGCCGTCCTCGTCAACGAGAACGGAGTTATGTCCCGGGCCCATCCAGCCGCGCGAATTTTCGAAGCGGTAGCCCGCCGCGATCATTGTTCCCGTTCTGAAGTCGGGATCCTCAAGATCCGTCATTTCTCTGCCGTTAAAGTCCACATACGGACCCTTGATATCCTTTGATCTGCCGACTCTGATATTATAATCGCTCGAAAGCGAGCCGTACGAAACGAACAGATAATAATAGTCCGTTTCCTTGTTGTAGCGTATGTATGCGCCCTCTACTGCGCGGTCACACCAAAGCGGACGGCAGCATATGCACGGTCCCATTGCCTCCTCGGTGCTTCTTCCGTCCTCGCATTCAGATTTATCAAGCGCAAGTCCCGTCTCGGGATCGAGCTGCATCAGACGGATACCGCCCCAGAACGAGCCAAACGCCATATACTGCTCACCCGTTCTCTCGTCAACGACGAGATTCGCGTCAATTGCGTTGACGGCGGAGTTTCTATTCGTCTTGACAACGATCCCGCGGTACGTATACGGTCCCTCGGGCTTATCCGAGACGGCGAGATATATGCACGAAAGCTGAACACCGAAGGAAGAGCACGAGCAGTACATTCTGTACTCATCTCCGACCTTGATGATGTCGGGTGCCCAGAGTCCGCGGCTGTTCGTCCAAGCAAAGACCTCATCAGGAGTTTCATCGATGATGCCGCCGATCCATTTCCAATCGATCATATCATGCGAACGGTACACGTTCTGATGTGTGCAGTATGCAAAATAATCGCCCGAAACGGGATCACGGTAAATCGCCGGATCGTGCGCACCCCAAAGTCCGCGTTTCGTCATATCGGGACGCATAAACGGAGGTCTCGGACGTCTCGGACGCGCCTGCGGATTGTTATGACCGTTATCCGGAGGCGGAGGCGGGCCTGAGGGACGCTTCCATTCCGGCATCGGAGGCTGTGCGGGCGGCGCCTTGGGATAAATGATATCGAGCTTCTTCTGTTCTGTCATAGCTTCGGCTCCTTTCGCGTCATTTACTGTGTTCGTTTTCATTTTACACCAATTTTTATTCATAATCAAGGGTTATGTTGTGAATATTGCAGATGTTTATACAAGTCTGCGATTTTTTTCTTGACAGCTTTTTTTCGCGGTGATAAAATTATCTCATATTTTTATTATCCGAAGAAGGAGGATAACCGTATGTATAACACTAAAGAGAACAATGCAATAAAGGAGGTCGCTCTTCGAATTAAGGATCTGAGAGAAATACTCGAGATTACAGAAGAAACAGCAGCAAACGCTGCCGGAGTATCGATTGAAACTTACCGTGCTTATGAACGCGGCGAGCTTGATTTCTCGTTTACTTTCATCTACAAGTGCGCGCACCTGTTCGGTGTTGACGTTACGGATATTCTCAAAGGCTCGAGCCCCACTCTTACCGAATATTCCGTGACTCGCCGCGGCGGCGGACTTCCCATCGCACGCAGACGCGGATTTTCCTATAATAATTTAGCACCCCTCTTCAAGAGCAAGATTGCGGAGCCGTTCTCCGTTGTTGCCAAGTATTCCGAGGCTGAGCAGAACGAGCCCATCCGTCTTTCCTCTCACAAGGGTCAGGAATTCAACGTCATCATCAAGGGCGAGCTTCTCGTCTCGCTCGACGGCAGAATCGAGCACCTTTACGAGGGCGACTCCGTCTACTACGATTCCTCTATGCCCCACGGCATGATCGCCACGGGCGGACACGACTGCGAATTCATCGCAATCGTTATGAATCAGGACGGAACCGCATACGAATATCCCGACGAGGACGGTTTTTCTCCCGAAAAGGCGGTTTCCGTTACCGAAGACGGATCCGACGTTTCCGCAGACTTCATCACCGTTGAGAAAAACGAAAAAGGCACTCCCGTAAAGATCGAGTTTAAGAACACCGATCGCTACAACTTCGCTTACGATACCGTTCAGCGTCTTGCTGAGGAAAAGCCCGACAAAACGGCGCTCATCCATCTCGACCGCGATAAAAACGAGCTTCGCCGCACGTTCGGTGAGCTTGACCGTGACATCAACCGCACCGCGAATTATCTCGTTTCGCTCGGAATCAAGAAGGGCGATCGCGTAATGCTCGTTCTGCGCCGTCACTATCAGTTCTGGACCTGCGCCTGCGCACTTTGCAAGATCGGTGCGATCATGATCCCTGCGACGACTCAGCTTCTCAAGAAGGACTACGTTTATCGCTTCAACTCCGCAGGAGTCAAGGCCATCATCGCAACGCGTCTTGACGGCGTAACCGCTCACGTTGACGAGGCTGTACCCGAGTCCGAAACCCTCGAGCTTCGCATCACGGCGGGCGGCAATGCCCACTGCCCCGAAGGATGGCTCGATCTCGACGCCGCGCTCGCAAACGGAGATTACGCCGACACGTTCCCGAGGACGGAAGACACTCCCGCGGGCAACGAGACGATGATCATGTTCTTCACATCCGGCACAACAGGCTATCCCAAGATCGCCGCGCACAGCTACACGTATGCGCTCGGTCACTATATGACGGCAAAATATTGGCACAACGTCAATCCCAACGGCATCCACTTTACGATCTCCGACACCGGCTGGGGCAAGGCTCTCTGGGGCAAGCTCTACGGTCAGTGGCTCAGTGAAGCACCCGTATTCATCTATGACTTTGACCGCTTCCACGCAGAGGACATCCTCTCCGTCATCTCTCAGTACAAGATCACCACGTTCTGCGCGCCGCCCACAATGTATCGCTTTATGATCCGTGAGGATCTGTCCGCATACGATCTGTCCTCGCTTGAATACGCTACCACAGCGGGCGAAGCGCTCAATCCCGAGGTATTCCACCGCTTCAAGGAAGCGACCGGTATCAGCATCATGGAAGGCTTCGGTCAGACCGAAACGACACTCGCGCTCGCAAATCTCGTCGGTTCCTCAATCAAGATGGGCTCCATGGGTCGTCCGAGCCCGCAGTATAACGTAGACATCGTCGATCCCGACGGAAAATCTCTCCCGAAGGGCGAGGTTGGCGAGATCGTCATCCACACCGGCAACACAGCGCCCGTCGGTCTGTTCCAGGGCTACTACGGCTCCGAGGAGCTGACAGCGCAGGCTTGGCACGACGGCATGTATCACACCGGCGACACCGCTTGGCGCGATGAGGACGGATATTTCTACTACGTCGGCAGAGTTGACGACGTTATCAAGTCCTCCGGATACCGCATCGGACCGTTTGAGATCGAAAGCGTCATCATGGAGCTGCCCTACGTTCTCGAGGTTGCCGTAACAGCGGCAAAGGACGAGATCCGAGGCAACGTCGTCAAGGCTACGATCGTGCTCACTAAGGGAACGGTCGGCACAGACGAGCTCAAGCGCGAGATCCAGAATTACGTCAAGGAACACACCGCGCCGTACAAATATCCAAGAATAGTCGAGTTCGTTGACGATCTTCCAAAGACCATCAGCGGCAAGATCCGACGCGGCGTTATCCGCGGTGACACAAAGTAAACGAATCGCGTTTTACGCTTCGTCTATAAATTTTTCAAAAAAGGAGTAACCAAATGGATTTCCTCGAAACCATCACCTCTCTCATTTCTGAGTACGCGGTAACGATCGCTCTCAAGCTTCTTTACGCCGTTCTCATCTTCTTTCTCGGCAGATATCTCGTCAAGGGCATTGTAAAGCTCTTTGATAAGACAAAGTTCGCGAAGAATATGAACGAAGCAGCCGCGGGCTTCATCAAGAGCGCGCTCGTTTTCGTGCTTAACGTCGTTCTCGTTCTCACCGTTGCCTCTGTCCTCGGTGTACCGATGACCTCCATCATCGCGCTTCTCGGATCTGCAGGTCTTGCTGTCGGTCTTGCTCTTCAGGGTGGACTTTCCAACTTCGCAGGCGGCATGATCCTTCTCATCTTCAAGCCCTTCGATCTCGGTGATTACATCGTATGCGGCGGCGAAGAAGGAACCGTTACGAAGATCAGCATCTTCTACACAACTCTCGTTACGGTTGACAACAGACGCGTTGTTCTGCCCAACAGCAATGTAACAGGCAGCACCATCGTCAACGTTACGGCAGAAGGCAAGCGCCGCGTTGACATCGACATCAGCGTTTCTCCCGCATCCGACATCGACAAGGCACTCAAGGTTCTCACCGAAAAGGTCGCGGTTGACGACAGAATCATCGATCATGAGGCTCCCTTCTCCGCTGTTACCGGCTACGGCTCCGGCTGTCTCAACCTTACGCTCCGCGTATGGTGCGACGGCGCTGACTACTGGACTCTCAAGTTTGATCTCACAAAGAAGATTCCCGAGATCTTCGCGGAAGAAGGCATCATCGTTGCACGTCCCGTACTTGACGTCACGACGATCGCAAAGTAATCTCAAATCAATAAAAAAGCACCGATTTCTCGGTGCTTTTTTATGTTTCCGGCGTCTGAAAACGCAAAAAAGCACGCTTATGAGCGTGCTTTTTTCCAAAGATAAGGTATTCCGTACATCGCGCTCCACACGATCGCGATAAGAAACGGGATAGAAATTATGTAGAGCGGATCACCGAGGATTGACGCAAAAAACGCGATCGGGTTGCCCTGTCCGCCGCCGTTCAGGAACATAAAATCCGTGTCGAATATCTTATTGAAGATGTATACGAACACAACAACGGGAAGCGCATACGGAAGCGACTTCCAGAGTCTCTTGAATTGCGGCTTGAATCCGCCGACAAGAAGCAGAAACGGAGCCATAAAGAGGAGCAGATGCACCACAAAGCTGTGTACGTGTGAAAATGACGTTATGGGAAGCGACGTCCATGACGGGAACAGGAGTGCCGCAAGCGCGCCGGGCATACACACGGCGTAAAGATACTCCGCCAAGACCTCCTTCGGATAATACGCATACACAAGAATGATGAATATGTTTATTCCGCAAAGGTGAAGCGGAAGCATATCAACAGTAAACGTGCCGCCGATCAGGAAGATCGTATCTCTCACGATCTCGCTGACAAAGATAACAACAGCAAGCACCTTCATGAAACTCGAGCGTCCTTTTTCGTCGAGGCGTTTGTAGCAAACGGACGCTGCCGCGAGAGCAATCGCAAGGCAAAGAAGCCAAGTCAAATGGAGCGGGCCGTAAGCGTTAAAGCCAAGACCTTCGGGAATCGTTTCGGTTGTTTCAAAAAAATACGCCATAAAAGCAAAATCCTTTCCGTTTTCGGATCACGCTTTTGATTGTAGCATATTTTTATTTAATTTGAAAGAGTTTTTTCCTTAAGAATCGTTTAAGGATGCGATTTTTTGACAAAATCAGACTCGATTTCCCTTCGTCACCGGCTCGATCACACGGTCAAGGCGATAAACGAGATAATCTCCGTCCGTTTTTGATGCGATCGCACCGATAATGGGCTTATTCAGCGACGGCTTGACCATATAATCAAACGCATCGAGTATCAGTCTCCGTCCGGGAAGCTCGCTCCATTTCACAGTCACGGATCCGTCTTTTTCAAAGAAGATCTTGATCCTGCGCTCAGACGAGAGCTCGAGGCACGGTATGCGGAGCTTCAGGACAGGGATGCCGTCCTCGTTTTCACGCATTTCTCCGACGCAGGCGAGCTTATATACCTCATCTCCGAGCTTATGATCGAAATATTCCGCCTTACCGAAGCCGACGGGGACACGCTCCGTTCGTTTTTTTGTCTCGAGAACGACGAAAAAGCTGTCGCTGCGGCGGTCATACTCAAATCCGATCTCGCTGACGCCGACCTCATATATATTCTGCATAAGCTGCGGTACGATCGGCATCACGCTCACGTTTTCCGCATCCATACGGAACGTCTTGCCGTGTAGAGAGCGGCAGAACTCGGGCGTTTTCGGTACGGATTTATTCTTGAACGACAAAAACTTGCCTATGATCTGCTTTTTTTCGGATTTTTGCGCATCATACAAAGCGTTTTCCTCGCATATTGCACGCAGTGCCCTTTTACCGTCGGGGTCTGCCTGTCTCGGTGAATCCGAAAAATGATCGGGATCGAGCAAAAATTCCTCCGCGATATCTGTCATACGGCAGGTCTGGAACAAAGTATCAACGCCTCCCGTCGTAACGAGGGTCACGCCGATATCGGGGCACACCATAATATTCTGTCCGAAAAGTCCGTTACAGACGAGCCAGCCCTTACGCGGACCGCACCACGCGTGCAGTCCGTAGCCGTACTTGCCCATCGCCTCGGGCGTATCCATCGTTTTGACCGCAAGCTTTTTGATGAGCGAGGACGAAACGAGCTGTTTGCCGTTCCATTTTCCCTCGCGTCTGATAAGCTCACCTATCTTTGCCATATCCTCGGGCATAAGATAAAGTCCCCATCCGCCCTTGACGATGCCTCGCGGGCATTTTTCCCAATGGTACGTCGTGATTCCGAGTGGTCGGAACAGCCTCGGCTCAAGATATTCCGTCATACTCTTGCCCGTCACCGCACTCACGATCGCGGACAAGACGTATGAGTTCATGCTGTTATACGCGAATTCCGTGCCGGGCTCAAACTTGACGGTGGACTCAAAGTATCCCTTGAGCCAATCCTCATCCGTCACAGCTCCCGTTTCCGCGAACGCGACTCCCGATGACATCGTGAGCAGATGGCGTACGGTGAGTGTCTTGTGCTTTGAAAACGGAAGCGTTTTCACCGTAGAGAGAAGCTCCGTCACAAGCGAATCCTCGGAGACTTTCCCCTCGTCCATCAGCATCAGCACGGCGAGCGCCGTCACTGTCTTACACATCGAGTGCGTGACGTGCCACACATCGGCGGAATACGGCTTATACGACGTCTCCGCGATAACCTTTCCGTGGCGTAGGAGCATCACTGTATGCAGATTGGTATCCGCATCCGTTAGTTTGCGAAAAAATTCCGCCACGTCACGACTGCTTACGCCCTCCGCCTCGGGAGACGAGCGCGGAAGCTGCTTTACCTCTGCCGTTTTTTCGGGGAACGGCACTTTATATGCGTTTGATTTTACAAATTGAGTTTTTCCCGGACGAAGCGAAAAGAGGTCGTAAAGAACCTCAAGCGTTCGTTTTTGCTGCAGTATTTCCATAGTTAACGTCCGTTCCTTTCCTCATTAATACTTACAATGCAATTGTACCACGAAAAAAAGCCGCAATGTGTCAGAAAATGTAAACATTTTCGACGTTGCGGCTTATATTTCATTCTTCGGTTAATTTTTTGAGTGCTTTTTTCATTCCGTCGGGCAGATCGCATTCAAAAGTGACGTTCTCGCCCGTTCTCGGATGACGGAAGGAGAGCTTTTTGGCGTGAAGCGCCTGACCGTCAAGGAGCGCGGCGTTGGCGCGCTCAAAGCGCGTGCGTCCGCCGCCGTAGGTCTCATCGCCGGCAACGGGATGAGAAAGATACGCCATATGGACGCGGATCTGGTGAGTTCTGCCCGTGTGCAGTCTGCACGAAACGAGCGAAAAGAGCTCGCCCTCGCGGCTTCGGAGCAATTTTTCGACCTTATAATCCGTTGTTGCGTCACGGGCTCTGCCCTGTCCCTTGATGACAGCCATTTTCTTTCTGTCGACGGGATGTCTGCCTATCGGTGCGTTGACAGTACCCTCGTTTTCCTTCGGCGCGCCTACGAGGATCGCCTTATATTCGCGATACATCTCGTGAGTTGAGAGCTGCTCGGAGAGCGACAGATGCGCGGCATCGTTTTTAGCCGCGGCGATAAGTCCGCTCGTGTGCTTATCTATCCTATGGACGATGCCGGGGCGCAGAACACCGCCGATGCCGGACAGTGAATCGCCGCAATGATACATAAGCGCGTTGACGAGAGTGCCCGTTTCATTGCCGGGGGCAGGATGGACGACCATTCCCGAGGGCTTATTGATAACAATGACGTCATCATCCTCATAAACAACGTCGAGCGGAATGTTTTCCGCCTTCACGTCAAGCGGCTCAGGCTCAGGCAGAATCACCTCGACCGAATCTCCCTCGCAAAGGACGTATTTTTTCGTCACAGCGGCGGCTTTACCGTTCACGTTCTGAACGGCGACGGCTCCGCCGTCTATCAGCTTTTGCGCCTGCGAGCGTGAAAGCTCCGTCACGGATGCGAGAAAAACGTCGAGGCGCACCCCGACGTTTTCTTCGGTCACAGTATAAACTTCACATTCGTTTCTGTTCATTTTTCTGCTTCGTCAGCCGAGCTTGACTCGGTTTTTTTCTGTTTTTCGAGCTTATATTCGCGGACGAGATCCTTGACGAGGTAGATTATCAAGAGAAATGCGCCCACGCACACGAACGAATCCGCACCGTTGAAAACGGCGAAATTGATCGCTCTGAAGTCGATGAAATCGACGACGTAGCCGAGTGCTATGCGGTCGATCATATTGCCGATGCCGCCTCCGAGCACCATTGCAAGGCACACAGACGCAAACACGAGCTCGCGCCCGTACATCCAAAGGATGAAAGCTATGACAACGATGGCAACGACAGAGACCGTCATAAACAACCACCGCTTATCCTTCATCATGCCGAATGCGGCGCCCGTGTTTTCAACGTAGGTCAGATGCAGTATATCCTTAATAAGCGGAACTGTATCGACCGCGGTCAGGTACCTTACAGCGAGGTATTTTGTGAATTGGTCTATTGCCACGGACAGTGCCACTATAGCGGCATAGATGAGATAAAGAAGGGGGCTTTTCTTTTCCTGCATTACGCGTTTACCGTAGCCTTGCAGCGAGCGCAGAGGCATCCGCCCTCTTCGTCGTGCTCGCAGTCGGAGGAATATTTCCAGCAACGATCGCATTTTTCGCCGTCTGCGGCGGAAACAAGGACGGAAACGCTGTCGTTTTCAGGAACGAACGCGCCTTCGGGGGCTGTCGCGTCATTATGAAGCGTTACGCCGGAGGTGATGAAGATATCCTCGAGCTCGCTTTCCGTGAAGGAAGAGAGGAGCGCGAACTTTTCTGCGTCTGCAGTATAGATGTCAACCTTTGCGTCGAGGGACTTACCGATCTTCTTATCTGCTCTTGCAAGCTCAAGCGCGCTTGTTACGGTATCGCGCTCTGCGAAGAGTGCGTCATACTTCTGCGCGATCTCGGGGAACGCCCACTCGGACTTATATTCGGGAAGATCGTTGCAGAATACGCTTTCCTTAACGTCGGACGCTTCGTGAGGCATAAACTGCCAGATCTCCTCTGCCGTGAATACGATCAGCGGAGCGAGCATACGCGTGAGAGAGGAAAGGATGAGGTACATCGCGGTCTGTGCGCTTCTGCGTTCCTTGGACGTTTTTCCTGCCGTATAAACTCTGTCCTTGGTGATATCAATATAGAGCTTGGAAAGGTCGATTGTGCAGAAATTGTTCGCAGAATGATAAACTACGTGGAATTCGTAGCTGTCGTAAGCCTCGCGGACAGTTTTCGCAAGGGCGTTGAGTCTTGTGAGAGCCCACTTATCGATGTCGCAAAGCTCATCTACGGGAACCATATCCGTTGCGGGATCGAAATCGCCGAGGTTTGCAAGAAGGATACGGGACGTATTTCTGATCTTGCGGTACGTTTCGGAGAGCTGCTTGAAGATATTATCGGAAACGCGGACATCTACTCTGTAATCGCTCGATGCGACCCACAGACGAACGAGATCTGCGCCGTATTTCTTTATCATATCCTCGGGATAAACGGAGTTGCCGAGGGATTTGTGCATCGCCTTGCCTTCGCCGTCAACAACCCAGCCGTGAGTGAGGACGGTCTTATACGGAGCCTGAGCCTCGCCCGTTGCGCCGACTGCAGTCAGCATGGAGGACTGGAACCAGCCTCTGTACTGGTCTGCACCCTCAAGATAGAGATCTGCGGGCCAATGCACGTTTTCGTTATCCTTGATAACGGGGAAATGAGTAGATCCGGAGTCGAACCAACCGTCGAGAGTATCTGTTTCCTTTGTAAAGTGCTTGCCGCCGCACTTGGGGCAAACAAAGCCTTCGGGAAGGATTTCAGACGCTTCGTTTTCGTACCATGAGTTGGAGCCGCACTTAGCAAACATTTCGGAAACGGCGTTGATCGTTTCGGGAGTGGAGATTACCTCGCCGCAATCCGCGCAGTAGAACACGGGAATAGGCAGACCCCAATGACGCTGACGGGAGATACACCAATCCGCACGTTCACGGATCATGGAGATCATTCTGTCACCGCCCCAAGCGGGGATCCATTCAACTGCCTCTGCCGCTTTGACAGCATCATTCTTAAACGCGTCAACGGAGCAGAACCACTGAGGAGTTGCACGGAAGATGATCGGCTGCTTGCATCTCCAGCAATGCGGGTAGCTGTGAGTTACCTCTTCGGATGCGAAGAGTGCGCCGGATTCCTGCATATCGGCAAGGATTGCGGTATTGGACTTTTCGTAGTAAAGTCCCGCATATTTGCCCGCTTCTTCCGTCTGATAGCCGCGGTCATCAACGGGAACGATGATGTCGATGCCGTACTTTTTGCAGGTCATATAGTCGTCGGCACCGAAACCGGGAGCCGTATGAACGCAGCCTGTACCGCTGTCCATTGTGACGTAATCGGCGTTAACAACGATGGAATCTCTGTCAAGGAACGGGTGACGCGCGCGCATAAATTCAAACTCGCGGCCCTTCATTGTCTTGACAACCGTATACGTACCGACATCACCCTCGTTCATCGTGCGTTCTGCGAGTGCTTCGGCAACGATGTAGCATTCGCCCGTTTCTGTCTTGAGAACGACGTAATCCTCAATGGGAGAGAGTGCGATCGCGAGGTTACCGGGGAGCGTCCAAGTAGTCGTTGTCCAGATAATAAAATACGTCTTATTGAGGTCGCAGACGTCGGAAAGGAGGCCCTTATCGTCCGCTACCTTGAACTTAACGTAAATGGAGGTACACTTATCATCCGCATACTCGATCTCCGCTTCCGCGAGAGCCGTTTCGTCGCGCGGGCACCAATAAACGGGCTTAAGTCCCTTATAGATGTATCCGCGGTCGAACATTTCACCGAACACCTTTACCTCGCGAGCCTCAAATTCGGGGCGCATAGTGAGATAAGGCTCATCCCAATCGGCGGTAACGCCGAGGCGCTTGAAGGACGTCATCTGGATGTTGACGTAATCCTCTGCGAACTTTTCGCACGCGGAACGGAACTCGGGGATGCTCATTCTCTTGCGGTCGAGTTTGGATTTTTTGATGATCGCAGACTCGATCGGCATGCCGTGGTTATCCCAACCGGGAGTGAAGGGAGTCTTATAGCCTTCCATCGTCTTCGACTTGTTGATAAAATCCTTGAGGATCTTATTCATCGCGGTACCCATATGGATATTACCGTTCGAGAAGGGAGGGCCGTCGTGAAGCACGAAGGAGGGCTTTCCTTCGTTTTTTGCGAGCATTTTTCCGTACAGATCTATGCTCTTCCAGTAATCGAGCATCTTGGGCTCGCGTTCGGGAAGATTCGCTCTCATTGAAAACTCTGTTTTCGGCAGATTAAGTGTGCTTGTGTAGTCCTTAGCCATTTGTGTCTTTTCCTCCATGCCGCACCGGCGGCCGTATATTTTGTATCCCCGCATCGGGGACGTGTGATCGTTTTATGTTTATTCGTCGTAGAGCACGTCTTCGATATCATTTTCGGTAGGAACCGTATCGATCTTCGATGACGAATCACCGAATATGTAGTTGAACTCGTCAAAGCTTGTCATATCGAAGTCATCGTCTTCGCTGCTTGCCGCCGCAGAGACGTTATCGTACTGAACCTTGAGCGCGCGAAGGATCGCTTCGAGATCGTCCTCCTCCGTCGTTTCGGGCGCGACAGGCTCTGCTTCAACAAAATCAGCCTCTTTCGCTTTCGGAGGCTCGATTTCTGCCGCATCGGAAAGAGCAGCAATGATCTGATCGAGATCCTCCGAGGGATCTGCGTGTGCACCATCAGCGGGCGCTTCAACCTCAACGGGCGCTTCCGCTTCGACGTGTTCCGCTTTTTTCTTCTTGAGATGGAAACGCTTGATCGCCGTCTTTTTCGGTGCTGTACCGACAGGCTCGACGGGGATCGGGTCCTTTTCGGGCTCATCAAAGATAACTTCGGTAAAGGTCTCGTTCGCAATCTTATCGGACGCAGGCTCGTCGGGTGTTACGAACTCGATGAATTCCTCGTTCGTGTCCTCTCCGTCGGACGCGGCATCGATCGCATCGTCCATATCAAAGAAATCGGCAAGAAAATCGTCGATGTCGAGCTGTTCCTCAGCTTCTTCGGGAGCTTCTTCCGTCTCCTCGGCTGTATCCTCGACTGTATCCTCGGGGATCACAAACGCGATCTGTTCCGGCTCGGTGTCGTTTGCACAGTCCTCGGGCTCATCGACGTCAAAAATCTCTTGCGCTTCGTCAATTTCTTCGATCATTTCTTCCGAAAGCTCTTCAAATTCGACAAACTCGAGTTCTTCATCCGCCTCTTCCGTTTTCGGATCGGATTCGTCCGCCTCATCCTGTCCGTCGCCGAGAACGGCAACACTCACGGGCAGATCAAACACGAGTACATCGTCTTCGGCAACGTCTGTCTCCTCGACCTCATCCTCGACCGTCTCGAGCAGTTCAAGCTCGGACTCGGCTTCGTCAAGGACGGCGAGATCTTCGATCTCATCCTCAACATCGTCAAGAGTTTCGATCTCATCGAGCTCTTCCGCCGTTTCGATTTCCTCGGTTTCCTCGGTCTCTTCGATTTTTTCGACAGCATCGACGGGCTCGCAGGATTCATCCGCGATCTCACAGACGGCTTCGATCTCTTCAATTTCGTCTGCTTCTTCCGTTTCAACAGCTTCAACCGCCTCTTCTGCAGGCTCTTCTCCCGCAGGCTCCTCAAGCTCGACTCCGGACATAATCGCCTCGATCTCGCGCAGGCGCGTCGAGATCATATTGAGCTCGATCTGCAACGACGAAACGGCTCCTCCGAGGATCGCCGCCGCGGCGGCTGTTTTTTCGCTGTCAGCGCCGTCGGAATCGGACTTTACGTTCGCGGTGATAGACGCCAGCTCGGACGCATGATACTGATCGAGCTTCTCCATCGCGGCATCAAGCCTGCGGGAGAGCTCATCGTTTTCGCGGCGAAGCTTTTCGTAATTGTCCGCTATATATTCAAGATATGATTTCACCTCACTGCGTGCGTAACCGCCCATTGCAAGTGAGAACTCTTTTTTTCTTATCTCATGAGGTAAAAGCATACTTCCTCCGTGTCAGATATATTTTTCCGCCCAAAGGCGCAGTCTGCCGCGTTTGGTTACGCCGTCCGTACCTTTTATGACGAATTTGCCCTTTCCCCGAACGGAAAGGACGTCGCCCTCACCGAGAGTGGCGTCGGGCTTGGCGAGCTGTTCGTAATTGAGCTCGCAGAGTCCCGCAGAGACGTATTCCTTCGCCTTTTCGCGGGAGCAATTGATGAGCGCGGCGATAACGCAGTCCGCGCGCATAGACGCGACTGTATCGGTAACCGTTGCCGTGCGTTTTGCCGCCGAAAAATCCTCCGGCAGCGAAGTGATGCTGACCTTGACGGCATCTCTGCCCACCTTGGTCAGCGTATCCTTGATATATTCCGCCATTTTTACGTCACAGAAGACGTATGCGGAGTCTCCGTCAACGAGAATATCGCCAAGACATCCGCGTTTTATTCCGAGCGCGAGAAGCGATCCCATAAAATCGCGGTGAGACAAGGATCTGAATCCGCTTCCGCTGATAAGGAGCACGCTCGTCTCCTCCGACGCAAACTCCGCGGCGGCTTGCCACAGAGCGTCATCGTCCGTTTCGTCGATGCCGTACAGTGCATATTCGGGCAGACAGACAAGACGTGCGCGTTCCGCGGCTCTGTATCCGCCGTAAAAGGCGAAGCGTCCGCGGCAGCCGATATGATTCAACTCGGAGGCGGCGTAATAGATCTCTCGCGGAGTCAGAAACTCACCGACGGAGATCTCGCCTCTGTCGGCTTTCTGCATTTGCTCGGTCACACGAGCCAGAAAAAGCTCGTTTTCCGTGTCGCTGTTTCTTATTTCCATCGTGTTATAACATAGTCAGCAGCGTATGCACCACACTGAGCAGCACATACGTCACAAGAAAAGAGATGTCGATGGGCAGACCGTCACCTATACCGTATCTGTCAAAAAGCGCACGCATCGGAGAAAGAATGATCTCCGTCGAAGCATACACAACGGTAAAAAAAGCGCCGTCCTCATCGATAAAAGTCAGAAACGGCAGAAGCGCGCGGATCAGCAAAAGCAGCATATAGATCCTTATGATAAGACGTGCCGCCGTTCCGAGCAAGATCAGGACCGTATCCAAGACATGTACCTCTTTCGATTACGGCAAGCATCATTCTGCCGTAATTTTCAATTACATAAAAAATGCCGTATCCGTAATTTCCGGGATACGGCATTTCACCGATTTAATCAATAACCGTAGTTAGTCTCTTCCTCTGCTTCTTCTGCAGCGGGCTGAGCCTGAGGCTTGCGTGTTTCGCGAAGCTGTTCGCCGCTTACGTCAACGTTAGCGGGAGTTATGATGTATGCGTTATTAGCGATGCGCTTGATGGAGCCATCGATGGAATATGCTACGCCGGAAAGGAAGTCGATGAGACGGCGAGCCGTTTCCTTATCTGTTGCTTCGAGATTGAGAACGACTGTGCGCTGGCTGAGAAGGTGGTCAGCGATCTGGGGTACGTTCTTGAAGCTGTCGGGACGGATGACCTTCATCTGAAGAGCCGCACCGCCGATGTTGATGCCGCCTGCAAAGGAGGTGGAAGGAGCCGCGGGCTGCTGGTAGCCTACGTTAGCGGGCTGCTGGTAGCTTGTCGCAGGTTGAGCCTGTTCCACGTCGGACGCATAACCGGTATCGAGAATGTCGTCGGTGTAGTAGCCGTCGTCTTCGTAGCCGTTATCGTCGTATTCGTCTGCGCCGGACCATTTCTTTATCTTATCCATGAATCCCATTGTTGTTTGTCCTCCGAGTTTCTGTTTTTTGTTTTCTTTAAGATTTTATCTTATCGCGGGAACGGTTCCGCTACGGGTGTGCGCTTACCGAAAAGTGCACTTCCCACGCGTACCGCGGTCGCACCGACCGCCGCCGCTTCGCGATAACTGTCGCTCATTCCCATTGATAATATGGGTTCTATTATATTATGCTGTTTTTTTGTCAAAATGTCAACCGAGATGCGATAAGTTTCTTCAAAATATTTTAAATAATCCGAATTTTTTTCACATTTCGGGGCCATTGTCATCAATCCGCGGACCGAAACGCCCGGCAAAGCGGCGATTTTATCAAACGCATCGCCCACCTCCTCGGGAATGAAGCCTCCCTTCGATTCCTCTCTGCCGATATTTACCTCAAGCAGTATATCCATTCTCTTGCCTATCGCAAGCGAACGCTTGCTGATCTCCTCGGCAAGTCCGACGGAATCGACGGAATGTATCATCGCGACCTTATCGACGATATATTTGACCTTGTTTTTCTGAAGCGTACCGATAAAATGCAGAGTCAGCTTAGGGGAATACGAGTCGTATTTTTCAAGAAGCTCCTGCACGCGGTTTTCACCCGCGTGGGTGAGTCCGAGATGATCGGCGGCATAATTGATGACCTCGACGGGCACCGTTTTCGTTGCGGCGATGAGCGTCGGAGTCTTGCCCGTCGGTGACGTTGACGCGGCGCGCTCAAGCTCGTCGCGCACACGTCGGAAATTCTCCGAAATCACGCCCGTATCGTATCCGGAAATGATCTTGTTTTCCATACGCGCCTCCTCAATCGATGATTATCTTGCCGTCATAGAGCTCCTTTGCGGAGGTTATGACAAGATCGTAAAGCTCAAGGTACGGCACCGTTTCGTACAGAGCCGTCTCGGGCGGCTCCGTCTCAGGTGCGCCCACGATGGGAAAATCAAAAATTCCGTCATCCTCTTCCTCCGTCTCGCTGACGGGACGGCAGAGCACGTATCCGTCCTGCGAGAGGATTATATCAATGCGTCTGAAACGCACGGTATTGCCGTACAGGATATAAACGCCCTCGACGGTGACGCCGTCGTACTCGACGAGACGCACCGCAGACAGCGGCAATCTGTAGCCCTTATATTCCTTCACGTTGACGGAAACGGGCTGCATACGCGTGTAATCGAAATCCTCGGGCATCACGGACGAGGAAAAGACGAGGCACGCCGCCTTGGAGGTTCTGTCCGTATCAAGGATCGCGCGCTCGAGCTTCATCGAAACGGTCGTTCCCGACGCGGAAAAGCTTATATCATAGCTTTTTCCGACGGTGAAATATGCGGCGGAATCCGCATCCGTCGGCAAAACCGCATACCAGGTATAGTCGAGCACGAGCTTGCCCGCCTCCCTGCCCGAAAGCAGCGTGGGCTGTGCATTTATCATAGACTTGACGTCGGAATAAGCGAGCGTATCGACGTCTTCGAACGCAAACGCCGTTTCATAGCCATCGACCTCGTAAAAATAGTACGCGCTCACGTTCGCATCGACCGTTTCCGCTACGTCCGTCAGCTCCGCGACGGCGTCCGCGCGCTCTGCCCTGAGCGCGTCAAGCTCGTCCTTGAAGCTTTCCTTTTCGCCCGTCAGAAGCTGACGAAGATTCATTCGGAACAGCAGCTCCTCCGCAAGAGAATCCGCCGCGGCGAAGCTGTTTTTCGACATCTCGCGACTTGCGGAAACAATGAGTTCACCGATCACGGTGTCGATCTTATTCACGTCCGAAACGGACAGATATTTCGCATTGTTTTCCACCCTCTCAAGAGCCTCAATGCGGGCGTCTATCTTTTCGATACGTTCACGCACGTTGCCGCTTCCGCTTCTGTAAACGTCCGCGACCTCATCCCCGACCGCGACCTTCTCGCCGTCGCGCACGAGGTAATTGACAACACCCTTACTGTCGGAGTACAGCACCGATTCACGGCGCAGGATGTACGCATCGACAGTCAACGCCTCGCTGAAATCGTCAAGCAGTGCGGGCTGTGTCTCGATCTCATTGGCAAAATCCTTCACGATATGATGTCTGGCAAACAGAATGAGGACGACGGACACGACGACGATCACGATGTTCAACAGCACTTGTTTCAGATATTCGGTATCCACCGTCAACCTCCTCTTTTTTCGTTTATCACAGCCAAAGCACGGCTGTATATCTCCTCTTTTGATTCATATCCGAGGTAAAGACCGTCAACCTCGATCCAGTTGACGTAATCCCTTGCATAAAACCACGTTGCCTGACGCTTTGCGTAGCGGCAGGTCGCATAAAACAGCCTTTTTTCCGCATCCGAGAGCGATTCATCGCCTCGGATGAACGGAAGGATCTCCTTATATCCGATCGCCTGCGCCGCGGTTTTGCCCTCGTCGAGCGCACCGAGCTTATAAAGGCGTTCCGTTTCCTCGACAAGACCGTTCTCGATCATTTTTCCGCATCTTTCGCCTATGGCGCGTCTGTGAAGCTCTCTGTCGCGGAATCGCAGACCGACAACGGCAACGTCGCCGCGGATCTCGCCGCGCGAGGCGGCGTCCCACTCCGTCTTTGTTTTACCGGTTGTTTCGTATATGACAAGTGCGCGGATGACACGTCTGACGTTGTTGGGATGGATCGCATCCGCCGCTTCGGGATCTGCGGCGCGCAAAAGCGCGTGAAGCGCGTCGGCGCCGTTTTCGGAAAGATACGCCTCCGCCTTTGCTGCGGCTTCGCGCTCCGCCTTCGGATCCGCTGCCGCGCTGAATTTGTTTTTGTACATCACGGCGTCGAGATAAAGTCCCGTGCCACCGCAGTAGACGGGAAGCCTGCCTCTTTCGAGGATATCCGCTTCCGCTTTCGCCGCGAGTGCGGCATAATCCGCAACAGAGCAGCTCTCGTCCGGATCAAGCACGTCTATCATATGATGCGGCACCCGCAAAAGCTCGTCTTCCGCCGGCTTTGCGGTGCCTATATCCATTCCGCGGTAGAGCTGCATCGAATCGGACGAGATGATCTCGCCTCCGTTCCGTTCGGCGAGCATCAGAGCAAGGCTTGTCTTGCCCGTTGCCGTTGCGCCGCACACCGCTACGGTTATGTTTTTCAATACGGTTCCTCCTGACAGCCCTCTGCGAGGGCGTGGTGGTTGGACAAAGTTCGCGATCGCTTTTTCTCCTTTGCCGACAGAACAGTTTTTATACTATCAGCATCGCGTCTCCGAAGGAGAAGAATCTGTACCCTTCCTTTACCGCGATCTCATACGCCGACATCACGTTTTCCTTACCCGCAAGTGCGGAAACGAGCATTATCAGCGTCGATTCGGGCAAGTGAAAATTCGTCACAAGTCCGTCGATGGCGCGGAATTTATATCCGGGATAGATGAAGATGCCCGTATCTGCCGACATGGGCACGATATTGCCGTTTTCGTCCGCCACGGACTCAAGCGTGCGGCATGAGGTCGTGCCCACGGCTATGACTCTGCCTCCCGCCTTGCGGCGCGAGTTGATAAGCTCCGCCGTCTCGGGCGTGACGGTGATATATTCCGTATGCATAACGTGATCCGTGATGTTTTCTTCCTTAACGGGACGGAAGGTTCCAAGTCCGACATGAAGCTGAACTCTTGCAAATTTGACGCCCTTCGCCTCAAGTCTCGCCATCAGCTCGGGAGTGAAGTGAAGTCCCGCCGTCGGTGCCGCCGCAGAGCCCGCATCGCGGGCGTAAACTGTCTGATATCTTGACTTGTCCTCGAGCTTCGCCGTTATGTACGGAGGGAGCGGCATCACTCCGATCTCGTCGAGCACAGCCAGCACGTCCGTGTATTTTTCGCTGTCAAAGGAAAATTTCACAACGCGGCAGCCGTCGTCCACGATCTCTCCCACCTCCGCGGTAAGTATTCCGCCGCCGAAGCTGAGTCTGTGTCCCGGTCTTGCGCGTTTGCCCGGCTTGACAAGGCACTCCCACTCCGTTTCGGCGCGTCTGCGCAGGAGCAGAAGCTCCACATCACCGCCGAGCTGTCCGCCGTCACCGATCTTGTTGCCGTAAAGTCGTGCGGGGATGACCTTCGAATCGTTTATAACAAGCGTATCCCCCGGCTCGAGCATCTCCTCTATGTCACGGAAGATATGATGCGAGACCTCGCCCGTTTCCTTGCCGAGTCGGAGCAGACGGGACGCGTCGCGCGGATATATGGGAGTCTGTGCGATCTGATCTTCGGGCAGATCGTAATAAAAATCACTCGTTTTAAGCTCCGTTTCGGGGAGCGAGTTCCTGATAATCATCGAAAACCTCTCGGGGCGGTGTGGCACCGCCGAATCATCGGGCATATTACTGTTGATGAGGGCGTTTTCGCGCCCGTCATTCTGCGTATCAATATATTATAATATATTTGCGCTCCGATTTCAATGTTTTTCGCCCACATGGCAAAGGTAAATGATGAAAAACGATAAAAAAACTCCCTTTCGCGGCGCCGCAACAGCACTTATAACCCCTTTTTCCGAGACGGGCATCGACTTTGACGCACTCGCTCGTCTGATCGAGTTTCAGATCACGTCGGGCATAGATGCGCTCGTCGTTTGCGGCACGACGGGTGAATCTCCCACGCTGACCAAGACGGAGACGGAGGCCGTCATCTCGTTTGCGGTTGAAAAAACGGGCGGCAGAGTGCCCGTAATCGCGGGCGCGGGCTGTGCTGACACGGAAAGCTCCGTCGTCGCCGCGCGAGACGCCTCGCGTCTCGGCGCAGATGCCGTTATGACAGTGACTCCCTACTATTCGCGTCCGCCCGAAGACGGACTTTACGCACATTTCGCCTCCGTCGCGGATGCGTCGGCGGTGCCTGTGATTGCCTACAACGTCCCGTCGCGAACAGGATCGGCGCTGACCCACGCGCTCTGCCGGCGGCTCGCACGTCACGGTAACGTTTCCGCAATCAAGGAAGCCTCGGGCACGCTGTCTCTTGCCGAGTTCTGCATAAACGAGCTTGACGGCGGTCTCGCCGTTTATTCGGGCACGGATTCACTGAATCTGCCCATGCTTGCGCTCGGAGCGGACGGCGTGATCTCCGTCGTATCAAACGCTTTCCCTTCCGAGGCCGCGTCGATGTGTCACGCCGTTTTCAACGGCGACCTCGACTCTGCGCGTGCGATCGCGCGCCGTCTGTACCGCATCACGGACGCGCTCTTTCGCGCGTCGAACCCGATACCGATCAAGGCGCTTATGTCCGCGCTCGGATTTTGCGAAAACAGGCTTCGCCTGCCGCTTTCTCCACTCCCCGACGGGGACGTGAACGAGCTTTTGGCGATCTTTTCGGGAAATTGACCGCCCTTATCCGCATTTTCGGATTGTAAAACGTGCGGATTTATGGTACACTTGAAAAAAGTATTCGATTCGGAGGTGTACCGTGAATTTCTGCGGCTTTTCCATATCTTCCGTCCGTTATCCCACCCCCGCCGACGGCTGGATCGACGGCGTTTATCACAAGCGCGTTTCCGAGCGCGCGCGTGCGGACGTGATCCCTGCAGACGGAGGCGGTATCTGCCTTTCGTGCCGTCATTGGCGCGAGAAGGAGGAGACCGGATGGGGCGTATACGACTACGTTGAAGCGCCGGAGCTTTCATTTTCATCGGGGCTGACCGATTTTTCCGTAAAAGCTCGTTTTTACAATCCGACAAACGCGGAGATCCCCGTTCGTGCGCTCATAAACGACGTCCCGACTCTGTTCGGTGCCGTTCTCGCGCCCGAATCGGAGACGGAGCTTTCCTTCACCGCCGCATCGGTTTACGAAACGTCAAGGATCGTGTTTTACGTTCCTGACGAATCGGTAGCGGATCGCGAATCCGCCGAATGGCGCGAGCTGATCCTGCTTTCGATCGAAACGGAATCTCTTCCGATGCGAGAGGCTGCCGTAAAGCCCACCGTTTTTCTCGTTTCCGACTCGACCGTACAGACCTACGACCCTTATTACTATCCGCAGACAGGCTGGGGCGAGGTGCTTTACAAATACTTCAAAGATCCCGATTTTGTCAGTGAATACAAGCCCGAGGGCAGCTCCTACTCGCACTGCCGCGCCTACGAGCTGCCCGAGGTGGTCATCGAAAACCGCTCTATCGGCGGCAGAAGCTCGCTTTCATTTTATCTCGAAGGAAAATGCACGGAAATGCTCCTTCGCGTAAAAACGGGCGACACCGTACTGATACAGTTCGGTCACAATGATTCGACAAAGGCACGTCCGAACCGTTACGTCGCGATTCCCGAATACAAGGAATGTCTGCGGCTCTACATCCGTGCGGTGCGCGCGCGCGGAGCCGTGCCCGTGCTCGTCACGCCCGTTATGCGACGCAACTACGACGAAGCAAACGACGCCTTCACCCTCTCATTCCCCGAGCACAGAGAAGCCATGCTCGAGCTTGCGGCAGAAGAATCCGCGGTCCTGCTCGATTTAGGTAAAAGAAGCCACGAGATCTGCACCGAGATCGGCGGCGAGGGCACAAAAGCCCTCTTCCTCTGGACGTCTCCCGACGTTTACTCGGGTGCATACAAAAACGGAAGCACAGACTCCACGCATCTTCAGAGGCGCGGCGCGCTCATCTTCGCGGGCGCTGTTGCCGAGCTGATCGCAGTGGAGCCGAGGCTCGCTGCCATCTCCCGTTTACTTGACCAAGACAAAAACTACCGCGACTATTTCCCCAACGGAGAAAAACAATGAACGATCAAACGATAAATCTTTGCTCGCCGCGCTACGTCCGCGAGCTGATGGACGAGTTTTCCATCGCGCCGCAGAAGAGGTACGGACAGAACTTTCTCATAAACGACGCGATCCCGAAGCGGATAGCGGAGGCTTCCGCCGAAACTCGCGTGCCCTGCGTGCTCGAGATCGGTCCCGGCATCGGAACGATGACTCGTGAGCTCGCAGAGCTCTTCGACGCCGTCACCGCCGTAGAGATCGACCGCGATCTGATCCCCGTACTCGGCAAAACGCTTGCCGACAAAGAAAACGCAACCGTCATCAACTCCGACATTATGGACGTTGACATCGACGCGCTCACTCGCGAGCAGTTCGGCGAACGCGATTTCGCCGTATGCGCAAATCTGCCCTATTATATCACGACACCCATCATAATGAAGCTGCTTGAATGCGGATGTCCCCGTCTTCGCTCCGTCACCGTAATGATTCAGACGGAAGTTGCGGACAGGCTCGTATCGAAGGCGGGAAGCGCCGAATACGGCGCGATCACTGCCGCAGTCGCATACTACGGACAGGCAAAGAAGCTCTTTTCCGTCTCTCCCGGAAGCTTCCTGCCCGCACCGAAGGTATCATCCACCGTCATCAAGATCGACATCTATCCGGCAGAGGACCGTCCGCTCAAGCCGAAAAATGAAAAGCTGATGTTCCGTCTCATCGCCGCCGCATTCGGTCAGCGCAGAAAAACACTCCCGAACGCGCTGTCCGCGGGCGTGCCCGGTCTTGACAAGGAAAAGCTACTTTCGGCGCTCGAAGAAATGGGGCTCGATCCCCGCGTGCGCGGCGAAGCGCTCTCCGTCGCTCAATTTGCGGAGCTTTCCGACAGACTCGCCTGACCAAAACCCGACACTTGCAAAAAAGTCCTTGCAAGTTTGTCCGGTATGAGTTATAATAGTATGGTTATACGCGGTATTGCCGCGCTTTTTTCCAAGAAAGGATACAAGAAATGCTTGCTGCTGTCAGAAATTTTGTCGTGGGCTTCCTTATAGCCGCCCTCGTCTTCGGCACAATTGCATATTTCATCACGGATTTCATCGCGGAAAACATCATCGGCATCGCTGAATCTCCCGAGGAAACGACGGGCGATTCCGTCGACGTCGGAGACGAGCCCGAGGATTCGACCGCCGACACCTTCCTGCCCGACGATCCCACATACGATTACCCCGATCTGCAGGGCGAGTCCTTCAACATTCTCCTCATCGGCACCGATTACCGTCCCGATTACTTCGACGACTACATTGAGGACATCAAGAAGTCTCCCGCCACTCTCGGCCTTCTCACCACTCCCATCAGAACGAGAAACGCCGACCTTATGATGCTTATTTCCGTCAGCGAGGAAACACGCACCATCACCTTCACCTGCATCCCCGCGGCAACGCGAGTCTCCGTCAACGGAGATTACAGGCTTCTGAACTCCGTTTATGACAAATACGGCGTTGAAACGATAGTCAGCTTCGTCAATTATCTGACGGCTACTCCCATCGATTACTACATCGCCGCAAACATCACTGAGGCAGGTAAGATCCTCAATCTTATCGACGGCGTAACAGTCAACGTCCCCACCGACATCTACAATCCCTATTACAAGCTCGACCGCGCGCCCGACATGCCCGGCTACAACCGCTCGACAAAGATAATGATCCCTGCGGGATCCGCAGAGATCAACTCGTCAAATCTGTTTGCGCTTCTTCATTACAGGACAAGCAAGATCACCTCGGGTGAGCACGAAGCGGTTCTTTCGGAGCTCGCGCGTGCTACGCTCAAGAAGGCAACAAGCGAGAAATATCTCTCCAACGCCGCCGATCTCTTTGAGCGCGCCCTCACCTACACAACGACAAACATGAAGGTCTCCGACCTCACCGATAATCTCGGCATATTCCGCGCATACGAGGAATTCACCGTGTCCACGATCACATATCCCGGCACGTATTCGACCCTCGGAGACGAGGCATGCTTCATCCCAGACACAAACGCCGCATACGAGATATTCCGTGCGCTGAACGAAGCGACCCGCGAAAACAAGAAATAAGCCCCTCCATATGAAAGGAACGCATACAATGAACAACACAGAAAAAACAATGGACAAGATCATAGCTCTGTGCAAAAACAGAGGCTTCATTTTCCCCGGCAGTGAGATCTACGGCGGTCTTGCAAACACTTGGGACTACGGCCCTCTCGGCGCACGTCTGAAGAATAACGTCAAGGACACCTGGAGAAAGCGCTTCATTCAGGAGCGTCACAACAGCTTTGAGGTCGACGCCGACATCCTTATGAATCCCCGCGTATGGGAAGCAAGCGGCCACGTTGCAAGCTTCTCCGACCCGCTTCTCGACTGCAAAGAGTGCAAAATGCGCCACCGTGCGGACAATCTCATCGACAATTTCGATCCCGACGCTCACGCTGACGGAATGACAAAGGAAGAGATGTTTGAGTACATCAAGGCTCACTCCATTCCCTGTCCTCACTGCGGCAAGCACAACTTCACCGGCATCCGCGAATTCAATCTGATGTTCCAGACAGAGCGCGGCGTTACCGAAGGTAAAAAATCCATCATCTATCTCCGTCCCGAGAACGCTCAGGGCGAATACGTCAACTATCTCAACGTACAGCGCACGATGCGCGCAAAGCTCCCCTTCTCCATCGGTCAGATCGGTAAGGCGTTCCGTAACGAGATCACTCCCGGTAACTTCACCTTCCGCACAATCGAATTTGAGCAGATGGAGTTCCAGACGTTCTGCAAGGAAGGCTCCGACACCGAGCTTTACGAATACTTCAAGGCATACGGCAAGAAGTATTACGAGGATCTCGGCATCGCGCCCGACCACCTGAGATATCACGACCACGAAAAGCTCGCGCACTATGCAAAGGCCGCTTGCGACATCGAGTTCCTCTTCCCCTCTCTCGGCTGGGGCGAGGTCAACGGCACTCACAACCGTACAGACTTTGACCTTACACGCCATCAGGAATACAGCGGACAGAAGATGGACTATCTCGATCCCGTCACAAACGAAAGATACATCCCCTACATCATCGAATCCACGTACGGTCTTGACCGTACCGTGCTCGCACTCCTTTGCGAAGCATATGACGAAGAGGTCATCGACGCAGAAAAGAACGACATCCGCGTTGTTCTTCATCTCAGCCCCGTCGTTGCTCCGTACAAGGCTGCAGTTCTTCCGCTCTCCAAGAAGCTCTCCGAGGGCGCGATGGCTGTACGCGACGAGCTTTCCAAGTACTTCATGGTCGATTTCGACGAAACCGGCTCGATCGGCAAGCGGTATCGCCGCGAGGACGAGATCGGAACTCCGTTCTGCATCACCTACGACTTCGACACGGAGACCGACGGTTGCGTAACAGTCCGCGACCGCGACTCTATGGAGCAGGTTCGCATCCCGATCGCGGAAGTCAAGGATTACATCGAAAAGCACCTCGTATTTTAACCGAATCTCGTATCCCAAAGAAAAAGCACCGATTTCTCGGTGCTTTTTCTTTATTCGTGATCGATTACTGCTCGTCTGTTTCTTCGGGCTGCTTCTTGGAAAGAAGGATATTGATGATGATGCCGAGGATAATAGCGCAAGCGATAGCGGTGATGGTTACCTTGCCGATAGCCATTGCCATGCCGCCGATACCTGTGATAAGGATTACGGATGCGGTGAAGAGGTTTGCGTTGTTTTCGAGGTCTACCTTCTGGATCATCTTGAGGCCGGAAACGGCGATGAATCCGTAAAGGGTGATGCAAACGCCGCCCATTACGCAGCCGGGGATGGAATCAAGGAATGCAACGAAGGGGGAAACGAAGGAGATGAGGATCGCCATAACTGCGGTAGCGGTGATGGTTACAACGGACGCATTCTTGGTGATTGCTACACAGCCTACGGATTCGCCGTAAGTGGTGTTGGGGCAACCGCCGAAGAAAGCACCTGCGATGGAGCCTACGCCGTCTCCGAGGAGAGTTCTGTGAAGGCCGGGATCCTTGAGAAGATCCTTTTCGATGATGGTGGAAAGGTTCTTGTGGTCAGCGATGTGCTCTGCGAATACAACAAATGCAACGGGAACGTAAGCTACAGCGACGGTAGCGAGGTAGGACACGTTGAACTCACCGAAGCCCTTGAACGCTTCAATAAACGTGAATTCGGGGATAGCGAGGAAGGTCTTGATGGTTACACCGTCGGCTACGAGAGCCTGGAAGGGTGCGAAATCAATGATTTTGAGAGAGGGGATGTCAGCAACGATACCGATAACGGTGAATACGAGGCTTACTGCGTAGCCTGCGAGGATACCAATGATGAAGGGGATGAGCTTGGCCATCTTTGTGCTGTACGTAGAAACGAGAACGACAACTACGAGAGTTACCATAGCGCAGATGAAGGATACCCAGATGTTTGCGGACATAACGAAGGAGCCGTTAGCGTCCTGGGGACCGTAGGAGAATACGTCCTTAACAGCAGCGCCTGCAAGGGAAAGACCGATGAGAGCAACTGTGGGGCCGATTACAACGGGAGGCATAAGCTTATTGATCCAGTTAACGCCTGCAAGCTTTACGATGAGAGCGAGGATAACGTAAACGAGACCTGCACAGATCGCGCCGATGATGAGGCCGAGGAATCCGAGCTGCATGGAAACGCCGCCTGCGAAGGCTGCGAGCATAGAGCCGATGAATGCGAAGGAGGAGCCAAGGAAGACGGGGCTTCTGAACTTCGTGAAGAGCTGATAAACGAGCGTACCTACGCCTGCGCCGAACAAAGCCGCGGAAGCGGTCATTCCGTTACCGACGATTGCGGGAACAGCGATCGTAGCAGCCATGATAGCAAGAAGCTGCTGGAAAGCGAATACGATGATCTGACCGAACTTCGGCTTATCATCAACATTGTAGATAAGTTTCATTTGAAAACTTTCCTCCATAAAAATTTTATATTAATAATCTCCGTCGAAAGGAGAATATCAACTGAATCAAGCGTCGCAGAGAAGAACGCGTGTGTCTCCGTCGAATTCGGGGACGTGAACTGCGATTACCTCCGATTTTGCGGTCGGTATGTTTTTACCGACGAAATCGGGACGTATGGGGAGCTCGCGGTGACCTCTGTCAATGAGAACGGCAAGTCCGATCGAGGAAGGACGGCCGTGCGCGAACACACCCTCAATGGCGGCGCGTGCTGTCCTGCCCGTATAGATCACGTCATCGACAAGGATAACGCTTTTCCCGGTTATGTCAACGGGAACGTGAGTATCGGAGGCTTCGGGATCACTGCTTGCCTCGGAGAGATCGTCACGGTAAAGGGTGATGTCAATATATCCGACGGGAACGGACACGCCCTCAAAGCGGTTTACATTATCCGCGATCATTTTTGCAATCGGCAGACCGCGTCGCTTTATTCCGATGAGCACAAGATTTTCGCTTCCGCGGTAGCGCTCGATGATCTCGTGAGTGATCCTCGCGATAGAGCGTTTTACTGCGGATTCATCCATAAGCTCTGCTTTATGCGTCATACGAGGACCTCCTTTTTTGCAAAAATAAAGACCCGCACAGAGGCGAGCCGATCCGCTATGGTCGCGTATGATCGCGCGCGGACGCGTCAATGCGCAGCCGTGCGTGATGACGAATAAAGACCTTCGCGGCATCTCTGTACCCTGTTAAAAATCTCATCAATATATAATAACACGCCCGTTCGCGAAAGTAAATAGAAAATGTCGAAAATTTGTATTTTTTATTCGTTTCTGCGTACACGAACGGCAAAAAAGCACCCTTTCGGGTGCTTTTTCATTATTTTGCGAGGGAATTGATGAAATCCTGTGCCTGTTTGATCAATGCATCCGCATCGACGCCAAGGCTTTCGAAGATCACTCCGCTGAGCGCATAAGCTGCGCCTGCGATAGCGGCTGTGAAGAAGAGTCCGATCAGTCCCCAGATGAGAACTGCGCGGGAGTAATGTCTCAGGCTGTGCTTCTTGGGTGCGAAGCAGAGAATGAGGCAGGTCAGCCAACCGATAACGGGAATCTGATAAAGGAACATCAGTCCGAAGAAGGTGCCTGTGGAAACGATGCCGTTCTTTGCGGGAATTTCAGCAGGAACAACTACAGGAGCGGGTGCAGGCACGGGCTCTGCTACGGGTGCAGGTGCGGGCTCTGCTACGGGCGCTTCTACGTGCTGTTCGGGAATTTCAACCACCTGATGAGGAATTTCAACTGTCTGAGCAGGTACCTCAATTGTCTGCGCCGGAATCTCAACGACCTCTACGGGAGCTTCCTCCACTACGGGAGCTTCCTCTACCGCGGGAGTTTCCTCTACCGCGGGAGTTTCCTCTACCGCGGGAGCTTCCTCAACCACGGGAACTTCCTCAACCACGGGAACTTCCTCTACTACGGGAGCTTCCTCTGCTACGGGAGTTTCCTCTACCGCGGGAGCTTCCTCAACCACGGGAGCCTTTGCTCCGGGTGCCTTAGTTCCGCATTCGGTGCAGAACTGCATATAATCTTCAAGTTTGTGGCCGCAGCCGGGACAGAAATGAGCCATATATTACCTCCGATATGCAAGTAGCATAACAAAATTTTGATTTGACGGCGTGTGAAATCGGGATTTTACGGCACCGCAACTATATTTTACATTATGACTCAAAGATAGTCAAGGAAAATTTTACCTTCATTTGCGGAGGTTTTATCAAAAATCGCTCAACTGCGGTGCAGTCCGGCGAGAAATGCACCTCCGCCGACGGCGAGCACCGCCGTGATCGATGAGGAGTCGGTCATCATCGGTAAAATACGGCTGACGAAATGAAAATCCGCCCGTCCCGCGTATGCGGCGTCGGCAAGCAGCACTGCTGCGGCAAGCATAAAGGCGGCGCATCCGAGAAAAAATGCCGAAAAAATAAACGGAAAGAGGGCGGATTCGACACATTTATGTATCAGCTTGCGTATATTTGCATAAATTGACAATCTTTTCATTTTGCTTTGTCCTTTATTAAAATTTTCTGTCGAAAATATTATAATACAGTTCGACTTTAAGCGCAATAATCAAAGATTTCCAGGGGCTTTTCAATTATTAACAGCTGTGTAAAATTACCCGTCACCAAAAAAAATCCGACGCAAAAATCAGGGTGAGCGCAGGTGTTATCTTCCGCGAAATTTGAAAAAATTGCGATCATAAATGAATCTTTATGCGCTTTTCATTCGCGAAAAAGAGCACATTATCCGTCATTTTCGCAAAGTATCACCGATCCGACTCTCAGCCGCAGCGGATTTTGACAAAAGCGACGTTTGCTTCAATGCTAAAATCTAATACGTAACACCCAAATCGCAAAGGAGACACAAGGAAAGTGACAGAAACATTCTCAGTAAAGCTCGTTGGCACCGTCACCGATACAGCCGTTACCTCGGAAAACGGCGTAGTCAGCTTCTATCAACTCATAAAGGAATCAGTCTTCGACCCGGAAACAGCATCACAACGCACCGCATACACCTGCCTCATCGTCACCGTCGCCAACGAAGAAACGGACACCGCGCTCCTACGCGACGTTTCATCTCGCAAGGACACGGCGAAGGCGCTGTTCTCATCCCTTGTCGCAGGCTCGGTCACCCCGTGTACGGTTTATGACGTGATAGAGGACATGATCGTATAAAAGCACGCACCGCGTGCTTTTTTTATGCATCTTCTTTCTTGAAAAAAGCTCCATATTCACTTGAAGAATTCAATAATATATGGTAGAATGTTTTTTGTACAGCCAAATGAAAGAGGGTGACTCAGTGGATAAAAGCAGCATCAGCCGTATGGTCGAGCAGAAAATCGAACAAGCTATAAGAGATTTCGGTATGGACCGCAAGCTCAACGGCATCCTCGTCGGATACTCCGGAGGCGCCGACTCGGGCGCGCTTCTTCATTATCTGCACAAGTACGCTCTCGATCACAACATCCACATAGCCGCCGTCCACGTCCATCACGGCATCCGCGGCGAGGAAGCGGACCGCGACGAGGCGTTCTGCCGCAAGGTCTGCGAGGATCTCGGAGTCACGCTTTACGTCGAGCATTACGACGTTCCCGCGATGGCGAAGGAACAAGGTAAGGGGCTTGAGGAAATGGCGAGAAACGTGCGTTATTGGACCTTCCACAAGCTCATCGACGAGCACGAGGAGCTTCGTCACATCGCGCTCGCGCATCACGCCGAAGACAATATGGAGACGGTACTTTTCAATATGCTCAGAGGCGCAGGAACACGCGGACTCTCAGGAATTCCTCCCGTCAGAGGCGAAAGGGTGTTCCGTCCGCTGATCTACTGCACAAGAAGCGAGATCGTCGGTTACTGCATTGCCAACGACATCGAGTACGTCACTGACACCACCAACGCAAACACGGACTACACGAGAAATTACATCCGCAAGGAAATCTTGCCCAGACTTTCCTACATCAATCCCTCTCCCGAGGTCGCCATCTCTCAGCTTTGCACGCTCCTGCGCAACGATGAGGTCTACATCCAGGGACAGGCGATGAAGTTCGTCAAGGAAAACGGCATTGAAACGTCCTGCGACAGAAAGCTGCTCGCGTCCCAGGAGCCCGCTATCTCTTCGCGCGTTATCCGCTATATGTATGACCGTGCCGCAGAGGCGCTCTACGGCAGATCGCGTCCCTACATAACGCTCGATTTCACGCACATCAGATCCGTTTCGCGCATCATCTGGTGGGGAGGCGCTCATTCGCGCATCTCGCTGCCGCAGAAGATCTGTGCCGCAGTTGAGGGAGATGAATTTTTCTTCATCGGCGAGGAGGAATATGAGGGCAAATACAGATACGTCCCCGAATTCTGGATCCCGATCGGTGAAGGACTCCACGATATCCCCGAGCTGAACGCAAAATTGCTCGTTTCGCGCGAGCCGGACAAGGAATTCGAGTTAAAAAACAAGAATATTTACAAAATATTTATACACAAGAGAATTGCCTCTGATAAAATTTGTGGTAATCTTTATATAAGGAACCGCACCGCAGGCGACAAGATCACCTCCGGCGGTATGTCAAAGCTGACAAAGAAGCTGTACTGCGAGTACAAGATCCCACTCGACGTACGCAACTTCCTCCCCGTATTCTGTGACTGCGACGGAATCGTATGGATCCCGTACATGGACGCGCGCGACGGAGTGGAGATAAAGGACGGTGACTGCCACGAAAAAGAACTCAACATCTATTTTGCGTGCTCGGAAAAAGAGATACTCTGACGCGCAACACGATCAACAAATAAAGATAAAAGGCGGAAACGACTGTGAACTTCAACGACAAGAAAAGGCTCCCCGAAGCTGACATCGCAAAGGTCCTCATCTCTGAGGAAGAGATCGCAAAAAAGGTTGAAGAGATTGCAAAGCAGATCGACGAGGCGTATGCCGAATCCGAAAACAATCTCGTGCTCCTTTGTATCCTCAAAGGCTCCGTTGTATTTATGGCAGAGCTTATGAAGCGCATCAAGCTTCCCGTTGAGATCGACTTTATGAAGGTCTCATCCTACGGCGGAGGCACCGAATCGTCCAAGACGATATCCATCCTGCTTGACCTCACGCGCAAAGACATGGCAACAAGCGACATCCTGATCGTAGAAGACATCATCGACAGCGGACGCACGCTCTCCTATCTCATCGAGTATCTGTACTTAAAGGGTGCCGCATCTGTTAAGACCTGCACACTTCTCGATAAGCCGAGCCGCCGTGTCGTTGACCTCGAGCCCGATTTCAGTGGATTCGTCATCCCCGATGAATTCGTTGTCGGTTTCGGTCTGGACTTTGACGAAAAATTCCGCGCACTCCCCTACATCGGCGTACTTTCGCCCGAGTGCTACGAATAAAATAAAGATAATCACAAACCGGAGAACACTATCCAAGCATGAAAAAAAACAACTTCAAAGTAATTTTATTTTATGTTGCGCTGATCGCCGTCATCATCGTGGCGACAGCGGCACTCTTTGACAGTGCCGCCGACGACGGGGCAACGTACAGCGAGATCCTTGACTACTTCCACGACGAAAAGGTAACCAAATTCGTCGTAGACGGAGACAACGTCCTCACCATGGAGGTCCGCAAGGAGCTTGCAGACGGCAGCGAGGGCGTTGGCTACGTTGAATACGAGCTCCGCGATCTTTCGCTGTTCTACTCTGACCTCAACGAGCTCATCGCAGAGCAGTACGCGGCAGGCATCATCGAAGCCTATGACTTCCCTCCCCCCACGCAGATCCCGTGGTGGGTAAGCTTCCTGCCCTACCTCATCGTGATCGGACTTTTCATTTTCTCCTGGATCTTCATGATGGGTCAGGCAGGCGGTGGAAAGGGCTCCAAGATCGGTAACTTCGGCAGAAGCCGTGCAAGACTCGTCACAAACGACAAAAACAAGGTCACGTTCCGCGACGTCGCGGGCGCTGACGAAGAAAAGGAAGAGCTCCGCGAGATCGTTGAGTTCCTCCGCGATCCCACTCACTTCACAAAGCTCGGCGCGAGAATCCCGCACGGTGTGCTTCTCGTAGGCCCTCCCGGCACGGGTAAAACCCTTCTCGCAAAGGCTGTTGCCGGTGAGGCGGGAGTCCCCTTCTACTCCATCTCCGGCTCCGATTTCGTTGAAATGTACGTCGGCGTCGGTGCATCCCGTGTACGCGATCTTTTTGAAACGGCAAAGAAAAATCCCGCAAGCATCATCTTTATCGATGAGATCGACGCTGTCGGACGCCACAGAGGCGCAGGTCTCGGCGGCGGACACGATGAAAGAGAGCAGACGCTCAACCAGCTCCTCGTTGAGATGGACGGCTTCGGCTCCAACGACGGCGTCATCGTAATGGCGGCAACCAACCGTCCCGACATCCTCGACCCCGCACTCCTCCGTCCGGGCAGATTTGACCGTGAGATCACCGTCAACTATCCCGATGTCAAGGGCAGAGAGGCAATCCTCAAGGTTCACGGACGCGGCAAGCCGTTTGAGGCTGACGTAAGCTTCGAGACGATAGCAAAAACCACCGCAGGCTTCACAGGTGCAGATCTCGAAAACCTGCTCAACGAAGCGGCACTCCTTGCAGCAAGAAAAGGCAAATCCCTCATCGGTATGACCGATATGGAAGAAGCGATGATAAAGGTCATCGCAGGTCCGCAGAAAAAGTCTCTTCAGATCAGCGAAAAGGAAAAGCGCAACACCGCATATCACGAGGCGGGACACGCGCTTCTCGGATTCTATCTGCCCACGCAGGATCCCGTTCATCACATTTCCGTTATCCCTGCAGGCAGAGCGCTCGGATATACGCTTTCTCTCCCTAAGGAGGATAAGCACAACGTCTATAAGCAGAGTCTGAAGGAGGAGATCATTATGCTCCTCGGCGGCAGAGTTGCCGAAGCGATCATTTTCGGTGACATCTCCGCGGGCGCGTCCAACGACATCCAACGCGCGACCTCCATCGCAAGAAACATGGTCACCAAGTACGGTATGACCGAGGCTCTCGGTCCGATCGTTTACGGATCCGAAAGCAGCAGCGGTGAGGTCTTCCTCGGCAGAGACTTCTCCTCTGCGAGAAATTACTCCGAAGAGACCGCTTACAAGATCGATATGGAAATCAAGCACATCGTCGAGACAGCATATGCGGAAGCGGAACGCATCCTTTCCGAAAACAAGGATAAGCTCCATTTCGTTGCCGGCTATCTGATCGAGCGTGAAATCATGGATGCAGCGCAGTTTGAGCTCGCAATGACGGGCGAGAACGTAACGTACGAGGACCTTGACGCTCTTGTTGCAGACAAGAAAAAGAAGAGCGAAGAAGAAAATGCGGCTCGCCGCAAGTATCTCGAGGAGCTCGATCGCAAGGATCGCGAGCGCCGTGCGGAAGCGGAGCGCAGAGCGCGTGAGCAGGCGGCGCGTCACGGAATCGATCCCGACGACAGATTCCCTCCTGACGAGCGTCACTGATCGCAAAATCAAACAAAAAAGCAGGAAAACGCGGACAAGTCCGCGTTTTCTTTGTTTTTTGACACGCCTTTCGCGGTTTCGTGTCAAAAAAATAAGGCGAATTTGCTTTATTTTTGTTGACATCAGTCGATGATAATGATATACTTGTGTTGAATTAAGGAAATGTATGCAGTTGCCAAACTGTTATGTAAAATAATGGGTTGCAGGAGCGTGAAAACTTGCGTTATCCGCCCCGTTTTTCGCTTAATTACAACTTATGCCGCAAAGTCGGCGGAACGGAGACTGAAATGAAAGCTACAGGCATTGTAAGAAAAGTTGACGAGCTCGGAAGGATCGTACTTCCCGTCGAAACGAGAAACGTTCTCGGAATCAAGACAAAGGACGCTCTTGAGATATATATGGACAAGGACACGATCGTGCTCCGCAAATATGAACCCGCGTGCATGTTCTGCGGCAATGCAGGCGAAGCAACCCGCTTCGGCGGCAAGCTCATCTGCAAGGAATGCTTCAAGCACATCAGCGAGCAGTTCGAAAAAGGCGAAGTCGAAGGCTTAGGCGTATAAACAAATGAAAAAGCTCCGAGAAATCGGTGCTTTTTGTTTGTGTTTTGTAAGCTGCACTCTCTGTGCGTGAACGCAGGCAAGCGTATCATGCCGTGATCGCCCCTCTTGCTATTTTTCAAAATCTGTGGTATATTATAAAATGGATATTCGGTGCCAAGGCACCGTATGGAGGATTTAATGGCAAAAACCAAAACACAAACCTACGACGACAGAAGCATATCCGCCCTCAAGGGCCCCGACAGAGTAAGAAAACGTCCCTCCGTTATGTTCGGATCGGACGGGCTCGACGGTGCGGAGCACGCTTTCTTTGAAATACTCGCAAACTCCGTTGACGAAGCCCGCGAAGGCTACGGCAACGAGATCACCGTCACCGTATACCGCGACCGCTCCCTTGAGGTCGAGGACGCGGGACGCGGCGTTCCGCTCGGATGGAACGAGAAGGAACAGCGCTTCAACTGGGATCTCGTCTTTTGCGAGCTCTACGCAGGCGGCAAATACAACAACAACGACGACGGATCAAACTATGAATTTTCGCTCGGTATGAACGGACTCGGTGCGTGCGCAACACAGTACGCGGCCGAATATATGAACGTCCGCTCCTATTCCGCCGGCAACGTCTCCGAGATCGACTTCAAGCGAGGCGAACCCATGACGGAGCTTCGCGTGCGTCCGATAGAACGCCGCGAAAAGAAGCACGGCACAATCATCCGTTGGCGTCCTGACATCGAGGTCTTCACCGACATCAACATCCCCCGCGAATACTTCGACAAAACGCTGAAAAAGCAGGCTGTCATCAACAGCAACGTGCGTTTCGTCCTGCGCTTCGAAGGCGAGGACGGAGCTTTTGAGGAATCCGTATATCTTTACGAAAACGGCATTGCGGACTACATTGCCGAAATCGTCGGAGAGGACGTCATCTCGCCTCCCGTACTTTGGAAATACGAGGACGTGGGCAGAGACAGAGCAGACAAGGCAGACTACAAGCTGAAGGCGGAGATCGCTTTTGCGACCTCGAACAAGGTCAGTCTGCTCGAATATTACCACAACTCGAGCTTCCTCGTTCACGGCGGATCCCCCGACAAGGCTGTAAAGACCGCGTTCGCTTACGCTGTTGACAAATATCTCAAGGACAACGGAAAATACACCAAAAACGAAACTCACGTCACCTTCTCCGACATCGAGGACTGTCTTGTGCTCGTAACGAACACGTACTCGACAGTCACCTCCTTCTCGGATCAGACAAAGGAGGCTGTCTCCAACAAATTCATCGCAGATTCGATGACCGCGTTCCTCAAGCGCCAGCTCGAGTACTATTTCGCGGAAAACAAGCAGTATGCGGAGGAGTTTTCGCGTCAGGTGCTCGTCAACAAGAGATCGCGCGAGCAGGCAGAGACGGCGCGAGTCAATCTCAAAAAGAAGCTGACAGGCCAGAACGACGTAGCTTCTCGCGTCGAAAAGTTCGTGGGCTGCCGTTCAAAGGATCCCGAGCTCCGCGAGCTCTACATCGTTGAGGGCGATTCCGCACTTACATCCTGCAAGCTTGCACGCGATGCCGAATTCCAGGCGATCATCCCCGTTCGCGGCAAGACTCTGAACTGCTTGAAAAGCTCCTACGAAAAGATCTTCAAAAGCGAGATCATCACAGACCTGCTCAAGGTCATCGGCTGCGGCGTTGAGATTCAGACTAAGGGCAGACACAACAACGAGTTTGACATCGACGCGCTCCGTTGGAGCAAGATCATCATCTGTACGGACGCAGATGAGGACGGCTTCCAGATCCGCACGCTGATTTTGACGATGTTCTACCGTCTGCTCCCGACGCTGATCGAAAAGGGACGCATCTACATCGCGGAATCTCCCCTTTTTGAGATCACAACGCGTGAAAAAAATCCCGAAACTCATTTCGCCTATAATGAACGTGAGAAGGCGGAGATCACAGCCGAGCTCGATGCAAGAGGCAAAAAATACACCCTCCAGCGCAGCAAGGGCCTCGGTGAAAACGAGCCCAAAATGATGTCTTTGACAACGATGAATCCCGCAACGCGGCGTCTCATCCGAGTCTCTCCCGCAGACGCGACGGAGACTGCCGTCATCTTCGAGACGCTCCTCGGAGACGACCTTCCCGCACGCAAGATCTTCATCACCGAGCACGGAGTTGATTACCTCTCCGCCGCGGACATTTGATCAGACACAAAAAAGCACCCTTTCGGGTGCTTTTTACATTATTCAAGAGTGGTGATGAGCTCTTCGCGGGACTTGCGCTTTTTGTCGCGAAGCTTGTCATCCGCTTTCGCATAGCCGACCGCGATGACGAGGCGCACCGCGCCGTCAAGTCCGCAAATTTTGCGTATCTCGGCATCATCGAGCCAACCGAGTATGCATGTGCCGAGCCCCTGCGCCGTCGCCTCAGCCGTTATATACGCGGACAGAATACCGACATCGATCGAACGGAAGTCATTCCCCTTGAGCTTTGCGCCGATCGCCGCAGTTTTCACATACGGCATCTCCGAGATGACCATCATCACAGGCACGTCGCTTGCAAATTTGTTCATTCCCATGCCCTGCACGGCTTTGATGACAGCCTTTGCCGTTTCACCCTTGCAAACGGTGATATGATACGGCTGGCTGTTGCAGGCAGAGGGCGACAGTATCGCGGAATCGAGGATCGCGGTGAGCTTTTCGTCCTCGACGGGACGGGAGGGATCATAGCTTCGGCAGGACTGACGTGTTTTTGCGATTTCAGTAAAGTTCATATATATGCCTTTCTCTTGTTAAATTGCTTGATCCTATTATAATCCTCGCGCGATGAAAAATCAATGCCTCTGCACTCTTGTTTTTCTTGCATTTGCGAAGCATATATGTTATATTGAGATTACAAACATCTGCGGCACAACGGAGGTTAATTATGATCAATTATAAGATCGAGGGCGAAAATCTGCCCGTACTCGTCTGCTTTCCCGAAGCAGGACAGACTCTTTGCACCGAGCGCGGCTCAATGAGCTGGATGAGCTCTAATATGAAAATGGAAACAAGCTCCGGCGGAGGTTTCTCCAAGGCTCTCGGCCGTCTTTTCGCAGGCGACTCTCTGTTCATAAACGAGTTTACGCCGCAGGGCGGTATGGGTATGATTGCGTTTGCATCGAGCTTCCCCGGCTCCATCATCCCTTATGAGGTCACACCCGGCAACAGCATCATCGTGCAGAAGCGCGGCTTCCTCGCAATGGAAAAGGGACTTGACGTATCCATCCACTTCCAGAAGAAGCTCGGCAACATCTTTTTCGGCGGCGAAGGACTCATTATGCAGAAGATCTCCGGAAACGGTCTCGTTTTTCTTGAGATCGACGGCTTCTGCAAGGAATACGAGCTCGGATACGGCGAGAAGATCATCATCGACACCGGCTATCTCGCCGCGATGACGGAATCCTGCACAATGGACGTACAGACGGTCAAGGGCGCAAAGAACATATTCTTTGGCGGCGAGGGACTTTTCCTCACAACGGTCACAGGTCCCGGCAAGGTATGGCTCCAATCAATGCCGATCTCTAACGTTGCGGCACAGATCAGTCCCTACATTCAGGTAAGCTCCTCAAGCGATTGAGTCAAAACTCAAAACAGCACCCGAGAGGGTGCTGTTTTGCGGTCATCCCTTCTTTTTGTCGAAAGCGGGGTTGTAGCCGTAGAAATTTTTGTGATTCATATTGTCCTGCGCCTCTCTGAGCGCCTCACCGAAGCGCTGATAGTGCACGATCTCCCTCTGACGCAGGAAGCGGATCGGATCGCAGACGTCGGGATCGTCTATCATCCGGAGCAGATTGTCATACGTTACTCTCGCCTTCTGCTCTGCTGCGAGGTCCTCGTTGAGATCCGCGATCACGTCGCCCTTCGACGCAAACGCCATTGCGTTATAGGGTACTCCCGATGCGGCGACAGGGTAAAGACCGACCGTATGATCGACGAAATAGGGGGCAAAGCTTGTGCCCGCGATCTGCTCGGGGGTAAGATTGCGCGTCAACTGATGCACGATTGCAGACACCATCTCCATGTGGGCAAGCTCCTCCGTGCCTATATCGGTCAAGATTCCGACGATCTCGCGGTACGGCATCGTGTATCGCTGGGAAAGGTATCTCATTGACGCGCCGAGCTCGCCGTCGGGACCGCCGAACTGCGAGATTATAAGGCTTGCAAGCTCGGGGTTCGGATTTTTGATCTTAACGGGATATTGAAGTTTCTTTTCATAGCTCCACATTTCTCATTCCTCCTCGTAGCTGCCCATCCACGGCCATCCGCCCTCGACCCAGCGCCAAGTTTCTCCGACGGCGGCGCCATTCGCGACAAGCGGACCGAACAGGGTCTCGTATTCGCGCTTTGCTTCTTCATAAAGCTCGCTGTATTTCTTATAATACGCAAGCGCATCCTTATTATTGGGATGCGTATCGAGGAACAGACGCGCTTCGTCAAGGACGAAGCCGTACATCTGAAGCTCGTGCATCAGGCTTTCGAATTTTTTGCTTGTCATTTCTTCATACCTCCGCAAACACGGGGAGGATAAAACGGCATATCAAGCTCCGCAAACATAGTTCCGCGGCAGAGCGCCTCCTCGGGTGAGTATGCGTTGCGCCATTTCTGACGCGGCACATACGCCATCGCAAGAGGAAGTCCGTCAACCACAGACGGATTAAATCCGACACCCGCGCGCATATCATCGGCTCTGTCAAGCGCCTCACGCATATCGTCGCTTATACGGTCGCGCGGAGTACGGGTATCATTTTCACGTTCCAAAATATATTTTCTCCGTATTTTTTATTTCGGGCATCCGCCCAATGTCAGTATATGATGATTGCGGTGCAACGGTGCAGATAAGTGCTATATGCCAAACGGAGACTACACAGGTATAATATCAATACATTTACATACAATTCTTTTTCGCCTATCATTTGTTAACACTTGACAAAAAAATGTAAGAGATGTATATTAGTGATGTATATTATATTTGTTCCCCGGAGAATAAAGCTGATTTGTTTGAATACGCACTTTCATAATTATACAAGAAAAAGGAGGGAAAAGTCATGTGTAAAGCGATAATCAGGAAAGCTCTCTTTCTCTATATTTGTATGGCTTTAATTCTGCCGCTTACCGCTTGCTCGAACGTTGTAGACACAGATCATATTCCCACCTACGACAAGACGCTAAGCTCCTACAGTGACGAGGAGATATTAATACTTGAGACAATATCCGAGCTTGCCGCACACAAAGCCGCCTCAACGCTTACCGATGATATGGCTGACAGTATTTTCTCCACTCTTTTTGCTAACGGTGCGATGCCGAACGAAAACGAGCTTGAAAAATTGGCGTTTGATTCGACCGTAAAAGCAGGGGACGACGAGCTTGACAATATGGCTGATTTTGTCCGCTGCTTCGAGGGTACCTACGACGTGTTCGCAATAAAAAAGGACGCAACTGTATGTGAGGAAACATATTCCGTATACGAAATCATCATTCAGGATGCAAGCGCCGGCGGGTATCTGTCCACGGAATTGAAGCAAGGAGAGAACAGTGGGTGGGAGTTATACTCTGACAAAGAGTTGAAAACGGTTGCGTGCCGCGCAAAAGAGCCGTCGTTTTTTGAATCCGTAACAAACTCCCTTTCATCTATGTTTGGTCAGAACACCTCCTCGGGGCTGACCGAAAGCTACCGCGTTTCGCCCGTCGCCGTGTCAACTGTCAGCTTTTTGTTTGTCGAAGGCAGAGGCGGCGAGTGGAATCACTGCCTAAGTTCGAACTATGTGACAATGCATGAAAGACACAGTTGGAGCTTCTCTGCCGTTACAGACGGTAAAAAGGAAAACAATTCCGGAGACAGAGAAGAAACATCGACTGTGTATCCCGAGCACTATGAGAGCAGAGCGTATTTAGCTGCACTGGCATACACGAACGGTGATTTTTACGATATAACCAAAAAGGATGTTTCCGTTTCTGTTGATATGTCGGAATTCGGCGGGAAAGACAAGCAAGCCACGCTGTCTGTCGTCGCGCCGTTGACTGCTAAAGATATAATCGAGCTGTCGGAAAAGTAATGTCCCTCCCGTTTGATTTGTGTCTGCGGACGTTTTTCTTGTTACTGCACATTGACATACCGCGCTCCGATATGTTAAAATAATCCGGAAGACAAACAAAAGCACCGAAAGGACTACCATATCATGCTTGAAAAATTAAAGGAACAAGTCTATCTTGCAAATATGATGCTTGTTGAATACAAGCTCATCACATTCACCTGGGGCAACGTCAGCGGAATCGACCGCGAAAAGGGACTCGTTGTAATCAAGCCCTCGGGCGTTGAATACGCGGACCTCAAACCCTCCGATCTGCCCGTTCTCGATCTCGACGGCAACATCGTCGAAGGCGATCTCAAGCCCTCGTCCGACACTCCCACTCACCTTGAGCTTTACCGCAAGTTCCCCACGATCGGCGGCGTAACTCACACTCATTCCCAGTGGGCAACCTCCTTCGCTCAGGCAGGCAGAGGCATCATCCCCTACGGAACGACGCACGGCGACTATTTTGACGGTCTGATCCCCTGCACAAGACGTATGACTCCCGAGGAGATCGCAGGCGAATACGAGCTCAACACAGGTAAAGTCATCGTTGAGACGTTCGAAGGCATGGATCCCGACAGAATGCACGCAGTTCTCGTCAACTCCCACGCTCCCTTCACCTGGGGCAAGGACGCAAAAGGAAGCGTTGAAGCGGCAGTTGTTCTCGAGCAGGTCGCTATGATGGCGCTCCACACCGAGATTTTGGCAGGCAACACAGGCGGCGCTGAACGTATGCAGGAAGAGCTTCTCCGCAAGCATTTCGACAGAAAGCACGGCCCGAACGCATACTACGGACAGAGCAAAAAGTAAACAAACGCAAAAAAGCACCTCCCGAGAGGTGCTTTTTTTCTCACACATACGATCTGTCTATATTGATGACTGCGAAATACGTTTCGTTGACGCCGCTTATCGCGGTCGCGATACGCTCGCGCACCTCGCGGTCGGAAAGCTTCACGTCATAGGGCACGACGGCGTCAAAGATCACGTTTGTATGCGTCGGACCCGTTACCACTCTGAAATCGTGGATCGACAGCCTTTCGTCAACGGACCGCACCGTTTCCACGACGATCTCGCGCAGGGAAATAACTTTTTCGTCGTCGGTCACGATCGGATCCATATGAATGACCGCGTCGCATCCGAGCTTTTCGCGGAGCTCTTTTTCGATGTTATCGATCATATCGTGCGTCGCGAGCAGATCCGCATCCGCACAGACCTCCGCGTGAAGCGAGATCATCGTGCGTCCGGGACCGTAATCGTGCACGATAAGGTCGTGTATCCCCTCAACCTCGGGATGTGATGAGACGATCTCCTCGATCTTCGCGATGCTTTCCTCGCTCGGCGGCGTGCCGAGGAGCGGATCCACCGTCTCCTTTGCGGAGCGGAGCCCCGAATAAAGGATAAACGCCGACACCGCAAGACCGCAGTACGCGTCGATATTGATCGAGGTCAGATGCGTGATGACGAGACAAACAAGCACGGTGAGCGTCGCGGCACAATCGGAGAGCGAATCTGTAGCCGTCGCTTTCACGGCAGCGGAGCCGATTCTTTTGCCGATCGTGAAATTGTAATACGCCATATACGCCTTGACGATTACAGACACGCCGAGAATGATCGCAGGCAGAACGCCGAAGGTCACATCCTCGGGCGCGATGATCTTTTCGACAGACGATTTCGCCAGTTCAAATCCGACCAGGATAATAAGCATCGAAACGATCAGTCCCGATACGTATTCGATACGTCCGTGACCGAAGGGATGGTCTTTGTCCGCTTTCTGCTCAGACATACGGAAGCCGAGGAAGGTGATGATCGACGATGCGGCATCGGTGAGATTGTTGAATGCGTCCGACATGATCGAGATCGCGCCGGAGAGCATTCCCGCCGCGAGCTTGCCGGCGAACAAAAAAAGATTAAGTACAATTCCGAGCGCTCCGCAGAGCTTGCCGTATGCGCCGCGCACCGACGCGGACGTTACATTTTCCCTGTCGGGAATGAAGATTTTTGCAAGTAATGTTATCAAGTTGTTCCTCCGAGGCGTTTTTTCATCCAGATATGGGGGCAGCCCTCCTCCTCATCGGGTTCACCGAAGGGAGCATAGCCGCATTTTGCGTAAAATCCCGACGCGCGGAGCTGTGAATGGAGTGAGAGCGACTCGCCGCCTATCGACTCTACGTGCGTCTCCGCCGCGGAAAGCAGCGCTTTGCCGAAGCCGAGCCCGCGGTGCGGCTTCACAACGGCGAGTCTGCCGAGGATGTAGCCGCCGTCCGCCTCAAACACACGGCAAGTGCCGACAGGATTTCCGTCCGCATACGCGACGAAATGGACGGCGACGCCGTCTGTTTCGTCAAATTCGTCATGAAAGCCCTGCTCCTCGACAAAGACGGTGACTCGCACCGCCATCGCATCGGGATGCGTGTGGGTGTAGACTTTTATCTCCTCTTTTTTCATATCTCAACCTCAACTCCGACAGGACAGTGATCGCTGCCCATGACGTCCGTAAGGATGAAGCTGTCGCGGAGGTTTTTGCGCAGACGGTCGGAGATCACGAAGTAGTCTATCCTCCACCCGACGTTCTTTTCGCGCGCTTTCATCATATAACTCCACCACGAGTACTCCACTCTGTCGGGATAAAGGTAGCGATAGCTGTCCGTGAAGCCTGCGGCGAGCAGGTCCGTGAGCTTGCCTCTTTCCTCGTCGGTGAAGCCTGCGGATCGGCGGTTTGACTTTGGATTTTTAAGGTCGATGTCGTTATGCGCGACGTTCAGATCTCCGCAAATCAGGGTAGGCTTCCTTTCGTCAAGCGCTTTTACGTAAGCGCGAAAATCGTCCTCCCAGACCATTCTGTAATCGAGCCTTGTAAGCTCGCGCTGTGCGTTGGGAGTGTACACGGTAACAAGAAAGAATCCGTCGTATTCGAGCGTGATGACTCTTCCCTCCGTGTCGTGTTCGGGGACACCGATACCATACATAACCGCCATCGGCTCGTGACGCGTAAAGACCGCGGTGCCGGAATATCCCTTTTTTTCGGCGCTGTTGTAGTATGCAAAGTAACCGTCGGGGGCAAAATCAGCCTGACCCGGCTGCATTTTCGTCTCCTGCAGGCAGACGAAATCCGCATCGACAGAGTTGAAGAAGTCCGCAAAGCCTTTACCGAGGCAGGCGCGGAATCCGTTTACGTTCCACGATATAAATTTCATTTTTACGTTTCCTTTGGGCGGATCGGACAACATTGGAATACGCGTTCCCCGCCGGTTCGTTTTATATCATTATATACCGACGGATGCCGGTTAGTCAATGACAACCGACCTCACAAATATTGTCCTTATTTTTATGTCAATGTGCTTGAAATTTGCACTCTGTTTGCTATAATCAAGTCGAGGGATCCCCTCGGGAACACATTATAAATCAAAAGCTGTCATTGCTTCCGCCATCCGGCGGAGAAATGGAGGAATCGCATGTACAGACAAGAACATCCGCGTCCTCAGTTTGAACGCGAAGCATGGAAAAATCTTAACGGAACTTGGCAATTTGAGATCGACCGCGGCAGAAGCGGCGAGGCTCGCGGTCTGCACCTGGCAGACGCACTTTCCGGCACCATCAACGTGCCGTTTTGTCCCGAATCTAAGCTCTCGGGTGTCGGTGACACGGACTTCATGTCGTCCGTATGGTACCGCCGCACCGTCACGCTGACAGACGCAGAAGCATCCGAAAGAGTCGTGCTTCATTTCGGCGCCGCCGATTACGTCACGACTGTCTACGTCAACGGATGCCGTGCAGGAGAGCACAAGGGCGGCTATTCGTCGTTTGAATTTGACATCACAGATTTCGTTTCCGCGGGCGAGAACGTCATCACCGTCAACTGCGTTGACGACACGCGAAGCGGTCTTATTCCGTCGGGCAAGCAGTCCGACAGATACGAACCCTACGGCTGCTCCTACACACGCACAACAGGCATCTGGCAGACGGTATGGCTCGAATTTACTCCGAAAACACACATCAAAAACGTAAAATACACGCCCTCTGCCTCCGTAGGCACGCTGACTGTTGAAGCGGAGCTGTGCGGATCGGGAGTTTTCGCCGTTTCCGCCGAATTTGACGGCAAGCCGATGGGCGACGCGTCAGTTTCGTCCGAGGGCGGCTTCGCCATACTGACGCTGACTCTCGCGGAAAAGCATCTTTGGGAGATCGGCAAGGGCGGACTTTACTCGCTCTCGCTGAGATACGGCGACGACGTTGTATCGAGCTATTTCGGTCTGCGCGACATTGATTACCGTGACCGCAAATTTTATCTGAACGGCAAGTCCGTCTTCCAGCGTCTCGTACTCGATCAGGGATTTTATCCCGACGGCATCTACACCGCGCCCTCCGACGCGGAGCTTGAGGCAGACATTGACCGTTCCGTTGCAATGGGCTTCAACGGCGCGCGTCTGCACGAAAAGATATTCGAGGAGCGTTTCCTCTATCACGCGGACAAAAAAGGCTACATCGTTTGGGGCGAGTACCCGAACTGGGGTCTTGACGTATCAAATCACGATGCGATCTACTCAGTCCTTCCCGAGTGGACGGAGACTGTACTCCGCGACAGAAACCATCCGTCCATTGTCGGCTGGTGTCCCTTCAACGAGACCTGGGACACGAACGGCAGACCGCAATATAACGAGATTTTGAGGCTCGTTTACCTTGCGACAAAGGCAATGGATCCGTCGCGTCCCTGCATCGATACGAGCGGCAACTATCACGTTGTGACAGACATCTATGACGTTCACAATTACGAGCAGGATCCCGTCAAGTTTTCCTCGCACTACGCAAAGCTTGCAGAAACGGGCGAGCATCACGATCACTGCGGTCACAGACAGCACTACGACGGAAAAGCGCCGTTCTTCGTAAGCGAATACGGCGGAATCCGTTGGACGAAGGATCCGTCCGGCTGGGGATACGGCAATGCGCCGACCTCCGAGGAGGAATTCCTTGCCCGTCTGAAAGGATTGACTGACGTTCTTCTCGACAACGAGGCGATGTTCGCATACTGTTACACTCAGCTCACAGACGTTGAGCAGGAGCAAAACGGACTTTACACATACGAAAGAGAACCCAAATTCCCACCCAAAGTTATTCGTGAGATCTTCGGACGCAAAGCGGCGGTGGAGGAGTAATACTCCTCCATCGCTTTTTTTGTGTGGGAGGTGCGCACAGGGCATGCAGTGCGCATCCCCTCCCCCGCCAAATACAAAAAATCCCTTCTGCGTATTTATTTTTTCACCGAACGGTGATATAATAACATATCCCCTCAAACCGACACGGAGATCGCTATGAAAATTCTTCATCTTATATCGGGCGGCGACAGCGGCGGCGCAAAAACCGCGCTTTACACGCTGTTTTCTTCGCCGTCTGCGGATCAGATCCGCGTCGGTTGCCTCACGGACGGGATATTTTTCCGCGGGCTTGACGCGCTCGGCGTCGATCACATCCTGTTCCGTCAGAAAAGCAGATTCGATCTGTCCGTCGTCGGCTCCATCGCCGAGATGATCTCGCGCGACGGCTTTGACATACTTCACGCGCACGGTGCGCGTGCCAATTTCGTTGCCGCATTCGTAAGGCGGCGAACGGGAGTGACCACCGTCACGACCGTCCACAGCGATTACCTGCGTGATTTTGAATCCCCGATCAAAAAGCTCGTTTTTACTCCGCTCAATATGCTTGCGCTCACGCGCATTCCATATCGCATCGCTGTTTCGGACAGCTTCCGCGAGATGCTCATCCGACGCGGATTTGCCCCTAATTCGATCTTCACCGTTTATAACGGGCTCGATGCGGACAGCATATCTCCCTCACTCTCGCGAGCGGATTTTTACGCAAGGCACTCATTGAGTCTGCCGGACGGCGCCGTCGTTTTCGGCTGTGCCGCACGTCTTGACCGCGTCAAGGGCACAGACGTGCTGATCCGCGCCGCGGCGCGCGTCATTCGCGAGCTTCCCGACGCAGTTTTTCTTTTTGCAGGCGACGGAGGCGAGCGCAAACGCTTGATCTCTCTTTCGCGAAGACTCGGGATCGAGGGATCTGTGCATTTTCTCGGCCGTATCGACGACGTTGCGTCGTTTTACGCCGCCATTGACGCAAACGTGATCCCCTCCCGCTCCGAGAGCTTCCCTTATTCTATGCTTGAGGGCGCCGCCCTCTCTCTCCCCACCGTCGCCGCCGACGTCGGAGGCATACCGATTTTCATCCGCGACGGGCAAACAGGTCTTCTCTTCCCTGTCGGAGACGCCGACGCGCTCGCCGCGCGTCTTATCACGCTTGCGCGTGATTCCGAGCTTGCAAAGCGTCTCGGTAACGCGGCGCGAAAGCGTCTCGCAGACAGCTTTTCCGTATCTCGCGCACAAGAGGCGCATACAGACATTTACAAGCGGATCATATCCCGCGAGCATGCAACAAAAGCAGACGGCAGATCCTGCGATTTCGCCGTTTCGGGATACTACGGCTACGGCAACGTCGGAGACGATGCCGTGCTTGGCGCCATCATCAGCGGCATACGTGAGAAGCGCCCCGACGCGACCTTCACCGTTCTGTCCCGCCGACCGAGGCAGACTCGCCTGTGGCTCGGCGTTGACGCCCGATTCCGTTACGGCTCCGCCGTCGGAAGAGCGCTCGCGCGCTCGCGCGTGCTGATCTCGGGCGGAGGCACTCTGATGCAGGACAAAACGAGCTCACGCTCGCTTCGGTACTATCTGTCCGTTATCAAAAAAGCAAAAAAGCACGGCTCAGCCGTGATACAATACGCAAACGGATTCGGACCGATCAAAAGCGCACGCAATCTATCCTTTGCCGTGCGCGTCATCAACGAAAACGTCAACGTCATAACCGCACGCGACTCGGACGCGCTCGATTCCATGAAGCGAGCGGGCATCTCTGTTCGAGCGGAGCTTTCCGCCGATCCGACACTTCTGTCTTCCCCCTCGGAAAAGACCGCTGTGTCACGCGATTACGTTGCCGTCTCAGTCAGGCACATAGACGGGCGCACAGACGCGGCGATGACCGTCGCGGAGGCGATTTCTGCCATATGCGCCGAGCGTGGGCTTCGTCCCGTTTACATTGTGATGCATCCGCAGCTTGACAGAGAGCTTTCGCTTGCCGCCGCGAGAGCGAGCGAAGGCGAGGTCATCATCCCGTCGGATGCGGACGAAGCGTATGCCATCCTTGAGGGTGCGGCTCTCGCCGTGACGATGCGGCTGCACGCCGCCGTATTTGCCGTGCACGCAAAAACGCCCGTTGTCGCTGTCGCATACGACGAAAAAGTAACGGGATTTATGCGTCACGCACGTCTTGACGCTTGCCTTGATGCACGCTCGATTACCGCGGACGATGTAAAGCTCGCCGCAGAGCGTGTGATGTCACAGCCTGCGTCAACGGAGCTTGACAGGATGAGCGCGCTTGCGTCAGTAAGCCTCGACGAGGCCCTCCGCCTTCTCTGCGACAGACAAAAAAATAAGCCGTGACGCGCAATCACGGCAAAAATATACGAAAGAACTACATCCATGGACGAAAAAAGATTCAGAAAAAACGATTCGGGCTTCATCTGCGCGAACTGCGGATTTGAGGTCCTCCCTCTCGGCTACACCTCGCGCAATCACTGTCCGCGCTGTCTTTGCTCCCTTCATCTTGACGTGAACCCCGGCGACAGAGCCGCCGACTGCGGCGGAATTATGCGGCCCGTCCGCGTCGAGCCCGATGCGAAGCGAGGCTACGTCATCATCCACAAATGTGAAAAATGCGGCGCCGTGGGCAGAAACAAAGCCGCCCACGAGGCCTCCGTCCAGCCCGACGACATCGATCTTCTGATCGATCTGACGAGCAGAGTCGATTAAGCCTCCTCTGTCGGAAGCTCGATCTTGCGAAGCTCTGCTTCGGGGATCTTGCCGTGAACCCGCTCGTAATAGGCGATATTCTGACGGAGCATATAGACGATGTGGTTATTGGGCGTACGCTTTTCGGCAGCGGCTATGTAAAGAAGACGGCGCATAAGGTCGTCGGACAGCTTTACTGTGAAGTTTTTGTCGTTTTTCATTTGTGCCTCCATACTGCATCTGATCTGACACCGATATTTTACAACATTTCACCGAAAAAGTAAACCCCCGAAAGGAGTGAGGTCCGTGACTTGGCTTTACATCACGCTCGGCGCGATCGTTTTATGCGCGCTTGCGGTATATATTGCTGTTGAGTATTTCTTTTCAGTTGCAATCAAACGCATGAAAGACGAGCCGCGTGACTTCGCGGACGTTTTACATCAGCGTTTATCCGGCACGGAAAGAGAATATCTGCTGCGCGACATCTCCCTCGGCAAGCGCTTCATCCGGGAGCATCCGCACGAGGACGTATCGATCGTCTCACGCGACGGACTGACGCTCCGCGGCAGGCTCTACGTCTCGAACGGAGATGCGGCGACTGTCATTTTCGTTCACGGCTACAAAAGCGCGCCCGAGGTGGATTTTCCCGTGCTTGCACGGCGTTTTTACGGGCTCGGCTGCAACGTTCTGCTGATAGATCACCGCACGTCGGGCAAAAGCGACGGCAAATACTACGGATTCGGCGTGCTTGAGCGCTGTGACGTTGAGGGTTGGTGCCGATTTGTCACGCGCCGCTTCGGTGACGGCGCGGAGCTCTTCCTTTTCGGATGCTCGATGGGTTCTGCAACCGTTCTTATGGCATCGGACTTGCCGTTTGTGCGCGAGCACGTATCGGGCATCATCGCGGACTGCCCCTACAACGCCCCCGAGGAAGAGTTCCGATACATACTTGACCGCGACTATCATCTGCCGCCGTTCCCGCTCATTCCGCTTACGAGCCGTCTTTGCAAGAGGCGCGCGGGCTGGGCATTCGACGAGCGCACTGCGTGCGATTCCGTTTCCGTAACGGACGTGCCGATCCTTTTGATCCACGGCACCGCCGACAGATACGTTCCCGCGCGCTTTTCCGTTGATATTTACGAATCGCGGCACGGCGTCTGCGAGCTTTTGCTAATTGACGGCGCCTCGCACGGATACAGCTTCTATCAGGATCCGACGCGATATCTGGCGAAGGTGGACGAGTTTATGAAAAAGCACGCTCAACGGCGCGTTTTAAGCAAAAATTAAACGGCAATTTCCTTCATTCATCTGCGCCTTCCGCGGCGAGATTGGAGTTTTATGACAAACAAAAAAGTTTTATTGGCAATGTCCGGAGGGGTAGACAGTGCGGCGGCGGCGATACTGCTCGCGCGCGGCGGCTACGACGTCACGGGTGTGACCTTCCTCTTCAACGGCAACGAAAAGGACGCTTCCGCGTTCCTCTCATACGCGGACGGCACCGCTTCCGCAAAGGCAAAAGAGGTTACCGCACGTCTTTCCATACCTCACATCGCTCTTGACAGACGGAACGACTTCCGCGTCTGCGTCACCGAGCCGTTCGTTGACGCTTACGCAACGGGCAAAACGCCCAATCCCTGCGTCATCTGCAACAGACGAGTCAAGATCCGCTGTCTTCTTGAGCTTGCGGACTCACTCGGTATCGATTTTATCGCGACGGGTCACTACGCGATTCCCGTCACGCTCGACGGCGGCAGGGCATCTGTAAAAAAAGCCGCCGACACAAAAAAAGATCAGAGCTATATGCTGTATCTTCTGACGCAGGAGATGCTTTCTCGGCTCCTGCTCCCTCTCGGATCTCTCACCAAGCCCGAGATCCGCGAGCTTGTCACCTCCCACGGCTTCACCTGCGGCACAGACAAGGACAGCCAGGACATTTGCTTCGTTCCGGACGGCGACTACGCCGCGTATATGGAGAAATGCGGATTCCGTCACCGTGACGGCGACTTCATCGACGTAAACGGCAACGTGATCGGACGCCACCACGGCTTTGCGCGCTACACGACAGGTCAGCGCAAGGGGCTCGGCGTCGCGTTCGGACATCCCGTCTACGTCACGGACAAGGACGCGGTGGCAAACACCGTGACGCTTGCGGATGAGGACGCGCTCTTCAGGCGCGATGTCAGCGTCGGGGACGTGAATCTGACCGCGATCGACTCCCTGACGGAGCCCATACGAGTCACGGCAAAGCTCCGATACACTCCGCGCGAGGCTGCCGCGACCGTTTATCCTGTCGGTGGCGGCAAGCTGAAGGTCATTTTCGACGAGCCGCAACGAGCTGCAACGCGCGGTCAGCACTGCGTTTTCTACGACGGCGACTTGCTCATCGGCGGCGGAGAGATCATGTAAACGGCGCATATGTGGCGCAAGATCCGCAAAATTCGAATAAAAACACCGTGAACTCCGCAAACTATGAAAAAAGTTTGCGGAGTTTTTCGCATACAGAAGGGGGATCTATGAGATCAACGATAAAATTGTCTCGGGACGTGTACATCATCGCCTCCGCCTCCGTTGTCGGCAAGCACGAGGACGACGGTCCTCTCGGCGGCAGATTTGATGTCACGGACGAGACGGGCACCGACGAGTTTGGGGCAAAGACGTGGGAATCGGCGGAAGGAGAAATGCAGCGGCTCGCGCTATCCGAGGCTTTGCGCAAGGCATCGATGACGGATGCGGAGCTTGCCGCGATCTTCGCCGGCGACCTGCAAAATCAATGTGTCGGGTCCGCATACGGTCTGCTCGGCTTCGACGCGCCCTATTTCGGGCTTTACGGCGCGTGCTCTACGTGCGCGGAAGGGCTGATTCTCGCGTCTCTCGTCAGCTCCGCATACGGACTGACGACCGCCGCCGTCGCAAGCTCCCACAACTGTGCCGCGGAGCGTCAGTTTCGATATCCCGTCGAGTACGGGGGACAGCGCGCCCCTACTGCGCAATGGACGGTGACAGGCGCGGGCGCGTTCGTTTTGTCCGCGGACGAAAAGCACCGCGGTTCACTTAAGATAACGGAGGTGCTTCCGGGGCGGAGCATTGACCGCGGCATCAACGATCTCAACAACATGGGGGCGGGGATGGCGCCCGCCGCCATCGACACGCTCTGCCGCTATTTCGACGAAACGGGGCGCTCGCCCGACTCGTTTGATATGATCGTGACGGGCGATCTCGGTGCGGAAGGAAGCCGCATTCTCACCGAGTTTTTATCCGCGGCGGGGCATGACGTATCATCCCGACACGCGGACTGCGGTCTTATGATCTACGACCGTGAAAAATCGGACAAGCATTCCGGCGGATCCGGCTGCGGGTGTTCTGCGTCCGTTCTGTCTGCGTCGATCCTGCCGCGTATGGGAGTTGACCTGCACGATATTTTATTTATGGCAACGGGTGCGCTTATGAGTCCCGCGTCTGTTCAGCAGGGGAACAGCATCCCGGGAATATGTCATCTTTTGCGCATTTGCGCGGACAAAAGGAGCTGAAATGGACAAAATCATTGATTATTTCATTGTATTTGCCGTCGGGGGCGGCATTTCCGTCATCGCGCAGATACTGATCGACAAGACGAAGCTGACACCTGCGCGAATTCTTGTATCGTACGTCACCGCAGGCGTTATTCTTTACGCCGTCGGGCTCTACGAGCCGCTTGTAAAGTTCGCGGGAGCAGGTGCGACGACTCCCCTGACGGGATTCGGGTATCTGCTCGGCAAAGGAGTGCGCGAGGAGGTCGCAAAATCAGGGCTCATCGGTGCGTTGACGGGCGGATTGACCGCGGGAGCCGCGGGAATCACCGCCGCGATCGTATTCGGATATGTTGTCGCACTTATTTTCAAGGCAAAGGCGAAGAAGTAGGGGGAGGTGCGATGACGCGCGGCGATATGCGCACTGCGTACGCGGGTGGCGGCACCTGCTTCGCGTTAATCGTTTTTAGCTTCGCAAACGTCGAACACACTCCGCGATGCTGAAGATGCGTTTTATGCGCATAAAACCGCGGTCAATGAGGTGACTGACGCTCAAAACAGAGGTGTCTGCATTAGGAAAGTGTGTTATCTTTCTTCATTCGAAACCACCCCAAGGATAGGGGGTTGGGGTTCGGGATAGGGGGAAAGGAATGTTCTCCGCGTCAGCGGACCTTTCCCCCGTCCCGAACGGCGATTTTGGATACTTTTACCGCCGAGGGTAAAAGTATCGCCGGCACACGAAGTGGGCTTTCCGGCAGAGCGCGTATAAGCGTATATATCGTGTTCGTCGAGCGTGTGCCTGCACCCGCGCCGACGCAGGCGGCGCGTCGCCGTCCGCACGCAGTGCGAGAACCTCACCCACGCCGAGCGTGCAACCGCCCCACAGCACAAACAAAAAAGCACCTCTTTCGAGGTGCTTTTTCTCATTTTCAAAATCTTACTTCACGATTTCGCCGTAGCATTCACCGAACGCGCAAGCCGCATTCGCTTCATCGGTATCGATGTGCATTGCGAGCGCAAACTTGGGGCTTACGCGGCATACAACGTCACCGAAAACGAGGCTTCTGCCGTCGGAATCGATCTTGACGCTTACAACGTCCTTATCGGAAACACCGCAAGCCTCTGCGTCTGCGGGAGTCATATGGATGTGACGCTTTGCAACGATAACGCCGCAGTCGATCTCAACTTCGCCTGCAGGACCAACGAGCTTGCAGGGAGCGGAGCCTTCAACGTCGCCGCTTTCACGGACGGGAGCTGTAACGCCGAGCGTTCTTGCGTCTGTGAGAGAGACCTCAACCTGGCTTGCAGGGCGAGCCGGTCCGAGGATGGAAACCTTTGCGATCGTCTTCTTGGGACCTACAACGTCAACTCTTTCCTCGCACGCGTACTGACCGGGCTGAGAAAGCATCTTCTTAACGGTGAGCTCGTGGCCCTTGCCGAAAAGGATGTCGATGTGTTCCTGCGTGAGGTGGACATGACGTGCGGAGGTTTCAACTAAAATCTTGTTTGCCATTACTATTTATACCTTTCGAAAATTGAACTGTTATTTCTTTCAAAAGTATAGCACATCGCCGCATAAATTGCAAGAGCGGGGCGAATAATAATCGGGAGATAACGAAAAACGGAAGCTTCTGGTTTGTGAACATTTATGCACAATATTGTTAATTTAATGTTGACACTTCCTTCGCAGGATGATATGCTATAGGTAGTAATGCACAAAACGGCTTGTGATTACACTATATTCAACACAAATGAGAACACTTTGTGAAAAGAAAACGTCTTTTTTTGCCAATCACACTAGCATTTCTAGTTACGCTATTTTTTGTTTGTTTGATTTCAATATCAGCAGCGCAAAGCAATGACGCTTTGTCTAAAGAAATATATGTCGGCGCGGCAAACGAAGCCCATTACAATTATTTGGCAAACGTGAACAAAGACGAGTTGTTGACGTTTGTAGAAACAACATTTCTTAATGGTTCCGACGCATATTGGGACATATCGTACAAAAGCACGAATCATAAAAACCAACACAGCACATTAAAGGTCACTCCGTCTTTGCAATCAGAGTATTTGATATATTGCCACAATAACATTAACTGACGATGATGAAAAAATTTTTTTGTATAACAGATGTAGCCATACTGTGCCTTGCCGCCGCGCTCGCTTTTTCGGGCAGCTTCATTTTACTTTTTGACGGCGGAGTTAATTTCGGACACACTCTGTATCTTTTGCCCGTTTCCGGTGCGCTTATATACATACTCAAAAAAACGGTTTCGATGCGAGGAGGCGTGCTGATCTCGGTAATTCTGGTGTTCGCTGGAATCACCACAGAATCGCTTTTGAACGGATATGATCTTTCCCTGTTTTTGGCAGGACTTATGTTGAATTTTGTTTGCTTCGGGCTCGGCTGTCTCATCGCGTATCTTTTCGATAAGGCGTTATTCAAAAAAGCCGCGCGCATTCCGACGCGCATCCTCTCCGCCGTCCTTGCCGTTGCGCTTTGCGCATCGATCGCATACCCGTTGATGCTCTTTTTTGGAGATCCCGTCTCCGCTTTAAAAAGCAAAAACAAGCTGAACGAATGGCTGAAAGAAAATCCCGACGCAAACAGCATCGTCGTTGAAGGCTTCAACTACGATTGGTACGATGCCGTATACTATTACGAGATCAAAGACTCCGAAACGAGAGAACTCGGAAAACTGATATACAGAAAAGCCGACGGTTCCGTTACGCTTTCGTGGAAAAAATAAACTCAAAACAGCCCTTTTCGGGGGCTGTTTTTTGTTTTCGCGCATAAATTGCAAGGGCGGAGCGAATAATAATCGGGAGATAACAAAAAACGGAGAGTTATTATGAACGAAGAAAACGAAGCAGGCGCAAGATCCGAGTCTTTGCCGTCTGCTGCCGGCGACGGGATCAGGACTGTGACCGTGATCGGTCAGATCGAGGGGCATTATCTGCTTTCCGACGCGCAAAAAACAACGAAATACGAGCATATGCTGCCGTTTTTCTCCGAGTCCGAGCTTGATCCGCGCGTGAAAGGTGTGTTGATCCTCATTAACACGATGGGCGGCGACGTTGAGGCGGGACTCGCGATCGCGGAGCTGATCGCGGGGATGTCCAAACCGACGGCTTCCGTCGTGCTCGGCGGCGGTCACAGCATCGGAGTGCCGCTCGCGGTAGCGGCGAAGCACTCCTTCATCGTACCGTCCGCGACAATGACACTCCACCCTGTTCGGATGAACGGCACCGTGATCGGCGTACCGCAGACCTACCGCTATCTCGAGCGGATGCAGGATCGCATCATCGGCTTTGTCACCTCGCACTCGCGTATTGAGCGCGAGCGTCTGCGCTCGCTGATGATGCAGACGGACGAGCTCGCAAATGACACCGGCACGGTCATAGACGGCAAAGAAGCCGTCGAAATCGGTCTTATCGACCGCATCGGCGGCTTATCTGATGCTATCGGTTGGCTTCAATCGCGAACGTAAACGTCCTCGACCTTGACAACGTAGACTGTGTGGAAGTCATCGTCGGGATAATTTTTCAGAAGGGACGCGTCGGTGAATGCGTCCTTTTTGATTACGTCCGCATAGAGCTTGCGGCAAACAAGGACTGCTGTTGCTTCCTCAAAGCCGACGGCGGCACCGAGCTTGACGGGAGTAAGTCCCGAGCCCTTGAATTTGTCCTCATCGCGTCCCGAGACGCGCCCGCAATACACAAGTGCATCGCGCTGCGCTCCGCCGAAAAAGGAGAGCGTAAGCACGTCGCCCGACTCGGTGAATTTATGTGTGTGACGCTGGGGACGCACGAACACGAACGCGACCGGCTCGTTCCAGAGCACACCGACGCCGCCCCAGCTTGCCGTCATTGTATTTGCATCTCCGTTACTGTCAGTTGCGGTCACGAGCATCCAATCTCTGCCTATCATCTGAAACGCATTTCCCTCGAGGGCTTCGGGGGAGATCTTTCTGAAATTTGCCATAGCCGTTCCTCAAAATTCACAGATTTGCGCCGAAACGGGTTTTGTTTTTCCTTTCGGCTACATATAAAGTATATATCAAACCGCAACCCAAGTTCCACGCATACGGGCGATTGTTAAAAATTTGTTTACATCCAAAGTTAAAGTTAATCACGACGAGGGTATTATTCTACTTGACGAAATCGGGTTTTTGGTATACAATATATGAGATGTACGATGTATTAGAGTGGCTCTCCGGCGCTCTTTATCATACATACCCGCAAATTTAATAAACGCTATTGAAATTTGAAAAAGAAACTACAAAAGAAAAGGAGGTTTTATTGAGTTGGAATACTTATGGGCGATCATAACGGCAGTAGTTTGCGCACCCGTATTTTTCTTTCTCGGCATTGCATACCGCAAGCACGTTTCCGAAGCCGCTATCGGCTCCGCTGAGACAGAAGCAAAGCGCATAGTTGCTGACGCTATCAAGACGTCCGAAACAAAGCGTAAGGAAATGCTCGTTGAAGCCAAGGAAGAAATACTCAAGGCTAAAAACGAAGCTGACCGTGAAATAAAAGAACGCCGTCGCGAGATCACAAACACGGAAAACAGGATCATCAAGAAAGAAGAATCCCTTGACCGTAAGCTTGATGCCGCGGACCGCAATAACGAGAACCTGACCAAGAAGATCCGTGAGGTTGAGCTTCAGTCCGAAGAGATCAAAAAAGCTCTCTCCGAGCAGCAGGCCGCACTCGAACGCATCGCGGGAATGTCTTGCGAAGAAGCAAAGGCAGAGCTGCTCCGCAGTCTCGATTCCGAAATGCAGCACGAAACGGCGATGAAGCTCGACGAATACGAGCGTCAGTTCAAAGAACAAGCGGAAACAAAGGCGAAAAACATTCTCTCCCTTGCTATTCAGCGCTGTGCAGCCGATCACGTATCCGAAATCACCGTTTCCTCCGTCACTCTCCCGAACGAGGAGATGAAGGGACGCATCATCGGACGCGAAGGCAGAAACATTCGCGCTATCGAAACGCTTACAGGCGTCGATCTCATCATCGACGACACGCCCGAGGCGATCACCCTCTCGAGCTTCGATCCCGTTCGCCGCGAAATCGCGCGCCTTGCGATCGAAAAGCTCATTTCCGACGGACGTATACATCCCACCAGAATCGAAGAAATGATAGATAAGGCTCGCCGCGAAGTCGATGCCGCTATCAAGCAGGCAGGCGAACGCGCCACATTCGACACGGGTGTACACGGAATCAACCCCGAGCTTCAGAAACTCCTCGGCAGACTCAAATACCGCACGAGCTACGGCCAGAACGTGCTCACTCACTCCATCGAGGTCTCCCTGCTTTCGGGCATCCTCGCTGACGAGCTCGGCGCAGACCCCGTTCAGGCAAGACGTGCGGGACTTCTCCACGACATCGGTAAGGCTCTTACACAGGAAGCAGAAGGCTCCCACGTTCAGCTCGGTGTCGAAGCGGCTAAAAAATACCGCGAAAACAAGGAGATCATTCACGCTATCGAAGCGCACCACGGCGACGTGGAACCCAAGACCATCATCGCTCTCATTGTTCAGGCTGCAGACGCTATTTCCGCTGCACGTCCCGGCGCGAGACGCGAAAATCTTGAAAATTACATCAAGCGTCTGACAAAGCTCGAAGAGATCACAAAAGAGTTTGAGGGCGTTGAAAAGTCCTATGCTATCCAAGCAGGACGCGAGATCCGCATAATGGTGAAACCGGAGATCGTCAGCGACGACAAGATGAAGATCGTCGCGCACGACATCGTTAAGCGCATTGAATCCGAGCTTGAATATCCCGGACAGATCAAGGTCCACATCATACGCGAAAGCAGAGCTATAGACTACGCAAAATAACGCAGTTCCTTCATTCGGAGGCCTCCCTCCGCGGACATAGATTTTTATATAGACCGACTGTGAAAACAACGGATTTTCCGTTTATATAAACGTATGTGCGTTAATTCTTTCGTAAACATTTTATAGTATGCAAAAAAGGCGGGAGTGAAACGCGAGTTCGCTCTCGCCTTTGATTCTCTTTGGAAAAATCAGTTTTTGAGGGCAAAATATGAAAGTTTTAGCAATCGGTGACATCTTCGGCGAGGCGGCGGCAGACGCGCTGCGCGGTCTTATTGCCGAGGTGCGGGAGCAGCACCGTCCCGATCTCATCGTCTGTAACGGCGAAAACGCCGCAGACGGCAGGGGGCTTACCCCCGAGCTCGCATCAGTCATATTCGCGGCGGGCGTTGACGTCATCACAACGGGCAACCACATCTGGGACCGTGACGTTATCAAGCCCTATCTCGATTCGACGGACCGCGTTCTGCGTCCCGCGAATTATCCCGCATCGGCCGCGGGTGTCGGCTCGACCGTCATCACCGTTGACGGAGTGCGCGTACTCATCATCAACGTATCGGGCACCGCTTACATGAACGTTTCGCTTGCCTGTCCGTTTGAAACAACGGAAAAGATCCTCGAACGCGAGCGCGGAAAATACGATTTTGCACTCATCGATATCCACGCGGAGGCGACGGGCGAAAAGCTCGCCTACGCACGCTACCTCGACGCGTCAGACGGAGCGCGCATCGGCGCGATTTGGGGCACTCACACCCACATTCCGACCTCGGACCTGCGCGTTCTGCCGAACGGCACCGGTTACGTCACGGATCTTGGTATGACGGGACCGCAAAACGGCGTTCTCGGCGTCAGAACCGAGGACATAATCAAATTCAACAAGGATAAAATGCCGTGCCGCTTCAACGTAGCGGACGGTTCCCCCACCCTTGAGGGTGTTATCTTCGACATTGATCCCGCTTCGGCGCGCACCGTTTCGGCAAGACGCGTCCGCGCGGGTAAACAATAAATTAAAACTCACAATCTTATTTAGTTAAGGAGACTGTATATGAAAACCTCTCTTCTCAAAGCAATGATCGTCAAGGGCGAGCTTGATGCAAAGATCGCATCTCTTCTCGAGCTTCCCGCAACGGACGAACGCATCCCCTCCTTCCGCGACCGTTGGTACTCCACCGTCTCCTCGTTCGAGGACCTCTACGGCGAGGATCGTGACGTCGCGCTCTTCTCCGTTCCCGGCAGAAGCGAGATCATGGGCAACCACACCGACCATCAGCAGGGCCGTGTCATCGCCGCGTCCATCACCCTCGACTGCATCGCGGTTGCGTCCAGACGCGAGGATTCCATCATCCGCATCAAGAGCGAAGGCTTCCCCGAGGACGTAGTTGACATTTCCGTTTACACCGCACCGATCGAGGACAAATTCTTCCGTTCCGAGGCCATCATCGCGGGCGTAGCAGACGGATTCCGTGAAACGGGGCTTTCCGTCGGCGGATTTGACGCATACACGACCTCAAACGTACTTAAAGGCTCCGGTCTGTCCTCCTCTGCCGCGTTCGAGGATATGGTCGGCAACATTCTCTCTCATTTCTACAACGACGGCACCGTTTCCGCAACCAACATCGCGAAGATCGCACAGTACGCGGAAAACAAGTTCTTCGGCAAGCCTTGCGGACTTATGGACCAGATGGCGTGCGCTTGGGGCGGTCTTATCACCATCGATTTCGAGGACAAAAACGCGCCCAAGACCGAAGGTCTCGGCTTCGATCTGACGAAGAAGGGCTACTCCCTCTGCATCACCGACACGGGCGGAAACCACGCAGACCTCAACGCTGACTACGCATCTGTTCCCGCAGAGATGAAGGCCGTTGCACGTCTTCTCGGCTACGAGGTGCTTTGCCACGTCAAGTACGAGCAACTCCTCGCAAACGCAAAGAAGATCCGCACAGAATGCGGCGACAGAGCGTTTATGCGTGCCGTTCACTTCGTTCGCGAGACCGAAAGAGTCGCAAAGACCGCCGACATCCTCCGTCGCGACGAGCTTGACGGATTCCTTTCCGCCATCCTCGCATCCGGTGACTCCAGCTACAAGTACCTCCAGAACGTATACACAGTAAAGAACGTTGAAGAACAGGGACTTTCCCTTGCTCTTTGCATCACCGAGGGCTTCCTTTCCGACAAAAAGGCTGCTTGGCGCGTTCACGGCGGCGGATTTGCAGGCACCGTTCAGGCATTCGTACCGAGTCAGTACGCATCCGAATACCGCACGCTGATGGATTCCGTCTTTGGCGAAGGCGCTTGCATGGAGCTTCGCATCAGAAGCGCGGGCGCAGTCAAGGTATTTGAATAATGAGCCGTAAAACGGAGAATAAGAAGCCAAACATCAAGCTGTATCTCATTTTTGCCGCCGCTGTCATAGTTATTTTCGGCGTATACCGCATCGTGCTGAACGCAGTAGAGGAGGGGCTGATCGCCCCCGTCTGCTACACGGCACTGATGTGGCTGTATCTGATACTTGCCGGTGCGGGATTTATCGCAGTTGTTACACTGAACCGCGGATTTTCGGGCAGAGTCCCGACTGCGGACGAGCTTCCGTCGGCGTGGAATCACGTTGAAAAGACGCGTTATATCGAGGCTGCCGAAAAACGGCGCCGGACGGCGAAGTATTTTCTCGTCCCCACGGTTGCGTTTTTGTTCGTATTCATTTATGAGATCATTGAGCTTTATTATTTCCCCGCAATATCGGATTGGCTCGCAAGCTTTTGAGCACAATGGACATTAAGATCGCTACCCTTTATTCCGGTTCATCGGGAAATTCCGTCCTCGTCGGCGCAGACGGGGACTACATACTCATCGACGCGGGACGCTCCGCGAAGGCGCTTACAACCGCCGTCGCGGAGCTCGGCGTCTCCATGGACAAAATTCACGCAGTGTTCGTAACGCACGAGCACTGCGATCACATCTCTGCGCTTGAGGTGCTGTCAAAGAAGCATCACATACCCGTACACATCACGGAGGATTCCGCGTCCGCTGTCGTGAGCAAGGACGCGATGCTCGCTCACGCAGTCACTCATCCTCCGCTTTTCTCCGTTCGGATCGGCAAAATGACCGTTTCGAGCTTCCGAACCTCGCACGACAGCGCGATGTCCGTTGGTTACACCGTCGATTTCGACGGCGAGGACGTCAAATTTGGGCTTATGACGGACACAGGTCACGTCACCGAGTCCATGACGGACGCGCTTTCCGGCGCGACTCACGTCGTACTCGAGGCAAATCACGACGTCGGTATGCTCCACACGTCGCCCTATCCCTTCACCGTTCGCGAACGCATCGCGTCCGTGCGCGGTCACCTCTCAAACGAACAGAGCGCGGACGCCGCCGTGCGGCTGGTCGAGCTCGGTGCTGAGTCGATCCTTCTTTCGCATCTGTCCGAAAACTGCAACACCCCCGATCTTGCGCGCACCGCCGTTATCCGTGCGCTTTCCGAGCACGGATTTTCGCCCTGTCTCGACATTGCCGCAAGGTACAGCACGACGAGGCTTATCTGATATGTACACTTTTCACGTTATAACAGTCGGTCCGCTGAAGGAAGAGCACCGACGCGCGGAGCGCGACGAATACGCGAAGCGTCTCGGCGCGTACGGCCGTCTTGTCAAGACGGAGCTGTCCGCCTATAAGCTTCCCTCCGAGCCCTCCGACGCGGAGATAGAGACCGCGCTCGCCAAGGAAGGCGAGGCGATCCTGCGCGCGATCCCAAAGGGCGCGCACGTCATTGCGCTTTGCGTTGAGGGCAAGAAATTCGATTCTCCCTCGTTCGCCCGCTATCTCGAACGTGCCGCCGACAGCGGTGCATCCGAGTTTTGCTTCATCATCGGCAGCTCATACGGACTTTCCCCTGCCGTCAAAGCGGCAGCGAATCTGCGCTTGTCCGTATCGGATTTCACGTTCCCGCACAGTATGATGCAACCGATCCTTTATGAGATCATGTACCGCTCAATGAACATCATCCGCGGCGGCAAATATCACAAGTAACCCCGATTTTTACAAGTATACCTCATTTTTTGAAAGGAGTCTGTATGAAAAACGTCGGATCGCGTCTCACCGCGCTCATTTTAATGCTCATACTGTGTGCCGTACTCGGCGTTTACCGTCTCGGTTGGTTTGATGTGACCTTTGTAACACGTCCCGAGTCGGACTCCGAAACTGACGAAACCACCGCCGCCGAGGAAACGGACGACACATCCGAATCAACCGCCGAGGAATCGACGTCGGACACCGAATACGACAGCGCCCCCGTCCTTGACTCAACGGACACCTCCGCTCCCGTTGTCGATCCCGTCATTCCCGAAGAATTTTCCTTCATCTCGTACAAGGACGCACGAAAGGACGGCTACAAGCTCTCATACGGCGACTGGGTCACAGGCTCCGATTGGACGCTTGCCGTCGCAAACGTGACCGTCCCATCATATTTTTCATCGAAAACGGAAGCTGTCTACACGATAACGCACGACATTTCCAAGGATAAAACGACAGTTATCCCCGTCTACACGGAAAAAACTCAGGACAAGCCCGCGCTGAAGCTCTACATGGGTTACATCCTGACGGAAACAGCAAACAAAAACCGCACCAACGTCTACTCGTCCGCGGGCAAGCTGCTCGGCAGCTACGATCACCGTGACGTCGCGCCTGCGTGGTGCCGTGACAGCGAAGACAGACCGCTTTTTATCTATGAGGGCGCATACTACTATCTCGACGAGGCGGAAAAGTGTTTCGTAGAGGCGGATTACGATCCCGACCGTGATCTGCGAGGCGCTTGCTTCGACTACACTCCCGATTATGGAATTGACGACGACACAAGGACGTATCTGAACGTCGTTGAAACCATATTTGAATACGAACTGATCGAGGATCGGTTTGACGAGGAGGGGTATCCTCTCGCATACAAGATCCCCGTTGATATATATAAGTTTGCGCTTGCGACAAACAAGGGCAAGGAGCTGACCGAATACGATTTCTTCGGCAAGTACGCCTTCTCCGAGTCCGTTTCCGCCGTCATTGATGAGGACGGACACATGTACTACATCAACAAATCCGGCAAGACCGTCATCAAGACGGGAACCTCGCGCCGCGACATATCCCTCGGCAGACGAGTCTACGAATACTATATGGAGCCCGTGACGAACGGAGTCGAGTCGATAGGCTTCTACTTCTTCGAGCACGGAATTTCCCGTGCGAGGGTAATGTCCATTGACAAGTACTATTTTGATCAGGACGAGACCGTTTACGTCGTCGGTGACAAGGACATCCTCATCTACGATGACGGCTCCGTATTCCCGATTCCGACGGGCTACGACATCATATCATACTCAAACGGTATGATCCTGCTCGAAAAGAACGGAAAATACGGCTATATGAGCTACACGGGCGAGTGGATCATCGATCCGACGCTCACCTACGCCGAGCCTTTTTACGAGGGAACAGCCGTTGTCGGCAAGGGCTCAAAGAGAGCCTTGATCGACACGAATGGGGAGGAGATCATTCCCTACGGCGAGTTTTCCTACATCACAAACGCCTCCTCCGGTCTTATCGCCGTTTACGGCGAGGATGGATGGCTCGTCCTTTATAAATGCGAAAAATAATCAATCCCGGAGCTAAATATATATGACTGCTTCAGAAAACAGATGCGACGTTGCCGTTATCGGTGCGGGCCACGCGGGAGTTGAAGCCGCGCTTGCCTCCGCCCGTCTCGGTCTTGACACGGTGCTGTTCACGCTCTCGCTCGATTCCGTCGCAAATATGCCCTGCAACCCCGCAATCGGCGGCACCGGCAAGGGTCATCTCGTCTACGAGATCGATGCGCTCGGCGGCGAGATGGGCAGAGCCGCAGATATGGCAACGATTCAAAGCCGCACTCTCAACGAGAGCCGCGGCAACGCAGTCCGTTCCAAGCGTGTACAGACGGACCGCGCAAAATACAAGGAAATAATGCTTCGCGCGCTTGAGCGCGAGAAGCATCTCCGTCTTGTTCAGGCGGAGGTGACGGGCATCGAAGCCGACAACGGATGCGTCACGTCCGTTGTGACGCGCCTCGGCGCGCATTGGAGCTGCCGTGCCGCCGTCATTTCATCGGGCACTTACCTCGGCGGTGTCATTCACGTCGGCGGACTCAACTATGCGGCAGGTCCGGACGGATCGCTCCCCGCGACGGCACTGACAGAGTCGCTTCGCGAGCTCGGCATAAAGCTGATGCGCTTCAAAACGGGCACTCCCGTGCGCGTTTCCTCGCGCACCGTCGATTTTTCCGTTCTTGAGCGTCAGGACGGCGAGGACGAGCCCGTTCCGTTCTCCGCGCTGACTCCCGACGGCTACCTCGACGGCATCGATCAGAAGCCGTGCCACATCGTCTACACGAACGCCGACACGCACAAGGTCATCCTCGACAATATCCATCGCTCCGCGCTCTATTCAGGCAACATCTCGGGCGTCGGTCCGCGTTATTGCCCCTCCATCGAAGACAAACTCGTTCGCTTCGCGGACAAAGAACGCCATCAGCTGTTCGTCGAGCCGATCGGTGAGGCAAACGACGAGCTTTACATAGGCGGTTTTTCCACCTCTCTGCCCTCCGACGTACAGGAGGCGATGCTCCGCACGCTTCCCGGTTTCGCGGACGCGCACATCACGCGCAACGCATACGCAATCGAATACGATTGCTGTGATCCCACCGAGCTCGATGCAACTCTCGGCTTCCGCAGCATCAAGGGCCTTTACGGCGCAGGTCAGTTCAACGGCACCTCGGGCTACGAGGAGGCCGCCGCGCAGGGACTTGTCGCGGGCGCAAACGCCGCGCTCTACGTCCTCGGACGTGAGCCGATGTTGATCGGACGCTCCACCTCCTACATTGGCATTATGATCGACGATCTTATCACGAAAGGCACGCGCGAACCGTACCGAATTATGACATCGCGCTCCGAATACAGACTCTATATGCGTCAGGACAACGCCGACGACAGACTGACCGAGATCGGCAGACGCGCGGGCATTGTCTCCGACGAGCGTTACGCGAAATACGTTGAAAAGCGCGACGCGGTCGAATCTGAGCTGTACCGTCTGTCGCACACGGGCGTCGCCCCGACAGACGAGGTCAACTCCGTGCTTGCCGAATACGGATCCGCCCCCATCTCCGCGGGCGCGAAGCTTTTTGATCTGCTCCGACGCCCCGAGCTTGACTATTCCGTAATCGAGCGTCTGTGTCCGCCGCCGACTCCGCTCTCACGCGCGGCAAGACGAACAGTGGAAACCTCCGTCAAATACGAGGGCTACATCAAAAAGCAGTTCGCATCCGTCGAGCGTGCAAGAACGCGTGAGGATGCGCTTCTGCCCGCCGATCTCGATTACGGCGCGATCCGCGGTCTGCGCATAGAAGCCGCGCAGAAGCTTTCTGCACACAGACCTCACTCAGTAGGCGAGGCGGCAGGTCTTGCGGGCGTAAATCCCGCGGACATATCCGTGCTTCTGCTCTATCTTGACTCTTTGAAAAGACAGCAAAACGAAAATGATAAACGTTAACGATATTATTCTGCTTTGCCGTGAAAACGGCATCGACATCGACGAAAAAACAGCGGAAAAGCTCGATCTTTTCGCTGAATTTCTGCTTGCGGAAAACGAAAAATACAATCTCACGGCGCTCAAAACGCCCGAAGCGATCACTCTCCGTCACTTCTGCGACTCGCTCACGCCCGTCGCGCACATAAAATCCGGAGCAAAGCTGCTCGACATTGGATCGGGCGCGGGATTCCCCGCCGTGCCGATCGCGCTTGCGCGTCCTGACGTGACGGTTACGGGACTTGACGCAACGGCAAAGAAGGCGGCATTCATCAATTCTGCCGCGGAAAAGCTCGCTTTGGCAAATCTGTCCGCCGTTTCGGGACGTGCGGAGGAGCTCGCCCGCGACTGCGCCCACGAGGGCGTCTACGACGTTGTGACGGCTCGCGCCGTCTCCGCGCTGCGCATCCTTTGCGAGCTGTCCGCACGCTATCTGAAAGACGGCGGCTACCTCATCGCGCTCAAGGGTGATCCCGACACGACAGCGGAGGAGATCGTCGAAGCCGCAAGCACGGCGAAGGCGGTCGGTCTGTCGCTTGAAAAGACACTACCGCTGACTCTCACAGACTCAAAAACGGGCGAGACACTCTCGCGCACGCTCGTTTTTATGAAAAAGACGGCGAAAACGCCGTCCGCATACCCCAGACGCTACGCACAGATACTGAAAACACCGATAAAATAAATCTTTCGGGAGGCGTTTCCATGAAGCATTTTGACACCTTCGGAGTGATGATAGACTGCTCGCGCAACGCGGTCATGTCCGTTTCTGCGCTCAAAAAGTTCATCTCTCTGCTCGCAAAAATGGGTTATAATGAAGTCCAACTCTACACCGAGGACACATACGAGGTAGACGGAGAGCCCTTTTTCGGCATTTTCCGCGGCAGATACTCGCAATCCGAGCTGATCGAGCTCGACGGCTACTGCCGTTCTATCGGAGTCGAGCTTGTGCCGTGCATACAAACTCTCGCACACCTTAACGCCGCCTTTCGCTGGGGTAAATACGCCGCGATCAACGACATCGACGACATTCTTCTCGTCGGTGATGAGCGCACCTACGCTCTGATTGAGAACATGATCGCGACCTGCCGCAAATGCTTCTCGACTAAAAAGATCCACATCGGTATGGACGAGGCGCACAACCTCGGCCGTGGACGTTACCGCGATGTCAACGGTGAGGTTGACGGCTCCGAGATACTACTCTCTCATCTTACGCGAGTCACCGCGATCACGGAAAAATACGGCTTTGATCCGATGATGTGGAGCGATATGTTCTACCGTCTCGCTTCCGGAGGCGCGTACTACACCTCCGACTCCGATTTCGGTGAGAACGTAAGATCGAAAATCCCTCCTACGCTATCGCTCGTTTATTGGGACTACTATCACACTGACGAGCAGACCTACACCTCTATGCTGAACGCCCACAAGGCGCTCACCGAGCACGTCATATTCGCGGGCGGTGCGTGGAAATGGGCAGGGTTTACTCCACACAACGATTTTTCGCTCCGTTGTACGCGCGCGGCACTTTCCGCGGCTAAAAAAGCCGGCATCCGCGACATTTTCATCACGATGTGGGGCGACAACGGCGCAGAATCGTCCTCGTATGCGGTGCTTCCCACTCTCGTTACCGCCGCTTGCATCGCGGACGGCATAACGGACGAGGATGAGATCAAATCACGTTTTTACGAATGGGTCGGGGTCAGCTTCGATGATTTTATGTTGCTTGACCTCCCCGACACTATCACAAAGTCAGACGGTGTACTCACTCCGTCCAAATATGAGCTTTACAACGACCCCTTCCTCGGTCTGATGGATTCCGCCGTCTGCGAGGGTGACGGGGCAAAATACGCGGACTTCACCCTCCGTCTTTCCGACGGCGCAGAGCGTGCGGGTGAGTACCGTTATCTTTTCGACGCAGCAGCAGCTTTGACAGACGCGCTATCCGTCAAGGCGGAGCTTGGTCCGCGCACGCGCGCCGCATACGAATCGTTCAAATCCGGCAACCGCACTGCACTCGATGGCATCATCGACGATTATGCGACAGCAATCGAGCGTGTTGAGACATTCGTCACCGCGTTCCGCCGTCAGTGGTTCCTCGAAAACAAACCTCACGGCTTTGACGTGCAAGATCTGCGCCTCGGAGGTTTGCTCATGCGTCTTTCGAGCTGTCGCGAGCGTCTGATCTTGCTCAAAAACGGCGAAACAGACATGATCCCCGAACTTGAGGAGGTGCTTCCTCCCGTCTATAGCAGCACCGTCTCGTGCAATCATTGGCGGAGCACTGTTACGGCAAACGTACTCTGATACGGAAAGGAACTGACAATGGATTTTGAAGCTTTGAAAAACGAATGTGCCGCGTGCCGCAAATGTGCGCTCGCGGAAACAAGAACGAACGTCGTTTTCGGCATCGGCAACGAAAATGCGGACTTGATGTTCGTCGGTGAAGCCCCCGGCGCAGACGAGGATGCCTCCGGCATCCCCTTTGTCGGACGTGCGGGCAAGCTCCTCGACTCCTATCTTGAGGCTGTCGGAATCGACAGAAACGACGTTTACATCGCCAACATCCTCAAGTGCCGTCCGCCCAAAAATCGCGATCCGCTCCCCGAGGAGGGCGACGCGTGCATGCCCTATCTGCGCGAGCAAGTGAAACTGATAAAGCCGCGCTTCATCGTGTGCCTCGGACGCATCGCCGCTATGCGTCTCATCAAGCCCGACTACAAGATCACGCAGGAGCACGGAATCTGGGTATCGAAGGGCCGGTTTGAGATGACGGCGTTTTTCCATCCGTCGGCGCTCCTCCGCGATCCGCGCAAAAAGGAAGCGATGCTCGACGATATGAAGGTCCTCGCGGAAAAGCTGAAGAATAAGTAAAAAATAATTAATTTGAAAAAGGAGTCTGTTATGTCAAAAAAGATTGCTCTTTGGCTGTCTCTTTTTATGCTCTTCTCCTCGATCGTGTCTGCGGCAGACACGGCTTTTTCGTCCGAGGACGGCGACGTTACCGAGATATACGTTTCCGCGGACGGCAGTGACGACGCGGACGGATCAAAATCCTCGCCCTTCCGCACGCTTGAGCGCGCAAGGGACGCCGTACGCGAGTTGAACGATGATATGACGGGCGACATAGTCGTGCACGTCGGTGACGGCGTTCACACGCTTGACGAGACCTTCGTGCTCACGTCCGAGGATTCGGGCACGAACGGCTATCAGGTCATATACAAGGGCGAAGGCAGAGAGGCGACAGTCATAAGCGGCGGAGTTGCCGTTGACGGCTGGGAGCTTCACGATGCGGAGAAGGGTATCTACCGTGCGTCCGTGCCTGCCGACGCCGATTTCAGACAGCTTTACGTGAACGGCGAGCGTGCGATCCGCGCACGCAGCGGCAAGCTCGGCAATTATTCGACCCGCATCGTCGGTGCGGAGCGAATCAAGGACGGCGAAGTTCTGCCCGAGCTTTTGAGCGTTGACAATGCAAGCTCACGCGCACAAGCCGACGACGGCACTATCTTCATCGCGAAAAAGGACGGAACCCTCGATCCTGCGTGGGGCAACATCAACGACGTTGAGCTGCACGTCTTTACGGCGTGGAGCGTCAACATCCTGCGCATCAAATCCGTCGCCGAGGACGGTGACAATTACAGCATCAAGGTCGCGGACGAGGAAGCGGAGCTTGTCTTCAACCGTCAGCATCCGAACATAGACGGATACAGCCATATGAGCACGCGCAATTTCATCTACTACGTCGAAAACGCATACGAGCTGATCGACCTCGACGGCGAATGGTATCTTGACACGGACGCGGACGTGCTTTACTACAAAGCGCCCGAAGGCGTCGATCCGAACAGCGCCGAGATCGTCTTCCCGAGCCTTGAAACGCTCGTTCACGTCACCGGAACGCTTGAGTCGCCCGTGGAAAACGTCGTTTTCACCGACATCGGATTTATGTATTCAAGCTGGACGAAGCCGAGCGAGGAAGGTTTTGTCGACGGTCAGGCGATGCAGTACGTCACGCGTACCACGTTCGGCACGAATGACGTCGGCGTGGGCAGACCCGCCGCGGGAATTCTCGTCGAAGCCGCCGACGGCATCATCTTCGACGGCAACAAGATCGCAAATATGGGCGCAACGGGCATTGATTTCCACTTCGGCGTGACGAACAGTATCATCGCAAACTCTCTTGTCACCGATATTTCCGGCAACGGAATCGCCGTCGGCAAGTTCGCCAAGAACGACACCGTCGATTATCACGAGCCCTACAATCCCGAGGACGGGCACGAGATCTGCGTCGGGGATATGATCGTGAACAATGAGATCTACCGCGTCGGCAGAGACTACGAATGCGCCGTGGCTGTTGCCGCAGGCTATCCGAAGGATCTCCTCATTGCAAACAACACAATCGCGTACGCGCCGTATTCGGGAATCTCCGTCGGCTTTGGCTGGACAAAGTCCGAAAACGCTATGGCGGGCAACAGGATCATCAGAAACGAGATCCATCACGTCACAGAGGTCCTTTGCGACGCAGGCGGAATATACACGCTTTCAAAGCAGCCCGATTCCGAGATGTGGGGCAACTACATACACGACATCACTCTTCCGTCCTGGGCAGATTACGGCACGAGCGGAATCTACCTCGATGAGGGCACGGACGGCTACTACATAACGCAGAATGTCGTTGAAAAAGCGTACGGGATAAATCCTCACATTGCGGGCTACAACACAATTGCCGGCAATTTCGTGAATGAAAAGAGCGTCGTCAAGGGCGACGAAGCAAGCGCTGTCAAGAAAAACGCAGGCGTGCAGGACAGCATCGATCTTGCTACACTCGAAAACGTGCCTACGGTTGAGGACTCGCTCCCCGATCTCGACTACGTCGAGGTGTTCGGTGACGATTTCGAGTCTTACGACGAGGGCAGGCTCGTCTCCGACAGCTGGACGGTACAAAAGAAGCAGCGCGATCTTGTCGAGGTCGCAACAGTTGTCGGAAACAAGCTCATCAAGCTGACGAGTAACAACGAAAACACCAAGCTCTACGCTAACCTCACCGTCGGAGCGAACGTGACGCAGTTTGATTTCTGCTTTGCCCAAGCGCTCACAAGCTATGACGGAATGTACAACGTCGTTCGTGACAGCGGAACGATATACACAGCAAATCTCAACCCCGCCTACAACCCGACGGTGAGACTTGAGATAAAGGGCGCAAACGACATTGGCATTTTCAAGGAAATGGACTATAAAACGTGGTACACCTGTAAGACCATGGTGTATGAAAACAATATGTGCGTCAAGGTCTGGCCTAAGGGCGAGGCTGAGCCTGCCGAATGGGACGTAATCCGGGAAATGAACGACCCCGTGAACGGCGACGCTGTCGTCGGTCTTGAATTCTACTCGACAGGAACAAAATCCATGTACGTCGATAACGTCAAGGTTTACGCTCTTTCGGAAAAGACCGAGCCTGACACTCCCGTGACCGAGCCCGCGGACACGGACGCACCCGACACGGACGAGGACACGTCCGTTGTCACGGACGAAGCGCCCACGGAAGAACCAGACGGCGGATGCGGCTCCGCTGTCGCATCGGCGCTGATCATTATCATCACCGCTTTCGGTGCAGCGCTCATCAAAAAGAAATAGCACTCCCCGTAAAATCCCCCGTTTGATCTTCTCAAACGGGGATTTTACTTCGCGCACGCACGGAGATGCCGCCGATGTGCTTGATTTTTTGATATAATTGCGTTATAATCGTAACTGTAAGACCGTAGGTCAAAGATCGGAGGTAAAGCTATGTCTGAAACGCCCCGTAAACGCATCAAGATCGAGTACGATTCGCCCGTCATACTGACGCTCGCGCTCGCATCGCTCGCCGTTCTGCTTATCAATTCCGTAACGGGCGGATTTCTCAACGCCCTGCTCTGCAGCGTGTATCGCACATCGCTGCGCGATCCGCTTCTGTACGCGCGTTTGATCTTCCACGTCATCGGTCACGCCGATTTCGCGCACTTTTTCGGCAATATGAGCCTTCTTTTGATCGTCGGTCCCGTTGTAGAACGTCGTTACGGCTCATCAAGCGTGCTCCTCGCCGTCATTTTCACCGCCGTCACAGAGGGCGCGATCCACTGTCTCGTGTCTGCCGACACAGCTCTGCTCGGCATAAGCGGCGTTGTGTTTATGCTGATCTTCCTCGCCGCCGCAGGCGACATTGGTGACGGAAAGCTGTCGCTGACGTTCGTACTCGTGGCTATCATCTACTTCGGTGAGGCGCTTTACACGGGCATTTTCGCCGCAGACAGCATATCACAGCTCTGCCACATCGTCGGCGGCGTATGCGGAATTGCCGTTGCGTGGGCGATCAGCAAGAGAAAGAAAAAGAAATAAGCGAGGTTTCAAATATGTATGCTTTTTTAGAGCTTGACGCCGAAACTCTGACCCCGATGATCACTCTGTTCAGCATAGTCGCTTTCGTCGGAATGATCATTGTCGCGCTCGTTTCGATTTTCAATGAACGCAAAAACGAACCCGAAAAGCCTCGTAACTGGACCGGTCTCGGCCTCGCCGTTTCCGCCATCGGAGGCTTCATAGGCATATACGGCGGGCTTGCGTACTTGACAGCAAACCAAAGCGTCAATGATTTCAACTGGATCTGGGATCACTCCGCCTCCGAAGCCGCGGAGATGCGTGACATGGCAGATCTCGGTGCCGCAGGCGCCATTCTCGGCATCGTACTTGTCATTGTCGGTCTGCTCGTCATAATCATCGGCAAAACGTCGGCAAAGCCTGCTCCGCCTCAGTACAATCTCGGCTTGCCGCCCGTCAACGAGGTGCCCACCGCATCAATCTGTCCCGAATGCGGCAGCCGCATTGATTTGCGCGCCAAATTCTGTCCCGAATGCGGTCACGCGTTCGCACGTTGCCCGCACTGCGGCGGTGCCGTCCACGATGAAAACGCTATGTTTTGCACGTTATGCGGAAAATCGCTGACGGAAAAGCTTGAATATTGCGTCGCCTGCGGCGGCGAAATGAAGGCTGCGGACAAATTCTGTCCGTCCTGCGGAGCAAAAAAATAAGTATCCGAAAAAGAATATCGGTTTCAGCCCCAAAATCGAACACAATAAAAAAAGCACCGCATAGGCGGTGCTTTTTATTTTGCTTTTACTGCTCGTCTGTGGGCTTCTTTTCAGCCGTTACTTTATTAAGAATCACGGTAACGAGGACGATCGCGCCGATAACAATGAAAATACCGAGCATTCCAACGCCCATATAATAAAGGTTGGAAACGAAATTCATAGGATTGAATGTCATAATAATTATACCTCCGTGCCATTACGCGCCAAAGAAGCTGAGGATGAGACCGCCTGCGATAACGGATGCGATCTGTCCGGATACGTTTACTCCGATAGAGTGCATGAGAAGGAAGTTCTGCGGGTCTTCCTTGAGGCCCATCTTATGCACGATTCTGCCCGACATCGGGAACGCAGAAATACCTGCCGCGCCGATCATGGGGTTGATCTTCTTCTTGGAGAAGAGGTTGATGAGCTTTGCGAAAAGGACGCCGCCTGCTGTGTCGAACACGAAAGCGAACAAGCCGAGCGCAAGGATGAGGAGAGTGTCAACGTTGAGGAACTCTGCCGCCTGCATACGGAGCGCAACTGTGATTCCGAGGAAGATGGTGATGAGGTTTGCGAGAACCTTCTGTGCCGTCTCGGAAAGAGAATTGAGCACGCCGCATTCGCGGATAAGGTTACCGAACATCAGACAGCCGACAAGCATAAGGGAGTCGGGTGCAACAAGACCTGCGATAACGGTGATAACGATCGGGAACAGGATTCGTGTGAGCTTGGTCACACTCTTTGCCTCGTAAGGCATACGGATCATTCTCTCCTTCTTGGTGGTGAGGAGCTTGATTACGGGTGGCTGAATGATCGGAACGAGCGCCATATAAGAGTACGCCGCAACCATAATCGCGCCGAGATACTTGGATCCGAGCTTGTTTGCAACGACGATGGACGTAGGTCCGTCTGCCGCGCCGATGATGGCGATAGAAGCCGCATCGTTAATGTCGAAGAACATAGATGCAAGGCAAAGCGTAAAGAAGATGCCGAACTGCGCCGCCGCGCCGAATATCATCAGCTTGGGGTTGGAGAGCAGCGGTCCGAAGTCTATCATCGCGCCGATGCCGATGAAGAGGATGAGTGGGAACAGCTCTGTCGAGATACCCGCTTTAAACAGAGTTTCGAGCATTCCGAGCTCTGCGTGAGGCAGGTTTACGATGATGGCACCGAAGCCCATCGGGAGGAGGAGCGTAGGCTCCATGTCTTTTGCGATGGCAAGGTAGATCAAAAGACCACCTATCGCCCACATTACCATCATCTGCCAGGTGATGTCAGCAAAGTTTTCGTACAATATCTCCATAAGATATCCAAAAGCTCCTTTTAATTAAATAGTCTTCGGGCAATAAAAAAGACCGCCGCCACGGATGAATGGCAACAGTCTCGCCGTCGCAAAGTGGCTTTGCTTATACGTACGCGGGCACCGATTCGGTGCCGTAATGACGCGTTGCGTCGCGGATTTCCGCCGGCTACTCCCCGTGTTTCTTTCATATTTATATTATAGCTGTTCCTCCCCGAGCTTGTCAAGTACGGGGAGGAAATAAATCGCACAAATATATTCAACTTGTCTCATTCGGCGGCAACGCCGCGAAGCTGCGTGGGGACGCACACGCGTGCCGCGTCAGCATAAGTCTCCATTTCGCTGCCCGCGACTGCATGCATCGCATCAGCGTCTCCGATAAGCGCGCCCGAATCGAGGAACTGCTGCAGGAAGTACCGCTTCGCGCCCGAGATCCACTTACCGATCTTTTCAAAGTCCGCTTTTTCATGGAGCTCGCGAACGACCGTAGTGCGGAACTCGTGATCGACGCCTGAATCGATAATGACACGGATCGATTCGTCGATCTTATCCGTATCGACGGGCACGCCGACCGTTTTTGCGTATTTCTCGCGGCTGTTTTTGATGTCCATTGCGACGTAATCGACATTTCCCGACTCAAGGATCGCCGCAAGGCGGTCGGGATGCGTACCGTTCGTATCAAGCTTAACGGCAAAGCCCATAGATTTGATCCTTGCGACAAATTCGCCTATATCCGCACGCAGGAGCGGCTCGCCTCCTGTGACGGCGACGCCGTCGAGGATACCGCGTCTTTTTTCGAGGAATGCGAAGAACTCCTCGTCCCCCATTCCGTCGGAAGCGTCTATATCCGTGACAAGCGGGGCATTATGGCAAAAGGGACAGCGCAGATCGCAGCCCGCGAAGAATACGGTACACGCCACACGGCCGGGGAAATCAAGCAACGTCAGCTTCTGAAGACCTGATATTCTCATTTAACGTCCTCCGATCCGGAGAGATATTCATCGAGGATGCGTGCAGCGCATCCGACGAGCTCGACGCAGGGGCGGCGTCGGTAGTATTCGGGCGAACGGCGTTCGGGCTCACCGCCCGATGCGCCCGCGGGCAGCTCCAACAGCTCACGGCAGACGAACGAGCCGTTCTCTTCCTTGAATTTTTCCACAAGGCTTCGGACGCGGGCGTAATGCGCCGATTTATCGGCGCCGCCGTTCGCGTGTGCGTTGCAGTCGCCGCCGCAGATCATGCCGACAGCCATAAGCATACCCGAAACAGCGCCGCAGGTCTCGCGCATACGTCCCATACCTCCGCCGAACGACGACGAGACCGCAAGTGACGTTGCCTCGTCGAGGCCTGTCAGATCGGTGAATGCGGCAAATACCGCCTGTGCGCAGTTATAGCCGTCAAGGAACAGCTCTCTTGCTTTTTGTTCATGTACAGTCATATTTTTCTCCGTAAAAGACCGCCCCACACCGCAAAACAGCAGCTTGGGACGGTGCTTTTGATTTAGTTTTTATCAAGTGCGTTGACTTCGCCGCCTTCTGCGACTCTTTCTGCATCGGAAATTATCTTCTGGACCGCATCAACGAGGACGTAGAACTGTCCGTTTCCGTTGACGGTGACGAGCGCACGGCGCGTCGAATAGCGATAGAAGCAATATTCGGTGACGTTGCCGCCGTTCGTCGTGACGGTGAAGGTAAGGATGAGGTTTTCGTCCTTGACGGGATCCTCTTCCTCGGGGACCTCGCCCTCATACGCCGTCAGAAGCAGCGTTTTATAAAATTCACGGAAATTCTTGACGTCGTCGATCTGACCGCACTCATCTCCGATTACAACGAGGTTAGGATCCTCCGTGGGAAAATGATTGAGGCGGAAGGTCTCATTAAAGCCGGGGCTTTCGAGCTTGATATTATTGACGAAGGTGATATTACATGAGAAGATCGCCTCATCTATCCAATGCATCAAATTCCACTCGAGGAACTCAAAATCGGCTGCGGGGACCTTAACGACGATTCTGAAGAGCGACGTGGAGACGTAATAGTAGCCGTCGTCGGTCTTTTCGCTTGCGTTCAGCGTGATTCTCGCTCCGCCGTACTCATACGAGATCGTATAAGCGGGATTATTGAGTCCGTACTTCGCGAGCGTTTCGTCATCAAGACCGAGTGCCACGACAGACTCGCCGGTATAGTAGCAGAGCGTCTGGAGCGTTGTATCGTAATACATCGAGAGATTATATTCCGCCGGGAAGGTCGCGATGGACTTTGCTATCGCGGTCGTTTCCATATCTGCAAGCTCCTCTTTGGTGAGGTTTCGGCAGATGAGGAAATCCTCGCCGCCGCGCTTGATCGAGAAGTTATTGATGCGGTAATAATCTGTCGTTTCAATACCCGCTGTCAGAAGCGGAGACACCATCGTTTCGATCGGCTTGAGAAGAGTATCTTCAATGCCTACATCGATGATATAGACAGTCTTTCTGCCCTCATACATTGCATAATACGCGCCGCCGGAGATGATCTTTTTACCGATGATGACCTTATGGCTCTGACCGTCCGTTGTTGTGAGGATATAATGCGGCGGAGTTACGCCCTCTCCCGCAAATCCGTAGTCGATGAGCTCCTGCTCAGTGGGATTTTCCGTCACCTTTTCGGGAGCCATCGAATAGCCTGCGGCGATTACGAGCTTAGAGAACAGCTCCTCATCGTAAGCGAGGTTTTCATAGCCATCGATAGCAAAATCGCTTTCGGCTTCGCCGTCGCGGACAAATTTATACGTGCCGTGCTCGTTGTGAACCTCGATCGACTGTATATTTTTACGTTCGACCTGCGGGAACATAAGGAAATAATCGCCGTAGGTAAGTGCTTCGCCCGCGTCCGTTTCCGGAGGGGGGGCGTCTGTTTCTTCGTCCTCCGCCGTCATCGGCTTGATGACCGCGATATACGCGACAAGCATAATAATGAACAGGACAGAGAGCGAAAGTATAAGGATACCTTGTCTTTTTATCATTTGTACTTTCTCCTGACGGTTACGACCACGCAAGCCGCAACGGTAATGAGCGGCATAACGGAGATGAACGCGCGAGTCCAGCTGTTTGCCTCTTCCGTTGTGATATCAAGATCGTTATCGTTGAAGACCTTGAAATCAATATCGGCAGGAACTCTTTCCTTACCGAACGCTCTCATACAAGCGTAAAGCACGTCGGAGTTTGCATAAACGTTGCTGAGGAGGTAGCGGGACGAGGTGAAATCGGTGCATCCGGACGCGAGAACATAGCTTGTGTAGTACTCGTTATCTCTGATGCGTGTCTCCTGCGAGATAGTCATAAGGCTGTAAACGCCCGTTTCCTCGGAAACTGCGCCGTCCTTGACCGTATGTGCCGTATCCGCGGTCATAAACACATCGGAGACGACTCTCGTATCAACGCCGAAATTCTTGCTCGTATATACCTTATTGATCGGGCAGGCGTCACGGAAGATGACCTTGGGCCAATTCGACATGGACGTTACCTGCTTATAAATGGAGGAGGCGAGCTCTTCCTCGTTGTTGTTATACTGACCGACGACTGCGGATCCGTCAACGGAGATCGAGTGTTCCTCGTCAACGACGGAAACACCGTGATCAAACTCGATTCCCCACTCATAGAGGAACTCATTGAGGTTCGTGAGAGATGCCGTATTCTTGGGCTCAACAAAAACGAACAGCGATCCGAGTCCGTCAAGGAATTTATCGAGCTTTTCGATCTCGGAGTCACCGACGGATTCATTTGTGTAGCCGCCGAAGTCATATTTGGGATCGTTGATGATGATAACACGCGCCGCGGGATCGAGCTCCTCTTCAGAGAGGTCGATGGCGCGGACATCATAGCCGGCGTTATAGAAGAGCTGGATGAGCGCCGCCGCGTCCTCATCGGAGTTAAGGGCTTCACCGTGACCGGATGTGAAGTACGCGATGGGCATTTCGTCCGCAGTCACCTGAAGGATCGCGGAAACGAACTGCTCCTCTCCCTTATACGCCCAGACGTAATCGGGATCGTTCGTATCAGTGATAAAGAAGCTCGTATAAGAGAAGAGACGGAACTCCGTACCGCTTTCAACGATAACGCTCGTTGTGGGAACGTGCGGGGAGGAGGTTGTCGTATACTTTTCGAGGTAGACGTTATTTGTAAGGACGTCTCTGTAATCGATAGTAACGTTATCGAACTCTTTTTCAAGCAGACGCGCCGTATTGAGGATGTAATGCATCGAGCCGTCGGCTTCGAGCTCGTCCTTTTCCATACAGAACGTAATAATGATCTCTTCATCAACGTCTGCGAGCAGCTCATAGGTCGCATCGGAGAGCGAATAGATCTCCGCATCCGTCATATCTATATACCACATATACTTGGATGCGAGTGCGGAGAAGATCACGTTAAAAATGATAACAAAAGCGACGAACACAACAGTAAACGCAACGGAATAGCTGCCGTATCTGACCTTTTTTGTTTTGAGAGTCTGTTTGAGATTGAAATTCATACAAAACACCTCCCATTAACCCCAACGGCGCTTCTCGTAGACGCGCACGGTGAGGAATATAGCAACTATCGTGATAGATGCGTAGTAAACAACTGCTCCGAAATCGAAGATGCCGTTTGTGAAGTTACCGAAACGGGTGAAGATGGACACCCAGTTGAGGATCGAACGGATAAAGTAAGAGTTGATAAAGCTGTTACCGAAGCTGATAACGAGGAACAGCAGGAGCACGAGGATCGTCACAACGCACGCTACCATCTGGTTTTCCGTCAGCGAGGAGACAAGCAGACCGACGCCGACAAAAGCGGAGCCGATAAGGAACAGCGCGATCATATCTCCGACGAGGATAGCAACGCCGGACGCGGCGTATTCGCCCTTATAAAGTGCGAAAGGTATGTAATAAACGACGGTAAGGAGCATCGTACCCATAAGCATCGTCATTGCGGCGAAGAACTTCGCCATTACCATACCTGTAAGGCTGACGGGTGAGGTCAGAAGCATCTGCTCTGTGCGTGTGCGTCTTTCCTCGGAGAACGACTTCATCGTAAGCACGGGAACGAGTATGATGAAGACGAAGATCATAAGCGTGAAGTATGTCGTTGTATCTCTTGTTGCCGACTGAATGGTCGTGTACGAGAACGCAACGGCGGATATAAGCAGCAGCGCGGCCGCGAAGATATATCCGATGGGCGTGGTGAAGTACGCCCGCATTTCTTTTTTATATATAGCGCCCATTTTAGGTTTCCTTTCTTTGGCCTTTACTGTTTGTCGTCATCAGAGATGAGCAGCTTACGCTGCTTTTTGCCCGAGTTCTTCTTCAGCTCGGCTCTGTCCACGAGCTTGATGAACACGTCCTCGAGGTCTTCGCCTACAGGCTCAAGACCGACGAGCGGCCAATTATTCTGCGCGAGTGCGAAGAAGAGCGACTTTCTGATGTCAACGCCGGATTCGCTTTCGATAACGTACGAATACGCATCTCCGTCGCGTTCGCTGCGTCTTTCAACGCGCTTCACGCCGGGACGGGAGCGAAGAACAGCCGTGACCTCGCGCGAAGGTCCGCAGATCTTTGCGACAAACGCGCGTCCGTCTGCGGCTGCTGCCGCGATCTCGTCGCGTTTTTCGTCTGCGATTATCTTACCCTTGTTGATGATAACGATACGGTCGCACACAGCCTGCACCTCGGAGAGGATATGCGTGCTGAGAAGGACTGTATGATTTGCGCCGAGCGCACGGATGAGGGAACGCACCTCAATGACCTGCTTCGGGTCAAGACCTACCGTCGGCTCGTCGAGAATGATGATGGGCGGATTGCCCACGAGCGCCTGCGCGATACCGACTCTCTGTCTGTAGCCCTTGGAGAGGTTCTTGATGAGCCTGCCTCTTACGTCCGCGATCTTTGTGACCTCGCAAACCTCGTCAAGATGCTTTTTGCGATTGTATTCGCATTTTTTGAGGTCATATGCGAAATTGAGGTACTCATCAACAGTCATATCGATATAAAGCGGCGGCTGCTCGGGAAGATAACCGATCATTCTCTTTGCCTTTTCGGGGAAATCGAGAACGTCGTTACCCGCGACCTTACAGGTGCCCGACGTAGACGAGAGGAATCCCGTAATAACGTTGATCGTGGTGGACTTACCTGCGCCGTTCGGTCCGAGGAAGCCGACCACCTCGCCCTTTGCGACCTTGAAGCTGATATCATCGACCGCGTACTTTGCTCCGTAGCGCTTGACGAGATTTTCAACCTCAATCATATATTCGGGTTCTGCTGTTTTTTCTGTTTCTTTTTCTTTTATTTCTTCGGTTTTGCCCATGGGGTTTTCTCCTGACTGAAAAATCGTTGTCGGTTGATTACTGAATATTATACCACACAATTTATGAATTGTGTTGAATAATTTATGTGTTGGGGGTGTTTTTGACGAATTTTATGTGATTTATGCGTGAATTCGCGCTTGTTTCGGCGTTGCGGTGCTACCGCACGGTGCTGTCGCGCGTTGCTATGGCACTTGCCATGACGCCTCTGTCAGCGCCCTGCCGTCTGTGCGAATAGAAAAGCTGCGGATTTTCATAAGTCGAGACAGGACACACGTCGATGTTTTCGGACGGAACACCCGACGCAACGAGGATATCACGGTTAAGCGCGGGGAGATTGCAGTGAATTCCGTCCGCGTATATGACAAGCCTTGCCTTCGAGAGCATTTTCGCGTTTTCGCGGACAGGTGCCGATCTGCTCGATGACATCAGCCCGAAAAGCAGCTCTTCGAAATTGTCTCCGACCTTGTATTCATCGACCTGCACGGCAGGTCCCGTCGCGGCGACTATGTCTGTCGGATCATAACCGAATCCGCACAGCTCCGACACCGCAAGCGACGCGATACCCGATGCGGTACCTCGCCAACCGGCATGAACGGCAGCGACACAGTGTCCGTCCTTCGTCGCGAGAAGCACGGGGACGCAGTCCGCGGTCTTGACCGCGACTGTCACGCCCGATTCGTTCGTATAGAATCCGTCTCCGCGGAATGCGGCGTCCGCGTCCTGCTTCGTCACGCGGAAGATGACGTCGGAATGTATCTGCTCGGCGGCAGAGACGAACACGTCACTCCCGAGCGAGGGCAAAACCGCCGCCGCGGCGAAGCGGCGTCTGTTTTCGCGAACGGTAGCATCAGGCTCCTTGCCGAAGCCCATATTTGATGCGCCGAGCGCGTCTCCCTCGGAGACTCCGCCCGTCCGCGTTGAAAATCCGTGAGGGACGTGATCCATAAGCGACGACGCGTACACGGTCACGCCGTCACGAACGTATGTATAAAACATATTTCATCCTCAAAGCACGAAGAATTTGATGCACTTGACAGTTCCGCCCTTGACCTCTCCGAGACCGAAGAAGCCCTCGTCATCGAAAAGGCGGATTCTGTCGCCGTTTTTGTAACCCGAGACGGGGACAGCGACGCCGTTTCTGATGGCGTGCTTGCGTTTTCCCGTAAAGATCTCTGACGGAAGCGACGAAAAGAGCGATTCCGTCGGCAAAAGATGCGCCGCGGGCGCATCCGATATCGTTCCTATCGTCGCAGCATCCGCGAGCGTGAAGCCTCCCGTCTGTCCGCGCCTGAGCGATGCCATACATCCGCCGCAACCGAGCTTTGCACCTATGTCCGCACACAGCGTGCGTATATAAGTGCCGTGTGAGCAGGTAACGTTGAGGGCATAGTCTGTGTCGGTGAGCTTTTCGCACACGAGTGAATAGATCTCGACGCGTCTTGCCTCCCTCTCGACCGTTATGCCGCGGCGCGCGAGATCGACGAGCTTTTCGCCGTCGCGTTTCAGCGCCGAGTACATAGGCGGGATCTGCATATATTCGCCGCGGAAGCTTTCCGCCGCCGCGATGACCGCCGCCTCGTCGGGAATATCCGTCGATTCAGTCAGGACCTCACCCGTGACGTCCTCGGTATCGGTAGTGATGCCGAGCCGCAGCGTTGCCATATACTGCTTTTCGCCGACGGTGATATACTCCGCCGCTTTTGCGGCGCGTCCGACGAGAACAACGAGCACTCCCGTCGCATCGGGATCGAGCGTGCCCGTATGGCCGACACGGCGCGTGCCGTAGATGCGTCTCATCCTCGCGACGACGTCAAAGGACGTCATTCCCGCGGGCTTATCGACGACAACGACTCCGCAAGGCTCAAGAGCCGTATTTTTCGTAGATTTCATTACTTTTTCTCGTCCTTGATCTTCTTCAAGACCTCAGCGATGTGAGCTCCGTTTTCGATGGAGGTGTCCTCCTCAAAGGTCAGCTCGGGTGTAACGCGGAGATTGAGTCTTTCCGCGAGTCTGCTTCTGATGAAGCCCGACGCGGACACAAGGCCGCGCTTGATCTCTTTTTTGTCGCCCGTCAGAGACGAAAACCACAGCTTCGCGTATTTGAGGTCGGGGCTGACTCTCGCCGCCGTGATCGTCACGAACGAATCCGCGACACGCGGATCCTTTATCTCGCGCAGAATCGACGCCATTTCGACCTCGACTGCACTGTTTATCTTATTTTGTCTGTTTGTTGCCACGGGATTTTCCTCCGCAATCATTTATATTATTTATTAATATCATAGTTATCTAACATTATATTATACCCTATAGACGCGTTACTTTCAATGATAATTTTGATTTATACGCAAAAATCGCCCGTGCGCAAGGTAAAAATGTGAATTTTTACGTTTGCCCTCGACAACGGGCGCACCGTGTGATATAATCTATTATGTCTATCCTTGCGCGTACCGCGCACAGACATTAAATTTGATTTCAAATCCCCCGTCGGGGTAACATATAAGGAGCGTGAGGTACGCCTCACATACGCTATGAAAAAGTTTTGTTTGTTTCTGGCTTTGATCCTGTCGCTTGCGCTTGCCGCCTGTGCGACGGACGATCTTTCATCCGAATATAAAATTCTCTCTCCCTCCGTCAATCCCGGAGGCTCCATCGACCCGTCCGAGTTCATTATGGTATCTGCGTTCACGGATACGGAATTCTCCGTCACCGTAAACGGCACCCTCGACACGACCTCTCCCGGTATACATAAGGGCACGATAACCGTCTCCGACGGCAACGGCTACGAAATGAAGCACTCCGTTACGTACACTGTCCGTTCGTATCTGAAGGATTCCGTCCGTCTTGAAGCAGGCACAGAGGCGGTCACCGTCGAAAAATTCATCAACAGCTCCGTCGTTACGGATGATATGAACCTCAATTTTGAGTTTGCGGATCCCGACGCCGTCGCCGCTGCCGCCGTCTCTGTCGGCACGCATCAGATCGGCGTATACGTTGACGGCATGCTGATGACCTCCACCCTCATCATCGAAGACACTGTCGCGCCCACGGCAACTCCCGCCACCGTTTTCATAACGAGCGCAACGGGCACGCCCGAGGCGTCCGCGTTCGTCACGGACATCATCGACGCAACAGAGGTCACCTGCAAATTCAAGGAAGCCTACAACTTCAACACCACCGATGACATCTACGTTATCATCATCCTCACCGACGCGGCAGGCAACTCCACCGAGATCACGTCGTTTGCGACCTGCTCGGTAGACACCGAGCCTCCAGTTATCACAGGTGTCAAGGACTTCACCGTAATCGTCGGTGAAAAGATCGACAACTACCTCGAAGGCGTATCCGTCACGGACAACTCCGGCGAAAAGCTCAAGATCAGCGTTGACAAAAAGCGCGTCAATCTCGACGAGGTGGGCGTATACGAAGTCTCGTACAGCGCCACCGACTCCTCCGGCAACAACGTAATCGTCCGTGCGACGGTCACCGTCACCGAGGCACCGACAGTAACCGAGGAGGAGCTGATGACCCTCGCGAAATCAGTATTCAAGTCAGAGATCAAGACCTCCTCGATCATGACCGATTACGAGGTCGCATACGCCATCTACCGCTGGGTCTACGACAACATCAAGATCGAAAAGTCCGCCGTCGATACAGACAGCCCCATCCAAGCGGCATACGACGGCATCAGCAAGAAGACGGGCGACTCCTTCACTACGATGGCTGTCGCAGAGACGTTCTTTGAGATCGCAGGCATCTCCACGAAGCGCATTGAGCGCCTCGCTTATTCCAAGGAATCCAACCATTATTGGCTCCTCGTCGATATCGGCGACGGTTGGTATCATTTTGACGCGTGCAAGCGCTCGCTCGGCGCGTCGTTTGAGTCCTTTATGCGCACAGACGCCGAGCTCTCCGAGTTCTGCACCGCAAACGGAGCCGAATACTACTATCGCTACGATAAATCCAAGTATCCGACGCGCGCGACGGAGTCCTACTACGACGTCGAGCCCGAGCCGACCCCCGACGACACAGATCCCGTAGATACGGAGACGACCGAGCCCGACGCGGAGTCTGAGCCCGCGGAATGATACCGAACAGAGGAAGCAATGCACGACGAACTTACCGAAATCGACATACGAAAAATGAAAGAGGAGATAGAGGAGCGCATCGCTCTCCGCGCATCGCTCAAGGAGCAGGTGAAGGCGGCACGCGAGCTCGGTGACCTGTCCGAAAACGACGAATACCGTTCAGCGAAGCGTGAGATGAACCGCAACAACAGCCGAATCCGCTATCTTGAGAATATGATCCGCACCGCCGTCATCATCACGACGGACTCGGACGCAGACAAGGCGGGGCTCTTCGACAGACTCACCATCTACTATCCCGAGGACGACGAAACGCGCGTGATCCGCATCGTGACAACGCTCCGCAACGACATCTTCAACGATTGCATCTCGAAGGAATCGCCCGTCGGAAAGGCGCTTCTGGGCAAAAAGGCGGGACAGACGGTGACTGTTCGCGTCAACGACGCGTACTCGTACCCGATCAAACTCATCTCGATCGAAAAGGGCACCGACGACGACTCGCTCCCGATAATGGAATATTGACAGCAAAAAAGACTTCCCTTAGGAAGTCTTTTTTTATTTTGTTTTCACGAGGGCTTCGCCCCATTTTGTCGCTTGCCCCTCAAACCAGATCGAGTCGTAGGGCTTTTGACGCAGCTCGGGACGGCGCTTTTTGCGCCACTGTCTGTAATGGCAGCGTAAAAACGACGGCGCCGCGATGACAAACGGGAAAAGCGGCCCCCATATGCAGTTTTGCAGGGCGTGGCCGTGCTCGTGACAGCGGATGTGATCAGACGGGCTCGGTCCCGTTATAAAAAACGGACCGAAGCTGCATCCGCCCCTCATTCCGTCGAGCTCAAAGTAGCGGCAAAATCCCCATTTCTTCGGTTTATGACCAAGGATGAAAAGGCACAGCGCCACGGCAGCGCCGAGCACGGTATGAAATATGCCCCAGGTGCAGGACAGAACGTAAAACGTTGTTTTTGTCAGCTTCATTTCGGATCCTTTCAAAAGAGATCGGGCGTTGACAGATAGCGCATTCCCGTGTCGGGAAAGACTGTCACTATAGTTTTGCCGCTGTATTCGGGCAATCCCGCAAGTCTCGCGCACGCCGCCATAGCCGCACCCGACGAGACGCCGACAAGGATGCCCTCCGTCCGCGCGAGACGGCGGCAATACTCGTACGCATCCGCGTCCGTGACAGTCATCACCTCGTCGATGAGACTGCGGTCAAGCAAGGACGGCACAAAATTTGCGCCGATACCCTGGATCTTGTGCGGCCCTGCCTCTCCCTTTGACAAAAGAGGAGATGCATCGGGCTCGACAGCGACGATCCTCACGTTCGGGAATGTCTCCTTCAGTCTGCGGGCGCTTCCCGTAAGCGTGCCGCCCGTACCGACGGCGGCAACGAAAACGTCAACGCGGTCCGCGTCTGCGATGATCTCCTCCGCTGTCGCTTCATAATGCGCGGACGCATTTGCTGCGTTATCAAACTGTGACGGTATGAAGCTGTCACCGAGCTCGCGCGCGAGGCTTTCCGCCTTCGCGATCGAGCCCTTCATTCCGTCCGCGCCGGGCGTGAGCACGAGCTCCGCTCCGTATGCGGCGAAAAGACGTCTTCTTTCATCGCTCATAGTATCCGGCATCGTCAAAATCAGACGTCTGCCCTCGGCGGCGCAAAGCACGGCGAGGCCGATACCTGTATTTCCGCTCGTAGGCTCGATTATGACAGTACTGTCACCGATAAGTCCGCGCGATTTCGCGTCATCGAGCATATAGAGCGCGGCTCTGTCCTTGACGCTTCCGCCCGGATTCATAAATTCGAGCTTCGCGAGCACTCTTGCTGTGAGTCCAAGCTCGCGTGAAAGACGGCGAAGCTCGTAAAGCGGCGTATTTCCCACAAGCTCACGGGGATGTGATGCGATTTTCATTCGCGTTTCCTCCGTTGTTTCGTTATTTTTTCACGTTTGCGCGGCAAACTGCGCGCATTCCGCAGTATTCGCACGGAGACGTGCCTCCGCGCTTCTCCGGCGTGACAGACGCGTTACCCGAGCGCATATCTCGGCTGATTTTCGTGACGGTACCGCACAGCTCGCGGTACAGCTCCGAAAATCCCTCCGCATCCGCCGTTGATTTTTCCGCGCCTGCGTAATAACTGCCGTCCTTTTTGACTCTGACGGGGATGTACTCGCCCGCAAGATCGGGATCCATCGCGCGCAGCACAGCCTCATCACGGAGCAGAAGTCCGCTTCGCGTCAGCTTTCTTTCCTCAGCCGTATCCTTCCCTCCGTCCGTGCCCTTTCTGTCCGCAGGACGGACACCGACGTAAAGGAAGCCGGCAGGCTTGATAACGTCGCCGGGCTCGCCGCCGAGCTTTTCCGTCAGCTTCGCGTCGGCGCTGTTTGCGATCGTGTACATATAAAGCGGAAGCTGAAGGCTTCTGCCCTCCGCGATATCCGCTCTGTCGAAGGTCTTTCTGCCCGTTTTATAATCGACAACTCTGATGTAGAGCGTGCCCTCTCCGTCGCGGTACGAGTCAACTCTGTCCGCAATTCCGCGAAGGACGGCGTGCGTGCCGTCACCGAGCGGTATCTTCATCGACGGGAGCGAATTCTCACGCGCGCCGAGCCCGATCGGGACCTCGAAAAGCACGGGAGTGAACAGACTTTTCTCGAATTCGTCGCGGAACGCGGTCATAAACTCGAAAACTCCGCGACGCAGACGACGGAAGAGCCCCATAAGTCTTGCGTTGCCCCGTTGCTCGTCGGGAATGACCTCTGCGACGTAATCCGCGATGACGGCATCAACGACGGGACGAAGCTCCTCGTCCGCGAGCTTATAGCTTCCGTCGCGGAAGACGCGCTCAAGCACCGCGTGCACGAACGTACCCACGTCCGCGTAAGTGAGCGCGGCGCGCTTCTTTTCCATCAGCGAAAGGACGTATTTACAATAAAATCCGAATCGGCAGAGCACGTAGTTCTCGAGTCTTGACTGCGAGAGTCTTATATCGCCTCCGAAAAGGCGCTCCGCGACCTCCTCGGAGACTGTTTCGACAGCATCCGAGACGGGAATATCTATCGCATCGAGGATGCGTTTGCCCGTTTCGTCCTCCTCCATCAGCTCACGCATAGCGAGCGCAAGCTCCGGAGACGCCGCGCGCGTAAAGCGCGAGCGCAGAGTCTGCATCGTCAAAACGGATGCGGCGTCCGCCTCCATCTGCGGCTTTTTGACATTCAGCGCGGGATAAAGCGACTTCATCCTGCTGACTGTATCGGGAAGCGAGCCTCCCTTTTGAGTTTTGTATACGACGGTCAGCCGTTCATATGAGGACGAGACGCATCTGCTGAAATTGTAAAGCTCCATTGCGGCTTTTTCGCCGCCCGATCCGACTGTAACGCCCGCTTCCTCGAGCAGCGTTTTTTCGGTATCGGAGAAAAAGTCCGTATCCTTTACGTCGGCGGGAAAAACACCGTCGTTACATCCGAGAAGTATGACGTAGCGGAAGCCCGCGCCTCTCATTCGAAGCGGATCGCTGACATCTACCTCGTCGATCCTGCTCGGGATCGTAGATGCTGACAGCGTATCGAGCACGAGCGACAGACAGCACATATAATCCGCCGATCTCATCTCGCCGGGCTCGGACGTGACGGACACAGCCTCGAGCGCACGCGAAAGTATGGCCGCGACCTGCGAATCTACCGTCGTGCCGTCGTCGGCACCGTCCGCATCCGAGGATGTGATGCCCGTCGCAGACATAAACTCCATCACCGCCGCCGTTTTTTCGTCCGCGGTCGTTTTGTCTGTGAAGGCCTCGTAAAGAGGCATCAGACGCTCACAGATGATACGTCTTGACTCATTGACGGACTCGAGCATAGCCGAGCCCTCCTCCGTCCAGTCCGCCGTGTAGCCGTCGGGATTCATACCCCAACCGCCGCCGTCGGGATCGCGGAATCGCCGCCCGCTTATATTCCACGTGGACATATAGATCTCAAGCTCGTCGGCGCCGTCGTCGGTGACGCCCGCATAGCCTGTATATACAAAGGTAATGATATCCTCGCGCCGCCATCCGCCCGTCACAACGCGGAGCGCGGACAGGAGTGCCGCGATCTGCGGCACTGTTTCAAGCTTATAACGGCGCGACATATGATAAGGAATGCCGTATTCATCGAGTGCGCGGTCGAGTATTCCGTCGTATGCCTCGACGGATCCCGTTATTACGGCGATATCGCGGTAACGCATACCTCCGCGCACCGCTTTTGCGATCGCAGATGCGGCATATTCCGCTTCACGGCGCGCGTCCGCACATTCAACAAGCTCGATTTGCTCCGGCGCGGCGTCCGAGACGGGCGCAAGTCTGCCCCAGAGCCCCGATGCGAGCCTGTACGGCTCGTCGTCACGCACGGACGGAAGGATCTCCGTATCGAAGTCGGTCCGCGCGAGCGCTGCGGCGGCACGCAGTCTGCGCACCGTATCGCGCACGCCGTCAAACTCGACGGATGAACGGCTGTACTCACACGGACAGGTAAATATCACGTAAATTTCCGAGCATTGACGTGCCGCCTCGCGCAAAAGCGCGTACTGCTGTGCAGTGAAGCTCGAAAACGCGAAAAGATAAAGCTCGCCGCCCTCAAAGTAGTCGTTTTGCTTCAGCTCGTCTGCCGCATAACTGATGTCCTTGAGTCTGTCGTCGTAGCTTTCGGAGAGAAGCTCCTCATAAGCGGCATAAATGTTCGCAATGTCGATGCATTTATCCGCGACGGAGGCTGCGCCTCCGTCCGAATATTTCAGGCGCATCGCCGCCTTCATAAACGCCTCGGGCGAGATCATGCTCTGCTTCAGCTCTGTGACTGCGCGCTGCATCGTCGGCACCGCCGACGGATCTGCCACGGAATCGCCGTACACGAGCAGTGAGTCGCGGCACAGCGACAGCGCACGCCACAAAAGCAGTGACTCCGCCGCCGCGTCGGCGTAGTTATAGTGAAGTCCGCCGAATCGGCGAAAGATGTTGTTTGCAAGTCTGCGGAAGCTGACAGTATCACAGTAAAGCTGTGAGGAGGGCGGCGTCAGAAGCGACAGCTCACGCTCCGCCGTCAGCACCATTCCGTCCGGTACGAGCACCCACGCACGGCGCTTTGCTTCGGTCGATGCTGACACAAGGCCTGACAAATATGAAAATCCCGATCTCACGTCGGGTGCAAATACGATTCGCACGGGTGGCTCCTTTCGTTTCGGTATAATTTACTGTATCGGTTTTTGTTTTATTCGGCAAGGATTGCCGCGGCTTCGTCGTGTGCGGCAATGTTTGTCGCGAGGACGGAGGTCTTTTTGGGCACGTCGATGACGTTGCCGTCAAGATCTGTGAGCACGCCGCCCGCCTCGGTGAGGATCAACGCCGACGCGGCGAAATCCCACGGCGAGAGCGCAAGCTCGAAGTAAACGTCGTATCTGCCTGCGGCGACGTAGCACATATCAAGCGCCGCGGACCCCTCGCGTCTCACGTCACGGCAACGCGAGAAAAGCCTGCACACACGCGCAAAGGTCGATTGCGCGTGCTTTTTTTCATACGGAGTCGTACCGAATGCGGCAAGCGCATCGGGAAGCGCACGTGACGATACCGAGATGGCTCTGTCCGTGCCGTTTATGCGCAAAAACGCGCCTTTGCCGCGCTCTGCGTAGAAGCATTCGTCGAGGTAGGGGTTGTAGACGCATCCGAAAACGGTCTCGCCGTCCGCGATGAGCGCGACAGAGACGGCGGAATGCTTCACGTCATGCATAAAGTTTGTCGTGCCGTCAATGGGATCGATGACGAAGAACATACCGGAGGAAACGGCATCCGAGGTGTCGTCGCCCGAATCCTCCTCAGCAAGAAAATGCGCCGTCGGCACTATCGCGGACAGCTCACGGATGAGTCTATGCTGTGTCGCGACATCATATTCGGTTGCGAAATTGTCATCGCCGTCCTTAACGAGGATGCCGTCAGTGACAAACGCGATCTTAGTCAAGTCGCGTCCGGCGGCGATCACCGTATCGATGATAGCATTGGCGGTCTCGCTCACAGCGGACCGCAGCTTCAGGTTGCGTTCGATTATTTCGCGTCCGCGCCAGGAGTATGCGCGGTCCTCAAATCCGCCTTCGGACACAAGGTTTTCAAGTGTTTTTTCGTTCATATCGGGTATTACCTCGTTTTGGAATTGCGTAATTGGTGTATATATTGTGTCGCGGCGCCTTGCGGTTGCGGCGACCGGACACGCGATCTGGCACAGATCGCATCCCCACACGTACGGCGATCGGGAAAGCAACGCTTTTTCCGCGTCCGTGAGCTTCTTTTTCTGTGAAAGCGCTGACAGACAGCGCGATGCATCAATGCCGCGCTCGGTCACCGCAGAGACAGGGCACGCGCGCGCGCAAGCTCCGCATCCGTCGCAGGACTTTATTCCGGGAAGAGCCTCTGCCTCATAAACGGGCGTGTTTTCCGTCAGCTCCGTCCAATCCGAGACGGGTATCGAGGAATAGACGCCGCCAATGAACACGAACGACGCGTATTCATCATTGATAAGGAGAGAGTGGCGTCCGATCCTGCCGAGTCCCGCCGACGCGGCGGCGAGCTTCTCCGAGATCGGGCTGTGATCCGCATAGGCGGCGAAAATGGCGTTTGGTCTTTGCGTCTTCAGTCGTCTGATTATGATCTTTGCGAGCTCCGCGAACACCTTATGGTAGTCACGCGGTGCCGCGTACACAGACAGATTGCCGCCCTCGGCGGCTTTTGTCAGATACGGCATCAAAAACAGCATGACGGATCCGTTCCGATCGAGTCCGTGACGCGAGAGCAGCTCGGGCTTTGTGACGTTGCACGCCGACAGCGGCATCACCGCGGAATATTTGATTTTGCAGTCGCGGTACAGATCGAGCTTCATTTAATTCTCCGAGAGTGGTAATTACGGTTTTTATCATTATATCACGGCGGAAGCGATTGTGCAAGCGTGAGGATTGCGCGGCGTTGGGGTATCGACGCCCCGCGCGCGCATATCCTCTCACTTTCCCCAAATTCTCCTTGACATCTATATATATTTGAATTATAATCAAATCGTACAGAAATCTACCTACAAAATGTGCACATTGCACAAAAGCTCCGCCTTTTGTGCAAATAATTGATCGGAGGTCATTATGTCAACATTGTCCCGCATTCTTGTAAATGCCGAAAAAAAGCTTTACCCGACAGGGGATCTTTACGGCATATTCTTTGAAGACATCAACCATGCCGCCGACGGCGGTCTTTACGCAGAGCTTGTCCGCAACCGTTCGTTTGAATTTTGCGACGTAGACAATGCGGACTACACTCCTCTGACAGCATGGGAGCTCATCGGACGCGACGGCGGCAAACCCGTCGGCGGAGTTGAGTCCGTTTACCCGCTTAACGTCAACAACACGCATTATCTGCGCATATCAAACGGCGCCTGCCACCGCCTTGAGGCGGAAGGCACCGTCGGCGTTGTCAACTGCGGATACAACACGGGTATCCCGATCCGCGAGGGCGAGGAATACCTCTTCTCCGTGTTCGCGCGCCGCGATATTATGCTGAAATCTCCCGTTGAGGTGCGCCTTGAGAGCGCAGACGGCGAAAAACTCTACGCTAAAACCGAAATCGTCATCGATTCGCCCGAATGGAAGCAGTACAAGGCATCTCTCGTTTCCGATGCGGAGGATTTCTCGGCACGTCTCGTCATCCTGATCCATGACGTCGGCTCCGTTTGCCTCGATATGGTCTCCCTCTTCCCGAAAAAGACCTTCCACGGACGCGAAAACGGTCTGCGTCCCGACGTTGCGCAGTTCCTCGCTGATATGAAGCCGAAATTTATGCGCTTCCCCGGCGGATGCCTCACTCACGACGGCGCACTCGACGACAAGGCGAGAAACGCCATGTATCGCTGGAAAAATTCTATCGGTCCGCTTGAGGCGCGTCCGTCCAAGAAAAACAACTGGCGCTACAACCAGACTCTCGGCTTCGGCTACTATGAGTTCTTCCTCTTCTGCGAGGACATCGGCACAAAGGCTATGCCCGTTCTGCCCGGCGCGCTCAATCCTCACCATCAGTGGGTAGTTCCGATGGAGGAGATGCAGCCGTGGGTAGACGATGCGCTTGAGCTGCTCGAATTTGCAAACGGTGACGTGACCACAAAATGGGGCGCATACCGTGCCGAGCTCGGCCATCCCGAACCCTTCAACATCGAATACATCGCGATCGGCAACGAGGAGGTAGACGAGCCCTTCTTCGACCGTTATCCTCTCTTCCATAACGCTATCGCGGAAAAATATCCCGACGTAAAGATCCTCAACACGGCAGGCCCCGCACCCTCGGGCAAGGGCTTTGACCTCGGTTGGGAATCCGCACGCAAGTGGAACTCCTACGCCGTTGACGAGCATTATTACGTCGCTCCCGACTGGATGATACAGAATTACGAGCGCTACTTCTCCGATTTCTACGATCCGAACGGACCCAAGGTCTTCCTCGGAGAGTACGCGAGCCGTAACAACACATTCTATAACGCGCTTTGCGAAGCCGCGTATATGACGAGCTTTGAGCTCAACGCCGACAGAGTCGCGCTCACCTGCTACGCGCCTCTGCTCTGCAACACCGATTACGTAAGCTGGAATCCCAACCTCATCTGGTACAACAACCACGAGATCTTCGGAATCCCCAGCTACTACGTTCAGAAGATGTACTCCGTCAACCAGGGTGACGTGACGCTTCCCGTTTTCGCAGAGATCACGCCCGAGGACGATTATATCGAGCCCGAGCGCATCGCGGGCGGATTTGCCTTCTTCTCCTCCCCCGGCGACGCTCATTTCAAGGGCATCAAGATCAACGGAGCGGCTCCCGCCGCATCCGACATCAAGGTAAACGAGGGCGACTGGTCATACGCTGACGGAGATCTCGTCCGTGCGACTCCGATCGAAGAGGCTCCCGCCGAGCCGCCTCGCAGACGCGGCATTCAGCCGCAGGTCACCGTTGAAGGCGACTACGAAAGCTTCAAATTCGAGTGCGTTGCCCGTTCGCGCACAAAGGAAGGCGATCCGAACGATCCGCATCACCGCCGTTTCTTCCGCAAGTGCATCTCCGTGTCCTTCGCGCACAGCGATGACGCAAGATTCACGTGGATGCTCGGCGGCTGGAGAGGTGACGAGTCCATCGTCATGGTATCCAAGCGCGGTTATGACGACAGACTTGCCGTAGTCCCGTTCGCATACGAAAACGGCGCGGAATACACCCTCGGCATTGAGCGCGACGGCGATCACATCGTTTGCACCGTAAACGGCGAGGTCGTCCACGACATCACCTATCAGCCGAAGCCCGCACGCCGCATCTACGTTTCCTCAACTCTCGACGAGGAGACGGGCGAGGTCATCATCAAGGCAGTCAACGTGCGTCCCACTCCCATCTCCCTTGAGATCGCAGTTGAAGGCGCAGGAGAAGGTGCACGCACGATCAAGCTCGAGACGCTCACCGCAGACTCGCTTGAGGACAGAAACACATTTGAGGAGCCGACCAAGGTTGCAACCAAGTTCTCCTCCTTCGAGGTGGAGGGCGTTCCGTTCGTATACGACTTCCCCGCATCCTCCGTTAACATCTTCCGCATCCCGATCATCAAGTAAAAAATCGTCCCTGTCAAAGGAGAGAAATTATGAACGCAAAAATTAAACTTAACCGCGACTATCTCGTAGGTGAGGTCGATCCCCGAATCTACGGCAGCTTCATCGAGCATCTCGGACGCGCCGTTTACGGCGGCATCTATGAGCCCGGCCACGAGACCGCAGACGAGCTCGGTTTCCGCCGCGATGTCATCGATCTCGTAAGAAAGCTTGGCGTGCCCGTTGTCCGTTACCCCGGCGGAAACTTCGTTTCCGGCTACAACTGGGAGGACGGCATCGGTCCGAAGGAGCTCCGTCCCGTGCGCAGAGAGCTTGCTTGGGCGACTCTCGAATCCAATCAGGTCGGCATTGACGAATTCCAGGAATGGGCAAAGCGCGCAAACACCGAAGTAATGATGGCTGTCAATCTCGGCACGCGCGGTCCCGCGGAAGCGGCTAATCTGATGGAATACTGCAATCTCCCCGGCGGCACATATTGGTCCGATCTCCGAATCAAGCACGGCTTCAAGGATCCCTTTGACATCAAGCTCTGGTGTCTCGGCAACGAAATGGACGGTCCTTGGCAGATCTGCGCAAAAACAGCAGACGAATACGGCAGAATTGCAAATGAGACTGCAAAAATGCTCAAGTGGCTCTATCCGCAGGCTGAATTCGTTGTTTGCGGCAGTTCCGGCTCCGGTATGCCCACGTTCGGTACTTGGGAATCCACCGTTCTCAGCCACTGCTACAACAATGTGGACTACGTTTCCTGCCACACCTACTACAACAATCACGCACACGACACACCCACCTTCCTTGCAAACAACCTTGACATGGACTACTTCATCAACAGCGTTGTGTCCACCATCGACTATGCAAAGGTCATCGCACGCTCCGACAAGCAGGTCAACATCTCCTTCGACGAGTGGAATGTATGGTACCACTGCAACGAGGGCGTACGTCCGCGCATCGAGCGCTGGAGCTTCGCTCCGCCTCAGCTTGAGGACGTATACAACTTCGAGGACGCGCTTCTCATCGGCTCGCTTCTCATCACGATGCTCCGTCACGCAGACAGAGTCAAGATCGCGTGCATGGCACAGCTCGTCAACGTCATCGCGCCCATCATGACAAGAACGGGCGGCGGCGCGTGGGCGCAGACGACCTTCTATCCGTACATGCACTGCTCTATGTACGGCCGCGGCAAGGCTCTCGTAACGCTCGTCGAGTGCGACAAATACGACAGCGGTCACTACACCGACATCCCGTTCGTCGATTCCGTTGCGATCTGGAACGAGGAAGAGGAAGAGGTCACCGTATTCGCCGTAAACAAGAATATGAAAGAAGACATCGTAACTACGATTGATCTGCGCAGCTTTGAGGGATACGAGCTCGTCGAGCACATCACGATGCATCACTACGACGTCAACGCTGTCAACACTGAGGCTGATCCCTTCAACATCCATCCCGAATCCAACGGCGTTACCAAGCTCGACGACGGCATCGCAGAATCCGTCCTCGGCAAGATGACGTGGAACGTTATCAGATTCAAGAAAAAGTAATGGAAACAAGAAAAAGCACCTCTTTCGAGGTGCTTTTTTGTTTGTGCAGTGGGGCGGTTGCTCGCAGTGCGCGTCACTACACATACACAAAAAAAGCACCGCATTTCTGCGGTGCTCTTCCCCATCAAAGCGACATTTCCATCCGTCTGCGCTGGGTACGCATACCGAACGCCTTATAAAACGCGAGCGCAGATGCGTTATCCTCCCAGACGTTGAGCTCGATCGCATCGCATCCGAGCAATTTTGCGTGCTCAACGCAGGCGTCCATCAACAGTCTGCCCACGCCCGAGCGATGCAAGCTCGGATCAACGCACAGATCATCGACATAAAGCACCTTTCGCGGACGCAGGATCGCGTGCTCCTTCGGCGGGACGAGCTTCGCGATCGCGTATCCTATCACCGTTCCCTCCGATTCTGCGGAAAAAATGATGTTTTCGGGATCCGCTATCATCTCGCGCACGCCGTCTGAGTCGTGCTTTGCGATCTCGCCATCCTTATAAATGTCGGGGCGGAGCGAAGCGTGAAGCGACGCTATGTAGCGGAGAAGCTCCGCAATCGCTTCGCCGTCTTGAGCCTGCGCAGGACGTATGATAATATCTGTTTTCATTGAAATACACCTTATTTTGCTTGATTTTTTAGTGTAACGCACCGCGTTACACCTCTATCGTATCACCGAGCGGCATCGAGTAGATCAGAACTCGCTTCGGACGCTCTCCGAGCATTGTCTCGAGCGCGGACGCGTAATAGCCGAGCTGACGGCTGTGACGCGAGCGGAGCTTCTCCGCCGCAGCCTTGCGGTGCGTGAGCTCATATCGCGAGAGTCTGTCCGTCTTGTAATCAACGACCGTAACCTCGCCGTTTTCATCGCGGAAAAAGCAGTCGATTACACCCTGCACGAGCAGCTCCTCGCCCGAATAAAGCTCTCCGTCCGCCTCCGAAGACGTGAAATCGGACGCGTCAAGACGCACATTGAAGCGCATTTCGCGGCGCATCTCGACAGCGGAGCGCATCTTTTTATAAATATCCGATTGGAAGAAGAGCTCGAGTTCGTCGTAACGGATGATCCTTTCGTCCTCGGGCCGCAAAAATCCCTCCCGTACAAGACGCGAAGCCTCCTCGCGCACGCCGATTTCAACGGCGCGGTCGAAGTCGCAGAACTGCATAAAAACGTGCGTCGCGGTGCCGGCTTTTGCCGCCGCCTCCGCTTCGGGCGAAAGCGGCTCTGCCGCGGTCTTGCTGTCAACGGCAACGCTCTCGTCATCGTCGAGAACGTCGGGAGTCAGAACAGACACAGACAGCTTCGCGGGAAGCGCGCCGAGCTTCGAATACGGATACGTATATGCAAGCGCGCACCGGAGCTCGGATTTGAGCTTTTCCACCTCGTCTCTGTCGGCTTCGCCGCAACCTTTGGTTGCGTCATCGTCATCGTCGGTGACGATGACCTCTTCTGTCTTGCCGCTTACCGAAACGATACGGACGGCACAGTGCGCGTCACGTCCTGCCGCTTCCTCGGCAAAGACGGCGGACAAGATCCATCTGAGATATGATTTTTCTGAATAAACAGAGTGCGCGCAGTAAAAATCGGCGTCTGCACGGAGCGAATCTACCGCATCTGCGGCGTTTTTAAGCTTCGCAGTCACGATCAATCTTTCCTCCGCACGCGTCAGCGCGACGTAGAGGATTCGCATCTCCTCCGCGGCGAGCATCTCTGCGGACGCCGCCGCAACCGCACGGTGCGGAAGCGTCTCAAGCATAACGGAGCTTTCACCCTCGTCGTCCTCGCGCAGAGGCATTGCCAGACCTGATGATTTTTCGTAAAGGATCCTGTCGCGCAGGTCCTTTTCATTGCGCGACGCTCCCGCATAGGCGAGCACCGTGACGGGAAATTCCAACCCCTTCGACTGATGCACCGTCATTATGCGGACCGCATCTGCGTTCGCCGCCGCGGTCTCACCGACGCTTGCGGTCACGCCGCGTTCGATGAGAGAATTGATGAAATCGAGGAATTTATGGAGTCCGCGGAAGGCGGAAGCCTCGTAATTCCTTGCATAATCGTATAAAAGTGCGAGGTTTTCGGCGCGGACCTCGGGCGCAGTCGCACCGTTTTGCCTGTTCGCATCCGAAAAGACAAGCGCCTCTATGCCGGTTTCGGCGTAGACGTGCGCTATGATGTCGGAGGCGGTGCTTCTCTTCGCCTCCTCGCGCCACGAAAGTATACGCGCGAGCGCATCGCGGCATTTTGCCGCCGTTTCGCCGCCGTCATCCGACTCGGCGACAGCGCAAAGACTGCGGTAAAGCGGCCCCTTTCTTGCCTCTCCGACGAAAATCAGATCGTCAAGCGAGAAGCCGAACACGGGTGATCGGAGCGCGCCCGCAAGATAGACGTCGCGGAGCGGATTATCGATCACGTTCAGCAGGCAAAGCACCAGGAGCACCTCGGGGCACTCGAAAAAGCTTTGCTTCGTGCCGTTTTCAACGGGAATTCCGTGCCGTTCGAGCGCTTTTTCGATGCGCTCGGCGCGTCCGGATGCGGCAGAACGCAAAAGGATCGCTATATCTGACGGACGGAGGCAATCTCCGTTCTGTTTTTTCTCCTCGCGGAGGAGCCGCGCGAGCTCTGATGCGAGCATTTCGGGCTCCGCATCGGCGGCGTCAAGGTCCGAATCGGGATCGGAATCCACGTCCGCGATCAGCACGGACACGGGGGTGTACTGCGGCTCGTCCGCCGCCTTGCTGTGACGAAGCGCGTCATCGTCCGTGTAGCTGACGTTGCCGTACGGCATTATCCTGCCGCAGACCGCATTCGTAAAGCCTACAACGGCGGCGTCACACCTGAAATTGTCCGACATATAGACGGCTCTGCCGTCCACGTCCGCCTCGGTTACGGGTGCGGAGATCTTCGTGTAATCGCCTCTGAGTGAGTCAAAAAGCGTCGGATCTGCGCCTCGGAAGGCGTAGATCGACTGCTTGACGTCGCCAACCATAAATCGATTTTTGTCAGCAATAGCTGAAAATATTGCGTTCTGGACTTCGTTTACGTCCTGATATTCGTCGATGTAGATCTCGTCGTAATCCGCCCGCACCACGCGTGCGCGTTCGGGGTCGGAGAGCAGACGGAGCGCGTAATGCTCGAGATCCTCGTAGTCGAGGACGCCGCGCCTGCGCTTCTCTTCGCGGTAGCGGCGGTCAAATTCGTCGAGCACGCGAACGATTCCGAGCGTGATTGACGCGGTACGACGGAGCGTCGTCGGCAGTCCGTCACCGCCGAGAGAGAGGAATCTTTCACGCACGCCCTTGACGAAAAGCGAAAACTCTGTCTTTTTATCCTTAAAATATTCCGTTCGCGCCGTTTTTCCATCCTTGACGGAGCCGAGGCGCGGCGCCGACAGCGACTCAAAATGAGCTTTGAGTCCGTCGAAATCCCCCACATCAAGCAGCCTTTCCGCACGCTTGACAAACGTGAGCAGATACTCGAATGCGGGGCAGTATTTGCGATCAAATTCGGGGAGCAGGCTAAGCTCACCGACGGCGGCACCGAAAACGGCGCCGTAAAATTCAAGTCCGCGGCTGATATGACGGCGCACCGCGCCTCCGCAATCAGAGAGCAGAAAATCGCCGTTATCCGCGCTTTTTCGCATTGATTCCGCCGAGGAAACGAGACTTCTGTACCGTTCGGGCAGGCAGGAGGTCTTTTCATAAAGCGCGAGAAGCGTTGATGCGAGCGCGTCGTCTGTTTGTCCGCCGAGCAGATGATCCGTCAGCGCGACAAAGTCGGTTTCGGGGTCGCGTCCCTCGCCCGCCTTCTCGGAAAAGAAGAAATCGAGCGTATCGTCCATACATTCGGTCCGCATCAGCTTTGATTCCGCGTCATCCGCGACGCGCATCCTTGCGGGCAATCCGAGCTCGCCGTAATTTCGGCGCAACAGCGACAGACAGAAGCTGTGGATCGTACCGATACGTGCTGTCGGAAGCGCGGCTAATGCACGCTGTATATTTTTATTGTCCGGAGACTCCGACGCGGCGCGTCTGAGCTCACGCGTGAGCTTCGCCTTCATATCGGACGCGGCGGCGCGCGAAAACGTGACGATCAGGATGCGGTCAAGCGACGCGCCCGAAGTAAGTCGGCGCATAATGCGCTCCGTGAGCGATGCCGTTTTGCCCGATCCGGCAGCGGCGCTGACGAGGACGTCAGATCCGCGCGTTTCGATCGCGGTAAGCTGGGCATTGGTCCAGTTTGGCATATGGGGTCTCCTTTCTGCACGGGTTTCGTGCGGGTTTTATGGGGTGGGATTGCGCTGTGCGCGGCACTTACACGCTCGCCGTGCGAGGGTGCGCACTTCGTGCGCGGGGTGCTCGACGATTACGATATAAACCCGTTTCCCCGCTCGCCGCGGGGGCGTTTCTTTTTGCCACGGCGAAAAAAGAAACCAAAATCGCCGTTCGGGACGGGGGGAAAGGTCCGCTGACGCGGAGAACATTCCTTTCCCCCTATCCCAAAACCCAACCCCCTATCCTTGGGGTGGTTCCCCACAAAAGCAGAGCAAACACACCAAAAGCCGTGTTATCACCTCTATTTTAAGCGTCAGTCTCCACATTGACCGCGACGTTAGCACTCCTAACGTCGAGCAATCACTCCGCGGAGTGGATGTTGGGGGCTCATTAAGCGAAACCGCGGTCAGATTATGTTTGGAGTGATGGTGAGCGAACAGATTTCCCCGTGGTTGCGATCAGTGGGCGTCAGAGAGAGGAGAGTTTTGGGAGGATACCTCCTCCCAAACGGCACATTTTGCCGCACTTTTTTTGCCGAGGAAAAAAGTGCGAAAACATACAAACGTCGAGCGTGTGAATGAAATGCGCGCACGCCGCAGGCGTGCGTGTAGACTCCCTCCGTCACCTGTCGGTGACACCTCCCTCAAGAGGGAGCCTTGATGCCTCCCGCAGTGCGAGAACCAAAGGAGGGGGTTACCCCTCCTTTTTGAAATAGATCATTACGCTGTCGGCGTCGCGCCAGCCGCGAGTCATATTAAGTCCCGCGTTCATCAGCGTCGAGCCGTAATAACGTCTGCCTTTGCCGTCAACGTAGACCGCATCGGGATCAAGCCCGCGCAGACGCAGGAAATAAACGGGCGCGATACGTGCGTTTACAGCAACAAACGTGACGAGCGCTTCCGATTTGTCCTCGGAAACGTACTCCCACGCAGTCACGTCGCCCGTCGGCGGAATCAGACGGTACAGATCGCCGCAATTTACGATGTGATTGTACTTCTTATACGCCGCGACCTGCTCGCGCACGAGCTCGCGTTCGCGGTCCGTCAGCTTGTTGAGGTCAAGCTCGTAGCCGAACGTGCCCGCGAGGGCCACGTTCCCTCTCGTTTCAAACGAGGTTCGTCTGCCTGTCTGATGGTTGGGCGACGCAGAAACGTGACAGCTCATCGTTGATGCGGGATACGCGATCGACGTGCCGTACTGAATGTTCAATCTCTCGATCGGATCGGTGTCGTCGCTCGTCCAGTACTGCGGGAAATAGTAAAGCAGCGCGGGATCGTAGCGTCCTCCGCCCGACGAGCAGCCCTCAAGGAGCACCTCGGGGAAGTCGTGAGTCAGACGCTCAAGGATCGAATACAGACCAAGCACGTAACGGTGGAAGACCTCTCCCTGTCTGTCTGCAGGAAGCGTCGAGGACGCAACCTCGGTAAGATTGCGGTTAAAATCCCACTTGATGTATTTGATGTTCGCTTGGCGGAGCGCTGATGCAATGGATTCATAGATGTAATCGCAGACGTCGGCGCGCGTGAGGTCAAGAACGTACTGATGACGTGCGATCGACAGCTTTCTGCCTTCCGTGTGGAGCGCCCACTCGGGATGACGGCGGTACAGCTCGGAGTCACGGCTGACCATTTCGGGCTCAAACCAGATGCCGAAATCGATTCCGAGCTCATTTACACGCGACACGAGTGAGGGCAGACCCCCCTTGAGCTTTTCCTCGTTCGTGTTCCAGTCTCCGAGGGAGGATCTGTCGTCGTTTCGCTTGCCGAACCAGCCGTCGTCCATAACGAGCATATCAAGGCCGAGCTCCGCCGCATCCTTCGCAATCGCGACGAGCTTATCGTCGTCGAAGCCGAAGTACGTCGCCTCCCAGTTGTTGACGAGAACGGGACGCGGCTTTCTCGCCCATTTCGGATTGATAAGATGGTCTCGATAGAAGCTGTGAAGCGCACGGCTCATTCCGCCCAGGCCCTCGTTTGAGTAAACGAGCACTGTCTCGGGCGTGTAAAACTCCTCGCCCGGATCAAGCTTCCATTCAAATCCGTCGTGATTGAGTCCGCAGATGATACGTGTCAGACCGAATGCGTCAACCTCCGCCGTGATGGCGTAGTTTCCGCTGTAAACGACGTTGAAGCCGTATGCCTCGCCCGTTTCCTCCGTCGTTTCGGGGTGAAGGAGCGCCGCAAAGGGATTGTGATAGTGACCGGACGCACCGCGGAGACTCGAAAAGCTCGTGATTCCGTGCGCAAGGCGCTTGCGATCCACTCTGCGCTCTCTGCCCCAGCAGCCCCACAGACCGAGCATATCAAACTCGGGATGCGTAAAATCCACGCACGCGCTGTACGCACGCTCGAGGAACATGGGCGCATCGGAGGTGTTTTTGACGGAAACGCGGCGCGTGATGACGGGATGCGAACGGAACACTGTATAGTAAAGCGTGATCTCTGCGCCCGTCACGTCGGAGCCGAAGACCTCAAGCGTAACTGCCTCGTCATCGCTTGCAAAGGTCGAGGGCATCCCCGGGATCGGCTTTTTGCCGAGGGTTATTCTATGAGATTTATATCTGAAATCGGTGGAATTATGTCCGTTTGCATCCTTGATCTCAAGCGCGGCGGCACGATAATCTCCCGTACCGAAACAGGGATACTCCATCGCAACAGTGTCAGGCGAGAATCGCCAGTCGTCCACGTCCGCAGACAGCGGAACGGACGAATCGTGTCCCTCGCGGACGCCGAGATATCTGACATCGTAGTCATCGATCGACGCTCCGTAATAATAATGCGTCAGGTATCCACCCTTATCGACGCCGAAAATGTAGGTCGAACCGATCGTGTCGAGCTTGAACGTCTGCGATCCTTCATGAAATGCGATAGACTTTGCCATAATAAACTCCATTTATTAAAAATCGAATACCGTAAGCCTAAAAACTACGCGTTCGTGACTTGCGTTTTTACACTTCCTATTAAAAAATATATCATACTGAACGCATCTGAGTCAATATATTACGGAATTTTTGCGTTTTTACGGTACTAAAAACCGTCATTATGTCTGTTTTGGCTCAAAAATCTAAAAACACCTATTGCACAAAGCTTTATTATCGTGTATAATAAACAAGTACGGTCTTTTTGACGTTCCTTGTACACACGTTATGAATTCAAAAATTTTTAACATCAATCACATACATTAGGAGAAAAAGATGGCAACCTACAAAACAAACAACATCCGTAACATCGCCTTCCTCGGACACGGCGGCAGCGGTAAGACATCCCTCGTTGAGGCTATGCTTTACGTTACCGGCGCCGTTGACAGAATGGGCAAAACAACAGACGGCAACACCGTCAGCGACTATGACCCCGAAGAAATAAAGCGCGGTTATTCGCTCTCTGCTTCCCTCGTTCCCGTTGAATCCAAGGGCACCAAGATCAACGTTATCGACGCTCCCGGTTACCTTGAGTTCGTAGGCGAAGTTAAGGAAGCTCTCGCAGCAGCAGACAGCGCAGTTATCCTCGTTGACGCGAAGGCAGGCGTCGAGGTCGGTACAGAGCTTTCCTGGGACCACGCTGCAGAAGCAGGCGTTCCGAAGGCATTCTTCGTAAACAAATCCGACGACTCCGAAGCTAACTTCAAGAAGGTCTTCGATCAGATCCGCGACATGTTCGGCATCTCCGTTTGCCCCATCCTCGTTCCCGTTACCGGAAACAAGGGTATGTTCGCAGACCTCATCGAAATGAAGGCTTACACCTACGACGCGAAGAAGGGCACCGCAACAGCTTGCGACATCCCCGCTTCCTTCGCTGACGAAGCTGAAGAATACAAGACCATTCTTTACGATTCTCTTTCCATGACAAGCGAAGAGCTTATGGAAAAGATCCTTATGGAAGAGCCCATCACCCGCGAAGAAGCATTCGAAGCTATCCATCAGGGTATCATCGACGAGTCCATCACTCCCGTTTACGCAGGCTCTGCCGTTAACCTCTGGGGCGTAACATCCCTTATCGACGCTCTCATCGGATCCTTCCCCGCTCCCAAGGAAGTTGCGGGCGATCCTTCCGTATTTGTATACAAGACCGTTGCCGACTCCTTCGGTAAGCAGTCCTTCTTCCGTGTTATCAGAGGCACTCTCAAGCGCGATACCACTCTCCAGAACGTTGACACCGACACATCCGAAAAGTTCTCTCACATCTACACGATGAGAGGCAAGAAGCAGACAGAAGTTGAAGAACTCTGCTGCGGCGACATCGGTATGATCTCCAAGCTTGTCAACACAGGCACCAACAACGTGCTCACAACAGGCAACGCTCCCGAAGTCAAGAAGATCAAGTTCCCCACTCCCTTCCTCTGCCAGGCGATCCTTCCCTCCTCCAAGGGCGACGAAGACAAGATCTCCACGGGTATCTCCCGTCTTCTCGAGGAAGACCTCACACTCAAGTACGAAAACAACCCCGAAACAAAGCAGATGGTCATCTACGGTATGTCCGACATCCATCTCGACATCGTTGTTTCCAAGCTCAAGAACCGCTACGGCGTTTCCGTTCTTCTCACCGCTCCCAAGATCGCTTACCGCGAGACCATCAAGGGCCGTGCGTCCGTTGAAGGCAAGCACAAGAAGCAGTCCGGCGGTTCCGGTCAGTACGGTCACGTTAAGATGACATTCAGCCACGGCGAAGACGAAGGTCTCACCTTCACTCAGTCCGTTGTCGGCGGTACAGTTTCTAAGAACTTCTATCCCGCAGTTGAAAAGGGACTTCTCGAAGCAATGCAGCACGGCGTTCTCGCAGGTTATCCCGTTGTTAACCTCGCTGCTGACCTCTTCGACGGCTCATACCACGCTGTTGACTCTAACGAAATCTCCTTCAAGCTCGCTGCACGTCTTGCATACAAGGCAGGTCTGCCGCAGGCTAAGCCCGTTATCCTTGAGCCGGTTGGCGACCTCAAGGTTTACGTTCCGGACGCTCTCGTGGGCGACGTCATCGGCGACCTCAACAAGCGCCGCGGCAGAGTTCTCGGTATGAATCCGTGGGACGTTAAGAAGGGCTACACCGTTGTTGAAGCCGAGGCTCCCAAGGCTGAGATGATGGACTACACCGTTGCGCTCAGAGCTATGTCTCAGGGCCGCGGCTCCTTCGACTTCGAATTCACTCGCTACGACGAAGTTCCCGGCGCGATCGCGCAGAAGATCATCGCTGAAGCTAAGGTTGAGGACGAAGACTAAGTTTAACGCAAGAAGAAAGCACCGCAGAAATGCGGTGCTTTTTTTCTCGCGCGACTCCGCAGGATTCATGTCTCAAGACCGCAGCTCCTTCGACTTCGAATTCACTCGCTACGACGAAGTTCCCGGCGCGATCGCGGTATCATCGCTTCGCGAAACTACTGAAGATCATCGCTGAAGCTAAGGTTGAGGACGAAGACTAAGTTTAACGCAAGAAGAAAGCACCGCAGAAATGCGGTGCTTTTTTTCTCGCGCGACTCCGCAGGATTCATGTCTCAGGACCGCGCGAAATTTCATTTTTTTATTTACAATCAAATAAAAGCGTGCTATAATGTTGTTGAATGGACGTTTTTTCGCGAAAAACAGCAAAAAAATCCCGTTCGTAAGACTTCGTATTCCAAGAAAGGATGGTCATATAATTATGAGCAATGTAAGCGAAGCTCCGTACGCAATGAGCTTGGAAGTACAGCATCAGTGCGTCGTTGCAAAGGGTCCTAAGCATGATCCCGCTCCTATCCCCGAAGAAGGCAAGTGGATTGCCGCAAAACAGATCACGGATATTTCCGGTTACACCCACGGTATCGGCTGGTGCGCTCCTCAGCAGGGTGCGTGCAAGCTTTCCCTCAACGTCAAGAACGGCGTTATCGAGGAAGCTCTCGTCGAAACTATCGGTTGCTCCGGAATGACCCACTCCGCTGCTATGGCAGCTGAGATCCTCCCCGGTAAGACGATTCTCGAAGCCCTCAACACAGACCTCGTCTGCGACGCGATCAACACCGCTATGCGTGAGCTCTTCCTCCAGATCGTTTACGGCCGTACTCAGTCCGCATTCTCCGAAGGCGGTCTCGTTATCGGCGCAGGTATGGAAGACCTCGGCAAGGGCGCTCGCTCTATGGTCGGTACTATGTACGGAACCAAGGAAAAGGGTGTTCGTTACCTCGAAATGACCGAAGGCTACTGCACGAGAATGGCTCTCGACGAAGACGATCAGGTTATCGGCTACGAATTCGTATCCCTCGGAAAAATGACAGACTTCATCAAGAAGGGCATGGAGCCCGGTGAAGCTTACGAGAAGTCCAAGGGCACTTACGGCAGATTTGCTGACGCCGTTAAGTACATTGACCCTCGTCATGAATAAGATAAGGAGGAAATGAAAAGTGGCACATTTTGAAGGTTACGAAAGACGCGAGGCGAAGATCCTCGACGTTCTGAAAGAATACGGTATTTCCTCTATCGACGAATGCAAGGAAATCACTCTCGCTAAGGGAATCGACGTTGACAACATCGTTCGTTCCACTCAGCCTATCTGCTTTGAAAACGCTGTCTGGGCTTACACTGTAGGCGCTGCTATCGCTATCAAAACAGGCTGCACAAAGGCTGCTCCCGCCGCTGCCGCTATCGGTATCGGTCTTCAGAGCTTCTGCATCCCCGGCTCCGTTGCTGAAAACCGCAAGGTTGGTCTCGGCCACGGTAACCTCGGCGCAATGCTCCTCTCCGACGAAACAGAGTGCTTCTGCTTCCTCGCAGGTCACGAATCCTTCGCAGCTGCTGAAGGCGCTATCAAGATCGCCCTCAACGCTAACAAGGTAAGATCCAAGCCCCTCCGCGTTATCCTCAACGGTCTCGGCAAGGACGCTGCTATGATCATCTCCAGAATCAACGGCTTTACATACGTTGAAACCGAGTTCGATCCCTACACCGAAGAAGTTAAGGTCGTTTACGAAAAGGCTTACTCCAACGGTCCCCGCGCAGACGTTAAGTGCTACGGCTCCGATAACGTTCCCGAAGGCGTTGCTATCATGAAGCTTGAAAACGTTGGCGTTTCCATCACCGGTAACTCCACCAACCCCACTCGCTTCCAGCACCCCGTTGCAGGCACTTACAAGAAGTGGTGCCAGGAAAACGGCGTTAAGTACTTCTCCGTTGCTTCCGGCGGCGGTACAGGACGTACTCTCCATCCCGATAACATGGCTGCAGGTCCCTCTTCCTACGGTATGACCGATACGATGGGTAGAATGCACTCCGACGCTCAGTTCGCAGGCTCTTCCTCCGTTCCCGCTCACGTTGAAATGATGGGTCTCATCGGCGCAGGTAACAACCCTATGGTTGGCATGACCGTCGCTGTTGCAGTTGCTATCGAAGAGGCAATGAAATAATTTATGATGAGGGGGAGCCTTTTGAAAAAGGCTCCCCCTCAAACTCCCCCTCCAAAACTTTCACGCAAGGGAAAATTTTTTTATTTTCGCCAATGGCGTGAAGCTGATGCGATTCAAAGCCGAACGTTTATAATAATCGTCTTTGGGAAGGGTATGGGGAACCCTTTGGCGGAAGAAAGGGTTCCCCATCATACGAGGCAACAACCGATTGGCAAACCGCCCCGTTGCAGTTGCTATCGAAGAGGCAATGAAATAATAAGTGATTATGTCGGGGAAGGAACTTTTCGAGAAAAGTTCCTTCCCCGATCCCCTTCCTCAAAAGCTTCCCGCAGGGGAGCTTTTTTGTTTTCGCCACTGATGTGAAGCAAAAGCGATGAGGAGTGCGCGTTCATAAAAATCAGGTTGGGAGGGGGCATGGGGAACACTTGACGCTACAAGGGTTCCCCATCTAACAACGTAACAACCCTTGATATAGCAAAGAAGCTGTTGAAAACTCCCCCGCCAAAGCTTCAAGCAGAGGCAATGCCACCAAAAAAGGACGCTTTCGCGTCCTTTTTTATTTTTATTCCTTTGTTTCTTCGACAGGAGCTTGTTCTGCCGCCTTTGCAGCAGCCTTTGCTGCCTCCTCTTCTGCCATAAGCTCTTTTCTCGTTCTCGTTTCGTTGAGATTATCACCGTTGAAACGGACTCTGTCCGCATTCGTTCTCATCTCACTCTTAGTGAACACGATCTTGATCGTCTTGAGCACCATTCTGACGTCGAGCCAGAAGCTGACCGTTTTCGTCCTTTTCGTTGGTCATAGAACGGAATTTATACATATCAAATATCTTTCCGTCCTTACCCGGACGCTTATCAACGTAAAAAATGGGACGTCCGTGATAGATCAGCTCAAGGATCGCGATCACGATCAGCACGGGGCTGAGCACAAGGATCGCAGTCGCGCTGAGGATGATATCCAAAAGTCTCTTTATGTATTTGGAATAGATCGAATTTTTCGGGGTGGGGATGTCTGTGCGGATCTCCATCATCGCCGTATTTTCGTTATTCATTTTATTTTGCCTTTCATTTTTCATAATTTCGCTTTAGTATATCACACACTGTGGATTATTTCAAGTGTAAATATCAAGTTAGGTGCGCGATGCCGACGTTATTGTCTTTATAACTGCGGCGACAAGCGCGAAAAACGCAGCGACGGCAAGCGACGCAAACACCGTTTCCTCCGACGCATTAATAAATCTCACCAAAAATGAGGACAAGATAAAGCACAGGATCGTATACGCGATCGTAACTATTACTTGCAGCTTTGTCGATTTAGCAAGTGACCGTCCGACACCGAACAAAACAAGCGCGCCTTGAAGGAGAACAAAAGCGATGAGAACGTATCTGAACATCAAATCAATAACGTAGAAAAGAGCCATAGGGACGTCGGTGCTGATCGACAATAAATTTGACACAGCCATTGAGGATAAGGCGAATACGACGGCAAGCGCGACGGCAATGGCGGCGCGCAGCTTCTGCTTTTCCACGGTCAGTACCGACACAAGACCGTAAATGAGCGAGGTCGGAACGAGAAAGACGGCGGTTGCCGCAAATATGATCGCAAACACGGAAATAATGCCGGCGTCATTAAATCCGTTGTAATAATACGACATATCCAAAAGCATATTGATCAAGATCACAAGCGACGAAACAACGCAAAGCGGCATCGGCAGGATCGCGCTCAAAAACACATCCCGCCTCATGCTTGCCACCTTTGGTTGCGGATCCGGCATCGGCGTCGGTGACGGCACGGGTTCACTTTTCGGCAGTTCCTTTCCGCAATCGCGGCAGAATTTCTCGGATCCGTCAAGCGCGAACCCACAAAACGGGCAAAATTTCATAACTGTATCCTCTTTTTCACAAATTATCAAGCCAAAAGCTCGCGCAAGGTCGTGCGTACCGATCCCTTGCCTGCGATCATACGTGCAAAATATTCCTCTGCTCGCACTCCGATTGGAGTTGAATAAAGATCAACGCCGAAGATCGACGCATCTGACAGTATCGGGAAAACGGCGTCGTGCACACCAATCTCGCAACCTAACTTTACATTCGCAAGACGTGCCATACACTCCTCAAGTCTCGGATCGGGACTCGGCGTGAACGCCCCGCCCTCGTCATCGACCGCCATAAGATAGCGGCACCATCCCGCCGCGACGAGCGGCACGGCAACGAGCGAGCTCATATCAAGTCCGCGCCCGATGTAAGCCTTCACCGTCTCACCGAGACGGATCGGCAGCTTTTGCGAGGTGTCCGTCGCAATTCTTTGCGGTGCGTCGGGCATGAACGGATTCGGCAGTCGCTCGCCCACGACCTCGTCAATGAACGCTTTCGGTGAAATGATGCCCGGATCGACGACGACGGGCAAGCCCTCGACGTAACCGAGACGGTTCACGAGCTTTATCAGCTCCGCATCCTTCATTTCCTCGGAAATGAGCGTGCAACCGAGCAGGCATCCATAGACGGCAAGCGCGGTATGAAGCGGATTCAGGCAGGTGCAGACCTTCATTTTTTCGGTTTTATCGACAGTTTCCCTGTCCGTGAATATGACGCCGACCTCGTCGAGCGGAACCCGTCCTGCAGGGAATTTGTCCTCCGCAACGAGATACTGCGGCGCCTCCGCGTTGACAAACGGCGCGGTGTACGTCTTTTTTGACGTAACGATGATCTCTGTATCGCAAAAGCCCTCATCCTCGAGCATTTTTGCCACGTTTACGTCGGGACGGGGCGTGATCTTATCGATCATACTGCACGGGAACGCGACCTTTTCTTCATCGTTCAGATAGCGGATGAAATCCGCATCAAGCTTCCCTGACGCGCACCAACCCTCCGCATATGCGAGGACGGCGGCGCGGAGCTTTTCTCCATTGCCGGAGCAATTGTCCATAGAAAGCAGTGAGATCGGCAGACCGCCTCCGCAACCGTAACGTGCGTAAAGTCCGCGAACAAGCACGCCTATCGTTGTCTTTGCGTCGGTGGGATCGTCTGCCACGTCGGAGGCAACGTGAGGCAGCAAACCTCTCCCGCCCTTGACCGAATAGCCCTTTTCGGTGATCGTGAAGCTGACGAGCTTCAGCGACGGCGAGCGAAAGATCTGCTCGATCCTGTCGGCGTCATCAAGCGTGAGCGCCTCCGCAACGGATCCGATCGCACATTTTTTCACGCTTCCGTCGCCGCAGAGCGTCACAAGAAGGGAAATATTGTCGTAAGGAAGGTACGCACGCTCGATTATTTCGGGATCAAAGCCCTCAACCGCGATGATTCCGGTGTCTATCTTGCCTGCCGCAAGCAGTCTTTCCGCAAGCGCGCACGGAAACGCACGGAAAATATTTCCCGCACCGAAATGCACCCACTCCGGTGCGTTTTTTGTTTTCTCAATCATTTTTTTCCTGTCGTAAGGGAATTTGTAATCCGTAAGGTGCATATTTTCCTCCGTTTTTTGGTGCCGCCCATTTTGCCGTGTCGCAACCGAAGGTTGCTGTTTTGGCAGCACAAGAGCGCGGAGTTATCCCGCGCTCTTTCGTTTTATTTCATCAATTTTGCGTAACCGACGATATAGTTGATTCCGCTCCACGCGGTCATAACAGTCATAAACGCCATAGTCGCGTATGTCAGGATCGAATATTCCGCGATAACGGACGCAAACGTGAGAATCTCACCGAAGAGAACGGGCTCAAGAAGCGCCGTCATAATGAACACGATCTGCGAAACCGTCTTGACCTTGCCGAGAATGTTTGCGGCAAGTCCCGTCGCGTTAGTCTTACCGGACACGACGAGTCTCATAGACGTGACAGCGAGCTCGCGCAGGATAACGATGAGCGTCGCCCAAAGCAAAACGGGGCGCAGATGCTCAAAGCCTTCCGCAACAAGCAGGGTGATCATAGATGCAAATACCATAAATTTGTCCGCGAGCGGGTCCATGATCTTGCCGAAATCGGACACGAGATCGTACTTTCTCGCGAGCTTGCCGTCAAGCATATCCGTAAGCGCCGTGATAAGAAACACAACGGCGGCAATGACGTTGACTGCAGGGAACGGGATGCCCGCAGTCAGCACGATGACAAACGCGGGAACGAGGATGACTCGAAGTATAGTTAAATAATTTGGTAACTGTTTCGGGATACTCATTTCATTTTTCCTTTATCTGTTGCTTTTCTTACTTTTTCGATCTGTTTAAGCGATGACCTCACCGAACAAATCATAATCGAGCGTTTCCGTGATCTCGACCTTGACGTGTGTGCCCTCCTTCGGGCGGTCGGCTTCATCAAGCATAAAATAAACCTTGCCGTCGATATCGGGCGCGTCCGCCTCACTTCTGCCGTAGCAGGAATCGGCGACGTAATCGTAGCCCTCATAGATGACGTCGAGCGTCTGACCGAGCTTCTTTGAGTTCAGCTCCGTCACAACGTCGAGCTGAAGTGCCATGATCGTGTCAAGTCTGTCCTGCTTGACCTGCTCATCGATCTGATCGGGAAGATCGTGCGCGATCGTTCCCTCCTCACGCGAGTATGTGAACGCGCCGAAGCGGTCGAATTTCGCCTCCTTGACGTATTCGCACAGCTCGGTGAATTCTTCCTCCGTCTCACCGGGGAAGCCCACGATTGCCGTCGTGCGGATCGTGATGCCCGGCACCTCGCGGCGCAGACGAGCCACAGACTCACGCACCGCCGCCTCACCGCCGTGGCGGTTCATCCTCTTCAGGACAGAATCGCTTACGTGCTGGATGGGCATATCTATGTACTTAACAACGCGGTCGTTGTCGCGGAGCTCCGCGATAAGACCGTCCGTGATTTTGTCGGGATAGCAGTAGAGGATGCGGATCCACGGGATGCTCGTCTCCTCCGTCAAACGGCGGAGCAGCTCCGCGAGCTTGTATTCGCCGTAAAGATCGACGCCGTAACGCGTCGTATCCTGCGCGACGAGAATGAGCTCACCGATTCCGAGCTCCTCAACGGACTTCGCCTCCGCGATGACATCCTCCATCGGACGCGAGCGGTGGCAGCCTCTGATATCGGGGATCGCGCAATAGGTGCATCTGTTGTCGCAGCCCTCCGCGATCTTGATGTACGCGTACGCGTCTGTTGTTACGACGCGCTCGCCGCCGAGCGGCGACGTATTTTTATCTTTGTAGGACGAGTATTTCTTGCCCTTTTCCACAGCCTTGACAGCGGTAACGATGTCGTTCACGCTTCCTACGCCGAGCAAAGCATCAACCTCGGGAAGCTCCGCAAAGATCTCATCGCGATATCTCTCGGGCAGGCATCCCGTGACGACGATTCCCTTGAGCGTGCGGTGCTTCTTAAGCCACGCGACGTCGAGAATATTATCTATCGCCTCACGCTTTGCAGATTCGAGAAACGCACAGGTGTTGACAACGATGACATCCGCCTCTGTGTCCTCGGGTGTGATCTCATAACCCGCATCAACGAGCAATTTCAGCATGACCTCGGTATCCATCAGATTTTTAGGACATCCGAGCGATATGAATCCGACCTTTGTCGGCGCTTTTACCTTTTTCATAGACGTTCCTTATGTAAAATATTATAGTTCATTCTTTTTCGGAGAGGATCCGCACCGCTTCCCTCACGTCAGACTGCGAAAATCCTCGTCTGTACAGATATGAGAGCAGCTTACGCTTGCCGTCAACGTCCGAGGAATCGGGCATACCGCCCTTTTTCTCGATCGCACGGGCGCAAAGCGCTCCGTAATCAGTCGGATCAGACTCACTCCATTCCGAGATCGCATCCTTGCCGTAGCCGTCCGAGAAAAGCTCTGATATAACGAGCCGTTGTCCCTTCAGCTTTGATGCATGCCCCCGCGCACGGCGCGCGATCTGCTCCGCTTCATTGATGTAGCCGAGCGATTCTATCGCCTTAGCCGCTGAAGCGGCGGTGACCTTGTCATACCCCTTCCGCATCAGCTTCAGCGCAAGCGAACGCACCGACTGATCCGAATAGCCGAGCAGCTTGAGTCCATGTACGACGGCGGTAAAGACCTCGCCCTCCGATTTAAGCACGTCAACGTCCTCCTCCGTCAGCTCCTCACCGACGGAAAACGGAAACGACTGCTTCAGAAGCGTGATCTTTTCCTCCTCACCGCTATCATTATATACTATTATTACTTCAAATGCAATCAAAAGTGCGCCCGTATGCACATCTTTTACGTATGCAACCTGCATCTGCCACACCCTCCAACGGAAAAAATTAATCCGTTTGGATTAATTTTTTAATGGCTAAATTTAGTTTGGTTTTGATATGTGTCCGCGGCGTTCCCGCGAAGCGGCGGATGAGGCGTTTCGTATTCCCCACCCATTACGCAGAAAACATTGACCCTTTACGGGTCAATGTTTCCGGTTGAATATTATCCTTGCTTAAATATCTTCCTCGAGCAGACGGATGTCAAGCTCATCGTCAAGCTCATCGGGATCTATATCGTCGATCGAGCACTCGCCGGGATCGATGTAGTGCTGCTTGATCTTCGCCTCAATCTCAGCGCAAAGCGCGGAATCGCTTTCAAGCAGTCTGCGGACTGCGTCGCGTCCCTGTGCGAGTCTGTTTCCGTCGTAGGAGAACCACGATCCGGACTTGACGATCACGCCCGCCTCAACGCCGATATCGATGATCTCGCCCGTTTTGGAGATGCCCTTACCGTAAAGAATATCAAACTCAGCGATTCTGAACGGAGGCGCGACCTTATTCTTAACGACCTTGACCTTTGTACGGCTTCCGTACACGTCAGCGCCCGTTTTGAGAGTCTCTGTCTTTCTAACGTCAAGACGCACGGACGAATAGAACTTGAGCGCACGTCCGCCTGTCGTTGTTTCGGGGTTACCGTAAGAAACGTTGATCTTTTCGCGGAGCTGGTTGATGAATATAACGATACAGTTCGTCTTGGAGACGGAGCCGGAGAGCTTACGGAGCGCCTGCGACATAAGACGCGCCTGCAGACCGACTGTAACGGAGCCCATCTCGCCCTCGATCTCCTGCTGAGGAACGAGCGCCGCAACGGAGTCGATAACGATGATATCTACAGCGCCTGAGAGAACAAGCGCTTCTGTGATCGCGAGAGCCTGCTCACCGGAATCGGGCTGAGAAACGAGAAGCGAATCGATGTCAACGCCGAGTGCCGCCGCATAAACGGGATCGAGCGCGTGCTCCGCGTCGATGAACGCGGCTTCGCCGCCGTTCTTCTGCGCTTCCGCTACCGCGTGAAGAGCAACTGTTGTTTTACCGGAGGATTCGGGACCGTATATCTCGACGATTCTTCCCTTGGGATAACCGCCGATGCCGAGCGCGAGGTCGAGCGAGAGCGAACCGGACGGGGATGCACTGACGTTCATCGTCTGCGTTTCACCGAGCTTCATGATCGCGCCGCTGCCGTAATCCTTTGTGATCTTATCGAGCGCCGCTGTGAGCGCCTTTTTCTTATCGTCTGCGGGAGCCGCCTTAACTACTGTTTTCTTTGCTTTTGCTGCCATTTTTTATCCTTTCACGTTCGAAATACGAACAGATGTTTGTATCAGTGATGTTATTATAACAAACGGACAAATATATGTCAAGGGATTTTACCGAAAAAACGAACGTATTTTCGTTTTTATTAATACGTCGGGGAATCTATTCTCCATACGTTGCCGTTTTCGGTTTCAACGAGACGGATGGTGACCTCGACCTTGACGTCGGGCTTGCCGTCAACGAGCGTATCATACGAAACGACGATCATTTTACGTCTGAGCTTGATGATCTGTGCCGAATCGAGGTCGTAGGTACGCGTATGCTCAACAAGCGGCTCGGACTGAAGATTTACGGTGAGTCTTTCGCCGTTATCGACGTAACGGGCGTAGATAACTCCACCCTCATCATCGGAATAACCCGTCAGATACATCGTAAACACGGACGTTGCATAATTTTCCGTGAATACCGAAAGCGTCGCTTCACGAAGCTCCGCTTCTGTTATGTACTTCGCCTCGTCCGTGACGGGCGCATACATAACGGCGGCGTCATCGTCGTCCGCATAAGGCAGACCCTTACCGTAATATATCTCGTTAAGCTCTATCGACGCAGTAACGAGCTCACCGGTAACGGCGAGCGCCTCTTCGTCCGTCAATTTCTTGACGCACGAAGGAAGGCACAGCATTGATAAAATAAGGATCAGAATAAGAAATCTTTTCATTTCGTTTACCGTTTTCATTCTGCGGAAGTGTCTGATTCAGCCGTATCAGCTTCGGAAACCACGTTTTTGATCGTAGTGAAGTTAACGACTCTGTCGTCGCCGTCCGTTCTCATAACGATGACGCCTGCGGCGCCTCTGCCGTATGTGCTGATCTCATCGGCACCCGTACGGATGATGATACCGGACTCGGTGATTATCATAATGTCATCATCATCTGCAACGGCTGCAATACCTGCAAGATCGCCCGTCTTTTCGTTTACACCGTGACAGGTCAGACCCGAACCGCCTCTGTGACGCGGCTCATAGTGCTCGAATTCCGTTCTCTTGCCGTAGCCGTTTTCGGTCACGGAGAAGAGTGACGTGCCCTCTTCGGGGATCGTCACGCCGACGACTCTTTCGCCTTCCTTCATCTTAATGCCGCGGACACCGCGTGCATTTCTGCCGTGAACGGGAACGTCTGATTCATGGAAGCGTACTGCGCGTCCTACGTTCGTAGCGATCATAATGTCCGCTGTGCCGTCTGTCTGACGGACGAACACGAGCTCATCACCTTCGTCGAGCGTAAGAGCACGCTTACCACCCTTTCTCTGGTACTCGAACTCCGCAAGCGACGTGCGCTTGATCGTACCGTTTCTCGTAACCATAACGAGATATTTATTCTCATCGTAGCCGTCTACGGAAATGAATGCGGTTACGTTTTCGTCGGGCTCCTTTTCGATGATATTGATGATGTTCGTACCCTTGGACTGACGCGTAGCCTCGGGAATACGGTGCGCACGTCTGACGTAGACGCGTCCCGCGTCCGTGAAGATCATAAGGTCGCTGTGCGTATCGACGGAGATGACCTTTTCGATGTAGTCCTCCTCCTTCGTGGACATAGCGATGATTCCCTTACCGCCTCTGTGCTGTGCCGCATATGCATCCGCTCTCTGACGCTTGACGTAGCCGGAATGCGTCATCGTAATGATGCAGTTGTGACGCTCGATGAGGTCCTCAATCTCGATCTCGTCCTCAACGGGAACGATCTCGGTGAGACGCTTGTCGCCGTATTTTTCTTTGATGGCTATCATTTCTTCCTTTATGAGAGCCTTGAGCTTGCCCTCATCGGCGAGGATGCCCTCGATGCGTGCGATCTCCTCGTAAAGACGCGCAAGTCTGTCCTCTATTTTCTGTCTTTCGAGTCCGGACAGTCTGCCGAGCGTCATATCGACGATCGCCTGAGTCTGTACGTCGGAAAGACCAAATCTTTCGGAAAGCTTCGCCTTTGCATCGGGGATCGATTCGGAACGCTTGATGATCTCGATGACCTCGTCAATGTGGTCAAGCGCGATCTTATAGCCCTCGAATATGTGCGCCTCGCGCTTTGCTCGCTTCAGCTCGTACTGCAGACGTCTTGTAACTACCGATTCCTGATGACGGATGTACTCAGTGAGCACAGTTTTGAGACTGCAGGTCTTGGGCTCGCCGTTCACGAGCGCGACCATATTTACCGCGCAGGTATCCTGAAGCTGCGTGAATTTATAAAGCTGATTCAGGAGGATCTGACCGTTTACGTCGCGTCTGTGCTCGACTACGATCTTCATACCCGCTCTGCCCGACTCGTCGCGCAGACCGGTGATGCCGTCAACTCTCTTTTCCTTTACGAGATTTGCAATGGATTCAACAAGCTGAGACTTATTTACGCCGTACGGGATCTCGGTGAAGGTAATTCTGTGATTTTTCTCGTCAATACTATAACGTGAGCGTACCTGAATATGACCTCTGCCCGTCTCATACGCCTGATAGATGCCCTGTGTGCCGTAAATGATGGCTCCGCCGGGAAAATCGGGGCCCTTGATGTAATTGAGGAGCTCTGCCGTAGTTGCGTCGGGATTATCCATAAGGTAAACGGTACCGTCGATGACCTCACCGAGGTTATGCGGAGGGATATTTGTCGCCATACCGACAGCGATACCCATCGATCCGTTTACGAGCAGATTTGGGAAGCGTGACGGAAGCACCGCAGGCTCCTTGAGTCTGTTATCGAAGTTAGGTCTGAAATCTACTACGTCCTTATCGATGTCCGCCATCATTTCGTCCGCGATGCGGGACATTCTCGCCTCTGTATAACGGTATGCAGCGGGCGGGTCGCCGTCTACGGAACCGAAGTTACCGTGGCCCTCGATGAGAGGATAGCGATAGGAGAACGGCTGTGCCATTCTTACCATTGCCATATAAACGGAGCTGTCACCGTGCGGATGGTATCTACCGAGCACGTTACCTACCGTCGTCGCAGACTTACGGAAGGGCTTGTCGTGCGTGAGTCTGTCCTCGTACATAGCGTAGAGGATTCGTCTCTGCGACGGCTTCATACCGTCTCTGATATCGGGAAGCGCACGGCTCGTGATAACACTCATCGAGTACGCGATGAAGGACTTTTTGACCTCGTCGTGCATCTCGATCGGCAGTATCTTCTGATCCGGAAATTCTATATTCTTGTTTTCGTCTTCTTTTTTCATCTATTTATGTCCTATACCTTTCGGTCGCTTGGATTTATCCTTAAAACTGTTTCGATGCCGCAGAGCTTAAATATCGAGCATATCCGCATCCGCGTACTTTGCGTTTGCTTCAATGAAATCGCGTCTCGGCTCGACCTTATCGCCCATAAGAACGGAGAATATCTCGTCGCACTTCATCGCATCCTCGATGGTCACGCGCAAAATAGTTCTCTTTTCGGGGTCCATTGTCGTTTCCGCAAGCTGTTCTGCATCCATTTCACCAAGACCTTTGTAGCGCTCGGCTTCGGCATTTCCGCCGAGCTCAACGAAATAAGCATCTCTTTCCTCATCGGAGAACGCATAACGCACCTGTTTGCCCTTTGTGATCTTATAAAGCGGCGGCTGTGCGAGATAGATGTGACCGTTCTCGATGAGCTGCTTCATGTGACGGAAGAAGAACGTCAGAAGCAGCACACGAATGTGCGAGCCGTCAACGTCCGCGTCCGCCATAATGATGATCTTGCCGTAACGGAGCTTGGAGATGTCGAAATCGTCGCCGATACCGCATCCGAGAGCCTGAATGATCGGGATGATCGACACGTTGGAGTACACCTTATCAAGTCTTGAGCGTTCGACGTTAAGAACCTTACCGCGAAGCGGAAGGATCGCCTGGAAGAGAGAATCACGTCCCGCCTTGGCACTGCCTCCCGCGGAGTCTCCCTCTACGAGGAAGAGCTCTGTGAGATCGACTCTTCTTTCGCGGCAGTCCGCGAGCTTACCGGGCAGAGTGGAGCCCTCGATGGGAGACTTACGTCTCGCGAGCTCGCGCGCCTTGCGTGCCGCCTCTCTGACTCTTGCGGATTCAAGCGATTTTTCAACGATCGCCTTGCCGACAGCAGGATTTTCCTCGAGATATTCACCGAATTTGGTCGTTACGAGCGAATAAACGAAGCTTCTCATCGCGCTGTTACCGAGCTTTGTCTTTGTCTGACCCTCGAACTGCGCGTCCGTGAGCTTGACGGAGATAACGGCGCAGATGCCTTCCTTTATGTCATCAACGGACAGATTCTTATCGTCCACCTTGAGCATACCGTTCTTGCGTGCATAATCGTTGAGGGATTTTGTCATAGCCGTTGAAAATCCGGTCTCATGCATACCGCCCTCTATGGTATGGATATTGTTTGCGAACGAATAGATTGAATCGGTGTACGAATCCGTATACTGGAACGCAACCTCCGCGACCATATTGTCGCGCTCGTTTTTCATATATATAACGTCGGGATGAACGGGATCGCAATGTTTACCGTCCGAAAGATACGTAACAAACTCCCTTATACCGCCCTCATAGATGAGATCGTCCTCGCGTACGTTTTCGGGATCTCTCACGTCGCGGATGGAGATGTTAACGCCCGCATTGAGGAACGCCTGCTCACGCAGTCTCTTGAGAAGCACGTCGTAATCGAACACTACCTCCTCAAAGATCGTGGGATCGGGCAAAAAGCGCGCGTAAAGACCGTGATCCTCCGTCTCGCCCATATCGCAGAACGGACGCGCGACCACACCTCTTTCGAATCTTTCCGTATAACGTCTGCCCTCGTAGCAGTTGTCGATCTCCACCCATTCGGAAAGCGCATTTACAACAGATGCACCTACTCCGTGCAGACCGCCGGAGAATTTGTATCCGTCACCGCCGAATTTACCGCCCGCATGAAGGACGGTGTAAACGACCTCAAGCGTGGGAATACCCATCTTCGGATGTATTCCGGACGGGATACCGCGTCCGTCGTCTCTGACGGAAACGGAGTTATCGGGATGAAGCGTTACCTCGATTCTCTTACATCTGCCTGCGAGTGCCTCGTCAATGGAGTTATCCACTATCTCGTAAACGAGATGATGCAAGCCTCTGATCGACGTCGTACCGATGTACATACCCGGACGCTTTCTTACAGCCTCGAGTCCCTCAAGCACCTGTATCTGGCTTTCGTCGTAAACTCTTTCTTCTTCTTTTACTGCTGTCTTAATGTCCTTTTCTTCCGACATTATTTTACCTTGCCTTTCAAAATATGTTCTTTCTTTAACTGATTTACCGCCGTCACATATCTCCGTTTTTGATCCTGCCGGCTATTGCGGGAACGGAAAGCTGTGACAGTGTTACCATATCGTCACTCGTGAGGATGAAGCTCTTCGGGAGCTCATACGTCGTAAGAATGATGCGTCCCTCACGCTGACATTCACTTAAAAATTTTTTTGTCTCCGCGGACACAGTCGCCGTATCCATATCGAACACTCCGATTATGCTACGCGTCCTGATAACTCTGTCGTTACCTGCGTGGATATATACCATATCACAGATTTTTCGTCATTTTCGTCAAGCTTCCGTTTTTGACGAAAAATTTTGTTCCTTCCTTCATCCTTCTCGACACGGACGTATCGCAGGACGTTATTATTACCTGTCTGTCCTTTATTCCGGACACAACGTAAGCACGTCTTGACGGATCGAGCTCGGACAGAATATCGTCGAGCAGAAGCACGGGATATTCTCCCGTCTCGTTCTTCGAATATTCACCTTCTGACAGCTTCATCGTCAAAACGATGCTTCTTTGCTGTCCCTGAGACGCGAAAAATCTCGCCTCCTTACCGTTAAGGATGATGTCAACGTCATCCTTATGTACCCCGTACTGCGTCGATCCTAAAATGATCTCGCGCTCCGTATTCTCCGTGAGCTGACGAAGGTAGACCTCCTTCATTCTCGCCGTGTCGGTGTAATTTCCTCCGAGGCGTGACGTACCGTGATACGACAACGACAGCGTCTCCGCGTCGCCCGTCATATCCGAATACAGCTCCGAGGCAATCCTTGACAGCTTTTCGGTATATTCGTATCTTGTTTTCGCAATAAACGCGGAGTATTCCGCAAGCTGCTCGCTCCACGCATCAAGTGCGGGCGCGTTGCCCGTGCCCTTAGCTGACTTGAGAAGTGCGTTTCTCTGCATCAGTATGACGTTATAACGCTGAAGCGTCCGAAGATAAACGGGACGAAGCTGCGATATTGCCACGTCAAGGAACGCGCGTCTCTCGGACGGCCCTCCCTTTACGATGAAAAGATGTTCCGGACAAAACATTACCGCGCGGAAGTTGCCTATCATCTCGGAGAGCTTATCGAGCTTGACTCCGTTTTTGTAGCAGATCTTACGCTTACCGCCCGAGATCTCCATCTCGAGCTTATTTTCTCTTCCGCCGGACTCGTACACCATCTCGAGCTTCGCTCTCTCGGCGCCGAACCGTATAAGCTCCGATTCCTTGCCCGCTCTGTGGCTTTTTCCCTGCGCAAACAGATACACGCCTTCGAGCATATTCGTCTTGCCCTGCGCGTTTTTTCCGCAAAGGATCGTCGTTGACGGCGAAAAATCGAGCGCCTCCGACTCAATGTTGCGAAAATCGGTGTATTTTATCGATTTACATATCATAGTTTTCGTTTATTCCGCATCTGCGGACCGAAAATTTCTTATTCCTTCATTCTGACGGGCATTACGAAGAAGAGATAATCTCTGCCCTCTTCCTCATCGTCAGCCTTTGTAACGGAGATGCCCATAAGAGGAGTGGAAAGCGCGATCTTGATCTTTTCGGTGTCTGCAGCTCTCATTGCGTCAAGCAGGAAGCGGCAATTGAATCCGATCTTGATGTCGTCGCCTGTCTTTTCCGTCGGGATCTCATCGTAAACGGATCCGGAAACGGAATCGGATGTGATAATGAGCTTGTTTCCCTCAAAGAGGCACTTGACGTATCCTCTGCCCGTGCCGGACTTTTCCTCGATCATAAGCGATGCTCTTTCAAGAGATGCCACGATCTCGTCACGGTCGAGAGTAGCGAAGATCATATGCGATTTCGGTATAATTCTCTCGTAGTCGATGTACTCGCCGTCGATGAGACGAGAGAAGAAGATGATGTCACCTACGGTGAAGATGACGTGCTTTCTCGTGAGAGATACGGAAAGCGGCTCCTCCGTGTCGGAGATGAGTCTGTTCAGCTCGGAAAGAGTCTTTCCGGGAACGATGAATTTGAGATTGATGTCACCCTCGCGAGCGCTCGTATTTTCGATCTCACATTCAGCCGTGCACTTTGCAAGGCGGTTGGAGTCGCAGGATACGACAGTGATCTTTCCGTCAACGATACGGAAAAAAGCGCCCGTAAAGATAGGTCTCTGATCCTTCTGAGCAATTGCAAAGGAGGTCTGATTGATAAACTTTTTCAGAAGATTCTGAGGCATATTGAAGCTGACCTCGCCGTGAAGCTCGGGAAGCGACGGGAAATCCTCACCGGGAAGTGCGTGAAGCTCGAAGCTGCTGCGTCCGGATTCGATCTTTACGTTCATCTTGTCGTTTATCGTTACGGTGATCTCTTCCTCGGGCATCATTTTAATGATGGAATAGAACTTCTGCGCGTTGATGATGTAGCTGCCCTCGCGGACGATCTCGGCATCGGTCTTTGTTCTGATTCCTTTTTCCGTGTCGTAGGAGGTGATGACGCACTCTCCGCCCTTTGCGTTGAAGAGAAGACCTTCAATTGCGGAGATCGTGTTTTTATTGGATGTCGCGTTCATTGCGGGGGTTACCGCCGCGATAAGAGGTGTTTTTTCAAATACGACTTTCATTTTTGTAATCCTTTCGTGTACTTTTTTTGATCTGTTGAAAATTTCGGAAAAACCTTTTTCTGAATTTTTCCGTCCGCTATATATAAATATATATTATTTATTTTTTAGCAGTAATAGCAGTAGGGGCTGTGGAAAGCTTGGAAAAGTGATGAAACGTCATTAAAATCAAGGATTTTTACTTATCTGAAGTATGAGGTAGGCTGTTGAAAATCTGTTTTTTATCTTTTAGGAAGTCAAAGCCTCCCTTTAAAAACTTTTTGTCAGATTTCGCGAAAAAACGACATTTTTTTCGATTTTTTCGGTTTTCAACAGCACTTTTCAAACGTATCCACAAGTTGTAAAATGCTTGTCCCTGCTGAAAAAATACGTTTTCGGCAAATACCGCTTATGACACTGTTTTGCGAGTTTTCCACAGGTTTATCCACAGTTTGTGGATAAACTGCATTTGCCGAAAACAAAATCAGATATCGATCTCGTTTATGAGCTCGTTCATCTCGACAGCGAACGAGGGATTTTCCGCGATCTCCTTTTCTATGATCTTATGTGAGGAGAGCACCGTCGTGTGATCTCTGCCGAACTCGTTACCTATAGCGGGAAGCGACATATCCGTTTTCTCACGCATGATGTATATCGCAACGTGACGTGCCCACGCGATCTCCTTTGTGCGTTTCTTGCCCTTCAGATCCTCCACCTCGACTCCGTATTTTTCACCGACTGTGTAAAGTATGCGGTTGATCTTCATCGAAAGCGGGATATCCTCGGAGATGATGTCCGCGAGCGTTCTTGCAGCCATATCGACCGTGATCCTCTCTCCGGAGAGGAAGCTCATCGCGGAAAGACGCTTGAGCGCGCCCTCGATCTGACGGACATTGCTTTTAAGTTTCTCTGCGAGATAGGAAATGACCTCGACCTTGAGCGTGATTCCGAGCGCCTCCGCCTTCTTTTTGATGATTGCGGCGCGAAGCTCAAGATCCGGCGGCTGTATATCGGCGATCAAGCCCCATTCAAATCTGGTTTTGAGCCTGTCCTCAAGCAATTTTATGTCCTTTGCGGGACGGTCGCAGGTCAGAATGATCTGCTTGTGATCCTCGTAAAGCTCGTTAAAGGTGTGAAAAAGCTCTTCCTGAGTCGATTCCTTTCCGGCGACAAATTGAATATCGTCTATGAGCAAAATGTCCGCACGGCGGAATTTTTCGCGAAATTCGGGTGTACGCTGTTTCATTATCGCGTCGATGAGTTGAGTTGTGAACTCCTCGCACTTGATATATACGAGATTTGCCTTAGGATTCTTTTTAAAGATCTCGTTTGTGACAGCGTACATCAGATGCGTCTTACCGAGACCTGACGGGCCGTATATGAAAAGCGGATTGTATACGGATCCGGGAGTAGAGGCGACAGCCATACAAGCGGAATGCGCGAATTTATTTGAGTTACCGACTATGAAATTTTCAAACGTATATTCGTTTCTGTTATTGAAGTCCTCGGTTCGTGTCGTTACGTCCTCGTCGTAGGTATGCTCCTCCTTTGACGGAGTTGAGGTAACTTCTCCGTCGAGAGGTTTTTTCTCCTTCGGCTCGACGTAAATTATCTCAACGTCAATTTCAAACCCCATTACGTCGCGGAACTTTTCTTTTATGACGTCAAGATAACGGTTATTCAAGACCTTGTGCTTGAATTCCGTATCGGATGAAAGGACTGCTCGCTCATCATCGAGCGATACCATTTTTACGTCCTCGAACCAAAGCGAATACGACGTTTCGGAGTAGCTTTTACGAAGCTCGTCCTTAACGAGGTACCATATCTCGGCAATGTTGTTGTCCGGGTACATTTTTCCTCCTTTGTATGTATGCGCCTACGGCGCGTATGGTTTATGTAAGTTTTTTATTTTGTATGGATTTATGGGGGATGCGCACTTGCACACTCGCCGGGCGCGAGTAGTGGCACTTTTTGCCGCGGCTGAAAAAGTGCCGGCAAAACATCCGCTAAAGGGGAAAGGGTTCCCCTTTAGAATCCCTTTCAGGGGGCTTCCCTCCACAGCTCATCACGAGGAAAGCTCAAGCTTCAGCGTCACTCCATTCGCTCACCTCATTGACCGCGGTTTCGTGCAGCGAAAGCGCATCTTCAGCATCGCGGAGTGTGTTCGACGTTTGCGAAGCTAAATTTCCACGTTTTTTGCCCAAATAAACGAGAAGAAGGTGCTGCCACCCTTAGCCTGTACGAGCGCCTCCGCGTGTATGCCGTGTAGGTATCTGCATCCTCGCCAATAAACTCATTTAATCCCAAATAAGCGCAGAATACCCCTATTATTTATATTATATATATTATATCATAATAATATAATGATTACAAGTAATAAATCGGAAATTTGCACCTCCATTTTCCGTCCATATTTGTATTTACAAACGTACAAAACAGCCTTAATTCGCTCGATTTTTCAAAAAAATAAAAAAACTGTTCCCAAATCCGACAATATCGCGTCCTTTTTATGAAAAACACTTGACAATAAACGATTTTTGTGTTTATAATAGTAGCTGTCGTTATGCCGAAGTGAATTTCGGCACAACAGCTTCCGTAATTTTCGTAACGAGGAGGTGCCGCAAACATGAAGAGAACATATCAGCCTAAGAAGCTTCAGAGACAGAAGGAACACGGCTTCATGAAGAGAATGAAGACCGCTAACGGACGTAAGGTTCTGAAGAGAAGACGCGCTAAGGGCAGAGCAAGACTCTCCTATTAATAAGCGATTATGAACCCGCCGCAGATCGAGTTATCGGTGTGCGGAGGGTTTTCGGTTTTTTTTCGGCTTCATTCACCGACGTCGAAAAATCAAAATTTAATTTAAAAAAACTACAAAAAACAAACGCAAACGGAAGCGGAAAGAAAAGAAATCACGCATAATGAAAATTGAAACTGTATGCGAAAACAGAGTTTTTACAAGAGCTTACTCGAAGGGAAAAAAGCACGCGGGCAAATACTCGGTGCTCTACGTCCTTAAAAACAGCTCCGGTAAAACGAGAATAGGATTAACGGTCACAAAGGCACGCGGAGGCGCTGTGACGAGAAACCGCATAAAGCGGGTGCTCAGAGCCGCCGTCACCGAAAATATGAAGGATCCGGGATTTTCTCACTCCGGCGATATCATTATCGTCGCAAGAGATGCCTGCGCTTTTTCAAAATCCGACGCTGTGGCGCGCGATATGAAAAACGGCTTCATACGTCTCGGACTTATCGATCAAGGATCCGTACAAAACGAAAAAACACAGCCGTGAAGCATATTTTTATATGGCTCATCGGACTTTACAGACGCTATATCTCGCCGCTCAAGCCGGCGCCGACCTGCAGGTTCATTCCGACCTGCTCCGAATATGCGATAGAAGCGCTTGAAAAGCGCGGACTTATCGTGGGCTCGGCTCTTACCGTGTGGAGAATTTTGCGATGTAATCCGTTTTGTAAGGGAGGATTTGATCCCGTACCCGAAAAAAAGAAAAAGAACGTGCTTTGACCAAATGACGTGCGACGCGGGCTTTTCCGGAGTTTCATTTTTATAAGCATAACGAAAATATCGTGCGGATACAACGTCCGCCCGCCGGCAAAATAACGGCGCTTGCCGGAATAAAGATCGAAATGCCGTAAAAAGAAGTTTAATTTGTCCGTTTACGGACCAAAGGAACAAAATAATGATCAAAAACACAAAGACAGCAGGATTTTTCCGTATTCTGACGCTTGTTATGACCGTCGTGCTGCTCGCAGCATCTCTCGTAACAGTCGTATTCGCGGAGGAAACCGCAGCTGAAACAGTCGCTGACACTGTTTCGACGGAGGAAAACGACGGCTTTAAGCTCTCGGACGTACTCCTCGTGCCGATGGGATTTATCATCCGTGTTTGCTATAATCTGACCAATAACTACGCGATCGCGCTCTTGCTCTTCGCGCTCGTTATGCAGATCATTCTTTTCCCTCTCGGCGTAAAGCAGCAGAAAAACACCAACAAACAGGCGGCTCTCCGTCCTAAGGAAAATGCTATCCGCAAAAAGTACGCGGGACGTAACGATCAGGTAACGCAGAAAAAAATGCAGGAAGAGATCATGGCGCTCTACCAGCAGGAAAATTACAACCCCGCAAGCGGTTGTCTCCCCCTTCTGATCCAGCTCCCCATCATCTTCTCGCTCTTTGCGGTTATCCGTCAGCCCCTTACCTACATTTCCAGACTCAGCTCAGGTCTTATCACGAGCCTCAAAACACAGCTGACTGACCTCGGAGTTACCCTTACCTCGGGTTACGAAGAGATCAGCGTTATCTCCTATCTCAAGGAACACGGTATCGAAGGTATTAACGGCGTATCTCAGGAAATGGTTGACGCTATGCCCAACTTCAAAATGTTCGGCGGCTCCTTCGACATCTCCCTGCTCCCGAAGGATAACATTTTCAGCATCTATCTTCTCGTGCCGGTACTTACTCTCGTTGTGATGCTCATCTCTCAGAAGCTCACAAAGAAGCTCTCCTACCGTCCCGAAACAAATAACGCCGCAGACGCAAACGCTCAGGCTTCCATGAAGATGATGGAGTGGATGATGCCCCTTATGTGCGTTTATTTCGCCTTCATCGTGCCTGCCGCTATCGGCGTGTACTGGATCTTCCGTAACATCCTTTCGGTAGTCCAGCAGTTCATTCTTTCCCGTATGTATCCCACTCCCAAGTTTACGGAGGAGGAGCTCATCGCGGCTGAAAGAGAGTATCTCGGTAAAAATCCCAAGCAGAAGCCGAAGCGCGATCCGAACGCTCCGCGTCCCCGCTCTCTTCACACCATCGACTTCGACGATGATGAATCGGTTCCCGCCCCGAAAAAGACCGAGAAAAAATCCGAAGAAAAGCCTGCCGCAGGTCTTGAAGCCGCTCCTCTTAAAGAGGATAAGCCCAAAAGATAAGCGTAAGTGCATATCTTCGTAAAAAAACAACATTAGTATAGTTACAGCCGCATAAAGAAGCGGCTCGGAGACAGAAATGAAAAAAGAAATAACCGCAACAGGTAAAACCCTCGACGAGGCTCTCGAGCAGGCTAAGCTCCTGATCGGCTCCGACGGCGATGATATGGAATACGAGATTCTCGAATTCCCCAAAAAGGGAATCCTCGGTATCGGCTCTTCCCCCGCAGTCATCAAGGTCACCTACTCCGTTGAGGATGAAAATCCCGCTGTTGATTTCGTTAAGATGGTTGTTAAGTCGCTTGAGCTTTCCGCAAGCGTTACAAACACCGTCGGCGACGAAGGTGAGCTTCTCATCGACATCGACGGCGACGATGCCGGCACTCTGATCGGTCATCACGGCGAAACTCTCGATGCTCTTCAGTATCTTGCAAGCCTCGCGGCAAGCAAGGCAGAAAAGGAAACGGGAGAAAAGTCCGGATACACGAGAATCACCGTTGACGTTGAAAATTACCGCGAAAAGCGCGAAGAAACGCTCCGCGGAGTTGCAAGACGTATGGCAGCTCGCGTTCTTAAATACAAGAGAAACGTTACTCTCGAGCCTATGAATCCCTATGAAAGAAGAATCATCCATTCCGAGATTCAGAACATCGAAGGCGTGACCACTCATTCCGTCGGCGTAGATTCAGAAAGAAGAATCGTCATCGCGCTTGAGCGCAACGGAAAAAAATCGGCAGAATAAGCCAAAAGGGAGGATGATTTCCTCCCTTTTTTATATCAGACATAAGAAAGGAGCTCCCATGACAGACACAATTGCCGCCATTTCGACGCCGCGCGGCGTCGGAGGAGTCGCACTTATAAGAATATCCGGCGCGGACGCAGTCAATGTCGCCTCGCGCGTCTTTTTCCCTGTGTCGGGACGCAGTTTGACCGACGTCGCTCACTCCACCGCAGTCTACGGAAAAATCACCGAATCCGACGTCAACATCGACGACGGCATAGCGACGGTCTTTTACGCGCCGCGTTCGTTTACGGGCGAAAATACCGTCGAGATCACTTGTCACGGAGGCGTGTACGTCACGGGACGCGTGCTGTCAGCCGTGCTTGCCGCAGGCGCAAGACCTGCCCTGCCGGGCGAATTTACGCGCCGCGCTTTCATTTCCGGCAAGCTATCGCTGTCTGAGGCGGAGGCTGTGGGAGACTTGCTTTATGCAAAGACTGAGGGACAGATGCTCCTGTCCGGATCTGCTTCGTCCTCTATCCTTTCCGGAAAGGTGGAGCAGATCTCGTCCGCTCTGACGTCGCTGATCGCGCGCGTCGCGGTCACAATCGACTATCCCGAGGAGGATCTTTCCGACATCGCTGACGACGAGCTTCGTGATCGTATATCGGATATTGCGCGTGAGGTTTCCTCGCTCGTTTCGTCCTATAAAACGGGACGCGCCGTGTCCGAGGGCATCAACGCCGTCATTACAGGCCGTCCGAATGCGGGAAAGAGCACGCTTTACAATCTTTTGCTCGGTGAGGACGCCGCGATAGTCACAGACATCGCAGGCACTACCAGAGATACGCTGACTGCCGAGGTCGCTGCAGGAAAGGTGCTTCTGCGTCTTTCCGACACGGCGGGCATACGCAGGACCGATGACGTGATCGAGTCCATCGGCGTCGATCGCGCACGCGAGAAAGCCGCGTCGGCGGAGCTTCTGATCGCGCTTTTCGATGCGACGGCCGCACCGACAGAGGAGGATCGCGAGATCGCATCCGCGGGCGGAAAGGTCAAGATCGCCGTCATCAACAAGACTGACGCCGCCGTAGGCGGTTACGTTGAGCAGTACGAGGCGATCGCACGCGAGGCGGACGCTGACGTGATATATGCGTCGCTCAAAAACGGTGACGGACGTTCGGAGCTGATCGCGATGATCGAATCCGCGTTCACGGATCCGAGCTTTGAGCTTGGACGCGACGCCGTCATCGCAAATGCGAGACAGGCGGCGGAGGCGAGATCCGCATCGGAATCGCTCATGTCAGCTTTGGATGCACTTGACGCCGGTATGCCTGTCGATATTGTATCGGGCGAGCTTGAGGATGCGCTGTCCGCGCTGATGAGACTCGACGGACGCGACGTGACGGACGCCGTTATCGGTGAAATATTTGCAAAATTTTGTGTGGGAAAGTGATTTCCCACACTTTTTTTGAGTGTGGGATAGACGACATATGCACTGCGTGCGTGGGGCTTGTGTGCTCGATGGACACGATATATACGCTTATACGCGCTCTGCCGGAAAGCCCACTTCGTGTGCCGGCGATACTTTTACCCTCGGTGGTAAAAGTATCCAAAATCGCCGTTCGGGACGGGGGAAGCTCAGCAAGCTTGAGGAGAAGGCTATATGCAGGTAACCCTTTTTGATAAAAAGGTTTCCCTGCACCCTCCCAAAAACAGATTTTATTTTATAGCAGAGTTTTTAGTTATGAGGAGGTTGTTCCTGTAAATGAAAATCCCCCGAAATCGGGGGATTTTGTTTGTTTTTACTTGTAAAGCTCAGCAAGTTTGAGGAGATGCTCGTACTTTTCGCCCGCCTTGACCTTCGCGAGCTCGAAGAGCTTTTCTGCTCTCTCGGGGAAGGACTGCGCGAGACGGCTGTAACGTGTCTCGGACTTGATGAACTCGATGTAGTCCGCTGTGGGAGCCTTGCAGTCAATGGTGAGAGGATTCTTGCCCTCAGCCTTGAGTGCAGGGTTGTAACGGAACATCTGCCAGTAGCCTGCCTCAACGGCACGCTTCATTTCGAGCTGGCAGTTAACCATGCCGCCCTTAACGCCGTGCATTTCGCAGGGTGCGTAACCGATGATGAGGGAAGGTCCGTTGTAAGCTTCTGCTTCAACCATAGCCTTGATGGTCTGGTTCATATCAGCGCCCATTGCGATCTGTGCAACGTAAACGTAGCCGTAGGACATTGCGATCTCAGCGAGATTCTTCTTGCCGATTGCCTTACCTGCTGCTGCGAACTGAGCAACCTGACCGATCTGGGATGCCTTGGATGCCTGACCGCCGGTGTTGGAGTAAACCTCGGTATCGAATACCATTACGTTTACGTTTTCGCCGGATGCGAGAACGTGGTCGAGACCGCCGAAGCCGATATCGTATGCCCAACCGTCGCCGCCGAAGATCCAAACGGACTTCTTGTTAAGCATATCCTTGTTTTCAACGATGTACTTGCATACGTCGCAGTCGCAGCCTTCAACAACGGCGAGAAGTGCCTTGGAAGCTGCTTCGCAGGTAGCGGAATCGTCCTTGGCTGCGAGCCAAGCTTCAGCCGCTGCCTTCATTTCGTCGGAAGCGCATTCAGCGGTAAGGAGAGCCTTTACCTTGTCTGCGAGAACCTCGCGGCGATATTTCTGAGCAAGGAAGATACCGTAACCGTGCTCTGCGTTGTCCTCGAACAGGGAGTTAGCCCATGCGGGACCGCGGCCGGTGCCCTTGTTTACTGTGTAGGGAGTGGAAGGTGCGGAGCCGCCCCAGATAGAGGAGCATCCCGTAGCGTTGGAGATGTACATCTTCTCACCGAAGAGCTGTGTGATGAGACGCGCATAAGAGGTCTCTGCACAGCCTGCGCAGGAGCCGGAGAACTCAAGCAGGGGCTGCTTGAACTGGCTGCCCTTAACGGTTGTGTTGATGATTTCGGGCTTTTCAGCTACGTTTGCAACTGCGTAATCGAACGCGGACTGCTGATCAAGCTGAGTATCGCGAGCAACCATCTCGAGTGCGCCAACCTTACATACCTTAACGCAAAGCGTACAACCCATACAATCGAGCGGGCTGATAGCGAGCGAGAACTTGTAGTTGGTCTTAACAACGGGCTTAGCTGCGAACTTGGTCGTAGCGGGAGCGTTTGCTGCTTCTTCTTCCGTCATAGCGAAGGGACGGATCGTAGCGTGCGGGCAAACGAACGAGCACATATTACACTGGATGCACTTTGTTGCGTCCCATGTGGGAACGTTAACTGCAACGCCGCGCTTTTCGGATGCTGCAGCACCCTGCGGGAACGTACCGTCAACGTACTTTTCAAATGCGGAAACGGGGAGGCTGTCACCTCTCATTGCATTAACGGGAGTAACTACGTTGTTGACGAATTCGTCAAGCTCGGGACGGTCGGAAACGAACGCGGGAGCTTCTGCATCGGGTGTGGGATTCTTCCAGGATTCGGGAACGTTAACTTCAACGTATGCGTCGCCGCCGGCGTCGATAGCGTTGTAGTTAAGGTCAACCATAGCCTGACCCTTCTTGATGTAGGACTTGTACGCCATCTTCTTCATATATTCGATAGCTTCGTCCTTGGGAAGGATGTTTGCAAGAGAGAAGAATGCGGACTGAAGAACAGTGTTCTTAACCTTTGCGTTACCGATTCTCTTTGTAGCAAGGCCGGTACCGTCGATTATGTAGAACTTAATGCCGTTTTCAGCGATGTACTTCTTAACCTTTGCGGGGAGATGAGCGTCGAGCTCTTCTACAGTCCAGGGGCAGTCGAGAAGGAACGTTCCGCCGGGCTTGATGTCTTCTACCATATCATACTTCTTGAGGTATGCGCTGTTGTGGCAGGCAACGAAGTCAGCCTTGGTGATGTAGTAAGGAGCCTTGATAGGCTTGTCACCGAAGCGGAGATGGGAGATGGTGATACCGCCGGTCTTCTTCGAGTCGTACTGGAAGTAAGCCTGGATGTACTTGTCGGTGTGGTCACCGATGATCTTGATGGAGTTCTTGTTAGCGCCAACGGTGCCGTCGCCGCCGAGACCCCAGAATTTGCAAGCGATGGTTCCTTCGGGAGCGGTGTCGGGAGCGGGCTTTTCTGCGAGAGAGGAGCCGGTCACGTCATCGTTGATGCCGAGGGAGAAGCCGTTCTTCGGGCATTCGGAATCGAGGTTCTCGAATACTGCGAATACGGAGGAAGGAGGAGTATCCTTGGAGCCGAGACCGTAACGTCCGCCTACGACCTGGATGTCAGTTCTGCCGGTCTGGGAAAGAGCGGTAACAACGTCGAGGTAGAGGGGTTCGCCGAGGGAGCCGGGTTCCTTGGTTCTGTCGAGGACGGCGATCTTCTTAACTGTTGCGGGGATAGCCTCTGCGAGCTTATCAGCGCAGAAGGGACGGTACAGACGAACCTTAACGATACCGACCTTTTCGCCCTTAGCGAGCATATAGTCGATAACTTCTTCGGCAACGTCGCACATGGAGCCCATAGCTACGATGATCTTTTCAGCATCGGGAGCGCCGTAATAGTTGAAGGGCTTGTAGTTTGTGCCGAGCTTTTCGTTGACTTTGTCCATATACTCTTCAACGATAGCGGGAAGTGCGTTATAGTACTTGTTGGCAGCTTCCTTGTGCTGGAAGAAGATGTCTCCGTTTTCGGCAGAGCCGCGGAGGATAGGATGCTCAGGGTTGAGGGAGCGTGCGCGGAAAGCCGCTACAGCATCCATATCAACGATGTCAGCGAGGTCTTCATTTTCCCAGCATTCGATCTTCTGGATCTCATGAGAGGTACGGAAACCGTCGAAGAAATGGAGGAAGGGAACTCTGCCCTTGATGGTTGCGAGGTGTGCAACTGCGCCGAGGTCCATGATTTCCTGGGGGTTAGACGATGCGAGCATCGCAAAACCTGTCTGACGGCAGGAGTAAACGTCGGAGTGGTCGCCGAAAATGTTGAGTGCGTGAGCAGCTACTGTACGAGCGGATACGTGGAATACGCAGGGAAGGAGCTCACCGGCGATCTTGTACATATTCGGGATCATAAGGAGAAGACCCTGAGATGCAGTGTAGGTCGTGGTAAGAGCACCGGCTGCAAGAGAGCCGTGTACGGTACCTGCAGCGCCGCCCTCGGACTGCATTTCGGATACCTTTACGGTGTTACCGAAAATATTTTTTCTTCCGAGTGCAGACCACTGGTCAACATAGTCTGCCATGGGGCTGGAGGGGGTGATGGGATAGATGCCGGCAACTTCGGTGAAGATGTAGCTTATATGAGCCGCAGCCTGGTTGCCGTCCATTGACTGTTTGTTTCTTTTGATAGCCATGGATGAAGGAGCCTCCTTAAAAATTTATATGAAAATATGTTTTTCACCAACCTATATAATAGCACCTTTTTCGATATTTTGCAATAGTGAATTTTGTGGAATTAAAGGATGATTTCGTATTTGGGTAGTGCAGACACACGCTCGTTGCGCGAGGGGGCGCATCTTCAGCCTCGCTGAGTGTGTTCGACGCTTATTTAACTAAATTCCCACGTTTTTGCCCAAACAAACGAGAAGCAGGTGTCTCCACTCGAGCTCGCAGAGCGCGTCACCGCTCCCTCCCACACGCCGAGCGTGTGACTCCGCCGCACAAAAAAAGCACGCGTTTCCGCGTGCTTTTCACTTATTCCGTTTCCGTGCGAATTATAACTCCGTTTTCGAAGTGACCCTCGTAAGTCCTGCCGCTGGGCCAGGTGTATCTTCCGGTTCCGTTCGGCAGATTATCCTTGAATTCACCCTCGTAGATCTCTCCGTTAGTCCACGTGTACTTGCCTACGCCCGATCTTACGTCGGAGACGAAGCCGCCCTCGTAAATATCGCCGTTGGCGTAGACGTATTTGCCCTCGCCTTCCTTGATGTTGTAGACGAAATCGCCCTCGTATGAGCTTCCGTCAGCCCAGACGTAGACGCCGTGACCGTGCTTCTTGTCAGATTCGAAGCCGCCCTCGTAATAGCTTCCGTCCGACCAGGTGTACTTACCCTCGCCGTCCTTCTTGCCATCCTTAAACTCACCCTCGTAAACGTCGCCGTTCGTGTACGTGTATTTGCCCGTGCCCGTCAGCTTGCCGTCCGCAAATTGACCCTCGTAGACGTCGCCGCCCGAGTACGTCAGCTTGCCGTAGCCGTTCTTTTCGAGATTGGTGAGCTCGCCTGAGTAAATGTCGCCGTTTGAGTAACGGATCTCGTTCGCTTCCATGTCAACGTCCGCCGTCAAACCGTCCGTGTATACGATGCGTCCGCGGTACGGAACCTCGTTTTCGTCAACTATACCGAGATATTTGACGTACAGTACCTCGCCGTCCTCCTCGCCTACGGGGATGCGGATGTAACGGTAGCCGTTGAGGTAGAGCGCGAGGAACACGATGCCGACCGCAAGGATCGCGATGCCGAGTATTATCAGGATCACCGCTATCGGTGAAATGCGTTTTTTGGTATGCATGCTGTGCCTGACCTTTCTTTTTTATTGGAACGTGCCTATGAAATTGTCGATGAGCTGGATAAGATCGGGGATGAGGAAGATGGCGGCGAATGCGGCGGCGATGAAGATCGCAACGCATATGCCGAATGCCGCAAAATCGGTGCCTTTTCGGGCGTATCTGACCTCTGCCTTGTATTTCAGATCCTCGGGGATGTAAAAGCGAGCCGTTTCAAAGTCGATTACGGGACGTCCGCTGCGAGTCAACTTCGGCTCTTCGTCCTCGCCGGGCTCCTTGTCGATGCGCGAGACGAAACGTGCGAGCGTTACGTCCGTGCGGAGCGCGTTTTTAACGAACCAGTCTGTCGAATATCCGAGCTCGGATACCGTCTTCGCCCCCTCGGGCGAGGTCGCGCCCTCTGCGAGCATTGTCTTGACGACGCCTCCGATGAGACGCTTCTGATAGATTGCGAGCAGTGACGCAAAGACGAAGCCTGCAAAAACAGCCCAAACGATCAGCTTAACGGAGATGAAAGGATTGAAAAGCTCGAAATTATCGTATAAACCGACGAAATTCATATGATTTTTCCTTTCTGACGTTGATTTTCGGGCACCTCAAAGTCGGTGCGACCGTGCGGATAAGATCTTACTTTTTGTAGATCATATCCTTTCCACCCATGTAAGGACGGAGTGCCTCGGGAATCTTGACGTTGCCTTCGGCGGTGAGGTTGTTTTCAAGGAACGCGATGAGCATTCTCGGAGGAGCAACAACTGTGTTGTTGAGAGTGTGAGGCAGGTAGGTCTTTCCGTCCTTGCCCTTTGCGCGGATCTTCAGACGGCGCGCCTGCGCGTCACCGAGATTCGAGCAGAAGCATACCTCGAAGTACTTCTGTTGTCTCGGGCTCCACGCCTCGATGTCGCAGGACTTGACCTTGAGGTCTGCAAGGTCGCCGGAGCAGCACTCGAGCTGACGCACGGGGATGTCGAGCGAACGGAAGAGCTCAACGGAGTATCTCCACATCTTCTCGTACCATTCCATGGACTCCTCGGGACGGCAGACGACGATCATTTCCTGCTTTTCAAACTGATGGATTCTGTAAACGCCTCTTTCCTCGATGCCGTGAGCGCCCTTTTCCTTGCGGAAGCAGGGGGAATAGCTCGTGAGAGTGTAGGGAAGCTCGTTTTCGGGAAGGATGCGGTCGATGAAGCGGCCGATCATGGAGTGCTCGGAGGTACCGATGAGGTAAAGATCCTCGCCCTCGATCTTGTACATCATTGCATCCATTTCAGCGAAGCTCATAACGCCTGCGGCGACGTTACCGCGGATCATGAACGGAGGGATGCAGTACGTGAAGCCGCGCTCGATCATATAGTCGCGTGCGTAAGCGGTGACTGCGGAGTGCAGACGTGCGATGTCACCGAGCAGATAGTAGAAGCCGTTTCCGGCAACTCTGCCGGCGGAGTCGATGTCGATTCCTGCGAAGGTTTCCATGATCTCGGTGTGATAGGGAATGTCAAATTCGGGAACAATGGGCTCACCGAAGCGCTCGACCTCGACGTTTTCGCTGTCGTCCTTGCCGATCGGAACGGACGGATCGATGATGTTGGGCAGACGCATAAGGATCTCGGTCAGCTTTTCGTCCGCTTCCTTGGAGAGGACCTCAACCTCTGCAAGTCTCTGCGCGAATTCAGCGACCTTCTTCTTCGTTTCCTCGGCCTCTTCTCTCTTGCCCTGACCCATGAGCATACCGATCTGCTTGGAGATGCGGTTTCTTTCTGCGCGCAGGTTTTCCGTCTCGCCGATGTAGGCGCGGCGCTTCAGATCGAGCTCGATAGCCTCGTCAACGAGGGGGAGCTTGTCGTGCTGGAACTTGTTTTCGATGTTTTTCTTTACGATTTCGGGGTTTTCTCTGACGAATTTTATGTCAAGCATGGGGTGATGTCCTTTCTAACAATACAAAGAATGGAAATAATGTAAAACTAAAGTTAAAATTATATACCGTCGAAGATGTTGCCGCAGAGGGCGGTGAGCAGGGCCTCGAGGTCCTCGTTGTCCTCGTATCCGAGCTCGATGCGGCGTTTTTTACCGCGTGAAACGATCTTTACGGGACGTCCGAGCGCGGTACGCGCTCTGTCCTCAAGCACGGAAACGTAATTGACGGGGTCTGCGGGCGCTGCGGGGAGCTCAGGATCCTCGTCCGTCTTCGCGTTCATGGACTTCGCCATTGCCTCAGCTGCACGGACGGAGAGGGACTTTTCGATGATCCTGTCCGCGAGGACGGGAATGTCGTAAGGATCGCGGAGGGAGAGAAGAGCGCGTGCGTGGCCCGCTGTGAGCTCTCCGCTCTTGACGAACGGTACAACGGAATCGGGCAGATCAAGCAGACGGAGCGAGTTCGCGATCGCGGATCGCGACTTGCCGATGCGTGCGGATAACTCCTCCTGCGTCAATGAAAACTGCGATATGAGCGCGCGGTATGCCTCCGCCTCTTCATAAGGATTGAGGTTTTCGCGTTGAATGTTCTCGATCAGGGATATCTCCGCCGCCGTCATCTCGTCAAAATCGAGGACGATAGCGGGAATCTCGGAAAGACCCGCGAGCTTTGCGGCGCGCCAACGGCGCTCGCCCGCGATGATAGAGTAGCGTCCGGGCTCCGATTCCGATACGAGAATCGGCTGAAGAACTCCGTGAACCGACACCGAATCCGCAAGCTGACGGAGCGCGTCCTCGTCAAAATGCTTGCGAGGCTGATCCGGCCTGGGTTCAACAGACGAAAGTTTGAGCTTGTAGATGCGGTCGCTGTCTGTGATGAGCGCGCCGCCGACGGCGTTATCGAGGAAAATGGAGTCGATGCCGCGGCCTAATGATGATTTTTTTGCCATAAAAGGCTCCAATCTGCCGCTTTTGCGGCAAAAATAATAATGTCAATAGGGATAAATACGTCAAATTCTTGACAAAAGCTCGTCCGCAACGGCAAGATAGCAAAGTGCGCCCTTGGAGTTTTTGTCGTGATAAATGATGGGAGTTCCGAAGCTGGGAGCCTCGCTGAGCTTTACGTTTCTGAGAATGGGGGTGCGGAAGATCTTGTCCGCGTAGTATTTTTTGAGCTCGGCAACGACCTGAGTTGTGAGATTCAGGCGCGGATTGTACATCGTGAGCAGGATTCCCGTGATCTCAAGGGAGCGATTGTAGAGCTGTTTGATCTTTCTGATGGTCAGCATAAGCTGAGACAAGCCCTCGAGCGCGAAATATTCGCACTGCATCGGGATGATAACGCCGTTGGATGCGGCGAGGGAGTTGATGGTAAGTATGCCGAGTGAGGGCGGACAGTCAACGAAAACAATGTCGTAATCATCTGCAACCGCTTCGAGAGCTTTTTTGAGCCTCCACTGACGGTCCTGAATGTCAACAAGGTCAAATTCGGCTGCCGCGAGCGAAATGTTCGCGGGAATTATCGAAAGATTCGTGAATTTCGTCTGAATTACGGCGTCTTTCACACCGCACTGACCGAGAAGAACCTCGTACATGGTGTATTTCAAGTCGCGTTTGCCAACGCCGACGCCGCTTGTTGTGTTGCCCTGGGGGTCCATGTCGAGCAAAAGCACTCGTTTGCCGCGGAAAGCGAGACACGCCGCGACGTTCACTGCGGAGGTCGTCTTTCCGACGCCGCCTTTCTGATTTGCAAATGAAATGATGTATGCCATAATAATTTCCTGAGCTTTCACGCTAATCTGAAATGAAGGTGACGGCGCGATTTCGCCGCACATACAAACATTATATCACAAATAAACGGCTTGTCAACAAATTTGCGGACCTGCGTACAAATTTTCAGTGAAAAGCAAAAAAAGACTGCGGGCGCAGTCTTTTTTTGTTTCACGTGAAACATCGCGAGAGCTGTCGATTTATGTTTCACGTGAAACATCTCCGATCAAGACGGTGATTCTCACTCCCGTTGACGTCTCGTCGCGTTCGATCTTCACGGGCACGCCCGATGCGCGGATCAACTCTGCGGAGCGGTCGAGAGAGTTGTAAAACAGCCGGAGGTCCTTGAAGATGAACTTTTGTGTCCTCGGCGGCTTCGACGGCGCCGACAGCAGCGACTCGACGTATTTCTCTGACGCAGACACGTTCATTCCGCGGGCAATGATGTGCGAAAGCGCGCTTTTGCGCGTGTCCGCGTCTGTGAGACGCAGAAGACATCGCGCGTGGCGCTCGGACAGCGACGCATCAAGGATCATGGCGCGCTCCTCGTCTGTGAAGCGAAGCAGCCGAAGCTTGTTCGCGATGTAGGACTGCGACACGGCAAGCCGCTCTGCGGCTTCGCTCTGCGTTAGTCGGTATATAAATATTAATGAAGAAATTGCGCTCGCTTCCTCAAAAATGTTAAGATCCTCGCGCTGAAGATTCTCAATTATGGCAAGCTCCGCGGATTCATTTTCGTCAGCCTCGATCACAATGACGGGCACGGCGTAGAATCCCGCGCGCACAGCGGCACGGAATCTGCGCTCACCGGCGACGATCTCGTAGACGCCGTCCGAGTGCTTGCACGTTATCGGCTGAAGGATGCCGTATCGAATGATGCTTTCCGTGAGCGAGGCGAGCTTTTCATCGTCAAAGATGCGGCGCGGCTGGCGCGGATTCGGTCGTATAAGCTTTACGGGTACGTCGCGCACCTCGCGCGGCGCGGATATTACATCGGCAGGCAGTTGCATTTCGTTATTCCCCTTGATTTCGGACGTTTTTTATAATTATATGAGAGAAACACGAAAAAATCTGTCTCTGTGCGCGGGCGCAATCTCTGTTATTCGGGCGTACACGGACATATTTTGGACATACACCGTCTTTACGGTGTTGAAATTGCTGAAAGAGCGTGGTAAAATAATGTAAGCGAAACGTAAATAACACAAGGAGCGCGGGCATTTCCCGCATACGGCTATGAAAACAAAAGGCGGCTTTACACTTCCCGGTGAGTCCGGATGCGAGCGTCTGACACTCGAGCTTTGCGAAAAGTGGGGCGCGGACTGCATCCGTGACAGCGACGGAACACAGCTTTCCGACGAGATACTCGCCTCGGGCGTGCCGATCTATTCGACGATCTGTATGGTCCGTTCCGTCAACGAATGGGCGAAGAAGCATCCCGATATGCTTCAGCGCAACTTCCTTTCGACGGATCCGATCCTTTCGACGGGCGGCGAGCTGAAGATAAAGCCGCTTGAGAAATACTTCCGTCCGCAGTTCGATATTTGCCCGACGGACGACGTAAAAAAGCTCTGGGAGGTGTGGGACCGCACGGACGGAACGCTTGTTTCTGTCGATAAATGGGATTACGACCACGAAACGGAAACGGTAACGATCCGTGACACGGCGCCTTACCATCTTTATACTGTCAGCTTTATGGCGCGCCGCCTCTGGGAAGAGATCTCGATGTATAACCATATCACCAATGATTGGGGTGATAAGGAACATCTGATGGCGGTCGAGCCGCGCTATCCCGAGGTCCGCGAGGAGATCCTCCGCTACCTTGACGAGTGGTGCCTTGCGCATCCCGCGACGAAGGTGGTCAGATTCACGTCAATGTTCTATAATTTCACTTGGATCTGGGGCGCGGATGCACGTCAGCGCAGCATTTATACGGACTGGGGCAGCTATGACTTTGCCGTTAATCCGATCGCGCTTGACGGATTTGAAAAAGAGTACGGCTACCGTCTCACCGCAGAGGATTTTATCCGTGCAGACAGACATAATCCCACGCATACTCCGCCCACCGATCGCTACCGCGATTGGATGGAGTATACGGGCAAGTTCGTACGCGAGTTCGGACGCGAGTGCATCGACGTCGTGCATAAACACGGCAAGCTCGCGTACGTTTTCTATGACGATACCTGGGTGGGAATCGAGCCTTGGAGCGGCAAATTTGCCGAATTTGGCTTCGACGGACTCATCAAGTGCGTGTTTAACGCGTTTGAGGCGCGTCTTTGCGCGGGCGTGACGGACGTAGAAACGCACGAGCTTCGCCTGCATCCGTATCTGTTCCCGACGGGACTCAAGGGCGAGCCCACGTTCGCTCCCGGCGGTCATCCCGACGCGGATGCAAGACGCTATTGGGCGTGCGTGCGCCGTGCGATGCTCCGCGTGAAGATCGACAGGATCGGTCTGGGCGGCTATCTGTCCTTGACGGAGCCCTTCCCGGAGTTCCATGACGAGATCGCGAAGATCGCGGACGAATTCCGCACACTCAAGAGCTTCCACGAGGCGGGCAAGCCCTGGAGCACGGGAGTGCGCATCGGTATTCTTCAGTCGTGGGGAAGTATGAGAACGTGGAACTGCTCCGGACATATGCACGAGCATCCCGAGCTTCCGCTCAATCACATATATGAAGCGCTCGCAGGTCAGCCGTTTGAGGTCAGAGCCATCTCGCTTGCCGAGGTGGAGGAAAACGGTGTACCCGGCGATATCGACGTGCTCATCAATGCGGGCCGCGAGGGGGATGCGTGGTCGGGCGGCGAAAGATGGTCATCTCACCGTCTTGCCGCGGCGATCAATGAATTTGTTGCGCGCGGAGGCGGATTTATCGGCGTCGGTGAGCCGTCAGCGGTGCGCGGATTCGGCAGACACTTCCGCATGGCGGATGTGATGGGCGTTGATGAAGAGGTCGGCGCGACTGTATGTTTCGAAAAATACCGTTTTGAAACAAAATCTCATTATATAACGAAGGACACGGCAAAAACGCCCGTGTTCCATAACCACGTCGGCAGAGTTTACGCGCTCGGCGCCGATACGGACGTAATTCTCGCAAACGGATCCGACGTAGTAGGCGCGGCAAAGCGCTTCGGTGACGGCAGAGGCGTTTATCTCTCCGGCTTCACTTACAGCTCCGAAAACGCGAGACTTCTGTACCGTTCCGTCCTTTGGGCAGCGCACAAGGAGGAGCTTGAGGACGTGTATATGACATCCGACGCCGCGTTTGAGTGTGCGTATTATCCGGCGACGGATAAGCTTGTCATCATCAATAATTCGACCGAAGCAGGCGAAGTCACGGTAAAAACGCCCTCGGGCGAGGTTACCGCGACGCTCGACGGCGAGGGCATCGCGATTTTGGGATAATTGTGCGAGCGTGTGGCTTCACGCTCGCTCCGCGAGCGAGGGGAAGACACACGTTCGACGGACACGAGAGAAACCCTTATGCGCGCTCGCCGCGCGGCGTCTTCGCCAGACGGGCGTTTCTTTTGTCCTCGGGCACAAAAGAAACCAAAAACCCCGCTAAAGGGGAAAGGGTTCCCCTTTAGAATCCCTTTCAGGAGGCTTTCCTCCACAGCTCATCACGAGGAAAGCTCAAGCTTCAGCATCACTCCAGTCAGTCACCTCATTGACCGCGGTTTCGTGCAACGAAAGCGCATCTTCAGCATCGCGGAGTGTGTTCGACGTTCATTCAGCTAAATTCCCACGTTTTTTGCCCAAATAAACGAGAAGAAGGTGCTGTCACCCTTAGCCTGTACGAGCGCCTCCGCGTGAGTGTGTTCGCACCAGCTGACGTCGCGGTTAGATTATCTTTGGAGGGATAGTGAAGTTGGAAATCTCCCCGTGGTTACATTGAGAGTGCGGCAGAGAGAGGGGTCTCGGGGGGATCCTTCCCCCAGAGCGGGGTTTTTGCGATACTTTTGTGCCCGAGGACAAAAGTATCAAAACCTCACGCTCGCCGAGCGTGTGTCCTCGATCCGTGCCGCCGCAGGCGGCGCGTCACTGTCCCGCGCACGTAGTGCGCACAGCATCTCCCCGAGAAGCCCCCATATCACAGAAAAAAGGAATCCGTTATGACCCAATTCAAAATCCCCGAAAATATAATAAAAGTCCTTGATATCCTCGAGGAAAACGGGTACGAGGCGTACGTAGTGGGCGGATGCGTCCGCGATATGTGCCGCGGCGTCACTCCTCATGACTACGACGTAACGACGTCCGCGCTTCCCGAGGAAACAAAGGCTTGCTTTGACGGCTTCCGCGTCATCGAAACGGGGATCAAGCACGGCACCGTCACCGTGATCTCCGACGGCGATCCCGTCGAGATCACCACATACCGCACGGACGGCGAGTACAGGGATAACAGACATCCCGTCTCCGTCAGCTTTACGCCGAAGCTGGAGCTTGATCTGTCGCGCCGCGATTTTACGGTGAACGCGATGGCGTATTCGCCCAAGCGCGGAATCGTAGACGTGTTCGGCGGCAGAGATGACCTTGACGCACACGTTATCCGTTGCGTCGGTGAGCCCGACCGCCGCTTCGGTGAGGACGGACTCCGCATCCTCCGTGCGCTCCGATTTGCATCCTGCCTTGACTTCAATATAGATGCGGATACCTCCGAATCAATACTGAAAAATAAGCACCTGCTTGAAAATATCTCCGCGGAACGCGTGTGCGCGGAGCTGTTCCGTCTTGTCACGGGGAAGGGTGCGGAGAGGATCCTTCTCGCGTATGAGCCTGTGATGAGGCTTATAATCCCATCCGCGTTTGCGCATGACTATTCCGCCGCCGTCTGTGCGGTGGGAGCGTCCGAGCCCGAGCTCATTCTGCGTCTGTCCTTGCTTTTCGGCTCGCCCGACGGAGCGAGTGACCTCGAAAAGCTCAAATCCGACGGCGCCTCACAGCGCGCGGTCAGAGCGGTTACCTCTCTTGCACAGATGAAGCTCACCGACCGTGCCTCGATAAGGCGCGTCCTGCGCCGAAACGGCGCCGATCTCGTCGCGCGCGCGATAGAAATGCAGTATATAACGGCCGCTATCGACGAAAATGAGAAGAATCGTCTCGTTTTGATCCTTGATGAGGCGAAAACGGACTGTGTAACGCCCGCAATGCTCGCTGTCGGCGGCGCTGACGTGATGGCGATGGGCGTCGCTGAGGGGAAGGGCGTCGGTGAAGCGCTTGAAAAGCTGCTCGAGCTCGTAATTACGGATGCGGTTCCGAACGATCGTGACGCACTTCTTGACGCGCTTTCGCGAATGAAAGGATAACACCTGTGGGAAACTTACGGCATAAAATACTCGTAACAGCGTTTGATGCCTTCGGCGGCGAAGCGATCAATCCGTCCGCGCTCGTGCTTGAGCGTCTGGATGCGGAAACGGACACGGCAACAGTCGTGAAGCGACTGCTTCCGACCTCGTACAGCCGCGCGCCCGAGACGCTGAGGCTTGCGATCGCGGAGGAGACTCCCGATTTTGTCCTGATGCTCGGCCAGGCGGGCGGCAGACACGGCGTTACGCCCGAGCGCGTCGCCATCAACTGTATGGATGCCTCCGCGCCCGATAACGACGGCGTAAAGTATACGGATACCCCCGTTGATCCGAACGGCAAAGAGGCGTATTTTGCAACTCTGCCCGTAACCGCACTTGCAGAAGCCATGCGCGCGGAGGGCATACCTTCATACGTGTCGAATTCGGCAGGTACCTTCGTCTGTAACCGCGTGATGTACGAGGCTTTGGCAGTCACAGAGGAAACGAAAACGCGGACGGGATTCGTCCATATACCGTTCATCCCGGAGCAGACGGCGGACAAAAAGGAGGGCACGCCCTCCCTGCCGCTTAACGAGGCTGTGCGTGCAATAAATATTATAATTAAGGAGCTGACAGGCTCCGTATAACGAAGCGAAACAATGAAAAACAAGAAAACTCTGACAATTCTCCATTCAAATGACCTTCACGGCGACTTTTTGTCCGAGATGCGGGACGGCGTCGCCGTCGGCGGTATCTCGCTCCTTGCGGGCTACGTCAATAAGGTCAAACGTGAGAAGGAAAACGTAATATATACGATCTCGGGCGACATTTTCCGCGGCTCAGTTATAGATGAGGAGTACCGCGGCACCTCGACAGTCGAGATCATCAATAAGCTCGCGCCGGACGTCGTTACGGTCGGAAATCACGAGCTCGATTACGGCGTTCCGCATTTGCTTTTTATAGATAAATGTGCGAAATTCCCCGTCATCAATTCAAATCTGCGGATAAAGCCGAACGGCACGCATCTGTTTATGCCCTCCGTCGTCCTCGAACGTGACGGAATGAGGATCCTTTTCATCGGTGTCATCACCGAGGAGGCGCTTGCACAGACTAAACAGGACCCGATCATAGGCAATTTTATCGAGGTCTCCGATGCGGCATCGGAGATAGGTAAGATTTGCACTCTGCGCGAGAATATAGGAGACGTCGATCTGACGGTGCTTTTGACGCATATCGGCGTCGAAGCTGATAAAAAGCTCGCCGCCGAGCTCGATCCGGAATGGGGAGTTGATCTTATTCTGGGCGGACATTCGCATACGTTTATGACCGAGCCCGTCGTCGTCAACGATATAGTCATCGCGCACGCGGGCACAGGCACGGATATCATCGGCAGATTCGATTTTGTCATAGATACGGACAAAAATGTCATCGAATCGTATAAGTGGCAGTGTGTTCCCGTGACGTCCGCAGATACGATCCGTGATCACGAGCTTGAGGAAACAGTAGCGGCGTACAAAGCGGCAACGGACCGCAAATACGAGCGGATCATCACAAAATTCAAGGGATCTTTCACGCATCCCGTCCGCAACGCGGAAACGGAGCTCGGCAATCTGTTCGCGGATGTGTTCCGCGAGTCGCTGGGCCTTGATATAATGCTGCTCGGCTCGGGCAGTATCAGAAGCGATGAGCTCGGCCCGACGGTGGCATACGGCGGATTGACGGAGGCGTTCCCGTTCGATGACGGCGTGTATATGTTCCGCGTCACGGGCGCGATCCTGCGCCGAATGATGCTTTATATGCTCCGCGAGGAGGCGTTCGTGGGCAGGACGGAGTTCTATCAGCTCTCGCACGGACTGAAGATCGTGTATTCGAGAGAAGAGAGAAAACTCCGCGAGTTCAGCTATTTCGGACGCGAGATCACAGATGAGGATGAATTTTCCGTCGGAATGCAGACCTTCCATTTTACGAATATAGAGACGTTTTTGAACGTAACGTACGAGGAGCTCGGCGCGATCGAGAAGCCGAGAGTCGTTGCCGTTTCGTGCATAGACGTGCTTGAGGAGTACCTGTCGTCGCACGGCGAGCTTGAGTGCTCCGTCGAAGGCAGAATAGTGATTGAATAAATTGCTGCGATACAAAAGCGAAACCGACGATAAAGCAGAACGATAAGTAAGAATTTGGCGAGGTGAATTACTATGACAGCTAAATTATTCATACAGGCAATCACGAAGTTTTTATTAGGTGTTGTTTTGGTTGGGGTGTTATTATTTTTGCCTGCAGGAACGCTTTCGTTTTTTAACGGCTGGTTATTTATGGGCATTTTATTTATTCCGATGTTTTTTGCGGGAATTGTAATGATGTTCAAAAATCCCGGTCTGTTAAAAAGTCGACTTAATGCAAAAGAAAAGCAGCAAGAGCAAAGCCTGGTTGTAAAATTAAGCGGTCTTATGTTTTTAGCAGGCTTTATCATGGCAGGGGTGAACTTTCGCTTTGATTGGCCCATGCTACCAAGAGGCGTTGTGATCGGGGCTTCCGTCATTTTTCTTGCTGCATACGTCCTTTATGCCGAAGTGCTCAGAGAAAACACATATCTCAGCCGCACTATTGAGGTACAAGAAAACCAAAAGGTAATAGATACAGGTTTATATGGTATCGTCAGACACCCGATGTATAGCGTAACATTACTTCTGTTTTTATCGATGCCACTGGTGCTGGGTTCTTTATATTCTTTTTTGATTTTTCTTGTGTATCCATTTATAATTGCAAAAAGGATTAAAGGAGAAGAAGAGTTCCTCGAAAAAGAACTGAGCGGATATCGTGAATATAAGCAAAAGGTCAAATATCGCTTGATACCGTTCATTTGGTAACTGTCAATCAAATTAAAGTTTATCGAACAGAACAAACTAACCCCGACAGACTTTCAAGCGTCTGTCGGGGTTTTAACATCATAAAAAAGCACCCTTTCGGGTGCTTTTTTGTTCGCGAAGCGAAATCATTACATAAGACTTCTGTAAAGAGCCTCGATCTCCTCGATGGAGGTATCCTTCGGGTTGCCGGGACGGCAAGCGTCGTTGTACGCGTCAACGGACATCTGATGTACGTCCTCTTCCTTGAGAATGCCCTTGAGCGAGCAAACGATGCCAACGTCCTCTGCGAGCTGTGCAACAGCGTCAACAGCCGCTTTACGGTATTCTTCCTGCGTCATTGCGTCAACGCCTGCAACGCCCATTGCGCGTGCGATCTCGCGGTACTTTTCGCCCGTTGCTTCTGCGTTATACGCCATAACTGCGGGAAGAAGAGTTGCGCAAGCCTTGCCGTGAGGCATATCATAGTATGCGGAAAGAGTGTGTGCCATGGAATGGTCAACGCCGAGTCCGACGTTGGAGAAGCCCATACCTGCTACGTACTGACCGAGTGCCATGCCTTCTCTGCCTTCGGGTGTACCCTTGACGGCACCGCGGAGCGAGCGGGCGATGATCTCGATAGCCTTGATGTGGAACATATCGGAAAGCTCCCAAGCACCCTTGGTGATGTAGCCCTCGATCGCGTGAGTGAGCGCGTCCATACCTGTTGCGGCGGTGAGACCGGCGGGCATCGTGGACATCATATCGGGGTCAACAACTGCAACAACGGGGATATCGTGTGCGTCAACGCAGACGAACTTGCGCTTCTTTTCAACGTCCGTGATAACGTAGTTGATCGTAACCTCTGCCGCTGTTCCTGCCGTCGTGGGCACAGCGATGATCGGAACGCAGGGGTTCTTCGTGGGAGCAACGCCCTCGAGGGAACGAACGTCCTCATATTCGGGGTTTGTGATGATGATACCGATAGCCTTTGCGGTGTCCATGGAGGAGCCGCCGCCGATAGCTACGATGCAGTCCGCGCCCGATGCCTTGAATGCAGCAACGCCGCCCTGTACGTTTTCAATGGTGGGGTTAGCCTTGATATCGGAATAAACGGTATATTCAATGCCTTCGGCAGTGAGAAGATCCGTTACTTTTGCGGAAACTCCGAATTTGATGAGGTCGGGGTCAGTTGCTACAAATACTTTTTTGAAGCCTCTGTTCTTGATCTCCTGCGGCACTGCCGCGATCGCGCCCGCGCCGTGGTAGGAGGTCTCGTTAAGCATAAACTTGTTCATGGTATACTTCCTTTCTTTGCCGTTAGGCTTTGTTATCAAATTTTACGGGACGGAGCTCCGTCCACTCTTCATTATATCGCATCTGCGGTAAAAAATAAATAGTTTTTTGCACTTTTTTCATCTGCGGGAGCTGTGCGTGCGCAAAAATCACGCAAAAAGCCGCCGAGATACTTGTACTTTGCGAAAAAAGTATTATAATATCGGATGAACGAACCGAAAGGAGATAAATTCGATGCAGAACCGCTCAATGACGGAAGGTCCGCTTTTCAAAAACATCGTGACCTACACGATCCCGATCATACTCACAAGCATTCTTCAGCTTCTTTTCAACGCCGCCGATCTCATTATCGTCGGACGTTACTGCGGAAGCGTTTCCGTTGCCGCGGTCGGTGCGACAGGCGCGATCACGAATCTCATCGTAAATCTCTTCATCGGCCTTTCCGTAGGTGCGGGTGTTTCCGTCGCGCACGCGCTCGGCGCACACGAGGACGAAACCGTGCACCGCACAATACATACCGCGATCCCCACTGCCCTTGTAAGCGGAGTATTTCTCACGATCGTGGGCGTACTCGGATCCGAGACGTTTCTGCGTCTGATGGGCACGCCGAACACAGTCCGTCCTCTCTCCGCGCTCTATATGCGCATCTATTTCGGCGGTATTATATTTATGCTCATCTATAACTTCTGCGCATCCATACTCCGCGCGGCAGGAGACACGAAAAGCCCCCTTGTCTTCCTTTTTATTGCGGGTGTTGTCAACGTCGCGCTCAATCTCTTCTTCGTCATCTGCTTTAAAATGAACGTCGCGGGCGTTGCCCTTGCGACGACGATCTCGCAGGCGGTTTCAGCCGTGCTCGTCGTCATTGCGCTGATGAGACGCACGGATGCGTGCCGTTTTGATCCGAGAAAGATGAAGTTCCATAAGCCGGAGCTCCTCAAAATGATCAGAATCGGACTCCCCGCAGGCATTCAAGGCTCGCTTTTCTCGATCTCGAACGTTATAATTCAGTCGTCCGTCAACTCATTCGGTGACGTATTTATGTCCGGAAACGCCGCGGCGGGAAACATTGAGGGCTTCGTATACGTCTGTCTTAACGCTTTCCATCAGACGGCGGTCAATTTCACAGGACAAAACGCAGGCGCGCACAAGCTTGACCGCGTGAAAAAGACACTTTTCTACTGCCTCATCTCTGTCAGCGTCGTCGGAATCGTCACGGGTGTGACGGGCTACACCTTCGGAGAGAAGCTGCTCGGAATTTACATAACCGACTCACAAAAAGCCATCGAATACGGAATGATACGTCTGTCCTACATCTGTTTACCATATTTCCTGTGCGGACTTATGGACGTAACGACGGGCGCGCTCCGCGGACTGGGAGAGTCCGTCGGGCCGATGCTCATCTCCGTGCTCGGCGTATGCGGACTGCGCATCGTCTGGATATACACCGTTTTCGCACAGCCGCGTTTCCACACGCCGGATTGTCTGTACCTGTCCTACATAATATCGTGGACGGTGACGTTTGCGATACAGCTTGTGTTCTTTTTCATTGTTTTTAAGAAACACCAGCGGCTTGAAGAAATATATTATTGAGAAGAAAGCACCGCAGAAATGCGGTGCTTTTTTTGTGTTTGTGCAGTGACGCGCACTGCGTGCGCGGTGACGGCACCTTCTTCTCGCTTATCAGCTTTAGCTTCGCAAACGTCGAACACACTCCGCGATGTTGAAGATGCGCTTTTTGCGCACGAAACCGCGGTCAATGAGGTAAGCGAATGGAGTGACGCTGAAGCTTGAGCTTTCCTCGTGATGAGTTGTGGAGGGAAGCCCCCTGAAAGGGATTCTAAAGGGGAAGCCTTTCCCCTTTAGCGGGGCTTTTGCGTGATGCCTTTGGCATCACTTACTTTCTGCTGCCGCGGGCAAAAGTACGACATCTAACAAACGTCGAGCGTGTGTCCTCGAAGCGCGCTCGCCCGGCGAGCACGCAGCTGCCTCGCCTCATAAAAAAAGCACCCTTTCGGGTGCTTTTTTCTTCATTAATATGCGATACCCTGCCAAACCATCGCGTCCGCTACCTTGAGGAAGCCTGCGATGTTCGCGCCTGCAACGAGATTGCCGGGCATACCGTACTCTTCTGCCGCGTTCTTTGCCGCTGCGTAGATGTTCTTCATGATTCCGTGGAGCTTTTCGTCCACTTCCTCCGACGACCAGGAGAGTCTGATCGAGTTCTGAGTCATTTCAAGTCCGCTTGTCGCAACACCGCCTGCGTTTGCAGCCTTTGCAGGTCCGAACAGGACGCCGTTTTTCTGGAAGCAAGCAACAGCCTCGGGTGTGGACGGCATATTTGCGCCCTCGGCAACGGCACGGCAGCCGTTCTTGACGAGGATCGCCGCTTCTTCGCCGTTCAGCTCGTTCTGAGTTGCGCAAGGAAGCGCGATGTCACACGGCACAGACCAGATTCCGCGGCAGCCTTCGGTGTAAACGGCTCCGGGAACGCGCTCTGCGTATACCTTGATTCTCGCGCGCTCAACCTCCTTGATCTGCTTGAGAACGTCAAGATTGATTCCGTTTGCGTCGTAGACGTATCCGGAGGAGTCGCTCATTGCAACAACCTTTGCGCCGAAGGACTGCGCCTTCTCGCACGCATAAAGTGCAACGTTGCCGGATCCGGAAACGATGACCGTTGCGCCGTCAAAGGAGAAGCCGGCGTCGCGGATCATTTCGTTTGTGAAATAGCAAAGCCCGTAGCCCGTAGCCTGCTTTCTTACGAGAGAGCCGCCGGACGGGATCGCCTTGCCTGTGAGAACGCCCGTGAACGTGTTGGTGAGGCGCTTGTACTGACCGAACAGATATCCAACCTCGCGCGCGCCTACGCCGATGTCACCTGCGGGCACGTCTGTGTCGGGACCGATGTGACGGTAAAGCTCCGTCATGAAGCTCTGGCAGAAGCGCATGATCTCGTTGTCGCTCTTGCCCTTGGGATCAAAGTCAGAGCCGCCCTTGCCGCCGCCCATGGGGAGTGTCGTCAGCGCGTTTTTGAAGATCTGTTCAAATCCGAGGAACTTGATGACGGATCCGTTTACGCTCGGGTGAAGTCTGAGACCGCCCTTGTACGGACCGATCGCGGAGTTGAACTGTACGCGGTAGCCGCGGTTGACCTGTACTTCGCCGTTGTCGTCTACCCAGCTTACGCGGAATTGGATGAAGCGCTCGGGCTCAACGATGCGCTTAAAAACGCCTGCCTTGATGTAATCGGGGCGTTTGTCTGCTACGGGGGAGAGGGATTCGAATACTTCACCGACAGCCTGAAGGAACTCGGGCTCGTTTGCGTTCGTTACGGCAAGTTTATCGTAAATTTCTTTCAAATGTGCATTTCTGATTTCCATTGTGTGTCTCCGATTTCTGCGGCGTGTGCCGCGCGGTATAAGATATTTTGTATTATACATCCTGATTGAATGAAATTCAATAGAGGTATGCAAAAAAGTCATAAAATTTCATATTCCGACGAATAAACAGCCAAAACTTGAAGCCTCGACGGGCTTGGCTTGCATAAACGTCGGTGTCGGGCGGCGCTTATGTCTTGTACTGAAAAAGATCTCCGCCGCGTATATATAAAGATACGTGGCGTGAAAGTTTCATGCACGGCGTGCGATAGCTTGCCCGTTTCACGCTTAAAATCCTCGCAAAACGGGACCCAACCCGTTTTGCCGCGAAAGCGCGGTCCCGAGGATTTGCGAGAATGTATTTTTAGGCGCCGCGGCAACAGCGGCGTGAAAGCTTCATGCACGGCGTGCGATAGCTTGCCCGTTTCACGCTTTTATTTGAGCCGCCAAGGGCGGCGGAAAGGAATTTATGATGCGCGACGTAAAACGCTTTTTTTACAACGCGATACTGCTTTCGCTTTCGGCGCTTCTGATGCGGAGCATTGCCGTCGCGTTCAACGTATACATAACGGAAAAGATCGGCGCCGAAGGAATGGGAATACTCACTCTCGTCGGTTCCGCATACGGCTTTGCCGTCACGTTTGCCACGTCCGGCGTGGCACTTGCGGTCACGCGTCTCGTCGCGGAAACCGTCGTGACCGCATCTGCGGAGTCGGCTGCACGCCGTCTCGGAAACGTTGCTGTCGTTACGTCGATTTATTCCGCCGCTTTCGGTGGGCTTGCGGGCGCGGTTCTCTTTTTCGGAGCCGATTACATCGGCACGACGCTGCTTGGTGACGCAAGGACTGTCGAATCGCTTCGTATATTCGCCGTAACTCTGCCTATGACCGCGCTCGCGAGCGCACTTTCGGGTTATTTCAACGCCTGTAGGCGCGTCGCGAAGAACGCTGCGGCGCAGGTTGCGGGGCAGGCAGTGAAGATTGCTGTTACCATATGCGCGCTGACTGCTGTGGCGCCGTATGGACTTGAACCCGCGCTCGCTGCAGTTTCGTTCGGCGGGGCGGTGGCGGAAACGGGCGGATTTGTCACTTCGTTTTGGCTGTATGTGGCGGATAAACGCCAAAATTATCCAAAAAATCCGCATCCGGTGGCGCCGAGCCCCAAAACCGCACCGCCGGCGGAATCCCCGACGGAGCTTTCTTCCGAAACAAGATCGGACGCGGCGGTAAGCCTGCTTTCGACAGCTCTGCCCGTCGCAGTCTCCTCATACGTCAGAAGCGGACTCGTCACCCTCGAGCACATCCTGATCCCGCGCGGACTCCGTAAAAGTGGCAGTTCCTACTCCGCCGCGCTCGCCTCCTACGGCGTCCTGCACGGCATGGTCATGCCCGTCGTGCTGTTTCCGTATGCGGTGCTCGGCTCGTTCACGTCGCTTCTCGTTCCCGAGCTGTCAATTTGCCGCGCGCGAGGCGAGACGGAGCGCATACGCCACGTTTCGAGGCTCGTTTTTCGTTCGACTCTCATCTTCGCCGTCGGTACAGCCGTCATAATGGCGGCATTCTCGCGCGAGCTCGGTATCGCGCTCTACGACAGCGACGAAGCGGGTACGTACATTCTTATGCTCGCACCCGTTATTCCCGTGATGTACCTCGATACAGCCGCAGACAGTATGCTGAAGGGACTCGGACGGCAGATGTTTTGTATGCGCGTCAACGTCGCGGATGCCGCAATCTCGGTTTTGCTTGTGTGGACGCTCGTACCGCTTTTCGGCGTTAAAGGCTACGCCGCCACCATCATCGTCTCGGAGCTCATCAACGCAAGTCTGTCAATATGGAAGCTGATCTCGGTCACGGGAATGAGAGCGGAGCTTTTTAGGTGGCTCCTGCGCCCGCTTGCGTCCGCGACGTTTGCCGCAGCGGCGGTCAGATACGTTTCGACGTCCGCCTGCGGAGGCTCCGTCGCCCTCTCCGTGACAGCGACAGCGGCGCTTTACGCGGCGTTTTTGATCGTGACGGGCGCGGTCACGTCCGAGGACATCGGCTATTTGCGCGGAATTTTCGGGAAAGAACGGCAAAAAAGTGCCGCAAGCGGACAAACGTGACAAAAAAGCATGGGCGAAGACGAAAATTTTTTTGCCTTCGCCTATTGCAAATTGAAAACAGTTGTGGTATACTGTCATAGTCACAGATTGAAAACAGCATATTCGGCGCCATAGCCAAGCGGTAAGGCAGAGGTCTGCAAAACCTTTATCCCCGGTCCGATTCCGGGTGGCGCCTAAAACAAAAAGCACCCAAAAGGGTGTTTTTTTGTTTTACCCGAAGGGCGGAATCGGACCCTACGATAGGCACGAAAGTGCCGTCCGGGTGGCGCCTAAAACAAAAAGCACCCAAAAGGGTGTTTTTTGTTTTACCCGAAGGGCGGAATCAGACCCTACGATA
>JAZNXW010000003.1:0-91777 GCA_045594085.1 Eubacteriales bacterium | reverse complement strand
TAACTCAAACTGAAGTAATGTTAGCGCGAAAGCTTTGCTTTGCCAAAAATGAGGTCACCTGTTTCGCGCATAAAATCCTCGCGAAACGGGAACCGAACCCGTTTCGCCGCACGGAGTGCGGTGCCGAGGATTAGCGTATGCTTAACTCAAACTGAAGTAATGTTAGCGCGAAAGCTTTGCTTTGCCAAAAATGAGGTCACCTGTTTCGCGTCTTGATTTTGTTTTAATCGAAGCAAACAAGCGCGAAAGCTTCGCTTTGCTGCAAGCGGCAGACACCTGCTTCACACCAAAAACACGCAAGAATGAAAATTTTTGCGTGTTTTTTTGTTTATAAGGGAACTTTTCGGGATTTTTTGCGTCTATATAAGTAAAGACACAAAATACACTCTGAAATACGTTGGAGGTACACTATGAAAACAAAGAGAATTTTATCCGTTTTGATCGCGTCTTTGATGCTTGTGTCGCTCGTGTCCTGCGGTGCGGCAAGCGATATGGAAGCCGCGGGCGACGTTTATTATCCGGGGGCAAGCGACAATAACGCGCCCGGCGGCGCGCTTGAAGATTACGTCGAAAAGCCCAAGGAGGAGGGCTACTACGGCGATTCGTCTGCGGGACTCGGATCGCTCGGTGCACTTGAAGCGGTGACCGAGACATCGCGCAAGCGCATCCAATACGTTACCGTTTCGATTGAATCTACGGAATATGATGCCGCCGTTTCCGCTGTGAAATCTCGCGCATCCGAGCTCGGCGGATACATTGAAACGTCCGAGGAACGCGGTCTCGGCGTATACGGCAACGGAAACAGATACTCTCACATCGTGTTCCGTATCCCCTCCGAGCGTCTTGACGAGTTCAAGGGCGATCTGGAAGGAGTGGGCAATCTTCTTTCCATCAACGTTACGACCGACGACGTGACCGAATCGTATTATGACATCGAGGCACGTCTTGCGTCGCTTGAAGCACAGCGCGACAGATATATGGCTCTGCTTGAGGAAGCAAAATCTCTTGATGAGATCATAATCCTTGACGACGCGCTGACAAACGTTCTCTATCAGATAGAATCCTATACGGGAACATTGAACAAGTATGATTCGCTGTCTGCATATTCTACGGTTACTGTAAACCTTCAGGAGGTCAAGGAGCTGACCGAGGAAGTAGAGGATCCGGAGACGTTCGGTGAGAGGATCGCGGCGGCGTTTGCCGACTCGGTAGAGGCACTCGGAGATTTCTTCCAGGGAGTGGTCGTTGTGATAGCGGCTGTGATTCCGTGGGTGGCACTGCCGATTGTAATTGTGATCGTGATTTTGATCTCTGTCAAGAGAAGCGCCAAGAAGCGCGACAAGTCGCAGGAATCCGATGCGGAATAAAATTTGTTTTTGAACAACAAAAAAAGCGGAACCGAAAGGTTCCGCTTTACTTTTATGTCATTTACTTTTCGGGGACGATGAGTCCGTAGTTGCCGTCGTCGCGCTTGTAAACAACGCAGGTGTCCTCCGACTGAGAATCCACGAAAACGAAGAATTCATGGCCGAGCAGATTCATCTGCAGGATCGCCTCGTCGGGTGTCATAGGCTTGAACGGGAACTTCTTTGTGCGGATGATGAGCTCCTTTTCTTCCTCTACAGGGGCGGGAGCGGGATCTTCGACGGGCGCGGCAAATGCGCCCTCGCGCAGACGCTTTTCAAGTCGCGTTTTGTTCTTTCTGATCTGACGCTCAATCGCCTCAACGCATTCGTCGAGAGCGTTTTGGAAGGTGGAGTGCTTCTTCTCGCTGCGGAAGAGAGTTCCGTTTGCCGAGATCGTGATCTCAAGGCATTCCTGGTCGTGCCTGCGGTTAAAGGTTACGAAGGCTTCGGCACCGTCCTTGAAGAACTTGTCAAATTTTGAAAGTTTCTTCGTCACAAGAGCCTTTAAGTCTTCCGACACGTTCATTTGCTTTCCGATAATCGTTGTTTTCATGTGTCTTTACCGCCTTTATTGAATTACGCAACGGGATACCCCGCTTCGCAATTACATTATATCATAAAAGCGCGTCGAAATAAACATAAAAATGAAAATATCGGAAATAATTTTGTTCATTTTATTTAGAAGTGAGGTATCCTTCCTTGCAGAGAAGCTCTGCGCAGAGAAGTGCGCCGCCTGCGGCTCCGCGAAGCGTGTTGTGTGACAGACCGATGAACTTGTAATCAAAGATCGTGTCATCGCAAAGTCTGCCGACGCTTACGCCCATGCCATTGCCGATGTCACGGTCAAGGGCTGTCTGCGGACGGTCCTCTTCCTCGAAATATGTGATGAACTGCTCGGGAGCTGAGGGCAGTGAGAGAAGCTGAGGCTTGCCCTTGAAATTCTTCCAAGCCTCGATGATCTGAGCCTTGGTGGGCTTTTCCTCAAACTCAACGAAAACGGATGCGAGGTGACCGTCGGATACGGGAACGCGGACACAATGCGCGGAGATCTTGATGTTTTTTTCGTTAACGATCAAGCCGTTCTTGACGGTTCCCCAAATCTTCATCGGCTCAAGCTCGCTCTTTGCTTCCTCGCCGGAGATGTAGGGCTTGACGTTGTCGTGCATTTCGGGAGTTTCCGCGAGAGTTTTACCGGAGCCGGAGATAGCCTGATACGTTGAAACGATGACGCGCTTGATTCCAAAGCGGAGCAGGGGAGTGAGCATGGGAACGTAGCTCTGGATGGAGCAGTTCGGCTTTACGCAGATGAAGCCGCGGGTTGTACCGAGTCGTTTTTGCTGATAAGGAATAACGGCGAGGTGAGAGTCGTTGATCTCGGGGATGAGCATCGGTACGTCCGGAACACCGCGGTTTGCGGAGTTGTTGGAGACGACGGGAGTTTCCGCCTTTGCGTATGCTTCCTCAAGCGCGAGGATCTCGTCCTTTTTAAGATCGACTGCGCAGAAGATGAAGTCGCAGAGAGAGGATACGGTTTCGACGTCTGCGGCGTTATATACTGTCATATCGCGGACACACTCGGGTATGGGGGTTGCCATTTTCCAACGCCCGCCGACAGCTTCGCTGTACGGCTTGCCTGCGGAACGGGGAGATGCCGCGAGAACGGATATTTCAAAATAAGGGTGATTTTCAAGAAGAGTGATGAAGCGCTGACCGACCATACCGGTCGCGCCTACGATTCCTGCACGGAGTTTTTTCATAGCGTTTGCCTTTCGGTAAAGGGAATTTCTTGCTTAATTATATCATCTGTCACTTTTTATGTAAATTAATCGTTTGTTGAAAATTAGGGGCTATTTGAGCTTAATTTTATAAATTTTTACGAAATCAGCGAAAAAAACGGGAGTTTGGTCCACAATTGCTATTGCAATAAAATCCGCTCGGGGGTATAATTATATTAAATAAAAGACCGAAAGGAACTCCAACTATGGTACATGTAATAGATCATCCGCTTATCACACATAAGCTTTCCATTATGCGCGACAAGAACACGGGAACAAAGGAATTCCGTGAGCTTCTTTATGAAATCTCTATGCTTATGTCTTACGAGATCACAAGAGATCTTCCCCTTGAGGATTATGAGATCGAAACTCCCATCTGCAAAATGACGGCGAAGCAGGTATCGGGCAAGAAGCTCGCTATCGTGCCGATCCTCCGCGCAGGCCTCGGTATGTCCGACGGATTTTTGAAGATCGTTCCCGCCGCAAAGGTTGGACATATCGGTCTTTACAGAGATCACGACACACATCAGCCCGTGCTTTACTACAATAAGCTTCCCGACGATATCGCGTCCAGACTTGTTGTTCTGTCTGACCCGATGCTCGCAACGGGCGGCAGCGCCGTTGACTCGATCACCATCCTGAAGAATCAGGGCTGCAAGCACATCAGACTTATGTGCCTCGTTGGCGCACCCGAGGGAATCGAATATCTCCAGAAGATGCACCCCGATGTAGATCTTTATATTGCCGCTGTTGACGACCACCTCAACGAGAATAAGTATATCGTTCCCGGCCTCGGTGATGCAGGCGACAGAATCTTCGGCACCATCTGATGAGACTTCTCACCGTCGGTGCGAACGACGGCGGTCAACGGCTCGATAAGTTTCTGGCAAAAGCGACTGTGGGGATGCCCAAATCCCTCCTTTATAAATATATACGCCAGAAATGCGTTAAGGTTAACGGCAAAAAGGCTGAGCCGTCGATGATGCTTTCCGTCGGAGACGAGATCAAGCTTTTTATCAGTGACGAATTCTTCCCCGACACGGCGAAGAACACCGCCGTAACGTCGATCAAGCCGAAGGTCAACGTCGTTTATGAGGACGACAATATCATTATATGCGATAAGCCCGTCGGAGTGCTCGTCCATTCGGGCGATGCGGACGGCGAAGCATCTGACGACAAGAATACGCTTATCGGTCACATCCAGGCGTATCTGTACGGGCGCGGAGAGTACGATCCCGCGCGTGAAAACACGTTTGCGCCCGCGCTTTGTAACCGGATAGACAGAAACACTCGCGGTCTTGTTATCGCGGCAAAAAATGCGGTCTCGCTCCGCGAGATGAACGCGATTATCAAGGAGCGTATGATCGGCAAGTATTATCTCTGTGCCGTTCACGGCAAGCCCGTGCCCGCGTCGGCTACGCTGAAGGGGTTCCTCAGACGTGAGGGCGACGGCGGCGTGCGTGTGTATGACAAAAGCGTGCCCGGAGCCAAGCCGATCGTGACAAAATATAAACGTCTTGAGACAGTCGGTGGCGGTGACAGTGAGCTTTCGCTTTGCGAGATCGAGCTCGTCACGGGACGTACTCATCAGATCCGCGCTCATATGGAGCACGCGGGCTGGCCTCTCCTCGGAGAGGGACGGTACGGCAAGAATCTGTCCGACAGGGCGAAGGGGTATCGTTCTCAGGCACTTTGCGCGTATAAAGTGGTCTTCGAGCTTGGAGATTACGAGGGCGAGCTTGCGTACCTTAACGGAAAAAGCTTTTCCGTTGACCGCAAAACGATCGACTTTATGCGCGAATTCAAAAACGCGAAATGACTTTGAGTCGTGTGCCGAGGGAGGCTTTGTCTCCCTCGGCATTTTAATACATTCTTGAAGAGGACTCTTATGAAAAACAAGCTCTTTTATCTGATGGCGCCGATCTCGGGCGTGCTGACGGGAATATGCGTGTCGTATTTCGTTCCCGCGGCTGTCGAATGGTTCTCGATGATACCGTTTCTTGTCCTCCTTTTTTGGATGGCAGAGACGAAGCCGGGGGCCCGCCGTGCACTTGGTATCGGATTTTCATATTTTTATCCGTACTATCTGACGGTGTGGTACTGGTTTTTAACTATGTATCCGCTTGATTTTACGGGACTTACACCGTCGGCGGCGCTTGGCGCCGTGCTTGCGGCTTGGTTGGGCCTTCCGCTTCTGCAGGCATCGTTTGCGATGCTTCAGGTGCCGCTTTTCGTTCTCGCGGCACGAAGCAGATTCGCAAAGCCGATGCTTCGTCCGCTGATATTCGGCGCGATCTACATATTTTTCGAATGGATGCAAACGCTGACGTGGGCGGGTGTTCCGTGGGGCAGACTTGCGATCGGTCAGGCGTACGTGCCGGTGTTCGTTGGCGCGGCGTCGCTTTTCGGATCGTATTTTATCTCGTTTGCCATCGTTGCGGTCAACGGATATGCGGCGAAGGCGATCCTTTCCGTGATCGTGCACGAAAACAAAAAGGCTACCGTTTCACTCGCGCTTGCCGCGTCGGTGTTCGCTGTCAATCTTTGCCTCGGAGCGGTTGTTTCGATATTGCGCGCTGATGATTCGGCTGAAGATGCCGTTGACGTCGCGGTCTTGCAGGGGAACATTTCATCTACGGACAAATGGAAGGACAACAGCTTCGATAACGTCGCGTCCGTGTACAAGCGCTTGACGGACGACGCCGCCGAGGACGGCGCGGAAATTGTCGTGTGGACGGAGACGGCAGTGCCGTATGTGACGAACGAATATCCGCATATGCTTCGCTTTTTTGAAAATCTTGCTTCTGCCAATGACGTTACTATGTTTGTCACGTCGTTCTGGCAAGTCGGAGAGGGCGAGGACGTCGACGTATATAATGCGGTAGTCACCGTGTCACCCGAATCCGGTGTCAACACCGAAAACGTGTACCGTAAGCAAAGACTTGTGCCGTTCGGTGAATTTGTGCCGTATGAAAATCTCGTAAAAAAACTCTTTCCGCCGCTCGCGGGGCTTGATATGTTTGACAGCTCCGTTTCAACAGGCGACGGCGCCTACGTTGCCCTCACGGAGCACGGAAAAGTTGGAAATCTCATTTGCTTTGACTCTATTTACGAGGATTATGCGCTTGCCGCTGTCCGCGACGGAGCAGAGCTGATAACGATCTCAACGAACGACTCTTGGTTCGGTCAGAGCGCGGCACTTTTTCAGCATACGGGACAGGCTGTTCTTCGTGCCGTCGAGACGGATCGCTACGTTGCAAGAGCGGCTAATACAGGCTACACCTGCATCATTGCGCCCTCGGGAGAGATCGCATCCACGATGCCGATAGATCGGGAAGGCTACGTGACGGAGACGGTATATATGCGCTCGACTGTAACGCTCTATTCCATCGTCGGCAACGTGATCGTGTGGATCGCGGCGGCACTGACTGCTGTCTTGTGCTTTGATTCGCTGATAATTTTACTGAAAAAGAAGAACAAACGCATCGTATATTCGGTTCGTGCCGCAGTAGAGACGGATATGGATGCGCTCGTAAGAATATATGATGACGGCAGAAGAAGTATAGCGTCGCTTGGGATCGATCAGTGGCAGGACGGCTATCCGTCGCGAGACGTTATCGAAGCTGACGTGGTGCGAGGCGCGCTGTACGTCGCCGAAGACAAAGGAAGACTCGCCGCGGCGGCTGTGCTTTTGCCTCCGCCGGATCCGGATTACGCGGTGATAGACGGAGCTTGGCTGACGAAAACGGAAAATTACGCAGTCGTGCACCGTATCGCATCGTCTGCGGATTATCTCGGTAAAGGCGCTTCATCTGCGTTGCTCTGCGAGCTGATGAAGCTTGTGAAGGCGGACGGCAGGGAATCGGTGCGAATGGATACTCACAGAGGGAATACCGTTATGCAAGGCTTCCTCGGACGTCACGGATTCGAAAGATGCGGACTTATCACGCTTTCGCACGGCGACGGCGACAGAGTGCGAGTTGCATACGAGAAGGTTTTTTCGAAAACGTCAAAATAATGTCCGAAACAGTCCGTACTCTATACGCGTGCGCGCACGCGCGCGTGTGATATAATTAATGAAGAAAAACAAAAAAGGCGGTAACAGTATGGCATATCTTATAGGAATCGACATAGGAACATCGGGCACCAAAACGGTGCTTTTCGGCGAAGACGGCACAAAGCTGGCGTCTATGACCGTTGAATATCCTCTCTATCAGCCAAAGGCGGGATGGGCGGAGCAGGAGCCGACGGATTGGTGGGATGCGACCGTCAAGGGAATCACCGCTGTTACTGCGGAAATCGACAAGACCGAGATCGCGGCGATAGGACTTTCGGGGCAGATGCACGGACTGGTTATGCTCGACGGCGACGGAAATGTGCTCAGACGCAGTATCATCTGGTGCGATCAGAGAACGTCCGAGCAGTGCGATGAGATAACGGAGCTTGTCGGTGCTGACAGACTCATGCAGATCACGATGTCGCCCGCGCTGACGGGATTTACGGCGTCGAAGATCCTTTGGGTCCGCGAAAACGATTCCGAATCTTACGAAAAATGCAAAACCATCCTTCTGCCGAAGGATTATATCAGATATATGCTCACCGGAGAGCGCGCAACCGACGTCTCCGACGCATCGGGAATGCAGCTTCTCGATATCGCGGGACGTTGTTGGTCGGATGAAGTGACGGAAAAGCTCGGCATCGATAAGTCGATGCTCGGCAAGGTTTATGAATCTCAGGACGTGACGGGCGTTATTTCCCGTAGCGCGTCCGAGGCAACGGGACTTCCCGTGGGAATCCCCGTTGTCGGCGGAGCGGGCGACAATGCCGCATCCGCTGTCGGCTGCGGAGTCGTCGCGGGCGGACGTGCGTTCACCACGATCGGCACGAGCGGAGTTGTGTTCGCACACAGCCCTACCGTTGCGTATGATCCGAAGGGACGTATCCACAGCTTCTGCGCCGCTGTTCCGAACGAATGGCACGTTATGGGCGTTATTCAGTCCGCGGGTCTCTCTTTGCGTTGGTTCAGAGACAATTTCTGCTCACGTGAGCAGACGGAGGCTGACGTGCGCGGCGTTGACGTTTATCGAGTAATGGATGAGTACGCGGAACGCGTGCCTGTCGGATCGAACAAGCTGCTTTACCTGCCGTATCTTATGGGAGAGAGAACTCCGCATCTCGATCCGTTCGCAAAAGGTGCGTTTATAGGACTTTCCGCTATTCATACGCGTCACGATATGCTCCGTGCCGTTATGGAGGGCGTTGCGTTTGCACTGCGTGACAGCCTCTCTCTCTTTGGAGACGCCGGAATCACTGTCGGTGAGATGATGGCTTGCGGCGGCGGCGCATCAAGTCCGCTTTGGAGACAGATGCTTGCCGACGTATTCGGATGCAGAGTGCAGACAGCGGCGTCGAATGAGGGCGGCGCACTCGGAGCGGCGCTCCTTGCGGCGTCGGGCGCGGGAATTTACGGAAGTGTGCGCGAGGCATGCGACGCGGTCATCAAGGTAAAGAGCGTTTGCGAGCCGATTGCCGAAAATGTCAAAAAATACAGCGATATGTACGGCATCTACACCGGACTTTACGAAAAGATAAAATCGGACTGCAGAGCATTGTCAAATCTTGAACTGTAAGTGTGAAAATGTACGGATTGCCCGTGTTGACAAAGTGTTTTTACTGTGATATAATAATTAGTATCAATAAAATATGTTTTTGGAGGAAAACAAAAATGAGAAAGCTTACAGCTATTCTTCTTGCACTTGCAATGCTCGTTTCCCTTTGCCTTGCATCCTGCTCCGACAAACCTGACATTCCTGTTGTTCCGGGCGGCGATACAAACAATGCCGGCGGCGACACTACTACAAACGGCGGCAGCACCGGTCCTGTCGGCACTACCGAATACTATCCCGATTCCACTGCAGATTTCGGCGGTTGGTTTGCGATCGCTTCCGCAGGCGGTCCTATCTACTTCGACAACGTTAAGGGTGTCGCTGTAGTAGGTAAGATCGGTCTCTTCGAGCACACGTTCGACGAAGAAGGCGCAAATCTCGACGCTTTTACCGCTATCTCCGGTAACATCGCTGATTGGTCCATCGTAGATGAACCCGTTTTCGAAACCGAAGCTGAAGAAGCAGATGAAGCTGAAACCGAAGAAGAAGCAGAACCCGTAAACAAGGTCCTCACAACTTCCGGCGAAGGCGCTATCAAGTTCGGCGGTGCTGATTGGAACAGAGTTCAGCTCACATCCAAGATTATGCTCACAGAAGAGAGCGGCGGCGCTGAAATCTACTTCGGCTATGAAGATGAAAACAACTACTACGTTGTTAACCTCGGCAACGGTTCCAACTCCAGCGTTAACGTAACTCACGTTGCTGACGGTAAGGCTTCCGTTGATACCATTGATCTCAGCTACACTCTCCCTGTTGGCGAATGGGTAAACATCAGCGTTGTTCTCAATCCCAACACTGTAACTCTTTACGTTGCAGGCGCTCAGCTCTTCGAAGTTTATGACGTTGTAGAAGCTGACGATGTTTACTACGGCGGTATCGGCTTCGGTACATGGAGCACCTCTTACTCCATCGACAACATCAAGATCTCCAGCTACCTCACCGGCGAAGTTATGTATGAAAACGATTTCACCGGCGAAGACCTCGCAGGATGGGAATCCTACGTTGCAGCTGACGGCGCTTGGGCTACAGTTACCGACGGCGGCGATTGGCACGATGATTGGGTAATCACCACCGAAGAAGGCGAACACGGCGATATTCTCCAGTGCATCTCCACCTCTATCACCGGTGGCGGTATCATGCTCACCGAATCCCTCGGCAATGCTGATTGGAACAACTACGTATTCGAGTTTGACGCTCGTAAGGACGGCGGCGCAGAAGGCTTCATGCCTTACTTCGCAGTAACCGACTGGACCGATCCCTCCAAGGCTGACTACGTAAGATGGAACCAGGGCGGCTGGGGCAACACGCTCTCTTGCTATCAGACTTGCACTGACGGCTCCATTACCAACCGTACTCAGGTTTCCGATACCTACACGGTAGGCGAATGGTACCACGTAACCATTTACATCATCAACAATGTTCTTTACGGTTGCGTAAACGGCCAGCTCATTAACATCCACATTAACTGATCTTAAGAGCCGACTATTAAGCGAATAATGAGATTCCGCGGTCAAATTGACCGCGGAATCTTTGTTTGTGCAGAATACACAAAAATTCTTCGAAATTTTTGTTGAATATTCTATACGGATTTTTTGAAAAAATCTGAATTAAACGCGAAAAAATACTTGTCAAATCGGGAAGTTTGTGATAAAATAGATGAGCTTGGTGTGCGAAGAAGCGGAAGGTGGCTGCCCTTGAGGCAGGAAATTTCCGTGGAGTATGTCCGACCTTGAGTCGGGCGGGCCAAATGGACTGTGTGGGATACGTGCGCGTCCTTAGCTTGAAAGTAGCCGCCGATACAGCGAAACCTGTGTGATCGTTGATCGGTATTATTTTTCGGGCAAAGGATGAACGCACGAAGCCGTGTACAGTGCATTGCCCCACTTTAGTAGTAATATTAAGGAGGCAGCAAACGTGGCAGCAAACGATAAGATCAATGTTCGTGTAAAGGGTTATGACCACACTCTCGTTGATGCGGCAAGCGCAAAGGTAGTTGAGGCGGCTAAGGCAAATGGCGCCGAAGTATCCGGACCTATTCCGCTCCCGACCGAAAAGGAAATCGTAACCATTCTCCGTGCGGTTCACAAGTATAAGGACAGCCGTGAGCAGTTCGAACAGCGTACACATCGCAGACTCGTTGTTATCAAGAAGCCGTCACAGAAGGTGATTGAGGCGTTGATGAAGATCGAGCTCCCTGCAGGAGTAGAGATTGAAGTAAAGCTTTAATTGCTCGGCAAACACAAAAACAGCCACCGGATCCGAATGACGACGCAAAATAATATAAAGTAGAAAGCGTACGGTTCGAGTTTAGGTCATGTCGCAGACGTGCGGGCGGCTCCCGCAACTACCATCGCCGGCGACCAATAACCAAAACAGGAGGAAACAAACTCATGAAGAAGGCCATCATAGGCAAAAAGCTCGGAATGACCCAGATCTTCGACGAAAACGGCAATATGATTCCTGTAACTGTTATCGAAGCAGGTCCTTGCCCCGTAGTTCAGAAGAAGACCAAGGAAACTGACGGCTACGAAGCTGTTCAGCTCGGTTTCATGGACATGAAAGAATCCAAGGCAACTAAGCCTGAAGCAGGTCATTTCAAACGTGCAGGCGTAAACGTTAAGCGCCATCTTAAAGAATTCCGTCTCGAAGACATCAGCTCTGTTGAAGTTGGTTCTGTAATCACCGCCGATACCTTCGCCGCAGGCGAAAAGGTCGATGTAACGGGCATTACAAAGGGCCGCGGATACACCGGTGCTGTTAAGAGATGGGGGCTCGCAACACTCCGTATGACTCACGGTACAGGTCCTATCCACCGTCAGCCCGGTTCTATGGGTGTTATCGACCCCGCACACATCTTCAAGAACAAGAAAATGGCAGGTCAGTACGGTAACGAACAGGTTACGGTTCAGAACCTTGCAGTAGTTAAAGTTGACGCAGAAAAGAACCTTATCGCAGTTAAGGGCGCCGTTCCCGGTGCTAAGGGCGGTATCGTGTTCATCCGCGACAGCGTTAAAGCATAAGTAGGAGGAAGAAGACAATGCCTAACATGAAAGTGGTAGATATGACCGGCGCTACCGTCGGTGAAATCACATTATCTGACAAGATCTTCGCAGCCGACATCAACGGTGCGGTCCTCCATTCGGCAGTAAGAGCGTTCTTGCTCAATCAGAGACAGGGCACGCAGTCCACTCTCACAAGAACCGAAGTTTCCGGCGGCGGTAAGAAGCCCTGGAGACAGAAGGGCACCGGCCGCGCAAGACAGGGTTCCCGCAGAGCTCCTCAGTGGGTTCACGGCGGTATCGCACTCGGCCCGAAGCCCCGCAGCTATCGCGTATCTATGACTAAGAAGACCAAGCGCGTCGCAATGTTCAGTGCTCTTTCTTCTAAGGTTGCCGAAGGCGAAATGATCGTCATCGACAAGATCGAAACGAATGAGTGCAAGACGAAGACCATGGTTAATATGCTCGCAGCAGTTGGCGCAAAGAAGAAGGCTCTCGTAGTTCTCGACAACAATGACGCTTGCGTTATCAAGTCCTTTGCTAACATCCCCGGTGTAAAGACTGCTCAGTATAACACCATCAACGTCTACGACATCCTCAATTGCGATACCTTCATCGTAGCACGCGGTGCGGTAGAAAAAATCGAGGAGGTTTACGCGTAATGAAATTTGCAGAAGACGTAATCCTGGCTCCGGTAATTACCGAAGCAAGCATGTCCAGACTCGGTGAGAAGAAGTACACGTTCCGTGTTGCACCGAAGGCGACCAAAGGCGAGATCGCACACGCGGTTGAGGAACTTTTTGGAGTAAAGGTTTCTGCCGTTAACACGATCAACATGAAGAGAAAACCCAAGAGACTCCGCGTATCCCAGGGATACACCGCAGCTTGGAAAAAGGCTATCGTAACTCTTACAGCTGACTCCAAGCCGATCGAGTTCTTCGAAGGTATGTATTAATTCGGGAGGTTTCAAATGGCTACTATTAAATATAAACCTACAACTCCCGGTAGACGCGGCATGACCGTTGCTTCTTTTGACGAAGTTACCAAGTACTCTCCTGAAAAGAGCCTCATCGTTATCAAGAAGAAGCACGCCGGACGTAACAACACCGGTAAGATCACCGTTCGTCATCACGGCGGCGGTAACAAGGTTAAGTACCGTATCGTAGACTTCAAGCGTCAGAATGAAGGCGCTGCAACCGTTATCGGTATCGAGTACGACCCCAACAGAAGCGCATACATCGCACTTGTTCAGTACGAAGACGGCACCAAGAGCTACATCATCGCTCCTGTAGGCGTTAAGCCCGGCGACGTGCTCTACTCCGGCTCCAAGATCGACATCAAGCCCGGTAACACGCTTCCCCTTTCCGACGTCCCCGTCGGTACAATCATTCACAACATCGAGCTCTACCCCGGTAAGGGCGCTCAGCTCGTTCGTTCCGCTGGTGCTCAGGCTCAGCTTATGGCTAAGGAAAACGGCACCGCACAGATTCGTCTCCCCTCCGGTGAGGTTCGTAAGGTTCGCCTCGACTGCAAGGCTACTATCGGTCAGATCGGTAACATCGAGCATGATACCGTTAAGATCGGTAAGGCAGGTAGAACACGCCACATGGGCGTTCGTCCTACTGTTCGCGGTTCTGTCATGAACCCCTGCGATCACCCGCACGGTGGTGGTGAAGGTAAGTCTCCCATCGGTCATCCCGGCCCGCTTACTCCTTGGGGCAAGCCCGCTCTCGGATATAAGACTCGTAAGAAGAATGCCCGCACCGAGAAGAATATCGTAAAGCACAGAAACGGTAAATAAGGAGGACTGACAACATGAGCAGAAGCTTAAAGAAAGCGCCGTTCGTAGAAGAGAAGCTCTTCGCGAGAATCTGCGCCATGAATGAAAAGGGCGATAAGAAAGTCCTTAAGACATGGAGCCGCGCGTCCACAATCTTCCCCGAATTTGTCGGCCACACTATCGCCGTTCACGACGGTAAAAAGCATGTCCCGGTATACGTTACCGAGGATATGGTAGGACACAAACTCGGCGAATTCGCGCCCACTCGTACGTTCAAAGGCCACGCAGGCTCGAAAACGTCCAACAACGGTAAGTAATCCGGATAAAAACACGTTATAAACGGAGGTCAAAACCTATAATGGAAGCTGTTGCATATTTGAAATATGTGCGCATTTCGCCCATCAAGGTAAAGCCCGTGCTCGATCTTATCCGCGGCAAGGACGTGGAGACTGCCATGGGTATTCTCAAGAATACTCGCAAAGGCGTCTGCGAGCATCTTATCAAGCTCCTCAAGAGCGCGATGGCAAATGCAGAAAATAATTTCGAGATGGATGCAAGCAAGCTCTATATTTCTGAGTGCTTCGTTTGCCCCGGCCCCACTCTCAAGAGATGGATGCCCAGAGCAAAGGGAAGCGGAGACAGAATTCTTAAGAGAACTTGCCACATCACTCTCAAAGTAAAAGAAAGAAACTAAGGAGGACAAGCTAAAATGGGTCAGAAGGTTAATCCGCACGGCATGCGTGTAGGCGTTATCAAAGACTGGGACTCGAGATGGTATGCCTCCGATGAAAAGTTCGGCGATACTCTCGTTTCCGACTACAACCTGAGAAATTATCTCAAGACTAAGCTCCAGGCAGCGGGCGTTCCCAAGATCGAGATCGAACGCGCCAACGGCAGAATCAAAGTTATCATCCACTGCGCTAAGCCCGGTCTCGTAATCGGGCCGAAGGGCGCAGCTATCAACGAACTCAAGGCTGAAATCGAAGCTAAGGCAGGCATGCCCGCTTCCGTTTCCGTTGTTGAGATTCGCAATATCGACATGGACGCACAGCTCGTTGCTGAAAAGATCGCAGGCGATCTCGAACGCAGAATCTCCTTCCGCCGCGCTATGAAGCAGGCGATCGCGAGAACGATGAAGTGCGGAGCTAAGGGAATCAAGACCTGCTGCAGCGGTCGTCTCGGCGGCGCGGAAATCGCACGCACTGAGCACTACCACGAAGGCACTATCCCGCTCCAGACTCTTCGTGCGGACATCGATTACGGCTTCTGGGAAGCCAACACCACTTACGGTAAGATCGGCGTCAAGGTATGGATCTACAAGGGCGAAGTTCTTCCCGAAATCCAGAGATCCGGCTCTGAAAAGCCCGCTGCTCCTCGCGACAGACGCGACAGACGCAACGGCGACAGACGTGACAGACGTAACGGTGACAGACGTCACAACAACAACAATAACGGCGAACGTCGTCCGTACAACAGAGACAGAGCTCCCAGAGAAGGAGGCGCAAAGTAAGCTATGTTAATGCCTAAAAGAGTAAAATACAGACGCGTACAGCGCGGCCGTATCAAGGGTGAAGCTCACCGCGGCAATACCGTTTCCAACGGTGATTACGGCCTTATGGCTCTTGAACCCGCATGGATCACGAGCAACCAGATCGAAGCAGCCCGTATCGCTATGACTCGTTACACGAAGCGTGGCGGTAAGGTCTGGATCAAGATCTTCCCTGATAAGCCCGTAACCGAGAAGCCCGCTGAAACCCGAATGGGTTCCGGTAAGGGTTCTCCTGAATACTGGGTTGCTGTTGTTAAACCCGGCAGAGTTATGTTCGAGATGAACGGAGTTTCCGAGGAGGTTGCAAAAGAAGCTATGCGTCTTGCGTCCCACAAGCTCCCCATCAAGTGCAAATTCGTAACCAAAACCGAGAGTGAAGAATAAGGAGGCATACAGAAATGAAAACAACTGAACTTCGCGAAATGACCTCCGAACAGCTCAACGAAAAGCTCAAGGAGCTTAAGGGTGAGCTCTTCAACCTCCGTTTCCAGCACGCTATCAAACAGCTTGACAACACCCACAAGATCGTGGAAGTCAAGCGTGACATCGCTCGTGTAATGACTATACTTCACGAGAAGGAAGCATAAGGAGGACGAGTCATGACTGAACGCAATATGCGAAAGACCCGTACGGGCATCGTCGTATCTGATAAGATGGACAAGACCGTTGTCATCGCTATCAAGGATAACGTAAGACACCCGCTTTACGGAAAGATTATCAAGCGTACCTCTAAGATCCATGCTCACGATGAAAACAACATCTGCGGCATCGGCGATAAGGTAACAGTAATGGAGACAAGACCCCTTTCCAAGACCAAGAGATGGCGTGTTGTCGAAATCGTAGAAAAAGCTAAATAAGGAGGACACGAAGAATGATTCAGCAAGAGTCATATTTGAAGGCTGCCGATAATACCGGCGCTAAAGAGCTTATGTGCATCCGTGTTCTCGGCGGCACCGGCAGACGTTATGCCAACATCGGTGATGTAATCATCTGCACCGTTAAGAAGGCTGCTCCCGGCGGTATGGTTAAGAAGGGCGAAGTCGTTACGGCTGTCGTCGTAAGAACCGTACACGGTCTTAAGAGAGCAGACGGCTCTTCGATTCGTTTCGATGAGAACGCTGCAGTCATCATCAAGGATGATAAGAACCCCAGAGGAACACGTATATTCGGACCTGTAGCTCGTGAGCTCCGTGAAAAGGATTACCTCAAGATCCTTTCTCTCGCTCCCGAAGTACTTTAACGGAGGAATTCGGTAATGATGAAGAAAACACTTAATATTAAGACCGATGATACCGTAGTAGTTATCTCCGGTAACGATAAGGGCAAGCGCGGTAAGGTAATCGCAGTTTCCCCAAAGGAAAACAAGGTTATCGTATCCGGTGTGCACATCGTTCACAAGCACACAAAGCCGAGAAGACAGGGTGATGCAGGCGGCATCATCGACGTAGAAGGCGCTATCTATGCGTCTAAGGTTCAGCTCTGGTGCCCTAAGTGTGAAAAGGGTGTCAGAATCAAGCACAAGTTTACCGAAGGCAAAGACGGCAAACAGGTAAAAGTTCGCGTCTGCGCTAAGTGCGGCGAAGAACTCTGATCGGAGGCAAAGGTAAATGGCAACTGCAAGATTAAAAGTAACTTATAAAGAAGAAATCGCACCGGCTCTCATGAAGAAATTCGAATATAAGAGCCCGATGCAGATCCCTAAGCTCGATAAGGTAGTCGTAAACGTAGGCTGCGGCGATGCTAAGGACAATGCGAAGGTCATCGATAACGTAATCGCAGAACTTTCTCAGATCACAGGACAGAAGGCTGTTCCTACAACTGCGAAAAAGTCTGTTGCTAACTTCAAGCTCCGTGCGGGCATGAAGATCGGCGCGAAGGTTACTCTCCGCGGCGATACAATGTATGAGTTCATCGATAAGCTCTTCAATTTCGCTCTTCCCAGAGTAAGAGACTTCAAGGGAATCAATCCTAACGGCTTCGACGGTCGCGGTAACTACGCACTCGGCCTTAAGGAACAGCTTATCTTCCCTGAAATCGAGTACGATAAGATCGATAAGATCCGCGGTATGGATATCGTTTTCGTAACGACAGCCAACACCGATGAAGAAGCAAAAGAGCTGCTCACTCTTATGGGCGCTCCCTTCGAAAAAGAATAATTAAAGGGGAAAACAGAAAATGGCAAAAACAGCTATGATCCTGAAACAGCAGAAGCCGGCGAAGTTCTCTACTCGTAGATACAATCGCTGCAAGATCTGCGGACGCCCCCACGCTTATCTCCGCAAATACGGTATCTGCCGTATCTGCTTCCGCGAACTCGCCTATAAGGGCCAGATTCCGGGCGTAAAAAAGGCATCCTGGTAAGACAATTACCGAACAAAACCCAACTGTCCGGCAGGAAACGCGGCATAAGCCGCGTTTGACCGCGGGTAGGCAGCCGCAGGGAATGCGGCAGCAAGATAAAAATTAACTTGCATAAGGAGTTTAAATTAACATGCAAATGTCAGACGTAATCGCCGATATGCTCACTCGCATCAGAAATGCTAACAATGCTAAGCATGCGACTGTAGACGTACCGGCATCCAATCTCAAGAAGTCCATTGCCGAAATCCTTCTCAAGGAAGGCTATATCAAGAGCTACCAGGTAATCGAAGACGGCAAGCAGGGCGTTATCCGCATCACCCTCAAGTATGAAAACGGTAAGGAAAGAGTTCTCCGCGGTCTCCGCAGAGTTTCCAAGCCCGGCCTCCGTATCTACGCAGGCTGCGAAGATATGCCCAAGGTTATGAACGGCCTCGGCATCGCTATCGTTTCCACTTCCAAGGGTATCATGACCGACAAGCAGGCTCGCGCAGCTCATATCGGCGGCGAAGTCCTCGCATTTGTTTGGTAATAGGGAGGTACGACATGTCGAGAATAGGCAGAAAAGAAATCGTAGTTCCCGCAGGTGTAGAGGTTAAGGTTGAAGCCGGTAACCTCGTAACCGTAAAGGGCCCCAAGGGAACCCTTACTCAGAAGCTCCATTCCAGAATGGAGATCAACCAGAACGGCAACGTTATCAACGTTACCCGTCCTACCGATGAAAAAGAAGACAGAGCTCTCCACGGCCTCACCCGTACCCTTCTCTTCAATATGATCGAAGGCGTATCCAAGGGCTATGAAAAGAAGCTCGAAATCGTCGGAACCGGTTACAGAGCAGCTCTCGCAGGCAAGACTCTTGTTCTCAACCTCGGCTACTCCCATGACATCAAGATGGATCCCGAAGAAAATGTGACTTTCGAAGTACCGAACGCTAACACGATTGTTGTTAAGGGTATCGATAAACAGAGAGTCGGACAGATCGCAGCGGAAATCCGCGGCAAGCGTCCTCCGGAACCCTATCATGGCAAGGGCGTTAAGTACGAAGGCGAAAAGATCCGCCGCAAGGCCGGTAAGACCGGTAAATAATGAAAGGAGCGACGAAATAGTATGGTTACAAAGAAAGACAAGAATGCAGCTCGTCTTAAGAGACATGCTCGCGTTAGAGCGAAGATCAGCGGTACTCCCGAGTGCCCCCGTCTTTGCGTATATCGCTCCAATATGCACATTTCCGCACAGATCATTGACGACGTTAACGGCGTAACGCTCGCGTCTGCAACGACTCAGGAAAAGTCCTTTGAGGGTATCGGAAGCAACAAGGAAGCTGCCAAGAAGATTGGTAAGATCATTGCAGAAAGAGCTCTCAGCCACGGTATCGAAAACGTTGTTTTCGATAGAGGCGGCTACCTTTATCACGGACGTGTATCGGAACTCGCAGAAGGCGCTCGCGAGGGCGGCCTCAAGTTCTAAGAGTACCGGTTTGTACACTGTTTGAAAAACCACTTTTCAAATCACCACTAAGGAGAAAAACATGGCAGAAAAATTTAACGCGACGGGAGTTGAACTCCAGGAAAATCTCGTCGCCCTGAACCGTGTATCCAAGACTGTTAAAGGCGGTCGTGTCGCAAGATTCGCAGCTATTATGGTTGTAGGCGATGGCGAAGGCCACGTTGGCTACGGTCTCGGAAAAGCAGCAGAGGTTCCCGAAGCGATCCGCAAGGCTGTTGAGGACGCTAAGAAAAATATGATTACCGTATCCCTCAAGGATACAACCATTCCCCACGAAGTTCTCGGTGAGTTTGGTGCAGGCAGAGTTCTTCTCAAGCCCGCCGCTCCCGGTACCGGTATTATCGCAGGTAAGACTGTAAGAGCCGTACTCGAACTCGCAGGTGTAAAGAACATCAGAGCTAAGTGTCTGCGCAGCAACAACCCCATCAACGTTGTTAAGGCAACATTTGAAGGCCTCAAGGCTCTCAGATCTGCTGAGGAAGTTGCAAAGAGCCGCGGCATCGCAGTCGATGCCCTCAAGGGTTAAGGAGGACTACGATGGAAAAGATTAAGATCACACTTACAAAAAGCCTTATTTGCACGAAGCCCAATCAGCGCGCAACAGCAGCTTCTCTCGGCTTCCGCAAAATCGGTGACAGCATAATTCTTGACGACGACGCCGCTGCAAAGGGCAAGGTCAAGGTTCTTTCCCACCTCGTCAAGGTGGAAAAGGCGTAAGCGTTTTGTGACGCATAATACTTGTAAGGAGGAAGAACCATGAAGCTTTATGAACTTTCACCGGCAGAAGGCTCTGCCAAGAAGTCGTTCCGTAAGGGCAGAGGCCCCGGATCCGGAAACGGAAAAACCGCAGGTAAGGGACACAAGGGTCAGAATGCCCGTTCCGGCGGTGGCGTAAGACCCGGATTTGAAGGCGGTCAGCTCCCGCTCTACAGAAAGCTGCCCAAGAGAGGTTTCTACAACAGATTCGGTAAGGAATACGCTATCGTAAACGTTGCAGATCTCAATTGCTTTGAGGACGGCGCAACCGTTGACCTCGCAGCACTTCTTGAAGCGAGAATCATTCGCAAGCCGTACGACGGTCTTAAGGTGCTCGGCAACGGCGAACTTTCTAAGAAAGTAACCGTTGTTGCATCGGTATTCTCCGCTTCTGCGAAAGAGAAGATCGAAGCAGCCGGCGGAAAGACCGAGGTAGTTTAAAATGAAAAACTGGCTTCAGCCGTTAGTAAACGCATTCAAACTGCCCGATCTTCGCAAGAAGATTCTCTTCACATTATTCATTATCCTGCTTTACAGAGTAGGTGTTGCGATTCCCGTACCCTATGTAAACGCAGATATCCTTAACTATTATATGTACGCAACCGACGGATCGATGTTCCAGTACCTCGATATACTCTCCGGTAATGCATTCTCGAGCGCAACTCTCTTTGCTCTCGGTATTTCCCCGTATATCACATCGTCCATCGTTATGCAGCTTCTTACCGTTGCGATTCCTGCTCTTGAGAGAATATCCAAGGACGGCGCAGAAGGCAAGAAGAAGATCACTCAGATCACACGTTATGTGACCGTTGCACTCGCTCTTATCACGAGCTACGGTTACTATATGCTGATGAAGAATCAGGGTATGCTTACCGATAACGGATTCTTCGCAGCAATCGTCATCATTGCATGCTATTGCGCAGGCTCGTCCCTCGTTATGTGGCTTGGCGAAAAGATCAATGAAAACGGTATCGGCAACGGTATCTCTATCATCCTCTTCGCTAACATCGTTGCAGGCGGCGTTAACTCCGTTAGCACCATCATCAACTTCTTCAAGAAGGGCACAGTTGCAGGTTACATCATCCCTGTTGTAATCGTTGTAATCGCTCTCGCAATGGTATACTTTGTCGTATTCGTAACGGAATCTGAACGCAGAATCCCCGTTATGTACGCAAAGAAGGTCGTAGGACGCAAGATGTACGGCGGTCAGAGCACAAATCTCCCGCTCAAGCTGAATATGTCCGGCGTTATGCCCGTCATCTTCGCTAACTCCATTCTCGCCATCCCCTCGACTCTCGCACTCATCTTTGCTCCCAAGTCGGGATCCTTCTGGGAAAAGACCGTTAATTTCCTCTCTTCCGGATCTTGGTTCTATCCCTTCATCCTCTTCGTATTTATCATTGCTTTTGCTTACTTCTATGTAACGATTTCCTTTAATCCCATCGAAGTATCCAACAATCTTAAGACGAACGGTGGTTCCGTTCCCGGCTTCCGTCCCGGTAAACCTACCGCAGATTACATCACCAAGGTTCTCTCGAAGATCACACTTATCGGTGCGCTCTTCCTCTCCGTGATCGCTATCGTTCCGATCATCGCGAACCTCGTTTCCAACAATGCTGTTGCAGGTATCGCCTTCGGCGGTACGTCGCTCCTCATCGTTGTCGGCGTTGCACTTGAGACTGCAAGAGAGATCACCGCTCAGATGTCTATGCGCGGATACAAGGGCTTCCTTGAATAATCGGAGCATAAAGTCATGGCGAATAACGTGACAAAAACACTTAATCTTATCTTTCTCGGCGCGCCCGGTGCAGGTAAAGGCACTCAGGCTGAAATAGTCGCAGAGAAGTATAACATTCCCACAATCTCCACCGGTGCTATGCTTCGCGAAGCTATTGCAGCCGGCACGGAGCTTGGTGTCCTTGCCAAGGGCTACGTTGAGTCAGGTGCGCTCGTGCCCGATGAGGTTATCGTCGGAATTATGCGTGCTCGCCTCAAAGAGCCCGACTGCAAGAACGGCTTCATCCTTGACGGTTTTCCGAGAACGCTCGCTCAAGCAAGCGCACTTGATGAAACCGGCATCAAGATCTCTATGGTAATAGACATCGAGGTTGAAGATGGACGCATCATCGCTCGTATGGGCGGCAGACGTGTCTGCAAGTCCTGCGGTGCGACGTACCATACGCTCTATAACCCCACAGCAGACAATGTACATTGTGATGCTTGCGGTGCGGAGCTTATGTGCCGCCGCGACGACGAGCCTTCCGTTGTTGCTCATCGCCTTGATACCTATCACAAGGAGACCGAGCCCCTGCGTGATTACTACGCAGGCAAAGGTGTTCTTTCCGTTGTGGAAGGACAGGAAAAGCTCGAAGATACAACTGCACTTACGCTCGGGGTAATTGAAAAGTACCTCGGCACTGAATGAATTATTTATGATTCGTCTCAAAAATGAGAGTCAACTCACGCTTATGCGCGATGCCGGGAGGATCACGGGCGAGGCTATCCTCGCCGCGGGTGAGATCATTAAGCCCGGCATCACGACAGCGGAGATTGACAGAGTTATCAGAAAACACATTGAAAAAAACGGTGCGTATCCTACGTTTTTGGGATACGGCGGCTTCCCGGCGTCGGCTTGCGTCAGCGTCAACGATGAAGTCATCCACGGTATACCGTCAAATAAACGGGTGCTGATGGAGGGTGATATCGTAAAGATTGACGTTGGTGCGAACTACCGCGGCTATAACGGCGACAGCGCAAGAACATTCGCTGTCGGCAAGATCTCGCCGGAGGCTGAACGTCTTATTCGTGTCACGGAGGAAAGCTTCTTCAAGGCTGTGGAAGCTATCACCGACGGCGCGCGTGTCGGAGATATCGGACACGCCGTTGAATCTCACGTCAAGGCTTACGGCTACAGCGTTGTCAGACGTTACGTCGGACACGGTGTCGGTGCGGACCTTCATGAGGATCCCGAAGTCCCGAATTTCGGAACCCCGGGACGCGGAGTTCGTCTTATCAAGGGTATGACGATCGCGATCGAGCCGATGGTGAACATCGGAACGGGCGAGGTCATCGAAATGCCCGACGGTTGGACTGTAAAGACACGTGACGGATCGCTCTCGGCTCATTATGAGCATTCCGTGGCGATCACGGATAACGGTCCCGTGCTTCTCACAAAGGTGTAAAACGTGAAGCGAAAGAAAAAGCCGGAAGCAGTTGTCTATGCTCCCAAAACAGAGTCGTATTATACCGGATGCTATGCGATCTCGAATAACGGACGCTATGCGGGAAGGATGTTCATCGTCCTCGGCGCATCGGGGGACGGATTCGTCCTCGTTGCAGACGGCAAGCACAGACGCATCGCGCTGCCAAAGCGCAAAAGTCTGAAGCATCTGACGATTCTCGGAGTCGACGAAACTGCGGCAGAACTGATCCGAAGCGGTAACGCAACGGACGGTATCGTAAGAAAAATGATAAATCAAAAAAGACGAAATTCGGAAGACGAAAAGTGCTGATCCGAAAGCTTATAGGAGGAAAAAATGCCGAAGGATGACGTAATCGAGTTTGAAGGCGTCGTTACGGAAGCTCTCCCGAACGCAACGTTCAGAGTAAAGCTCCCGAACGATCATCTTGTAACAGCCAAGATATCCGGAAAGCTCAGAATGAATTATATCCGTATTTTGCCCGGCGATAAGGTGACTGTTGAAGTCTCCGTTTACGACCTTTCCAAGGGCCGTATCACCTGGCGATCCAAATAAAACTCGGAACGCGGCTTGAAAATGCCCGCATCAAACCATAAGTTCTGCTTCGGCAGATGCCGAGGCAACAAACGTTCCAAAACTATAAAGAAAGGTATGGTCAAATAAAATGAAAGTAAGACCTTCCGTTAAGAAGATTTGCGAAAAGTGCAAGATCATCAAAAGAAAAGGGCGTATAATGGTCATCTGCGAGAATCCCAAGCACAAGCAGAGACAGGGCTGACGCTCAAGTAACAAGAGAGGTGAAAAACTAAATGGCTCGTATAGCTGGTGTTGACATCCCCAACAATAAGCGCATTGAAATCGCTCTTACCTATATCTACGGAATAGGCCAGACAAGCGCAACAAAGATTTGTGAAACAACGGGAATTAATCCCAATACTCGTGCGAAAGACCTCACTGAGGACGAAGTAGCAAAGCTCCGTGACGAGATCGAAGAGAACTACACTGTTGAGGGTGACCTCCGCCGTGACGTCGCGCTTAATATCAAGCGTCTTGTTGAGATTAACTGCTATCGTGGCATCAGACACAGAAAAGGCCTTCCTGTAAGAGGACAGCGCACAAAGACTAACGCGAGAACTCGTAAGGGTCCCGCAAAGACGATTGCTAACAAGAAGAAGTAAGGTAAAGGAGTAAATCGTAATGGCTAAGACAACCAAGAAAGTGGTAAAAAAGCGCCGCGAACGTAAAAATATTGAATCCGGTGCAGCACATATCAGCTCCACCTTCAACAACACGATCGTAACGCTTACCGATCTTCAGGGTAACACGATCGCATGGGCATCCGCAGGCGAACTCGGCTTCAAGGGCTCCAGAAAGTCCACTCCCTTCGCAGCACAGATGGCAGCAGAACATGCAGCAAAGCTCGCAATGGACCACGGCCTCCGTACCGTTGAAGTATATGTTCGCGGACCCGGATCCGGACGTGAAGCCGCGATCCGTTCGCTCGCAGCAGCAGGACTTCAGATCACCCTTATCAAGGACGTGACTCCGATCCCCCACAACGGCTGCAGACCGCCTAAGCGCAGACGCGTTTAATCATTTTAGGAGGTATAAACCACATGGCAAGATACACAGGACCTTCGTGCCGCCTTTGCCGCAGAGAAGGCAAAAAGCTCTTCCTTAAGGGTGACCGTTGCCTTTCCGATAAGTGCGCTATGGTAAGAAGAACAGGCGCTCCCGGCCAGCACGGCACTTCCCGCAAGAAGGTAGAGGAATACGGACGTCAGCTCCGTGAAAAGCAGACCGCAAGACGTTACTACGGCGTTCAGGAAAAGCAGTTCAGAATGTACTACGCTAAGGCTGAGAAGAAGCCCGGCATCGCCGGTGAAAACCTTCTCTCCATCCTCGAAACCCGTCTTGACAACGTTGTATACAGAATGGGTATGGCTTCCAGCCGTAAAGAAGCTCGTCAGCTCGTGCTTCACGCTCATTTCCAGCTCAACGGCAAGAAGGTCAACATCCCGTCCATTCTCGTAAAACCGGGCGATGTGATCTCTCTTAAGGACTCCAGCCGCGACTCCGATAAGATCAAGGGTCTCATCGAACGCGCACAGTCCGCAACAACTCCCAAATGGCTTGAAATCGACAAGGCAAATGTTACCGCAAAGGTGCTCACCGCTCCCGCACGCGAAGACATCGACTTTGATTTCAACGAGCAGCTCATCGTCGAGCTCTATTCCAAATAATAACATACTCCTGTTTTACTGCGGACGCTCTTTGTGCGTGATACGCACGGAGAGCCTCGTAGATAAAAATTTGATGTATTGTCCCAGGCACCGACGGGGTGTCGAACTAAAAAGAATCAAATTTGCATAAAACGGATTATGGAGGGTTATTAAATGATAGAAATAGAAAAGCCGAACATCACGATCGAAAACACAAGTGAAGACGGAACAAGCGGTCGCTTTATCGTAGAGCCCCTTGAACGCGGTTACGGTGTAACGCTCGGCAACTCTCTTCGCAGAGTTCTTCTTTCGAGCCTTCCCGGATATGCCGTATCGTCGATCAAAATCGACGGCGTGCTTCACGAGATATCCACTATAAACGGAGTCAGAGAAGATGTAACCGAGATCGTTCTCAACGTTAAGGGAATCGTAGCTAAGCTTCATTGCAACGGCCCGAAGACCTGTATTATCGACGTAACCGGCGCTTGCGACGTTACCGCAGGTGACATCAAGCAGGACGTTGATATTGAGATTCTCAATCCCGATCTTCACATCTGCACCGTCGGAGAGAACACTCGCTTCTATATGGAGATCACCTTTGACTACGGCCGCGGATACGTGTCCCAGGAAAAGAACAAGCAGAACCATAACGCGCAGCTCGCATCCGGCACGTCTGCTCCCATCGGACTCATCTATACCGATTCGATCTATACACCCGTTTACAATGTCAACTACACGGTTGAAAATACCCGCGTAGGAAACATTACGGACTACGATAAGCTTACAATCGACGTTCTTACAAACGGAACCATATCGGCAAGAGAAGCGGTTTCCCTTGGAGCCAAGATACTCAACGAGCATCTCAACCTCTTCGTAAATCTTTCCGATGAAGCGAAGAAAACAGAGATTATGGTTGAACGTGAAGAGACCTTGAAGGAACAAATCCTTGAGATGACCATTGAGGACCTTGACCTGTCCGTAAGAAGCTTTAACTGCTTGAAGCGCGCAGGAATAGATACCGTTCAGATTCTTATCAGCAAGACTGAGGAAGATATGATCAAGGTACGTAATCTCGGTAAGAAATCGCTTGATGAAGTAAGACAGAAGCTGCAATCTTTAGGTCTTGAACTTAAAAAGGAAGACGAATAAGTCGTAAAACACCGAAGGAGGTAACTGAAAATGCCCGGAACCAGAAAGCTTGGCAGACCTACCGCTCACAGACAGGCAATGCTCAGAGGCATGGTGACATATCTTCTCGAAAACGGATCCATCGAAACAACGCTGACTCGCGCAAAGGAAGTTCGCAGTCTCGCTGAAAAAATGATCTCTCTCGGAAAGACCAACACTCTCGCCAGCCGCCGCGCTGCACTTGCATATATAACCAAGGAAGACGTTGTATCTAAGCTCTTCAACGAAATCGCACCTAAGTACGAAGGAAGAACCGGCGGATACACTCAGATTTATAAGCTTGGACCGAGACGCGGAGACGCTGCTGAAATGGCACTCATTAAGCTCGTTGACTAATTACACAACGGCAAAACAAGTCTAAATATAAAAGCACGCACTTATGTGCGTGCTTTTTTTCATTGCTCAAGTATTATCGCGGCGAGCTGTTCGGCAACTGTCTTAGCGCACGCCTTGGCTTCGTCGAGCGTGTTACCGCACGATCCGATCTCGAGCAGAAGAGAACCGGGCGCCCAAAGCTGATTGTAGGAGGCGGAGCGTATCGACATCCTGCGCGTAAGGGAATTGCTCTTTTGCCATAGTCGCGACTGAAGCTGACAGGCAAGTGCCAAATTTCGTTCCCACTCTGTGTGATATCCCGCGCGCTCGTCGGTGCCGATGACGCACATATACTGCGCTGTCAATTCCCCGTCGATCACGGTGAGGGGGCGTAGCTTTGTCAGGTCGGATTCTATCACAGAATCACGGTGCAGGTCGAAAACGTATCGGATCGATGGGTAAATTGCCGTAAATTCGCGCACTGCGGCGGAGGATTTGTCGTATGCGTCTATGTACGAGTCGGCATCAAACATCTCTGTACAGTGCAGTGTGGGGATGCCGACAGAGTTGAAATACTCCGCCATCACTGCACCGACCGCGACTACGTTTTTGCTCACGTCGGTGGTTCGGCAGTTGTCTTTCTTTGAATAGGAGTCGGCACTGTTTTCGGCATATGCCTCAGTTCCGTGCGTGTGGACGATCAGCACAACGGGCGAGTCCGCGCCGTAGCGCTCTGCGAGCGCGCCGACGGATTCAATGCCCAGATCGTCGTCAAGATAAGATGGCAGATCGATCTCGTATGCAGTCTCATTGCTTGCGAGAAGTCCGTACTCCGCGTCGACGGAAAGATCGACGGGCTTGATCGGATATTCGTCTGCGCCGCAGTCGGGCAGAGCGGATTCGTACAGTATGTGACGGAGTGCATCGTCGTCGAACGTTCCGAGCGGAGGTGCGCTTCCGATCGAATGTGACAGCGGCGGAAGCGACGACGAGGGTTCGTCTGACTCGACGAAAGACTCAAGCTGTGCGACGGAGCCGAAAACGGCAAGTGCGAGAAGATCGCGGTCGATCAATGCCGCTCCGGCGGCAATTATTGGGACCGCACTATATGCGATGAAGAGAATAGCTACCGTGACGCTGACGACGGATACGAAACTCCGAAAATATCGTCTTTGTATCCGAGGGGAAGATAACGTTGGGCGGGGGGCGTCCGTTTTTTCGGCATAATCCGTGACCTCTATGATGCTGAAGGAAGGCGAGTCGCTGACGTATGAGCTTTGAATTTCGCTTGTTGTGTTCATTTGGAACTCCTTGCCGTAAGACTTCTTTGGTTAAGTCTATGATTATGCAAAGGAATTCAGAACATCAACGTGTGCCGCAAAAGGTGTCGATAGCTTCCGCGACAATCGCGGACATATCCTCGACTATCACGTCGGTATCCTGCGGCGAAACGAAAAACGAACGACCGCTTGACAGTATCTCATCGAGTTTACCGCCGAGGGAATCGGGATCGACGTCGCCTTCTGTGAGTGCCTCGTAAACGAGTGTCGATGAGTCAACGACGGTGGGGATGCCGACGGTTACAACAGGGACGTGCATCGTCTCGCTGTCAATGGGAGTGCGCGTATTGCCGATGCCGGATCCGGGGCTTACGCCCGTGTCCGTGATCTGCACGGTAGCGGCAAGACGGTGGCAAGAGCGTGCCGCAAGCGCGTCTACCAGAATTATTGCGTCCGCGTCGACAGCTTCGGCGGCGGCTCTGATAATGTCGGCGGCTTCGATTCCCGTTTCTGCGGCAACTCCGGGCGCAATTGCTGATACGTCGGCACATTCAAGACGCGTGAAAAGATCGCGATTTGAGAATTTCAGTTCGCGAGTCACTGTCAGCTTCTCAACTACGAGCGGACCGACCGCATCTGCGGTCAGATTCCTGTTTCCTATGCCCGCGACGAGGATTGTCGCAGACGGTATGTCATGTTTGTTCGTTGCGGAGCACACACAATCCTTCAAGATTTCCGCAATGAGCGCGATGAGTGCCTTTCGCTTTTCGTCCGGGAGTGTTCGTGTTTTTCCTGTGAAAAGCGTGTGATAGATGCCGCACGGCTTGCCGAGCCGACGGGAGGCGGCTTCGCTTTTGATCTGCGTGATTGATACACGGAATCCGTCGCGCTCGTATTCGGTGAGCTCTGCGTCAGCCTCGGCGGCGTCGGAGGTGATGATTTCGCACGCAAGGTCTGTGCGGGAATATCTTTTTTCATTGGAAAACATTCGGAATCTCCGTTAAAAAAAATTAATTTGGACTTTTATTCTGCCAAAAAAGATGTTATAATATACATAGGAATATCGCTTGTTCACACCGAGTTCACAAAGTGCGCTTTTTGTTGGTATCTTTGCACAAAAAAATGCAAATCTGTTGTGCATACAACTGAAACTGCAAAAATATCGCAAATATTTGATTGATTCTCGGAAAGTTTAGTGATATAATAGAGTAAGCATTGTGCCCCCCTTTCGCTTTTTTGCGAAAAGACGCATGCCTGAAAGATTTATAATTTATGCCATTCGCATAAAGGAGGAATTTCCAAACTATGAAACGAGCATTGTCACTTATCCTGTGTGCCGTAATGCTTCTCACCGCTCTCTGCGGATGCACGACGCTTGAGAAAGACGAAACCGGCGAGTACGACAAGGGTGCGATCATTCCCATGTATTTGGGAACACAGATGTACAACTTCGACCCCGCTGTCGCATATCTTAACGACTCCAACGTGAAGATACTCAGCCTTCTTTACGAAGGTCTTACCGATATTAATGAAAAAGGTAAGCTCGAGCTTTCCCTTATCGATTCTTATGAGATCATCGACGGTAACAGATACGGCGAATATAAGATGCAGATCACTCTCAAGAACACCAAGTGGAGTGACGGTACCGCTGTAACCGCAAAGGACGTTGTTTACGCTTGGAAGCGTATCCTTGACGTTGACTTTGACTCCGAAGCGGCTGCTCTTCTTTACGACATCAAAAACGCTCGCGCTGTAAAGGCCGGTGATATGACGATCGATGACCTCGGTCTCACTGCTCCCGAAACACTCGTTGTTGAAGTTGAGTTCGAACGCTCCATCGACTACGAACAGTTCCTCCGCAATCTCGCAAGCCCTGCGCTTGTTCCTCTCCGTGAGGATATCGTTTCCAAGTCCGCAGATTGGGCAAAGAAACCCTCCACGATGGTAACGAGCGGTCCTTTCACCATCAAGGCAGTTACATACGGCGGCGTGCTCAGACTTGAACGCTCCAACTATTACTTCCTCGACAGCGAAAAGAACGAGTATATGGATAAGTACGTTATCCCGTACAGAATTGAGACGGACTATTCCCAGAATCTTTCTGCTCAGCTCAGCAAGTTCACAGGACAGTATCTCTTCTACTTGAACGAGCTCCCGCTCGATCAGCGTAAGGCATATAAGGAACAGTACAGCGAGGCTATCACCACTGCCGACCTTATGTCCACGCACTGCTACTACTTCAACCTCAATAATGAGCTCTTCAAGGATGCAAGAGTGCGCAAGGCTCTTTCCCTTGTTATCGACCGCGAATATATCGCAAATGAGATCGTTGTATTTGCTAAGGCTGCTACGGGCTTCATTCCGTACGGCGTAACAAACGGCGAACCCGGCACATCCTGGAGAGACTCCGGTGAAGCGCTCATCGCTACCACCGCAAATCTTGACGCTGCAAAGGCTCTTCTTAAGGAAGCAGGCGTAAACGGCGGCGATATCAAGATCAACTACTATGCAGATGACGACGTAAGCGGAGCTATCGCTTCCTACGTTGCAACCGCTTGGGGTCAGCTTGGCTTCAACGTTAAGATCATTGCCTCCAAGGCAGCTGTTAACAGCGAAGACTCCACGCTCTACACCGACGTATTCAACTCTATGTACAACGTATCCAGAGCCGAAGGTCTCACTTGGGACGTTCTCGCAATCGACTATCAGGCACTTTCTGAGGAAGCTTTCTCCGCCCTTGCTCCCTTCGCGCTTGAGTTCTCCGGCAACGGTATCAACCTTTCTATGGACAGCAACGACTACTCCTTCGTAGGTCACCTCACCGGCTACAACAGCGAAGCTTACAACGAGATCATCGAACGTGCATACGCTGAGGTTGATTCTGCAAAGAGAGCAACTATCCTCCGCGAGGCAGAACAGCTTCTTATGGAAGATATGCCCATCGTTCCGATCGTGTTCAACCAGAACGCATATATGACCAACTCCAACGTTGTTGACGGCTTCGAGCTTGACTACTTCGGAACAAGCATTCTCGACAGAGTAAAGATGTCCAACTACATGGCATGGAAGCCTCTGTTCGATACCACTCAGGCTGCGCCTGCTGAATAATAGGTAACTTATAACACGCTCGGGGTGAAGGAACGCTTGCGTTCTTTCACCCCTTGCAAATTTTACGGAAAACGAGGTTCTTATGAGATCTCCCGTCAGCGACAAAAATTACGTCAAGGTCTTCATTCTTTTTTTGATGAAAAACCTCGACAGACCGCTCGATTACAACATAATAAATGACGTTGCGCTTTACGACGGATACGTTGAATATATCGATTTTGCCACGTGTTTTTCCGAGCTCCTTGACGACGGATTGCTCGCGGAGATCAAGGGCGGAGAGGGCGAGCTTGATACGTATTGCATCACGCCTCGCGGCGTCAATGTTGCGGACGGACTGTCCGAGGATATCTTTGCCGAGATAAGATCGCGAAGCCTCAAGACTGCGTTGCGGCTTGTTTCCTTTAAGGAACGCGAGGCGGATCTTGATTTCAAAAAGGAAGAGATCCCCGAGGAGGAAGGCGGCGGATTGCTCGTCACCTGTACGATCCGCGAAAAAAAGCGTCCCGTGTGTTCCGTTACCGTTAAGGTTGATTCGCCCGCACGTGCCGAAATGATCAGGAAAAATTTCCGTGAGCATCCCGAGGTTATATATCGCGGCTCGCTCGCACTTCTTTCCGGAGATGTGAATTTAATATTTTGAAAAATATTTCAAAATCTGTTCATAATATGTTGACAAATCGCCTGAATGTGATATAATACACAAGGTATAGTGTTTTTGGCAGTGAAAATATGATAAATTACGACAAATTTTCAGTTGATGAATTGATATCGGCAGTCAAGTCCGGCGATGATGACGCGTGCGCGGAGCTTCTCCGCAGATACGCCCCGCTTATCGACTCCTCAGTTATCGGCGCAGCGTCGCTTATGTCTGATGTGACACGCACCGATGAGGAAGAATTCCGCCAGGAGGCGGTCATTAAGCTTTATCAGTCCGCACTCCGATACGATCCTGCCAAAGAGGACGTCAGCTTCGGTCTTTATGCAAAGATCTGCATTAAAAATCGTATGATCTCCCTTATCAGACGTCACAGTGGTGTGTTTACCGCCGTCGATGAGGACGCGTTTGATCTTGAAGACGGCGTATCTCTCGATCCCGATCCGTCGGAGATGTTGCTCAATATGGAAAGCGAGCAGGAGCTCGATTATAAGATCAAAGCCGTCTTGTCTCCGCTTGAGTATGAGGTGTACGACCTTTACGTTGACGGTGCCAAGCCGTCCACCATCGCGGACACACTCGGTGTGAACGTCAAAACGGTCGAAAACGCACTTTACAGAATGCGCGGTAAGCTTCAAAAGCTCATCACGCAGTAATATCGGTGTAAAGGGACTTGTCCCGTTATGCATAAATGCCCGTATAGCTTAATTAGAGCATTGTCAAAAAAACAAAGATGACGGTCAAAGTCCGTCGAGGGCACATTTTCTATTTATATTACAAGGAGAACCCCCATGTACGAAGACAAGACGCTGGTTTGCGTTACCTGCGGCAAGGAATTCACTTTTTCTGCCGGCGAACAGGCATTTTTTGCCGAAAAAGGCCTTATGAATGAGCCTAAGCATTGCAAGTCCTGCAAGGACGCAAGAAAAGCAAAGCATGATGCTGTTTGCGCTGAATGCGGCAAAGCCTGCAAGGTGAACTTTGAGCCCTCCGGCGACAGACCCGTATATTGCAACGAATGCTATGCGGCAAGAAAGAGACACTGATATTACATAATAATATTTGTCCGAAAAACGAAGCTGTGCTGTTGCACGGCTTCGTTTTTTGTGTTTGCCAATCAAAAAAATCGCTAAAAATATATACAAAACGAAATAAATGTGATATAATGTTATGAATGTATTTCTCGAAGTATAGGTTTTGATAGATTTATATGGCAAACGATAAAAAAAGATACACAAAACAGTCGTCCGCGGGCGAGAAAAGACAGATTCCCAAGGAGCCTGTTGAGGGCGCCGTTATAGGACGCAACGCAGTCCGCGAGCTTCTCAAAAGCGGACGCAGTATAGATAAGATTTTCGTCCGCAGAGGCGATAAAGAGGGAAGTATAACAGCTCTCATCGCGGAAGCGGGACGTATGAAGATTCCCACCGTCGAGGTTGATCCCGGAAAGCTCGACTTTATGGCCGGCGGAATGAACCATCAGGGCATCATTGCAATGGCTGCCGAAAAGGATTACGGTACCATCGATGACATTTTTGACGTCGCCCGCGAGCGCGGCGAAAAGCCCTTCATCGTCATTGCGGATGACGTAACGGATCCCGGCAATCTCGGCGCGATCATCAGATCGGCGGAGTGTGCGGGAGTGCACGGACTCATTATTCCCAAGCGCCATAGCGCAGGTCTTACACCGGCTGTCTCAAAATCATCTGCGGGAGCGATCGAGCACTTGACGATAGTCAAGGTCCCGAATCTTGCCGCCGCTGTCAAGGAGCTTCAGGAAAGAGGAGTCTGGGTCTATACAGCCGAGGCGGACGGCGAGCCCTATTACAAAACCAAATTCGATTCGGCGACAGCGATAATCCTCGGAAGCGAGGGCGAGGGCGTAAGCCGCGTGCTCCGTGAAGCGAGCGATTTCGTCGTTTCGATACCGATGTACGGCCACGTTAATTCACTTAATGTTTCGTGCGCAGGCGCAGTGCTTCTTTTTGAAGCGGCAAGACAACTGCACGAATGACACCAAATTACGATAAATCAATTTTGGAGAAAGCTATGATCGAAAACAACGGCAATAAGCCGACTAAGGAAAGCGAACTCGACATAACTGAGCTTTTGCGCAAGTATATGGACGAGGATTTCGCGGACGAAGCGTCTGCGCAGATCGCGGATGACGCAACCGATCCCGCTGTCGCCGAAAACGACGATGACGTAAAGGAATACGGCACGTCCGTTTCTGCGGAAGCGGAGGTCAAGCCGTTACGCAGAAGACGTATGACGGCTGCCAGAATGCACGGAGTCAGCGAAGCTGAATCTGAGCCTGACACAATTGAAGAAGCAATTGCGGAAAATACAGCACGTGCGTCCGTGATAGACGAGCTTGAGGCGGGTACCGCTGTGTTTGACGCCGTGTCCTTTGATGCGGAAAGTGAAGAAGAGGACGAAGATCTCAGTATCTTTGACAGCGTTGAAGAGTACGAATCCGAAGACGGCGCGAAGAATGAGACACCGGATGAAGCAACGAACGTGTTCGATTTTGTCGAGCCCGGCGCAAAGAGCTTCGATCATGACATTGACATCTTCGCTGAATTTGAGGAGCCCGAGGACGAGCTTTACGGCTCCGATGATGAAGAAACGGCAGAACCGACAGAAGAAGCTGTCGAGGCTCCCGTGGAGTCGGAAGAAGAGTCCGAATCCGCTGAAGAAGACGGTACAATCGTCTTTGACGCGGTCTCAGGAGACGATGAAGAGGATTTCTCCGCGCTCGGTTCCCCCACAGATAAGCCGCAAAGCGACGTCGATGACTTTGACGTGAACATTATGCTTGCGCTCGGCATGGAGGATGAGCTCCACGAATCCATCGGTGAGAAAAACGTCACCGCATACGTTGAAAAACAGCAGGGCGATATCGAACGCGTTGAAAATCTCAACCGCGAAAGATCCCGTCTCGAATATGAATACACAAGCAAGACTCAGACCCGAGAGGTCCGCGACTCATATGCCGCCGCAAGAAAGCTCTCCGGTGTCAAGATTCTGTATGCGACCGTCCTCACGCTGATCCTTGCAATCTTCGAATGCCACTCCGCATTCGGTATAACACTCGGCGGAGCCTTCTCGCCTACGCTCTATCCTGTCGTGTTCATTATGGTGGGACTTCAGCTCCTGCTTCTTGTCGCGGCTCCCGCGTATAAGTCCGTTTGGTCCGGACTGCGCGATTTCTTCGGCGCGAAGCCCGCGCCCGAGTCCATCGCCGCATTCGCGCTTATTCTCAACGCGCTTTACAGCGTTGTGATCTCCTTCGTGCACGTGTATGAGGAAGGCGGTCCCGTTACATTCAACCTTCCCGTTGCTGTGATGTTTATCGTGCTGTATGTCAGCGATTATATCAATGTTCGCCGCGAGATACTCAGCTTCAGCATTATTTCGTCGAAAAAGTCGAAGTTTGCGCTTGAAAATCTCACAATGTCCGAGTCTCATCTCGAGCACGAGGCATTCTCCGATATGATGGACGAGGACGATGACGCCGACGATATCGGCGTTCTCAGAGTCGAATGTGCAGACTTTGTAAACGACTATTTCCTCCGCACGAACCGCTATCCGAACGGCAGAAAGTTCATCGGATTCATCGTGCCCGCCGCTATCGTTATCGCCGCCGCGTTCTTTGCGTTCAGCTATAACGATGCAGGAACTCTCTATGGAGGAATGAAGGCGGCAATCTCAACGGCACTTGTATGCATGCCGCTGTCCGTGTTCTATATGTTTTCGCACCCCTTCTATATGGCTAACCAGAAAGCGTACGAGGATGAAAGCACCATCATCGGTGAAAGCTCCGCGGAAGAGTATGCGGATGCGGCAATTATCTCTTTTGATGACAACAACGTGTTCCCGTCTACGGGAGTCAACGTTCGTGCGATCAACGTGTTCGGCAATAACCGTATCGATGACGTGCTTTACTATGCGGCAAGTGTGTTCTGCACAGTCGGCGGCCCGCTCTCAGACGTGTTTGATATCGCTACCCGCGATATCGGATATTCTTCAAACGTCAAGCTCCTCCGTACGCTTCCCGGTCTGCTTGAAGCAGAGGTTGACGGATCCGTGATCTCCTTCGGTACCATCGATGCGCTCGAAGCCGCAGGCGTAAGGATCCCCGCACCGCTTGAGCCTCACAGAAATGACGTGTTCGAGCCCGTCGTAAGCGTTATGTATATGGTCAAGGACGGCAAATTCATCTCCCGTATGCTCATATCCTACGTTGTCGATGCTGATTTCGAGTTCATTCTCAAGCAGCTTGACCGCGGCGGTATGTTCATCGGTCTGAAGACGTTTGATCCCAACATCACCGAGCAGTTCCTCGGCGCGCAGATCAAGCTCGCGGATTATCCCATCCGCATCATCAGATGCAAGAGCCTCGACGACAAAACCAAGGTCGGAGAAACGACCGGAAGCGGCCTCGTTTCCAAGGATTCGCCCAAGTCCGTCATTCAGACGGTGGCGCTTTGTGAAAAAGTGCTCCACGCACGTAGCGTGAATACGATGCTCGTTATCATTTCGCTCTTCGTCAGCCTTGTGATCGCAGCGCTCGCGCTTCTCTTCGGCGCACTCACGCTCACACCCATATTCATATCCTTGTACGCGCTCGTTTGGATCGTTCCCATGTTCATCGTGTCCAAGATGATAATTTAATACAAACAACGCGGGTGAAGGGCGAGTCTCTTCACCCGCATCATCGTAAAATAACGGTTACATAAAGAAAGGCGTTTTGATAATGGATTACAAAAAATACGCAAGCGTCCTTAAAAGCGTCACGAAGCCCGGCAGATATACGGGTGGAGAGCGCAATCAGGTAATAAAGGATAAGGCGGAGGTAAAATGCAGATTCGCATTCTGCTTTCCGGATACATATGAAATAGGTATGTCCAATCTCGGCGTGCGCATCCTGTACGGTGCGCTCAATGAGTGCGAGGGCGTGTGGTGCGAGCGCGTTTACGCACCTTGGACAGATATGCAGGAGCGGATGAAGGAGTACGATATTCCGCTTTGGGCGCACGAAAGCGGCGATCCGATCAAGGATTTTGATATCGTTGCATTCACTCTTCAGTATGAGATGTGCTATACGACCGTCCTCAAAATGCTTGAGCTTGGCGGTATCCCGCTTCTCGCATCCGAACGTGATGAAAACGATCCCGTTGTCATCGGCGGCGGTCCGTGCGCGTACAATGCGGAGCCGATGGCGGACTTTTTCGATATCTTCTCGATCGGAGAGGGCGAGGAAGCGCTCCCGGAGCTCGCACGTCTTTACATTCGTATGAAGGAAGACGGAACGTATACGAAAAAGGCGTTCCTTTACGCGGCGGCAACAGAGCTCGAGGGCTTCTATGTCCCGTCGCTTTACAACGTTGAATATAACGCTGACGGTACCGTCGCGTCTTATATACCCGCAGACGAGAATGTGCCCGCACGTGTAATTAAGCGCATCGTCGAGGATTTCGATAAATCCTATTTCCCGACAAAGCCCGTTATGCCTTTCACAGAGGTCGTTCACGACAGAATAATGCTCGAGGTTTTCCGCGGATGTATTCGCGGATGCAGATTCTGCCAGGCGGGTATGATATACCGCCCCGTCCGCGACAGAAGCGTTGAAACTCTCTGCCGTCAGGCAAAGGAGATGTACGAAAATACAGGATATGACGAGATCTCGCTCACGTCCCTCGCTATCGACGACTATACCTGCGTTGACAGACTAACGGACGAGCTTATAGATTGGACTACGGACAGCAAGATCTCGCTTTCGTTGCCGTCGCTCCGTGCGGACAGCTTCACTCCCGAGCTGATGGAAAAGATCAGCCGCGTCCGCTCGTCGGGACTTACGTTCGCACCCGAGGCAGGCACACAGCGCCTGCGCGACGCGATCAACAAAAACGTCCGCGAGGAGGACATTCTGAACGCGGTCCATATCGCATTTGCCGCAGGCAAATCGCAGGTCAAGCTCTATTTTATGATCGGTCTGCCCACAGAAACGGACGAGGACGTCATCGGTATCGCAAGGCTTGCCGAGCGCGTCGTTCAGGAGTATTACAATACTCCCGAACGCAACAGAAAGCTTTCTCCCAAGGTTACGATTTCGACCGCGTGCTTCATCCCGAAGCCGTTCACTCCGTTCCAGTGGTTCCCGCAGATCAGCAGAGATGAATTCCGCCGCCGTCAGCGCCTCATCGCGGATAATATCCGCGACAGACGCATCCGCTATGACTTCCACGACTCTGAGGTGTCCGAGATCGAGGCGGTTCTTGCGCGAGGCGACAGAAAGCTCTCAGCCGTTATGCTCGAGATGCACCGCCTCGGCGCGTGCTTCGATGCGTGGGATGAGCATTTCAGCTACGATCGCTGGCACGAGGCGTTCCGTGCGGCAGGCATCGATCCTGCTTTCTATGCAAACCGCGACCGCGATGCGAGCGAGGTCCTTCCGTGGGATGTTATCGATTGCGGCGTTACAAAAACGTTTATGAAGCGCGAGTATGATCTGGCGAAGAAGAGCCGCACGACTCGCAACTGCCGCGAGGGCTGCGAGGCTTGCGGTGCAAATAAATTCGGAGGAGACGTATTATGCAGGAAAAAGAGATAAAAATCAAGCCGACACCTGTCAGAGTCGTGTTCTCCAAAAAAGGTGCGCTTCAGTTCATTTCGCATCTCGATCTGATGAGAACCATGACAAAGCTCGTGGTCAGAGCGAACATCAATGTGTATTACACCGAGGGCTTCAACCCGAAGCCCAAGCTCGTGTTCGCGCTTCCGCTTTCGGTTGGCACTGAAAGCGAGCTTGAGCTTGTTGATCTCAAGGTGTACGATCAGGTGCTCGATGTTGACGAGATAAAACGTCGCCTCATTGATGCGACAGTCCCCGAAATTGAGATCAAGGACGTGTACGTTCCCGAAACGAAGTTCCGCGATATCGCACATTCGCGCTATCTTATCGAGATGCACGCGAGTGCCATTAATGCCGCATCCGCAGATGCCGTAGGCGCGATGATGAAAGCTCCCGTCGTGGTGACGAAACGTACGAAATCGGGCGAAACGGAATGTGATATACGTCCGTTCATTAAGTCAATTTCTGTTGAGGGCACAGACGGCGAGCTGAAGCTCGACGTTACGCTTGCCGCCGACCCCGAGCATTACCTCAATCCCGAGTATATAGTCACAGCGGTCAAGGCGCTCCTTGACTACGAGGAGAATATTGCTCCCGGATGTGACGGCCACTCCATTATGCGTGTGGACGTGCTCGGCGCAAACGGAAAAACCTTCAGATGACAAAAAAGCCGTGAATCATTTGATTCACGGCTTTTTCAGTACGCTCTTTTAATTACGTTGACCTTGCCCTTATCGTCAACTGTGAGAAGAAATACGTCCTTTTGCTTAAGATGTCGGCGCTTGAGCTCGATCTCTACGAAATTTTCATCCTTGCCCGCCGCGGACAGACTTTCCTTTATGATCATTCCGTCTACGATGAGGGAATGAGTGAGTCCGTTCGGTGCGGCATCCTTTGTGAAAACGGACAGCATTCCGTCGTCCTCGATGATGGCATAAGCGACGTCGGAGATGTCCGTCACGCCCTTTTGACGAAGCTGAGCGAGCAGCTCCGAGCAGCTTATGCGTTGACGTAAAAGCTCTTTTTGATCGAGCGTGCCGCGAGTGATGAGGTGGCTCGGCTTGCCCGAGCAAAAACGCCGCACAAGCTTGCTTTTGAGTGCCATAAACGACATCAACAGCTCCAGGGCGACAACTATACCAAGCGGAACAAGTGCGCGTAAAAGCGGAATTTCGGGGTTTCCTATGGGGAGGGCAGCAAGCTCCGACACGAAAAGCGTCGTGACGAACTCACCCATTTCAAACTCACCGATCTGACGCTTTCCCATCAGCTTCATTGACAGCTCAAGTACTCCGTACAAAATCAGAGTGCGCAGGGCAACCGTAAGCATCTCAGTCTCCGTTCTGCCGCACGTGCGGCGAAAAAATATGTTATGCAATAATAATTTGTCTGATCGGAGTCGGAATTATTCCGCGAAATATTAAATTTTTCTCAAATGAATAAAAACTGTTGACAAAATAAAAAAGTCGCGATATAATACCAAATGCTATAAAGAGTGATGCGAGGGACAGACCCTGTGACCATCCGGCAACCTGCTTATGCGGCAAGGTGCCAAAGTCTGACCGATGGTGTGATAAATATCGGGAAAAGGTCGCATCCGTCGGTTGACGGGTGTTATTTTTTTGCCGACGTCAGACTGATTTTGTAAAGGAATTATCAAGTGAAAAATCTGTTTTACCTCTTTTTTATTTCAATGGTACCGCTGATCGAGCTCCGCGGAGCAATACCTGTGGGCGCCGCGCTCGGTGTGCCTTGGCTTGAGTGCTTCGCTGTCAGCGTGATCGGAAATGTGGTGCCGATACCGTTTATCCTGCTTTTCATAAGAAAGATCCTTTTCTTTATGAAAACAAAGGAACGTCTTGCACCGATTGCGAACTGGGTACTTGACCGTGCCGCAAAGCGCACGGATTCGGTTACCAAATATGCCACGTGGGGACTTTTCCTCTTTGTCGGCGTTCCGCTTCCCGGTACGGGAGCGTGGACGGGCGCGCTTATCGCGGCTCTTCTCAATATGAGATTCAGATACGCAATGCTGAGCGTGTTCGGCGGTGTTGTCGTCGCAGGCTTCATTATGTCGGGAATCTCATACGGATTTCTCGGATTCCTCGACTTTTTACTTTTCTGATAATCACATTCCCGTAGCGGAAGATTATATAAATACATAAATTTGAAACGGAGAAAAATATAATGGCAGAACGTAAATTCTTCACGTCGGAATCGGTCACTGAAGGCCATCCCGATAAAATATGCGACCAGATCTCGGACGCGATCCTCGATGAAATGCTCAAGGTGGATCCTATGTCCCGTGCGGCTGTAGAGACCTCCTGCACGACAGGCTTTGTTATGGTAATGGGCGAGGTAACGACCTCTGCTTACGTTGATATTCAGTCTGTAGTTCGTGACGTAGTGCGCGAGATCGGCTACGACAGAGCAAAATACGGCTTTGACTGCGACACCTGCGCCGTCATCAGCTCCATCCATGAGCAGAGCGCGGATATCGCTCTCGGCGTTGATAAAGCGGCGGAAGCAAAATCCGGTGAAATGACAGACAAATATGATACGGGCGCCGGCGACCAGGGTATGATGTTCGGCTACGCCTGCAATGAGACTCCCGAATATATGCCTCTTGCGATCAGTCTTTCTCACAGACTCGCAAAGAGACTCACGGAAGTCAGAAAGAACGGAACACTTTCTTACCTCAGACCTGACGGAAAGTCTCAGGTAACCGTTGAATATGACGGCAATACTCCCGTAAGAGTGGATACAATCGTTATCTCCACTCAGCATTCCCCCGATGTCGAGATCGAAGAGATCAGACGCGACGTTATTGAGCATGTTATTATGCCTACAGTTGACGCGGGACTGATGGACGAGAACACAAAGATCTACGTTAACCCCACCGGCAGATTTGTTATCGGCGGACCGAACGGCGACTCCGGACTTACAGGCAGAAAGATCATCGTCGATACGTACGGCGGATACGCACGTCACGGCGGCGGCGCTTTTTCAGGCAAGGACCCGACAAAGGTTGACCGCTCTGCGGCTTATGCGGCAAGATACGTAGCAAAGAATATCGTTGCGGCAGGACTTGCCGACAAGTGCGAGATCCAGATCGCATACGCGATAGGCGTTGCACGCCCTGTTTCCGTTATGATCGATACCTTCGGCACCGCAAAGGTTGAGGAAGCGAAGATCTCCGCGTACGTTTCCGAAAACGTCGATCTCCGCCCTGCGGCGATCATCGAAAAGTTCGGTCTCAGACGTCCCATCTACCGCCGCCTCGCAGCGTACGGCCATATGGGAAGAGAAGATCTCAACGCTCCGTGGGAGGCGCTTGATCTCGCGGAGGAAATGAAGAAGGCGTTCGCGCTTTAATCAAAAAACAAAACAACCGTGACGGGGGCAGTCGTAGGATCGGCGCCCCCGTTTATAAAACTAACGAAAGGAGAGCGGTATGGCAGAGGAAAAAAAGGATCTGACCGTCATAAGCGGTGTAGTAAACGAAATAATATATAAAAACGAAGACAACGGCTATACCGTCTGCGATATAGAAGCCGATGACGGGGATTTTTTCACCGCTGTCGGAATTATGCCGTTCCTTTCGGAGGGAGAAGCTGTCAAGGTATACGGCTCGTGGACGCTTCACGCAAGCTTCGGCCGTCAGTTCGCGGTCGAAAGCGCGGAGGCTTGCCTTCCCGTAGACGCAACGGAGATACTGCGTTACCTCTCGTCGGGCGCGATCAAGGGCATAGGCCCCGTCATCGCGCGCAGGATCGTTGAAAGATACGGCGAGGACACATTCGAGGTCATCGAAAAGCATCCCGATTGGCTCACGGAGATCTCGGGGATCTCGAAGCGCAAGGCGAGGGAGATACAGGTCAGCTTCGTCGAGCATACGGGCTCGCGAAGCGTGATGATGTTCTGCCGCGATTATTTCGGACCGTCAACGTCTATGCGCATCTATAAAGCGTGGGGCGCGGCGGCGGTTGATATCATCAAGAAAAATCCCTACCGTCTTTGCGGCGAGATAGGCGGCGTCGGCTTTGCCAAAGCCGACGAGATCGCGCTTTCGCTCGGCGTAGATCCGTCGAGCGGCGAACGCGTCGAGGGCGCTGTCACGTACCTTTTGACATATAACGCAAGTACGAACGGTCACGTCTTTCTTCCGTTTGAAAAGCTTGTTTCAGGTACTGCGGAGCTCATCTCCGTCGATACGGAAACAGCGGTAAGCGCCGTGAAAAGACTCATCGTGTCAGGTAAGCTCTACTGTAAGCCCGTGAAGCTCGGTGAGACAACGTACAGCGCGTGCTATCTTGATACCTACTATAAAGCCGAGCTCGGCGTCGCGGAAGCGCTCTGCCGACTCGAGCGCTCCTGCGCGGCGTTGTCTGCGGGCGACGCGGAGCGATTTATCAATATGCTTGAGCTGCGCGACGGCATCAGCTACGCGCCCGAGCAGAAGCGCGCGATAACGGAGGCGCTCGTCGGAGGCGTAATGGTGCTGACGGGACGTCCCGGAACGGGAAAAACGACTGTTGTGCGTGCGCTTATAAGCATATTCGAGAAGCTTGGCATCACGGATATCGAGCTTGCCGCGCCGACGGGACGCGCTGCCAAGCGTATGGCGGAGGCGACGGGACGCGAGGCGAGAACGATCCACCGTCTGCTTGAGATGGAGTATAACGACAGCTCGTATCCTCGCTTCACACGCGACGAGACAAATCGTCTCGATGCCGAGGTCGTCATCATCGACGAATCGTCTATGGTGGATATTATGCTGATGAACGCGCTTCTCAAGGCGATCCGTCCCGGTGCGCGTCTGATTATGATAGGCGACTCGAATCAGCTTCCGTCTGTGGGCGCAGGCAACGTCCTTTGGGATATGATCGATTCGTGCGTCGTCAGAACAGTCGAGCTGACGGAGATCTTCCGTCAGGCGAAGGAAAACTTCATAGTCACAAACGCGTCGCGTATCATAGAGGGTGAAATGCCCGTGCTTACAGAGAAAAAGAGCGACTTTTTCTTCATGGGACGTAACTACGACGATTCCATCGCCGCAACAGTCGTCGATCTGTGTTCAAAGCGCTTGCCTGCCGCATACGGAGATGAGATCGCGTCGGGAATACAGGTCATTTCTCCGTCAAGACGCGGTGCCGCGGGCACAGAAGCACTCAACGCATCGCTTCAGCGTGTGCTCAATCCACCCACAAAAGGGAAGAAGGAGCGCAAATCACGCGAGATGATATTCCGCGAGGGCGACCGCGTGATGCAGACAAAGAATAATTATAAGATCGAGTGGTACCGCGACGGATACGTCACCCTGACGGGCGAGGAAAAGCCCGACGGAGTCGGCGTTTTCAACGGCGATATCGGTGTCATCGACGGGATCGACGAGGACCGCGAGGTAATGAAGATCCATTTCGACGACAGATACGTTTACTACGATTTTGCCTTTCTTGATGAGCTCGATCACGCATATGCCGTGACCGTTCATAAGAGTCAGGGCAGCGAATATCCCGTCGTGATCATTCCCGTGTACGGATGTGCGCCTCAGCTTCTGACGCGTCACTTGCTCTATACTGCCGTTACAAGAGCATCGAAGATGCTCATCATCGTCGGCAGAGAGGATCTCGTCCGCAGAATGGTGGAATGTGCGCGCGAGGATTTCAAATATACGGGACTGTCCGTTATGCTTGGAGAATTTTTCAATGAAAAAGCGTAAGAAAACAGGCATTTTTGCCGTTGCATCAAGGGCGATTCGCGCGATTTTGTTTCCGCCGTGCTGCGCGGCGTGCAGATGTGTGCTGCCGCCCGACAGAGAATCCTCGTATGCAGACGCGCAAGGCTGCCTTTGCGACGCTTGTATGTCGGATTTTGTGCGGTCTGTGCGCGAGATGTGCCCCGTGTGCGGTGAAACGTACGCCGTTTGCGAGTGCGTACCCGACGCACTTTCGTGCGTGGGCATCGACCGTGCTTACGCGAGCTTTGCCTATGACAAAATGAAGCGTAAAAGCGCCTCGTCCGCGATCATTTATAAACTGAAGGACGGAAAAAGCAACGACGTTACGCGATTCTGTGCGCATCTTTTCGCTCGCAGACTTGAAAAAGCTGCGCTGACCTCGGACTTTGATCTTGATGGATGTACAGTCACATTTGCTCCGAGACGCAGACGCGCCGTACGCGAAAACGGCGCGGATCATATGGAAAAAACAGCGAAGCTGACGGCAAAGCTGCTCGGATTGCCGTTCGAGTCCGTGCTCGTCAATACGGCTCGTACCGCGCAAAAGAAAAAGAACGCCGAATCCCGTCTTGATGCGGCGGAGCGATCGATCAAAGTGAAAAAGCGCGCAGAAAAAGATATAGCCGGTAAACGCTACGTAGTCCTCGACGACATCCTCACAAGCGGAGCAACGCTTGCCGCTTGCGTGGGAAAGCTATGCGACCTCGGCGCATCCGACGTGATCGTGTGCACACTTGCAAAAACAAAATCAACTTGATGCGATGTTGTCGGAAATTGGACTTGCAAAGGCGACGCGATTAATGTATAATCATTATAGATTATTATGCATATGTGTGTTATATAGATTTTCATCGAAAGGATAACAATGTTCAGTAAGGATATAGGTATCGACCTCGGCACGGCGACGGTGCTTGTTTATGTAAAAGGTAGAGGCATCGTAGTCAAGGAGCCTTCGGTCGTTGCGATAGATAAAAACACGGACCGCATCTTGAAGGTCGGAAGGGAAGCACAGCAAATGCTCGGACGTACTCCGGGTAATATCATTGCGCTCCGTCCGCTCCGCGACGGCGTCATAAGTCAGTACGAGATCACGCTCCGTATGATACAGCACTTTATTCGTCAGGCAAGCGGTCCCATCGTGTTTAAGCCGCGAGTTATGATCTGCGTCCCCTCGGGCATTACCGAGGTTGAGGAAAGAGCTGTCGTTGACGCGGCAACTCAGGCAGGCGCGAAAAAGACGTACCTCATCGAGGAGCCCGTTGCGGCTGCGATCGGCGCGGGAATCGATATTTCCGTTCCGAACGGAAATATGGTCATTGACATCGGCGGCGGAACGACAGATATCGCCGTTATCTCGCTCGGAGGCGTCGTCGTATCCGAATCGATCAAGATTGCGGGCGACAAATTTGACGAAGCGATCATCAGATACGTCCGCAAGAAGTACGCTGTCCTTATCGGTGAACGTACTGCGGAGGATATCAAGATCGCGATCGGATCCGTATGGACGCGCGAGGAGCGCAAATACATAGACGTAAAGGGACGCTGTCTCATTCAGGGACTTCCCAAGATGATCCGCATCTGGTCAGACGAAATGATCGAGGCGCTCGACGAGCCGATCACCACGATCGTTGAGGCAGTCTGCTCCGTTATCGAGCGTACACCGCCCGAGCTTATCGGAGACATCGTTGCAAACGGCATCGTTATGACGGGCGGCGGAAGCTTGCTTTACGGTCTCGATTACCTCATCTCCAACGTTACGGGAATTCCCACTCGCGTTGCCGATAAAGCTATACAGTGCGTGGCTCTCGGTACGGGTAAATCGCTCGACCATATCGCGATGATCCCCGAGGGGGCGATCAACCTCTCACGTTACCGCACCGAGCAGTTCGGACTTCAGTAATTACAGCAAAAAAGACGCCCCGCGATGCCCTTGCGGGGCGTTTTGGTCGGATTTTCGGTGTTGACAATATGCCGTTTGCACAGTATAATAATATTGCAAGATGTTGTAAGATTTATCCGTTCTTAGAAGAAAGCGGGGTTATTATGACACGGGTGAAGCTAATCTTAATTAAATAATGCGCACAGGTTCAAAGGGGATCTGTGCGCATTTTAGGTTTTGAAAAATAATATGGAGGTATATATGAAAAAGATTTTATTTTTGATAACGGTGATTTTGATACTTTCCGTATTGTTTGTTCTGTCGGGATGTAACGAGGGCGAAATTGCAGATACTTCCGCAGATACGACCGATACCGGAGAGGACGCTTCGGATTTTGCTCCGACCGTGTTCTTTTTCTCTGACGCGTTACTTGGAAGTGACACCGGCGGAGAGACGGAGAAATTATCGCTCGATATGTTTCCCGAAGCTATGTCGGAAAGCGGAGATATGGCAGACTATTTTAATCTGAAAACCTTTGCTCAATACACCCACGATGAAGAAAAAAAGCAAAAAATTATCGTTGCGGGTGAGAAAAAATCGGTTGAATATGTGCGCAGTGAAAAAATCGTTTCGGATGAAGTACAGGGCATATACGATTCGTACGACATATATATTGACGATGAAATAACGACTTATCATGTTCGTTCGGACGGCGAGGTCGTACATATGCATAAAGGAATTCCCGATTTGGTAGAGGTTGAAATTTCCGAAGAAGACGCGCGCAAAATTGCGGATGATTATATCGCGAAATTGCTCGGAGAACGTGCGGATAAGTACGAATTTTATTCTGTTCAGTATCATACCGGATACTGCTTGGTCATATATCAGCTGAAAATGGACGGCGTGGATAATCTGGACAGAGTTCTCGTCTTCATCAACTCCGACCACGAGGTCTACAGCTTCAGCGCACAAAATCTCGGCAGATTCGATGACGTGGCAGATTCGTTTACGTCAACGGTGGAAAATAAATATATCACTCACCTGAAGGAAAAGCTTGCAGGACTCGGAATCGAGGGCTACGAGCTGGCAGATTCGTATCTTTGCGAGTATGCGGATCAGCTTTACCTCTGCGTTAAGATGAAGCAAGGTAACGTCACTGTGGACGGCGCGGAAAAGTTCGTCGATCAAACGTATTTTTATATCAGCGTTGATAGCGAAGAAAAATAATGAATAATATAAATCCCCCCGAGGCGCAGTCCCTCGGGGGTCTATTTTTCTTTGTGCGAAGATGCCGCTTGACAGTCACGGGATTGCGTGATATAATGCTGTTACAGCATAATACTGAATAAAAACAGAAAAGGAGAATCAATATGTATCTTGCGATCAATGACGATAAAATTCCCGGAACTGTTATATATAAAAAGGATATGGACGGCTCAACGGGGCTCGAATTCCTTAAAAAGATCTTCTTTTTGAAGGAGGGAATCCCGCTTTCGCTCGTCAGAGATATTTCCGGCCTCGACAGCTCGACGCTCCAGAACTGGGTCAAGCGCGGTTGGATCGCCAACACGGTGAATAAGCTTTACCCGATCAACACGTTTGCGCGAATCATTATAATCAATATGCTCCGCGACACTATGCAGCTTTCGAGAATATCGTTTATTCTTTCCTACATCAACGGAAGCGTAAATGACAGGGCAGACGACATTATCCCTGAGTCCAAGCTGTACGATTATATTTGTAAGATCACGGACAGGCTTCTTGATGACGATGCCTTCTGCGATGATGCTAAGCTTCACGAGCTGATCGAATCTCTCATCGATGCAAGCGATCTTAACCCGAACATCTCCGATGCGAAGGAGCGCCTCGTTTCTGCGCTTGAGGTCATTATCATAGCGCGCTATGCCGCGATCATCCGTGAGCATTCCGACGAGCTGTTCGAAAAGCTTGAGAATAAGTAAGAAAACCGAAAAAAACGGTTCTTCCCGATTGGGAAGAACCGTTTTTTGTTTGTTTAGGTCGCAAAGCCCGCAAACTGTGTCTGATAGAGCTTGTAGTATTCGCCCTTTGCGGCGAGGAGCTCTTCGTGATTGCCCGCCTCGGCAACCTGACCGTTTGAAATGACAACGATCTTGTCTGCGTCGCGGATCGTGGAGAGTCGGTGCGCGATGATAAGGGACGTTCTGCCCTTCATCAGGTGAAGCATCGCCTCCTGGATGTGCATTTCCGTTCGAGTGTCTACGCTTGACGTAGCCTCATCGAGGATGAGGATCTTCGGATCTGCGAGTACAGCGCGTGCAATGGAGAGAAGCTGACGCTGTCCCTGGCTTATGTTGGATCCGGATTCTGTAAGCTCCGTTTCGTATCCATTCGGAAGACGCGAAACGAATCTGTGAGCGTTCGAGGTCTTGGCAGCTTCCTTTACCTCCTCGTCCGTTGCGTCAAGCTTGCCGTAACGGATGTTGGCACCGATCGAATCGGAGAAGAGAACAGTGTCCTGCAAAACGATAGCGATCGCGGAGCGGAGCGTCTTTTTCGGGATGTCGTAAAGATCGACGCCGTCTACGGTGATGGTGCCGCCGTCGATGTCGTAGAATCGCGTGAGCAGATTTACTATCGTGGTCTTGCCCGATCCCGTCGCACCGACAATGGCGATCTTTTGTCCCGCCTTGACGGAAAGGTCGAGCTTCTTGAGTACAGGCTCACTTTCTTTGTAGGAGAAATCAACGGCGTGCATCTCAATGTTGCCCTTGATGTCGTCTACGGTGATGTCACTCTTGCCTTCGTCGGGCTCGCTCGGTGAATCAAGGATCGCAAATACGCGCTCCGCACCCGCAATGGCGGTGAGGATCGTCGCGTACTGATTCGCGATCTGCGAGATCGGCATCGAGAACTGACGCGAATACATAAGAATTGCCTGAATGTCACCTACGATAAGCGCTCCCGTGATGCAGTAATAACCGCCGAACGCAGCAACGAGAAGGTAATTAAGGTTGTTGACGACGTTCATAACGGGACCCATGATTCCGCCCCATACGTTGGCTTTGATGCTGCAGCGTCTGAATTCTTCGCTTGTTTCGTTGAATGCATCGATCGCCATATCCTCTTTGCCGTATGCCATAACGGTCTTGAAGCCCGTTACCATTTCCTCGACCTGACCGTTCAGACTGCCGAGAAGTATCTGACGCTTAACGAAGTATTTGCGCATCAGCTTTCCGAGCATAGCGGAGAGGAAGAACGTAAGAGGAATGGTGCATATCGAAACGAAAAGCATCACGGGGGTTTTCCAGCAGAATTTGATAATCATCGCAAACGAACCGATCAACGTCAGTACACTTGAGATGAGCGAGGTGATCGATGAGGAGATCGCGTTGGATACGTTGTCTACGTCGTTGGTCATACGGCTCATAAGATCGCCGTGCTTGTGGGTGTCGGTGTATTTGATCGGCAGATATTCGATCTTGTTAAAAAGATCGCGTCGCAGATTGTATACCGTCCACTGTGACAGACGAGCCGAAACGAGCGACTGTACGAGTGAAAGCACGCAGTTGAGTATGAAGATGATGCCCATAAGCATCAGATATAATTTGAGTCCGTCAAAATCAACGCGAAGCTGAGATTTGTCGATCGTGATGCAGTTGATGACTTTGGCTTGAATTGCGGGGGAGATAAGAGATGTGGCAGTTGTCATCAGCATAATGACAACGAGAATAACGAGAAGATGCGAGCTTTTTCCGATGTAGCGAATCAGCTTTTTGAGCGTTTCCTTGGTGTTCTGCGGCTTTTCACGGATCATACCGCCTCTGCCGCCGGGACCGCCGCGCTTTGCGGCAGCGGCACGGAGCTCATCCATGCTCACTTCTTTTTTCTCTGTTTTGATCAGATTTTTCTTTGCGGGAGCCCCTTCGGGAGGCATTTTATCGGGATGAGGACGTCTTTCGTTCACTGCTCGTTACCTCCTTCCGTGTTTTTCATCTGAGAATTGTAAATGTCGCGGTAGGTCTCGCTCGTTTGCATAAGCTCGTCGTGAGGAGCAAACGCTGTGACAGTGCCCTGCTCAAGCACGGCGATTCTGTCAGCGTTTTTGACGCTTGCGATACGCTGCGCGATCATAATGACGGTCGTTCCGTCGAGATTTTCGCGGAGAGCCCGTTGCAAGCGTGCTTCGGTTCCGAGGTCAAGCGCAGAAGTGCTGTCGTCGAAGATGATGATCTCGGGGTTGCGCACAATAGCACGCGCGATGGACATTCTCTGCTTCTGACCGCCGGAGAGGGAAGCTCCCTTTTCGGAGACCATGGTTTCATAATCGTCGTTGAAGCCCATAATGAAATCGTCCGCCTGCGCGATCTTTGCCGCACGCACGACTTCTTCGTCCGTGGCGTCCTCATTGCCCCAACGGATGTTGTCCGCTATTGTACCGGAGAAAAGCTCGGATTTCTGTAAAACGAAGCCGAATTTTTCACGGAGCGCGTGCAGATCGTAATCACGCACGTTGACTCCGTCGACGAGGACTTCGCCCGCCGTGGCGTCGTAATATCTCGGGAGGAGCGAAACAAGAGAGGATTTTCCGGATCCCGTCGCACCGATGATGGCGACAGTCTCGCCGCGTCTTACCTTGAGGTCGATTCCGGAGAGAACGTCATCGCCCTGTGAGCCGGGGTAACGGAAGGATACTCCGCGAAGCTCAACTGCAATGTCCTTGTCTTCGCCGTCCGTTTTTTCACCGCCTACGATAACGGGATCGGACCAAAGCACCTCGCGTACGCGTCCTGCACTTGCTTTGCCGCGCGCGAGCTGCTGGAACATCATCGAAACCATCATAATGGAGGAGAGGATCTGCGTGATGTAGCTTGCCGCCGCCATAACGTCACCTACAGAGAACTCCTCGAGCGTGTCGTTCAGCGCGGACAGATCGACAAGCTGAGCACCGATCCAATAGATGGCGATGACAGCAGCGTTCATAACGAGACCGAGCGACGGCCAAAGGAACGCCATCGTCTTGAACACCTTGAACGAAGTGTCTCTGAAATCTGTGTTTGCACCGTCAAAACGGTTGATCTCGTAATCCTCGCGGGTGTATGCCTTGACTACGCGCGCACCGGATACGTTTTCCTGAACGATAGCGTTGACGCGGTCAAGCTTTGTCTGTACCTTCAAGAACATTGGGTTAACGAGCTTCAGCATCACGATAACGCATATGATAACGAAGGGGAGTGCGAACAGTACAACGGTGCCGAAACGCAGATTCAGTGTCAGTGTGAAGTAAATGCCGCCGATGAAAAAGATAGGCGCACGCACGAACATACGCAGGATCATATTGACAAGATCCTGAAGCGCCGTGATATCGTTTGTGATTCTCGTAACAAGAGAGCCTGTCGTGAATTTGTCCGTCTGCTCTTCGGAAAGGTACATTACGCGTCGGAACATATCGCAGCGAAGATCGTTGCCGAAGCCCTGTGCGGCAACACTTGCCGTCCACGCACAAAAAATGCCCATAAATCCGCCGACAGCGGCAATGGCAAGCATCGTAAGTCCGATTTCGATGATCGCAGACATATCGTTTTTGAGTACGCCGTCATTGACGATAAGCGACATTTTCTTTGTCAGATTAAGGTCTGCTATGACCTCGCCTATCATAAAAAGGGGTGAGATTATCGCAGGAAGCCAGTACGGCTTTAAGTATGAAGTCAGTTTTTTATGTTTCATTCGGTGTATTTCCTCGCTTTACTCGTCTGATTCGGCAAGATTGTCCTTTATTCTGTAAAGAAGAGAAAGGAGCAACTCCGTCTCTTCCTCAGACAGCCCGCGAAGTGCAACCTCATCCGCATTTTTTAGACGGGAATGAAGCTTTGAGTTGATCTCACGACCCTTTTCGGTGAGATACACCTTCGTTGCACGCAGATCCATCGGATCGACCGTGCGGAAGATGATACCGTCTGCCTCAAGCTTGCCGAGAGTGACGCTGATGGTGGGGGGCTTGAGATGTGTGCTTTCCGCAAGATCAAGCTGATAAACACCGTCCCTTATCGAAAGCTCGCGCAGGATCGCGCGGTTGCTCTTCTGACGGAATTCCTCGGGAGCGTCGTTTTCAACAAGACGGTGCCAGAGTCTGCCGATCTCGTTCACGAGCATGATAGGATTGAGTTTGGGCTTGGGCGGGGGAGTCGGACTTGCGTTCGGCTCGAAAATGTTGTTGTGGAGGGGCTTGTTGTTTTTGTAGCTTCCTCTTCGTGTGCTCATTTAGTTACCTCCGTGCCAAAAATAGTTTATTCATAAATTATCTACGCTTACAGTATATCATCTGTAAGAAGACGTGTCAATAACAAATTGATTTATTAACAAATTATTTTTCTTTGGGTGAAAATGTAAACAAAAAAGCTCCCCCGACGCCGTCTCGAACGTTGGGGGAAGGGGATTATTCTTCGTGATTGGGCGGTTGTTTTGCCGTGCCTGTCGGAGTGATGAGAGGCGATTGACCGGACGCGGACGTAAGCTCCGCGATCAGAAGCGCAGCGCGCGAGGAGAGATTGTGCAGTACAGCGCCGCCGTTCTGACGGAACTCGGACGCAATGTCAAGACCTTTCCAGCTTATCTCGTCTTTCGTCTCTTCGTTGAATCTCATGATAGCGGAAAATGAAACGGACAGATAAAAAAGTCCCTCCGGTTCAAATGATACCGTGCGGTTGAAGGTTACCTTGATTCCGACGGGCTCCGCAAGATGCGCAACTATAGTGTCCTTGCAGTTCATCCGAAGCTTGCCCGCAGGCGCCTTGATGTGCTCGTAATTTACGTTTTCAAGATAAATTTTGTGATCGGGATGAAAATATCGGGAAAAATCGATCATAACCTGCCTCTGTTTCTATTTGTTTGTGTTGTACCGTTTTTATTTTATCACAAATCAGACGTTATTTGTAGACACAAGCGCAAAATAATATATTTTTTTCGCTATTGAAACGTGCGGCTGATTTTGCTACAATATTATCAGTAAACATTGAGAGGACGTGTCATGTACACTACGGTCAAAGAGGGAACACCTGCGAGATATATACAGTCAAAGCCCGAAAACGGACATATCTACGTCATTACCGTCGGTCACCGTCCGCTGTTGGCTTCCGGTCCGTACGCACATAGAACCGATCCTGATGTGAAAGGTCTTTTTTCGTGCGATTTTTCACCCGAGTGGAAAACTGCGGTCAGCGCCGATATGCTGTGGATTTTTGAAGGTGCAGAAGATTGCTTCCGACTCAAAAGTCTTGCCCGTGACATATATTTGAATGCGCACGGAAGGTATGAATACGGCGAGCATCACCGCCGCGAGATCGTATCCGTCGAATACGGCGATGCGACGGAATTTCATCTCACAAACGAGGGGTGGATCGCTTTTAACGATTCAGATACCGAATTTAAGCTCATTTTTATGTCATCTCACGGATTCATAGCTCCCGCGAATAATTGGGTGTCGAGCATCACTGAGTCCGCGGACGCGGAATTTTACGCCGTGACGCCCGCCGAAGAAGCATACGAAGCAGTCACATACCTCGCTCCGAACGAGGATGGCAGATCTCGTCTTTCCTTCATTTCCGACGTGCACAATCTGCCGAAGCGCCTCGACCGTTGGCTCAAAAATCTGCCCGTCACGCTCGAAAGATGTGTTTTCGGCGGAGATATCACCGCAGGTAACGTCAAATCCATCGCCTCACAACAGGCGGCACACGCATCCGTCGGCGAGATCGTTGCAAAATATACGTCAGCGCCGCCGATTGTGACTGTCGGTAATCACGAGCGTGAGTACGAGTATCGTTGGGAAGGAAGAAGCGTCAGCGACGTCTATCCCGACACAGTCGATTTCGGAGGTTTTACAGAAGATAATTACGCCGTGTATAACTACGGCGCATCCGAATTCGATCATAACGATTTTCAATCACATTTTCCCGCCGAACGCACGGAAGAGCTTGCAAAGTGGCTCGCGGGCGTGCCTGCCGATATTCCCGTTTTTGTCAATTCGCATTATCCGCTTCACGCGCTCAAAACGCGTCCGCATCCGGACGGAGCGCGCGGTTTGATAGACCTCCTTAACGGTTATCCAAACGTGATCTTTCTGTGGGGACATAACCATGGTCAGCATCTCGAAACGGGCTACGGACGAATACTGACACGAGGAGACGAGCTCCTCTATGATTACGAAACGGGCGCAAGAGCCGTCATCGGCTTCACGTACTCCAGCCACGGCGCTATGTACGACGCGGCGCGGACGGTCGCGCCGTATTATGGACTTGTCGCGACTGTGGAGCGTGGGCGAGTGATTCTGACGTATTACGATATGTCAGGCACCCCTCTTCCGTATAAGATCGCAAACGGAATCGCGGACAAAACCGAATTTGTGCTGGAAATATAACAAAAAAGCCTTGCGAAAGCAAGGCTTTTTCTTGTGCGTATATTCCGTCACTCCTGTTTGACGCTTGTTTTTGCGGCAGGAGAGGTCTTAGGAAACTCAAATTTGAGCTTTCCCGATTCAAGCTGCAGCTCTGCATCGAAGAGCTTGCCGTTTTTAGACGTGAATCCCTTGATTAGCCCCGACGTGCCCGTCGTGAGCATCCGAGACATCATCTCGTCTGTCACCGTCACACCGCAGATCTTGCCTCCGATGGAAAAATCGCATCCGTCACCGTGTTTTTCGCAGGCGAAACGGAATTTGCGGTGTGTTACCGGACATCCGCAAAGCGGACATTTGCCGACCTCAACACCCGAGCCCTCCTCGGGATTGTCCTTCACTGCACCGGGCGGCGGAGACGGCGTAAATTCGGTGTTTGACTCGAATATGCTCCTGATCTCGCGCTCCGCTACGGCAACGCTGTCTGCGATCTCGCATTCGCCGCGGTAGACCTTTTTCAGCGACATACCGACCTCTGCGGTCTTGTACTTGTCCATACCTATGCCCATGCGGGAGAGCGATTCGATCATATATTCTCCCATCGGAAGAATGGTGTATACGTCCTTTGTCAGCGCGATATATCCGGATTTGCGCGCGTTGTCGATGATGCCCGTGCGCGTTGCTTCCGTGCCGAGCTCAAGTCCGGAAAGCATCGCCTTGTACTCAGCGTCATCGTTTTCGGGAGTGTCAGCTTCTTCCTCTTCTTCGTCGTGCTTTTTGGACGATTTCGACTTTTTATCATCGCGAAACGGATTTTTCAAATACGCGTTGAGCGTTTCGATCGTGTAATGCTTCGGCGGCTGCGTCTCCTTTTCCGTCGGAGCAAACGCGACTGCGATCTCGTCACCCTCGGATAGCTTCGGCAAAAGCTTGTCCTTGGTCGTGTAGTCGTCGTAACGCGTCCATCCCTTTTCAAGCATAACGGTGCCCTTGAGCGTGAATGACTCCGTGCCGTCTCCGCAGTCGAGCTTGACAGTCGTTTTCATTACGACACATTCCTCCGCGCAAAATACGGCGACAAAGCGCCTGAAAACGGTCGAATAGACCTGCATCTCGCGCTCGGTCAGCTTTGTTTTGTCGGGGATCTTGTACGTCGGCGTCAGCGCCGAGTGGGATTCGATCTTTGCATCGTCGAAGATGGATTTTTTGAATTTGAACTCGACGTTGTAGCCGAGATTTTTACAAATTGCGATGATGTCCTTGACCTTGGATTGCTCAGCCGTTGCGAGATATTCCGAGTTTGTACGCGGATATGAAAGGTACCCCTTTTCGTAAAGGCTCTGCACGATGTCAAGCGATTCCTTCATTGACATCTTGTACTTTTTGCCGAGCACGTTCTGTAGCTTCGACAGAGAATAGAGCTTGCCCGGATTAAGAGTTTCGCGCTTTTCGGAGACGGATTTGACTCTCGCGGGAACCGCATTCAGACTTTCGGCATAGGCGAGCGCTTTTTCGTATTCGTTCGGATGAAATTTCTTTTTGCTGGTCAGCTCGATCGGTACGCCGTCGTGCTCGGTCTTTGACGTGACGGAATAATACTTTTCCGGAACGAAATTGCGGATCTCCATATCACGCTCGTAAATGGCGCGCACAATCGGCACGATGACGCGCCCGACTCGCAGTAGCGAGCCTGCACGTATCGTCGCGTATCGCGTCAGATTGACACCGTACAGCCAGTCGATGTAGGTGCGGGCGTAGCCTTCGTTTGCAAGACGGTCATATTCTGTCTCTGGCTTCATCTCCGCAAGCGCGGCACGTACCGTCTGCGGCGTCTGATCGGGCAGCCACAGACGCATAAATTGCTTTTCCGCGAGTCCCTTCGCGCCGAGCGCGTTGCCGACGCACAGACGCACAATGATCTCGCCCTCGCGGTCCGCGTCACCGGCGTTTACGACCGTGTCAACGTCGGGGCGTCTGCAAAGACTTTTGATGATCGCAAACTGCTTTTTGACGCCGGGATCAATCTTGCCGTCGCCGTCGTGCTTCAATTCAAATTTAAATTGACGCGGGATGCAGGGAAGTCCCTCAAGCCGCCAACGCTTGCTCGGACTGCCGGTGTAGGTCTCAATGTCGCAAAGCGAAAAAAGATGACCGAACGCCCACGTTATGATATAGCCGCCGCCCTCGAGGTAACCGTCGTGCTTTTGCATCTTTCCGATGCCCGCGGCGATGTTTCTGCCGAGCGAGGGCTTTTCGGCGATTATAAGTGTTGCCATTTATGTCTCCGATTTTTGTTTATATTTCCGTAAGTGAAATGTCGCGCTTGATCTCGTCGCGCGGCATGGGCGCATCAAGCGACTCGATAAATGCCGTTATTTCCGCCGAAACGGCAGTGACCTCTGCGCGGAATTCGCGCGCGGACATACGCATAACGCCTCCTGACAATGCGGAAAGCTGTAAAAGCGCATCCGATGTCACAACGCGGACGAAATAGCTCTTTCCGATCTCGTGGATCAGACGCTCGATGTATGCGTCCGCGGTCTCCTCCTCGCCTGTGTAAACGACGTCAATGCCCTCGTGGGTGTAGCGCCGCTCGACGCCGTCCTTGACGTTGTAAGCATCGAAAACGAGCAGAAGATCACAGTTTTTGTACGCACGGAAGCTCGCAAGCGTTGCGATAAGCTGCGAGCGCGCGAGATCGATTTCCGCTTCCGCGGCGTTTTTAAGCTCATCCCACGCGAAAATTACGTTGTATCCGTCTACGATGTAGTAGTCGGGATTCTTTTTGACCTCGGTGTAGCTCCGATCTCTGTAGTCGCGGACCTTTCGAGCGCCGTACTGACGGCGACGGATGGGACCGAACTCGCGCTCCATGATCGCCTCAAGCTCGCGCTCGTCTATCTTGAGCTTTTTCGCCACAGATCGCGGCGACGGAAGCACGGATTCCGCTTTTTCGGTGATAACGGGCGTGATGTGCATATAATCGCGCACGCGGTCCCACTTGACGTTGAAGCCGGCGCCATGTGCGCAGAAGACGGAATCGGGCGTGTGGAGAAGATCCGCCTCGGGATCGTACGAACGCTCCGCTATCACAGCCTCGGGATCGTGGCAGGGATAGTAGCCGCAGACCTCAAAGGCGAATTTGCCAACGCCGTGTGTGTATGAAATGATCTCGGAAGCGTAGTTGCGCATAGCGGAAACGGGCGCACGTCCCGTCAGCGTCGAAAAGCCGTTTTCGTCCTCGACGGGCGCGCCGAACGTACCCGACATTGCGCGGACGTCAGTGATGACCTTGCCGATCTGATGCGTCGGAACGGTGATCCTGTATGCGTAATACGGCTCGAGAAGTACGCTTCGTGCCGTCATAAGCGCCTGACGGACTGCTCTGTACGTTGCCTGACGGAAGTCACCGCCTTCCGTGTGCTTAGCGTGAGCGCGTCCTGCGATCAAAGTGATACGCATATCGGTGATGGGAGATCCCGTCAGAACACCTCTGTGCGTGCGCTCGCGCAGATGAGAGAGAATGAGCCTCTGCCAATGCTTTGAGAGCGCGTTGACGCTGCACGATGAACGGAATGTGAGTCCTGTTCCGGGACCTGTCGGCTCAAGATATAGGTGTACCTCCGCGTAGTGGCGGAGCGGTTCAAAGTGACCTACACCGGTGACGGGCGCCGCAATCGTCTCGCGGTACATTATGCGTCCCGAATCGATCGATACCTCAATGCCTATGCGTGACTTTATGATGCACTTGAGTATCTCTGTCTGAACCTCGCCCATCAGACGGACGTAGATCTCACCGAGACGCTCGTTATATGTGATGTGAAGCTGAGGATCCTCCTCCTCAAGTACCTTGATTTTCGGATAATATTCGCGCACGTCACAGCCCGACGGAAGCAATATTCGGTATTCGAGCACGGGCTCAAGCGTAGGTGAGGACGCTTCGCTTTCGATGCCGAGCCCCTGACCGGGATACGTTGCGGACAGACCGGAAACGGCACAGAGCATTCCCGCTTGCGCTTCGGTTACTGCCTCAAGCTTCGCTCCGACGGCAGTTTTGATAGACGTGATCTTTTCCGTCCGCTCGCCGTCCTGAGCGCTGTAGGTGATCGACTCGCGTACCGCGAGCCTGCCTCCGGTAAGCTTGATGTGAGTGAGTCTGCCGCCGCGCTCGTCGTGAGATATCTTGTAAACGCGTGCGCCGAACTCCTCCGTGAACGCAGTGGAAGGAGCGTAACTGTCGATGACGCTGAGAAGCTCGCTTACGCCGACGTGACGAAGCGCTGAGCCGAAAATGCAAGGAAAAAGACGGCATTCTCCGATAAGTCTACGGATATCCTCGTCCGTCACCTCGCCGCCGCTCAGATAGCGTTCGAGCAGATCCTCGTCAAGAAGCGAGACCGCCTCGACGAGCTCGTCTGACGGAAGTGCAATATCGGTGCATCCTCCGTCAAGACGGCGTTGGATCTCTGCGAAAACCGATCCGCACTCGACGGTAGGAATGTCGGTTTTGTTTATGAAAATGAATGTCGGGATTGCGTGGCGGCGCAAAAGGCTCCACAGCGTTTCCGTGTGATTTTGCACTCCCTCACTGCCGCTGATGACAAGGATCGCCGCGTCAAGTACGGCAAGAGTTCGCTCAGTCTCCGCCGAAAAATCGACGTGACCGGGAGTATCGAGGAGCGTAAGTGTATAATTATCGGTCGAAACGGACGCCTCGGACGAAAATATCGTGATTCCGCGTTCGCGTTCGAGCTCGTGAGTGTCAAGATGAGTGTTTCCGTGGTCAACTCTGCCCGGATTTCTGATACTGCCCGTCAAATGGAGTATCGCCTCGGCGAGTGTGGTCTTGCCGGAGTCAACGTGCGCGAGGATTCCCACTGTCAAATGCTTTTTCAATTGTCACGTCCTCCGTTTCTGTAGATTGCTTCGCCCCTCTTCCCGCACAGGAAGAGGGGCGAAACTTGCTTCTTTATGTGTTTCAGAGCTTTTCGAGTCTCATATAGCCGGGCTTGATGTAGCCTATGCGGCGTCCCGCGAAATCGAAAAGTAAGGTGAGCACCGCCGGAAGAATGAAATGCATCACGGCGATAATGATGAGCGTGACGGCTGTGCCGTACTGCTCCGACATAGCCTCAAACGCGCCGAATTGACCGACAAGACCTGCCGCGCCCATTCCGGCACCCGTTGAGGTGTTCGTCATACCGAGGATCGCCGTCGATACGGGACCGAGTACGGCGGAGGCAAGCGTGGGTGCTATCCAAATCTGCGGATGACGGAGAATGTTGTGGAACTGAAGCATCGACGTGCCTATGCCGATGGAGATAGTTGTGCCGAGGTCGTTGTCACGGTGAGATGCAACGGCGAAGCCGATCATCTGACAGCAACATCCGACAGCGGCGGCACCCGCCGCGATCCCGTCGATGCCGATCATAATGCAGAGTGCGGCAGACGAGACGGGAGCCGTAAGCACCATTCCCACAACAACTGAGATGACGATGCCCATCGGAACGGGCGAATACTCCGTCGCGGAATTGATGAAATCCCCAAGACGGGACATAATATCATTGATGTATGGACCGACGTAGATGCCGATCATTCCGCCTGATATGATGGCGGTGAGCGGAGTAACGAGGATGTCAAGCTTTGTTTTTGACGCGACGAGCGAGGCAATCTCGGAGCCGACAACGGAAGAGACGTATGCGCCCACAGGGCCGCCGTAAGTGTATCCGACAGCGCCGAGCACGGCGGAGGAGAAGATCACGAGCGGCTTTTCCTTGAGTCCCCACGCGATCGCAACGCCGATTGCGGCACCGACTATGTTGGAATTTGTCGCAATCGCGCCGAGAGGCGAAAGGAAAGAGAGGAACTCGAAGCGAGCGATCTGATTCAGGATCGTGCCGAGAACGAGAGATGCAAACAGGCCAAGCGCCATCGCGCTCATAGCGTCAATGAAATAACGTTTGCCAAATCGTTTGATAAAATCCATGTGTTTTCGATGAATCGGTCAAAGCTGACCGTAAGGAAAATTATTTGAATGCGTCGCGAAGTGCGTTATACTGTTCTTTTGTTATCGGAATTACACTGCCGTGACGGGGAGTGAAGTTGAAGCGGAATTCGTTCTGAGCAAGCTGAGTGAAATTCTTGAGGTCGCCGGAATGTGCCATAATGAAGTATCCGTTTGCGTAAGCGTCGGAGATGAGGAGCCAGCCGCTTCCGTCAATGAGCTCAAAAGTGGAGGAGCCTTCAACCGCAAGACCTGCGGGAGATACGAGCTTGGATTTTGTGTAGGAATATCCGGAGGTGAGCTTTTCGGAGGTTGTGAGCTTGATTCCGCCCGAGGTCTCATCCTTGTAGAACATATAGTAAAGGCCTTCGTGATAGATGATGTCAGCGTCGATCGCGGAGTTGCCGTTGGAGGGAGCGAAGAGAAGCTGGGGATCGGTGGAGAGGGTCTTCATATCTGGAGAGTATGCGTAGTACATAACTGTCGCGCCGTTTGTTGCGTTGGAACAGAGAGCGAAGTAGATCATATACTCGCCGCGCTCGGGGTCCCAGATCGCCTGAGGAGCCCACGCACGGGTAGTGCCCTTTGTTGTCTTGCAGGTGCCGTCGATCTCGATGATCGTTTCGTCAGTCCAGTTGATGAGGTCTTCGGACTTCCAGGAGATGAGGTGACGGTTGCTGGACCAACCGAGAGAGGATTTCATATCGGTCGCAAGCATATAGTAGCAGCCGTCTTCGCCACGGAATATGTAGGGGTCGCGCACACATTTTGTGCCGGAGTTGGAGATAACTACGGGCTGACCCTTGTTGAGCGCCTTGTACTTGTAGCCGTCAGTGGAAAGTGCGAAGCAGATGCGCTCCTGTGTGGGATCGTTACCGGTGAAATATGCGAAAAGGTAGCCGTAATATTCGGGCTCGTCTTCAATAGGTTCGGTTTCTTTTTCTGTCTCTGTTTCGGATTCGGTGCCTGATGCCGCATCGGTGTCGGTGTCGTTGGGAGTGCTGTCGGAGCAGGCGACGAGAGGCAGAACGAGCATAAGCATGCCCAGAATGAGTGCGAGAAGTCGTTTCATAATAAACCTCATTGTTTTGATATTTTGGAGTCTAACAAATATTATACCACATATTTTATTATTTAGCAATCATAAAATTGCCCGTTTTGATGTTTCGACAAAATAATAATCTTTTTTAGTCGCGGCACTTGACAGAGTAACAATGTTATGCTACAATAGTAACAGTGTTACGAAAGGAGATGAGACCTTGAGTGAAGAATTAATGTCAAAGCGGGAGCTGCTTGATATGTACGGCATTTCGTACGGTACACTGTACAGATGGCGCCGAACGGGACTTATCCCCGAAGATTGGTTTATCCGTAAATCGACGCCGACCGGGCAGGAGACCTTCTTTCCGCGCAAGCTTATAACAGAACGAGTAAATTACATTATGTCGGAAAAGGATTTCGCGTCGCTTGATGAGCTTGCGGAGCGTGTGGGAGAAAAGAAAAATTCGGTGATGCTTGTCATCGAAACCAAATACGGCAAAAAAGAATTTTTAGCAGAGGACGTGACGGGAATGAAGCTCGTTTACGGAGACAAGGTCGTGGAGCTTGCCGACGTCGCATCCCTGCTCGGCAAAAATTGAACTAAAAGGATAAAAAACTATGGAAAATCTGTGCATAAGCGGCGCCAATACAATGGGTGGCGGTGAATATAAGGACGTAACAATGTCTGGTGCATGTAAGATCACGTCTCACGTGAAGTGTCAAAGCTTCAGATGCTCGGGTGCGTCAAAGGTGGAGGGAAACCTCAACTGCGTCTCGTTCAGCGGATCGGGCGCGTCAAAGGTGATCGGCAAAGTCGAATGTGATGAGCTTTTCAAATGCTCCGGTGCAACAAACGTAGGCGGACTCGCCGCCGGCGACGTCCATACGTCGGGTGCGTTCACGTCAGACGCATCCGTTAAGGCGAAAAAGATTGCGAAATTTTCGGGTGCAAACAAGATCGGCGGTGATCTGACCGCGGAAAATATCGAGGTGACGGGGGCGATCTGCGTAAAAGGCAATATAAACGCTGACAGCTTCGTCTGCGAAATGCCCGCGAGTGCATCGAACTGCTCCGCAGATTCGATAGGCGGCTCACTCGTCAAGATCATACGCAAGGAAGGTGAGTTCGGTATATTCAATAACGTCCTCAACGTGATCTTCAATAACGGCAATCCTTCCGTCTTTACCGTTGACGAAATCGAGGGCGATACGGTCGATATCGAAAGCGTTCACGCGCGGGTCGTGCGCGGCAACGATATCAACATCGGCAAGGATTGCAGAATAAAGCGCGTGGAATATACGGGTAAGGTTACGTACTCGGAAAACGCGGAGATCGGCGAGCTTGTCGAGGTCTGAAAAATCAAGCTATAACTGACAAATCCGACGGTTGTTATGCAGATGCGCAACAACCGTCGGATTTTAACTCGGGAATTATGCAATTGTAAAACATCAACCGAGTACAGTACGCTTGATGCTGTATTTGCCGCGGTATTCACTCGGTGACATACCGACGTTTTTGGAAAACCACTTGCTGAAGTTGTACTGATCCGCAAAGCCGACGGCGTCAGCCGTTGTCTTGACCGTGCTGCCGCGCGCAAGCTCGTCCTTGGCAAGCTCAAGACGGTAATTTTTGATGAAGCTGCCGATGGTTTCGCCTGTCTCTTGCTTGAAGAGCGTCGAGCAATACGATGGATTAAGATGTACGTGATCTGCGATCGCTTCGATCGTCAGCTTTGATTTGTAGTTGTCGCGGATGTACTCAATGATGCGGTCAACGTAGGGATTTTTGTTTGCGTAATCGGCAAGATTTGCACATATGTTGATGAGAAGCTCCGTCAGAATAATGCATTTACGGTCACCGGGACGTGAAGCTTCGGACGAGTAATAGCGCGCGATGTAGGCCTTTTCGATCGCACAGAGGCAGGTGAGGATCTCGTGGTTTCTGCTGTGATTGAACACCGTCGGGATCGCGGCAAGATCGCGTTCATCTGCGCCGCGCAGAAGGAAGGAATAGTACTTCGCCTCCCCATCCTTGTGATGCCGTTCGCGGACTGTGCCGACGGGCAGGCAAAGCGCGTCTCCGGCGCTGACGGTGACGGACTTTCCGTTTACGGTGTAATCGAGACTGCCCTCAAGCATAAATACCATATAAACAGCGTCAAGAACGGTCTCGGGGATGTTCGTGACCGGAGACGGGGTGCGGTATCGGAAGTAATCTATAACAAGCTCTGACATATTTTTCTCCATAGTGAACGCGAAACGTTTCATAATAATGATCTTCTAATCTATATAATACACAACTCGAAGCTGAAAATCAACACTCAACCTAAAAAAAATACATCTAATCGCACACAAATTCAACAAACATACATTGTCAATGAGACGATTTGCAGATATAATTAAATAAATTGGTAGGGTGGTGTGTTTTTTTTGCGCATATTTACCCTGACTTATATCAGAAGGAGATAATTATGAAAAAGACATTGACCGCTATCATCGCGATCGTGCTTATGCTTTCTCTTTCCGTAACTGTTTTCGCTGATGAAGCGGCAACAGAAGAGCCCAGCGATGTTATCGAGATCCAGGCGTTCCTTTATGACGATTGGGGCGATGCGATCAACAATACACTCCAGAAGGACTCCGAAGGAACAGCGTTTGCAATCGCACTCAAGCCTCTTGACGAAAAAGATGCAGAAAACACATGGTTCGACTTTGAAGTCACAATTCCCGGCGACTGCAAAAAGCTCGACCTCGTTCTCAACTGCGCTGCAAAGGGCGATAACAGATGGATGGACATCACCTTTAACGGCGAGCTCTACCACGTAAACTGCCTTAACACCGCAGATTGGGGTATTTTCTACGAAAACGTTATCACTATCGAAAACGTTAAGAAGGGCGACTACGTCCTCCGCGTTGCGTGCCCCGCAGATTTCGATAACGAAACGATCAAGACTCCGAACATTGACTATATTTGGTTCAATATGTTCTATGAGGATTACGAGACAGTTCCCGAAAAGGACCCCGAAACCGACGCTCCCATTGAGACAGACGCTCCCGAGACCGATCCCGTAACGGATGCTCCCGAGGAAGACCCCGCTGTAACGACCGGTCCCGTAACAGACACTCCCGCAGAGGAAGAATCCGGATGCGGCTCCGCTATGGGCGCGACTGCGGTCGTTCTCGCACTTGTATCCACTCTCGGAACAGCACTTATCCGCCGTAAATAATCGGTAAAAACCCATGATGAGTAAAGCCATAAGGCTTGAAAATAAAAAAATTATTAAAATGAGGAGAAAATCATGAAAAAGATTCTCACAATCGCGATCGCTGTTATGATGATCGCAGTTATGTCCGTTTCTGTATTCGCAGCAGACACTGGCAAGATCTACGCTAAGGACCTCGTTTCCGGCACCGATTACGATGCACTCGGTAACATGAGCCTCCAGACCGGTAAGGGCACCGAAGCTGACGAAAACGGCGGCGTTCTCGGTCTCGGACCGCAGGACAATGGTGACGGCACGTTCTCCGATGCTTTCATCTCCTTCCCCGTAGAAGTTGAAACCGCAGGCGACTACGACGTTATCGTTCGTTACGCTGCAAAGGGCAAGGAAGGCCAGAACAGATGCTTCGTTATCTCCGTTGACGGCGAAGAAGTAGAAACCTTCGAAAACCTCAACACCGGTGACTGGGGCGTATACGCTCTCGCTACCATCAATGTTCACCTCGACGCAGGCGAGCACACCGTTACTCTTACCAACGTTGAAAACTTCGACAACAGCACCTACAAGGCAATCAACGTTCTCTACCTCGAGTGGAACCTCACCGAAGCTGACGTTGTAGAAACTCCCGATGAGCCCACCGAAACTCCCGACGAGCCCACCGAAACTCCCGATGAGCCCGCTGAGGAAGAAGAAAACGCTCCTCAGACCGGCGTTGCAGCAGCTATCCTCTCTGTAGTAGCAGTTCTCTCCGGCGCTTACATCGTAAAGAAGCACTAATCTTTCTTGAATAAAAAAAGACTCCCTCGGGAGTCTTTTTTTATGCCGAAAAATCCCCGTGTGCCGAAAAATCTTGCCCCAAACGCTTTCATTTGCCGATAATCTGTGTTATAATAAACTGATTATATTAAAATAGGATAATTGTGCGCCACGAGCGCATCAATGTGAGGTATATATGTTTGTTGATAATGTAACGATTTATGTCAAAGCGGGCGACGGCGGTAACGGTGCCGTCTCGTTCCATCGCGAAAAATACGTCTCCAAGGGTGGTCCCGATGGCGGCGACGGCGGAAAAGGCGGAAATATCGTCTTCACAGTCGATGAGGGCACGAATACGCTTCTTGCCTTTAGATACAGAAAGAAATTCATTGCCGAAAACGGAGAAAACGGCAAAGGCGGCAAGATGCACGGCAAGACCGCGCCCGATCTCGTCATTCCCGTTCCTCACGGCACCGTAATCAAAAACGCCAAAACGGGCGCCGTCATTCACGATATGTCGGACGGCAAGCCGTTCACACTCTGCAAAGGTGGCAGAGGCGGTTGGGGCAACCGCCATTTCGCAACTCCCACGCGTCAGATCCCACGCTTTGCGAAAAGCGGAACAAAGGGCGAGGAGCGCGAGGTCACACTCGAGCTTAAAATGATCGCAGACGTCGGGCTTATCGGTATGCCCAGCGTCGGTAAATCCTCGATCCTTGCGCAGATCTCAGCCGCAAGGCCGAAGATCGCGCAGTATCACTTCACGACACTCTCGCCCAATCTCGGTGTTGTCTCCTACGGCGAAAACGGATTCGTCGCCGCTGATATCCCCGGACTTATCGAGGGCGCCGCAGACGGCCTCGGCCTCGGCCATTCCTTCCTCCGTCATATCGACCGTTGCCGCATGCTCGTTCACGTCGTTGACGTTGCGTCAACGGAGGGAAGAGACCCTGTCGATGATATCGAAAAGATCAACGAAGAGCTCCGCCGTTATTCTCCCGAGCTTGCATCGCGCCCACAGATGATCGCGGCAAATAAATGTGATGCACTTGATCTCGAGATCGTAGACGTTGAGCGATTCGAGGCTTACGTCCGTGAGAACGGCTGGGATCTCATCTATATTTCCGCCGCAACGGGCGAAAATATGAAAAACTTCGTCAACGTCATCGGAGAAAAGCTCCGCGACCTGCCTCCCGTCACCGTATATGAAGCGGAGGAAGAGGAGGAGATCGAGATCAAGGGTGTCGAAACGACCGTCCGCAAGGAGGGCGACGTTTACGTTGTCGAAGGAGAGTGGCTCTTCAATCTGCTCGGTCAGGTCAATCCCTATGACAGAGAATCCCTCGCATATTTCGGACGCGTGCTCAATAAATACGGAGTCATCGATCTTCTGGAGGAGCACGGATGCAAAAACGGAGACACCGTTTCCGTATACGATTTCGAGTTCGATTTCGTTAAGTAAGATCAATTCAGATTCAAATCGAAGGGAACAATTACTATGAAAAAACTTATGCTCGGTAACGAGGCTGTCGCAAGAGGCCTTTATGAAGCGGGAGTGCGCTTCATCTCAAGCTATCCCGGTACGCCCAGCACGGAAATAACGGAATACGCCGCAACCTATGACGAAATGTACGCAGAATGGGCACCTAACGAAAAGGTTGCATTCGAATCGGCGTTCGGTGCCGCTATCGGCGGAGGCAGAGCCTTTACCGCGATGAAGCACGTCGGACTCAACGTGGCGGCAGATCCGCTGTTCGTATCGTCCTATACGGGCATCAACGCGGGATTTGTGATCGGCGTCGCTGATGACCCCGGTATGCATTCCTCGCAGAACGAACAGGACAGCAGACATTACGCGCAGGCGGCAAAGCTCCCGATGGTAGAGCCGTCCGATTCCGCGGAATGCCTTGAATTTGTCAAGCTCGCTTACGATCTTTCCGAAAAGTACGACATCCCGTTCATTCTCCGCACATCCACAAGAATCGCTCACTCTCAAAGCGCAGTAGAGCTCTCCGAGCGCGTCGAGCACCACGTCCTTCCTTATGAAAAGAACGCGGCAAAGTACGTTATGATGCCTGCAAATGCAAAGGGCAGACATACGGTTCTTGAAGGCAAGCTCCGCGAGCTCGCCGAATACGCAGAATCGACTCCTCTTAACAGAATCGAGGCCGGCGGGGACGGTAATATCGGTATTATCACCGCGGGAACGTCCTACATATACGCAAAGGAAGCCTTCGGAGATTCGGTTTCTTATCTCAAACTCGGTCTTGTCAATCCGCTTCCCGAAAAGCTCATACGTGACTTTGCGGAATCGGTTGAAAGAGTCATCGTTGTCGAGGAGCTTGATCCCGTAATCGAAACGTACGTCAAGGCGCTCGGAATCGAGTGCGACGGCAAAAATATCCTGCCGATTGAGGGTGAATTTTCGTCCGAGCTCATTAAAAAGGCGATCCTCGGTGTCACACCAGAATGCAGATCGCTCGACGAAAAGATGCCGCCGCGTCCGCCCGTGCTTTGCCCCGGCTGTCCTCACAGACCCGTGTTCTATACGCTCAAAAAGCTCGGAGTGACAGTCATCGGTGACATCGGATGCTATACGCTCGGTGCAGTTGCACCTCTTGCAAGCGTCGATACAACACTCTGTATGGGCGCAAGCGTGTCCGGACTTCACGGCAGAAATAAGGTCAGAGGTGATGAGAGCGCAACCGTTGCCGTCATCGGTGACTCCACCTTCGTCCATTCCGGAATCACGGGACTCATCAATATCGTTTATAATAACGGTAACTCCACCGTGCTTATCCTCGATAACCATATCACCGGTATGACGGGACATCAGCAGAATCCCTGTACGGGATTCACACTCAAAAACGATCCCGCTCCCTCACTTGACCTCGAAAAGCTTTGTGCCGCCGTCGGCGTGCCCGAGGATCATATCAAGGTCGTCGATCCCAACAATATGAAAGAGCTCGAAGAGAGCGTCAAGGCCGAACTCACGAGCGGAACGCCCTCCGTCGTCATCTGCCGCCGTCCGTGCGCGCTTCTCAAGAGCGTGCCTAAGAAAAAGCCGCTTGCGATCGATCCCGACGCTTGCCGCGGATGCAAGGCGTGCATGAAGATCGCGTGCCCCGCTGTCAGCTTCTCTGACGGAAAAGCTCATATCGACGCGTCTCTCTGCACGGGCTGTGAGCTCTGCATGCAGATGTGCCGTTTCAATGCGATCGGCTGAAGGGAGAACAAAAATGAAAACTAAAAGCATACTTATAACAGGCGTAGGCGGCCAGGGGACTCTCCTTGCCGCAAGGATCATCGGCGGTGCCGCCATCACATCGGGCTATGAGGTCAAGGTCTCTGAGGTCCATGGAATGTCGCAGAGAGGCGGATCCGTCATCACGTACGTCCGCTACGGCGAAAACGTACATTCTCCTATCATTTGCCGCGGCGAAGCGGACGTGATCCTCAGCTTCGAGACTCTTGAAGCCGGAAGATACCTCGAATACCTCGCACCCGACGGAGTTGTCGTTACGTCCACACAGAAGATCAATCCGATGCCCGTCGTTTCGGGCGCAACGCAGTATCCTGAAGCGATCATCGAAAAGATAGCCGCTACGGGAGCAAAGATCATCTCCGCCGACGCTCTTTCTGCAGCCGAATCTCTCGGTAACACCAAAGCGTCCAACGTCGTTATGATCGGTCTTGCCGCCGCAGAGCTCGGACTCGATGAGGATAAGCTCTTCGATTCTATGTGTGCGTGTGTTCCCAAAAAAGCACTCGATCTGAACGTCGCCGCATTCCGTCTCGGGCAGAAAATGGCGAAAACAAAATAATAAACAGTAGGTAACCTGTATGTATATGGGAAAATTCGGTGAAATGCTTGACCTTTTGATGACGCAGAAGGAGTTCTTGCTCCGTCACGTCAAAAAAGGCGGCGTTGCCGTAGATTTTACAATGGGCAACGGTCACGATACGGCATTCCTTTCCGATGCTGTCGGTCCCGACGGAAAGGTCTATGCCTTCGATATTCAACCGGAGGCGCTCGAATCAACGAAAAAGACTCTTGAGAAGGAGGGCTGCCCCGATAACGTGACGCTCATCCTCGATTCGCATTCAAATGCACCGGAATATGTCAAGGAACCGATCAACGTCGGTATGTTCAACCTCGGATTTATGCCCGGCGGCGATAAATCCCGAACCACGATGCGAGAGACAACGATGCCCGCAGTAGCCTCCGCGATCGAGATGCTCGATCACGGCGGAGCGCTTACCGTGGCTGTCTATCCCGGACACGCGGAGGGGGATCTTGAAGGTCAGGAGCTCCGCGAATATTTCGCTACGCTCGACAGACGCGCCATCTGCTGTACGGAGATCAAGATCGTTAATTCGCCCACAGCTCCGTATTTTACTCTTGTTGAAAAGAAATAATGAATAACGGTAACAGAAATAATGGCAGAATGACTCCTCGCGAGAGGTATTTTGCCGAACAGAAGGCCGCCGCGGAGCGAGAACGTATACGTCAGGCAGAGGCGGCAAAACTCGCCGCAGAACGAGAGCGCGCGGCAAAGCTGGCGGCACAAAAGCGCATCTATGCCGAAAAGGAAAGGCGCAGAAAAGCAGCCGAAAAGCGTCGCCGTCAAAAAGAAGCGCGAATCTTAGGTCAAAGATTCATTCTTTTCGCCGTCATTTTCCTAATCATACTTGCGGTCGCGCTTTTGTGCGTGGCTGTCTCGTTCTGGCTCACAAAGGTCCCGCCGGACGCGGGCGCCGCGCCTTACTCATATAAGTATACGTATATCGATGACGGCGAAGAAACAGCGTCGTGGAAGCAAAACGCCGAGGATTCGGTCCGCAACGGCGTATTGTACGTGAATTTTACGAAATTTGCAGACGCTGTGGGATTCACGCTGACAGGCAGTGGAGACGAACGCAGATTCGTTACATCCGAGGGCGCAGAGGAGATAGCACTTACCGTCGGTACGTCCGTTTTGTCAGTCAATTCTTTCTCGTACAGAATGGAGGCAGACGCGGTCTATTCGTCGGAAAGTGAGATACTTGTGCCGCTTTCCTTTCTCACGGAATGCGTTGTAGGCGTAAACGTAACGCTCGACGAGGAAAAACATACGGTAGCTCTTGAAAAAAAGGGCGAGGTCACGTTCGTGCTCAAGCCGGCTGATATAGTGCCTCCCGTTTCCGAGGAAACGGATTACGGCGATACAACAGAGCCGTCTACGGATACCGAAACGGGCGACGAGCCCGAGCCTGAGGTGCCGATCGCGGAGTTTGTGTCCGATCTGTCCGAATATGAGATGTATATGAATCCTGCGGACAGAGATGCGTATCTTGTGCTTGTCAATGCGTGGAGCAAGCTTGACGAAACTTATATCCCCGATGACCTCATTGAGGTCACGAATACGAGAAAAGACGGCAGAAACGCGCAAAAGCTGCGTCTTTATGCCGCAAAATCGCTCGAAGCGCTCTTTATTGAGCTCTTTGCCTGCGGATACGATGACCCCGGACCTACGGGATATCCCGTATCCGTTACGAGCGCGTACCGCTCGTATTCGTACCAGAGTCAGCTTTTCAATCAGTACGTGGACAGGGAAATGAAGGATGATCCTACGCTTACGCGAGCGGAAGCGGAAGCGATCACGGAGACGTATTCCGCACGTCCCGGTACGAGTGAGCATCAGACAGGTCTTTGCATTGATATGCATAATCTCGCGTCTGCGATGAGGGCGTTTGAGAATGAGGAAGCATATGAGTGGCTTACCGAAAACGCATGGAAATTCGGATTTGTACTCCGATTCCCCGACGGAAAAACGAATATCACCGGCATCACGTTTGAGCCGTGGCATTACCGCTACGTCGGCAGATATCACGCGTATCAAATGAAGACTCTCGGCATGTGCCTTGAGGAATACGTTGAATATTTACAATAAAAAAAGCACCCGCAAGGGTGCTTTTTTTACATTTCATCGTAATCACTTTCAATGTAGGAGTCTTCTTTATCGGCGGTGTTCTTCTTCGCTTTTCTCACGATAAGCCAGATCACAACACCGATCACGGCAAATACGCCGAGTACGGTGTAGATCGTGCCGAATGACATCGTTTTGCCGAAAACGTCCTCGATTGTGTCAACGACAATGACGGTGGGGATGCCTGTCTCGTCCGTGAACGCATCAAGTGATGCGTCAACGGTTGACGCAGTCAGTGCAAGTCCGCTTTTGTTCACGAAATGCGAATCTGCCTTCGCGCCTGCAGATTCTGCACGGAACGAGGATTCAAGACCGAGCGCGCCAATCTCGTCTGCCATAGTGTCTATAACGGATGCAAGCGCGCTGTCGAGCGAGTACGCGTAATAGCCTGTGTCAACGTATGAGAAGACGGCGTTGCCGTATGCGGTCGTCTCATCACCGAAAAGATTGTTTATTTCGGTATGAATATTGTCGCCAACCCACGCGATCGTGTAAAAATCGTTACATTCGTCGTTGACGAGGAATACGATCAGAATGTTGTCCTCATACGCGGATGAAAGCGATCCGAACGCCTCAGCGTAGCATTGATCTGCGTATGCTTGGAGTTTTTCCTCGCTGTATTCAGTATCGCCGCCGCTGAAAAACGAGGAAATCGCTGAACTGATCGAGCCGAAGATCATAATCATAATTATGAGTATGAAAATGAGGACAAACGCACATCCGGAGCATCCACCGCCGCCGTAACCGCCGTAGCCGGGACGACCGACACTCCAACGGTGACGGTGACCGCCGATGTGGATAGTGGGACGGTGATGCAAACCTCCCATCGGGGGTCTGTTTCCTCCAAAGCTGCCGCCGGGACGAGAGCCTCCAAAGCTGCCGCCACCGCGTGATCCTCCTCCGAAGCCTCCGCCTCGTGATCCTCCTCCGGGTCCGGGCATAGTCGTGTCCTCCTTAAAATACGAGATTTATACAACCATTATAAACCGAAAATGTGACGATTTCAAGATGAATGATCGTGTGATATGTAAAAGTTATTCAAATTTCCTGTCATAGAGCAGAGCCGCGATCAAAACAACGAGACATGAGCCTGCGTTGTGTACAAGTGCTCCCGTTGTGGGGGTGAGGAGCTGCAAAAATGACAGAATGATCGCCGCTAAGTTTATCAGAAGTGAGAGCGAGATTCCGAACTTGATCGTGCGCATAGTCGCATTGGACAGACGCTTAAGATAGGGGATCTTCGAGATGTCGTCACCGATCAGAGCGATGTCGGCGGCTTCAACTGCGATGTCACTGCCGACGCCTCCCATCGCGATGCCGACGTCGGCGCTCTTGAGCGCGGGCGCGTCGTTGACTCCGTCACCGATCATGGCAACGCATCTGCCCGATTCGCGCATCTGCTCGATCGCGGATACCTTTTCCTCGGGCAAAAGCTCGGCGCGAACGTCGGAAATGGAGGCTTTTTCGGCGAAATGAGCCGCGGCGGCTCTGTTGTCGCCCGTGAGAAGAACTGCCGCAGCACCGAGGGATTCGAGACGGCGTACCATGCCGTCAGCATTCGGACGGATCGTATCGGAAAGCGCGATAACGCCGAAAATGCGGCCTTCACTCGCCGCTATAACGGCGGCTTTGCCCTCGGAACGGTACTTTTCAAGCGCGGATCTTGCCTCTCCTGTGACTTCGTAGCCGTTTTCGTTCAGATATTTTTCGGATCCGACAAAGATCGTCTCTCCGCCGAGATCGGCACGAACACCCTTGCCGGATGTCATCGAGAAAGCCTCGGTTTCGTAAATGCTTATGTCGTTCTCTCTCGCATAGGCTGTGATCGCCTTGCCGAGCGGATGCTCGCTTTTCGCCTCCGCGGACGCAACAAGAGAGATCAACGCGCGGGAATTGAGACCTTCTTCAACGGAGATCACATCCGAAACCTCAAGCTTGCCGTAGGTCAGCGTGCCCGTCTTGTCGAGGGCAACTGTGTCAACCTTGCCCATCTTTTCGAGCGCTTCGCCCGATTTGATTATAACGCCGTGCTTGGTCGCCTGACCGATCGCCGCCATAATTGCTGTCGGAGTCGCAAGAACGAGCGCACACGGACAGAATACAACGAGGATTGTGACGGCAACGACGATGTCACGCTTGATGAGACCGAATACGATCGCAAGCAGAAGCGCAACGGGGACAAGATAGCTTGCCCATTTGTCCGCGATCCTCTGCATAGGCGCCTTTTTGTCCTCCGCCTCACGTACCATGCGGATCAGCTTGCCGAGAGAGGAATCCTCGCCGATCTTTGATGCAACTATGTCAACGGCGCCAAAGCGGTTTACTGTGCCGCAGAATACGCTGTCACCGACTGATTTGTCAATGGGAAGCGATTCGCCCGTCATGACAGATTGGTCAATGGAGGTCTCGCCTGCGGTGATAACTCCGTCAACGGGAACTGTCTCGCCGGGAAGGATGCGGATCACGTCTCCGACCTTGATCGATTCGGCAGGGATGATCTCTTCGCCTGCATCGGTGATGCGCCTGCCCGTCGTCGGAACGAGGTTGAGGAGCTGTTTGAGTCCTTTTTTTGCGCGGTCTGTTGTCAGATCCTCGAGGATCTCGCCTATCGCCATGATGAACGCGACCTCGCCTGCGGCGAAAATATCACCGATTGCAATAGCGGCGAACATTGCGATCGAAATGAGAAGTGCCGAGGATATCTTTGAGATGCCGCGGTTGTTTATCAAGCGTGTCACAGCGAGATATAAAAGCGGCAGTCCCGATATGATGACGGTCACCCACGAAAATTCAAACGGGATAGCGGTAAAAAAGGCAGGCTCTGCACCGGAAAATTCCTCGATTGCGTGCGGGATCAGATCAAAAAGTAAAAATACACCTGCCACTACTGTTGCGGGGATGCTGTTGAATACGGAAATTATCTTTTTTATCATAGTGTCCTCCGTTGCGCCGACTTGACAAATATACGAAAGTGGTGCATAATTGATTCGGTACCGAACATTCAGTACGGTATCATTATATAATCACACGTTCTATAAAACAACAATCATTGAAAGCGTAATGTAAGATACCGAACATTTTGCGCGATTTGTTTGGATTTTGCGCCGTCGTGAGAGGAAGGCTATTATGGACAGACGCCAACAAAAAACGAGAAAAGCCATATTCAGAGCATTTCGATCGCTTCTTGAGAAGAAACGCTACGATCACATTACTGTGCAGGAGATAATTGACGAGGCAGACGTCGGAAGAAGCACGTTTTATTCGCATTTTGAAACGAAGGATCTTCTGCTCGATGCGCTGTGCGAGGAGCTTTTCTTCCATATATTTGAGCATGATCCGTGCCCGTGGGTGGGGAAGGACCGCGATCTCGAAAGCAAGCTTTCGCACACCCTCTGGCATATACGTGACGAGAAGAATGACCTTTCCGGCATATTGATCTCCGATTCGGGAGAGCTGTTTATGACGTATTTCAAGTGTCATCTGCATACTATGTTCGAAGGCTTCATCGATGTGTTCAAAACGGACGTTCCTCGTGAGTTTTTGCTCAATCATCTCGTCGGAAGCTTCGCGGAAACGGTGATGTGGTGGATAAAGGAGGGCATGAAAACGCCTCCCGAGTCAGTCGCCGCGTACTTTATGGCAGTCACGGAAACGCATTGACATAATAAAAAATGCTTGCCTTACGGCAAGCGTTTTTGTTGTTTTTACACCGCGAATCCGCCATCAACGGACAAGACCTGTCCCGTGACGAACGAGGCGCGTTCGTCCGCGAGGAAAAGAATTGCCTCGGCAACCTCGCACGGCTGACCGATGCGCGAAAGCGGCGTTTCATCTGCGAGAGTGGAAAGATCAGCCTCCGACAGCCGTGAGTTCATTTCCGTCGCGATCACGCCAGGCGCAACGCAGTTGACTCTGATGCCCGACGGACCGAGCTCCTTCGCGAGCGCCTTCGTGAGTCCGATCACTCCTGCTTTTGCCGCGGAATATGCCGCCTCACAGGACGCGCCGACGAGCCCCCACATAGAGGAAATATTGATTATCGCGCCCGAGTGTGCCTTTATCATCTCGCGTGCGGCGGCGCGGCTGCAGTAAAACGTGCCGTCAAGATCGACGGACATGACGCGGCGGTAGTCCGCGTCGGTCATATCGGTGAAAAGACCGAAATCGGCAACGCCGGCGTTGTTCACGAGTACGTCCACTGATCCGAAACGCTCGACGGCAAATCTCACGAGCGCGTCCGCTTCCTCACTTACGGATACGTCTGCACGGAAGATCTCAATGTCGGGATTTTCTGCGCGCAGTTCATCGCGAAGCGCCTGGGCGGCAGCCTCCGACTTACGGTAATTGATGATGACGGCGTAGCCGTTTTCGGCGAATATCCGTGCGGCGGACGCTCCGATCCCACGCGCTCCGCCTGTGATTATTACTGTCTTTTTCATTTTTGTTCTCCGAATATTTAGTGTTATTTCAGTTCCAAAACGTACCGGGCGCCTTTCTCGGTCTTTTCGTATGCACGAAAGCCTACGCTTTCAAAGCACTTTTGTGAGCCGACGTTGAAATCGTAGATTTCGCCAACGTACAGCTTATCATATCCCATCGCTCTGCCTCGCTCGACGAGCACAGACACAACCTTTCTTCCGATACCTTTGCCACGGTATTCACGCTCGCCAATCACGATGGGCATATCCTCTTGCCAAAAGGTAACGTCGCCGATAGGGAGCCACTTCCCGTTTTCGTTGATCTCAATGAAATAAAGCTCGCCTTTGCCATTAAGATAGTTATACATATTCGTCAAGATTTCATAGGAATACGGTTCAGCCACACCGTCAACAAGACGTACTGTTTCGGGGGCCTGATACCACTCAAACGCAAAATCATAATTGCCATCAAAACGGCGGAGTCGTAGAGTTTCTTCGATCTGAAGTACGTTGATCTCGTCTTGTGTTTGCATAGTTATGATTCCTTATAAACAAAGTACACGATCTCATCGGGCAGATTCATAATGTACTCCTTCGCCTGTGGGGGATATATGCTCTTGTTGGGTATCTCTTCAAGCGGTATCCAACACATATTAAGCTCAATTCGCTCGTTGCTCAAGTCATCAAGCGCCTTGAAATTTCTGTCAAGGGGGATTTACGTTTCGTCCTTCAAGGAGATCAGATAATACAAATTGATCTGCTGACAAGGTTTATTCCCCCACGGAAAGAAATTTTCATTTACCATAAGTAGTCTTTCGATCTTTATATCTGCGCCGATTTCTTCCCTGAACTCTCGCACAAGGGTTTCATCGGTCGTTTCTCCAAAAGCAACGTGACCGCCGATAAAGGCGTAGCCATCATCGCCCTCTGCATTTTGCATAAGCACCTTTCCGTTATGTATAAGCACACCGCCGACACGGTACGAAAAGATGTAATCGTCGGTTTTGAAAAGTATATCTGACATTGTTTTCCTCAACCTCGCCAAAGGCATCGTTTATATTCATCCCCATTTTACCACAAATTCAGTCGGAAATAAATACCGCTGCGCTTGTTTTGCGATTTTTACTGTGATATAATTGCCGTAATAACAGTGTCGGAGGACAAAAACGTGACAGATAAAGAAAAGCTCCACACGGGCGATATATATTATCCCTCGGGTGATGAAATAATGACGGAACAGACCTCGTGCCTCGAAAAGCTCTACGATTATAACGCTACGCGTCCGAGTGAGGGAGAAAAGCGCGCCGTACTTCTCAAGGAAATGTTTGCCGAGGTCGGAGAGGGATGCTACATCGAACCGCCGCTTCATTCAAATTGGGGCGGACATCACGTCAGACTCGGAGATTACGTCTACGCAAACTTCAATCTCACGCTTGTTGACGATACGTATATCACGATAGGATCGTACACGATGCTTGCCCCTAACGTAATCATTGCGACGGCGGCGCATCCGATACTGCCTGAGCTTCGCCGCCGTGCGTATCAGTTCAATATGCCCGTCACGATAGGCGAAAATTGCTGGATCGGCGCGGGCGCGCTCATTATGCCGGGCGTTACCATTGGTGACAATACCGTTATCGGCGCGGGCAGCGTCGTCACTCGCGATATTCCCGCAAACGTTGTCGCGTACGGCAATCCCTGCCGCGTCATCAGACCTATCGGAGAGCACGACAGGGAATATTATTTCCGTGACCGTAAGGTTTCCGATGAGCTTCGACGCCTTGCGGATGAAATTTCCGAGGATGAAGAATAAAAATTTCGGATCCCCCTCTTGACAAGGGGGATCTTTTGGTTTATACTATATTTAACAATTAGGTTAAATGTTAAGGGGTGAACAAAAATGGGATTGCAGCAAACGCTTAAAGCCCTCTCCGATCCGATCCGCCGTGAGATACTCAATATGCTCAAGGACGGCAGGATGTCAGCGGGCGAGATCACTGATCATTTCCCCGTCACGGGGGCATCTATATCCCGACATCTTTCCGTGCTGAAGGATGCGGATCTGGTGCGCGACAAAAGGGAAGGACAGTTCATTTTTTATGAACTGAACGCCTCAGTCTTGGAAGAAATTATGCTTTGGATCACAGATCTGAAAGGAGATACCGACAATGATTAAATCAAATAAGCTCTTATTCGTCATTTCATCAGTTCTTATTTTGCTTCCGATGCTCGTCGGAATCGTATTTTGGGGGGAACTGCCCGATTCAATGACGGTCCACTTCGGCGCCGACGGAAACGCAGACGGAGCGTCAGGCAAGGTTTTTGCCGTGCTCGGCTTGCCTTGCATACTGCTTCTGTTGCATTGGCTGTGCATTTTCATAACTGCGAAGGATTTGAAAAACAAAAATCAGAGCAAAAAGGTTTTTGCCATGGTTCTCTGGATCATGCCTGCGCTGTCGTTCTTCGTTAACGGTATTATGTATGCTTATGCGCTTGAGATCGACGTTAATATATATACGTGGACGCTTCTTTTGATAGGTGTGCTGTTCGTTATTATGGGAAACTATATGCCGAAGTGCAGACAGAATCACACTATCGGAGTTAAGATCAAATGGACGCTCGGTAACGAGGAAAACTGGAATAAAACTCACCGTGTTACAGGAGTAACGTGGGTTTTGTGCGGTATCGTGATGCTGATCTGTGCGTTTCTGCCGATCAATATTGCCGTGACGGTGATGCTGATCTCGTTTGTGGTGGCTGTCGCAGTTCCGTTTTTGTATTCTTATCTGTTCTATAAAAAACAGCTTGCGGACGGAGTGGAATATGCTCCCGAGAGCAATATAAGCAAAACGGGAAAGATCATCACTCTCGTGACAGTGCCGATCATACTTCTGATCGTTTTGACAATAATGTTCACGGGCAATATCAAAATGCAGTACGGCGAAGAATCGTTCACCGTCGAGGCCTCGTATTCGGACGATCTGACTCTTGCGTATGCGGAGATCGATTCAATAGAGTACAGAGAGTCCTTCGATGCAGGCTTCAGATGCTACGGATTCGGCTCGCCCAGACTTTCGATCGGAACCTTCGAAAATGACGAATTCGGCAAATATACGCTCTATTCGTATACGGCGTGTGGGGCTGCCGTTGTTATTACCGTTGATGAAAAGATACTCGTTATAAACGGAAGGACCGCGGATGCAACAAAAGTAATATATGATGAGATCAACGTGAGAATGAAATAAAAAAAGGCAGAATTTCTGCCTTTTTTATTTTGCCTCCATGGACCTGATAAATTCATTCACCTCGCGCCTGCGCTTGAATACAGTCACGCGCACGCCGCGCGATTTTGCCTTTTCAAGCTGCGAAACGATTTTCGGACGTGTGTGCTTTCTGAAACTCCATACCCATTTGATAAAATCTGTGCTGAAGCGTTCGGGACAGCCGTCACCCATATCGGGACGGACACGTCCGCGATTCTTTATTACCCTCGAGATTACTCCCGCGATGCACGCCGCTGTCGAAAAATCGAGCCATATCACAGAGTCTGCCTCCTGCAGACGACGGGGAAGCGTCCTCATAAAATTGCCGTCTATAATAAACGTGTCGCGTGCGTACTCTTCCTCGAGGATAGCCTCGAAATCGTCTTTTTCGCGTGTTACCCAACCGGGAAGCCAGTAAAGACGGTCAAGATGGATCACGGGAATGCCCGTCATCTCACCGAGCCGCGAGGCAAGATAGCTCTTTCCCGACCCGCCGCAACCTATTATTAGCGTCTTTTTGCCGATAATGCTCATAAAAACTCCGTCAAATTATGCCTTCGCCGTCGAAGAGCGGCACAAAGCTCTCCTCAACGGTGCCGCCTTCCTGGATGAAACCGTTTTCGATACCGATACGACGCGCGTATCCGACTACCTTCGCGTATTCCATATCCGTGATCGGACGCGTCAGCTCCGACGGAAGCGGCGCTCCCGTGATCGGCGTGTACTGATTCATAATGCTTATGTAAATGTCGTGTCCGTATCTGTCGAAAAGATACTTGATGACCTCGCGGCTGTCGTCCGTGCATGTCGGCAGTATCAGATGGCGCACGATCATACCGCGAGTCATGATCCCCTCCTCGGCAAGTCCGTCACCGTCAGCAAAGACGGGTGAGCCGACCTGACGGAACATCTCGTCGATCGCAGATGAGGCAACCTCAAAATAGTTGTGCGCGCCCGAGTATCGCTTTGAAAGCTCGGAGGAGACGTATTTCATATCGGGAAGATATACGTCCACGAGTCCGTCAAGCATACGCAGCGACTTGACGGATTCGTATCCGCTTGAGTTGTATACGATGGGGATTGAAAGCCCGCGGGATTTTGCGCGCTCAAGCGCTGTTATAACGTGCGGCAGATAATGAACGGCGGTGACCAGATTGATGTTGTTGGCGCCGTCAACGTCCTGTAAACGCAAAAAAATGTCGGCAAGACGCTTTGTTGTGATCGGATATCCGCCTCCATCCGATGAGATCTCACGGTTCTGACAGAACACGCATCCGAGAGGACATCCGCTGAAAAAGACCGCACCCGATCCGCGCTCACCCGAAATGCAGGGCTCCTCCCAAAAATGAAGCGCGGCACGCGCCGCGTACAGATCCGAGGACATTCCGCAGACTCCGCGTCTGTGCGCGGTTCTGTCGGCACCGCATCCGCGCGGACAAAGCGTGCAGGCGCGATATATGTCAAAAATGTTGTAAGACGAGTGCATAAGATTCTCCGAAGTTAACAGACAATTGTATAATTCACTGAATATAATAAAAATATCACAATATTATAACATTTGATACAACATTTAATCAATATCTTTTTTTATAATATAAACATATATTGCCGTAAGAATGACAAAAACGAAAATTCGGTTGACATTACGGCAAAAATGTTGCATAATATAATGTAATTTTCTATTATAAATTTCCTTGAGGTGAAAAATGCAGGGTGAAGATAAAAAACAAAAACTGAAAAGCAAACGCCGCGGTATGCCGGATTGGGCAAAAAAACTGCTTTGCGTTCTTGCGATGATAGTTTTGTTTATGATAATCGTTGCTTCCGTTGCATACGGAGCCGTATATTATCAGCTCAGTAAAATACAGAGAGTTGAGCCTGAGGGAACCGACGACTGGATCCCCCCGGAAAGTGAATTTTTCGAAACCGACTGGATCGATGATTCCACTCCGCCCGAAACCGAAACCGCATACGACTCGGAGGGCAACGTAATTATCGTTCCTGTCGAAACGATACCGCCCGAGCCTGAAACGACAGTTAAATTCGAGGACGTCGATCCCATTGAGGTGGACGGACTTATCAATATTCTGCTTGTTGGTCAGGATAAACGTCCCGGCGAAAAGCGTCAGCGTTCCGACTCGATGATTCTCGTCAGCATCAACCCTGACACGAAAGAGGTTTCGATCATTTCCTTCCTTCGCGACCTTTACGTGCAGATCCCCGGCGGTTACTCCGATAACAGACTCAACGTTCCGTACCTTTACGGCGGATTCTCGCTTCTTAATGAGACACTTCTTCTCAACTTTGGTGTTGACGTTGACTATAACATAGAGGTCGATTTTACAGGCTTCCAGAAGATCATCGACGTTATGGGCGGCGTAACGATCAACCTCACAAAAGCGGAAGCAAAGCATATGGGCGGCGGACTCGTTGAGGGCGAAAACAGACTCAACGGCAAGCAGGCACTTGCGTATGCGCGTATCCGTAAGCTTGATTCCGACTTCGGACGCACAAACAGACAGCGTAATATCATAATGTCCCTCTTCAATGAGGCGAAAACGCTCCCGATCGGCACTCTTTACGATCTCATCGACGAGATCTGCCCTTACCTCACGACTGATATGTCCAACTCCGACATATTTATGCTCGCCGCAGACCTTCTGCCGATGATGACGTCAATGAAGATCGAGCAGTATCATGTTCCCGACGACGGACAGTACTATAACGCCACGATCAGAAAAATGATGGTGCTCGTTCCGTATTCGTCCAAGATCCGTAAGGCTCTTGTTGAGGAATATCTCCCCATCGATTAATGAAACAGTAAAAAAGATCTCGCGCCGCGAGGTCTTTTTGTTTTGCGCACGTTGTACAAAATGCGCTTTTCTGTTTTGTCATGCTTGCGCGAAGCTGGCGTCCGTTCCGCGGTCATCATTATGACCTTACCCGCAAGGTCACATCCTATTGGGCGAATTTCGTAAAGACGGGTGATCCCAACGGCGTTGACAACTTCGGTGCCCCGCTTGTCCGGTTGAATCCGTTTACCGAAAGCGATCCGTTCGTGCTCGCTATCAGAAATGAGATCTCAGAAAAGGAAACGAAGCCTGACGAAATCGTCAAGTTCCGCATCGATCATACGCTCGGTACTCTGTGAACTGATGCGTATGCCGAATCCGCGGCAGAATAACAAAACAAAAAAATCGCAGGTGTTACCTGCGATTTTTCTTTGATGTAGGTTCTTCGTCGCGCTTGATGAGGATCGGAACGTATTCCGCCTCCTTCTTTTTTGGGCGCGGCATATTAACGATCATGTCGGGAATGAGCAGAGCAAGATAGATCAGTGTGAGGACACCGAAAAATGCAATGCCGATCTCGTAAACGTCAGCCCAGATGAGCGAATATGTAAGTCCGAACGCGAGAACGGCAAAGACCACGGAATGTATAAGCGCGACCTTTTCGTGCGGCACAGACGCAAATTTCTTGCCCAGCTTGTCGAGGGAGGGGTTGTATCCGGTCAGCACACACATCGAGTGGAAGAAGGAGAATCCGCCCGCGAGAGTCGCGATGACGGAAATAACGAACAACCATACGTTAGCGTGCTCTGCACGTGCGCGGAGCTCGGAGATCACGCCCGATTTGTCAAAACCGCCATCAATGGAGAGGAAGATCGGAACGTCCTCGAAGTTTGCGTACTTGGTCATTTCGTTCGAGCGCTGCTTGCCGGCAAAGGTTGCCTTGTCGATGGAGACGTATTCATAGCGGATGCGGACGTCGCCTATCTTTGGATCATTGAGGTTTTCGGAATTTGTGATGTAATCGCCCGCTGTTTTGTAGCCTCTTACGTCGATTTCGGGTAGCGACGTCAGCTTTGTTTTGCTTTCAAGCTGAAGAAGCTGATCTGCGGAGATGCTGAAATCTCCGATGGAGACGCCTTCGGCGATGTAGTGGTTGGATTTTGCGTTTGAGGGATAGCTCGAGGGGTTGGTGTGACCGCCGTCGGGAGATTCGATGAGCTCCTCACTCCACGCGGCAATGACCTTGCCGTCCTCAAGCGTCCACTGATACATTTCCGATATGCGGTAAAGGATGGGGGCGTCAACGGAAATGCCGAGGATCGCATCTACAGCTCCGTTTTCGGAATACGTCAGCTCTCCCGTAACGATGATGGGATGACCGTCATAGTCTGAGTTCATCTTGCCGTCGTCGAAGAAATATGATTTGTTTGCAAAATTTTCAACGGCGGCGATCGCGGTCTTCCTCGGTGCGATCGAAACACAGGTGAATATTATGCCGAGCACGAGCAGGATCGCACTTACTGCGAACACAGCCTTCGGGGAAAGCTTGTCAAATATAGTTTTTTTAGTGGAGACAGTCGCCTCCGTCTTTTTTCTTGCCATATAAAACTCCGAATAAGGATGCGTTTGATGCGGATCTTTCGCCGCTTTATGATATAATACCACAAAGTGAGTATTATTTCAAATATAACCGCATAAATTCACCGAATTTTTATAATTTTGCGCCTCGTGCTCATTTACACGGACGAAAATATGATATATAATGTGAGATGATGTAACTTATTTACGAGGTAATGGCAGTGGATAAGAAAGACGAAATAATCCTTCAGCAAATAGATGTTATCAGAGCAATGACGGAGCGCAATCTGCGCCGTGTCGGCGCAGATATATGGGGAGTTCCGAAAACGGAAGCTCCGAGCGCTCCCAAAGGGGACGTATCCGCAGTAGAAGGCGCGGATGAAATAGGTAAGACTGCTGTTTCAAACGGTCAGGGCGATCCCAAAGCGCCCAAGGAGGAGACTCTCGAGCCCGAAAACATTGACGATCTCAAATCCGAACTCGACGAATATATAGGACTTGAATCTGTCAAGGATGAGGTGCGCGACCTTATCAATATGGTTACGGTGTGGAAGCTTCGCCGCGAGCACGACCTGCCCGCGCCCGACCTGTCGCTTCATATGGTGTTCTCGGGCAATCCCGGAACGGGCAAAACAATGATGGCGCGCTATATGGCGCGTGTGTATCATTCACTCGGCATATTGTCGAAGGGACATCTCGTTGAGGTGGACAGAAGCGGACTTGTCGCGGGATACGTAGGACAGACAGCGATCAAAACCGCGTCCGTTATCGAGCGCGCCAAGGGCGGCGTTCTGTTTATAGACGAAGCGTACGCGCTTTCATCCGGCAGATCCGAAAATGATTACGGTTCTGAGGCGATCGAGACGATCCTCAAGGCGATGGAGGACAACCGCGATGACCTTGTCGTCATCGTTGCGGGCTATACGGACCTGATGCAGGAGTTCATTGATTCGAATCCCGGCCTGCAGTCACGCTTTAACAGATATCTTCACTTCGACGATTATACAGTCGAGGAAATGACGTCGATATTTGAGCTTCAGTGCAAGAAGAACTGCTACGTCCTCTCCGATGAAAACGACGGCGAGGCGAGGGCGGCGTTGCTCGACCTCATCGAGACGGAAAGCCGTGACGAGGACTTTGGTAACGCGCGAGGTATACGCAATCTTTTCGAACGTATACTTATCGAGCAGGCGAACAGACTTGCTGAGGCAGAGTCAGTCACCCGCGAAAGCCTGATGACAATCACATCCGCCGATATAGAAAACGCAAAAGCATAAAAAAAGACCGACACGGACGCGTCCGTGTCGGATTTTTTTATTTTCGGGAATTTTTCCAGCGTACGTATCGAATGTTTATGTTCATTTTGATGCGCTGGAGCTCGTAAAGGAAATCGCGGAAGAAAAAGATGATAACGTTTATGAACGAAACCACGATCGCGATCTTGCCGCCCGTTCCGACTGATATGAAGTCCAAGATGATGAAGAGCAGATCGAAGAGCGCGATCCATTTCACCTTCACCGGAATAATAAAAAAAAGGTAGAGCTGATAGTTCGGGTAAAAGATGGCGAACGCCAGAAACAGCGAAAGATTGATGTATTCGTTTGTTGCGTAGCCCGTGATCAGTCCGGCGATGAGCGTGCCGATGACGCCGCACAGATAAAAAATGTTGAATCTGAAGGCGCCGAGCTCACTTTCGAGCGCACTGCCTATGATGTAGTAAAAGTAAAGCGAAAAAATCAGCCAGATCAGCTCCGTCGTGGGCGGGAGGAAGATGAAGGTGACAAGACGCCAGAGCTGACCTGCCGCGATGGCGGCTTTGTCAAACATAAGCCATCCGTAAAGCGAAACGTCACGTCCCGTTGACGCAACCGCAACGTCGGCAACGTAAACGATCGCCATCGCGCCGATGATTATTGTCATAAGATTGGTTATTGCGTATGGCGCGAGCTTGTATTCAAGACGTCGCAGATTGAATTTGTTTTTCATAAGCATTTCCTTTCGGCGGCGAGGGGAATTACCATAAATTTAGCGGTACCCAAAACGCACGCTCGGGCGTATAATGTATATATAAGACGAAGAAGCAAAAAGAAGGACGAAATAAATGAAAACGATAAAAATAAGCGATACAAAGATCAAGGTTATGCTGTCGAGGAGCGATATGCTCGCCTCGCCTCTCGGAGATGGCGAGCTTGATGCGTCGTCACCTGAGGTGCGCGAGGCGCTCCGTGAATTTCTCATCGAAGCGGGACGTATCAACGGAGTAGACGTTTCCGAAGGCAGACTGTTCATACAGCTCTATCCGTCGGGGGACGGAGGCTGTGAGATGTTTGTGACAAAGCTGGACGGAAAAACAGACCTGACACTTGCGGAAAGCGAAGAAAAGGAGGAGCACCCGATGAGTCTGCACGGTTCCGGAAGGACTGATGCCGCCGAGCGAAGCACACGTTCGAGCAGATATACGGTCGGAATATATGAATTTTCGGAGCTGTCACCGCTTCTTTTCGCCTGTGACAGATTGTCGCGAACCGATTCCGTCGGTCAAAGTGCGGTATATGCCGAAACGGACTCGACGCGGTATTTTCTCGTGCTGTGCGAGTCGGGTGCGTCCCTGCTTCCGGACGTAACAGACGCGGTCCTCGGTGAATACGGAGCGAAGCGGCGGAAGAGCAGCTCGTACGCGTACATAAAGGAGCATTGCTCCGTCGTTTGCGCAACGGATGCCGTAGACCGTCTCGGAGCTCTTGCATAAAACGTACTGAGCCGAAAACGGAGCCTTTTGCAGAAATGCAGAAGGTTCCGTTTTTTGTCTCGCTTATTTGTGTTTTGTTGTGCTTTCGGGAGTGAAAAGCCGCTTGATGCCGCGGAACAGATTGACGTCCGCAAGACCGTTGCGGTAGCTGATCCAGCCGCAGATCACTGTGGGGATCGGGATCAGAATGAACCATACTGACGGAAGATCCGGGATGGTGGCTACACCTGAGATGCCGAGCATCAGCCCCCAGTACATAGCCTGAATGATGGAGGCGATGAGCTTGGAGGTTCCGCAGATACCTATAGCAAAATCGGCAGGAATGAAGGCGGTGATAATGATAAGTACGCCGAGCAAGATGTTCAACGCAGACGCGGCAAGCGCGATAAAAAGACCGCGCAAAGGTGTGTATTCTGCGCGTCCCGCGTCAAGACGGATCTTGTCCTTCTGTCCCTCTTCCTTGAGTGCCATGTAGTTGATGAACATATGGAAGAGTACGGAGAATACGCTGACCCAGATCATGCAGGTGCGTCTGACCTCTCCTCCGCCAGCAAGTGCGGTGTCAACAGCGGCGGCAGCCATGGACGTCATAAGTCCGAACATGGTCATACCGATCTGGTTCAGGATGAGTCTGAATATAAGATAAGAATTGTTTTTTACGAATGCAATCATATAAATTCCCGTTCTGTGGTTGGAGTCTGACTTAATTGTATATAATTATTTGCAAAAGCGCAAGCGGATAATGCAAAAATTCACAGAATATATATTTTATTGTTTACAACGGCTTCATTATTGGTGTATAATATTTTGTATGGAAATTATTTGTCACTCGGGAGGGAAGGATGGCGCTCGATAAAAATGAGCTTCCGGCGCTTGTCAGGGAGTTTGCGTCCTATAAGCTGGTGATCCAGCAGTGCTCGGCAAAGACGGTCGAGGAATACTGTGTTGACCTGCGCATATTCTTCCGTTATATTCTCGCGGACAGAAACGGCATCGATATGACGGGCGAAGAGTTCGATGCCATCGACTGCAGTAAAGTGGATATTGACCTCATCTCGTCGATTACCTCTGCGGATATACTCGAGTTTTTTATGTACGTTGACAGAGTGCGCGGAAACAAAGCCTCCGCAAAGGCACGTAAGCTGTCCGCGATCAAGGCGTTTTATAAATATCTGACGCAGAAAAAGGGAATACTTGAAATAAACCCCGCCGCGAATATAGAGTCTCCCAAGAAAAAGCAGTCTTTGCCCAAGCATCTTTCGCTTGAGGAAAGCATCGATCTGCTCAATACGGTCAAAACTGCCACGGATACGAAAACCCGCTTGCGTGATTTTTGTATCATAACCCTCTTCCTCAATACGGGAATGCGTCTTTCCGAACTCGTCGGTATCTCATTTCCCGACGTTGACCGTGAGCTTCGCTCACTCCGCGTCATCGGCAAGGGCAATAAGGAGCGCGTTATTTACCTGAACGACGCGTGCCGCGCCGCCATAACGGAATATATGCCGGAGCGTCTCGCGGTCAAAACGAAGGATCCGCGCGAAAACGCACTGTTTGTCTCGTCGCAGGGAAAAAGGATCAGTGTTAAGACAGTGCAGTGGCTCGTCGGTAAGTATCTGAATGCCGCAGGACTTGAGTATAAGCATTTTTCAACGCATAAGCTCCGTCATACGGCGGCAACTCTTATGTATCAGTCCGGACAAGTGGACGTCAGAGTTCTCAAAGAGATACTCGGTCACGAGCAGCTCAATACAACGCAGATATATACTCACGTTTCGAACCGCGGAATGGAGGAAGCTATTATGGCAAATCCGCTCGCCGGATTCGGCGGAGTCAAAACACCGCCGGAAGCCGAAAAAAAGGATCCCCCGCGCAAAAAACGCACGGCTAAGCGTGTTCCGTAATCAAAGAAAGGCACAAGAATGAACAATTTTACAAAAAACCAGAAAATCTTTACGATCCCGAATATACTTTCGATGATCCGTATCCTGCTCATACCGCTTCTGTTTTATCTGTATCTGAACGAATCGTATGCGCTTTGTGCTTGCGTACTCGCGGTGTCGTATCTGTCCGACCTTGCGGACGGTATCATCGCGCGTCACTTTAATATGATATCGGATCTCGGCAAGCTCCTCGATCCCGCCGCAGATAAGCTCACGCAGGCATCTATGCTTATCTGTATCTCGCTCACTCATCCGATGGCGTGGCTGCTCTTCGCGCTTCTTGCCGTCAAGGAGCTGACTATGGCGCTTTCCGGCTTCTTCGCCGTCAAGCGTACGGGCGTTGTTTCGGGCGCTAAATGGTACGGCAAGGCGTGTACCGTCGTGCTTAACCTTATGTTTGCCGTTATGCTGTTCGTCAACCCCTCAGATGGAATATTCGGCGTGCTTTTCGGCATCTGCGTCGCGGCAATGGTCGCGTCTACAGTCGCGTACGTCCTCTTCTTCACCCTCCATTACGACGAAAAAAAGCAGGATAAAGAAGCCTGATATAAAAAAGACTGAGCCTCGGCTCAGTCTTTTTGTATTTCCTTCAATACTTTTTTTGCATTGATATCAATCGGCTTCGTTCCGTCGAGCCGAATAACACGGCAGGAAAGTGAAGAAAGCCAGCTTTCAATCTTTTCCGGTGTTCGCGCTGCCGCAAATGCGAAAAATTTTTCTTCGCTTTCGTACATATCGCCCCCCGGTCGCACACGGTCGCCGAATTTGTCGAACGCGCGCTGTCTCACGCGCTCGTTCCTTACATCCTTGGGCGCGTACAGATATATCACAAGATCGTAATACGAGTTGATCTCGTCGGTCATATTTCCGTTAACGGCGGAAAATACGAAACGCGGATGGCGCTTTATATCCTCCTCAAGCATCTCCCCGACTTCCTCGCGCGTCCGTGCGGAGGAGTAGGGAATACCTGCGCCCGTAAAATAATAGTCCTCAATGTCAAAATGTACGGCACCGATCTCGGACGCAAGTGCGCGAGCAAAGGTCGTTTTTCCGCAGCCGTTAAGTCCGCAAACGCAGATTCCGAATCCGTTTACCATCATTCCACCGCTTTTCCTGCGACGGCGTTGATGTTTCCGGCGCCCATAATAACGACGGTGTCGCCGTTTTTGGCAATTGATCTGACGTGTGCCGCTATACGGTCAAATTCTGATCCGTCACCGTCGAACTCGCCCGAGTAAAGGACGCGCGCGCCGTGCTTTTTCGTCTCCTCCGCAAGCATAGCGGATGAAACTCCGTAAACGTCATCCTCGCGCGCCGCGAAAATGTCCGCCAGGATTACCTCGTCCGAGATCGCGAGCGCTTCGGCAAACTCCGTGAACAGCGCCTTCGTGCGCGTGTATGTGTGCGGCTGAAATACGGTGATGAGCCTGCCGCCAAAGCCCTTTGCGGCGGAAAGCGCCGCTTTGATCTCTGTCGGATGATGAGCGTAGTCGAGATAAACGTCGGCGCCGAAAGGAGTCTTGCCCGAATGCTCCATTCGTCTTGCCGCGCCGCGGAACGATTCAAGACCGCGCTTCACCGCATCGACGGCGATGCCGTTTTCGATCGCGGCAGCGGCAACAGCCACAGCGTCGGAGACGTTGTGCAGTCCCGCTTCCGTCAGCGATATGCGTGCGATCTGCTCGCCTGCCCGTTCAAGCGTGAACTCGGAGCTGTGCGGCATAAGCTTGATTTCCGATGCGAAGTAATCATATCGCTCGCGCGATTGAAGATTGCCGTCGAGCTCTGTTCCGTAGCGCACGAGCCTGCACGACGCACCTGATGCTACCTCGCGTACGTTTTCATCGCTCTCGTTTACCACGGCAAAGTCACGTACGAGCGAAAGACAGCTTCTGAATGAATTCTTCACCATTTCAAGATCGGTGAAGTAGTCGGGATGGTCCATGTCAATGTTCAGTATGATCGCAGTCGTCGGGTAAAAGGACAAAAACGCGTCCTTGTATTCGCATGCTTCGTAGAGAAAAAAATTATGTCCTCCCTGTCTGTATGTGCATCCGAGCTCGTGGATAGCCGCACCCGATGAGATCGTGGGATCGCAGTCGGCGGCAAGAAGCACGGACGCGCACATTCCCGTCGCGGTCGATTTTCCGTGCATGCCGGAAACTCCGATGCGAAGCTTGCAGTCGTGCATCAGCCAACCGAGATAGTCTGCGCGGGAGATGCGCGGGATGCCCATTCGACCCGCCTCGACGTATTCGGGATTGTCCGTCGGAACCGATACGGTGTATATGAGCGCGTCAGCGTCTTTTACGTTTTCGGCAGAGTGACCGATGAAAACCTTGATTCCGTCCTCGATCAGACGCTCGACAGCGGCGGAAACGCTCCTGTCAGAACCGGCAACGTCATAGCCTCTCGCATCGGAGATCGCGGCAAGCGATGACATGTTAACTCCACCGATCCCAACGAAGAAAATGCGGTGTGCATCCTTAAGAAGCTCGGTGATCTTCGATGCTCCGTAACGTGTATTTGATGTGTTCATTAAGTGACGGTCCTCCGAAATTTGTCGTTGTTAAAATACTGTACAAAAATAATTTATAAAGCCGATTTAACTATCGGCAAAACAGTTAATAATTTCAATGTAGCATAAAAATATGGAATATGAAAACGAATCTCGATCACCGAATAAATATCACTGAGAAAAGGAGACACAAAATGGTAATCACAGATGTAAAGATCAGAAAAATGTTCGAGGAAGGCCCGATGAAGGCAGTTGCATCCGTCACGTTTGACGGCGCGTTCGCCATCCATGATATCAAGCTTATTTCGGCAAATGATAAGTATTTTATCGTCATGCCCTCCAAGAAGGTGGCGGACGGAACTTACCGCGATATATGCCATCCCATAAACGCAGAGTTTCGTGCGTCGCTTGAATCTGCGATCATTTCAGCATACGACGTCGCACAGAAGGAGTCCAAAACAGAAACGAACGAATAAAATGAAAGGACTCGCTGCGGCGGGTCCTTTTTTGGCCCACGCAGTATAATTATATCACGCGCAGAGACAAAATACAATCACGATATGTAAAAGTGGAACGTAAAAACTTCAATTTTGCTATTGACTTTTCACCGCCCCTGTGCGATAATATACAAGTGCCGCAGCACGCGGCATATCAATACGGAGAGATATCGAAGTGGGGACGTTTGCGACCGCCGCCGGTGGCGGATGAAGGGAGCAAAAAGGAGTGGCAGCGGTCGAAATTTTGCGAAGCGAATAGCAAGTAGAAAATTTCGGGCACCGGGGCAGGACATAACGGGGCGCCCCGTTCGATGAAAAATTGAATAGTCGTTATACTCCAAAACGGGGTTTAACATAGATGGAGAGATATCGAAGTGGTCATAACGGGGCTGACTCGAAAGGTAGCCGAACTCATCACTCTGCACCTTGCAAAAGCTCTTGTTTTCTCGCAATATCTCGCAAATGCTTCATTTTTCTTGAATTTTGGATGACAGCATTTCAACTTCGGCCTTGCAAAAGCCGTGCAAAATTCAAATACAATCACGATATGTAAAAGTGGAACGTAAAAACTTCAATTTTGCTATTGACTTTTCACCGCCCCTGTGCGATAATATACAAGTGCCGCAGCACGCGGCATA
>JAZNXW010000002.1:0-74873 GCA_045594085.1 Eubacteriales bacterium | reverse complement strand
TCTGTTTTCAAGGATCTTATTTTGCTTGTCCGCTTTCGGACTCGCTTTCTTTCAAGCAGCCTTTCTTCGCGACAGCCTGACTATTATATCATTCTCTCTCGCGCTTGTCAAGTACTTTTTTGAAAGTTTTTTGAGTTTTTTCGCTGTCATCCGCAGCTCTCTCCGCTCACTTTTGCGGCGCTCTCTTCGACAGCCTTGGTAGTATACCATTCCGAAATGGTTTTGTCAACACCTTTTTTTCGTTTTTTTCATCTTTGTACAACATTATCCGTGAACAAAAGAAACTAACTCCCGATTAATGTGCATCATTGACATAATCCGACTCGCTCTGCACCGAAAGTCACCGATTTCGATCGTTTACCGCCTTTTTTGCAGAAAGCAATCGGCTCGGGATGAAACTTCCCGAGCCGCAAATATTATGCCAATACTTTTTCAAGAGGAGTATATTCAAGTTCAAGACTCTTTGCGACGTTTTCGTTCGTGCACTTGCCGCAATAGATATTTACTCCGTTCGCAAACCCCTTATTTTTCTTCGCCGCTTCTTCAAGCCCTATATTCGCCATCTGTTTCATATACTTAAATGTCGCATTGGAAAGAGCGATAGTGGAAGTATACGGAACGGCACCGGGCATATTTCCTACGCAATAATGAACGACGTCATCCTCGATGAACACGGGATTATCGTGAGTAGTCACGCGCGAGGTTTCGCAGCAACCGCCTTGGTCGATTGCAATGTCAACGATGACGGAGCCCTTCTTCATCAGCTTGAGGTGCTCTTTGCGAATGAGCTTGGGAGTTTTACCGCCGGGTATAAGTACGGATCCGATAACGAGGTCCGCTTCCGCAAGGCTCTTGCGAATATTTGCTTCGGTGCTGTACAGTGTCGTTACAGACGCGCCGAAAATATCTTCAAGATAGGAAAGGCGATTAAGATTGATATCGAGCAAGGTTACCTGAGCATCGATACCGACAGCGGCTTTAGCCGCATACGTTCCCGCAATACCACCTCCGATGATGACGATCTTGCCGCGTTCAACACCGGGCACACCACCGAGAAGCACGCCTCGTCCGCCGAAGCTGCGCTCGAGGTACTTTGCTCCCTCCTGGATGCTGAGTCTGCCCGCGATCTGGCTCATCGGACGCAGGCAAGGAAGATTTCCCTCTTCGTCCGTGATCGTTTCATACGCAACCGCTTTGACTCCGCGCTTGATAAGTGCATCTGCAAGTTCGGGATTGGGAGCAAGGTGCAGATACGTATAAAGAATCTGACCGGGACGCAGATACTCGTACTCGCAGGGCTCAGGCTCCTTGACCTTGACGATCATATCGACTGTAGAAAAAACCTCAACGGGTGTTGCGAGTACGGTTGCGCCCGCGCACGCATATTCTTCGTCGGAAAATCCGACGCCTTCGCCCGCGCGTGTTTCGACGTAGACCTCGTGGCCGTCCTTAACAAGTTCCGCAACATTATCTGGAGTAAGTCCGACGCGGTACTCGTGATTCTTCAGTTCCTTGGTTGTTCCTATCTTCATTTATGCAGTCTCCTTAACGAGAAATATGGCTGTTTCGTGCGTCGCATTTGCAAACACCCGTATATTATATTATATTAGTAGAGAAAAATCAACAAATTTTTGTTTACAGACAGCAAAAAGCCCCACGGTTGCGGGGCTTTTTTCGATTATTCAAGTTATTTGGAGGCCTTGATATCGTTTTCGTACTTTTCAACCATCTTCTTTACCATCTGACCGCCGACAGAACCTGCCTGACGAGATGTGAGTTCGCCGTTGTAGCCTTCCTTGAGGTTAACGCCTACTTCATTTGCAGCTTCCATCTTGAACTTATCGAGTGCTGCCTTTGCTTCGGGTACGAGCTTCTTGTTGCTGGATGCCATAATTTTAAATCTCCTGTCACTTTCGAGCATCAAGGTGTCGCGTTGCGGCACGGTTGATCGCTCTTTACATTATCTATATAAATTGAGTCCGTGCCGCGTCCGCGTCGCGTCCTCTGTCATTATTATAAACTTTGTTTATCCTTTTATAACAGGAAATTTTTGATTTATTAACCCTCCCGTTACATTCGACAAAAGGTGCGTTCTCACGCAGACTTTCGTGCGTTACGTTCCCTATATATAATATATGTAGAAAAGCTACTTCAATCCGAATGGATCGAAGTAGCTTTCGTTTTTATAATAATCAGATCTTTTTATAAACGGGCATATAATCGAGCGGAGCCGATGCGGTGACGTACTCACCTGCACTTTCGACAATTCCGCTTCCATCAAGCGCTTCCCATCTTCCCTTTGGCAGATAGACGCGACGGCTGCGTGCGCCGTAATCGGTCACGGGCGCAACAAGATAATCATTACCGAACATATACTCGTCAGGGCAATCCCACGCAGTCTCATCATCAGGGAACTCAATGAACAGCGCGCGCATCATCGGTTTACCGTTGACGCGGCATTCGTCTGCCGTAGCCTTGATATAGGGCTTCATTTCTTCGCGGATGCCGAGATACTTGACGAAAATTTCGTAATTTTCGTCACCGTAGCTCCAGATCTCATTATCCGCGCCGGAGCCGCAGAATCCACCGCCGTGGTCGATGCCCCATGCAAGAGGACCTGCGTGCGGCTGTCTGTCGCCGTGCATACGGAGGATCGGAGAGAACACCGCCCACTGATACCAGCGAACAATGAGCTCTCGGAACTCGGGATCGTTGATGTTACCGCTGTAGAATCCGCCCGTATCGGAGATCCAATATGGAATTCCCGCAACGCCCATATTGAGTCCGTTACCGATCTGACGCTTCATCTGAGAGAACGTGGAATCGATGTCGCCGGACCAGACAAGCGCACCGTACTTGGGGCTTCCTACCCACGCACAACGCACGAGGTTGAGGATATCCTTCGTTCCGTCATCCTTCATTCCGTCGTACACCATCTGCGAGTGCGTTCTCGGATAGATGTTACCAACCTGAAGCGACGCGCCGAGGTAGTGGCGGTACAGATCGTAGTGGCACTTGGAGTATTCGGGTTCAGCCTCATCGAGCCAGAACATATCGATACCATACTGACCGTAATTCTTTTTAAGAAGCTTATATGCAAACCTTCTCGCGTCGGGATTGGTTGCGTCGTAAATGCGTTCGGGGCCGTTGAAATCAAAGACCATATTTATACCGCGATCTGTGTTTATAAGATAACCGTTCGATTCAAACGCACGGAAATTCTTGCTTCGCGGGTCAACGGTGGGCCAAACGGACACCATCAGACGCGTACCGTATGATTTGAGCTCGTCCACCATTGCCTGAGGATCGGGCCAATATTCAGGATCGAACGACCAGTCGCCCTGATAATCCCAATGGAAGAAGTCAATAACGATGACGTCAAGCTTAATGCCGCGGCGGTGATACTCTCGCGCTACGGCGAGGACCTCATCCTGATTGCGGTAGCGGAGCTTGCACTGCCAAAGTCCGAGCAGGCTTTCGGGAAGCTCTGTCGGTCTGCCCGTAACCTCTGTATATTTTTCAATGATCTCTGCAGGAGTGTCAGCGGTGCACACCCAATAATCGACCTTCTTGGTCGAGCGTGCGTGCCACTCCGTGATATTTTCCGCAAAGGTTACGTTACCTATACCGGGATTGTTCCAAAGGAATCCGTATCCGCGGTTGGAAATGAAAAACGGAACGGATATCTGCGAATTTCTGTGAGCGAGCTCGAGAGTGCAGCCCTTCAGGTCATATTTTGCGCCTCTGTACTGACCCATACCGTGGATCTTTTCGCCGTCGAACGCACGGAAGCGCACGAATGCTTCAAATCCGTCTGTTCCGAGATGAGGATTATAGATCCTTGCCGTATCCTTAAGCGGCCATTCGTAGCGCTCATCCTCAAAAAGGAGCTTATCGCCCGACCAAAACGACAAAAATCCGCCATAGATATTGCATCTTATCCCATCAGATTCTATGTAAGGGTGACCGTCCTCACCTTTTTCGGGTACGTAGACTGTCACGTTTTCGGACGGAACGCTGTCAAGCGCCCAGGTCTCGTTCGGGAAATCGCCGTACGGGACTGTGCAGACACGAAGTCCGCGTCCCCACGCTTCGATTCTGATACGTTCATTGCCGTTTGTCAGCGTAATTGAATTTTCGGTCTTGAATATCATAAAACCCCTCCGATCTACGGAAATATCTACATAAATTATATCATATCCGTCGCGGATTGCAATCAAAAATGCGAATAAATAAAGACATTATTTTAAAAAAGTCCGACAGAGCCTCTCTGTCGGACTTTCGTTCGTTTTATTCGTATAAATTTCCTTCGGGAACTTCAAAATAATCAGTGGGATCGACGCTTACACCGTCTATCTTGAGCTCAAAATGAAGATGCGGCTCGTCTGCGATCTCCAAAAGTGCGCTTTCGCCTATAGCACCGATCACATCACCCGCTTTAACTGAATCACCTACGGCAATGCTCTCAATGCTGTCCCCCGAAAGATTCTTATAATAACTGACCGCATTGCCCTCGTGGACAACAGATATGCAGTATCCCCACATCGGATCCTCGTAAACGGATCTGACTACACCGTCCGCAGCAGCGACTACAATATCTCCGGCTTTGCCTGCGATATCAATACCCGTATGCGTTCTGTAGTCATCCATTGTAAGCGAATAAACAAGCACAGTCTCGCTGTGCGATTTGGCAACGCTGCCTCTTGACGGCGCAACGAACTCGGGGAGCTCCGGCTCCGACATAACGTCCTCTGAGCTGTCCTCACCGCCGGCGGACACGTCCTTGGTTTCGTCGGGTTTCTTTGTTTCTTCGGGCACATCCGATGTATCGGGGCGCGGGAGTGTTACCGGGCGTCCGGACGTATCGGGCGTTTTATCCGTTTTTTCCGTATTCGGAGTCGGAGCTTCCGTCTTTGTATCGACGGGAGGTGCGGGATCGTCTCCGTTGCGTCGCGCTGCGATTCCCGTTACTATAATAATAACGGAAAGCACCGTCACAACAAGAATGACCGCCGCATAAATGAGCCTTGTTTCGTTATTCTTTTTTGTCATGATGCAGAATAATCTCCTTAAATGTACTTTGCAAGTTTATTTTTACCCGAAACGGATAATTTATTCACCACACACATTTTTTATTTATTTTTATTCGTTGACGGAAGGAAACGTTGATGATATAATATATGGGATAATTCTCACAATCGGAGGTCCGCTATGCTGACTGTAAAAAACTCTTGCGTTATGAATCTTGAAGGAGCAATCCGCGGTGCTCGCAATCCCATGAACAGTTGGGCTCGCTCTGACAGCAGCTATGACGAAAACGGAAATTACATACTCGGTCCAAACGATCTTGACCTTGCGGGTCGTCTCTGCCGTGCAGGCTCGGACCACAGAAAATTCCTGCGTCAGATCCTTGTATCCGTAGACATCACCGCACCTCTTTACTGGTGGAAGGAATTTGACACTTACAAGGTCGGCACCGTTGCCAATTCGACCTCCACTATGCACAAGATCCATTCAAAGGAATTCTCACGCGATGATTTTTCCTGCGACAAATGCTCCGACGAAGCACTCGCTGCGCTTGATGCACTCATCGTATATCTTGAAAAATCCCGCGTCGCCTTCAATGAGACAAAGGACAAGGCTCATTGGCACGACATCATTCAGCTTCTGCCCTCCTCATATAATCAGCTTCGCACAGTGACGCTCAATTACGAAAACCTCGTTAATATATATTATGCGCGCCGCAACCACAAGCTTGACGAATGGCACGTCCTTTGCGATTGGATCCTCTCCCTTCCCTACGCAAACGAACTTATCGCATTCAAGGAATGACAAACAAAAAACGGGCTCTGCCCGTTTTTTCTTTTTTTCTTTCATTTATCTCACCTGACGACAAAATGCGGCTTTGTGCGCCCCGATCCGTCAATCGCCTTTTGTTAAATCAAACAAATTCACCGACGAATCTTTGTGCATTTTTTCATTTACCAAAGTATTGATTAATTTTCCATTTTGTGGTATTATATACCCGTCAACAATATTACCAACGGAGATGCAGAAATGGAACATAATACCAAAATACTTATAGCAGACGAAAATGCCGACGCAAGAAAAAGATGCAAAGATGCCCTCGCCAAGCACGGTTTTTGTAACATTGAGGAAGCCTATAACGGTGAGGACGCGCTTTTGAAGATAAATCGCAGCCGTCCGGATGTCGTGATTGCCGACATCTGGCTTTCAAAGCTCGACGGCATCGGTCTAATCCGCAACTGTAACTCAAGCCTGATGAACGGCAAAAAGCCGATATTCATCATCGTTTCGCTCGTATCCAATCAGAGCATACTGCTCGACGCGATGAATGCGGGCGCATCGCTTTGTCTTCTCAAGCCGCTTGATTACGGCAGTCTCATCAAGCATATCGAGTCGCTGACCGGACAAATACCGCAAAATCACCGCACTTCCTCGGAAGATGACCGCAGCGCCGTCGATATCGAGACGCAGGTGACGAAGATCATCCATCAGATCGGTGTGCCCGCACACATCAAGGGATATCAATATCTGCGCACAGCTATACTTATGACGATCGCGGACTCGGACATCATCAACTCCGTCACGAAGGTGCTCTATCCGTCCGTTGCAAAAAAGTATTCGACGACCACTTCACGCGTAGAGCGCGCGATACGTCACGCGATCGAGGTCGCGTGGGACAGAGGAGACGTGGACACACTCAACTCCTATTTCGGCTACACCATCCAGAACACTCGCGGAAAACCCACAAACTCGGAGTTTATTGCAATGATCGCAGACAACCTCCGTCTCAAGATGAAAATGTACAATTGAACGCAAAAAGCCACCGGATGGGTGGCTTTTTTCTTTCGTTTATTACGCAATCTCATTCTTTTCGCGGGTTACGTTTTTGATGAAGCGTCCGCGCATAATTCGGACGTGGCACACGACCGCTTTGATGATCTCGGAGGATTTCATCAGCAGTATGACGATCCACACGGGGAGCGAGAGAATGTTCGCCGCCAGAAACGCAAGCGGGATCGACACGCACCACAGCGACAGCGATTCCGAGACGAAGCAGAACACCGTATCAGCGGCACTTCTGAGTGCGCCGACAATTGCTACCGCAGAAAGTGCGACGAACACCTGCATCGCCGCCGTTACGTTCAGCATATCAACGGCAAGCGCGTGAGTCACGGGCTCCATGTCGTAAAGAGAAAGTATCGGATCGCGAAGCACAAGAATTATGACTGTACCGAAAAGTCCGCACAGCGCGCCGAGAAGCTGGAACGTGTTTGCGCGCTCTCGCGCTTTGTCGAAATCCCCTTCACCGATCGCGCTTCCGACAAGAACTGCGGATCCGCCCGCAATTCCCCAGATAGCAAGGATCGACAGCGAGCTCATAATGTCATTGATCGCGTATGCGGCGACAGGATCACCCGTTGCGTAGTCGATGTGACCGATAATGCTCGCCTGAACTGCGATAGCAAGCGACCATGCCGCCTCATTAAGAAACACGGGAATACCATAGCGCACGAAATCTCTGAAAAGCGCGCTGCTTCCGAGAAAGATGTGACGAAGTCTGTATCCGATCTCCTTTTCGATGAAGAATGTATAGGTGAACATGATCACAAACTCGACAAGGCGCGCGATGAGCGTTGCGATAGCGGCACCGCGTATGCCCATCGGATCAAATCCGAGGTGACCGAAAATGAGCACCCAGTTGCCAAGCACGTTGACGAGAAGAGACACGATCGAGGTCACAACGCTGATGTTGACCTTCGCAACGGTACGGAGCATACATTGGAGCGTATATGAAACGCCGAAAAATACGTACGCCCATCCGATTATGGACAGGTATTCCGCACCCGCTGTTATGGTGGCTGAATTGTTGGTAAAAAGCGACATCACCCATTCGGGGAATACGAGCACAGCAAATGCGAAGACGAAGGTAAGACAGCTCGCACATCGCAAAACGATGGAAAATACCGTGCGAATCGCATTATAGTCGCCTTTTCCGTAATATTGTGTGCAAAGAACGGATGTGCCTCCCGAAAGTCCGAAGCAAAGCGTCGTCATAAGATTAAACGGCTGATTTGCAAGTGAGGACGCGGAAAGCAGTAGTCCCGTCGTATCGGCGCGTCCGAGCATAAGCGTGTCCGCGACGCTGACGGAAAGCGTTATCATATTCTGCAGCGCGATAGGCAGACCGATCATCAGTACCGATTTATAAAACGCGGGATCCTTAACAATTTTTCCGAAAATTCTTGTATTCATTTGGCGTTTTTGTTTCGCAAAAGCGCGAGCTTGAGGATTGCGGTGTCCGTTTTAGCGTCGCAAAATCCCTCTCCAAGCGCCGTTTCGAGCGCCTGATCAAACGGCATACGGATCACGTCGAGATATTCGTCGGGATCAAGATCCTGCTCGCCGAAGGAGAGCCCTTCGGCGGCATAAAGATAGAGCTTTTCGGTTGTATATCCCGGCGATACGTACAGCCACCCGATCGGATAAACCTTCTCCGCACGTGCGCCCGTCTCCTCACGAAGCTCACGAACGACGGCATCCGCAGGATTCTCGCCGAGCTCAAGCTTGCCCGCGGGAATCTCCGTCATAAATCTTCCGACCGCATAACGGTACTGTCGGACGAGAAGTATCTCGTCCGCATCTGTCAAAGCGATAACGGCGGCACCGCCGTTATGCTCAACAACCTCGCGGATCGCTGGCGCTCCGTCCGCCGTCTCGATGTCGTCGCGTCGCAGATTCAGTATCTTTCCGCGGAAAATATAGTTTTCTTTTACTGTTTTTTCGATAATATCCATAGTTCTTACTTTTTATAAAATTTGAGTGTAACGATCTCAAAGGGGCCTACGCCGATCTCTACTGTATTATCAAGACACGGCAGCCCATAAAGCTCGTTTTCTTCCATATCACACACGTATGCGCGCGCAGCGTCGAAGCCGACGGTGACGTTCACAGTCGAACGCATATTATGTGCGTCGTAGATACGAGCGATAACTGCGTTATCGTCATCCTCCGCCGCCTTGACAGCTTCAACGATGACGTTTTTGCGATCCGTCTTCACAAGCGACATGGAGGCAGGCGCTGCGCCGTCACCCATTGCGTCCACAGAAACGATAGGCTGATTGAGCAGATATGCCGCATCAACGATGCCTGCATCGCGAAAATCTCCCTCGTGAGGCAGGAACACGTAGGTGAACTCGTGCTTGCCCTGATCTGCTTCGGGGTTCGGGTGAGTTGCACATTTGAGAAGTGTGAGTGCCATTTCCGTGCCGCTGCAGGAGTATCCGTACTTGCAGTCGTTAAGGATACTTGCACCGTAGCCGTATTCGGAAATATCGGCATATTTATGGGCGCAGACCTCAAACTTTGCCGCATCCCAGCTTGTGTTTTCGTGAGTGGGACGCTTAACGTGACCGTACTGTATTTCGTAGGTTGCTGTATCTGCATTGACTGCCACGGGGAAATACGCTTTAAGGAGCGTGTGTCGCTCGTGCCAATCAACGTCGCTGTGTATCTTCACGGCCTTATCGTACGGGGAGATTGTAATCGTTTGCACGATAACGGAGCTTTGATAATTACGTGTAATACGGAAGCCCACCTCAGCGCCGAAATCCACCGCTTCAACGGCAGAAACCTCGTTCACGAGGTACGCTTTTTCCTTATAGTAGTTCGTGATCTCCCAAGCATCGTATGCGCGTGGAAAATCCTCGTGGGCAAGGAGTCTGTTTCCTATGCCGGAAAGCACGGAGCGCTTCGCATTCTTATCGTAGATTGATTCTATCTCCCACCAAGGGGTGAACACCACGCGGATATGCTCGTTTTCAAGGATGCGAGCTTCCATATCGGCATCAGCACCACAGTGACCGCGCTTATATGCGAGAAGCCCGTAACCCTTGGAGGGCACATTTTCAACGTACACTCTTTCGCCGTTATATACAGCGATGCCCGATGCATCAAAGCCGTTGCTGTTGAAAAACAGCGCCTTCTCTGCCTCCGGTGCGACCATACCTGCCACCTTACCGCGAATCTTGGATGTGAGCACCTCACCGCGACCGATGATATCGGCGTACATAACGTCGGTATCGTCGTAAACGGGCTTGATGGAGGATCCGGGGAGCACGTCATGGAACTGATTAAGAAGGAGAGTTTCCCAGCCGTGCATTATTTCGTCGCGGGGATATTCCGCGCCCGTGAGAAGCTTATCCATAACGGAGAGTGCCTCTGCGTTCATATAGAGGAACTCGGAACGGCGATTATTCTTTTTATTCTTCGCGTTAGACGTGTAAGTGCCGCGATGGTATTCAAGATAAAGCTCACCAACCCACGAGGGCATCTTTCCCGTCTTGCGTGCGTTTTCCTCGAGCTCATCGAGGAACTGACCTGCGAACTTCTGCGTTACCGTGGGGCAGGAGCCAATGCCGCGGGACATGCGGCGGCCGTATTCAAGCATTTTCTTGGTGGGGCCACCGCCGCCGTCGCCGAATCCGAAGGGGTTAAGCACCTCACGAGAAAGCTCCTTTTCCTGAAGGCGGTTCCACGCACCGTTTACGTAAGAGGGGGTGATATCGGAATTATAGGTTGTGTATCTCGCCATTCCGCTTGCCGGTGTTTTCTGCGAGGTGATGAAATATGAGAACACCTTGGAGCCGTCGATGCCCTGCCAATCGAAAACGTCGTGGGGCATCATATTGGTCTCATTCCAGCTTATCTTGGAGGTGACAAATTTATCAACGTTTGATTTGCGGAGTATCTGAGGCATAGCGGCAGAATAGCCGAATACGTCGGGAAGCCACAGCACGTGAGATTCAACGCCGAACTCGTCGCGGAAGAACTTCTTTCCGTAGAGTATCTGTCTGATAAGTGCCTCTCCGCCTGCAAGATTAGTGTCTGCCTCCACCCACATTGCTCCTTCGGGCTCCCATCTGCCCTCAGCAACGAGAGTCTTGATCTTTTCATAGGTCTCGGGGGAGTCTTCCTTCAGGTATTTATAAAGCTGAGGCTGACTGGACATAAATTTATATTCGGGATACTGCTGCATCAGGGATATAACGGTGGAGAAGCTACGCTGCACCTTTTCGCGGGTCTGTGCATACGTCCAAAGCCATGCGACGTCGATATGAGTATGACCGATGCAAGCAACGTTGGGGTGACCGTCTCTTCCCTCTTCGCAGAAGAGCATACCGTATACCTCATCGGAAAGGTACGCACGTGCCGCCCTGACAGACTCTAAAAACTCCGGAGAACCGGGAGTACGCCAATCAAGGATATTCAAAGCTTCGTTGAGTCCGTCGCGGATGAGCATATACTCACGGGACGTTTTATCCATAAGCGACAGCACCTCGAAAGGCACTCTTATATCATAATAAAGCCCCGTCACCTCATCGTCACGGACGACCACCTTCGGCTCAAACTTATAGTCAAGCTCATCGTAGCCCGTGTAAACGTACATTTTCACATCGTATTCGCTGTGAGTCGGATCAAGAGGTACACTTACGTGATTTTTATCGGTTCCCTGCACGAGCTTGCCGTCAAGGTAGACGAGATACTGCGGATTCTGACCGTCATCATAGTAATTTTCAAGCTCAAGAGAGCATCCTTCCGGGCAATCCGGTACTTTCACGATACCGCGATACCAGCCGTGCCATTCTTCTTTGCCGCCGAATCTGTCGTTTTTCGTCCACGGACGGTAAACCAGCTCCTCATCGGGCGTCTCCGAGGTTTTGTATCCGCATTCAGCACATTCAAAGCCGTCGATGGGATAAACTGCCCTTTTGGTTAAAGGATATATGCGCGAAAGCATCTGTTCGATTCGTTCGTAAATGAAATTCATAAAGCACCTCATATTGCATACAGCATTTATACACATATAATTATAGCTAAATCCCGCTGATTTCTCAATAGGTAGAAAAAGAAAAATGTATTCTTTATCAGCCGCGCTCCAAAACATTGACAATCAAATCGCGAGTTGGTATAATTGATGATAACGATTCTTACAGATCAAAGAAAGGCACGGTATACATAAATGACAGATAACAGAGCCGAAATCCCGGCAAAGTACAAATGGGATCTCACTAAGATTTATCCCGACATGGCTGCGTTCGACGCCGATTACGCAAAGGCTAAGGATATCATTGACCGCTTCCCTGCGCACGAAAAGACAATGTGCGAATCCGCGGAAGGTCTGCTCGCAATGCTGAAGGACGATCTCGCTGTTGAAAGACTCATCTCAAAGCTCTTCCAGTTTGCACATCTTTCCTCCGACCTCGATAAATCCGACAACACCTACCTCGCGCTTATGGGCCGTATGATAAATCTTGCGAACACGGCAGGTGCCGCATCCTATTTCGTATCCCCCGCGCTCGTCCGTCTTGACGAGGACACGCTGAACGGCTGGTACGAATCCTGCCCCGAGCTTCTCAACTTCAAGCGCTCGATCGAGGGCACACGCAGATACAAGCCCTACAAGCTTTCCGACGAAAACGAACGTCTTATGGCAAACATGCAGAGCGCGCTCGGCTCTCACTCTGAGATCCGTTCCATTTTCGCTAATGCAGATCTTGACCACGGATGCATCAAGGACGAAAACGGCAAAAAGGTACGTCTCACAGACGCAACGTACGGCACGTACCTTATGAGCTCCAATCGCCGCGTGCGCCGCGCCGCATTCAAGAAGATGTACGAGACGATCGGTCAGTACGGCAACACCTTTGCCGCTCTCACGAACGCTTACGTCAAGGAAAGAGTCGCTCTCGCACGCGTGCGCGGATACGAATCCTCCCTTCAGGCGTCCGTTTTCAGAGATGAGGTCACTCCCGCGATCTACAACAATCTCATCGACACCGTAAACGAAAATCTCGACGTGCTCTACGACTACTACGACCTCAAAAAGGAGGTTCTCGGTCTGTCGCAGTACCATCTCTACGACGTTTACACGCCTCTCATCGGCTCCTGCACAAAGGAATATGAATTTGACGAAGCTGTAGAGGAGGTCCTTTCCGCAGTTTCGATTCTCGGTGATGAGTACAAAAAAGCGCTTGAATCGGGCATCAAGGAGCACAGCTGGTGCGACGTATATCCCACACGCGGCAAGGCAAGCGGCGCGTACAGCTCCGGCTCATACGACACTCAGCCCTATATGCTCCTCAACTACACAGGTAAGCTTGATGACGTATCCACGCTCGCACACGAAGCAGGTCACTCCATGCACACCTACTTCTCCTGCAAGAACAACGAGCCGCAGAACTCCCAGTACACGATCTTCGTGGCAGAGGTTGCATCAACAGTAAACGAGCTCCTTTTCTCGCACAAGAAGCTCCGCGAATCCGACAGCAACGAAGAAAAGCTCGCCATCCTCAATCAGATCATGGAGACGTACAAGGGCACGCTCTACCGCCAGACCATGTTCGCAGAGTTTGAAAAATTTATGCACGAATCCGTTGAAGCGGGCGAAACGCTCACTCAGCAGCTCCTTTCAACCAAATATTACGAGATCGTAGAGCGCTACTTCGGCAAGAACGTCGTTTGCGACAAGGAAATTGCTCTTGAATGGATGCGCATCCCGCACTTCTACCGTTGGTTCTACGTTTACAAGTACGCGACCTGCATCTCCGCCGCGTCCAGCATCGTAAAGCGCATCGAAACAGAGGGCGAGCCCTACATCAAGAAGTACCTCGAATTCCTTTCCGTCGGCGGCTCCAAGTCTCCGCTTGACAGCCTGCTCGTCGCTGACATCGACATGACCAAGCCCGAGGTCATCCGCGATGCAATCGCAGACTTCAAGGCTACCATCGCACAGTTCCGGGATATCTACAATAAGTAAAACAAAAGAGCGGGAAGCTTTCAAAAGAAAGCTTCCCGCTCCTGTTTTTTTCAAGCGTTTCCCTTTCGGGAGCTTTTTTATTCTTCCCACTCGACGAGCTCAAAGGTGGCGTACACGGTATACGTCGAATGAGGAATGCCGTCCTGCGCGTCACCGAGCGTCTTTTCGATGAGATACGTTCCCGGCTCAAGCTCTTCCTCATACGCAGCCTTCAGACGGAACGACATATTTGTTTCATCCCCCACCTTGCAGGTGAAGCTTCTTTCCTCTTCCTTGAAAACCGCGCCCTCTACCTGCTTATAAGCGCCGTCCTCGAGACGGTACAGATTGTAGCGATCGTTGACGCTTCTTTCGTATCCGCTGTTGTTGTATATCGTGATCTTTATTTCATCGTGGAAGGTGTATTCGGGCTTGTGCGTTTCCATCACGAAAAATCCGCCGAGGTGGCTGTTGTCCTCGGGCTCGCTTTCACACGCCGCAAAAACAGAGACGGAAAGGATAAGGGCAAAGATCAAAGAAATGATGCGTTTTTTCATAAGATGTTCCTCCGTAATATAATATTTTTGTGACTTTGATTATATTATACGGCACATTGTGCGCTCCGTCAAGCGGCGAAGCACATTTTTGACATTTTTTTACAACACGTGGAGGCGAGTTCTGCTGTTTTGACACAAAAAAAGCGCCCGTAGGCGCTTTTTGTCACAGTATAATGCAGATGAGTCCGCCGGAGCCTTCGTTGATGATACGTCCGAGCGTATCGGACAGCTTCATCCGCGCGTCCTCGGGCATATTCTCCATCTTTTCGTGAAGCCCGTCGCCCACAAGCTCATACAGCGTTTTGCCGAACATATTCGTCTCCCAGACGGATCTGTCGCCTGCTTCAAATTCACGCATCAAGTATCTCGCCATCTCCTCCGACTGCGCCTCCGTACCCACGATCGGATTGACCTCCGTTTCGATAGTCGCGCGTATCATATGAAGTGACGGCGCTCTTGCGCGCAATCTGACTCCGTAGCCTCCTGCCTGACGAACGATCTCGGGCTCATCAAGCGTGAGATCGTCGATATCGGGCATCACGATGCCGTAGCCGCGGCTTTGAACGTCATCGAGCGCGTCCTTTACCTTATCATACTCGCGCTTCATCTCCGACAGCTCACGCAGAAGGCGGATCAGCTCCTCCTCGTTTGATATATCGAATCCCGTCAGCTCACCGATCGTTTTATAATATATCTCATCGGGAATGCCTATCTCCATTTCCGCAGATCCGTGTCCGAGGTCTATCTTTGCTGCAGAAACACTCGAAACAGACGATCCGTCGCACATTTCGGCAAATTTTCCGACACCGACAACATCCCCCATTTTTGTAACGTTTTCCGCACACGCTCGCACCTTGCCGTACAGTTCTGTGATGAGCGGATGAGATTTGTCGAGCGCGGACAGCCACGCAGGAGTCGCGATCGAAACGTCCTTGATCGGAAACTCGTACAAAAGCATCTCGAGGATGCGCGTTATGTCCTCTGCATCCATCGTCAGACACGACACTACGGCAACGGGTGCGCAATATTTTGCCTCAAGCTCGCTTGCGAGCTCTGCGGCAAGTCTGCTTTCCGGCTCTGCCGAATTCAAAATGACCGCAAACGGCTTCCCGATATCGCGAAGCTCCTTAGCGACGCGCGCCTCCGCCTCTTCATAATCCTTTCTCGGTATGTCACCAAAGCTTCCGTCCGTCGTGACGAGCATACCGATCGTAGAATGATCTGTGATAACCTTTCGCGTACCCGTCTCCGCCGCTTCAGCAAACGGCATCGGCTCGCCCTGCCACGGCGTCGAGACCATTCTTATCTCGCCGTCTTCGGTATCTCCGATGACACCCGGAACAAGATAACCGACGCAGTCCACCATCTTCACCTTCATTTTGACTCCGTCGGAAAGCGACACCGTCACCGCCTCGTCCGGAATGAACTTCGGCTCCGTCGTCATCACCGTGCGTCCCGCCGCGGATTGCGGCATTTCGTCACGCGCACGGATACGGTCATACTCATTTTCAATGTTAGGCATAACAAGCGAGTTCATAAATCGCTTGATGAACGTGCTTTTTCCCGTTCTGACAGGTCCGACGACTCCGATGTAGATGTCGCCTCCCGTTCTTTCCGCAATATCGCGGTATATGTTTGTCTCGGTCATAAAATCCCTCCGGTAACAGTTCTTGGTCAAATATATGACGTAACCTCCGCGAATATTCACGCAAAAAAAGCTCACCTCAGGAAAGGTGAGCTTTTTTGCTTATTCTGTTACAAATCAAAGCGCGGAAACGATAGCTTCCGTATCCTTCGCGATCATAAGCTCCTCATTGGTGGGGATGACGTAGACCTTTACCTTGGAATCGGGAGTGGAAAGGTCAACATTGTTGCTCTGACGGAGGATCTTTGCGTTGAGCTCATTATCGATCTTGATGCCGAAGAATTCCATATTGCGGCATATGCGTTCGCGGAGCTCGGGGTTGTTTTCACCCATACCTGCTGTGAATACAACAGCATCAAGTCCGTTCATTGCGGCTGTATACGCGCCGATAAATCTCTTGGTCTGGTATGCGATAACGTTTGCGGCGATATTTGCACGGTGAGTTGCCTCTTCAGAAACGGGATTGCCCTGAAGATCGGTGCCCTTGATAGCGGCTTCGATATCACGGCTGTCGGACGAGAAGCCGGAAAGTCCGAGGAATCCGCACTTCTTGTTCATATAGTTGTTCATTTCTTCGGGGGTATAGCCCTCTTTCTGCATGATATAGGTTACAGTGGAGGGGTCAACGGAACCGCAACGTGTACCCATGATGATACCGTCAAGGGGAGTGAATCCCATACTCGTGTCAACGCACTTGCCGCCGTCAACAGCGGAGATGGACGCGCCGTTACCGATGTGGCAGGTGATGATCTTGAGCTCTTCGATGGGCTTGCCGAGGATCTTTGCCATTTCAGCGGCTACGAAACGGTGGGAGGTACCGTGTGCGCCGTAGCGGCGAACGTGGTACTTTTCGTACATATCATATGAGAAGCCGAACATATACGCTTCTTCGGGCATTGTCTGATGGAATGCCGTATCAAATACGAGCACCTGGGGCTTTGCGGGCATAACGGAAAGACAGCCTTCGATACCCATGATGTGTGCGGGAGTGTGAAGAGGGGCGAAGTCATAGCAGAGCTTGAGCTTTTCGAGAACTTCATCTGTAAGAAGAACACTTTCGAAGAAGTACGGTCCGCCGTGGACGACTCTGTGGCCGACAGCTTCGATCTCATCCATGCTCTTGATGCAACCGAACTCAGCGTCGGTGAGATAGTCGATAACTATCTTCATCGCAACAGCGTGGTCGGGCATGGAATAATTCTTTTCATATTTTTCGCCGTTCACCTTATGCTCGATCTTACCTTCAGAGCCGACGGGATCACCGATACCGATCCTTTCGCAAATACCCTTTGCGAGAACGTCGCCGCTTACTGTATCAAGGAACTGATACTTGAGAGAAGAGCTTCCGGCGTTGACTACGAGAACTTTCATTGATAATTTCCTCCGAAATAAGAAATATAAAAATATTTGACAAATGAGACTATAACGTTTATATTATATAATAAGCGTCCTCCAAGGTCAAGCAAAATTTTTATCAATATAACAAGTATTTTTATGTCAAGGTATATATATATTATCGCTGAATACAATCCGCCTCATACGGGACACGCATATATGATCGACGAGCTTCGCCGCACCTGCGGCGAGGCAACCTTTGTCGCCATAATGAGCGGCAACTTCGTCGAGCGCGGATCTGTAGCCGTTGCAAACAAATACGTGCGCGCAAAAGCGGCAATGGCGCTCGGAGTCGATCTTGTGCTGTCACTTCCGTTTCCGTGGTGCTGTGCATCCGCAGAGTTTTTCGCACACGCAGGCGTTGCGATCGCGGGATCACTCGCCGCTGCCTTGCCCGATGATGAACACATCCTCGCTTTCGGAAGCGAATGCGGCGACATCGAAAAGCTGAAATTGACCGGATCGCGTCTCGCATCCGACGGTTTCAGAGAAAAGCTTTCTTCCCTGCCCGTATCCGAGCGCACCGCGCGCGGAATCGAGCAGATCTATGCGGAAACTTACCCCGACGGATCCTGCGAGCTTCTGCGCTCTCCCAATAACACGCTCGCCGTCGAATATTTGCGCGCAATATACGAGCTCGGAGCAAAGCTCTCGCCCGTCACGATCAAGCGTCTCGGCGCCGCCCACGACACAGATGAATCTGATGTTCATCCGTCCGCATCATACGTGCGCGAGCGTATTTTCGCCAACGAAAACATAGCCGGACTTGTACCCGGTGCCGTGTACGATATCCTAACGGAAGAAATCACGGCTCACGGTGCCGCACGCGACGAAAGCTTCGGTGACGCGATCCTCGGCATCCTTCGTATGCTTTCGCCGGAAAACGCTGACTCATTCGCGGAATGCTCAGGCGGAGTCGGCAGACGTCTCGTATCATCAGCTCGCGCCTCCGCATCTCTCAAGGATGCTCTTTCGCTCGCAGCGACCAAGCAATACACAAACGCACGTCTGCGCCGCGCGGCTGTATTTGCCGCCCGCGGCATAACTGCGGATGATCTGCGCGCGCTCCCCGAATACACCGCACTGCTCGCAGCAAACGCAAAGGGCACCTCCGCGCTCCGCAAGCTCAGTCGCAATGCCAAAATCGGTATTCTGACAAAATCCGCAGATGCGGAAAAGAAGCTGACAGAGTCTGCAAAGCATCAATTTGATATTGACGCGCAAGCGGACGCACTCTATACGCTTGCGTTTGACCCCCATCTGCCTGCGGATGCATTTTCGCGTCTTTCTCCGTATGTAACAAAAAACGATCTCCGAAAGGAACTCTTATGAAGCAAACGAAAACAGTGAAGTTTTCCCCGATTTACCTACTCCATTACGTTAAGCTCGCTTGGCGCTCTATCCTTTTCATCGCTGCGACAGTATTTTACATACGCGCAAGAATAAACGGCACCGACACTTCCTTTGACAAGCTTGAGGACAAGCCGTTGATACTCCTTTTGATCTGGTGTGTGTTCACTCTCGAAATGGCAATCAGATTCTTCCCGTCCAAATATGAAAGCATGGGATGTCAAAAGCAGTTCAAGCGCAATTATAAACCCATTTCAGAAAACCGCCCTCCGGTAATTCAGCAGAAGCGTATCACAATTCTTGTTGCCGCACTTTGGCTCGCACTCAACGGAGCAATCGGACTCATCTATTTTCTCGGTCTGATCGATCAGGGGATACTGCTTCTTATCGCGCTCGCATTTTCAATTTGTGATATCATCTGCATCCTTTTCTTCTGTCCGTTCCAGACTTGGATAATGAAAAACAAATGCTGCACGAGCTGCCGCATCTACAACTGGGATTTCGCTATGATGTTCACTCCTCTTGTATTCATCCCCTCTGTTTATACGTACAGTCTCGTTATTCTTTCACTTGCGCTTCTCATAAAATGGGAGCTTCACGTGAAGTTTAACCCCGAACGCTTTTCCGAGCACACGAACGCGTGTCTTTCATGCGCTGTTTGCACGGAAAAGCTCTGCCACCACAAAAAACAGCTCCAAGACTTCCTTATAAGAAACAAGGACAGGCTCATTCTCCGCGGAAACGCACTTTTCAGAGGCGACAAGCGTGTTTTCCGCCACAGGGATGATAAATAATTTGACTTTTTTCGTTTTTTGCCTTATAATATAAGGTGCTTTTATCACTCGGAGGTTTACCGATGAACGACATCAAGCCCATCGTGGCAAAAAATATCGCTTCACTGCGTCAATCCAAAAAGATGACTCAGATTGAGCTCGCGGAAAAACTGAATTACTCCGACAAAGCCGTTTCAAAGTGGGAACGCGGCGAGTCACTTCCCGACATATCCGTACTTGTTATGATAGCGGATCTGTTTGAGGTTCCTCTCGATTATCTTGTACGCGCCGAGCACAAGCTCCCGAAGGAAGCAAACGACACCCCGCCCCGCTACAATCACTCGATGATCGCGTGGGTATCCGTGCTTCTCGTATGGTTCATCGCGCTTTTCGCTTTTATCATCATCTCGCTTGCATCGAGCGAGACTCCATTCAAATGGCTCGCGTTCGTGTACGCTGTACCGATCACTTCGATCGTATGGCTCGTATTCAACAGCGTATGGTTCAATCCGCGACGCAATTATTTCATAATTTCCCTGCTCGTCTGGTCGCTTCTTGCATCCGTACACATCTCGATTTTGCCCTCGGGCTACAACATCTGGATGCTTTATCTGCTCGGCATCCCCGCACAGCTTATCATTCTCGTCTGGTCGATGATAAAAAAGCCGTCATCCTCGGGCGAAAATACAGAAACAACCGAATAACAATTTGTGGAATTCCGAGGCGCAGAGCCTCGGAATTCTTTACTTTGAATTTTCTTTATATAGCTTGATTTTTCGCGTCGTTTCTACTGACGGTAGAGTGTAGAATCGCCGTCTCTACCGGTGGAATTCGAGATGTATAGAGGAGATGAGACGGAGTAGGTTGTGTTTTTCGTTCAAAAAAGCATATACTGTGTTTGTAAGATCACACACACGGAGACACACAAATGAACGCCCCCTTTAACCGTACCGCATCCGTAGCAGAACTCGGCTCCAAAAGACGCACACGCACCCCTCTTTCCGAGCGAAAGCTTCCCGATTACACAATCGGTGAGGAGATCGTCAACACAGCCTCGCACATCACAGGCGCTCTTTTCGGAGTGCTTGCACTCGTCAGTTGTGTACTTACCGCAAGTGCTCGCGGCAACGTATGGGGCATCGTCAGCGGTGCCGTATACGGTTCTACTCTGATACTGCTTTACGCAATATCAAGCATATATCACGCTCTGCCGAGAAACACAGGCAAAAAGGTGATGCAGGTCATCGATCACTGCACGATCTTCTTTCTCATAAGCGGAACGTACACTCCCGTTGTGCTCTGCAACATCAGACCGTACTCACCCGCATGGGGATGGGCGATTTTCGGCGTTGTATGGGGATGTGCCGTCATCGGCGCCGTTCTCAATGCTATAGATCTCAAAAAATACGCTGTTTTCTCGATGATCTGCTATCTCGGTATGGGCTGGTGCATCGTCGTTGCCGCAAAGGTGGCATTTGCCTCCGTGCCGACGCCCGCGCTTATGTGGATCCTTGCCGGAGGCATCGCTTACACGCTTGGCGCCGTTATGTACGGACTCGGACGCACTCACCGATATATGCATTCCGTATTTCACATTTTTGTACTCATAGGAAGCGTTACTCAGTATATCGGAATTATAGCTTACGTTATGTAATAAGAGGAATTTGAAATTTTGACAGACACTACTGTAAAACAAAACAAAAGGCTGCGTTGGCTGCCGCTCGACAATGCCGCAAAGATATATCCCGCCGCACGCAGGCAGAATTGGAGTAACGTATTCCGTCTTTCCGCAACGCTGACGGAGCCCGTTGACAAGGAAGTACTCTCCGACGCACTCGAGGTAACAATACACCGCTTCCCCTCCATAGCCGTAAGTCTCCGCCGCGGAGTCTTCTGGTACTATCTGCAAGAGTTGTCGGAGGCGCCGGACATCCGCGATGAGAACAGCTATCCGCTGACGTATATGACCAAATCGGAAACGAGAAGATGCGCTTTCCGCGTTATCGTGTATCAGAGACGCATCGCGATTGAAATATTCCACGCACTGACTGACGGAACGGGAGCGCTCATATTTTTGAAAAGTCTTATCGCGGAATATCTTGAGCAAAAGCACGGAATACATATACCTCCCGAATACGGAATCCTCGACAGAACGGAGGATCCCTCCAAGGAGGAGCTGGAGGACAGCTTCCAGAAGCACGTCGGAAGCATTTCCGCATCACGAAAGGAAAACACCGCCTGGCATCTGTCGGGCACTCCTGAAACGGCGGGTTTTCTCAACCTGACGTGTATGGAGATCCCCGTAAACGATGCGCTCGCAAAGGCTCACGAGCACGGAGTCAGCCTCACGAATTTTCTTACGGCGGCGATGATGATGGCTTTGCAGAATCTGCAAAAGGAAAAGGTGCCGATCCGCAAAAAGCGCAAGCCGATAAAGGTGCTCATTCCCGTCAATCTGCGGAATCTGTTCCCGAGCCGAACGCTTCGCAATTTCGCGATGTATACGACTCCGGAAATTCTGCCCGCACTCGGAGAATACAGCTTTGACGAGATCTGCAGTGTCATCCGAAACCGTATGGGCACGGATATCACCCCAAAGCAGATGAGTATGAAAATCGCAACCAATGTCAACAGCGAGAGGATAATGGCTATAAGATTGATGCCTCTCTTCATAAAAAACATCGTTATGAAGGCTGTATTTGACTCGGTAGGCGAAAAAAAGTCATGTCTGACGCTTTCGAATCTCGGTTCGGTCAAGCTCCCGGACGTTATGACTCCATACGTCGAGCGAATCGATTTCATTCTCGGAATACAGGCAACCGCGCCCTACAACTGCGGAGTGATCTCGTTCAAAGACACCGTTTACATCAATTTCATCCGAAACATCAAGGAATCGGAGCTTGAATATCATTTTTATTGCGTTTTGCGCGACTTCGGGCTCCCCGTTACCGTTCGCAGCAACGCAAAAGACAAATAAACGAGGATTTTTATGTACTGTATAAACTGTGGAGTGAAGCTGGCGGACACCGAATCGAGGTGTCCGCTGTGCCAAACCGTTGTATATCATCCGGATTTTCAAAAAAGATCCGAAGAAAGTCTTTACCCCAAGAAAATGCGCCCCACAAAAAAGGCAAACTCACGTCTGCCTCAAGCGCTAGCCACCGCCGTATTCTTATTTCCGATATTGATCGTGCTTTTATGCGATCTGCAGTTTAACGGCAAGATCACGTGGTCGGGTTTTGTCATCGGAGCCATGCTGCACGCTTACGTCGTGCTGATCCTGCCCTCTTGGTTCAAAAAGCCGAACCCTGTCATTTTCGTATCCTGCGATTTTGCCGCCACCGCGCTTTATCTCCTATACATAAACCTTGTGACGTCGGGCGATTGGTTTATGAGCTTTGCCTTCCCCGTAACGGGAGGAGCAGCCGTGATCGTCATAACGGTCGTGACGCTTCTTCTCTACGTCCGCAGAGGCAGGCTCTACATATTCGGCGGCGCCTTCATCGCGCTCGGCGCGCTTATGCTTCTCACGGAGTTTTTGCTTGTCATCACCTTCGAGGGCATCAAATTCATCGGATGGTCGCTCTATCCGCTCGTTGCACTCGCGTTTTTGGGTGGCATATTGATCTTCCTCGGAATCTGCCGTCCCGCACGCGAATCCATGGAAAGAAAGCTGTTCATATAATTCACATAAAAAACGGACACTTCAGATCTGAAGTGTCCGTTTTTCGATTAAGATTATTCGATTGTTGTATCGAGCTTGAAGCGAAGGATCTTACGCAGAGTGTTCTTGGGGAACTCTTCATCTCTGACCTTAAGCACGTTGATCTTCTTATACGCAACAGCGTGCTGGTTATATTCATCAATGAAGGGCTTGAAATAAGCCTTTGCATCTTCGATTCCGTTTACCGTAAGGAATTCCTTATCGGGATAGATCTCCGCAACGATCGCGTTATGATCCATGCCGCGTGCGCTCTTGCCTTCGTAAACTATAATATCCTGAATTCCGGGAGTAGCCGCGAGCTCATTTTCGATCTCTTCGGGATAAACGTTCTTACCGTTTGAGAGAATGATGAGATTCTTCTTTCTGCCGGTGATGTAAAGAACGTTATTTTCATCAAGCTTGCCGTAGTCGCCCGTTCTGAAATATCCTTCTTCGTCGAAGGCTTCCTTGGTTGCTTCTTCATCGTTGTAATAGCCGAGCATTACGTTCGGGCCCTTGACGCAGATCTCGCCCTCTCCGTCCTCGTTGGGCTCGTCGATCTTGACTGTGTCCATATCTATTACGTTACCGACACTGCCGGGAACGATATTCTTGCTTCTGTTAACGGAAACGAGAGGAGCACATTCGGTGATGCCGTAGCCGTTAAGGGTAGAGATACCGATGGAATCATAGAAATGAAGGATCTCGGGGTTAATGGGTGCGCCGCCGGAGATGAGCATCTTTACGTTTCCGCCGAATGCGTCTGCAACAGATGAGAAGAGCTTCTTGCGGAGGTCGATGCCGACCTTGCGCATTCCGTTACTCACCTTTATCATCTTCGCAAGGATCTCTTCCTTGCCCGTTTCCTTTACCTTCGCATTGATCTTGCGGTAGAAGGTTTCAAGATAAAGAGGAACAAGCACGAGGTGCTCGGGTTTTTCCTCCTTGAGCTCCTTCTGAATAAAGCGGAGACCGTAGGAGATATACATTTCGCAGCCGATCTGCATATGTCCGATGAACATAACGGTAGATCCGTACGTGTGGTGAGGAGGAAGAACTGCGATGGTCTTCTTACCGAAGTCAATATAGGGAGTTACGTCTGACATATCGGAAAGGATAGCCGTCTGATTGAGCATAACGCCCTTTCCCTTTCCTGTTGTACCGGACGTAAACACGAGGAGTGCAAGTGCCGTATTGTCGATCTCTGCGTTGAAATATGCGTCGGAGGACTCTGCAAACTTATCCGCGCCCGCTTCAACGAGGGATTCGATGGTGTTTTCGCTTGTCTTCGCGCCGAAATAAACGGGTTCTGCCTCAAGCTTTACCTTTTCGGTGATGACAGCGATCTTATCGGAGATATTTTCATCGCAGAAAATGAAGGAAACATTAGCCTTTGCAGCCGTATCTGCGAGGTCCTCCGCATTCCAATCGCGATCGAGCGGAACGAGAACGGCACCGATGGAGAGTGCAGCATAATATGTAAGCGCCCATTCATATGAGAGCTTGCCGATGATGGAGATGTGCTTGCCTGCACAACCCATTGCGAGCATTTCGGTTGCGAGTGCACGGATATTATCTCTGAGTTCAACGAAGCTGATCTTTACCTTTGTTTCTTCCTTATGAGGATTGGTGCGATAGGAGATCGCGATATCCTCGCCGTAGGTTTCAGCCGCCCACTCAACGAGCGCTCTTACGTTTTCAAAATCGTGTCTTTCGTGCAGTACCTGTTTTTTCATTGTTATGGTCCTTTCACTTGGTCCTGTATATTTATGAAATAATTAAAAACTGTTATTTTTTGAGGCCTTCTATCAAAAAACCGAAGCTGTATTTGAGATCCTCGATCGCCTTTTCTCTCGGGACGTTACGCGCCACCGCGTCGGCATTATAGCCCCTGCAGAAGCACCAGATCGAATAGCTGAGCACATCGGAGTTAACATCCTTGATGTAGCCCTTCTCTTTTGCGTATTCGATATATTTTTTGATCTCCGAGGTCCACCATTCGTGATTTGAATCGGAAGCGGAGTCTGTTTCAAACACATACTGCGAGAATTGCATCTTCGTTTCGTATGAAACAACAAGAGAATTCACCGCAATATCCATCATATGCTCGAAAAAATCGCTTTTTTCGTCAATTTCCGAGATAACTCCCGACCTGATCTTCATTATCGTGTTTTTGTACACGATGCGAAGCACCTCATCGAGATTATGAAATCTGTTGTAAAATACGCGGTTTGTGATACCGAGCTCGGCGAGGATCTTACGGACCGTGATCGTATGCGCGCCGATGGTACATGCAAGCTTTTCCGCAGTTTCGATTATCTTTTCAGACATTTCGTCCCAAATAAGACCTGTCTTTCTGCTGTCCATAAGAAGCTCCCTTCGGATTTTCAGCACACAGTGTGCCGAGGGATATGATAACACATCGGATTGTGCTTTGTCAATCGGTTTTACGCATATTTTCTAAAATAATCTCCCAAGAAAACGGCTCGGTCGACAAAATCCGCGACTGAGCCGTTTTTTATTTTTTCATTTATTATGCCGCGAGATACTTGGCAATATTGAGCATATGGTCGCCCATACGTTCAAAGTCCGTGAGCATTTCGGAATATATGATACAAGCCTCACCTGAGCAAAGGCCGGTTTTCATACGTTCGATCTGATTTTCTCTGAACGCTCTTGTCATATCGTCTATGTGCTGCTCGAGTGCGGCAACGTCGGAAAGTCTGTCAGCAGAAGCGCGGTCAAGCGAAAGAATATATTCAAGCGTTTTGTCGCAGATGTCTTTCATTTTGACGATCTCGGAATTTGCCGCCGATGAGAAGGAGATATCCTTTTCCTCAAGCATTGCAGTATATTCACCGATATTAACCGCGTGGTCGCTGATTCGCTCGAGGTTACCCGAGATTTTCAAAAACGACGCCATTCTTGCGGAGTCCTCGCTGTTCATGCTCGACATCATATGATGTGAGAGATACTTTGTGATTTCCTTATTGAGATAGTCGATGTATTCCTCCGTTTCGTTGACCTTTTCGATCATTGAAACGTCGCGCTTGATAACAGTATCAAAGCTTTCGGAAACGTTGACTCTGACCATTCCCGCCATTCTCTCGAGCTCGCGCTTCGCGTCGTTGATCGCGATAGCGATGTTACCCACGTGATGATCTTGGATCGTATCGACAGACTTGATGTAAGTAAGCGTCATCACATCCGTAAATTCGCTCGGATGCTCGGGCAGAAGCTTCGTCGCAAGCTTGGCAAGCAGCTTGCCGAACGGGAGTAGGAGCAGAGTTGTTGTAATATTGAACACAACGTGCGTATTCGCGATCTGGAGGGATGGATTTCCGGGGAACAGATCCATCATCAGACTTGTGAATGGCGTTACGAGGCATATTGTAGTAAAGATGATCGTACCGATAATGTTGAAAAGCAGATGGATGATCGTAGTACGCTTTGCGCTTCTGCTTGTTCCGATAGAAGCAAGTACAGCTGTGATACATGTACCGATGTTCTGACCGAACAGCACGAATACAGCGCTCGGAAGCGTGATAAGTCCTCCTGCCGCGAGCGTCTGAAGGATACCAATCGATGCAGACGAGGATTGGATAATCGCCGTGAAGACCATACCTGCGAGAATACCGAGCACGGGATTGGAAAACTTCGTCATCAGACTGATGAATGCTTCCGATTCACGAAGCGGCTCCATCGAGGAGCCCATCATATCCATACCGATGAAGAGGACGCCGAGACCTGCGACGATGTGACCGTAATTATGGATCTTGGGGTTCTTGAGGAAAACGATGAGCGCCACTCCGAGGAAAGCGAGAAGCGGCGCTATCGCGCCGACATCGAGCGCGATCATAAGACCTGTCACAGTCGTACCGATATTCGCACCCATGATGATCCATACAGCTTGCTGAAGTGTCATCATTCCCGAGTTAACGAAACCGACCACCATAACCGTTGTAGCGGATGAGGACTGGATCAACGCCGTAATAAGAGCACCGACAGCTACGCCGAGAACGGGATTCGACGTAAGCTTTTCAAGTATTTTTTTCATCTTGTTTCCGGCTGCGGCTTCAAGTCCGGAGCTCATCATCTGCATTCCGTACAGGAAAAGAGCAAGACCACCGAGCAGACCGAGAATGTTTGTAATTGACATATTGTTTGCCTTTTGGATAATATTGAATTTTGTTTTTACAATGAAAATTATATCATCACAAAAAGTCAAACAACAACCAAAATGTTCGTACAAATTTTGTTAAATCGGGGTTAACCAAACGAAAAAATGTAAAAAAGACCGCAATTGCGGTCTTTTGAGGTTATTTTTCGATATACGCGACAGCGTCAGCAAAGGTGCCGCTCGGACAGTCGGGAGTTTCGCCTTCAGCGATGAGGCAATCGGTGATGAGATAGCAGGAAAATCCCGCACTCATTGACGCGAACGCATCCTCGAGTGTATTATTACCTACCATGAGACTGTTTTTCGGATCAATGCCCATTTTTTTCGCTATATCGGTGAAATACTGCGGATTCGGCTTACAGAAGCCGGAATTTTCGTAATCGGTGATAAGATCGAAATCGCCGGGTGTGAGTCCCGTCCACGAAAGTCTGGCTTCGATCGCGACGCGCGGAAAGAGCGGATTTGTAGCAAGGATGACCTTATTTGCGTTTGCACGTGCGGCATCAACGATTTTTTGCGCAAGCGAAGTCGGAGACGTGAACGCAACGGCGTTATGAAAATCAGTGCGATAAAAATTATCGAAGGTAGGGATATCATCGAAGACCTTTTCTCCGAATATGCCCGAAAAAACCTGCCAGAATCGGTCGGAATTGCTCATTTTTCCGTCATTCTTCACCATTGCGCCGACACCCTTCCACATCGCGGGAATGAGCGTTTCATAGCTGTATCCGCAAGGCGCAACAGCCGCGGAAAGCATTTTGAAATACCCCTTCATAAAGGCATTATAATCCATCGGAAGAAGTGTTCCGTCCAGATCAAACAGTATTGCATCGTATTTTTTCATTGCTTACTCTCTTTGTTGATTTGTCGGTTGTTGATTTTTCTACATTATACATCAAAACTCGCGATTTGACAAGTATGCGTTAAAATGATATAATTTTCGCATCTGAAAAAGGAGGTGACCGTATGAAAAAAACACCTATCATTCACGATTCGAGCGAATATCCCGCGGAGCTTCGTTCGTTTTTGGTCGGTGCTGACGTATACGACAGCAGTTGCTCAGACGCGGCTAAGGTAATTTTCATCGACAAAGGTGACGGATTTTATCTCAAGCGCGCCTGCGCCGGATCGCTGAGGGCAGAATCGGACATGACGCGTTATTTCCACGGAAAAGGTCTCGCTCCCGAAGTGATCGCGTACACCTCTGACGGCAGATATGATTTTCTTCTGACCGCCGCCGCGCACGGCGAGGACGGAACGCACAACGCGTATCTGTCAGATCCACGCCGTCTTTGCGATCTGCTCGCAGAATCAATGCGAGCTCTGCACGAATCGGATACGTCAGGATGTCCCGTCCCCGACAGAATGGCAGACTATTTTGCGTTCGCAGAAGTGCAGTACGTTTCGGGAGGCTTCGGCAATTTTCATTTACCCGACAGGTACAAATTTCCGTCTGCGGATGCGGCATGGAAATCAGCAAACGAACGCCGTCATCTTCTGCACTCTGACGTTCTGATCCACGGCGACTTTTGTCTGCCGAACGTGATTTTCTCCGATTGGAGGCTTTCCGCCTACATCGACGTCGGCAACGGCGGCATAGGAGACAGGCACGTTGATCTGTTCTGGGCTGCCTGGTCGCTCGGATTCAATCTTCACACGGACAAATATACCGACCGTTTCTTCGACGCATACGGACGTGATGCGATCAATACAGACGCACTATACGCCGTCGCCGCATTTGAGACGTTCGGTTAACATACGGAAAGGAAATAATTATGGAACCCAAAGATTTTATCGTTGTCAAGATCGAAGGCGAATACGCATATCTGCGTGACGTCAAGGGCGAATGCGACGAGGATATGTTCATCGCGATGGCGCTTCTGCCCCCGAACGTAATGATTGGCACAAAGCTGCATTATGAGATGTTTCAGTATACTGTGATCGAAGAGAAATGAGTTTTACAATAATATTTTTCTCTTTTGCTTGCAAAATCGAATAAAATGTGCTATCATACCATTTGATGCACGCCGGTGTGTCGGAATCGGCAGACGAGGAGGACTCAAAATCCTTTGCTGGCGACAGCGTGCGGGTTCAAGTCCCGCCACCGGCATAAAAAAGCAAAGACGGCACTAAGCCGTCTTTGCTTTTTTATTTACATTTTCTGTCCGCAATTGAAGCAGAATTTGGCGTTGGAGTCGAGCTGATGTCCGCAAGCGTGACAGAATTTCTTTTTGGGAGCTTCGGTCACGGGCACGGGAGATTCCTCAACAGTCTCCGTAACGGGTTCTTCCGCTGATTCTTCCACGGGTTCTTCGTGCGTTTCCTCGGCAGCTTCCGTCTGTACGGGAACCGCAACGGGGATCACAGGCTGAACAGGTTGCTGTACGGGAGCCGGCACGGGTTGCTGTACGGGTTCAACCGGAGCTGTGGGCTCTACGGTTTCGACGGGCGCAACAGGCTGCTGAATCGGCTGCTGAATCGGCTGCTGAATCGGTTGCTGAATCGGTTGCTGAATCGGATATCCGTTCGGATACTGCATATTCTGATACGGAGCTCCGTTCGGATACATTCCGTACGGATACGGAGGATACGGATACTGCGGTGCCGCTGCGGCTGCAGCCGCTTCCTCTTTCTTTCTGCGGGAATTATCAACAATTCCGAGGATAAGATTGATGATCGTGAAGAAGAGGATCAGCACGAGAAGTCCTGCACCCGCATAGAAGAAGGTCTGATCTCTCTGTCTTTCCCAGAGCACGTATGCAAACGCATACCACGGAGCTTCGTCTGCCTCTGCGGTCGCCTTGGATTTGCCCTCGCGGACCTTGAATTCACCTTCACGATGGAGTCTGTCGATCTCCCACTCGTATTTGTCGATCTTCATATTCTCGAGCTTGACGTTTCCGTCGTCATCGAGATTGAATGAGAACTGATAGTCGCCGTCATAGTAAAGATCGACCTTTTCACCGGAAAATTCTTCGCCAAAGGACACCTTAACTGTCTGTACGGGCTCAAGCTCAATCTGCTCGATCGAATCAACGATCGCATCGGACACATCTGTCGCATCCTCAACGCCTGTATAAGATCCACCCGTATCGGAGGAGATGGACTCAAAGAAATCTGCGGCATCGGAGCCTGCCTCGGTACCGATACTGTATATCTTGATAAGGCTTTCCTCGGCATCGCCGAGTGCAACGTCATCGGAGGATTCAATGTCAACCATAACGTCGGCGTTATAAAGCGCTTCGACTATGCTTGCATAGGTATAACCCGTTTCGGGTTCGGGATCAAGCGGAGGTGCATCACCGAGCACGATAATGACTTTACTGGAGGTTGCACGCCAATCAAGCGTCAGCGCTTCCGCAAAGCCCGAATATACGGTTTCCTCGTAGTCGCCGCCGTTGCCGAGTGTAAGGTCGTTGATCGCATCGACGATAGCATCCTTATCGTTTGTGAAATTGAGCTGTGTCATAGCGGGATAGTCTCGGTCGTCCCAGCTTCTGTCCGCGAAATCTCTGTAATCGACGAGTGCAACGCGGTAATCCTCTGTCTTTTCACCGAGAGTTTCGAGGATATAGATCATATTTTCCTTTGCGTTTTCGATATCATCGCTCATTGAGCCCGTCGTATCGACGAGGAAGCAAAGGTCAAGACCGCCGCCTCCCGCACCGATGACGCGGTTAACGGAGCTGTCACGGGATTCGATTGCCATTCTGACAGCATTGGCAAGGTCAAGCAGACCACAGTTACCGTCATCGTAATAATAGCGTCCGGACGCGGATGCGATGAGTATCTTTTTGACTTCGGGTCCCGAAAGCTCGGGATTTGCCGAGAAAAGCATACCTGCCGCCGCAGTAACGTGAGGCGTTGCCATCGACGTACCGTTATAGTAAGCGTAATCATCGCTCTCCACGGAGCTGTAGATGTTATCGCCCGGAGCGGCGATGTCAACTCTTTCGCCCGTGCAGGAGAAATATGTATATTCGTAGATAGTTTCCTTCTTCGTGGACTCGGAATCATCTATCTCCACCGCACCGACGACGATGATTCTGCCTGCTACCTCCTCACTGTCGATGAGGTTCAGGAAGTTATTGTACTTCGCCTCGGAGTAATTTGCATTAACACCTCCGCGCAGGCTTCCGCGCTGATACTTATCGTACATATCATAGCCGTAGTCGGCATCTTCATTGGGAACAAAGTAGTTTCCGTTGCTGTTACCTGCCGCAACGCATACTACGAAATCGGGTCTGCCCTCGGATCTTCTCTGCTCGATGATTCTTTCAAGCATGGCTCCCGCGATCTCAGCCTCACGCTCGAGAGACTTGATAGCGTCCTTGTCACCCTGGCTTGCCGCAAATCCGCGCACACGGTTGGTATTCATACTGATGTTGATCGCCGTGACGTCACGCTCGAGCAGAACGGAAATGGACTTTACAAAGGTATAGGCAGTATCGTACGTTGCAACGACGGAATTGCCTTCAACAACGTAAGCCTTGCTGTAGTAAACCTCGGAATTATTTCCGAGTATACCGGAGATGCCCTTGTCATTCCACTGAGCACCCATAGTACCTGCAACGTGTGTTCCGTGACTGGACGGAGGCGAGTATACGGAGGAATCTATCTCTGTGTCGTACCATTTCTGTTCATCAAGATCATAGAAGGAATAGTACGCGCCGGCGATCATCAGATCCTCATGATCGAGGTGCGGCATATGGTCAATAAGACCGACTCGCGACGTTTCAAGCTCGGAAAGATAGCCCCAAGCCGTAGGCGCATTGATGGCTTCAAGGCCCCAGTTATCGCCTTCGGGCACTTCGATATTCCAATCGACGTCATCCCAGGGATCCTCAGGGTAAACGGGATCGGGAAGCTCGATTGCATCTGTGTCACTGTCTGCATCGTCTGCCTCAAAAATAATAACGGGGTTGACGTATGCAGTCTCGACAAATTCCTCTTCCGATATCTGAGCCGCAAGCTCATCGAGCTTATCGAGCGACTCGGAGTCAGCGAGGCGAAGCTGATATATACCGAGATCTTCCATAGTGTCGGAGATCTCCGCGCCGTATTTTTTCGCGATTTCCTCTATGTCGGAGGCATCGGCATCAATATCGGCGAGAACGATGATCTCGTTGTTGATGTAAAGGACGGAATCTCCCTCATCGTAGGAGACTTCCGCATATTCTTCCGCAATTTCGTCAAGAGAAACAGTACTCTCTTCGGATCCGAAGAAGGTCATTGACTGTTTATCCGGCGACGTCTTGCCGTCCACGTACAAAAGCACGCAATATCCGACGACAAGTGCAATGAGAAGCACCCACAAAAGCGCGATAAAGGCTTTAAGACCCCTTCTCTTCTTCTTTTTTTCTTTCATAACGGTTCCCTTTCCTCAAAAGATCGGTAACCGACCGCGCCGTCGGAAATCCTCCGTGCTCGATCGGGTTTTGTCTTTATTAATTATAAAGACAGTCCGAGTCAAAGTCAATATTTTTTCACAACATATTCACAAACACCTCTCCATTCACCGTCATTTTCGCTTCACGTCGCTTCGATATCATATTCATTCACAAAATAATCATCCCCCACCCTTGACTTTTTGTATATTACGTCTTATAATTGTATGTACAAAGCAGAATACATTGTTTTCTGTGTTGATTTGTGCGAAAGGAAGGTAGTTTCACTTGGCATTCAAGGAGATTTTCAAGCGTGTAGAGAAAAAATACATCCTTTCGGCAGAACAGTACGAAGCGCTTATGCCCGTCATAAACGAATATATGCGCGGAGATGAATACGGTGAAAGCACGATCTGCAACATCTATTACGACACTCCGGATAACGTGCTGATCCGCCGTTCCATAGACAAGCCCGTATACAAGGAAAAGTTGCGCATACGTACATACGGCGTACCAAACGACGACACGACAACCTTCGTCGAGATCAAGAAAAAGTACAAGGGCATCGTTTATAAGCGCCGCATCAGTATGAAATACAAAAAAGCGATCGAATTCACTTGCGATCACGTTATGCCGAAAAAGGAATCGCAGATCGCACGCGAGATCATGTGGTTCATCAACTATTACAAGGGACTCGCTCCCGCAATGGTGCTGACCTACGACAGAACCGCATACTTTGCGAAGGACGACCCCAACCTGCGCATCACGTTCGACAAAAACCTGTATTGGCGCGATTGGGACATCGATCTGCGTCTCGGGGTATACGGAAACGCAATTTTACCCGAGGGCACACGCCTCATGGAGGTCAAGATCCCCGACGCGATGCCGCTTTGGCTCGCTCACAAATTCGACGAGCTCAAGATCTATCCCTCCTCGTTCAGCAAATACGGCAGGGCGTACAAGACCAAGCTCGGTCTTTAACACCGTTAATTAATTTATAACATACAACAAAGCTTTATCGGAGGATACATCAATGTTATCTAATGCTTTCACATCCGTAATCACCGGAAACGAGATCACCATCGGTATGTTTCTTGCCTGCTCGCTTTCGTCGATCCTTCTCGGCGTCGTCATCGCGCTTGTTGCTTCATTCAGAAGCTCACGCTCAAAGAACGTCCTTCTCTCTCTCGTTATCCTTCCCGTTATCGTTCAGGTCGTTATTATGATCGTCAACGGTAACATCGGCGTAGGTCTTGCCGTTGCAGGCGCATTCAACCTCGTCCGCTACCGCTCCAACCCCGGTACAGCTACAGACATCCTGCTTATCTTCCTTTCGATGGCGGTAGGTCTCGTAAACGGTATGGGATACTTGCTCCTTGCGGTTGTTTTCACGGTTGTTGCACTCCTCGTATATCTCGCGTTCATCTTTATCGGTCTCGGCGGTAACGGTGCGGGCAAGGAGCTCAAGGTAACGATCCCCGAAAGCCTCAATTATTCCGACATTTTCGACGACATCTTCGAAAAATACACAAAGAATCACAAGCTCTACAAGGTAAAGACAACAAACCTCGGCAGTATGTACCAGCTTTTCTACCACATTGAAATGAAGGACGACTCCCTCGAAAAGGAAATGATCGATGAGATCCGCTGCCGTAACGGTAACCTCGATATCATCTGCGGTATGACACCAGACTCCGCAGAATACGAAAGACTCTGACGCAAACGTGAAGGCAGGCCGAATTCGGTCTGCCTTTTTGCAAACGTCTGTCAACACTGCCGCCCGATTGCGGCGGAACGGAGAATCAAATGAAGAAAAACATAATCACAATCATTGTAATAATTCTTATTTTATCCGCGATGGCTGCTGCCATCTGGCTTGCCGACAAGCTCTTTTACAAGCGTGACGGCGAAACAGTCGTCACACAGGACACGTACTCCGCAGACGGGATATCCTCTGTGTCCGTTTCCCTCGGCGTAGGATACGTTGAGCTTGTAGAAAAAAAGGATTCGGACGTGTTTTCCGTCAGTGCCGTCGGTGCAGAGGACGGATTTTACACAGTTTCAACAGACGGCGGAGTGCTTTCCGTCACATCGGATGAGCTTCGCTGGTATGACCGCGAGCTTTACAAAACCTCGGACAGCTACGGCATAACGATCAGCATTCCCGCGTCTTTCGACGGCGATATCGCCGTCACCACCGACGCAGGCGACGTCACCGTTACCGCGCTCACCGCAACCGAGCTAGACATTTACAGCGACGTTGGCGATATCTCATTGAGCGACGTGACGGTTCCCGTAATCGACGTTTACGCCGACGTCGGAAACATATCCCTTGAAAGCATCGCATCAGACAGCGTTGCGGTCGAAGCTGACGTAGGCAACGTCGCTTTTTCCGAAGCGACGTCCGGCTCTTCACTCACTTTTCTCAAGCTCGCCTCCGACGTAGGCAACGTAGATGCTTCTCTTGTCGGCTCCCGCGACGATTATGCGATCTCCGCACGCTCGGATTCGGGACACTGTAACGTAATAAGCGGCGGCGACGGTATACCGGTAGAACTGTCAACCGACGTCGGAAACGTAAACGTAAAATTCGGCAAATAAACAAAGCAAAAACGCACCGAACGGTGCGTTTTTTTATTTTCCCCTCCCTCTTCCTGCGACATAAAATCCACACAAATGTATATTAATATCATTCGTAAGGCTATAATCACAAAAACGGAGGGAACGGCACGAATGACAAACAGATTCACAGAAAAAGCCGCAAGTGTTATTGAGGGTGCTCTTGCATATGCATCGGAAATGGGTCACACCTACATCGGATCCGAGCATCTCCTGCTCGCGCTCATTGCACAGCGCGATTCCGCAGCCTCCAAGCTGCTTGAAAGCAGAGGTGCGAGCCTCTCCGAAGCCAAAAACGTTGTAAAAAGCATTTCGGGCATAGGCGACAAAACGAACGTAGGTGCGGAAAGTATGACTCCGCGCATAAAAAAGATACTTGAGACGTCCGCATACGTTTCCGTCAGATGCCGACACCGCTACATCGGCACGGAGCATCTTTTGTATGCGCTTTTGTCCGAGCGCGAATGCGTCGGAGTCAAGGTGCTTGAAGCGCTCGGTCTCGGCATCGAAGCAATACTCGCGGACACGGAGTCCTTCCTCTCTGACAGCGGCACCGTTGACATCGCGGACGCGGCACGCGGCACCGACGGAGCAAGTCACATTTACAGACCGAGGGGAAAGGGAGAAGACAAAAGCGCCATAGACGGTGCGCCCACCGTCTCGCAATACGGACGTGATCTATGCGCGCTTGCGCGTGCGGGAAAGCTCGATCCCATTATAGGACGAGATACGGAAACGGAGCGTCTGATCGCAATCCTTTCACGCAGGACGAAGAACAATCCGTGCCTGATCGGTGAACCCGGAGTCGGCAAAACCGCCGTTGTCGAGGGGCTCGCTGAACGGATAGTCAGCGGAAACGTCCCCGAAACACTCGACAGCAAGATGATCGTGACGCTCGACATCCCGTCTATGATCGCAGGCGCAAAATATCGTGGCGAATTTGAAGAAAGACTTAAAAACGTGATGTCGGAGGTGACGAGGAATCCTGATATAATCCTCTTCATCGATGAGATCCACACCATAATCGGCGCGGGGGCCGCCGAGGGCGCCGTTGATGCGGCAAACATACTGAAGCCTGCGCTTGCGCGCGGCGAGATCCGCATGATCGGCGCGACAACGATCGATGAATACCGCCGACACATCGAGCACGATGCGGCGCTTGAGCGCCGTTTTCAATCCGTCAACGTGGGAGAGCCCTCTCCCGAGGAGGCGGTTTTGATACTGAAGGGGTTACGCGACAGATATGAGGCTCATCACAAGCTCCGTATCTCCGACAGCGCGATCGATGCCGCCGTGCGGCTAGCCGTTCGCTACGTCAATGACAGATATCTGCCCGACAAGGCGATCGATCTCATCGACGAAGCTGCCGCAAACTTGAAGATCGCATCAAAAACGCCAAGCGACGAGATACGCCGACTTGAACACGAGTTGAAGCGTGCATCCGCGGAAAAAGAGGAAGCCATCCGCTCGCAGGATTTCGAGCGCGCCGCGCACTGTCGTGACAGCGAAAAAAAGACTTATGCGGCGCTGTCCGAGGCTCGCAACGAACACGAAGCAAAAGCCGCATCCGAGCAACTGACGCTGACAGAGCATGAGATCGCGTCCGTTCTCACGTCTTGGACCGGTATTCCCGTATCACGTCTTGCAGAGGAGGAAAGCCTGCGGCTTTTGAAGCTCGCAGAGCTTCTAGGCGAGCGGGTTATCGGTCAAGATGAGGCTGTTGAGGCTGTTGCTAAAGCGATCCGACGCGGACGGACGGGGCTCAAGGATCCGCGCCGCCCGGTAGGATCATTCATCTTCCTCGGTCCTACGGGAGTGGGAAAAACAGAGCTTTCACGCGCACTTGCTGACATAATTTTCGGAAGTGAAGGGGCGCTGATACGCATCGATATGTCCGAATATATGGAAAGCCACAGCACGTCAAAGCTGATTGGGTCGCCTCCCGGCTACGTCGGATACAATGACGGCGGTCAGCTCACGGAGAGGGTGCGCAGACGCCCCTACTCCGTCGTGCTTTTCGATGAGATCGAAAAGGCTCATCCGGATGTGATGAACATTCTTTTGCAGATACTCGATGACGGCACCCTCACGGATTCAACGGGCAGGCACGTTGATTTTTCCAATACAGTCATCGTTATGACCTCAAACGTGGGGGCGGATGCGATCATTCGCGGAAAAGCGCTCGGGTTCACAGTCACGGACGAAAAGGAGGAGGACAAAGCACGCATCCGCACCGCTGTTCGCGACAGTTTGAAGCGAGCCTTCAAGCCCGAGTTTCTGAATCGCGCAGACGAGATCATCGTCTTTGACAGACTTTCTCACGAAAGCGTACTTTCGATCGCAAATCTTATGCTTGCCGAAATCTCAAAGCGCGCAGACGCGATCGGCATTTCTCTTTCGTTTGATCGGGACGTTACGGAGCTGATCGCGGAAGAGGGATTCGATCCCGACTACGGCGCGCGTCCGATCCGGCGAGCCGCCGTGCACCTTGTCGAGGATATGTTTTCCGAAGCGCTCCTCGAAGGAAAGGTCGCATCGGGTGATTCTGTCACGGCAAGCGTCGCAAACGGAAAAGTCATATTCAATAAAGCAAACTAACGAAAACAGATCACGAATTTGCCGTGATCTGTTTTCGTTTTTCGACGGAGTGTACATTTTCACGAGAAAATCAGTGCAAATTCGACTTAATTCGTGAACTTGCCGATTGAAAAATTTTTAACATAGTGTAAAATATTAATTAATGAAGGTAATTTGGAGATTCAGATTTTATTATGGAAGCTCTTGAAAAAAAGATCATAAACGAAGGCACTGTTTCCGACGGTGATGTTTTGCGCGTTGACTGTTTTTTGAATCATCAGGTCGATGTTCGTTTTTTGAACGAGATCGGCAAGGAATTCCACCGTCTTTTCGGTAACGAAAAAATCACAAAGATACTCACGATCGAAGCCTCCGGCATAGGTATTGCCTGCATCGCCGCGCAGTACTTCGACTGTCCCGTTGTTTTCGCAAAGAAATCAAAAACACTGAACCAGTCAGGCGAGATCTATTCAAGAACCGCACACTCCTACACTCACGGTCACGATAACGTCGTCACCGTATCAAAAAACTATCTTTCCGATGCGGATCGCATCCTGATAATCGATGATTTTCTTGCAAACGGTTCCGCGCTCGCCGCTCTTGTCGGCATCGCAGAGGATGCGGGAGCCGCGATCGTTGGTGCGGGAGTCGTTATCGAGAAAAAATACCAGGGCGGCGGTGACTCGCTCAGAGCACGCGGCATACGCGTCGAATCGCTCGCATCAATCTTGTCCATGAGCACCGAAAACGGCATAATTTTCGGCTGATCCCGTTCCGTTTTTTCAGTTTATCCGAGGCTTATCAAAGACTCTGATATAAATTATTATTTTTTGGAGGAAACTCTCAATGTTCAAAAAGATCATTGCCCTTATGCTTGTTTGCATTCTCTCTGTTCTCTCCCTTTCCGTCCTCGCATCCTGCTCCGACGAAGGCGATAACAACGAAGGCAACAACACCGATCCTTCCGCACTCGCTGCATTCGGCTGTGTTTACGGCGTTGCATCCGAAGTTAAGGAAGCTGCGGAAAAGACCGACATAAAGATCGGTTGTATTCTCATCGGTGACTCTACCGAAGGCTACACCGAAGCTCACATCATAGGCATCCAGGCTGCATGCGAAGCTCTCGGCATCGACCACACCAAGGAAGAAAACGTAATTTGGAAGTATTTCGTACCCGAATCCGAAGACTGCTCCAACACAGCAAGAGATCTCGTTGCTCAGGGCTGTAACATCGTTATCTCCAACTCCTACGGACATCAGGACTATATGAAGCTCGTTGCAGCTGAATATCCGAACGTTCACTTCATCGCTATGACAGGCGACACCGCTGCCGCTTCCGGCCTTGACAACTTCTCCAACGCATTCACTGAGGTTTATCAGTCTCGCTACGTTTCCGGCGTTGTTGCAGGTATGAAGCTCAAGGAACTTATGGACGCTGACAAGATCCCTGCAAACAGCAAGGACGCTGACGGCAACGTTAAGATCGGCTACGTAGGCGCTTACCCCTATGCTGAAGTTGTTTCCGGTTACACCGCATTCTTCCTCGGCATCCAGAGCGTTGTTCCGAACGTTGTTATGGACGTTCAGTACACATCTGAATGGTATCATTTCGATAAGGAAAAGGAAGCTGCTGAGCTTCTTATCGAACGCGGCTGCGTTATTATCGGTCAGCACGCTGACTCCACCGGTGCTCCCACCGCTGTTCAGGCTGCTCGCGAAGACGGCAAGGAAGTTTACTCTGTAGGCTACAACATCGATATGACCAACATCGGTGATGCAGTTCTTACTTCCGCTACCAACAACTGGTCTGTTTGCTATGAGTACATCTTCAAGTCCGTTATGAACGGTGCTGACGTTGCTACCAACTGGACAGGCGGCTATACACAGAACGCTGTTACAACAACAACTCTCGGCAACCTCGTTGCTGAAGGTACAGAAGCAAAGATCACTGAAACAGTTGATGCTATCAAGTCCGGCAAGCTCCACGTATTCGATATCTCCAAGTTCACCGTAGGCGGCGAAAAGGTTACCTCCTGCTTCGCTACAGACTCTAACGGCGACTGGACTCCCGACTGCAACAACGTCATCGCTGACGGTTACTATCACGAGTCCTGGGTACAGAGCGCTCCCTCTTTCGCTCTCCGTATCGATGGTATCACCGAGCTCAATCCCAACGGCTGATAATCCCACAATCATTATGTAAGACAAGCAGGGGAAACCGCCACGTTACGACGGTTTCCCCTGCTTAAATCAATCAAAGCATCAGTATCATTTTTCCACTTGAGGTAAATCGTTTTGAACCAGGAAATTGCTGTCAGATTCAAAGGAATCACAAAGACATTCGGTCCCATTACCGCAAACCGCAACGTTACAATGGACATCCGCCGCGGAGAGATCCTTTCCCTGCTCGGAGAAAACGGAAGCGGAAAAACAACACTTATGAATATGCTGTCGGGCATTTATTTTCCCGACTCGGGTGAGATAGAGATAAACGGCTCTCCCGTCACCATCGCGTCGCCCAAGGACGCACACGATCTCGGCATAGGTATGATCCACCAGCACTTCAAGCTCGTTGACGTTTTCAGCGCTGCCGAAAACATCATCCTCGGTCTTCCCGGAAGCGCCGTCCTCCATATGAAGGAGGTTCACGCCAAGATCAATAAAATTTGCGAAAAATACGGTTTTAATATAGATCCCGCGGCAAAGGTATACAGTATGAGCGTAAGCGAAAAGCAGACGCTCGAGATCGTCAAGGTGCTCTACCGCGGCGCCGACATTCTTGTTCTCGACGAGCCTACCGCAGTACTCACTCCTCAGGAAACGGAGCGTCTTTTCCAGGTGCTCCGCAACATGAGAAATGACGGTAAATCCATCGTCATCATCACGCACAAGCTCCACGAGGTTATGGCTGTTTCGGACAGAGTTGCCATCCTCAGAAATGGCGAGTACATCACCTCCATCAACACATCGGAAGCGAACGAAAAGATGCTCGCTGAGGCAATGGTGGGAGAAACGATCACACTCAACATCGATCGTCCCGTTCCCGTGGACCCCATTCTGCGTCTTTCCGTAAAGAACGTATCCTGTCTCACACCCGAAGGACTCCCTGCACTCAAAAACGTATCGTTTGACGCCTACGGCGGCGAGATTCTCGGCATTGCCGGCATCTCGGGCTGCGGTCAGAAAGAGCTTCTCGAAGCGATCGCAGGTTTGCAACACATTGAACCGGGCGCAGAGATCAATTACGTCAACGAAAACGGCGAAACTGAAAGTCTCATCGGCAAATCTCCTCGTAAGATCCGTGAACTCGGTGTTGCACTCTCCTTCGTTCCGGAGGACAGACTCGGTATGGGTCTTGTCGGATCAATGGGCATGGTCGAAAACATGATGCTCAAGAGCTACAACAACGGCTCGGACTTCTTCCTTCACAAAAAGGATCCCACCAACCTTGCCGAAAGCGTCAAGGCAAGTCTCGGCGTTGTCACTCCCAGCATAAACACTCCCGTACGCCGTCTTTCCGGCGGTAACGTACAAAAGGTTCTTGTCGGACGTGAGATCTCGGAGGCTCCGAGCGTGCTTATGACGGCTTACGCCGTCCGCGGACTCGACATCAACACATCCTACGCGATCTACGATCTGCTCAACGAGCAGAAAAAGAAAGGCGTTGCCGTTATTTACGTTGGTGAAGATCTCGACGTTCTTCTCGCACTCTGCGACAAGATCCTCGTGCTTTGCAGCGGCGTCGTTTCCGGCATAGTTGATCCCAAGGTAACAACAAAAGAAGAAATCGGTCTTTATATGACCAAGATCGGCGGAGGGGAGGAAACAAAATGAAAACAAATGCAAAAAAAACTGTGCACGAGCCGCTTTTTCACATAATCAAGCGTGATTCGATCGGTCTCGTCAAGGCGATCCTCATCAGAGTTATTGCTCTTCTTCTCGCCGCGCTTACCTGCGCGATCTTTATCAAGGGCGTTTCAGGATACGGTATTTTCGAAACGTACAAATATATGTTTGAGGGCACGTTCCGTAACGAGATCACGATCAACACGCTTCTCAAGGACACATCCATGCTCCTTATGTTTGCCGTTGCGCTTGCACCCGCGTTCAAGATGCGATTCTGGAACATCGGCGCGCAGGGTCAGGTTCTCGCAGGCGGTCTTATCGCGGCAACGTGGCTCTTCTACCTCGGCAATGAGCTTCCCGATCCCGTAATTCTCCCCGCGATGATCATCTCAGCGATGCTCATCGGCGGCATCTGGGCTGCTATTCCCGCCATCTTCAAGATCAAATTCGGAACAAATGAAACACTGTTCACACTTATGATGAACTACATAGCGATTCAGCTTGTTGCGTTCGCCAATGACATTTGGAAGGGCATAAAGAGCGCGCTCGGTATCATCTCGAGAAATAACGGCTCCGTCGGTCCCCTTTTCGGCAACTCTTACGGCTGGATCTACCTCATCGCGATCGTCACCGTCATCCTTATGTACGTCTATATGAATAAGACAAAGCACGGATACGAAATCTCCGTCGTCGGTGAGACGATCAATACCGCAAGATACGCCGGCATCAACGAATCCGTCGTTATCCTTCGCACAGTATTTATTTCGGGCGCGATCTGCGGCTTGATCGGATTCCTCTACGTTTCCAACCTCAGCCACACGATCTCCGTTCACACGGGTGGAGGATACGGCTTTACCGCCATCACCGTCGCTTGGCTCGCCAAGTTCAATCCCATTTTTATGGCACTTATCTCGCTGCTCATCTCGTTCGTTTCCTGCGGATCGACCGAAATCAGTAACAAAAACGCCAACCTTAACGCATCCGTCGCAGACATCAATATTGCGATCTTCCTTTTCTTCATCCTCGGATGCGAATTCTTCATCAATTTCTCAATTGTCCCCGGCGGAAAGCTCAAGGCGTTTTTTGCGGGAAAATCCGCAAAAGGAGGTAAAGAAAACGTATGACGACTCTCATCGCTTGGATAAACAGCGCAGTTATATACGGAACCGTTATGATGTACGCCGCAATGGGCGAGATCATCACCGAAAAAAGCGGACATCTTAACCTCGGCGTTCCCGGACTTATGTTCCTCGGAGGATTTGCCGGCTTCGGCAGTGCGTATCTTTACGAACGCTCCACAGACGATCCCAAAACGATCGTTCTTTTGCTCCTGCCGCTTCTCTGCGGATTCATCGTTTCCACACTCGGCGGACTCCTATACAGCTTCCTGACGGTCACTCTCCGCGCAAACCAGAACGTAACCGGTCTTGCAATCACCTCGTTCGGCGTAGGTGTAGGCACCTTCGGCGGCGTTTATCTTTGCAGAGTTTCCGGTAACTCGAGCTTTGCCGTTGCGGCAAAGACGAGCGACGTTTATACCGCAAATCTCAACGCCGCCTACGGCCTCGGCAACTTCGGTCAGCTCTTCCTTTCATACGGCTGGCTCGCATACGTTGCCATTATACTCGCTGTTGCACTTCATCTTTTCCTCACACGCACGCGCGTCGGTCTCAATCTCCGCGCGATCGGTGAAAATCCCGCGACTGCAGACGCGGCAGGCATCAACGTAACACGCTATAAGTACCTCGCAACGTCGCTTGGCGGCGGCATCTGCGGCATCGGCGGCGTTTACTACGTCCTTGACTACTGCTTCGGAAACTGGTCCACAAACAACTCGATCGAGGCTCTCGGATGGCTCGCCGTCGCACTCGTCATTTTCTCGACGTGGAAACCCGTCAATACGATCTGGGGTTCATACCTTTTCGCTATGCTTTATTGGTTATCCGTGTACTTCCCCACGCTGACGAACATAAAGGTATCCCAGTCCACAACGAATCTGCTTCAGATGACGCCCTACGTCGTAACCATCATCGTGCTCATCTTCGTATCAACGAGACGCAAAAAGGAAAATCAGGGTCCCGCATCTCTCGGCCTTTCCTATTTCAGAGAGGAACGCTGACAATGAAATCGGGACAGATCACACGTACCGGCGAGATCGCTTACGTTTTTGCGACTGTTCTGACCTGCCTCGGAGTGTCACTTATGACAAAAGCCGACTTTGGACTTTCCATGATCGTCGCGCCCGCGTACATCCTGTCGCAAAAGATTGCATTTCTCTCATTTGGAACAGCCGAATACGTCGTTCAGGCGCTTCTCTTGATCGTGCTTTTTATTGCACTTCGCAAATTCGAATGGAGATTCTTGCTCACGTTTGCTTCCGCCATCATCTACGGAGCCGTGCTTGACCTGATAATCCTGCTGACGGACGCATACACCGTTCCCGAAAGCATTTGGGTACGCATCATCTGTTATGCCGTCGGTCTTCTCATCTCGGACGCGGGAGTGGCGATGTACTTCAACTCATATCTGCCGCCGTGCTGCTACGATATGTTCGTGCGAGAGTTCGCTCACGGATTGAAGCTCAACTTCAACAAGGTCAAGATCGCCTATGACGTATCAAGCTTCCTCGTTTCCGTGCTTCTGTCGCTCATTTTCTTCGGCGGAATCCGCGGAATCGGCGTCGGAACTGTCGTATGTGTGATACTGAACGGACTTCTGATCCGTATGTTTAACTCCGCCTTTTCCAAAATCACGGATTTCTCGCCCGCGATCCCAAAGCTGTACGACCTTATCGGTACGGATAAATAAAGAAACAGCCTCGCTGCGGCGAGGCTGTTTTTCATATCCGCTCAACGGATGTATTAACTCTTGATAAACTGCGAAAAATATGATAAAATTATAGAAAAGATAAAGGAGGAAAGGTATGCTTGACGTAACACTTTCCGGCTCGGGCGGCACGATACCGCTGAAAAACCGCTGGCTGACCTCGTGCTTTATGCGTTTCAACGGAAAATGCATGGTGATCGACTGCGGCGAAGGCACTCAGATAGCAATGAAGGAAGCATCCCTTCCCTTCAAGCCGATCGGAATCATTTGCATCTCACATTATCACGCAGATCACATCAGCGGTCTGCCGGGGATGCTTCTCTCTATGGGAGGAGAAGGACGCACGGATCCCGTCACGATCATCGGACCCGCTCACATTGAAAAATATGTCCGCGGACTTCTCACGGTTGCTCCCGAGCTCCCGTTTGAGGTCGTTTGCCGTCCCATAACGGAGCGCTGTGAAACGGTAGTTATTGACGGATTTCACATCACCGCATTCCGAACGAATCACACGCTCCCGTGCTACGGATTTTCCGTCTCGATTCCGCGCGTCGGCAAATTTGACCGCGACCGCGCGATCGAAAACAACGTTCCGCTCCGCGTCTGGAGCGCTCTTCAAAAAAACGGCACCGCCGAGCTTGACGGCGTAACGTACACGAGCGATCTCGTGCTCGGTCCGCCGCGTCGCGGCATCAAGGTTACATACTGCACGGACACGCGTCCCGTCCCCGTCATCGCAGAAATGGCACAGGACAGCGATCTTTTCATCTGTGAGGGTATGTACGGCGACGAAGAAAAGCACTCAAAAGCGCTCGAAACGAAGCATATGACATTTTCGGAGGCAGCAGAGCTCGCAAAATCAGCATCTCCGCGCCGATTCTGGCTGACTCATTATTCGCCGTCGCTCCCCTCGCCGGAGGATTACATCGGTGAGGCGCGAGCCATATTCCCCGCCGCGGAGTGCGGCTTCGACGGCAAATCCGTCACGCTTTATTTTGACGAAAACGAGGATTGAAAATTGATCCGCAAAGCATTTGCATTTATTCTCATCACCGCGTTTGTCGCACTTGCGCTCGTTGCATGTGCGAACGGTACGCAAAACGATACAAACGTCTCCGAAGAAACTACGGACACCGAAATTGACGTAATGGCAACGGACACCGTTGCGATCACGGACGAGGAGTCCGAATCAGACACCGAAACGGAAGCTGTCGGCACCGAGGACGGTCTTGACAGCGCTTACGTTTATGTCACGCTCGGAGACTCGATCGCATACGGCTACGGACTTATCGATTTCGATAATGAACGCTACTCCGCGCTTATCGAAGAGGCGCTGTCCGACAAGGTCGAAGCATTCACCGACTTCAACTACGCCGTAAACGGTGACACAAGCGGCGATCTTATTGAGCTCATTAAATCGGGCGGAGCCCCCGAGCTCTGCCATGCCGATCTCATCACAATTTCGATCGGCGCGAACAACGTACTCGGCACGTCGATCGCCAAGCTGTCCGAATATCACATCTATTCTACGTCCGTAACAGATGAAAACCTCAAAAGCATCCGAATTCCTCAGATATATGACGAAATGATGACGCAAAACGCCGCGGGAATCGCGCAGTTTGCGCTTGATATCGTCACGATAATTGAGCTCATCAAGGAAGCCGCTCCCGATGCCGAGATCATCTTCCAAACGATCTACAACCCATACCGCAAGCTTGACGTTACGTTTGATTTTATCGAGCACACACTTGATCTTGCGAAGGAAACCGACAGACTCGTGACGTCACTCAATGACATCATCAAGTCAAACGCATCTACGCTCGGCTACAAGGTCGCAGACGTATATTCTGCGTTCGATGCCCTTGACAACGTCGTAAACGCCGATACGTTTACAGGTGGTGCCGCTGATTTTGTGACAGCGCTCATCGAAGCCGATCCTCATCCGAACAAGAACGGACACCGCGTCATCGCGGACACGATCATTCCCATCATTGAAATAAAATAACATCAAGCAGGAGATAAGCTATGAAGATCTGCATTTACGGTGCATCAAGCGACAAAATCCCCGAGCAGTACCTCGCTGCCGCATACAAATTCGGACGCGAGCTTGCGAAAAACGGACACTCTCTCGTATTCGGAGGCGGAAACTCCGGAGTTATGGGTCGTGCGGTCCGCGGAGTCAAGGCGGAAGGCGGTTACAGCATAGGCATCGCCCCCACGTTCTTTGACGTTGACGACATACTTTATAAGGAGTGTGACGAATTTATCTACACCGAAACGATGCGCGAACGCAAGGCTCTTCTTGAAGAGCACGCGGACGCGTTTGCCGTCCTTCCCGGCGGTATCGGTACATACGAGGAGTTCTTCGAAACGCTCGTGCTTTGTCAGCTCGGTCAGCTCGACAAGCCGATAGCGATCTACAATGTCGATGGCTGTTACTCTAACCTTGAGGCGCTTCTCAAAGGAACCGTCACCGAGGGCTTTATGCCCGAAAAATGTCTCGGTTTGTGCCGTTTCTGCACAAGTGCCGAGGAAATATTCGACTATTTCAATGAATCAGTCCGCTGATCCCGACAGATCAAGATCCCGTGCCTGCAGGCACGGGATCTTTCTTCTTTCAAGGTTATATAAAATTTACTTAAAATCTCTGTTTATTTATGTTGAATATTGCTCTTGCACCGACAAAAAAAGAGTGATATTATGATACGCGTTTGAAAATATACATATTTATTATAATAGCGTGAGGCTTGGCATACTGTGTTGCCCTGCCACGTCACGCTTTAAACGGAGAATTATTATGGAAACAAGTCTTATCGGTCTTGCGGTCGCGCTTCTCGGCGGACTTATGATGTCAAGACTCACAAAGCTTTTAAATCTGCCCGCAGTTACCGCTTATCTCGTTGCGGGACTTGCACTCGGTCCGTACTGTATCGGCGCACTCGGTATAAACGGAATCGGTTTCTCTTCTCTTGAAGCGGTTGAGGGACTGAGCATTATTACACAGACCGCGCTCGGCTTCATCGCATTCTCGATGGGTAACGAGTTCAGACTCGGACATCTCAAAAACATGGGCGCCAAGGCGATCATCATCGGTATCGCACAGGCTGTGTTCACTACGATAACTGTCGATATTGCACTTATCGCGCTTCATTTCATCGCACCTTCGATCATTTCGATCCCTGCCGCGCTCACACTCGGCGCCATTGCGTCCGCGACAGCTCCCGCAGCCACCTTGATGGTAGTTCGCCAGTATAAGGCGGACGGTCCGCTCACACGTCTGCTTATGCTCGTCGTAGCTATCGATGACGCTGTGGGTCTTCTTCTCTTCTCCGTTTCATTCGGTATTGCAACCGCGCTTGAAACGGGATCCGCAAATGTCGTCAGCGTTATCGTCGAGCCTATCGTTGAGGTCGTGCTTTCGCTCCTGCTCGGCTGTATAACAGGATTCCTGCTCCACGCCGTAGAGCGCTTCTTCCATTCGCGAAGCAAACGTATGACGATCTCCGTCGCGTTCGTGCTCCTCACCGTAGGACTTTCTATGCTCGAATTTGAGATCGGCGGCATCCATTGCTGCTTCTCGCTCCTGCTTTCCTGTATGATGACAGGCACTATCTTCTGCAACGTCTGCGACACATCAGAAGAGCTTATGAACCGTGTTGACGGCTGGACAGTACCGCTGAACATCCTCTTCTTCGTCATTTCAGGCGCGGAGCTTGACCTGCAGATACTCGCAAGTCCCGTAACGCTTATTGTCGGTGTCGTTTACCTCATCGCACGTTCGCTCGGCAAATACACCGGCGCCTACGGAAGCTGCATGCTGACTAAATGCTCAAAATCCATCACTTCTAATCTTGGCATCACGCTTTTACCGCAGGCAGGTGTCGCGCTCGGTATGGCAATTACCGCAACGGCACTTTCCGACGGACACATCGTCCGTAACGTCGTGCTTTTCTGCGTACTCATCTACGAGCTTGTCGGTCCGTCGCTCACCAAGCGCTCTCTCACGCTCGCAGGCGAGATCAATCCCGAAGGAAAGACCAGCGCCCGTGTACTCAACAAGCCGAAGCCTCCCGTCAGCATACATTGACTTTAGCAATAATATAAAAAGGATGTGCTTTGGGCACATCCTTTTTATATTATTGCAACGCGCTTGGGGATCTTCTTTATTTTCTCAATCTCGCAAAAAACAGGCTGAGCAGATCTGCACATTCGCCGCCAAGCACCCCGAACGTGACCTTCGGCTTATGGTTGAGCGGATATGAATTCATATTGAGCACACTCCCAAACGCGCCCGCCTTTGCGTCCTTCGCGCCGTACACTACTCTGTCGATGCGCGAATTGACTATTGCGCCCGCGCACATCGGACACGGTTCGAGCGTGACGTACAGCGTACATCCGAAAAGACGCCAGCCGCCTCTGACTCGGCACGCCTCGTCGATCGCCGTCAGCTCTGCGTGACGGAGCGAGTTTTTGTCGGTCTCACGTGCATTGCCCGCGCGCGCAATGATCTTTCCGTCGTGCACGATGACGCATCCTATCGGAACCTCGCCATGCGCCGCCGCTTTTTCCGCCTCAACGATCGCTTCTTTCATATATACAACGTCGGTTTCATATATTTCGGGCATATTTCACCTCCGAACAGTTTTTCACGACAATTTTACCACATTCCGTACTCTCTTTCAAGCGCACGCATAACTTTACTTCCCCGTTTTCGCTTCACAAAAAAATATCAAAATTTTCTTGCGATTTCTCTTGACAATCACTTGACCGCGTGGTATAATCGTGCCGTAAAGTGATGAACGCTCCGTCATTCCGGCGTAAATCATACTAATTTTGACACCTCAAGGTAACAGCTATGCCTTTTTTCGGTTTTATGTTTTCCGTCACATTCGGACTTGTTCTGTGCATGTTCATCTTCGTATTTGCCAAAATCATCTCCGAATGGAACAAAAACAATCACTCGCCGCGTCTTACTGTACCTACAAAAGTCGTTGCGAAGCGCGGTCACGTCAGCCACAATCACAACACGCATACTCATTCGACGCGCTACTACGTCACATTTGAATTCGAAAGCGGAGACAGAGCCGAGCTTCACGTATCCGCATCCGAATTTGGTATGCTCGTCGAGGGCGACCTCGGCAACCTCACCTTCCAGGGCACTCGCTACCTTGGATTTGAACGAGTTTGGTAAAAAATAAAATACATATTCTGAAAGGAAACAGAAATGAACCACAAAGATTTCTTCGACAAAACCAAAGCCCCGATCAAATTTGACAAGATCAAAAAGTACGTCATCTGGGGCGTGATCGCGCTGTTTGTCATCATTACCGTCAGCACAAGCTGGTACACCGTTGATGAACAGCAAAGAGCAGTTGTCACGACCTTCGGCAAGGTGACGGACACCGCGGAAGCGGGTATGCACTTCAAGCTTCCCTTCGGCATTCAGAAGGTTGAGCTTGTTGAGGTCAACGTATATCAGAAGATCGAGATCGGATACACGACTACTCCTCCGACAGACACGTCAGGCACAGCAACTCCCGTGACCGTTGAAGAAGAAAGCAAGATGATCACCGGCGACTACAACATCGTCAACGTCGATTTCTTCGTTCAGTACAAGATCTCCGACCCCGTCAAATATCTTTACAGCTCCGCATCTCCCGATCTTATACTTAAAAATCTCGTACAGAGCCAGATCAGAAGCGTCGTCGGCTCCACCGACGTTGACAGCGTTCTGACAGACGGTAAGACCGAGATTCAGATCGAGGTAAAGGACCTCATCACCGACATTCTTGCAGAGTACGATATCGGTCTTGTCCTCGTTGACATATCGATCCAGGACAGTGAGCCTCCCACAGAGTCCGTAAAGGCAGCATTCAAGGCTGTTGAAACGGCAAAGCAGTCCGCGGAACGAGTCATCAATGAAGCCGAGGCTTATCAGAACGCACAGCTTCCCGCTGCAGAAGCGGAAGCGGACGCACTGGTTCAGAATGCGGAATATCTCAAGACAAAACGAATTAACGAAGCTAAGGAAGCTGTCGCTATGTTCGAGGCTATGTACTCCGAATACGCGCTCAATCCCGAGATCACACGTTACCGTATGTATTACGAAATGATCTCCGAGGTGCTCCCCGGTGTTAAGGTCTACATCGACGCCTCCGGCGACGGATCCGACATCGAAATGTTCCTCCCTCTCGAAAGCATCGTCGAATCCTCCTCGTCAGAAACGCCCAAGGAATGACTCGGCACACCTATAATCAAGTAAGAAAGAAGGATATATATCATGGCAAAATCCAAAGTTAAATACGGAATTTGGGCAGTTATCGCTGTCGTTGCTCTTCTTGCCGTTATCGTTTTGGCAAATTCCTTTTACACCGTAGCCGAAAACGAATACGCCTGCGTATTCCGTTTTTCCAAGATCATAGACATCACCGATGAAGCGGGACTTCACTTCAAAGTGCCCTTCATCGATGAGATCAAGACGTTCCCCAACACAGTTCTGCTCTACGATATTCCCGCATCCGAGGTCCTCACCTCCGATCAGAAGAGTATGACCGTAGACAGCTACCTCACCTGGCAAATCGTTGATCCTCAGGTATTCTATCAGACAGTCGGCACCATCGCAGAAGCCGAGACGCGTCTCGACGCGCTGACATACAACTCCTTAAAGACGCTTATGGGTACTCTCGCACAGGATGATATCATCAATCAGGATGACGCAAGCGAAAGAAACGACATCTACGAAGGAATCACCATTGAGGTATGCGAAAATGCCTCCGTTTACGGTATCTCCGTCATCGACGTAAAGATCAAGAGATTTGATCTTCCCGAGGCAAATGAGCAGGCAGTTTACGAGAGAATGATCTCCGACCGTGAGAGAATCGCCGCTGAATACACCGCAAACGGTGAATACGAAGCTTCCCTCATCAGGAATGAGGTTGACAAGAAGGTAAACATCATCATCTCCGATGCGACCGCAAAGGCTGCTGAGATCGAGGCTGAAGGCGAAGCCGAATATATGCGTCTGCTTGCTTCCGCTTACGACACGGAAGATAAAAAGGACTTCTATGAGTTCACACGTGCGCTCGAAGCGCTCAAGTCTTCCCTCACAGGCGACGAAAAGACCGTCATCCTTGACTCTGAATCTCCTCTTGGAAAGCTTCTTGCCGGCGCTTCCGTCGAGGAATAACCGGATATTCCAAAATAACACTGTTCCACCGTCAAAACGGCGTCGAATTGCTTCGACGCCGTTTGTTTTTTGCATTTTCGTAAAAATCGTGTGAGTCTTTTTTACGGTGTATCGCTTCACCCGACCGATTCCGAGCATCGCCGCGCCAAAAGCTGCCCCCGACCGACAGATATGCCCCAAAGCGGTCATTTACACGTCAGTCTCGCCGCTCTCCGACGCTGACATTTCGACTTTAGTAGCGCACGCAAGCATATAAAATGAATTTACTAAAATAAAAAGTCGGAGGAAGACATGGATCACCAAAATAAAGATGCCGTATACGGCAAATACATAAAGAAATGCGAAAGGTTCGCTAAAAACACGATGTCATCGGTCGAAAAAGCATATACCGAGACTGCAAGCAAAAGAAATGCCGTAGCCGCTGTCGGTGAAGCGGCAATAACACTTGCGCGTGAACTGTCGCCAATGCTGTATTTTTTTGCGTCATTTATGCTGTCGGGGACGCACATCGTTCTCGGAACGTATCCGATGGGCGCCGCATTCGTATCAGCGGTCGGAAAACGTATGCTTTGGGCATACTTCGGTGCCGTGCTCGGTGCCCTGACAAGCTCACGCTCAGCGGTGATGGATATCGCAATCTACACTCTCATCGTTTGTCTGCGCAGATTATCTGCGCTGATGACGGATCCCGACCGCAAGCTGACAGACTTTGAAGACAGCCTTAAGCTGAAACTCGCCGTCTCGCTTATCGCATCGGCAGCGCTGGGCGCATACAATTCGATAGACTCGGACTTCAGCGTGACATCACTTGCGGCGCTCATACTCTACGTCGCTCTCACTCCATCCTTGACTTTTCTTTACGCTTGCACAGTTTCGCAGCAGAGGACTGACGCGACGATTCTATACGAGGAGACGAGCCTCGGCACGCTCACCGTCTCGATCGTAATCGCACTGCGCACGCTTTCCGTAGGCGCCGTCAATCTCGCGAGCGTAGCGGCGTTTATCGCCGCCGTCTATGTCACACGCAAGCACGGCATCCTCAAGGGTACGTTGATCGGACTGTTTCTCGGGCTGTCTGTCGCGCCGTCACTGACGCCGATCTTCTCTGTGGCCGCTATCGTTTCGGGGCTTCTCTTCTCATCATCCCCTTATCTCGCTGCCGCGACATCAACGCTTGCCGCCGTTTCATGGACAGTTTACGCAGGCGGATACGCCCTTTCGACCGAGGTAGCCCCGTCGTTGATCCTCGGAGGCATCGCTGTGACGATCGGTATTTACGGCGGATTTTTCGATCCTTCGGACGAAAAATCCGACAGCGCAACATCGCACAGCGCTGTTCTGCACGCCGAAATGATGAAAAATTACGAAACAGATGCTCTTCTTTCGTCCGAGGCGAAGGCGTTTTCAGAACTTTCCGATATGCTCTACCGCCTTTCGGACAAGCTGTGTCGTCCGTCGCTGTATGACGTGAAGGAGGCGCTCCGTAAATGCAGAAGCTCCCTCTGCCGAAGCTGCGACGTTAGCGAAGCGTGCCGAAAAATGAACGGATCCGACGTTTCTGACGCCTGGGACAGCGTTGCCGCAACGCTTTACGAGCACGGCACCATTGAGGAAGACGAGCTTCCAACCGTTCTTTCACGAAGCTGTCGCTACTCAAGCGACATTCACGACAAGATCAACGAATCGTACGCGTCAACATTGAAAAATCTCATTGAGACGGACAAAACCGAGGTTATGGCACTCGACTACCGTGCCGTCGCATCCGTTCTGACAGACATAATTGAACGCCGCTCCGAGGAGTTCGCCGTCGATCATAAGCTTTCCGAGCAGCTCGCCGCGCGCTTACGCGAGGAAAAGATTACAGCGGGACAAGTCACAGTTTACGGACGCAAAAAGAAAATAGTGTTTATCTCATCGCTGAAGCTTTCCGGGCTTCATATCGGTGAGGATGACCTGCGGCGCATCACCTCCGAGGTCTGCGGCGGCGAATTCGCATCCCCCGAATTTGAGCTTCACGGAAGCGAAATCAACGCTACTTTGCGATCTTCGGAAGCATTTTCGGTCATTCACGCGTCGTCGCGTCTTACCGAGGAAGAAAGCCGCGCCTGCGGCGATTCTTGCGTATGCTTTCCGTCAAAAAAAGGTCATTTCTGTTCCCTCATCAGCGACGGAATGGGCAGCGGCCACGAAGCCGCCGTCACCTCGGGAATGTGCGCACTTTTCATCGAAAAGATGCTGTCTGCGGGCAATTCCGCCGCTGTCACGCTGAAAATGCTCAACGCAATGCTCCGCGCGAAGGGAACCGAATGCTCCGCGACGGTCGATCTGTGCGATTTTGATCTTGTGAGCGGCGATATTGAGTTTTACAAGAGCGGTGCCGCCCCGTCATTCATCGTACGCGGAAACGAAATTTTCCGCATAGAATCAAAGACTCTGCCCGTCGGCATCATACGCACGCTCGACGCTCAAAAGACTCACATAAAAGCCGAGATAGGTGACGTGATCGTAATGGTATCGGACGGGATTGCCGAGTCAGACGAGGATGCGGCGTGGCTGTACAGTCTCATTTCCGAAACGAGAAACAGACGATGCAGCGACATCGCATCAATTATAATTGAGGAAACAGAGCGTCGCTACAACAAAAAAGACGACGCTACCGTATGCGTGATACGGGTAGCGCCGCCTTCAAAAAAGGATTTCAGCGTTTGAATAGATTTATGACGCCCTTTTCGTTCAGATCGACGAGGATCGCGATCGTGATCGGGATTCCGAAAAGTCCGATGATTCCGAAAAGGATAGTTCCTGCGAACATTGCAAGAAGAGTTACAAGCGGATGGAGTCCGACGTGGTCGCCCACGATCTTCGGCTCGATGATCTGTCTTACGATGAATACGACGATATAAGTGATAAGAAGTCCGATTGCCATCGGGTAATTGCCCCTTATCAGCTCTATCACAGTCCACGGAATGAGGATCGTACCCGTACCGACGATGGGCAAAATATCAAACACCGCGATCATAAGTGCGACGGTTGCGAAATTGTCCACGCGCAAAATAAGCATCGAGAGAGTCAACTCAACAAAAGTGATACCGAGGATTATCGCGTAGGATTTCAGATAGCTGAAAATAATCTGTCCTACAGCTCCTCGAGCAGCTTTTATCTTTTCCCACGCAGGCTCTGCGCACTGACGCTTTATAAACTGGTGGATATGATCGTAATCAGCGGTGAAATAGAAGGACGCAATAAGAGCGAAAATAACCTTAATAGCGAGCGTCGGAAGCGATGTTGCTATGCTGGAAACAAGCGACACAACAGCTCCGGAGAGCGTCGAAACTATACTGCCGAGATAAGAAAAGAGATTAGATGTGATGTTTTCGATCGCCGCGGCGAGCGTGGGATCAAGTCCGTCGGTGATCTCGCCAACATCTCCGAGGATAATGGAAAGTGCCGGCTCGATCGTATTTTTATATACCTGCGGGATCTTTGCAATCTGATCCTTCGCGTAATAGAAGAGACCGAGGCAGATAAAGAACACAAGCGCTCCTATCGTACAGTAGAAAACGATGACTGCCACAAGAGACGCGACCTTATGCGAAAACTTGAGTTTTTTATGCATAAATTCCACGACCTTCTGAAGCAATGCTGCCACAGCGTAAGCTATAATAAACGGCATCAGAAAATCGATCGCATATTTGAATGTAAAATATATGAGCAGTCCAAGAAGGATCACATATATGAAATCTATTATAAACTTACGTTTTTTTTCGGTCTGCATAAAACACCTCGCTGTGCATTCGATCCTAATATAATTATATTAAATTCTTTTTTCTTTGTCAATGCTATGTAATCATTGTTGACACAATCGACACAAAATATATAATTTTCCTACAGAAAAAGTCATTGCCGCCGCAATGACTTTTTTGCTTTTTCATCGCGAAAGCTTTCCGGTTCAAATTAAAAGAACAGAAGCGCGAGCACGCTTCTGTTCTTTTGATTTTTATTCTTCAGGTGCGCTGATAACTGTCAGATTAGAGGAATAAATTCCCCAAAAATAATCCGAAACGTAACTGCCGAATGCCTCATACGGAACCTTGATCGACGGCTTGACCGACACTCCCTTGAGAAGCTCTGCACCGATGGAAACGCTTGAGCAATCGCTGTTGTAGAGGTAGATCTCCTCGATCGTATTGCATCCGGAGAGGAATCCGTCGTAGATCTGCACGATATTGTTATAAATAACGAGCGTTTTCAGCTTCGTACACTTGGCAAATGCACCGTCCTTGATGGCAAGGACAGCCTTGCCGTCCGCTTTCTTCGGAATAACTATTGTATCGGCTGTGAGCGCGTCGCCCTTGACACCTGTAACGATAAGTCCCGAACCGAATTCTTCAAACACAAGCTGTGCCGCGTCCGTTTCGGTAAAATCCGTTTCGCCTCCGACTCCCTCGCCGCCGTCATCGATGACGGGAACCTCCGGAATCTCGGGATAAACTATCTCAACGGCATCTGTATTGCCTTCGGCGCGCTTGATATCCTCGACAAGCTGCATCGTACGTATCGGTACACCTGCATCATTTAGGTGGAAATTACTGTCGTAGAAGTATCCTCCGTCGAAAATATAGTTGCTGACGTCGGATATTACCTCGCAGTCAAGACTGTCGGAGAGGAACTGATAGAACGCGTGCAGTTCATCCGCGTCCGTTGTAAGGACGGCTTCCCTGTTCATCGGCGGGAAGCTGAAGTAGACTGTTGCCCCCTTCATCTTTGCCCAGCGGACGTAGGAATTGACGTATTCAACGAACGATTCGTCGAACACGGTCTCGGAAAGCGTTATCATTTTGTTCGGGTCATAGCCGAGCGTCATCTGATTGTACGGGCGCTCGTAGATGATGTCGCCGTATTCGTTGAACGCCGCCTTGGTATAGACTCCGGAAACATTGAGTCCGTCACCTCGCGCGTATTCGAGCTTATCGGAAAGATATCCCCAAAATCCGCCGATCATATCACCGACATTATCGGCGCCTATGCCAAAGAGAAGCGACATATCGCTGTCGCACGCCTGCCACATTGCCTCGGCGTTATAGTAAAGCGAAAGCGTCTGTGCGTCAATTTCGGGGCAAATAACGACGATATCTCCACGTCTTACGCCCGATTTGGATAGGTCAAGCATGACCTTTGTACCGAGAGTTGCGTAAAGTCCGAAATTAACGACCGGCATACCGAGATGCTCCTCCATCGTCTTGCTATCGACGCCGAACGCAAGGCTTGAGCCTCCGATCAGGACGACCTTATCCTCTTTTATGTCGCGTAGGCGGTCATATTTTTCGGAAAGCTCACCAAGGAAGGTCTCGCCATACTGCGAAGGAGTCGCAAGACAGACCGTGACGAGCGTTACTGCGGGAACAATGATCGCGAGCAAGATCGCAATAAACGATATTTTTGCATTTTTCATATCATTTCAACTCCTTATCAGAATTGGAAATAGATGAAGGTGCTTTCGCCGTCGCCTGCGGAGATGACGAGCGCTGCAGCGATTATCATCCACAGTATTTGAGCGTAGCCAACGGTCGATGTGACCGTGTTGCCGTCCTTATCAATGCCGAATATGCCGTCGGCGCTTCTTCTGTCAAATCGGGAGAGCATATAAACCGAAAGCACGATTGCAAGGATCATCACAAGGTCAAGTCCCATAAAGGAGATCGAATTTTTGATGTAATCGAGACTTATTCCCCAATCCGTAAAGAGCTTTGCGATGAGTATGCCGAGATCCTTGAAATTGTTCGCACGGAAGAAGATCCACGCAAAGCACACGAGTGCGAACGTTACGGCTCGTTTACCGAAATGGAAAAACTTTGTGTCAGTATTGATGCCGAGCTTTTCGTAAAGCTTTGCTTTAGGAGCTTTCGTGAGCTCACCGACAACCTGATAAATACCGTGGAGCGCTCCCCAGATGACAAACGTCCACGCTGCACCGTGCCAGAGACCGGAAACGAGGAAGACTATCATCACGTTGAGATGCTTTCTCCATTTGCCGCGTCTGTTGCCGCCGAGCGGGATATAGAGATAATCTCTGAACCAGGTCGAAAGCGAGATATGCCAACGCGCCCAAAATTCCTTGATGGATTCCGCTATATACGGACGATTGAAGTTCTGCATCAATCCCATACCCATCATACGGGCACAGCCGATGGCGATATCGGTATAACCGGAAAAATCGCAGTAGATCTGTACGGCGAAAAGTACCGTTGCAACGAGCACTCCGAGTCCCGTTGCGCCCGCCGCATCGTTATAAACGGCATTGACGTAAACCGAGATCACGTCTGCCACTACAAGCTTTTTGAAGAAGCCGACAAGTGCGATGCCGAAGCCGTTTATAAACTCATTTCGGTCAAATTTGTGCTCTTCCTTGAGCTGAGGAATCAGATTTGACGGTCTTTCGATCGGGCCTGCGACAAGCTGCGGAAAGAATGAGACGAACAGCGCATAGTATCCGAAATGCGGCTCCGCCTCAATATCGCCGCGATACACGTCGATAACGTACGAAAGCGTCTGGAACGTGTAAAACGAGATACCCACGGGCAGGATCAGATCGAGCGTCAGATCAAACTCACCGCCGCCAAAGGCGGATATGATACCCGTTGCGGAATTTGCAAGGAAATTATAATACTTGAAGAAAACGAGCACGCCGAGTGAGGTAATGAGCGTCGCCCAAAGATAAAGGTTTTTAAGCGATTTTTTATCTGTACGCCCTATAAGATTCGCAGAAATGTAAGAAACCACCGTCGTGAACAGGATGAGCACGATGAGCTTGCTGTCCCAGTACATATAGAAATAGTAGCTGGCGGCAAGAAGCGGTATCCAACGGTATTTTGTCGGCGTGAAATAGCGGAGCAGCAGAACGATCGGAAGAAAGATCAGAAACTCAAGTGAATTGAATACCATAAAAAGTCCCCCTTATTCTTCGTCGGTGCCGACGCTTTTTTCGGCCTCGGAGTTTTCGTGCTTACCGTAATAATTGAGTGAAACGGTGATACAACCGAAAACGAGGATCATCAAAAACAGCTCCTCTATGCTTGCCCCCTTAAACAGAAGCAGCAAAGCAGTGCCGAGCTCTGTCACCGCAGAAATAACAGCGGGCACGAGCTTTTTCTTCATTTTGAGCGCCAGATACGACATAACGGCAAAAAGCGCCGTCAGAAGAATCAATAAAATGAGATTATCAAGCAGTATCACGTCCGTACTCCTTATTTGTTATGTTCTTTTGCGTTTCCGTAACGCATTTTTCTGTATGCAAGAGTGTTCATTTCCTTTAAAAACGACAGGTAATGCTCCGTATATGAGACGGCATATTCATAGTCGTCGAATATATCCGTGGGCATATCCTCGGGGAACTCGCCCTCATAGATCTTGTATTTTTCGAGCTGTCCCTTCAGGTCGTCGATCCCGATGTAGCTTTTGCCTCGGAACGAATATCCCACAAGGCTGAGCATATGCACCGTGAACTCGACACACGTATACGCGTCCTTGACGCGTATTTTTCTTCGAAACGGAACAGCTGCCGCAGAAAAGAAATTATATATGTACTTTTCACGCTCATGCTTCATCTCGGCAAGACGCTTCATAAGAGCCTCCTTGCGGGATGCGGAAACCGGAACGGCGCATACCATTATGTCTGTCGTTTTGCCGTCCGCTGAGAAGCGTCCGGAGGATTCCTTGACAAAGCCTCCGATAAACGGCGCGCATCTGTATCGACGTGCAAACGAGTAAAGCTCTGTCAACTCGCGATTCGCTGAAACAGAAACGTGATTGTACCTTCCGCCCGTGAATCGGCGCACGAATCGCCCCATCTTATACGGCGTCGCGGAAAACACAACGTAGACAAAATCGTCAAGCGTTGCGTCCTGCGTTTTATTTACGATTTCTATCAAAGGCAATCACATCCTTTTTGTCAGATTATACCGAACAGAATCATCCCGACGGTGTTGATCGCAAAATTTGCAAATGCGTGGAGTATCCACGAGGGAAATATATCTCCCGTTTTTTCGTCCAGCACGTTGAATATCACGCCACCCACGTAAAGTCCGAGCATCACAAGCGCAAACAGGACGGGCGAAAACCATCCCGACATTATCGCCACGTGATAAACGGCAAACGCCAAAGCAGAGATCGTGTGCGATAGTCTTCTGCCTAAAACTCCTTTTAGGCTCAAAAATGCAAATCCACGGAAGAAAAACTCCTCCAAAAACGAATTACACACAGAAATATACAGTGCAACGATAGGAAAATTCTCTTTTGTAACGCCCTCTCCTTCGGTAAGCGAAGCTGTGACTGCGGAAAAATCAAACACGTCCTTGAAAATGAAGTACGCGCCGAGAATAAAAGCGTACAGTATCACGCCGAGCCCAAGCGAGATGAAAAGCCCCTTTTTCGTCGGCTTGAGTAGTTCAAAAAATGACTTATCCTTCATTAAGATTACTGCCGCGATCGGCAGAAGCCCGAAGATCAGCACCTTCATGGCGGATTTGACCGCATACTGAGGCGATATGATTCCGTCAATGACCGCCATCGCCGCACATCCGAAGATAAGTACGGCAGATATCACTGCAAGACGGATTCGTCCCTCTTTTTTCATACCTCTATCTCCATAGAGATCTTGCGCGGCTTCATGGGATACGTTACGATGTCAAATGCGAGAAGCTCAGGTTCACCTTGTTTGTGTGCGTGGAAGGAGACAGCGTCTCTGCCGTCAAGCAGTTTGAAGCAGGCGTTATGTCCTGCGATCGGAAGATCTGTACCGAGACCGGAAAGCACGGGCTCGGTACCGTATTTATCAAATTCTCTGTCGAGTGAATCGGACGTGTACCAGCCCATTTCGTAGCCGCGTCCGACGCCGGAATACCAAAGATAATAAATTCCGTTACGCTTGACCATATACGAACCCTCGATGAATCTGCCGTAGTCCCACTCGCCTTCCTTTCCGGGGCGCGCGATGATCCTCGGTTCACTGACGGCGCGGCCCTTTTCGAGGTCAATTTCCATCAGATAAAGATCGCACCAGGAGGCTGTCGCATAAACCTTGCCGTCATCATCGGAAAAAAGGCTGACGTCGTTGAAGTTTCTGTCTATGATCGGCTCCTCGAAAAGCTTATACGGGCCGAGTATATCGTCTGCAACAGAAAGATACGAATGAAGATCAACATCCTTTTCATCGTCACGCGCATTGACGGTGCAGTAGAATTTTCCGCCGTGGATGAAGAGTTCGGGCGCCCAAAAGCGATTCTTACAGTGACAGCCCTCGGGAATCTCATCTGCGGAGATGATCGTACTCTCAAATTTCCAATTCACAAGATCGTCCGATGACCAGAGCTTTACTCCCGGCGTGTAACCCGACCAAAAATCCGGAGACGTTGCCACAAGATAATATTTTTCGTTATAATCAATTACGGCAGGATCGCGGAGATTGCCGGGTACGGAATTTCTGTTGGGGTTCTTGATCGTCATACGCGTAACCTCTTTTTTATTCATAATGCACGACTGTTGCAACGCGTCAGTCCTTATTTTTGATTATAACATATACACATTCGGATATCAAGACAAGAACACATTAAATATCTTTGAAAAATCGCTCTGTTTTTTCAGTCACAGCGGCTTTTTTGTGATATAATTGTATTTAACGAAAAACACAAGTCACAAAGGTCTTTATCAATGTCAAAAAGCAACACAAAAATAATCACGGATTTCACAAGCGGAAGCGTGCCGAAGCAGCTCATACGCTTTTCCGTACCTTTTATGCTCTCGAATGCACTTCAGATACTCTACTCCCTCGTCGATATGCTCGTTGTCGGACATATACTGAAGGGTCCGGGACTTTCAGCCGTTTCCACGGCAAGCCAGGTCTTTATGTTCATGACGATGCTCTCGATGGGCTTTTCAACGGGAGGTCAGGTTCGCATATCTCAGCTCATCGGTGCGGGCAGGAGAAATGATATCGGCAAGGTCATCGGCACTCTTTTCACTATCGTTACCGTTATGGGCGTCGCTATGACCGTCATAGGTCTCTTGCTGATGAATCCTGTGCTCACGCTTCTCAACACGCCCAAGGCGGCATACGACTTCGCAGTTGACTATATGGTCGTTTGCTCTTGCGGCATCATCTTTACATACGGCTACAACATGGTCTCCGCCGTTATGCGCGGTATGGGAGACTCCAAGCACCCGCTTATTTTCATCGCCATCGCATCCATCATAAATCTCGTTTTGGACATCATATTCGTTGCTTATCTCGGGATGGGCACCTTCGGTGCCGCACTCGCGACTATAATCGGTCAGGCGTTCTCGTTTTTCTATGCCGTTTGGTTCCTTTACCGACGCCGCGACGAGTTCGGATTTGACTTCAAACCGAAAAGCTTCATCCCCGAAAAAGCAACCTTCACAGAGCTTACGCGTCTCGGCGTGCCGTTCGCTCTCCAAAGCTGTGCCATCAATATCTCTATGATGTTCGTAAACTCGCTCATCAACGACGTCAGCGTTGAGGCTTCGTCCGTTTTCGGCGTCGGAGTCAAGGTTGACGACATCGTGAACAAAATCACACAGGCGTTCTCGTTTGCAGTCTCGGCTATGGTCGGTCAGAACATCGCCGCAGGCAAAATAAAGCGCATACGCGCCGTGTTTTTCTATGCGATGCTCTTCTCTGCTGTCATTTACGCAGCGTTTACCGCTGTATACATCATGATTCCGGAGGCGATGTTCAGCCTTTTCACCGACGACAGAGGAGTTATCGAGCTTGCTCCCGTATTCGTCGGTGCTATCGTATGGGGATTCCCCGGAATGGTCATTATGCGCAGCACCAACGGCTTCATTCAAGGCATCGGAAATGCCCGTCTCGGGTTGATTTTCGCACTGATAGACGGCTTCGTTATGCGCATAACTCTCTCATACGTCATCGGCGTGACGATGGGATACGGACTTTTCGGCTACATTCTCGGATACGGTCTTGCTCCGTTCGGCACCGCGATTCCCGGATTGATATATTTCCTTTCGGGAATATGGAAAAAGCGTATGGACTCGCTCAGATAACATACATACAAAAAAGCCTCCCTTTTCAAAGGAAGGCTTTTTGAATATCACACACAATCCGGTGACGAAAAATATAACGGAAGCGGCAGGAGCTCCTCCAAGCACGGAATCGCATTTCTCTGCGTCGAAACAAGTCCGAACAAAAACGATATCGCGTCGCGGTGCGACAATGTGATCGGATCTTCGGCGTCGTCCGTAACGCTCACACAAGAATCTGTGACGGAAACGGTGAACCTTTCGTCGCCCGCGACGCCGCAAATATGAAGCGGCAAAACCAAATCGGGCAAACGGTGCATCGTTGCGGCGCATTTTGCATATGCAGCGACTGTTTTTTTGAAATTCAGGACAGAGATCTGCTCGTTTGTCCGCAGATTTACGCCGTCGTAGATCGGCTGCATAAACGTGACGAGCAGATCTGTCTCGTGGAGGGTGAATGTGAGCGATTTTTCGCCCGTCGCATCAAAAAGCGCGGATGCGGCATCCGGCAGGTGCGAAGGATCAGCAAGCATCATTTCTGTGACTCTGCCTCTATCGACAATCGCATAGCCCGCAAATCCGTTTTCCTTTGTAAATGCATATCGATCCGCACACCACGAGCGCGTGACTGCATCAAAATCATCGCGAACGAAGTGCACAGGCTTTGCGCAATACATAGCTTCGGCATCAGCGAGATACGGCTCGATCGGCACGCACGCAAGCGCGGAGCTGACAAACCCCGTGTGAGCCTTGAAATCGGAGCGGACAGTAAAGCTACAGACTCTTCCCGCACATTCATATCCGAAATGTGCGTATCTGTGGCGTCTGCCGCCGAGGTCAGAGAGATCCGCGCCCGAAGCGATGATATCTGCGGTAGCTTTCCGCATCAGCGCTGACATTATTCCCTCTCCGCGCAGGTCGGAGCGGCACGCGACGTTGCCTATACCGACCGTGGTGAGAATCTCGCCGCAGACGTTGATCTTGCGCTCAAACAAGCCGACGGCGCCTGCGATCTCGCCGTTTTTCACGGCGAGGAGCTGAGTCATTTCGGGGTGGTAGAGCTTCGGCAAAAGCTCCTCAAAGCCGTTCGTGCGCTCGCTCGGGAAGCCGAACGCCTGATCCAGCATCGGTAAAAGCGCGTCGTAATCGGCGTCTGTTGCATATCTGATCGTTATATCATTTGTCATTTTTGCGCCTCATATTTTTTCAACCGTTCCGTCTTCGCGCGATTTTTCAGCGGCAAAAACGGCGAGATGCGACGCGATCGACACATCGAGAGACGGCGCGCAGGGAGTTGTCTTTTCACCGCGCACTGCGCGTACAAAATCTCTGACGAGCATCAGATCTCCGCCGCCGTGGGAGCCCGTCATTCCGGACTTATCGGCGCCGTCCTTGAGATCGATGATCTCTTCGTCGTAGAATTTTTTACAATCCGCAGACTGATTTATACGTCTGATCCGGATGATTCCGTCATCGAAAACACCCTTGATCTCGCCTTTTGTGCCGATGATATGGACGTTTCGCTCCGCTTTGGCGGCGCCTCCGATCATATTGAGCGTTGCGGTCACACCGTTATCAAAGTTCACGAGCACGCTTTGATGATCGACGACGGTATGTCCGTTTTTATAGACGCAGGTGCCGTAAGGGTTGTCTGTCTTGAGCGAGTTGATCTTGTCCTCAAGAGTAGGATTCTGTCCCGAGAAGCAGTCCCACACATAGAATCTCCAGCGGTCGGGATGATCGATATAATGCTTTTTCGCGGAATAAGGGCACTCCGCTTCGATCTTGCAATCAACAAGGCAGCGCTTGCCCGCACCTTCAGGCATTCTCGATTCATCAAAAGCGATGTCGGAGCCGAACGATGCAACGGAAACGGGACGTGCATCGCCCGCAAACCACAGCATCAGGTCCATATCATGACAGCACTTTGCAAGAAGCATTCCCGCTCCGCATTCCTCCTTGCTCTTCCACTTTCCGCGTATATATGACACGACAAGGTGGTGATAAGAAACATGCTCTGTGAGCTGAATGTTGATTACGTCACCTATCTGTCCAATATGCTCGTATACCTTGCGGTAAAACGGCGCATAGCGCAGAACGTGACAGACGTAGACCTTATTTCCGTACTTTTTAGCCGTTTCATAAAGAAGCTCCGTCTCCTCACGCGAGACGGCGAGCGGTTTTTCGAGAAGCATATCGTATCCGACGCGCAAAAGCGGCACCGCCGTCTTGATATGTTGACTGTCCATCGTACCGTTTATGATAACGTCCGCGAGCTTTCCCTTGGATGCGAGCTCATCCGCATCATAAAACTGCATATTTTCGGGGATGTTGAATCTTTCGGCGGCAAGGCGTCGTTTCACGGGATCGGGATCGGCAACGCCCACGATACGAAGCATATCGGGCGCCTCCTCGGCAAGCCCCGCGTATATGATCGAACGATGTCCCGCGCCGACGATTATCGCGGTGAGCGGTCGTTTTTCTGCAGTTGACATGACATTTCTCCTTTATACAAGATGTTTTTTGAGCCGTTTGGTAAGTATAGCCGCAAGAGCGAGCTTGACGGCATCGGGGATGACAAACGGCATCACCGTCGTTGTTATAACCGCACCGAACGAGGCGTGCGTGCCCGACGTATATACGAACACGTACCAAAGCACACCGACGGCATAGCAAATGATAAGCGATAGCGACATCGTGAGCACAAGCGCCGTGTCAGAGCGGCATGAAAAACGCTCCGTTCCCCACATAAAGAGCGTTGATCCAAAAAAACCGATTATATAGCCGCCCGTTGCACCTAAAAGCACGGCTGCACCGCCCGTAAATCCGGCAAAGACGGGCAGACCGACAGCACCAAGGACTATATACAACAAAACGGAGGCTGTCGCACGTTTTCCGCCGATAAGTCCGCACACCAAAAGCACAGCAAAGGTTTGAAGCGTAAACGGAACGGGCGAAGGAATCGCGATCCACGCGGTGACGGTCATCAGCGCGGTGCACATCGCGATCCTTACAGTATCTATCGTTTTTATGTTCATTGATTGTCTCGTTTCAATTATTATACGACAATAGATTAACATAAAAAATCCGACAAGTCAAGGAAAGCCGTCTACGACATTATGTGCAACAAAAATGCGCATTCTTAAACGGCATTTACATTTCATTTTCGCTTGAAATGGTTGGTGGTTTATGTTATCATTAAATTGGAATATAAAACACAAAACGGAGGCTCATTATGCAATTAAGAAAACCCGTTTACAAGAACACCGAGGCAGTTGAAGGCATTTACGGAGAATACTCAAAGCTCAAACCGCTTTCACACCTCAAAGCAGTATATTCAAAGGACGTTGAGAGCGGCGAATACCGTTTTGACAAAGTCCTCGCGCGTTACGGTGCCGCAAACGGCGATCCGAACCGCGGAGGCAATGACGACGGCGACGCGCTTATGACGCGCGGACGCTCGCTTTATATGTTCACTCACGACGTTTCCGTTATCGGCTTCGGAGGAGATCCCTCATACTGTCAGCCGCTCGGAAAGCGCGAGCTTATGTCGCTTGAATTTTTCCTCGGCTCAGAAAAGCTTGAATTTGAAGAGATCCCCGAGCGCCGCATTAATATGCCGTCGGCGTGGCACGGCGAATACGTATGCGGTGACTTCACCGTAAAAACGGACAAATTCATCACGGAAGAAAACTGCGCCGTTTTGCTTTACACATTTAAAAACGGATCGAACGCTACCGTAACTGTGACAGCTGCCGCTTTCTCGCCGTTCGCACATGAGCCGTGGGCTGTCTATCCCGGCAACAAGATCCGCGGCGAACTTCGCGGAAGACTTCGCGACAGGAGTGATCTCACTACGGTTAAGGCTCGTATGTCCGCATCGGGCACGTCGCGTCCGTCGCGTCACCGCAGAGACGCCGAAACGGAGCTTATGCCCTGGCAGAAGCGTCCGTGCCTTTATAAAGAGATCACCGTCGGTGCGGGAGAAACAGCTTCAGGCGACGCGATCATAGCATTCACCTCGGATGAGATTCCCGGTGCAGAACGCGACTATCTGCGCTTCGCAGAGCTTGCAGACAAGTCTCACGCATCCGCCCTTGAAACGCAGAAGCGCGAATACAACGAATACTGGCACCGCGTTATTCCGTACATAGACGTGCCGAGCGCGGCAATGAAAAAGGCCATCGACTATCATTTCTGGCTTCTCCGTTACAACACGCTCGACGCCAACATCCCCGGCCACGATTATCAGTATCCCGTAACGATCGAAGGTGTCCTCGGCTACAACAATGCGATCGTTCTGACGCAGTGCATGCATCTTCAGGACACGAAATGGCAGCGTACTCCCTACCTGCCCTACGGTCAGCTTCTTTCCGTCGGATCCTGTTCCGGAGGAAGCGCGTTCCTCGACAATCCCGGCAACAGACGTTGCTGGAACAATCACTACGGTCAGTACATAGGCACGGCGGGACGCGAGGCATTCTACGTTCACGGCGGCTCAAAGGAACTCGCGCTGACTCTTGCACGTTGGTTTGAAGGCGATGCAAAGGGACAGCTCGACCATTACGGTCAGCACGAAAGTCCCTCCACGCCGAAATCGAAGCTGATCGCGTACCGCAGCAACTATATGACGGGCAACGACGCCGACACCTGCTCGATGCACTACCGCGGAGTCGGTATGCACAAGGCGCACGCCGAAAATGCATACGTTTTCGGTGCGGCAAAATCGTCCGCCGAGCTGTACCGTCTTGCCGGCAACGACGAAAAAGCAGACGAAATGACGGCTCTTGCCGAAGAGATCAGAGGCGACATCCTTTCCTATCTCTGGTGCGACAAGTGCAAGTTCTTTGAAACACGCGCCGTAGCCCCGACAGAGGATTTCGTCGTTCACAATCCCGACAAGCCGAATCTCGTTCCTTACAAGGAAAACAACAATTACAACTATTTCTCCGAAGGCGTCGCTCCCACGGACGAGGAATCGCTTGAAAAATACCTTCCTGCGTTCCGTCATCTTGCCGATCCCGAGGAATTCCCCATATTCCCCTATTATACGGCAAGCCAACGTGATAACAAGCTCGCGCCCGGAAGCAACAACTTCTCCAACATCAATTTCACCGTTCAGGCACGTGCATACTCTGCCGCGATCCGCACCTATGACCGCGATCACGTCTACGTAACGCCCGAAATGTTCGAGAATATGATCGATTGGTGTGCTTGGAACATGTATCCTGACGGCGGTGACGTCACGTATCCGAATAACAGCGAATTCTTCAACGCCGACCGCGCGAAGGATCCCTGCGGTGAGGGTGACTACTACCGTTCATGGATCTATCACAACATCCTCGGCAACTATAACTACCTTTTCGTTGAAGAAATGGCGGGCATACGCCCCCGTGCCGACGGCAAGATCGAGCTTTCGCCCATTGATTTCGGTTACACTCATTTCGCTGTAGACAACGTCCGTTATCACGGCGCCGATCTGTCCGTTTTCTGCAATCTTGACGCTCACTACGACGGTATCCCCGAGGGATATTCCCTTTTCGTCGACGGCAAATGCGTGCTGACGCTCGATTCCGTTGCCAAGGTCATCTACGATCCCGAAACGGGCGCGACGGAAACAGACGCGAAGGTTCTCTTCTCCGCTCCGTCCGCAGGAAAGCTTCCGACCGCACTTGAATGTGAGATCTCGGACGAAAAAACGCTCCGTCTTTTCTCGCTTGCGGGCATCGAAAAGAACGAAAACCTCGCGCTCGGCGCAAAGGTCACCGCATCCTTCACTCCCGCAGAGGCAAGATCCGCAATGTGGGCTGAAAAACACCGCGCCGACGGCTTTGACGAAACGTCCGTTGCAGTCAATGAATATGCCCCCACGCCCGATGCCGTCACAGACGGCAAAGCCGAATGTATGCCCTTCTGGAGCAACTTCGGATCGCCTGACGAATACGACACACTGACGTTGACGCTCAGCGAGCCCCGCACATTCGACACGCTCGTAGCTCATTTCTACGACGACAGGCAGAAGGACGGTTGCTCGTATCCGCGCCGTTATCTGATCGAATATGAAAAGGACGGCGAATGGCTTCCCGTCACTACGCGCAGTCAATCCCCGAGATTTATGTGCGCAAACAGAAACGAAAGCCGCTTCGATGCGATTCTTTCCGATAAGGTTCGCGTACACGTTTACAACCGCATAGGTCACTCAACGGCTGTAACTGAGATCGAGCTTTATTTCGAGGGCACCGAACGTAAACCCGTCATCAACTACGCTCCCGAGGTCTATGCACGTTCACACGATATGGGCGGACTCAAGGCGCGTCTCTCCGTTGACGTGCGCGACGACGGTATGCCCTTCGACCACGACCTTACCTGCCGTTGGACTGTTGATCACCTGCCCGAAGGCGTTTCCGCCGTCATCGAGGACGAGACCTGTCCCGAAACGGTGATGAACGTCTCTGCGCCCGGCCGCTATCACGTCACGCTTCACGTCACCGACGGCGAGATCCGCCGTCACTGCTCTCACGTCGTGTTCATCGAAAAGAGCTCCGCCGAGCTCTATGACGCGGCGCCCGATGCGGACGTAGCAGTCGATTTCTGCTCCGATTGGGAAAACAAGGACGGCGTTAACAATGCCGCATTTGAGCCGCGTTCCTCTGCCGTCGGCGCAGGACACGGCTGGGGCACATACGGCTCACGCTCAAGCGAGCATTATCTCACACTGTCGTGGGATAAACCCGTCGCGCTTTCCTCCGCAGACATTTATTGGTACTGCGACAACGGCGGAATCAAGCTTCCCTCCTCCTTCTCGCTTTCCTACGAGGATGCTGACGGAAACGTGCTTCCCGTTGAGCTCACATCGGACGCCGGCGCCGCGATCGATGTCAACAAATACAATCGCATCACCTTCCGCACAGTCACCGCAAGGAAGCTCACGCTTCACTGCACCGCTTCAAAATCTGCGGCAGTAGGTGTATACAGATTCAAGGCATATATGCCCGAGATCTCCCACATCGAGGAGGTTATCGCTGCTGTCAAATCCGGAGATGCCCCCGTCCTTCCGAAGTCAGTGACGGGAATTTCCGCCGAGGGCGACCGAATCGCGCTTGACATTGTCTGGTTCACTGACAAGCTCGACACCTCTGCTGACGGACTCTACTCCGTTTCCGGTGTAACGTCGCCTCTGACTTATCAGGTGAGCGCATCCGTTTATGCACGCGGAGATATGGACGCCGCCGGTATCACTGAGGTCGATCCCATAAGCGTGACCGTGCGCGCAGGCGAGATTCCTCAACTTCCCAAGCGCGCTACAGTCCATCATAACAACGGATCCGCAGACAATCAGCGTCACGTTATCTCGTGGAACGCTTCCTCGCTCACCGCATACGAAAACGCAGGCGAATACACCGTCGCCGACGCCGGCGTCATCGAGGGCACGGATCATCACATCACTCTGAACGTGAAGGTCATCTGACATCGGCACTTGAAATAACGTTTTTTATGTGATATTATTGATTTGACAGATAATAATTTAACGGAGGACCGATATGGATTCTTTATTCTATACTCAAAACAGACGCAATCTTTACGCAACTCTTCCCGATGAATCTCTTCTTCTCGTCTACGCGGGCGATCTGCTCCGTAAGACGGCAGATGAAGACTATCTCTTCTACGCCGACACGAATTTCCTTTATCTGACGGGAATCGAACAGCGCGCTTCCGTGCTTTTTGCCGAAAAAGCTAACGGCGAGGTTCGCGAGATCCTCTTCGTTCTCCCTCCCGACTTTATCGCAGAGCGTTGGACGGGTATCCGTCTGAAACCCGACGAGGTCACCGGAATCTCGGGCGTTTCCGAGGTTCGTTTCCTCGACGAGCTCGACGATTTCATCAAGACTGCAGCGACAAAAAGAGCAGTTCTTGCACTCGACTTCGACAATATGAAGTCCAACAATCCGACTCAGCCCGCATTCCACGCACACGTAAAGGAGCTTTTCTCCACAGAAAACGTCTACGACATCCGTCCCGACGTAACAGCGCTCCGCACGATCAAGGCACCTTGCGAGATCGAATCGATGAAACAGGCAGAGCTTCTCACCCGCGAAGGAATTCTCGCGATGATGGCAGCATCGAAGCCCGGCCTTTACGAATATCAGTATAAGGCTGAATGGGATCACGCGCTTCTTATGAAGGGCAGCATCTCCGCGTTTCCCCCCATCGTGTCCACAGGCGACAGCAATTTCATCATTCACTATTATGACTATCAAAGACAGGCAAAGGACGGCGATATGATCCTCAACGATGTCGGTGCGAAGTTCGATCATATGCACACCGACGTATCACGCGGATGGCCCTGCAACGGCAAGTTCTCCGACCGTCAGCGTGCGCTTTACGAATGTGCATACGCAACGTCAAACCATCTCTTTGAGGTGCTGAAGCCCGGTCTTCCCATGGCATTTGCAGACCAAGAGGTCCATCGCTACTGCGCAGATCTGCTTTGCGATATCGGATTGCTTGACAAACCCGAAAACGAAAAGAAGTATATGTGGCACGGCGGCGCGCATCACGTCGGATTTGACACTCACGATATGGTCAACCTCAAGGCATACGACAACACAATGACCGCAGGAATGGTATTCTGCGTTGACGTCGGCATCTACGTTCCCGAATGGGGCATCGGCTTCCGTCTCGAGGACAACTGCCTCATCACAGAAACAGGATGCGAAAACCTCTCCGCCGTAACGCCTCGCTCCATCGACGAGATCGAGGACGTAATGGCTAATTTCAGAAAATAAGCGCAAAAAAAGACACCCTCTCGGGTGTCTTTTTTTATTAATACGGATAGTGAGGCGGCGAGACTTCACCTGTTTCCTCTATCGCCGTTTCCCACGCTTCCGTGGTATCGGGCAGAGCCGTTTCCGTTTCCCATTCGTCATAACCTATACCGACGTCGCACGTTGTGTCATCCTCCGGCACGGGAACGGGCAATTCCGTTTCGAATTCATCAACGCTGACGTAATAATCGTGCGTTTCCTCAACGGGATCGCCGTTTTCATCAAATTCGGACGCAAACTGATGCTTTGTCGCAAGCGAGAAAATGAGTCCGTCACCGTTGATCTTACCCGCAAGCTCCGCGAGCTTTGCCGCCGTCACGAAAATGTACGCGTGATTGCCGTTTGCACACACGTCTATTCCAAGCGACTCCGCCGCGTCGCAAAACTCCGATCCGACGCCGAGCAGCACACTGTTTTCGAGGATGTAAGTCTCGCGAGCCTCGTTGATATTGATATACGCACGGTCCATTTCCTGCGTATATTCAATGCTCATCTCCCACGCAACCTCCTCCATCTTCTCCCAATAAAGACCGATATCGTCGGCAACCTCGCCCCACAGACCGTTATCCGTGAGGAAACGCTCGTATTCGGCGTAGAGCAGATCAAACTCCTCGCCGTATTCCCCTATGATCTCGTGATAGTATTCCTTATCCCACACCACACCGGACGGAGCTTCGCCGGTGTAAATATCCTTACCGTAGACGAGGTCGTAGCCAAGCTTATACGCGTCCGTGACACGATTGCTCTTGTCAGTCAGCTCGAGGATCATTTCGTTCCATTCCGCTATGCTCTTGCCGTTATAGACGTATTCGGGCGGTACGTGCGCGAGCGTATTATCGACACGGACGGCAAGCGTAGCGTCCGCATCCTTCGTCAGCGCGCAGTAAAGCTCCCACATCACCTCGATCCCGTTCCAGTGGGCGGAATACACGTCCACCACAGGCGTGCCCGGTATGCTGATTTCGACATCCTCGCTACAGTCCGTGTCGGTCTCAACATCATCGGATTCGACGGGCAATTCGCATCCGATGTCATTCGTTTCGCCCTCGGGCACACTCGCATCGGGCGCCATCGGATCCGACGGCTCGCCATCGGCGTTATCGTTTTCTGCATCCGGGACGCTGTCCTTAATGTCGCCGTCGCCCCACACGATGCCGTCCATATTGATGTAATCCTTTGCACTCGTGCCGTCGCTGTCATCGTCCGAGTCGGGGGTGGGAGCGTCCGCGCCCCATATACGGTACGCGGCAAGCACACCTACTGCGAGCATAAGGCACGCCGCAAGCGCGGAAAACTGCTTATAATATTTGCGCAGGAAGCTATGCTTCGGCGCTTTTACGCCCGTTTTTTCAAGCGTCAGCGACGTGACCCTGTCAAGGTCGGTGCCCTCAAGCGAGGTGCACGTCATTTCATCCGTTATCAGCTCCTCCGTCGGCGTTACGCCGTCCGTCAGGATCTCGTTCAAATTCTTTTTCATACGTTTCCTCCTTATCGATTCAAAATTTCACGGAGTTTGGCGAGCGCGCGGTGCGTCCGCGTATCGACGGCGGACACCGTCATTCCGAGCGCCTGCGCGATCGAGCGCGACGGCTCACCGAGATAAAATTTACGAACGATTATCTCCCGATCAGGCTCGCCCAGCCCGTTGACCGCCGCGATGAGCTCACGCCGCGTTTCTCTGTCCGCGACCTCATCCTCGACGGAAAAATCGGCATCAAAGACAGCCTCGCACGTCTCGTCTGCGTCGAGCGGGACGTCACCGAGGCGGCGCACCGCCTCAGAATAGCGTTCCGACGCGACGTTGGACGCGATACGGCACAGATACGCCTTCACTGTTCCGCGGCTTTCGTCAAAGCGCGGCAACGCCGAATAAAAATCGGCGAATACGTCCGATGCGAGCTCTTCGAGCTCCTCCTTTGCGCACACGGACGCAAGCTTACCGCGCAAGATGAAGAAAACAAGCGCAGAATAGCTCCCGATCAAAAGGCGTATGCCCTCGTTCGGGTCCTTCTTCAGTTTCGCAAGCAACGTTCTGTCGTCCATTTTCTGCCCTCGTCTGCCATTTGAATCGATTCACCCTATAATTCCGTGAAAAAGAGAAAATCTTACACGAAAAAGAAAAAATTTTCATTCACACGCATATTATATCACATTTTCGGTTCTGCACAATAAAAAAAGACACCCGTCGGGTGTCTTTTTTTATTCAATAAAGATTAGTGCTTCTTGGAAACGATGTAAGCACCGGAAGCGATTGCTGCGATTGCGAGAGCGATGGTAGCAACGCCGGTTACAGGAGCAGAGCCTTCTTCAACTTCCTGCATGGTGTAAACAACTACGTTGTCAACAGTTACGTTTGCGGGATAGTCGCCGTAATGAGTAGCACCGATTGTAACGAGCATCTCATCGGAAAGGAAGTTAGCGATTTCAGGGTTGTTGGGAAGACCGATGTCTACGCCGTCAACGAGGATCTGAATGCTTGCGCCTGCTTCAGTAGGAAGAACGATGTACTCTACTGTGCAGGAGTATGTGGTAACTGCCGGTGTAACAACGGTTACTCCGTCTTCGCCCAGAACATCAGGATAGATGAGGTCTTCAGCAACGTCGCCGCCCCAAACAACATTGTTGCCTGTTGCGCCTTCGCCGAGATCGCCGGTGTGAGCCTGGAAGTGTCTGCCGTTACCCTTGAGGTTGAGATAGTATGCATCATAGGAGTGCTCGAACTCTTCGCCGGAAAGAGCGAGGAATTCAGCAGCCTTACCATCTGCATTAAAGATGGAAACGATGCCCTGATACCAAGGCTGACCTGCGATCTTGGCGAGATCGAGTGTAACGTCCAGCTTAACCTTGATGCCGTTTGTAGCATCAATTGTTTCGTCTACAACGAAGCCCATAGTACCCATAACGAACTGTCCGTCAACGATAACGCCGTCAGCTACTTCTGCAGCAGCAGCGTTGCAAAGAAGGTCGTTATTCGGCCAGCTTGCAGTATAGCCCTTGAGGCCATCGGTGTTGCTGAAGTCAAAACTCTGAACTTCAACAAAAGCTGTCTGAGCAGCGAATGCGGGAACTGCCATAACAGCGAGCATAAGAGCTGCGAGAGCGATTACGAGAATCTTTTTCATTTTTGTTT
>JAZNXW010000001.1:0-31843 GCA_045594085.1 Eubacteriales bacterium | reverse complement strand
CGGTCTGCGGTCTTTTCGCTTGCGAGGAATGAGTTGATGATCCTCGACAACTCGGATGCGGACAGCTCCGATTCCGGCGTCTCCGCAGACGCGACGGTGTCGTAAAGCTCGTCGAGCGCGAGCGAGTATTCGCCGCGCTTTTGCGCGTTTTTTTCGCGCATCATCGACAGCGCGCGGTTGCGCGCGATCTTCGCCGTGTACGCAGACAGCGAGGACGGTCTCTTCGGCGGAATAGAGTTCCACACGCTGAGATATGTATCATTCGCGCATTCCTCCGCGTCGCTTCGGTTTCCCGTGACATTGTACGTAATGTGCGAGATGAGCGCGCCGTATTTTTCGGTCAGCGCCGCGATCGCGCTTTCGCTGCGCGACCAAAACAGCTCAATTATGCTTTCGTCTTTCATTTCGGCTCCTTTCCTGGGAAGCTTTCGATATATGTGACGCAAAAAATGTATTCATCTTCGGTCGGAAGATGCGATGTTTACAAATCGTTAACAAATGCTCCCTGTGAGCATCGCGCGTGCGCGGTGGTCTGTAAAGCTATTATATCACGCTGCCAAAGCGTCTGTCTACACATTTTGCGTCCCGCATAGTATCGCAAGAGTTGTGCATCGTGAACAAGCGGCGGAAATCGCGGCGATTTTTCGCAAATAATGCCGCGAAAGATTAAAACCTCTTGACAAATCGGGGCGTATATGGTATAAATTAATTGCGATTTTTAAGTCGGTACCGTGATGCCGCAAGATTCGGAAAGTTAATAGGGGCGCGCATATTGCCGTGCCGTATTTTGACACGCTTTTTTTGGTCTTGCCCCGCGGCAAGGCTTTTTGTTTATATAAATAAAGGAGACAGGACCATGAAAAAGACACGTTTTATGCTTGATGCAATAAAAAATGCCGACGTCAGAGACGCGGTCCTTTCGTTTTTGGATAGAGAAGGGGAAAACACCCCCGTTTTGTTTAATAATGGCGGCAAAATTTTTGCCGTGATGCCCGGCTTTTGTGATGTGCACGTACACTTTCGCGAACCGGGCTTTACTTATAAAGAGACGGTGAAATCGGGCACGCGTGCGGCGGCACACGGAGGCTATACGACTGTTTGCACTATGCCGAATCTTTCGCCCGTTCCCGATTCGGTTGAACATCTTAAGCTCCAGCTTGACGCGATAGAAGCGGATGCGGAGGTCGAGGTCATTCCGTACGGCGCGATCACCGTCAGTGAGGACGGACGCGAGCTTGCGGATCTTGAGGGAATGGCGAAGCACGTTATCGGTTTTTCCGACGACGGCAGAGGCGTAACTGACAAATCGCTGATGGAGACGGCGATGGCAGAGGCGAAGCGATTGGGCAAGCCTATCGTCGCGCACTGCGAGGATAAATCGCTGATCGAAGACGGCGGATGCATACATGCAGGCAACTTCGCGAGAGAAAGCGGATTCCCCGGCATCTCGAGCGAGAGCGAATACATAGAGATCGAGCGCGATATTCCGCTTGTCAAAAAGACGGGAGTTTCCTATCACGTCTGCCACGTTTCCGCGAAGGAAAGCGTAGATATCATACGCCGTGCCAAGGCAGAGGGAGTTGACATCACAGCCGAAACGGGACCGCATTATCTCGTCCTTACAGACGCGGATCTCGTTGACGAGGGCAGATTCAAGATGAATCCGCCGCTTCGCTCGGATGAGGACAGAAAAGCGCTGATCGAGGGCATCCTCGACGGCACGCTCGATATGCTTGCGACGGATCACGCACCGCACTCCGCTGAGGAAAAATCCCGCGGACTCCGCGGCAGCGCATTCGGTATAGTGGGGCTCGAGACCGCGTTTGCGGTCATGTACACGGATTTTGTACGTGCGGGTGCAATATCGCTTGAGAAGCTTGCGGAGCTTATGTCGGGTGCGCCCAGACGCAGATTCGGACTTGAGGGCGATCCGGGCTTCACTGTCTTTGACGTGAGCGAGCCTTATGCGGTCGATCCCGAGGAGTTCCTTTCGATGGGCAAGAGCACACCGTTTTCCGGCAAGAAGGTCTACGGAAAATGTCTTTTGACCGTCAAGGACGGAAACGTACTTTACGCTGACAAATCAATTTTAGAATAAACGAGGGCAAAAAAGTGGCTAAAAGAACTGATCTTAAGAAAATTATGATTATAGGCTCCGGTCCGATCGTTATCGGTCAGGCAGCGGAATTTGACTATGCGGGAACGCAGGCTTGCCTCGCGCTCAAGGAAGAAGGCTACGAAGTAGTGCTCTGCAACTCCAACCCCGCGACCATTATGACGGACACGTCCATGGCGGACAAGGTCTATATGGAGCCCCTCACGCTCGAATATATCGCAAAGATCCTTCGTTACGAGCGTCCGAACGCGATCATCCCCGGCATCGGCGGTCAGACGGGACTTAACCTCGCAATGCAGCTCGAGCGCAAGGGCATTCTCAAGGAGTGCCAGGTCGAGCTGATCGGTACGAGCAGCCGTTCCATCGAGCTTGCTGAGGACCGAGAAATGTTCAAGGAGCTTTGCCAATCCATCGGTGAGCCCACTATCCCCTCTGAGATCACGTACTCGATCGAGGAGGCAAAAAAAGCGGCAGAAGAGATCGGTTATCCCGTTGTTCTTCGTCCCGCGTTTACCCTCGGCGGTACGGGCGGTGGATTTGCCAACAACGAGGAAGAGCTCTACGAGATCGGACTTAACGCGTTCTCCCTCTCTCCCACGCATCAGGTGCTCATCGAAAAGAGTGTGCGCGGATATAAGGAGATAGAATTTGAAATGATGCGTGACGCAGAGGATAACGTCATCACGATCTGCGGCATGGAAAATATCGACCCTGTCGGCGTTCATACGGGCGACTCCGTTGTCGTTGCACCGATCCTTACGCTGAACGAGCACGACCACAAAATGCTCAACGACAGCGCGATCAATCTCATTCGTGCGCTCAAGATCGAGGGCGGATGTAATGTGCAGTTCGCGCTCAATCCCTATACAAGCGAATATTTCCTTATCGAGGTCAACCCGAGAGTTTCGCGCTCGTCCGCGCTCGCATCCAAAGCAAGCGGCTACCCGATCGCGAAGGTTACGGCGAAGATCGCCGTCGGTATGACGCTTGACGAGATTTCCATTGCAAATACGACGGCGCATACGGCGCCGAGACTCGATTATATCGTTTCCAAGCTGCCGAGATTCCCGTTTGATAAGTTCGCGTCTGCGACAAATACGCTCGGAACCCAGATGAAGGCGACGGGCGAGGTTATGGGCATCGGCTCCAACCTTGAGGAAAGCCTTCTTAAATCCGTCAGATCGCTTGAGATCGGCGCGGATCACTTCTATCTGTCCAAGTTTGACACAATGACAAAGGATGAGATCGCGGAGTATCTCTCCGAGTTCAAGGACGATACGCTTTTTGCGGCAGCACAGCTCTTCCGTCTCGGCGCAACAGTCGAAGAGATGCATGAGCTTACGAAGATCACGCCCTATTTCCTTGAATCGATCAAAAAGATCGTGGAGGAGGAAAAGGTGCTCAAGGCAAACGTCGGATCGCTTGAGGCTCTTATCCATGCAAAGAAGATGGGCTTTGCCGATACAGTCATCGCAAGACTTTGGGGCACAAACGAGCTGTCCGTCTTCGATATGCGTAAGGAAAACGGCGTGATGCCCGTTTACAGAATGGCAGATACGCTCCATACGGGCGCGTACATCCCCTATTTTTACTCTTCCTATACGGGCGAAAACGATACCGTCGTTACAGATAAGAAAAAGATCATTGTTCTCGGTGCGGGTCCGATCAGAATCGGTCAGGGCGTTGAGTTTGACTACTCAACCGTCCATGCAGTCGGTACAATCAAGCGCTCGGGCTACGAGGCGATCATCATTAACAATAACCCCGAAACTGTTTCCACAGACTATACAACGTCAGATAAGCTCTATTTCGAGCCGCTCACGCCCGAGGACGTTATGAACATCCTCGCGCTCGAGCCCTGCGAGGGCGTCATCGCCTCCCTCGGCGGACAGACGGCGATCAACCTCGCCGCTCCGCTTTCATCCCGCGGCGTCAAGATCATCGGTACCGATACCGAAGCGATCGACAGAGCCGAGAACAGAGACGAATTTGAAAAGCTCCTTTCCGAACTTGGAATTCCTCAGCCCAAGGGAAAGGCGGTCACCGATATCGATGAGGGCGTCAGAGTTGCGGCAGAGATCGGATATCCCGTGCTCGTCCGTCCTTCGTTCGTCCTCGGCGGACGCGCAATGCAGATCGTGGGCGGCGAGGAGCAGCTCCGTCACTATCTGCGCACGGCAGTTGAGATTGATGCGGACAAGCCTGTCCTCGTCGATAAATATATTATCGGTAAGGAAGTCGAGATCGACGCAGTCTGCGACGGAAGAGACGTTTTCGTTGCGGGTATTATGGAGCTTGTAGAAAGAACCGGTATCCATTCGGGCGACTCCATCAGTGTTTATCCCTCCTTCTCGATCTCGTCCAAGGTAAAGGGCAAGATCCTCACATACGCGAAAAAGCTCGGTCTGGGCATCGGCATCGTGGGACTTTATAACATCCAGTTCATCGTTGATGCAAACGATGACGTGTACGTTATCGAGGTCAATCCGCGCTCGTCCAGAACGGTTCCGTTCCTCTCCAAGTCAACGGGCTACAGCCTCGCGGATATCGCTACCGAGGTAATACTCGGCAAGAGCCTCAAGGAGCAGGGAATATTCGATCTGTATCCTTCGGAGAAGAACCGCTGGTACGTCAAGGCTCCCGTGTTCAGCTTCTCCAAGATCAGAGGACTTGACGCGTACCTCTCTCCCGAAATGAAGTCCACGGGTGAAGCGATCGGCTATGACGATAAGCTTAATCGCGCGCTTTATAAAGCGCTTCAGGCGTCGGGCATGAAGCTCCAGAATTACGGCACGGTGTTCGTAACCGTAGCCGACAAGGACAAGGAAGAGGCGCTTCCGCTCATCAGACGCTTCTATAACCTCGGCTTCAACATCGAGGCAACGGAGGGCACCGCACGTTTCCTGAAGGATCACGGAATACGCACCCGTGTGCTCGCCAAGCTTATAACGGGCAACACCGAAATCGCGGACGCGCTCCGTCAGGGACATATCGCGTACGTTATCAATACGAGCGCAATCGGATCTGTCGGCAGTACGGACGGCCACGAGATCCGTAAGATCGCTACAGAAAACAACATCACGATGTTCACCGCACTCGACACAGTAAAGGTGCTGCTCGACGTGCTTGAGGAAACGACGATCTGTGTTTCCACGATCGATTCGTAAGGATTTGACTATGAAAGAAACGGTTTTTACAGTAAAAGACAATGAGTGTCTCGCCGGAAACGTGTGGAAAATGACGCTTTCGGGCGACACGGACGCTATAACGACTCCGGGTCAGTTTGTCAATATTCAGCTTGACGAGCTCTATCTCCGCCGCCCCATCTCCGTGTGTGACGCGGAGGATGGTGTGCTCACCCTCGTTTACAGAACTGTCGGCAAGGGCACAGAGGCAATGGCGAAAATGACCGAGGGAGATTCGTTTGCAGCCCTCACAGGCCTCGGTAACGGATTCAACGTCGACAAAAGCGGCTCCGAGCCGCTTCTTGTCGGCGGAGGCGTCGGTATCCCGCCGCTTTATATGCTCGCGAAGCGTCTTATCGAGAAGGGCGTAAAGCCCAAGGTTGTCCTCGGCTTCAATAAGGCGGAGGAGATCTTCCTCGCGGACGATTTCGCCGCGCTCGGCGCGGACGTTTACGTCGCCACGGCGGACGGCTCCGCCGGAACGAAGGGTTTTGTCACCGACGTGATGAAAAAACTCGAATATTCGTACTTTTATTCCTGCGGTCCGATGCCTATGTACCGCGCGATGGAAAAGGTCGCGACCTCTGACGGCGAATACAGCCTTGAGGAAAGAATGGGCTGCGGATTCGGTGCTTGTATGGGTTGCTCGTGCAAAACGACGCTCGGAAACAAGCGTATTTGCGCGGACGGACCCGTTTTCGGAAGGAGTGAGATCATATGGCAGACACAAGAGTAACTCTTTCGGGGTGGGAGCTTGACAATCCCGTGATCCCCGCATCCGGTACGTTCGGCTTCGGCAAGGAATTCGCAAAGATCTATGACATCAACTGCCTCGGAAGCTTCTCATTCAAGGGAACAACGCTTCAGCCGCGTCCCGGTAACGCAACGCCTCGTATCGCGGAGTGCGCGTCGGGTATGCTTAACTCCGTCGGACTTGAAAACCCCGGTGTTGATATGGTTATCGCGCGCGAGCTGCCCGAGCTCAAGAAATTCTATCACAAAAAAGTCGTTGCAAACGTGTCGGGATTTTCGATCTCGGATTATGCCGAAACTGTCGCAAAGCTCGATTCAGAGGACATAATCGGACTTTTTGAGGTCAATATAAGCTGTCCGAACGTCAAGCACGGCGGAATGAGCTTCGGCACCTCGCCCGAAGCGGCGGCGTCTGTCACCGAGGCTGTCAAGAAAGTGACGGATAAGCCCGTTTACATTAAGCTTACCCCCAACGTAACCGATATCGTCTCCATCGCCAAGGCGTGCGAGGCGGCAGGCGCGGACGGTATCAGTATGATAAACACGATGCTCGGTATGCGGATCGATATTAAAACAAAAAAGCCGATCCTCGCCAATACGTTCGGCGGCGTTTCGGGACCGACAGTGTTCCCCGTTGCGCTCCGTATGATCTATCAGGTATACGAAGCCGTGAATATACCGATAATCGGTATGGGCGGCGTTACGACGGCGGAGGACGTCATCGAAATGATGCTCGCCGGCGCGACTGCGGTCGAGGTCGGCGCGGCAAATCTCGTTGATCCGTATGCGTCGAAGAAAATAGTGGACACGCTTCCCGAAGTAATGAAAAACTACGGAATAGAAAAACTTTCCGACATAATAGGAGGAGCACACAATGGGTAAAGATGTAATCATCGCTTGCGATTTCGCGAGCGCACAGCAGGTAACGGAGTTTCTCGATCTTTTCGGAGAAGAGAAGCCGTTTATAAAGATCGGTATGGAGCTTTTCTATGCTGAAGGTCCCGAAATGGTACGCGAGCTGAAGCGCCGCGGACATAAGATCTTCCTCGATCTCAAGCTTCACGATATTCCCAACACCGTTAAAAAGGCAATGAAGATCCTGTCCCGTCTTGACGTTGATATGTGCAACGTCCACGCGGCAGGCACAACGGCAATGATGCAGGGCGCCATTGAGGGTCTCACACGCGATGACGGCACACGTCCGCTTCTCATCGCGGTAACACAGCTCACCTCCACCGACCAGGAGGCAATGGAGCGCGATCTGCTCATCCACGAGCCCATCGATGAGGTTGTAATGCACTACGCTGAGACAGCGAAGAACGCAGGACTCGACGGCATCGTTTGCTCTCCGCTCGAGGCAGGCAAGGTACACGCACGCTGCGGCGAAAGCTTTATCACCGTAACTCCCGGAGTAAGATTCGCTGACGGCGACGTAGGCGACCAGAAGAGAGTTATGACTCCCGCCGCCGCAAAGGAGATCGGCTCCGACTACATCGTAGTCGGCAGACCCATCACAGCCGCTGCTGATCCCGTAGCTGCATACCGCCGTTGCGTAGCTGAATTTTGCTGATAAATCAGGAGGGTGACATGGAAAACTACAAAAGAGAATTTATTGAATTTCTGATGGGCGCAAAGGTGCTCAAGTTTGGTGATTTCATTGCGAAGAGCGGACGCCGCATCCCCTATTTCGTCAATGCAGGCGAGATCAAAACCGGCGACCAGATCGCAAAGCTCGGCGAATTCTATGCTAAGGCATATTTCGATAAGATCGGCAACGAAAAGACTGTTCTTTACGGACCCGCATACAAGGGAATCTCCATCGCAGTTGCCACCTCCGTGGCTCTGTCCAAGGAGGGACTCGATCTGCCGTTCTTCTTCAACCGCAAGGAAGCGAAGGATCACGGCGAAGGCGGCATTTTCGTAGGCTACAAGCCGCAGGCAGGCGAGCAGATCGTTATCGTTGAGGACGTTATCACCGCGGGCACCGCTATCCGTGAGAGCATGGAAAACCTCAGCTCCCTCGAGGGCGCTTCCGTCAAGGCTTGCTTCGTTATGGTAGACCGCAAGGAAAAGGGACAGACCGAGCTCGCCGCAACGACAGAGGTTACCAACACCTTCGGATTCCCCGTATATTCCGTCATCGACGTTTACGACATTATCGAGTACCTCGAAGAGGATGAGGCAAACAAGGAAAACGTTGAGAGAATCAAGAATTACCTCAGTGTGAATGGCGCGAAAGCGTAATCGGCATTAATTGTTAATATACCTGTTTCGCGCTTAAAATCCTCGCGAAACGGGAACCGAACCCGTTTCGCCGCACGAAGTGCGGTACCGAGGATTTGCGTTCATCGGTTTGGGGCGAAGCCATGCTGGCGCGAAAGCGTAAATACCTCGATCGCAAAGGGAGCGGTTTCGCGAAGATTTAACTACGAAAACTTGCCGCCATACGCGGCAGAATGGAGATTAGAATGAGAAATGTCATCAATATATCCGATCTTTCCGTTGAAGAAATAGATCAGCTTCTCGACGTTGCAGACGATATAATTGCAGATCCCGAAAAATATGCGGAGGTCTGCCGTCACAAGACGCTTGCGACGCTGTTTTTCGAGCCTTCCACGAGAACAAGACTCAGCTTTGAAGCGGCAATGCTTCAGCTCGGAGGCAACGTCCTCGGCTTTTCCGAGGCAAGCTCCAGCTCGGCGACGAAGGGCGAGAGCGTTGCGGACACTGTTTCCGTCGTAAGCGGATATGCGGACGTTATTGCGATGCGTCATCCCAAGGAAGGTGCTCCTCTCGTTGCGTCGATGCATTCGCTTGTGCCGATCATCAACGCAGGTGACGGCGGACATCATCATCCTACGCAGACGCTTACCGACCTTTGCACGATCAGACGCGAAAAAGGCAGACTGAACGGTCTCACGATCGGTTTCTGCGGCGACCTCAAGTTCGGACGCACCGTCCACTCGCTCATTGAGGCAATGTCGCGTTACGAGGACATCAAATTTGTTCTGATCTCTCCCGAAGAGCTCAAGCTTCCTTCCTTCGTGAAGGACTCCTTCATCAAAGCAAAAGGCATTGAATATAAGCAGGTTGCTTCACTCGATGAGGTTATCGGCGAACTTGACATTCTGTATATGACTCGCGTACAGCGAGAACGCTTCTTCAACGAAGAGGACTATCTCCGTCTGCGCGACACGTACATTCTGACAAAAGAAAAGCTTGATACCGCGCGCAACGACATGATCGTGCTTCACCCGCTGCCTCGCGTCAACGAGATCTCTACCGCGGTCGACAGTGACCCGAGAGCGTGCTATTTCAGGCAGGCGCACAACGGCAAATTTATCCGTATGGCGCTCATTATGAAGCTGCTTGACGTCAAGGCATAACCTAAGGAGGATACGGAATATGAACGTAGACAGCATCAGAAACGGAATCGTTATAGACCATATTCAGGCAGGTAAGGCGATGCAGCTTTACGATATGCTCAAGCTTAACAAGCTTGCTTGTCCCGTCGCGGTCATTCAGAACGCACCGAGCCGTAAAACGGGCAAAAAGGACATCATCAAAATCGACGAGTTGATAGATTTTAACATGGACGTGATCGGTTTCGTTTCGCCGAACGCGACAGTAAACATCATCAAGAACGGCGAAACTGTTGAGAAGCGTCATCTTGGCCTTCCGAAGAAGCTGACGGGCATCGTAAAGTGCAAGAATCCGCGTTGCATCACGACAACGGAGCAGGGGATAGAGCACATTTTTGTCCTTTTCTCCGAGGAAAAAACCGAGTACAGATGTCTCTATTGCGACACAAAAGCAGAATGAAACAAAAAAAGCACCTCTTTCGAGGTGCTTTTTCTATGTAAGATCGATCAATATCCGACCTTTTCCATTGTCTTTTCGATAGCCTTGTTTGTAGCCTTGGTTATCTTATCGACACTTCCGAGGAAGCCGGATGCGTCTCCGCCTTCAACGCCGCTTGTAGCGGTGACCTTGGAGCAGAGTCCACCCCAGTCAAACATATATCCGAGATCGAATACGGTGTTTTCGAAGATGATGTCGAGCATCTTCTGGGACTGTTCGTCACGAGCACCCTTGAACTCAAGAGTCTTTGTGTAGTAAGCTTCGTCAAGGCTCGTGCTGTTGTACATGCTTTCCCAGGAGAGAGTTTCGATAGCTGTGGAGACAAAATCAATGTCTGAAACAGTCATCGGAACGGAGATGGAGTTTGCGCAGTAGAGAGATACGAAGGAGTAGTAGTCTTCCTGGTCAGCGTCGTACTTGGGATAAGGAAGAATACCGAAGTCGGTTTCCATGGAACGGAAGAGAGTTGCACGGTTGAGCCATGCTGCATAGAAGAGAGCGCGGCTTTCGTTGAATGCAACGTCAAGAGCCTCTACCCATACGTCGCCGTATCCGGAGAGAGCTTCCGCAAACATAGTTGTTTCAAAATCATTGGAGAGAACGAGAACCTTGTCAAGCATATCAAGATATGCTTCGCTGTTGCAAGCGATAACGGGATAATCGTCCTTGTCCTTGCTGACGATGTGGTTTCCGCCGCCCGCAACGAATGCGAGAGTTACGGACTTCTCGGAAAGTGCGCCCCAAATGTCGGTCTTAACGTCCATTGCGCCGTTACCGTCTTCGTCGTAACGAACCTTGGTCGCGTTTTCGGTCATGGCGTCAATTGTCCATGTTCCGTTATTAACCATATCGTAGAAGTTGGGAAGAGAGTTCTCGGTTACCATCTGCTTGTTGAAGAAGACAGCGCCGGTAGCGTCGTCATCCATGATGAGCATAGAGCCCATTGCGAGGTAGGACTTGCCGCCGAGAGAGAGCTGCTCGATGCTGTTCGGGTCGTACCATTCAGCGTCGAGGTTCATATACGTCATTTCGTTGAGGTCGTATACGTAACCGTTGTTAACGAGAGATGCAACTGCAAGAATCGGAGAGAGTGCGAACATATCGTAATCGTCGGAGCCGGAGGAGCAGGAAAGGGTTGCTTCCGCAGACTGATTGAAGTAATCGTTTACATCATATTCGACAACGGTGATGCCGTACTTTTCGGAAACTGCGAGGTTTCTGTAGTAAACAGCGAGGCTGATGGGGTCAGAGTCCATTTCCTCTGCAGTGAGGTCAACGCTCTTCCAATGTGCCTGAGAGTCGCCCTTGCCGAGGATACGGAATTCTCTTCCGCCGTAGTTTGTGTCGGGCACTTCGAGAGGAGTTGCGGATTCGCCTGCATCGCCTGTGCCGGTCTGTCCCTGGTTACCGCCGTCTGCGGGCTTGTCGGGGTTATCGCCGCACGCAACGAACACAGAGAGAACCATTATTGCCGCCAAAAGAAGCGCCAATGTCTTTTTCATAATGTTTTCTCCTTAAATATTTTTTAGGACAACCGACGGTTGCCTACAGTTCAATTATACGGTTACTTTATTTTGTTGTCAACTAAAAAATAACAAAATCCAATCTATTCGTGAGTTTTACATCACGCATTTTGGCGAGTTCACAGTTTGTTTATATTTACCCGTTATACTTTTTGCATACACAAAAAGGGAGGCTGAAATGGCAGATATCATCCTCGGAAATACAGTTATAAAAAACGGAATAATGCTTGCTCCGATGGCGGGAGCTACGGATCACGCAATGCGTGTGATGTGCCGACGTCACGGACTTGATTTTGCTGTCACGGAAATGGTTTCGGCAAAGGCGATGATGTTCCGCGACAGAAAGACCGCGGTTCTCGCCCGCATCGAGGATGGAGATACTCCGCTCGCGGTGCAGATATTCGGATCCGACCCCGAGATTATGGCATCTGCGGCGCGTGAGCTTGCGCTTTCGTCTTGTCCCGGATGCGAAACGGGAAACATACCTGCCGCCATTGACATAAATATGGGCTGTCCCGTTGCGAAAATAGTCAAAAACGGAGAGGGCAGCGCGCTGATGAAGGAGCCGGAACTTGCCGAGCGAATCGTTTCCGCTTGCGTAAAAGCACTTGACGGCACGGGCGTGCCGCTTACTGTGAAGATGCGTGCCGGCTGGGAAACGGCACCGACGGGCAAGAACGCGCCTGAGCTCGCGAAGCGGCTTGAGGCGGCGGGCGCCGCACTCATCTGTATTCACGGCAGAACAAGAGAACAGTTTTACGCGCCGAGCGCGGATTATGACATCATAAAGCAAGTGAAAAAAGCGGTTTCCGTGCCCGTAATCGGCAACGGAGACGTGATTTCGGCGGCTGACGCCGTCCGTATGACAGAGGAAACGGGATGCGACGGCGTTGCCGTCGGCAGAGGCGCACTCGGCAATCCCTTTATTTTCGATGAGATTTCGTGTGCGCTTTCGGGCAAGCCTTATTCGCCGCCGTCGGTCAAGGAACGCCTCGATACAGCCGTAGAGCATACGGAAATGCTCATCGCAGACAAGGGCGGCAGAGTCGGCGTGCTTGAATCAAGAAAGCATTTCGCGTGGTACATACGCGGACTCAAGGGCGCAACGCAGATCCGTGACAGGATCATGCGTACAGAAACCCATGCCGAGATGGTGGAGATCCTCTACGAGCTTTTGCCTCTGAACGAATAAACGAAAGGAGCCGTTATGCGCGATTACACAAAAATGACAGATGCGGAGCTGATTAAGCTCATCTCGCGCCTTGACGAGCGCGCCTTCGAAACACTTTATGACAGATACGAAAAGCAGGTGTATTCGCTTGCTTATTTCAAGCTGAAAAATGCCGAAGATGCCGCTGACGCGACGCAGGAGGCGTTCGTTAAGCTTTGGCAGAGGGCGGAGACGTACTCGGGCATCGGAAGCGTAGCCGCGTTCGTCCTTACGGTTGCGAAAAATACTGTAACGGATCATCTTAGACGGAAAAACGATGAAACGGTGCCGTTGACGTTCGAAAACGATGACGGCGAGACCTCGGAGCGAGAGCTCGCGGATACGGACGGCACGCCCGAGGATGAGCTTTTGAGATCGGAGCGCATAGATGCGGTGCGCGGCGCCGTTGCGGCGCTGTCGGAGCATCATCGCGAGGTTGTTGTGCTGTGCGATATGGGTGGAGTAAGCTACAAGGATGCGGCAGATACGCTCGGCATCGATATCGGCACTGTCAAAAGCAGACTTTCGCGTGCGCGAGGCGCTTTGCGCGGAAAATTAAAGGAATTTTACGAAAACGGGAACAAAACGAACGTAAAGTGCGTCAATATAAGTGAGAACATCGGGGAGGAGGTGCGCGAAAATGGACAATAACTGCGAAAAGTTCAGAGATATGATGCTTGATTACGTCGAAAACGGCTCGAGTGAAGAGCCGGAGGCGCATCTTTCCGAGTGCGAAGCCTGTCGGGAGGAGCTTGAGGAATGCAAAAAAATGCTTGCGTCCGTGAAGAATGCGGCACCGATCCCTCCCGCCGACCTGAAGAAAAAAGTGATGCTCGCTGTCGCGACGGACGCAAAAATGCGCCGCCGCAGACTTATCGGGCACCTTACAGCAGCCGCGGCTGTGTTTGTCGTGTGCGCGGGAATCGGCATTGCGTTGCTTGCATCGGGCGGATTCAAGGCATTTGACGCAGAAATGGATGTGAACATGTCCGGCGGCGCGAATGCGCCTATGGCGGGAGATCAGAACGGAAGCGGCAGACCGGGCGCTTCCGAGGATAAGGTTTTGAATGACATGGAATCGCCGGAAGAAAACGGTGACGAGGGCGGCTACGGTGCGACAATCGACATCCACGAAAGCGAGGCGGAGGACGTTGCCGCAACGCTCGAAAATGAGCACGGATACGAAAGCGTTATTGTTTTTGTCCTCAAAGGCACGGATGCGGGCACGGCGCTCGAACGTATTTGTGACGAATTTGAAGCGGATGAACTCGAGGAGGGACTTTATGTCTTCGATGCCGCAAACGCGCAGGTTTTTGCGTGCCGCATTGAGGAGCTTGCGGGCGAGATGAAGGTGTATTTTAATGCATATTCAGATTCGGCGTCACCCGACATCGCCGCAGTTTACGTTTCTGAATAAAACAGCAAAAGAGGACCTTGGGTCCTCTTTTTGTATTATTAAAACGTGTATATTAATTTCGGAGGGCGGCGCCGTCCTTGACAAAACAAACGCACGGGTGATATAATCAATTTGTTAACAGATTGTAACTGTTGCATCCGATTCCGAAATAAATAAGAAATAAATAAAAAACGGAGAAAATGTATGAAAACTACTCTGAAAAAGCTTATCACACTGCTTTTGACGGCGTTGCTTCTTATCTCTGCGCTTCCTTTGACTGTCGGCGCGGCGGAAGAAGAGCCCGAATTTAAGGTGCGTCCCGTAAAGGACGGCGCTTATACGGTCTCCGCCGAAAAGTACAACTCCTACGAAAGCGAGCACTTCCAGATCCTTTGGGGCGATAAGAACAATTCCGCCATCACAGAGGCTTGGCTCGAGGGCAACTGCAGAATCCTCGAGGGCTGCTGGGATCTCTATATGGGCGAGCTCGGTATGACGCCTCCCTCGCTCTGCACGAGAAAGACCGGTGATTTGGAAACGCATTACAAGGTCAATGTCGTTATTATGGGCACGGGTATCACGGGCTATGAAGAAGGCTGGGCATACGGCGGCATCGACTCGCAGGGCTACGCATATCTGATGTGCGATCAGGGGGCGATGGTGTATAAGCCCGAAACGTGGGTAACTCCCCACGAATTCGGTCACGTAACTCAGTTCGCACAGGGCTTCAACTCATGGGCAGGCGGCGAATACCTCGGCTCTTGGTATGAGGCAATGGCAAACTGGTTCCGCGAGCAGTATTTGTACAGTGAATATTATACCTCCGGTCAGGGATATTCCACCGACCTCTCCTTCCTCTATCTGCGTTCGATCAGCCTTACATCGACTAACGGACGTGCGTATTACGAGGCTTGGCCGATACTTCAGTATCTCACCGAGAACCCCGATAATCTTGAGGGCTACGGCAAGCATTTCGTCGCGAAGCTTCTTCAGAACGGCGATCCCAAGGGTCTTATCTATGATATGATCGAAAATCTCGCTGAGGCTGAGCTTGATGAAACTCTCGGATATTTCGCCGCACATATGGCAACTCTCGATCTCGAGCATCAGACTAATTACCTCAAGAAGATCAATAACGAAGTCAGCTATGAAAACTTCTTCTGGCAGCAGTTCTATACAATGCTCGAGCCCGTTATCGGTGCAGAGAATACGTACACAGTTCCCACCGAACGTGCACCGCAGCAGGCGGCTTACGTCGTAACTCCGCTTGAGGTGACGGGCGACGAGATTTCCGTTACGTTGAACGGACTTGCGAAGATCAACGGCGCGGCGTGGAAGGCGTGCATCGTCACTGTTTCGGGCGACGAAACGAAGTATTCCGAGCTTTTCGGTGACGGCGAGACGATGACGGCATCCGCCGCAGGCGTCGATGAGGCTTACCTCACCGTTGCCGCAACACCCACTCTCAAAACATACAAGAATTACGATGCGTTCACATCCGAAACGTCGCTCGCATTCAAAAACAAGAACCGCTATCCCTATGAGGTCGTTATGACCGGTGCCGTTCCGCAGACACGCACTCTCGAGATCGGCAAGGTTAAGGGCAGTTACCACGAAAACGGTGGCGGATTTGTTGCATCCACGGCAAAGGTGTCCGATTCCGTTTACGTAGGACCGAATGCCATGGTCCTCGGCAAGGCAAACATCAGAGGAAATGCCGTGATCGACGATTATGCTATCGTTATGGGCAACGCACAGGTCAACGGCACAGCCGTGATCGACGGATATGCAATCGTTGCGGGAAGCGCAAAGGTACTGGACAATGCTCACGTAGGTGATAATGCCATCGTTGTGGGCAATGCCGCTATCTCCGATAACGCGCAGGTCATCGAATCCGCATTCGTTTCCGGTACGTATAAGGTGATGGAAAACGCAACCGCAAAGGGCCTTGCGCTCCTGCTTGCGGGAGGTAAGCTTACCGGTCAGGCTGTTGCTGACGGTGACCTTTTCGACGACTCCGGATCCACCCTCAAGAAGGGTACCGCGGCAGGTTATCTCTCCCTGACAGATACCAATTACACACGTAAGCTCAAATCCGTTGACGGACTTTACCTCGGCTATGAATTTGCTGAGGATAAGGGCCCGATCACGACCGAAAAATACAGCTCCACGTACGCGCTCGTGCGCGGTGCAAAATGGTCAATCGGAGACGACAGCGCCGAGGGCGTTTACAGCTTCGACGGTGAGTCTGCATACATCGTTCTTGACGGCTCTACCGTTTATTCCGATGAGATACAGATTGCGGCAAACGTATATTGGGACGGTGGAGAAGCTTCGCAGAAGCTCTTCCATTACACAGGCGACAACGGTGAAATGTACTTCACCCCCTCGAACGGTGACGGCCTTGCGGCATTCGTCATCACCGACGGCGACGAAACAGTAACCCTTACGTCTGCGACAGCTCTCACACAGGGCGCTTGGGCAAAGGTCGAGATCACGTTTGTTGAAGGTAAGGCGGCTCTCTCCATTGACGGCGAGACCGTACACTGCGTTGAAACGTCGATCAAGCCCTCCGACGTATGCGACGGAAGCGGTTTCCTCGGACGCGGCAAGGACGGCGAATACTTCGACGGCTCCGTTGATTACGTCCACTTCTATTTCACTAACGCATCCGCTGTAAGCACCGAGCTCGTTGCTCCCGTGATCGAAAAGCCCGAGGCTACAGATACGACACCCGTAACGGACTCCGTTGAAGAGTCCGGATGCGGATCTGTCGTAAACGTATCCGCGCTTGTGCTTGCGCTCGCGCTCACGTTTGCAATGGGCAAGAAAAAGAGAAAATAAATAAAGCTTGATAAAAAAGCCTCCGAAAACGATCGTTTTCGTAGGCTTTTACTTTTATCGGCGCCTCTTTCTGGAGAGGATTTTCCTCATAATGTCGAAGGGAATCACGGAAAATGCGATTGTGAGCGCAGAGATAAGATCGCGCGCAGAGAGCGGCGTCGTTCGAAATACGTCACCGCCGAAATAGACGATCAAGAGCTGAACCGCCGCCGTTGCCGTCATAATGAAGAGAAAGGCGGGGTTTTTTCCGAGATGCGAGGTGAGGTTGATACGCGTGGTCCGACAATTGAATGCCATAAATATGCCGCAGAACACGAACATCGCGAAAAATACGGTGATGAAGCGTCCATAGTCGGTTTCATAAGCGAATATGCCTCGGAAAAGCTCGCTTTTGAGATAGAAAAGCGACATTCCGACAGCGAAAATTCCTGTCGCGAATACAGCGGAAGCCTCTTTTGACGTCAGTATTTTTTCGTCAAGCCGCTTCGGCGGCTCCTTCATGTAGTCCGCACGTGGCGCCTCGCCCGCAAATGCAAGCCCGCCGAGAGTGTCCATTATCAGATTCACCCAAAGCATCTGGATCACGGTGACGGGTGCTTCGATCCCAATGAAGGGACCGAGCACAGACACCCCGACCGCGCACAAGTTCATCGTGAGCTGGAAAACGATGAATTTGCGGATGCTGTCGAAGATCGTGCGTCCGTAAAGGATCGCGCGGCCGATGCTCTTCACGTTGTCGTCGAGGATAACGATGTCGCCCGCTTCGCGTGCCACCTCGGTGCCGCTTCCGAGGGCGAAGCCCACATCCGCGGCTTTCAGCGCAGGAGAGTCGTTCACTCCGTCACCGGTCATTCCCACGACGAGTCCTGCCGCCTCGGAAACGCGCACAAGGCGTTCCTTGTCACTCGGGAGTGCACGGCAGATAACGCGCAGACGCGGCAGTTTTTGCGTGAGTGCGTCGTCGGAGAGGGCGCGAAGCTCCTCGCCGGAGAGGATGAGATCTGCTTCGCTGTTGATTATGCCCACCCGCTTTGCGATCGCGGACGCTGTGCTGCGTCCGTCGCCCGTTATCATTACGACTGAAACGCCCGCGCCGCGGATCTCGGCAACGGCGGATCTCGCTTCGGGACGCGGCTCATCGTTTATGACAACAAGCGCGAGGAACGCAAGCGAATCGGGCAGCTTGTCGTTATCATGAAGCTTCCCGTCCGTGATGGCGAGCGCGATGACTCTGCCTCCGAGCGCGGCAAGGTCGGAGTATTTGTGCTCGATCTGCAGTCTGTTGCGAAAAAGTCCGCATCCGCCCCCGTCGAGCACGCAGGTGTCGGCTCGCGGAAGTATCAGCTCGGGTGCGCCCTTGATGAAGGTGCGGCATACGCCGTCAACGGACACTGTGGCGCTCGACCATTTGCGCTTGCTGTCAAACATAACGCGATCCGAGACGGAAGGGATGCTTTTTTTAGCGTCAGCGGCGTCTATCACCGTTTCGAGCAAGGCACGGTCCGTGGCGTTCCCTCCGAGAGCGCATCGGCGCGAGCCGCGCCTGCCGATGACGCATTCCGTGTTGCAAAGACACGAGGACAGGTACAGCTCGTAGATGGGACGGTACGGCTTCATCCGTGACACAGATGCAAATTCGCGTTCGGCGGTGATGATTTTCGTCACGCTGAAGTCACCGCAGGTCAAGGTTCCGGTTTTGTCGCAGAAAAGTATGTTAAGGCTACCCGCCGTCTCGATTCCAACAAGCTTTTTGACGAGCACGCGGTCGCGGAGCATACGCTTCATATTCGATGAGAGCACGACGGTTATCATCATCGGCAGCCCTTCGGGGACGGCGACGACAAGCACAGAAATGGCAAGCGTGAAGGCGGAGAGAAGCTCGGATGTGATGTATTTTGCGTCGGTGAGGACGGCGCGGACAGCGGAGAGATCCATTCCGTTTGAAATGAACAGCTCGTTGAAAAGATATGCGATCGCGACGAGGATCGCGGCGGCGTAGCCGAGCGAGCTGACGCTCGATGCAAGCTCGGAAAGCCTGCGCTTTAAGGGACTTGAGCGCTTTTCAGAGCAAAGAGAGGCGGCGATGCCGCCGTAAAGCGTCGCCTCGCCGACGCGTGCGACCTCTGCTTCGCATGCGCCTGATGTGACGGTGCATCCGCGCAGCACCGCATTCGGTGAGTCCGGAGTGAGCGCGGAGGTTTGCCCGGGGCGCTTTTTTTCGTCACGTGATTCACCGTTAAGCGCACTTTGATCGACGAAAACGGTTCCCGAGATCACCCTCGCATCTGCAGGAATCCCGTCGCCCGTGCCGAGCAGAAGCACATCTCCGACAACGACCTCCGTAACGGGAAGCGACACGATCGTTCCGTCGCGGCGGACGCGGCACTCCTCGCAGGAGGCTTTTTCGGAGAGCTTTTCAAACGCGCGTTCACTGCCGTGCTCCGAAATCGCGGATACGACAGTGGAAATTATGACAGCCGTGAGGATTCCCGCAGTTTCGAATATGTCTACGTCACCGAGAGAGATGACGACGTTCAGTATAAGTGCGCCGATGAGAATACGTATGATAGGATCGGAAAATCCGTCCAGCCAACGCCGCAGAAAGGAGAGCTTTTTTCTTTTTGAGATCGTGTTTGTGCCGTGGAGTCGCGCAGAGCGCTCCGCTTCGGCGGCGGTGAGCCCGCGGCAAATTACCGCTGTCGGCTTTTCGTCTGTCAGATGTAGGTTCATTTTTGTCTCCATAGCCTTTGATTTACTTTTTATGTATATGAGGCGCGGATTTTTTTAATTACGCGACCGAGGAAAAGAAAGATGGAAGACTTTTTAATATTTTTTTTGTAAAAAGATATTGTAATCGTGAAAAGTTTGTGTTATAATAGCAAGGCTTTCAGCGATGGCCCGTTGGTCAAGCGGCTAAGACAGCGCCCTCTCACGGCGCAAACACGGGTTCGATTCCCGTACGGGTCAAACAAAAAACCTCCCCTTGTGGGAGGTTTTTTTGTTTGCCTGCCCCGCAATTGAGCCCCGGAAGTTCTCAGGAGACAAATGCCGGGGGCAGAGTAAAAAGAGAACTTCAGGAAGCACCGAACGAAGAGAGGAGCTTCTATCGATCTCCCGTACGGGCTTATGCCACCGCAATTGAGTCCCGATGGAAAGGACGCCGCTTGCTGTGATTTTCCTCGCGAGCTTCCCCAAAATCCTTCGCCATTTTTCGACGGCTATATGTTGAAAAACGTTACATTGCGTGATATAATAAAAATGGTTTACTTTGTAATGTGCCGCAATGTGCGGCAAAACGGATATTATATGCGAAAACATTGGCTTTTTTTACTCATTTTAATACTGTTTGCGCTCGTTTTTGCCGTGACGATCCATGCGGAGGAGCCGACGGAAGCAGAACAGCTTCCGCTTTCGCTTTCCGGCGCGTCAAGTCTTTATAAGCTCACGGACGGCGACGAGGCGTCATACCGCAAGCTCTCCGCGGGCACGACGCTGACCGTCACCGCCGAACAAGGTGTCTCGTCGCTGTACGTAGTTTTTGACCGCATACCCGGCGAGTGGACGATTTCGGATGGCGAAACGTCGGAGATCTGCGGCAAAAACGACTTTTTGCACGAATACGTCGACGTCAAGGAAATTTTCGGTTACGAACCGACGACGGTTTATCTGACTTTTTCAGAGTCGGATGTGACCGTTTCCGAGGTCTCCGCCTTCGAGAACGGTGAGCTTCCCTCGTGGGTGCAGGTTTGGGAGCCGCCCTGTGACGGCGAAGCGGACTTGATGCTCTGCTCGACGCACAGCGACGACGAACAGCTTTTCTTCGCAGGAGTCCTTCCTTATTTTGCGGGAGAGCTCGGACTTAACGTCCAGGTCGTATACTTCACGAGTCCCTTCTCATATCACGATAGACCTCACGAACAGCTCAACGGGCTTTGGGAGGTCGGTGTCCGTCACTATCCCATTTACGGTGAGATGAGAGATAAATATTCCGAAACAAAAGAGGACGCGTATGCGCATCAGGCGAGCTACGGGATCACACGCGATGAGATCGTGGAGTTTCAGGTTGAAATGCTCCGTCGCTTCCGTCCGCTCGTTGTTATCGGACATGATTTCGCAGGCGAATACAGCCATGGACAGCACATAATTAACACAGATACGCTTGTGGAAGCACTTGAGCTTGCCACCGATGAAACGAAATACCCCGATTCTGCCGCGAAGTACGGTATATGGGATACCCCGAAAACGTACATTCACCTTTATAAAGAAAATCCTATCGTGATGGATTGGGATCAACCGCTTGAGGCGTTCGGAGGAAAGACCGCCTTTCAGGTCACTCAGGACGGATTTGCTCATCACAAATCTCAGCATTGGACGTGGTTTTACGGCTGGATCTACGGCAAAAACGGCAATACTATCACCAAGGCGACGGAGATCAGAACGTATTCGCCCTGTAAGTACGGTCTGTACCGCACCACGGTGGGACTTGACAGCGGCATCGGTGATATGTTTGAAAATGTGATGACGTATGCGGAGCAAGAGGAGGAGCGTTTGCGTCTCGAGGAGGAGTCGCGCCGTGCCGAATCCGAAAGCATCAGTCGCGAGGAGGAGTCGAGCCGCCTTGAATCGATAGCGGAATCGGAAAGCCTCCGACTTGAGGAGGAATCCCGTTACGCGGAGTCCGAAAGCCTCCGCCTTGAGGAGGAATCGAAGATTCAGGAGTCAATCGACGAATCGATAGCGGAATCCGAAGAAGAACGCCTCGAGAAAGAACAACGCGAGGATAAAAAACGCACCGGACTTATGACGGTGGCGGTTGTTTCCGCTGTTGCGGTGGCTATCGTAGTTGCCGCCGTTTCAGTCAATATGAATTCCCGTAAAAAGAAAAAACTAAAACGAAGAAAGAAGCTTTAATGATGAAAGATCTGAACGTTACGCTCGTAATTCCGTCACTTGATCCGGACGAGAAGCTCGTTTCGACGGTGAATGACGCCATTGCCGCAGGCTTTGGCGACGTCATTCTGATCGATGATGGAAGCCACGATGAAAACAAGAAATATTTCCGCGAGCTTGCTTCGCTTTCTGAGGTTACGCTCTTGACTCACGAGGTCAATCTCGGTAAAGGAGCCGCGCTCAAGACTGCGTTTGCGTATTTTCTCGAGAATCGTCCCGACAGCGTCGGCGTTGTTACCGCAGACGGCGACGGACAGCACCGTACAGTCGATATTGTTGCGTGTGCACACGCAATGACGGAGGGGGATCCCGCCGTTGTTCTCGGTTGCAGAGATTTTTCACTTCCGCACGTTCCGCCCAAATCCCGATTCGGCAACAAAACGACCTCGCTTGTGTTCCGCCTTTTCTGCGGTATGCGTATATCCGATACGCAAACGGGACTTCGCGCGATCCCACGCGAGTTTGTGCCCAAAATGCTCGAAGTTAAGGGCACCAGATACGAATACGAAACCAATATGCTTCTGATGATGGGATCGGATAATATCCCATATAAAGAGGTGAAGATCGAGACGGTTTACTACGATAACAACGAAAAATCTCACTTTCGTCCCATACGCGACTCGATCCGTGTATACGGACTTATCATCAAATACGCAGCAAGCTCGATCATGTCGTCGGGCGTGGATCTGCTCGCGTTTTACCTTCTGACTGCGCTTTTGTTCGGAGGCAGTACGCGTCTGCACGTCTTCGCCGCAACAGCGCTTGCGAGAGTGATCTCGGTCGTTTTTAATTTCTCGCTCAACAAAAAGCTCGTGTTTGAAAGCAACGGCAGGATCGGACGTACCTTCTTCCGTTACGTTTGCCTTGCCGTGCCGATAATGCTCTCGTCGTGGCTGCTCGTCTTCCTTTTGACGGATCTTCTCACCATCGACAGCGCGATTTTGAGAACGCTCATCAAGATGCCCGTTGACGTTCTGCTCTTCCTGATCTCGTTCAGAGTGCAGAAAAAATGGGTGTTTAACTGATCCTGCCAACGTAAATCTCCCGAAAGGACGTTAGAATGAATAACTCACAAATCCCACCCGAGCGTCAGCCCGTGCCCGCGCGTCAGCCGATACCTCAGCCGTCCGGCACGCGTGAAAGAACGCTCAAATCTAAAAAAAGACCTCAAAAGAAACGCTATTCCGTCGTCGGACGCGTGCTTCTTGTAATATTTACGGTTATATTCGTGCTCGTTTTTGCGCTTTTTGCGCTTTGTAAGACGATTGCGACCGGCCCCAGCGAAACTGTACGCGACCTGCTCGTGCTTTCTGCAATGCAGGCAAGTGCGACGAAATGGGTGCCGGGACTTTTCCTCGACGATGCTGTTGTTGAACAGATCGTGTCCAAGAGTGAGGACGTCAACGTTGACGTCATTCCCATGGATTCAATCGTCAAGCCCGGTCCCGTTGATACGGATCAGTCCGGAGGCGAGGAGCTCCCTCCCGAAACTGACGAGGGCGGTGAAACAGTCGAGCCTACTCCTCCCGTCGCTGATGAATGGGCTGATGCGATCGACGGAATGATCTATGAAACCTACTCGGGATCGACCTTCAAGGCGTATATCCTGCTTGTCAAGGACCCGTCAAGAGTGTGCGTCGGCACGTCCAGTGACTATAAGAGCGGCAAAACGGGTATGCGAATCTTCAATATCGTTGAAAAATACGGCGCTATCGCCGCAATCAATGCGGGTGAATTTGCCGATACGAACGGACAGGGCACGGGTGACAATCCGATCGGTTTGACGTATTCGCTCGGCTCCTGCGTTTGGAATGACGGCGCAAAACGAACCTTCATTGGCTTTGATAAGAACAACAAGCTTGTTGTTGCAAATTCGATGAAGAAGGACGAGGCGGAGGCACTCGGTATCCGTGACGGCGTTTCCTTCCAGACAGGTAACGTTCTAATCTCAAATGACGGAGTCAGTGTGTCTCTTCATTATGCCGAAGGCAACACGGGCACGGCTCAGCGTACCGCCATCGGTCAGCGTCTGGACGGCACAGTTATCCTCATCGTAACAGACGGCAGAACCGCATCCAGCCTCGGTGCAACGAGAAACGATATTATCGACCTTATGCTTTCTTACGGTGCCGTCACGGCGGGAATGCTTGACGGCGGATCCTCCGCGATGATGTATTACGAGGACTATTATACAAAGTACGGCGTTGATACCTCTGATCTTGACGAATATCAGCTTCAGGGTCTGACAAATCGCTATAAGGCGTTTACCAAGCCCCGCCGTATGCCCACGTATTTCCTCGTTATGCCTGAGGAATAAAGAAAGGCAGGGTGGATAAATGAAAAAACGCAACCAGAAAAAGAGCTTCCCCAAGTTCTATTTGATCTATTTTTCCTGTCTTGTCATTGCGATCCTCGCAATCACGGTTACGCTCGGTATCGTGTCGGGCAGACTTGCCGAATATGAATCGGCACAGCCGAAATACGTCGCCGCAGAGGTGTTCGCGAAGTATTTTGAGCCGACGGTCGATTATTCCGCGCTACTCTCAGACGCGGTTTATGACGCAGGAGGAGCAACCTCCGCCGAGATCACGGATCATTTGACGAAGGTTATCGCCGCAGGTAAGCTTACGTATTCGCTCGGTTCGGCAACAGACGAAAATTCCGCGACGTATATCGTAAAGGCCGGTAAAGTCAAGATCGCGGCGATCAATCTCACGCTTTCGGACGAAACGACAGAGCACGGCTATGCAACGTACAAGTTTGAAAGCCTTGAGCTTTTCGTGTCCACTAAAACGGACACCACCGAGATCATTGAGGACACCGAACCGGTCATCACCTACACCGTCACCGTTCACGCCCCCGAGGGATATTCCGTTGCAATAGGCGAAATGGCGTTGACGGACAGTCACGTCCTCGATTATTTCAAGAATAAGGACGTTCTCTCAGACCTCCCCTCTGACGTAGAGGGTGTCAGCTATTGCACATACCGCGTTGCGGGACTTGAGAGTGTCCCTGAGGCTGTCTTTGTTAAGGATGAAAACGGCAACGACGTTGCGTGCGAATACGATGAGGAAACTCTCGTTTATACTGCGGGCATCAATTACAGCGAAGCGCTCAAGGGCGAGCTCGGCGAGTTCGTCACAAATGCGATCACGGGCTATGCAGCATATATGCAGGCAGACTCGAGCTTCTCCAAGATCAAATCATATTTCGATCCGAGCACAGCGCTTTACGACAGCATCGAAAAGGCGGGCAAGGACCTTTGGATGGTTATGGATCACGATGGTTATGAGTTCACTGAGATCGAGGTCGGCGAATTCTTCGCGCTGAACGAAACGACGGTTACTTGCCATATCTCGTTCAACCATATCCTTTATAACGGTAAGAGCGCGGCGCGCCCCGACGTTATAGATATGTACGTATTCCTCCATGCGACGGACGATGGCTACAAAATCTACGAATGGTGCAACAATAACTGATTTATGAACGCTTTTGAACTGAAATTTCTTGATTTTATCGCTCAGCACCTCCGCTGCGCCTTCCTTGATTTCCTTATGCCGAAAATAACTCTTCTCGGCAATGCGGGAATCTTCTGGATCATCCTTGCGGTGGCGCTCCTCATCCCGAAAAAGACGCGCAAAGCGGGCTTTGCCATGGCGATCGCGCTGATTTTGGGTCTCATCTTCTGTAACATGACCTTGAAGCCGCTTGTCGCTCGCATCCGTCCCTACGACGTCGCGGGCATCGCGCCGTATCTGATTGAGGTACAGCACGATTTTTCCTTCCCGTCCGGACATACGACGGCAAGCTTCGAGGGCGCGGCTGTAGTGTTCCTCTATTATAAAAAATGGGGCATCGCGGCTCTCGTTTTGGCGGCGCTCATCGCATTTTCTCGCATGTATCTGTACGTGCATTATCCCACCGACATTCTCGGCGGCATCGTGCTTGGCGTGCTCTTCGCGTGGGTGGGCAAAAAGGTGTCCGACGCGGTCTTTAATGCGATCGCGATACATAAAGAAAAAGAGTAAATGAAAAACAAAAAAGAAACCGCATTTCTCTCTGCATTCTTGGCGGAGAATTGGCAGGCACAAAACTTCGGCAGAGAACTTCTTTTCTCTGCCGATTTGTGTTATAATGGTGGTAGCGTAAAAGCCTCCCTTGTGCAAAGGGAGGTGGCAGCCGAAGGCTGACGGAGGGATTGTGAAATGAAGAAATTAAGCAAAAACAATCCCTCAGTCGCTAACGCGACAGCTCCCTTTGCACAAGGGAGCCTTTTGATGAGTGCGTCCATAGGGGTATGGGCTGCGACATGAAATATCGCACCTCACAAAACCAAGCCCCAAAATCCGACCGGTTATCCGGCGTCGCTTGACATAGGAAAAATATTCCTATAAAATATTATTGTAAGATAATAGCCACCGTTTTGACCCCGAAAGCGAGGAAAGCGATGACCGTCAGTAGATTGATCTTCATTAAATAACGCGCACAGAGACATAGGGTCTTTGTGCGCTTTTTTGTTTCCTACAGACACCCCCAATAATATACATTAATCAAACATTTTCGTCTGCGAGTCGCTTTTTGCGGCTTGCCTCAACTTAACAGGAGATTGTCATGAAGAAAACAAAGATCACAAGCTTAATTTTGGCAATCGCGGTCATAATCAATATATTTACCGTGCATTGCTTTGCGCTGTCAATATCTGCGTCGGATGAGGTTTTGAGTGATTCGGAAATAACAGATCTCGGAAGCGTTTCGGAGGTCGAAGGCACTCAGATAATCGAGGAAGACGAGAGCAAACGCGGCGAATTCTACAAAGAATTCGTCACGGGTAACGGAACACGCGTGGCGGCTATCTATCCCGACTCCGTTCATTATGACGATGACGGAGTGTGGAAAGACATAGACAACACTTTGAAAACAGCAGTTGTAAACGGCGACACGTTTTACACAAACACAGACGGACTTTGGGAGGTGTACCTTCCGCAGACTTTGACAGGCTCGAGTGCGGTATCCGTTAAAAAGGACGGCTACACTGTATCGTTTGAGATGTCGGGAAAGCTTTCGTCAAGCGGAGGTGTCGCTGTTGCATCGGTTACAAGCTCCGAGCCGGATGCCGCGTCGCTTTCTGTTTCGAGTGTACAGCAGTCGTTGGCACAGATACAGACCTTTGACAACTCTACACTTCTTGAAAGCGTTGAGTATGCCGAAACTGTTCCCGACAAGCTTAATTCAAGGCTGACGTATTCGAACGTGTATTCGAATACTCATATAACCTACGATCTTAAATCCAATCAGCTTAAAGAAACAATTACGATCGGTCAATATGACAGCACTCTTTGGGGATACAGATACACGCTGAACACGGGTGCGCTGACTCCCGTGCTGAATGCTGACGGAAGCATCGATCTGTTTACCGTTGGCAGTACGGTCCCCGTCCTGACGATGCCCGCACCGTATATGATGGACAGCGCAGGCGAATATTCCTACGACGTGGACGTTATCCTGACCGGCGCGGATGGAGTATACACGCTTTCATATTACGTTCCGCGGGATTGGCTCGCAGAAACTACACGAGCGTGGCCCGTCATCCTTGACCCGATAATCGATGCGAACTGCGAACGCACCAATATTCAGGATCTGACGGTCATGGAAAACTCGACCGAGTCGTATAACGACTCAACGATCGAGTGCGGTTATCATTCCACATACGGAATCGAGCGCACGTATTTGAGATACAAAGTTCTCCCTTCGCTCAGCTCCGCGGACGTGATCGTGGGTGCGTCAATTCAGCTGTATAAGCCCGCGACATCGGCAACATACATACCGATAACAGTTCACAAGGTAACGGAAACGTGGTCATCGGAAGAGATGGATTGGTCTACCCGTGCGGATTATATCGAAACGGTGGAAGATTACGCCGTCGTACGTAACTCCGGATATTACACATGGGACGTAACCGACATCGTATGCGGATGGTATTCGGATCCCGAATACAGCCTTGCGAATAACACGGGAATGATGTTCAAGGCGGACGACGCTACGGAAAGCAGCACAACAACTAACCGTATATATTTCGCATCATCCGATCACGCCTCTAACAAACCCTATCTTGTCATAGTTTTCCGCAACAATAACGGACTTGAAGGCTATTGGGATTATACCGCATCATCCGCAGGCAGGGCGGGTACGGGATATGTGAACGATTATACTGGAAATCTTGTGTGGGTTCACGATGATATGGGATTCGGCGGCAACCGTATGCCCGTATCCATCAGTCACGTGCATAACGCCAACGACGTTTCTACCGGAAACACTTTCGGCGTGGGAATCGGTTGGCGTACAAACTACAACCAGCGAGTATATCAATGGTCGGAGGACAGCAGTTACTACGTTTGGGAAGACTCCGACGGAACAAAGCATTACTTCAAGTACAGCGATACCGCCACATACACGGATGAAGACGGGCTTGAGCTTACTTTAAAAACAGACGGCACGAGCAGTACGTACAAGTACAGCATTGCCGATAAATACGACAACACAAGCTATTTTGACTCGTACGGACGTCTGACCAAGATCGAAAACAATCAAGCCACAAAAAGCAGCATCGACATAACGTATACAACCACGTCCGGATATCTGATCTCGCAGATCACGGACGGCATCGGGCGTAAGTATACGTTCTCCTACGGCGGAGGATTTTTATCCCGTATAGGATATTACGGCACGGGATCAACGCTTCTTTATTACGTTGATTACAGCTATACGGGCGGATATCTTATCGGTATCACATATAAGGACGGGGAAAGCGTCTCGTTTGCATATGATTCCACTTGGAGCCTGATCACATCCGCAACGGACGTTGACGGATATAAGGTTGCGTATACGTATAATACATTTTCCGATGATCAATCTTCCGAGTATCAATCTCCCGCAGGTAAACCGTCCAGAGTTGCAACGATCTCGGAGTTTGACGGTGACGTAGCGGGCGGCACATTGACGTTCGAATACGCCCATAATATGACAACGATCACCGACAATAACGGAAACTCGCAGATAATGCAGTTCAACAACTGGGGCAACACCGTTTCCGTTCAGGACGGAGAAGGAAGAGCTCAATTCGCGGAATATGCTACGGATACAGCCGCAACCGGCAAGGGCAACCAGCTCAGATTGTCATCAAAGCTGCAGAACACGGTAAGCAATTTCGTTTATAACGGACATTTTGAAACGTCAACCCTTTTGTGGACTGCGTATACCTCAGGGTCAACATTTTCCTTAGTAACGACCGAAAAATATCAAGGAAAACAGTCACTTCTTCTGAGTAACGAAACTGAAAATGCGGACGCCTCGATAAAGTATACCTCTCCCAATACGATATCTGTAGAACAATCCTTCACTTTGTCAGCGTACGTTAAAACAAGCGGAGAATCCAAAGCATCAATTGCCATTATTCCTTCAGTAGGGGATGTCGTGGTGTCGGAGACAGTATCATCCGTCGGTGAATGGACTCGTGTTCAGGTAACATACCGCAACATATCCACGTCTGATGTGACAGTATACGCTTGTCTTAATGCTGTTGACGGCTCCGCATATTTCGATTGTGTTCAGCTCGAAAAAGCAGAAACGGCAAGCAGATACAATCTTGTCAACAACGGTAATTTCAGATATGGAAAGAGCTGTTGGGTTGTTGGTGCCGACTGCGATACGTCTACGGACAAAAATACTACAACCTCATCGACCGCCACCGCCCAGCTTGACGGAAACGTATTCCAAATCGTCGGTGATCCCGGGGCCGCAAAATACATCTCGCAGACGATCCCCGGAAGCGGAGCCTCAGGAGACACGTACGTGCTTGCGGGCTGGGCAAAGGGCGATGCTGTTCCGCTGACGGGCGAGACTCGGACTTTCTCGATCAGAGGTACGTTCAACTATTCGGACGGAACAAAGGGAAACTTCGATTTCGAATTCAACCCCGATACTGACAGTGCGTCGAGCTGGCAGTATGCGGCGGGCGTGATGGTCGCGGAGCAGGCATACACGTCTGTGACTGTATCCGTGCATTACGATTACAACGCCAACACGATGCTGTTTGACGGAATTCAGCTCTACAAAGAAGAATTCGGCAACAGCTACGCCTATGACGCCGACGGCAACGTGACGGCGGTAAAGGACATTCAAGGCAAGATCACAACGTACGAATATACCGACAACGATCTTACCAAAGAAATCCTGCCCACCGGAGCCGAGGTAACCTACACGTACGACAGCTACCATAACGTAACAAAAGTCGTCACAGAAGAAGGTGTGTCGCGTACCTTCGGCTACGATACTTACGGAAATAACACAATGGTAAGTTATTTCCCCACGACGGGAAACCCGCTTGTCGCCACGGCATCGTATGCTTCAAACGGCAACCGCCTTTCCGCAACAACGGACACGGCGGGCAACGTCACGACCTACAGCTACAACGCCGACACTAACGCGCTCGAATGGGTGAAATACCCGAACGATACGGACGCGACACGCACGTATTACACCTACGATGATCTGTACCGTATCGCAACGACGATCACGACAACGGACCTCGGCACAAGTATGCGCGCGAAGTATACCTACACCGACGATCTTCTGACGCAGATAGAGACGTTTACGACGACCTACACCATATCCTACGGTGATTTCTCGCTTCGGACGTCGATCAACATCGGCAGTCACCTGCTCGCGACGTATTCCTACACGGACGACCAAAATAAACACCTCGCGAGTATTGACTACGGAAACGAAGATAGTGTAGAATATAATTACGATAAATACGGACGGCTGGAAACTCAGACCTACGAAGACGGCGACACCGTGACGTACCGCTACGATAACAGCGGCGCGCTCGCGTCCGTCACCGATTCCGCAACGGGTACAACGACCACCTACTACTACGACTTCACTGACAGACTCGTGAAGTACACGGAAAGTGACGGTACGGACACCCACAGCGTCAGCTACGGCTACGACACAAACAACAACCTGTCCACTCAGACGGAAACGATCAACGGCTCAACGCATACGATCAGTTACGCGTATGACGATGACAACCGCATCACTACCGTCACGAGCGGCGACACCGCCAAGACGTTAACCTACGACGCCTACGGCAGAGTGTGCGGACAGACGCTTGCGAGCGACGGCGAGAGCGTTTACGCTACCTCGTATTCCTACGAGCTCCCTGCGCTCCGCCTGAGCACGACCCAAATTTACACCCTCACTGTCGATTCCGCCGTGTACGATGTGACCTACACGTACACCTACGACGGCAACGGCAACATCCTCTCCGTCAGCGACGGCGAAAACACCACAAGCTACGTCTACGACTCCGCGAATCAGCTCATCCGCGAGAACAACCAAGCCGCGGGCAAGACCTGGACGTGGACGTACGACAAGGGCGGCAACATCACCTGCAAAACTGAATACGCATACACCACGGGCGACCTCGGCGAAGCGGTCGAAACGCTCCCGTACACGTACTACACGGGCAGCTGGCGCGACCTGCTCACCGTGCACGACGGCAGGTATTTCACCTACGATGAATGCGGTAACCTCACGAACAGAGCCAACTGGGTTCTCACGTGGGAGCACGGACGGCAGCTCGCGAGCATACGCTATGGTAACACAACTTGGACGCACGAGCACAATGCCGACGGCTTGAGGACGTACAGAAGCGACGGAACAACAACGTACACATACGTCTACAACGGCAGTTCGCTCTCGCAGATGACGGTGAACGGCAACACGCTGTATTTCGTGAACGACACCGTGACCTATAACGGCACGACGTACTACTACGTCAAGAATCTGCAAGGCGATATCGTTGCGATTCTCGATTCCACCGGAACAGCGGTTGTAGAGTACACCTACAATGCGTGGGGCGTGCTCCTATCAACGACAGGCAGCATGGCATCAACGCTTGGTGTGCACAATCCGCTACGTTACCGCGGATATGTGTATGATAAC